>BPHJ01000001.1:0-1820000 GCA_026003475.1 Candidatus Kapaibacterium sp. | reverse complement strand
AAAGCGAGTCTGAAATGGGCGCCACAGTATGGGGCGGCAAACGCGAAACCGGGTGATCTACCCATGGCCAGGGTGAAGTGTGGGTAACACCACATGGAGGCCCGAACCGGTGTGGGTTGAAAACCGCTCGGATGAGCTGTGGGTAGGGGTGAAAGGCCAATCAAACTCGGTAATAGCTCGTACTCCCCGAAATGTTTTTAGGAACAGCCTCGTGTAGGTATGCCGGAGGTAGGGCTCTGATTGGGCTAGGGCTGTCACAACGGTACCGACCCCAGATAAACTGCAAATTCCGGCCATACAACGCACGGGAGTGAGGCGGCGAGGGATAAGCTTCGTCGCCGAGAGGGAAACAACCCAGACCGCCAGCTAAGGTCCCCAAGTGAACGCTAACAGAGAAAGGATGTTTCGCTGCCCAGACAGCCAGGATGTTAGCTTAGAAGCAGCTATCATTCAAAGAGTGCGTAATAGCTCACTGGTCGAGCGGCGAAGCGCCGACAATTCTCGGGACTGCAAGCGTTCCACCGAAGCTGCGGACTCTGCCCCTCGGGGCGGAGTGGTAGGGGAGCATTCTGCACTGCGTCGAAGGTGCATCGCGAGGTGTGCTGGAGCGTGCAGAAGAGCAAATGTTGGCATAAGTAGCGACAACGAAGGTGAGAATCCTTCGCGCCGAAAGTCTAAGGTTTCCTGAGCTACGTTCGTCGTCTCAGGGTTAGTCGGCCCCTAAGGCCAGGCCAAACGGCGTAACCGATGGGAAGCAGGCGACTTGCAATATTCCTGCACCACCAAAGGCGTTAAGCACGGTGACGCAGACGCCAGGTCGGTCGGAGCTCCTGGCAATCTCCGATCGGCGTAGCATGCTGCCGAGAAACAGCCGTGTGGATCGCCGCGGTGACCGTACCGCAAACCGACACAGGTAGACGGGTTGAGTATACTCAGGCGCGCGTGTGAGCCGTGGCTAAGGAACTCGGCAAATTAGCCCCGTAACTTCGGGAGAAGGGGCGCTCCCGCGAGGGAGCCGCAGTGAAAGGGCCCAAGCGACTGTTTATCAAAAACACAGCACTCTGCGAACTCGTCAAGAGGACGTATAGGGTGTGACACCTGCCCGGTGCCGGAAGGTTAAAGGGAGGGGTCAGCCGAAAGGCGAAGCTCCGAACTGAAGCCCCGGTAAACGGCGGCCGTAACTATAACGGTCCTAAGGTAGCGAAATTCCTTGTCGGGTAAGTTCCGACCTGCACGAATGGTGTAACGACTTGGGCACTGTCTCGGCCACGGGCTCGGCGAACTTGTGGTACCGGTGAAGACGCCGGTTTCCCGCACATGGACGGAAAGACCCTGTGCACCTTTACTACAGCCTACTATTGGGTCTGACTGCAACATGCGTAGGATAGGTGGGAGGCGACGAAGCGGGGCTTGCGGGTCCCGCAGAGCCGACGGTGAAATACCACCCTTGTTGCAGCTGGATTCTAACCCGGCGGAGTGGATCCGCGGGGACAGTGGTAGGTGGGTAGTTTGACTGGGGCGGTCGCCTCCTAAATGGTAACGGAGGCTCGCAAAGGTACCCTCAGCACGGTCGGTAATCGTGCGTAGAGTGCAAAGGCACAAGGGTGCTTGACTGTGAGGCAGACATGCCGAACAGGTGCGAAAGCAGGCCTTAGTGATCCGGCGGTTCCGCGTGGAAGGGCCGTCGCTCAAAGGATAAAAGGTACGCCAGGGATAACAGGCTGATCTTGCCCAAGAGTCCACATCGACGGCAAGGTTTGGCACCTCGATGTCGGTTCATCGCATCCTGGGGCTGGAGAAGGTCCCAAGGGTTTGGCTGTTCGCCAATTAAAGCGGTACGTGAACTGGGTTCAGACCGTCGTGAGACAGGTCGGTCCCTATCCTGTGCGGGCGTAGGATACTTGCGGGGTCTCGCTCTTAGTACGAGAGGACCGGAGTGACTGGACCGACGGTGTACCTGTTGTCGCGCCAGCGGCAGCGCAGGGTAGCCATGTCCAGAAAGGATAAGCGCTGAAAGCATCTCAAGCGCGAAACCTGCCCCAAGATGAGGTATCCCATGGCACAAGCCAGTAAGGACCCAGGAAGATTACCTGGTTGATAGGCGCCACGTGTACGCACGGCGACGTGCTCAGCGGAGGCGTACTAATCGTCCGAGGGCTTACCACTGCTTTTATTTCCGCCTTTCTACAGGTTGGTTCATCGCGCTCTATCGCCACAACAAAACTATCAGAACCTGTGCTTGGTGACTATACCGCGGGGGAAACACCTCTTCCCATTCCGAACAGAGAAGTTAAGCCCCGCAGGGCCGATGGTACTGCACGGGCAACCGTGTGGGAGAGTAGGTCGTTGCCAAGCCCCTCTGTCAAGTGTGGGCTATCGCTGAAGCGGTAGCCCACATGCTTTTTTCTCCCCCCGCCTTACTTTCGGACGCTGCCGTTGAGCTTGTAGGCCACTATCCAAGCACACAATCCAAAAAATGGAGCGGAGAGACGCCTCTCCCCTCCAGACTCGCGAACTATTGTTATGGTGTGGGGACGAAGACCGTGTATTTGCCGGTGTCATCAGTCACAATCCCGCTGAGATTGATTGTGATGCCGACCAGTTGCGGGTATTCGGTGCATTCGACAATCTCGATTTCCTCGCTCGGCGTGAAGTAGTATTTCTGCATAATGGTCAACAGTTAGGTTTGAACTGAATATGGCAACGTAATCTTCCGTTGCTTTAAGAGCAAAATAAAGCAGCAACACACCAATCAAGAGTTGACCTCACTCTGCATACTGCTCCATCCATTCCTGCCCAGTGCAGTAACAGCCCCTTTCTCGATTAGGAGGCGTACAGCTTGAATATCGCGGTAAAGAACCCGCTCCCCCCCACGATCTGGAACAACTTCCCGTATTGCCGCGTGTACCCGTTCGAGTGGTTCTGACGTCCGCAGCGGCCGCAGAAAATCAAGTGCTCGCGCTGCACAGAGCAGCTCGATCGCAAGCACGGTGGTGGTATTGCTGACGATACGGCGTGCTTTCCATGCAGCGACACTCCCCATCGAGTTGTGGTCCTCTTGGTTGGCGCTGGTCGGGATCGAATCCACGCTTGCTGGATGCGCGAGCACCTTGTCCTCGCTCACTAACGATGCCGCAGTGTACTGAGCGATCATCATTCCGCTTTCGAGTCCAGGGTTCGTTGCGAGAAATTTCGGCAGCCCGTTGCTGAGTGCACCATTGACCATTCTCTCGATGCGCCGCTCGCTGATGTTGGCAAGCTCGGCAATAGCAATGGCCAGAGTATCCAGAGCTATGGCCAGCGGTTGACCATGAAAATTCCCGCCCTCGAGATAGTCGCCATCAGGAAAAATGAGTGGATTGTCATTGGCTGCATTCAATTCAGCTTCGATAATTGCGCGGACATAGTCGAGCGCATCGCGGCTTGCTCCATGCACCTGTGGCATGCACCGGATCGAGTACGCATCCTGAACGCGAGGGTCACCGGTACGGTGAGATTCGCGAATCTGGCTGCCCGCCATCAATGCGCGGAGGTGGGCAGCCACGATCTGCTGACCACGCATACCACGAACTCGGTGGATGCGCTCATCGAAGGCACGATCGGTGCTGCGCAGAACGTCTGCTGAGAATGCACCAGCAATATCGGCCACGTCGGTCAATTCGAGTGCCTGTGCCAGTGCGAGTGCACCAATAGCGCATTGATACTGTGTGCCGTTGATGAGTGCCAACCCTTCTTTCGCTTCTAACGACATTGGCCGCAATCCATGCATTGCCAAAACATAGGCACTTGGTTCAATGCCTCGCGAAGTCAGACACCATCCCTTCCCAATGAGTGCAAGCGCAATGTGCGCAAGCTGCACTAAATCGCCGCTCGATCCCACCGACCCTTGTTCGGGAACCGCTGGAACTATGCCTGTATTGAACAGCTCGATCAAGCGCTCGACTAACTCCAGTCGGACTCCGGAGTATCCTTTCGCCAGCGCGTTGATACGCAGGAGCATCATCGCGCGCACAATATCCGGCGATAGGTAGTCCCCCGCGCCAGCGCTATGGGAGATGATCAAGTTCTCTTGTAACGTGGCAACATCCTCGGCTGAAATCGTTACGCTTGCAAGCTCACCAAAGCCTGTTGTGACGCCGTAAACAACCGTTCCCTGGTGGACCCACGTCTCAACCAAATGTCGTGTGGCTGCCATTCGTTCTCGTGCATCTGGCGACAGCTCGAGCTGAACCTGACCCTGTGCAGCACGAACAACGTCGGTAAGTGTCAGTGAATTGCCATCGAGGACAAGTGTTTCCACGCACACCACTACAACAGTCAAACATTACAGGGCAAAGATAGCAGCGTATCCCCGTTTGTGGTGGTTATACCATGCTGCTTGATGTATTGGCAACGCGGACATAACCACCTGGTCTGGTGCCAGTATCCAAGTACGCCTGGAACAAACGCCAGCCCTGGATTCTGCTTCCGGTCTTCGCTGCGGGTACGCCAGGTGCCGACACCATGATCGTTTCTACAGCGCTCTTCCACGTGCGGTGGCAGATGTCTTGCAAAATCATGTACCTGCCCCTCGCAATTGTGTACAGCGTTGCAGAATACCGTGTTATAGTTTCGCAGCGTAATCAGATGTTTCACATCCATGACAGTTTTCCAATGGCAGAACACGTGCAAGAGCGCTTTCAGGTTCGAGGTATGCACTGCGAAAACTGTGTGGCGACCGTCGAGCGAGCACTTGCTCGAGTAGATGGTGTCAAGCAGGTTCATGCGAAATTGGATGCGCAAGGGACTGTCACCATTACCTATGATCCCAGCAAAGCAAGTCCCGAGCTGCTCCGCCAGGCAGTCGAGCGGGTTGGCTACGAGATGGTCAGCACATGATGCAGAGCATGCAACCCGTCCAATAAGCCGAGAACGCCATGACACGCCAGCAATTCCATCAGACGCATTCACACCACCATAAGCATTCCACGCACAAACACGATCACCACGCGCATCATGCGCACATGGTGGAGGATTTCCGGCGGCGCTTCTGGATTTCGCTGGCGCTGACGGTGCCGATTCTGGCGCTTTCGCCCATGATCCAGGCTTTTCTGGGGCTGGGCGAAGCGCTGCGCTTTCCGGGAGATCTGTGGGTGCTCTGGGCGCTGTCGTCCGCCGTGTTCTTCTACGGAGGCTGGCCGTTCCTGAAAGGCATTGCCGAGGAGCTGCGCCAGCGAAATCCCGGCATGATGACACTGATCGCCATCGCCATCAGCGTGGCCTATCTCTACTCGAGCGCGGTTGTTTTCGGACTGGCCGGAAAAATCTTTTTCTGGGAGCTGGCCACGCTGATCGATGTGATGCTGCTGGGGCACTGGATCGAGATGCGTTCGGTGCTGGGGGCATCGCGGGCGCTGGAAGAGCTGGCCCGCCTGATGCCGACCGAGGCCCACAGGGTGATGCCGGATGGCTCGATCCAGGATGTGCCGCTCGATCAGCTTCAGCCGGGCGACCGCGTGCTGGTCCGCCCCGGCGAGAAAATTCCGGCCGATGGCGTGATCGTCGAAGGCCATACCACGGTCAACGAGGCGCTGCTCACCGGCGAATCGGCACCGGTCGAGAAAAAGGTCGGCGACACGGTGATTGGCGGCGCCATCAACGGCGAAGGGTCGCTCACCGTAGAGGTGCAGAAAACCGGCACCGAAAGCTACCTGTCGCAGGTCATCGAGCTGGTCCGGCAGGCGCAGGAGACAAAGTCCCGCACGCAGGACCTGGCCAACCGGGCCGCCCGCTTGCTTACCGTCATGGCACTGGGAGGCGGCGCGCTGACGCTGGCGGTCTGGACGCTGGTCATGGGCCAGCCGTTCGACTTTGCGCTGGAGCGCATGGTGACCGTCATGGTGATCGCCTGCCCGCATGCCCTGGGGCTGGCCGTGCCGCTCGTGGTGGCCGTCTCGACCGCCCTGTCCGCACAGCACGGGCTGCTGATCCGTGACCGCACGGCCTTTGAAAACGCGCGCAATCTGCAGGCGGTGATCTTCGACAAGACGGGCACGCTCACCGAAGGGCGCTTCGGTGTGACCGACACGCTGGTTTTTCAGGACGGGCTCTCTGAAGAGGAACTGCTAAAGCTGGCAGCGGCCGTCGAGCAGCATTCCGAGCACCCGATTGCCCGGGGCATCGTCGAGGCGGTGGCGCATCCCCCGGCCGCCGAGGATTTCGAAGCCATCCCGGGCAAAGGAGCCCGGGCCCGCGTCAATGGCGAGGAGGTCCGCGTGGTCAGTCCGGGCTACCTGCGCGAGCACGGACTGGAGGCGCGGGACGAACGCATAGACCGACTGGCCGAACAGGGCAAAACGGTGGTGTTTGTCGTGCGCGATGGCCGGGTAGCCGGCGCGATCGCCCTGGCCGACGTGATCCGTCCCGAATCGAAGGAAGCCGTGCGGCATCTCAAAGCAATGGGCCTGCAGGTGATGATGCTCACCGGCGACAACCGCCGCGTGGCGGCCTGGGTCGCTCGCGAAATTGGCCTGGACGACTATTTCGCTGAAGTGCTTCCTGATCAGAAAGCGGCTAAGGTCAAGGAAGTGCAGCAGCGCGGGCTGCGCGTGGCCATGGTGGGCGACGGCATCAACGACGCCCCGGCGCTGGCACAGGCCGATGTGGGCATCGCCATCGGCGCCGGCACCGACGTGGCCATCGAGACGGCCGACATCGTGCTCGTGCGCAACGACCCGCGCGACGTGGTGTCGATCCTGCGCCTGAGCCGTGCCACCTATCGCAAAATGGTCCAAAATCTCTGGTGGGCGGCCGGCTACAACATCGTCGCCATCCCGCTGGCCGCCGGTGTACTCTACAAGCTGGGCCTGCTGCTGGGGCCGGCCGTCGGCGCCATGCTGATGTCATTGAGTACCGTGATTGTTGCAATCAATGCACGTTTTTTTAGGTGTGACAAAATGAAACACTTGATTTTTCAATCAACTCCTACCAATAGCAACTGCGGGAATCTATCGCCGGCATCGGCAGCCTTCGGAACTCCACTCCGCAGTGAGCACGGCTTCTACAGGTGTTATTCCACACGTAAGGGAAAACGTTTCACAAAATGATGAATCAGCTATTTGCAGTCGAGCGGGTTGGCTACGAGATGGTCAGCACATGATGCAGAGCACATCCCAAACAGAGGTCGCGCAGGCCCCAACTATAGTCGAGACGTTCCCCGTTATCGGCATAACGTGTGCTGCCTGCGCACGCTCGATCGAGTCGCTATCGCGTTCGGTCGAGGGCGTTCGACGTGCTGACGTCAACGTTGCCAGCGCAACCGTCACGCTCGAATACGATCCGCTTGTGGTGCAACCCGCGGACATCGCTGCAACGCTGCGAGACTTCGGCTATGACTTGATCTATGCCGACCAGCCAACGACAGCATTGGCAGAAGCGACAGCGCGAGAACGTCGCGCTTTGGCCGAACTGAAGCGGAACACAATCGGTGCGGCTATCGGAACCGTCCCGACGGTTGCTCTAGCGATGGGGCCTTGGCACACAGAGCCATGGGCGGTGGCACTCAGTGCACTGCTGACAACGCTCGTTCTTGGTGTGTTCGGCCGTACGTTTTTTGTTCGAGCATGGTCGCAGCTTCGGGCGCGTGCATTGGCAATGGATACCCTGGTTGCATTGAGCACCGGTATCGCTTGGAGCTGGAGCATGCTTGCGCTGCTTGCCCCGTCGTTTCTTCGCGCGAGTGGCATAGAACCACACCTGTACTTCGAATCGGCTGCAACCATCATCACGTTTATTCTGCTGGGCAAATACCTTGAGCACGCAGCCCGACTCAAAACGAATGCTGCGCTGACGGCACTTGTTGCACTCCAGCCACAGAGCGTCCATCGCCGGAGCAATGGGGATGTCCAAGACGTTCCACTTTCCCATGTCCAGCGCGGTGATTATTTACGTGTCCTGCCAGGTGAACGAATTCCCGTTGATGGCTTTGTGGTGGAGGGAGAATCCTGGGCAGATGAGCAATTGCTCACAGGAGAGTCGCTTCCCGTGGTCAAACGACCGGGGGATCGTGTCTATGCAGGCACACTCAATGGCGATGGGACGTTGACGGTCGAAGCGCGAGCAGTTGGGCATGGAACCTTCTTGGGCAGTATGATACGCGCTGTCGAGCAGGCACAATCGAGCAAGACTCCATCTCAAGAACTCGCCGATCGTGTCGCTGGCATTTTTGTACCCATTGTCATCGGAATTGCACTTGTTGCGTTGAGCGTGTGGGTGCTCCTGGTTCCTTCTGCCGTGAGCAATGGCGTCTTGGCGATGGTGTCGGTGTTGATAGTTGCGTGTCCGTGCGCACTGGGGTTAGCAACGCCAACGGCTGTTGCTGTTGCGCTTGGGCGTGCTGCCCACCTGGGAATGCTCGTGCGGAATGCGCGTGCGCTGGATGCCATCGCGCGGATGCGGCATGTAGTGTTCGATAAAACGGGCACACTCACCATTGGTGCGCCCCGCGTCAAGGATGCCCGATGGTTTATCTCAGCAGCCGAGCAGCGTATGCTTGCACCGTTGCTCCGAGCAGCACTCGAACAGAATACCCATCCTCTTTCCCGAGCCATTGCGGACTGGCTTGCTGTGGAGCCGTCCGGAGAATTCCAGTTCGAACAGGTTCGGGGTCGCGGCTTCCGTGCCTGGAACGATACGCACACTGTCCTTGTCGGCAACCGTGACTATCTTGCCGAAGAGGGGATCGCCATTCCCGATGCTCCTGGCGTGGTCGCCACTGAAGTGTTCCTTGCTGTTGATGGCAGCGTCGTGCTTGGGGTATGGTTGAACGACAGCATTCGTGATGATGCAGCAGAGGTTGTCGCTGCGCTCCGCGCTGAGGGGATGATCCTTCACCTTGTCAGTGGGGACCGTGCCGCTGTCGCAGCGCAGGTAGCGGCAGAGTTAGGTATCGAGCATGTTGCTGCTCCACTCCTGCCGAATCAAAAGCAGGAATACGTCGAGCGTCTCCGCCGGGAAAAACAGGGAGCAGTCGTCATGGTTGGCGATGGTATCAATGACGCACAAGCTCTTGCTGCAGCCGATGCCAGTATTGCGATCGGAACAGGCAGTGATGTTGCCATTCATGCGGCCGATGTTACGCTTGTCGGCGAACGGTTGCAACCGCTGCTTTCGTTGTATGCGCTCTCTCGATCGTTGAAGCGCATCATCGCTCAAAATCTCGGGTGGGCGTTCATCTACAACCTTGTGCTCATCCCCATTGCAGCGGGGGTGCTCTATCCGGTCGCAGGAATCATGCTCCATCCAATGCTTGCCAGCGCTGCGATGGCAGCAAGTTCGGTGTCGGTCGTGACCAACAGTTTACGCTTGCGGCGGGCTGGATAGGCAGGAAAACTGGTACATCAATGGCGCAGGTGTCGGTGCCTCCTTCATTCTGCTGCAATGCGTTGGACATACGCGGCAAAGCGCTCGACTGCAGCCTGGAGCGCTTCCTCGCTTGTTGCAAACGAGAGTCGCAGATAACCAGGCATTCCGAATGCTTCGCCGGGAACACTAGCAACAAACTCCTGCTCGAGCAGCGCGGTCGCCAGTTGGTGCGAACTCATGCGGCCTTGCAGCAGCGAGCGAACGTCAAGCCAGACGTAGAACGCGCCGTCAGGTGGGTGGGCCTGAACCTGTGGTACGGATGCTAACAACTCCAACAGCAGCCGGCGACGCTCGGCAAAACACGTGCGCATGTGGGCGACGTCGGCAGCTGCATGCTCAAGCGCTGCCAGTGCAGCGTACTGCGCTATCGAGGTCGGATTCGATGTGTCCTGGCTCTGGACTTTCGCAGCTTGCGCGATGAGCGGACACGGACCGGTCATGAAGCCAATTCGCCAGCCGGTCATTGCATAGGCTTTCGAACAACCGTTGACCGTGATGGTACGGTCAGCGATTGCATCGAACGATCCAATGCTGATGTGCTCGCAGGTGTAGCTGAGCTGTTCGTATATCTCGTCGCTGATGATGTAGCAGTCGTGGTCGGCAAGCACCGCTGCTAATGCTTCCAGCTCGTGCCGAGTGTACATAACGCCCGTTGGGTTGCAGGGCGAGTTCAAAATCACGCACGCAGTACGGCTATCGAGTGCAGCTCGCAGTTGCTCGGGTTGGAGCTTGAAGCCCGATGCTGGCGTTGTTTCTAGGATGACCGGCTCTGCTCCAGCCAGCACCACCATCGCTGGATAGCTCACCCAGTACGGCGCAACGATTATCACGCGGTCGCCCCTGTTGCAGATTGCATGGAGTGCGTTCATGATGCTGTGCTTTGCACCGCAGGAGATGAGCACGGTATCTTCGTCGGCATAGGGGAGGCAATTCTCGCGGCGGAACTTTTCTGCAACTGCACGGCGCAGCTCCGGAATACCCGAGGATTCGGTGTACCGGGTTCTGCCTTCGGTGATTGCGGCAATTGCAGCAGCCTGGACGCATGGTGGGGTGGGAAAGTCTGGCTCTCCGACTGCCAGGGAGATGACAGGATAACCGGCACGGGATAACTGTTTTGCCCGTGCAGCGATCGCCAACGTCTGCGACTCCGATGCCCGGAGAACACGATCCGAGAGTGCACGCATGCTAAGGCACGACAACAATGGTTTGATGGTACCGATGCACGCCGTGCTCAATTTCGAGCACATATACACCCGCTGCCAGCTCTGCTGTTGGGAGATGGACCAGCCCACCGTTGGCATGAACCTCTGCCACTAGTCGTCCATCGCTTTGCCAAAGTCGGAGTACGCGCAGAGCATCGTTGGTGCCGATCCACACCGTTACGTCCTGTCCGCGCTCGATTGGGTTTGGCAGCACCGCAATAGCCGGTTGTTGTGCTTCCTGGACATTCAACACGAGGGCGGCAGTATCCTTCTGGCAGAGAATTGCATCGTCCGGGTCGAGTTCGAGCGTGCGCGGCAAAAACGGCACTTCAAGCGTTACAACGTGCTCGCGCTGAGAAAGCAGCACCGTCGTATCATAGGCTCCACCGGACCAATACTCCCGCAGCCGAAGCTGCAACGGCACGACATAGACGGGAAGGAATGCTGAACTATCCTGCACTTGCGCGATCCGAACGCGGACGTGATAGCCCCGAGCAGTTTCCTCGATGGAAAGGAGATCCGCATGCAGAATCGGATGACCCACAGCATAGACCCATTGATCGAAAAACGTCCGCCATGGGACCGGTGGCTGTGGCACAAATTGTTCGCAGAATGTGCGCAGATCCTCGGTTTCGAGCGATCGGTGGGCAAAGTGACGAAGGTATTCCCGCACCAGCGCAAAGAATGTGCTATCGCCAAGCATTGTGCGCATCATGTGATAAATCCAGCCACCCTTGACGTAGGTGGTGCCAGTATTGAAAATGTTTGTTCCACTGGTGTTATAGACGGGTGGTTGGGAGCGCCCGCCGTCGCTGCGGAAATAGTCGCGGTCGCGTCGTTGGGCAAAGTACCGTCGGGCATTGTCGGGACCATAGGCAAACTCGATCCAGAGCCGTTCGCCATAGGTTGCACCGCCTTCGTTGAGCCACAGATCATTCCACGTTGCGCAGGTTACCAAGTCCCCCAGCCACTGGTGCGCTAACTCATGGGCAACGACGTTCTCCCAGCGCTGCACCAATGCATCGCGGTACAACGTGGTCATGGTTTGATGCTCCATCGCACCTTTGAAGTAGGGATAGAGCAGTGCTTGTCCATAACTTGAAAATGGATAGGGCGTCAGTGTCCGTTCGAAGACGCCCATCATTGCTGCGGTTGCATCGAGCATCCAGCGGGCATTGTCCGCGTAGGCTACCGAGTCGGTCTGCCACAGATAGAGCCGAAGCGGAATGTGTCGCAGCGAATCCTGTGAAGCGTAGAGCCGTTCGAGCGTGGCAAAGCGTGATGCAATGGCAACCATCAGGTAGCTGGCAATCGGTTCACTGCTCTGGTAGCGCAGGGCGCTAACGGTGTCGCCGTCGAGCACGGTTTGTTCAGGCGTTCCATTGGAGAGCGCGGTAAATCCGGGCGGTACGGCGATGGTGATTGTTGCAAGCGCTTTATCGTAGGGGCGGTCGTTACACGGCATCCACCGACGGGCATTATTAGGTTGACTCATCGTGTACGCAAGTGGAGCCGGCAAGAGCGTATCGGTTGCTGGATCACGCCAATAGCGGTTGTAACCGCCGTAAAGATCCTGTGGGCGCGAAAACTGCGACATATTGCGGTAGTCAATCTGCAGCGCGACTGTATCACCGCTGCTCAGCGGCGGGTCGAGCGTTACGGCGAGCACGTCGCTGTCGGGACGAGAAAATGTTGCCTGTTGCCACTGGGCCGACGGTGTTCGCCGGAAGCGAACAGTCTCGATTGCCAGCGCACGATCGGCATCAAGCTCAATAGTGCTGAGTTGATCAGCCTCCGCACGGAGCGTTATTGTTTGCCGTCCCCAGTAAGGGCGCGCATCCTGGCTTGAATCAGCCAGTGGCGTGCGCCAGTCCAAGAGCAGGTCGTAGCGCAGGACGTCGTACGGACGTCGTTCAATAGCAGAATGCACCTGTGGGGGTAGTCCACAGACCGGGGTATGCTGGGCGGAGGTACTTGTTGTCACCATGCCCAACACCCAGGATGCAAGACAGATCGAGCACACTATGCCTTGAAGCATCGGCAGGGGAAAGCGAAAGCACAACTCGCTACAAACTTAGCGAAGAGGCAGCATCGGTGTTTCTCGAACCACACGAAGATGTTAGCTGGTGCGGTGCGATCGAAGCGTTGCAATGACCGCTCCACCCAGCACGAGCGCAACACCGACTGTGATCGCAGCACCGATGGTGAAGACGCCGCCCGTGATGGCGATCAGTGTGGAGCCAAGCGGATATGCAACTATCGCAAAGAGGATCCCATTGAGCGCAAGCCCCAGCTGGCGGTGGTTAATGCTTGAGACCGTTGTCACCGACAGCACTGCCGAGCCAAACTGCACCAACCCGCCAAGGACTGCAGCGATGAACACCAGCGGTGAGACGATCGGTTGTTCCTCTGGTGGCGCAAGTCGTGAGCCAGCAAATGCCATCCCGGCAAACATCAAGAGCAAAAAACCGCTCAGCAACCGACCACGAATCATAGTGTTCGTTTGGATAGTACCGTGGAATGTGCGATATTTGTGACGCGTCGAACCATCTTGAGCAAAACTATGAAGCCTGCATTGATTGCAGCGGTGGTGTGCGTTGCGTGGATCATCGGTTGTAGCGACACGGCTACCGAATACGTTGCCGATGAGTTTAGCGTTGCCCAAATTGCCCGACAGCCAGGGTATGCGTGGTTTACGCAGGAGAAGGATTCCTACCAACCCGATCCTGCATTGATTGCGCAAATCCAGTCGCGGCTGGATGCAGTCGATAGCTGCTATCTGTTTGTCAATCCATCGTGCGGCTGCAACGGCACGCAGAAACACTTCCCACACTTTGTCCGGTGCATGGAAGCGGCAGGCTTTGCGCCCGAGCGAATCACGATCGTTTCCATGCGGACAGCTTCGACAAAGCATCACCACATGAATCGCTTTCAGGTCGGGCGACTACCGACGTTTTTCCTGACGCTCAAAAGCAGTAGCGATCGGAAGATCGAACCGCCGGATGATCCAAACGCTCGTATCGAGGAATTGATCGTCCAGGCACTGCAAGCCCAATAGCGATGCACTACTGGCTGGTCAAGAGCGATCCAGGCGAGTACTCCTTTGCGGACCTGGAACGGGACGGAACAACTGCCTGGACGGGGATTCGGAACTACCAAGCTCGAAACTACCTGCGGCAGATGCAAAAGGGTGACCGCGTCGTGGTCTATCACAGCGGCACCGAGCGTGCCGTTGTCGGGGTAGCATCGGTTGCGCGCGAAGCGTATCCTGATCCAACAGCCGACACTGCCGACTGGGAATGCGTTGATCTTGCCTTCGAGCATTGGCTGCGTCGTCCGGTTTCCCTAGAGCAGATCAAAGCAACACCTGCTCTCCGCACGATGCAATTGCTCAAACAGTCGCGTCTGTCGGTGATGCCGCTCTCGGCGGAGGAGTATCGGATGCTTCGTGTGCTGGCACAGGAGGCGTAGCGATTCCCGTGGGCGAACTGATGCGAGCAACCTGCCCACGCTCGAGCTCGATAACCAAATCCGCATCGGCAACCGAGCCCGGACGATGCGCAATCGTCAGAACGGTAATGCCGTGGCAATGCTCGGCAAGTGTGCGACGGATTGCGGCATCGCTGAGGACATCAATGCTTGCTGTTGCTTCGTCGAGCACGATGATGCGTGCACCCACCAAGAGAGCGCGCCCTAAACAGAGCAGTTGGCGCTGCCCTTGGCTGAGATTGCCTCCTTGTTCGCCAATTGGTGCGTCCAGCCCTCCCATCTCTGCAACCACGTCGGCAAGCGTTACTTTCTCAAGCACCTCCCAGAGCTGCTGATCGGTGAAGCGTTCCCAGCGGTCGAGATTCGAACGCACCGTTCCCAGCAGCAGCACCGGGTCTTGGGGAACAACACTCAACGCAGTGCGCAGACGTTCCAGCGGTATGCGGCAATGCTCGATGCCGCCGATACGGATTCGACCGCGTTCGGGTTCGACAAATCGGAACAGCGTTTGGAAGAGTGTCGTTTTCCCGGACCCGGTTCGGCCAACGATGCCAACGTGAGCGCCAGCAGGGATGCGGAAGCTTACGTCGCGCAGAACCCACGGCAAGTGCTGATCATAGCGCACCCAGACATGGTCGAACTCAATCGAAGCGCCGCTCTCAGCTATAGTGTCTATCCATGGCGCACCAGCAGCAAGGATGGGAGTGCAGGTGGTTTGTGGTTCGGGCTGGACGCTCCCCAGCGCGTGGACACGCTCCAGGGAAGTCATGCGCGATTCTACCTCGCTGAAAGCACGAACGCACCAGTTGAGATTTCCCCAAAAGGTGATCGTGTAGGTAAGCACAACCCCGGCAACGCCCGCCGAAATTGTTCCTGAGGCCGCAGCAAACACCAACACCACGACTGTCACCAGTGCGATGGCGCTGCTGACCAGTGGTGCCCGTGCCGAAAACCAGCGGTTGATCAAGATGTTGCTCCAGTACATGCGCAGGTAGTGGCGCATAGCGGCAGCGAAACGCTCCAGGAACATTCCTTGCTTGCCGAACGCACGAATGGTGAGCAAACCGTGGAGCGTTTCTTTGAAGAGCGCATAGCGCGGTGAACGAGCAATGCTTTCGAAGCGCTTTGCTTCTCGAGCAACACGGCGGTAGTCGCGCTGAATGCGATAGTACACCACCAGTGCAGGTGCGGCGATGAGCAGGACAAGCGGAGCAGTAACGGTGATCAGCACGAGTGTGCCAAGCATAGAGGCAAAGGAACGCATGGTGCTTTCGAAGTTCCACGCCAGCTCATCGTCAATGGCTTGGGTGTCGCGGGCGAAGCGGTTGAGGAGGCGCCCGCTCGGTGTGGTATCGAAGAGCCGCAGCGGCGCACGGAGCACTGCTCCAAGCATACGCGCGTGGATGCGCTGACTTGCTACAATGGCTCGCTCCATCCACAGACGCCGTTCGGCATAGTGCGCGGCAAGAACCCCGATGCCAAGGGCACCATAGCCGCCAACAACCGTGAGCCAATTGCTCTGTCCCGCATTCCAGGCTAACCATAAGCTTTGCAGCATTGGCGTGGCCACGATGGCAACTGCCAGCAGGAGCATCCCACCCAAAATCGCTGCCGTTGCTGCTGGCCTCTGCCCACCGAACAAGCGCACGTAGTACCAGAAGAGCTCTGCTTTGACAACCCCCACAGCACGATCTTCATCCTGACCAAGTTTGCCGTCGGCGGTCTGTGTCGGTGCAGAGTGCCCGTCAGTTGTTGCAGTGGGGTGTCGTGCTGGTGATGTATGGGCCGAGCGATGCTCAGCGACAAATGTACGGAAGCGCTCGGAACGCTCCAGCAACTCTGCGTATGTCCCCACTGCCTCGATGTTCCCGGAACCATTGAGAACGACGATACGATCGAAGCGGTTCAAGTGCTCCAAGCGATGGGTGGCGACAATGCGCGTGCAGTTGCCCCAGCGACCAAACAGCAATCGTTCGATGAGCAGCTCTTCGGTCCGTGTATCCACCGCTGCCAGCGGGTCATCCAGGAGGACCAACGATGGCTCAGCAGCGGCGGCGCGTGCCAGTGCAATGCGCATTTTCTGCCCACCCGAGATGGTGACCCCACGCTCGCCGATTTCGGTTTCTATGCCTGCGGGGAACTGTGCAATGTCTGCGGCAAGTGCTGCATCGTTGATGATCTCGTCCAGCGGGGCGTCGGGGTTGCCAAAGAGAATGTTCTCCCGTACCGTGGCGTTGAGGATGAATGGTTCTTGCGCTACGTATGCGATGCGTGGATGGCAGGGCGTGCCATCATGGGAGCGGAAGAGGATCGTACCTTCCCACGGCACTTCGCCCAACAGAGCAAGGAGCAGGGATGTTTTTCCACTGCCGACTGTTCCCACCAGCGCTATCGCTTCGCCTGCTCGAATATCGAGTTCGATAGCGTTGAGCGCGCACGTGTCGCCGTAGCGGACAGTGAGGCGGCGGATCTCAACCGACGGTGGATCGGCAGACTCGGGTAGGGACAGTGGCTGCCGATGCTGGGGCAGATGAAAAAATGCTGCTAACCGCTCTGCTGCGACGTAGGCATGAGCGGTGTTCTTGATAAAGTGGGGGAGGTTGCCCAGTGGACCTTCCAATTGCCCCAAGAGCAGCAGTGTCGGGAAGAGTACTGCAGGCGTGAGAGCCCCACCCATCAGTGCATAGGCACCGAAGCCCACGAAGGCAACAATCGTCGTTGAGGCAAGGAAGAATACCGTACTGAGGGCTTCGTTTCGGACCAAACGGGTTGCAGCGCTTAGTTCGCGCGTTCGAATCTGCTGGAGTTCGCGCTCGATGGAGCGTTCCCAGGCAAAGTACTTGATGAGTCGAATCGCACTGAGCACCTGTGATATCAGCGATACTCGCTGGTCGCGCCATTTCCACAGCTCGTCATCGGTTGTGGTAAAGCGTCGGGCTGCTGCGCGTGTGAGCGGCACAAGCAGGAGCATGGTACCAATGGCGACAAGTGCTGCTGCACCCAGCAATGACCACAGCAGCGCAACACTGCCGATAAGCAGTATCAGGCTCGAGCTCAGTTCGGGGAGAATGAACGATAGCTCTGCGACGCCTTCGGTATCGCTTGCCATGTGGTTGACAATGTCGCCTGTGTGACGGCGGTGGAGTGCGGCACGGTCCAGCCCGAGCGCGTGACGGTAGATGCGCATGTTCAATCCACCACTGATGCGGGCATAGGTCCAGAGCGCGTTGTAGTAGTAATGTTGGATAACCACGCCATCGAGCGCGACCGTCAGCGCCACACCAATACCGATTGCCAGGGTTGGGAAAAACAGCGTTGGGTCCAGCGAGAGTTTCTGAAAATGCTCCAGCAGCCAGCGCAAAAGCAGCGGGCTAAGAAGGACGAGCGGGAGCCTGCCGAGGGCGATCGCCAGGGTTCGACGAGCGGGAGTACCCACCGACCAGTAGCAGTGCCAGAGCATCCGCCAAATCGAATCGGTGGGAATAGCGGCAAGCATTCGCTCCGATTCGGTCGGCTCCAGGCGAGTATCGAATGGAAGCATGTCGTCGGGGGTAACCGGACGCCGGCGCCCAATCCGGATGACTGGGGCGGCGTGCGCAAAGAGCAGTGTGCGAAGAGACATCGGAATACGTAGGGCAGAAAGCAGTGTACGTTGACGTATCGGCGTATCCGTAGATTGCACTAATGGAGCTCTATCCAGCGCACGGTTATTGACGGACCAGACCCCATGCCACTGCTGATTGTTTGGGTTATTCTGCTCGGTAGTTGTGCCGACGACGCACCGAAGGTGCATGGCGTATCGTCGGCTGTTGATACTGCTGCGCGTCGTCGTGCAGAGCGGAATGGATGGCTCATGGCGCGCCAGCGAGAACTTGCCGAACGCTTCCCCTCCATCGCATACCGTACGATAGTGTTGCGGACACGGCGCCAGCAGGATTCCCTCTTTCGCGCCTTCGGTGTCGGACGTTTTCCCGATACGGCAAAGGTACTGGCGACCCTCAATCGGAAAGAACTTCGTTTTATCCGTGTCGGTGATTCCGTCGTCGTGCCCAGTCTTGTGGTCACCGATCTCCGGGCGTACTCGGTTTTTCCACAGTTTTATCCACAGGCAGTGGATATTCCGAAGCTGATTGTCTTGAGCAACAAGTACCAAGCGTATGCTTGTTACGAGCACGGCGAGTTGGTACGGTTTGCGGCGTGTAATAGCGGAAGCAAAGGGAAACCGACCTTACCGGGGAAATACTTCTGCAATTGGAAACAGCGGCTGCGTGTTTCCTCCCTCAACGATGAGTGGGTACTTCCCTACACGATCAACTTCCATCAGTATGCAGGATGTGCTTTCCATGCGTTCGAGATGCCAGGCCGGCCGGTGTCGCATGCGTGCGTGCGGCAATTTCTCGATGATGCCGAGTGGCTCTACCGGTGGGTGCGCCCGGGGAACGTCCGCGATTCTATCGGGCGGTTCTTGGAGAGGGGAACGCCTGTGATCATTGTGGATATGTTCGACTACCGCCGTCCACGCTATGGTCCGTGGCTGGACCTACGTTCGAATCGCGAACTCCCAGTCGAGCTGCCGTCCGATCCATTGGCAGTTGAGGAGCCGTGGATACCCCTTTCGCAAATACCGCAGAAGCTTCGGCGTGGACTGCCGAACATAGGGCGCTACCGTGTTGCTCTCGATACACTCCGTGCACGGGGCATTATTGATTCCACTTTCCGCTTCCGTGAGTCTGTGGATTATAACGAGCGCCGTCGCCAGCGGCAAGCAGCGCAGAAACAGAGCACTCCGCCGACTATTACCCCTGTCCAGCCAAAGCCGTAGGGAACAACAATACCCAATGTCCACCGAAGAGTATAAATGAGCAAGGCGCACCGCTTTTCCGAGTGCGCCCTGCCCAGTATGCATTAGAGGGGACTGCTACCGCTTGAGAGCTTTGAGGGCAACACGAATATTGCCTTCGATGAGGCTGCGGTTATCCGGATCGAGCGGATGAAGGACAATGCCAGCGCTGGTAGTAAAAACTGCCGCAGGGTCGAAACGCAGCACCAATCGCAGAATGGTGTTTTCGTTGACCTCCATTGGTGGGTCAAGCTTGAGCGGCACGTTGGCTGTTACGGTGCTGCGATAGGTGAATGTGTCGGGCTGGATATTCCCTCGGCTATAGACTCTGCCGTCAATGATGACGCTGTACCGTTCCGGCGGAATGAAATCCGCAAATGCAGGGTTGGAGTAAAAGCGATCGGCTTCCTCGTTGGATAAGCGATGGAATTCCAGCTTCATCCATCGGTACGTACCGCTGGGAATGGTCGCACTGGTGACCAACTGCTGTTGGGATGTAAAGGTCACAATGAAGGGTTCGGTTTTGATGTCCTTGCCGCTGGAATCATCCTCGGACGGATGAAGTTTGAGCCGACGGACCAAGATGCGGACGCGATCAATTTTGATCGAGTCAACAAGGGTAATGCCTGTGGCAGTGTTGCCTTTTCCCGATTGAATCGCTTGGCGGACGGTCGAGCTGCTGACCTCCGAATAGAGCTCGACCGATGGTGTCGAAGGGCTGGTGCTGTCGGTGCAGTGCTGGAACACGAATGCGGCTATCAGTGCCGCAACTCCAACGACTCGGCGATACATACCATTCCTCCAGGGAAGGTTGAACATATTCGACGCCGAAACTTACGGAACAACCAGCAGAGTGGTTCTGCACGGAGCTTATTCGACTAACTGCCGCTCGATGCGGTGGTGGAGGAGCGTGGTCACTTCGTAGGGAATAGTTCCCATACGTTGTGCGATTTGGCTTGCTGTGATCGCTTGGGTTCCCTGCGAACCGATGAGCACAACCTCGTCACCAATAGCAACGGGATCATTGCCGACATCCACCAGGCATTCATCCATGCAGATAGCTCCGACGATGGGATAGCACTTGCCGCCGATGAGGCATTCTGCCTGTCCGGTCAGGATGCGAGAAAAGCCATCTCCATAACCGATCGGAATGGTTGCAATGGTTGTTGGGACAGGCGCGTGGTAGTACGTGCCATAGCTGACTGGTTCACCAGCTTGAATGCGACGAACGGCTGTCACTGCAGTCCGAAGTCGCAAGACCGGTTGGAGCTGCGGCGCATAAACCTCACCCGGAGCGATGCCGTAGAGCCCGATGCCGATGCGCAGAGCAGAATAGTGCGTTGCTGGATGTTGAAGAGCAGCGCCAGTGTTGGCAGCGTGCACAAGTGGAAAACGATACCCTTTTGCTTGAAGCTGGTCGAGCACACGTGCAAAGCGTCGGTTTTGCTCGGTTGTCATGGTGCAGTCTCGCTCATCGCTCCGGGCAAAGTGTGTGCATATCCCAACAAGTTCGATACCATCGAGTTGTGCACAAGCTTCGACAAATGCGGGGACCTCCTCCGGCAGAATGCCATCACGGTGCATGCCGGTATCAACGTACACGTGTGCGCCAATGCGCTGAGCGCGACTTCGAGCAACACGATCGATCTGCTGCATCACATCGAGGGAGCATGCGACGACATCCAAGCGCTCGGCAACGATTGTTTCCGCATCGGATACCGTTGGGGTCATCAACACCAGGATGGGTTTGGTAATGCCAGCCACTCGGAGCGCCGCACCTTCCTCAACGAATGCAACACCGAACATATCCACCAGTGGTTCGATGGTGCGTGCGACCAATTCCATCCCATGTCCGTAGGCATTCGCCTTGACGACGGCGATAAGCACCGTACCAGGAGCAATGCGGCGAAAGAGCGCAATGTTATTTCGCAGTGCGCTGGCCGAAATTTCGATTCGTGTCGGTCGCATGGGAAGATTGCCATCGGAATGCTGCGCCGCAAAAGTACGGTAGTGCTGCTATCGAGGGGTTCTGCCAGTGTTCGTGTAGATTTGCATCGGTGTCGTTGAAGAACTCGGAGAAGAATCCATGAAAGTGATCGGCTTGCTTTTTGGTATGGAGCAATCATTCCCCCCGGCAGTGGTCGAACGCATCAACAGCATGCATGTACCCGACGTGCGCGCAGAATTTGTCAAGGTCGGTGGTGTTCGAATGGATGCACTTCTTGGGTACGATGTGATCCTGGACCGAATCTCTCACGACATTCCCTTCTACCGTTCGATGCTGAAAGTTGCGGCGTTAGGCGGCACGCGGGTGGTCAATAACCCCTTCTGGTGGAGTGCCGACGACAAGTTTTTCAACTACGCACTCATGGAGCGGATTGGTGTTCCCGTCCCCCGGACGGTATTGCTTCCGCACAAAGAACACCCGCCGGGAACTACTGCCGAATCCATGCGCAACCTTATCTATCCGCTCGACTGGCAGGCAATCTTCGAGTACGTCGGGTTCCCAGCATTTCTCAAACCGCATGCAGGCGGCGGTTGGAAGCATGTGTTCAAGGTCCATTCACCGGAGGAGTTTTTTGCTGCCTATGATCAGACGGGGGATTTGTGCATGGTGCTCCAATCGGCGGTGGAGTTTACCGAGTACTATCGGTGCTACTGCATCGGGCGTCGCTGGGTGCGCGTGATGCCCTACGAACCGCGCAATCCGCATCACCTGCGGTATGTGGCTTCGTGGACACCGAGCAATGAGCGCCTCAGCCAAATCGAGGACCTGGCGCTTACGATTTGTTCAGCGCTCGGATACGACTTCAACACCGTCGAGTTCGCTGTCGCTGATGGAGTACCGTATGCAATTGACTTTCTCAATCCCGCACCGGACGCTGAACGCAGCTCGGTGCAGGAGGACAACTTCGAGTGGGTGGTGCAGACGACCGCCGAGTTTCTCATCGAGCTTGCCCAGCAGGGACGCCGGCAACCGCCGAGCAACTATATCTGGAGCGATTTCATCGGTAAACCAAAGCGAAAGCGTTCATGAGCCAGCGACCGGTGCACATTGTCGTCACCAATCGAAAAGCACAGCACCACTACCATATCGTGCACCGTCTCGAGGCGGGCATTGCTCTGCAGGGAACCGAGGTCAAATCTCTCCGCGCGGGCAAGGTCAATCTAACGGATGCCTATGCAACCTTTCTCGATAAGCGCAAGCTCGAGCTGTGGCTGGTCAACCTCCACATTGCACCCTACGAGCAGGGCTCGTATGCCAATCATAATCCCACCCGGCCTCGAAAGCTGCTGCTGCATCGTCGGGAGTTGGTGCGGCTTCGTTCGATGATCGAGGAAAAAGGCATGACGATTGTGCCGCTGGCGATCTACTTTTCTGGCCCCTACGCCAAAGTTGAACTGGGGGTTGTTCGCGGCAAGAAACTCTACGACCGGCGAGAGGAAATCAAGCAACAAGAAATGGAGCGTGCCATGCGGCGCCACGAAGAATCCTAAGGGCGGGCAACGGGACTCGAACCCGCGACCCCCAGAGCCACAATCTGGTGCTCTAACCAACTGAGCTATGCCCGCCATCTGGTGCGCAAAAATACGCACTTTAGAAAAGCGGCCGTTCTCCCAACAGCGAGATGCGAAGACGCCGTATCTCGCGCTGCCCCTGGCGCTCGGCTATCACAAAGTGCTGGATTGTAAGCTTGAAGACGATGGTTCGCTGACTTGTTCGCCAAAGCTTGAGCTTGCAGTACACCGAGTCCCGCAGCTCATTGGGGACGTCGCTGCTGGCAGGATCAATGCGCAGGAAGCGGTAGAAGATGGACTGGCCACCCATTGCGATCTCGCGCAGGATAATGAGTGCTTGGCCGCCGCGGAAGATGCGCTCATGGCTATCGAGACGAAGTCCATCGCTGCTATCGAATTCGAGAAGCACGCGTCGGAGAGAGACCACCATCGTATCCCGCGGACGCTCAAGCTTGGGAATAAGGCTGAGCCGCAAACGAAGGATCCGTCCGGTGGCGGTATCCACCACGATCGTGTTCCGCTCGGTTAGGTTGGTCCAGGGTTGCTCCGGCGTCGTCGCCGGTACCAGGACCAGCTCTTGATCATCACCTTTAGTCATCGAGCGATCTTCTGCTTGGGTTTCGCTCAAATGGTCGCTGGTGATGGTGAGTTCGAGGGGCTTGGGATTTTCGACGACAGGGTCGGTAATGCCACTCGGATCAGCACAGCCGGCGATCCAGAGAGCACACGCGAGCAAGCACAGAATCTGTTTCATTGCTGATGATACCTAAAAACGGAACAGAACACCATAGGTGATGCCGACATTCGGCGTCCAGTAGGGCGTGGATTGATACACGTAGCGCATCAACGCGCCCTCGAGGCCAATGAGAACGCCCAACGAGGATACCGGGCGATAGACCACGCCAAGCGTTGTGCGGCCGAGTAGTCCGAACTCCGTTGCCCCAATACCGATTTGGGCGAACGGTTCAAAGTCCTGACCAACGCGGGTGCGCCATTGGTAGGTCGCTGTTCCCCACAGCAGTGCCGGGTATGCCTCGTAGCGAAGCCGTGTTTCATTGGAGTATCCATAGAACTGCATCGCAAATGGTTCGCGCCCAACGTCGATACCAATGGCATGGTGATCGCTGAGCGTGTACTGCAGTCCAATGGCACTGCTGCTCAACAGAGAACCACGGTCCGGCTGTTGGGGAACAGTAACCAACGACGTTGTGCCCAACCCTCGCAAGATCAAACGAAACTGCGGAAACTGCTCCGGGGCTGGAAGAGCGGGCATCTCCACCGAATGCTCAATTGCTGGATCCTTCAGCGATGGTGCTGGAACCGCGTAGCGACGAACGACCAATGGCGATGCTGATATGCGAAGCTCTGGCAGTTCGGCAAGAGGCACAAAGTCCTGCGCGGGCGGTGAAGGTTTGAGGTCTTGCTCTGCAGGTGTCTGCTGAGCAGGGGTCGTTTCTGCACTCGATGCTGCTACGGTGGGATTGGTTGGGACGTACACGGTCCGTGTGCGATAGACGACGCGTTCGACAATGGTGGTTTCGGGTGCAGCAACCGGCAGCGATACTTGCAAGGGTGATTGAGTGGGTACCGGAGCTGGTGGCGCCAAGAGTGTCATGCCCAGCCAGGTGAGTCCAGCTCCGACTGCAGCGCTTGCCAGCGGGAGCCAAAGCTTGCGCAGCAGACCAGCGACGATGCTGGTGCCAACCCCAATGCCAACGCTCTGAAAGAGTGCAGCGGTGGTACTAATGGGCGGGACAAGAGCAACCAGATCGTTCCGCACTGCGCGCCGGAGCGCCAACAGCTCGCTGAATTCCAACCGAAGCTCGGCATGAGTTGCCAGCGCAGCGAACAGCGGTTCTTCCAGTGCTGGCTCTAACTCACCATCGAGGTATGCCGACAACCATTCGGAGTATTGTTCGGTGTAGTCCATGGCATTATTCGGAAGTATTCATGTCTTCTGTTCGATCGGAAAAGTAGGGCGCCAAAATTTTGCGCAGCTTCTGGCGTGCACGGAATGCACGCACCTTGACAACATCGGCACTGGTGCCGACCAGTTGACCGATTTCTGCGTACGAGAGTCCGTCGTATTCGTGCAGCACAAACGCTTCGCGATATTCAATTGGCAGCAATTCCAGGGCATGCGCCAACAGTTCTGCCAGCTCGTCGTTTTCGTAGGGTGTCTCGCGCGTGATAGCATGGTATTCCTCCAACTCGACGGTTGAATGCTGGCTTCGCTTGAGATTGAGGCAGACATTCCGCGCAATCCGGAGCAAGTACGCCGGTAGATTTGTCATTATGCGCGTGCTATCGGCGGAGGTAAACAAGCGCATGAATGTTTCCTGGAATGCATCTTCTGCCGAGGCGTCGTTGCCCATGATGCGGCGACAGTAGGCGTAGATACGCGGCGAATGCCGGCGGTAGATCTCTGCAAACGCGGCATCGCGCTCGCGTTTGGAGTACCGCGTGCTGTCACCGATGCGTGTGTACAGCTCAGCATCGCTCAATGCTTCCACGTCGCTCATCAATAGGCTACTCAGGTTACCAGGGGCAATAACCAAACTACGGATGTGGATGTAACACGGTAAAAAAATCACAGCCACTGTTACCGTCAGGTGTTGTCGGTGTTACTGGCAGTGAGTTTGGGAAATTCGGAACTTTCCGTTCCAGTGTTTGTTTCACACTTTGTGGTGGTTTTGCGATGAAGATTCGATTGTTGCTGCATGCCATGCTCGGCATGCTGATGGTTGCGGCAACTGTTGTGGCGGGCGTGCCAAGCAAGCCGCGTGAGTTTAGTGCAACCGGTGGTTACACCGATACCGATGGGCAGTACAAGGCAGTACTCCAGTGGGCGCCAAGTGAGTCAGAGCGTTCCTCTGATCGTCCCGACGGGTACTACGTCTATCGCGCATCCGGCGCGACCGAAGATGAATCACAGTTTACTCGCATTGCTACCGTTCCGGCCGACTCGTCGATACGCCAACTCTACACCTACACCGACCAGCCGCTCCAAGCAGGCACGTACACCTATTTTGTCACCGCCTACAATAGCGACGGGGAAAGTCAGCGGAGTACCATTCGTGTGGTCACTGTTCCGCCGAACACTCCACCGAATCAGCTTCTGCGCTTTGTGACCACTCCGCCGACCCAAGCTCGCGTTGGTCAAGAGTATCGCTACCAAGCCCGTGCCGAATCCTCCGTACAAGGAGTGACGATCCGCTACCAGCTCATCAGTGGTCCCGATGGCATGACCATTGACCAAAGCACAGGGCTTGTGACCTGGACACCGCAGCGTGCGGGTACATATCGCGTGGCAATCAAAGCAATGATCGAGGCGCAAGGCCAGGTTATTGCGACGGGACAAGAGTGGAGCATCACCGTCGGCGGTGAAGAAGAGCACGAAGGGTGCGTTGTCGTTGAGGGCATCGTCGTTGATACGAGTCGGACGCCGATGTCGTCAGGGGTTGTTGTCGCATACCGTGGAGTTTGGAAAGGGCATGGACAAGACAGCCAGCTCGTATGGGTTGCCGTTGCACGTGCCGAAGTTGGTGATCTGGGGACATTCCACATGCGCTTGCCTGCTGGACAATACAAGTTCCTCACGGAAGGCCGCGACTACCAACCGCTCTGGTACGAGAACAGCAGCTCTGCTGACGATGCAACCGTCCTCACGTTCGAGTGTGGCGGCGATACTGTCGAGCTGGTATTTGTCGTGACCCCGCGTGAGCGCGAGCAATTCTATGTGGTGAGCGGACGGGTAACATCTGCCGAGACAGGCAATGGTGTGGCAGCATGGGTCAAGTTCATGACGACCGGCAATGCTCACCATGACGATGGCGACAACGACTGGGGCCATGGGGCCACCTTTACTGCTGAAACCAATGCTGATGGTTACTACGAGATCCGTCTGTCGAGCCGCTTCACGTATATCGCTCGTGCCATCCCACGGAGCGATGATTACCTGCCGCTGTACTATGACGGAACAACCAATATTGCCGAAGCGACGCGCATTACCCTCAGTGGCCATCGCGATGGTGTCAACTTTGCTCTGCCAACCCGTCCGGCAGCGCAAGGTGGGTTCAGTGGACAAATTACCGATTCGAGCGGTGCTGGCCTGGCCGGATGGGCAATTGCATGCCGCCTGGTCAACAATGCCAACGATCGGGGCGAACGCATCCGTCGGTTCCGCACCGTCGAAACAGATTCCGAGGGCAACTACCAATTCACCGGACTAGAGCCTGGTGTGTACGTCGTGCTCGGTATTCCACGCTCGCGGGACTATGTGCCAGGCTTCTGTGTGGTGGGTGATTTTGCCACCCTCCGCTGGCGTAACGCAACGCGCATCGAGGTCGGCGATGCCATGCTGACGGTGCAGTACGTTATCAAGCTGCGTGCACGCAGTGGCGAACGGGGAATCGTTCGGCTCGATGGTTGGGTGCGCGGTCGTGGACAGCAGATCAAGGTTGGTTCCCATGAACAAGGCGAACAGCCTGTGGCCGGTGCGCTGGTGGCGGTGCTGACCGATGCTGGTATCGCAGGCTACGCGATTTCGCAGGACGATGGCTACTATGCGATCACTGAGCTTCTGCCGGGTAGCGGGCAACTGGTTGTTGACCATCCCGACTTTGAATCGGTCACGATGCCGATAACCATTGCTCCCACGAGCAATGCTCAATCCCAGAATGCGACGATGGAACCGGCGCAACTGAGCACGGTGACTGCCGATGCGTTGGATGCTATCGTGGTTGCACCGAATCCGGCAACGTCCTACGTCCGGATCGAGCGCGGGCAAGCAGATGGCGATATGGACGTGGAAGTGCTGAGCCTTCTTGGCACGGTCATTGCTTCGTATCGTACCGAGGCACTGTCGCTTGAGCTTCCGACCGATGGACTCAGTGTTGGTGCTTACGCAGTGCGCATTCGTACGGCAATGGGAGTCCGCACGGTACCGCTGGTAATTGTGCGGTAGCAAGTAAAGCGTTTCATGGTACCCTCACACGCGGCGCCGCTTCCAAGCGAGGCGGCGCCGATGTTTTTGCTTCTCCCAGAATTGCCAGCACCGCTTCTTCGAGAACAGTCAACGCATCGAGCGAGCTGGATTTGAGCCGCACATCCGCGGTATGGAGTACCTCGAGGGCATGTTCCACTTGTGCAGGAGTGAAGCGCGCCAATGCTGCCAGATACTCGGGCACGAAAAATGGTGAAATGCCCAATGCACGCCCTAACTCCGACGGATTGGGATTTACCGTGCGGAGCTCGTCCAATCGCCACAGGATCGAAAAGTATCGCCCCAGCATCGTCACGATGAGCAAGTCCTGCCGCTCGGTTCGCACCATGTAATGGAGAATGTTCAGTGCTCGCGGAATATTTCGCTCTCCGATGGCCTTCTGTAACTCGAAGACATTGTACACCCGCGACGCGCCGGCGACGGCCAGCACATCCTCGATGCCGATTCGTTTGCGTCCTCCCACAAACAGCATAACCTTGCTGATCTCGTTTGCAAGGTCCCGCAAAGAGGTGCCGATCTGCAGGGTCAGATATTCAGCAACTTCGACGGCGCACTCATAGCCATGCGCTTTGAAACGACGCACAATCCACTCCGGAATCTGGCGTTCGTAGAGGCGGGGAAATTCCATCCATGCAGCGTGCTCGATGAGGGTGCGGTACGGGAAACGAAGCTTGGCGAGCTTCGATTTGGCTTTTTCGTGGAGTTTGGGATTGGTCATAGCTGCCGCAAGACCTTTGAGCTCGTCGCTTGTGCTGCGATTATCCCCGCTTGCCATGAGAATCAGCACCGTCGCCGGTGACGGCGCTCGAAGGTATTTCCCCAGCAAGCTCTGTTCGGCATTCTGCTTCCTTCCGAAGGGGATGCGATCGAAGCGTCGCACCAGGATCACGCGCTCAGCACTTGCCATCGGGAATGCCTCGGCGCGGCGAACCAGATCGTCGGCGCTCAGCTCGTCGCCATCGAGCACCTCGACGTCCACATCGGCCACACCCCGCGTACGGGCAACTTCCAATAGGGCATCGGCAGTTTCCTCGACCAAGAATTCTTCTTCGCCAAAGAGGAAGATCACTCGTGGCAGGGGCTTGGCTCGAAGCAGAGCAGTTGTAGATTCGATGAGCATTGCTGGTAGTGCGATTTGTTCGGGAGCGAAGATAGGGTCCGGTTTGGATATTTCGCATTGGTTTCGTAAATCGCAACTGGAAGGCATTGTACCACAACCGCGAACGATTCCATGGCACTTGTGTTGGTGTTCATCTGTGCTGCTGTTGGTGCCAGTGCGGACAATCCGCGCTGGGAGCGATACCTGGAGGCGGCGCGTCCATCGCAGGTTA
Source organism: Candidatus Kapaibacterium sp. (assembly GCA_026003475.1). Classification (GTDB taxonomy): domain Bacteria; phylum Bacteroidota; class Ignavibacteria; order Kapaibacteriales; family NICIL-2; genus NICIL-2. The sequence continues at coordinate 1,791,212 of BPHJ01000001.1, read as the reverse complement.
TTGTCGCTGCGGCAATACCACCTGTGCTGATGGCTGAGCGGTACTTCGAATCAGACTTTGCCAACATCAATCTCATCGAGCAGGAGGAAGACAATTCGCCGATGCAGAACGAATCGAGCATTGCAATCAATCCCCTCAATCCGCGCCTTCTGATTGCGTCGGCAGTTGACTATCGCGCCAATCAATCGGCGTGGGTTTATGTTTCCACCGATGGCGGTAAGCAATGGCGCAATGTGCTGCTCGGCAAACCAGCATTACCGAACTGGACAGCAGGCAACGACCCCTCGGTGGCCTGGGGACCCGATGGCACCGCATACGTCGTGTACGGTGCGTTCAACCGTGCCACGCCCCCGAGTGGAGAAAATGGCGTCTTCTTGGCGCGATCCACCGATGGTGGGCAGTCCTGGCAGGCACATTTGCCCATCATCATGCACACCGGCACCATGACGGCTGATTCTGCCTTCGAGGACAAGTACTACATCTCGGTTGACCATGCACGTAGCTCGCCCTATCGTGGACGGCTCTACGTACCCTGGAAGCGGGTTATTGACCGCGATTCATCCACACAGATCGTCATCACCTGGTCCGACGATCGAGGTAGCACCTGGCATCGGCCTGTGCGCGTTAGTCCGATTCTGCCTGGTACGTCGCTCGACACCACCTTCGGGCAGAGTTTTCCGCTGGCGGCGACGGGTCCTAATGGCGAGGTTTATGTCGTCTGGAACTCCGGCACGCAGCGCGGTATTGGCTTTGCGCGTTCGACCGACGGCGGAGCGATGTGGACAGCACCACGCCTGGTGCACACGTACCAATGGCTGGGAGAGACAAAGTTCACGGGTACGCAGTACAACCACACACTCAAGGGCGGTACGCGCGTTGAAACATATCCTTCCCTGGTTGTTGATACGGTGCCGACCTCGCCTCGGCGCGGCTGGCTCTACTTGACCTGGGCCGCCGATCGCGTTCCCAACGTGTACTTTTCACGCTCAACCGATGGTGGGCAGACCTGGTCAGCGCCTCGAATTATCCACCGCGATACAACAGGCGATCAGTTCTGGCAGTGGATTGCTCTCGATGGTACCACTGGTGACCTTGCTGTCCTGTGGCTCGATAGCCGCGACGATCCGGACAACCGGTACTCGCGTGCCTACGTGGCCTACTCCAGCGATGGCGGGGACACTTGGTATGAGCGTCCGCTCAGCGATACCGCCTTCGATATTCGGCGTAATCCCTTCAGTGGTGGCTCCATCAGTGGCGTCTTCGCTGGCGATTACAACGGTTGCGCATTCTGGAATGGCATCATCTATCCGTCGAACGTGGATATGCGCCAGGCTGAGCAGAACATCTTCGATAGCGACGTGTACTCGGCAGCAATCGCGGTGCGGGCGCCGCTGCCGGTACGCAACCTCCGCGCAACAACGATCCCCGACGATCCGCGCCGCATTGACCTGCAATGGCAGCTTCCGACCGAACGCAGTTTCGGTCAGCCGCTCGATCCGGCAGAAATCCGCATTCTGCTCCTGCGCAACGATACCCTGATTGCTCGGCTGGATGGCCCGGCAACTACCTACTCTGATCGCACCGTGCCACCGTATTCGGTGCAACGCTACACCGCACTGGTGGTTGCGGGCACGGACACTTCCTCACCGCGTTCGGTGACCGGCTATGCTGGCGGAGCACCGCAACCAGCGCCAGCAACAATCGAGAATGTGCGAAACGAGCGGACGGCAACGCTCGATGCAACAGTTTTCGTACGGCTTCCCTCTCGCCGTGCCGATGGCGTCACACCGCTGGTGAACCTTGCACGGGTGGCGATTGTGCTCGATGGCATTGAACAGAGCCAGCATACCGTCCAACTTACCGACACGGGCGCAGTTGTCGCCTTACCGCTGACTGCACCCGAGCGTGGATACTGGTCGGTCCAGGTCGTTGTGCTCGACGCCGACGGCAATCGAAGTGACCGATCTGCAGGCGTGATAGCATACATCGGACCTGTCGAGACGCGGTACAGCGATTCGTTCGACGATGGGAAGATTCGGCGATACCTTAAGAGCGGAGGGTGGGGATTGGTGTCTGCATTCTCATTTTCGCCACCGTCGAGCCTGACTGAATCGCCCAGCGGCGCTTATGCTCCAGCGCAGCGGGACACGCTCCTGCTGTTTCCGGTCCGCGCCGAGCGGGATACACTCGAATTTGCGTGTATGACTGCCGCATTCGTGGAAGAGCGCGATAGTGCGCTGGTGGAAGTCTCGACCGATGGCCTGCATTGGCGCCAAGTCCTCTGGCTCAATCGCGCCAACTACCCAGAGTGGAGCGATGGTGTGCGCGCATCCGACGATTGGAAGTACGTGCGTGCAGCGGTGCCCATCGAGAATGCGCCGACGGATGTGTTCATCCGGCTCCGCTTCCGTGCAAACCTTAGCCAGCAAGATGATGGTTGGTATGTTGACGATCTGCTCATCAGTGGGAGCGGACCACTCGATGTACGGGATAGCGCGCAATCGGTGGTACTGTTTCCCCAGCCAAGCACCGGCATGGTGTATCTGGAGGGAGTGCCTCCTACTGCGATGATCGCGGTTGTTTCCCTCGTCGGCGAACACCTTCCGGTGCCGATCGAGCGTACCGCACGTGGAGCAGCCGTGGACATGCGTCGCTGTGCACGAGGGCTATACTGGATTCGTCTTCAGTGGCGTGGCGGTGTGCGTGTGTTGCCTTGTGTTCATCTTGGAGCTTCCCACTAACGATGGAAACGGTTCTCCCCAGCATCGCCAGTGCGCACGACCAAGAGCGTATTGCCTCCATTCTGCGGCTCAAAGCGGAGCGGAATGCTGTGATTTTAGCGCACTACTATCAGTACTCCGAGATTCAAGAGCTGGCCGATTTTGTCGGTGATAGCTTAGAGCTGTCGCGGAAAGCACAGCAAACCGATGCCGACGTGATCGTGTTCTGTGGGGTGCACTTTATGGCGGAGACGGCCAAGATTTTGAATCCAACCAAACGGGTGCTGCTTCCGGATGTGCATGCAGGATGCTCGCTTGCCGAGAGTGCTCCTGCCGATGAGTACCGCCGCGTGCGGGAACAGTTGCGCGAGCGCTATCCGAACCACGTCGGCATTACCTACATCAACTGCAGCGCCGAGGTCAAAGCACTCAGCGACATCATTTGCACCAGCAGTAACGCTGAGCGTATCATCGGAAGCGTGCCCGAGGACGTGCCGATTCTCTTTGCACCGGATCGGAATTTAGGTGCCTACCTGCAGCGCAAAACTGGACGGACGATGCTGCTCTGGAATGGCACCTGTATCGTTCATCAAAGCTTCAGCCTCCGCCGCATCGAAGAGCAGCTTGCTGAGCATCCCGATGCGGAGTTGATCGCGCATCCTGAGTGCGAAGACGCGATCTTGGAACGCGCGCACTTCATTGGCTCGACCAGCGCTCTGCTGCGCTACACCATGGAATCCCCGCGCAGCACGTTCATCGTTGCAACCGAGCCCGGAATTCTCCATCAGATGGCAAAGGCCTCGCCCCAGAAACGCTTTATTCCCGCCTTGCCCCAGGAAGAAGGATGTCGCTGCAGTGAGTGCCCCTACATGAAACTCAACACGCTCGAAAAGCTCTACCAATGCCTGCTCCAGGGCGAACCGGAAATTCACCTCGACCCAGAGTTGATCGAACGCGCTCGCCAACCGCTGGAGCGAATGTTGGAACTATCGCGGTAGTAGTGGGACCTGGGGGATTCGAACCCCCAACCAACGGATTATGAGTCCGCTGCTCTAACCGTTGAGCTAAGGTCCCGCTGGTTGAAGGACAGCATGCACGGACGTAGTATGGTTGGGCAATTCTTCTCTTGGTTCCGTGCCACTTACTTGTCCTTCCACGGAGGGGAAACCACCAGAGGTAACAGTGCCACGCAGGCACCGCTATTCGCTCCGGAACAAGCCGATGAACAGTCCAAGCCCAACGGCAGCTCCGCGTGCAGAGAGCGCACTGGGCACGCCGTTGATGGTGGTGATCGAATTTTCCTGCCACTGGCCCATGAAGGTTAGGTTGTAGCTGCCCCAGGCGCGGAGCGATGCATAGCCACTGAGAGCGTACTCGACCGAGACAGTCGGACGGACCAGCCAAAACGGTGCTTCCAGCGAACTGGTCACAGCATTGCCCAACGTGCCAGGCGAGGATGGCCATGTTGCCGAGGACGGACCGCTGGTGTGCTCAAAGCGGAGCGAGCCGCGTCCGACAAAGACGCCCGGCGCAACAATCAACCCCCGCACGATGGGGAACGCATAGTCCAACTGCAACGCTGTGCTCGACAGTTCCATCATTGCCCGATGCTCGGAAGAACCTTGCGTCTGGGTCTGTGTCTGCGAGCCGCTGAGGCCTTCGAAACCAATACGCAGATTGCCGACCAGGCTAAGGGTCAAAAAGCCGCTGACCCCACTGACAAACAGGGGCGCTGTATAGTCGCCGTGCATCGAGTACGGCATGACCAAGTTCGCGCTGATGTCACCAGCAGGGATGTACCAAAGACCACCGACGTAGCCAGCACCGATGCCAAAGTATGCATTGCTGGACTGTTTGTCCTGTAGCTCTTCGAAGGTTATCTCGCCGAGTTGGTCGCCACCTTGGGGCTGCTGTGCAGAGAGGCTGAGCGACAGTGCGCCCGCCAGCAAAACCAGGATTGCTGATTGTCGCATGGATTGTGTGTGACAGTGATACAGATGCAAACTTACGGTGTCTGCGGTCGCACGACTTCAACGATCAGGAGCGTAAGGTACTCGGTTTCCGGCATCGGCAAATAGATCGGGTGACAGGGCGATTGCATACCACGAGCCACCAGCCGCACGCGGCATCCTGCTCGGCGTGCTTCGCTGGTGATAACATCCAGCAGCATTGCGGAGCTGATGTGGTGGGAACACGAAGCGCTCACCAGGATTCCGCCATCGCCGAGAAGTTGAAGCGCCCGGCGGTTGATTTCGGCGTAGCCACGGAGAGCCGATCGAATGTGGTGGATGCTCTTGGCAAATGCCGGTGGATCGAGGATGACCATATCCCAGTGCTGACCAGCGTTGACCGCCTCCTTGAGAAAGTCGAACACATCGGCTTCGATGAATCGGCAGCGCTCTGCAACGCCATTGAGCGCGGCATTCTCCTGCGCCAGTGCAATTGCTGCCGACGAGCTATCCACCGCGCAGACGTCCTGGGCACCTGCAAGTGCGCAGTGGATGGCAAAGCCACCCTGATGGGTAAAGCAATCGAGCACGCGGCGGTTGCGCGCCCACTGCGCTACCAGACGGTAATTCATCCGCTGATCGAGGTACAGACCGGTTTTCTGGCCGCCCAGAAGATCTGCGTGCAGACGCACACCGCTCTCGAACGCAGTAGTGATGCGCTCTGGAATACTGCCCCAGACAATCTCCTCTTGGCGTGGCAATCCTTCTTTGTCGCGGAGAACGGTGTCGTTTTTGGCGATAATGCCGCGCACCTGAGGCAGAGCATTCCGCAGTGCACCGACGATCATTGCCGCGCGTGCATCCATGCCAGCAGAGAGGAATTGCACGGCAAGCCAGTCCTGGTAACGATCCACAACCAAGCCCGGCAGCAGATCCGCTTCACCGAAGACGAGGCGATACACATCGCTGTCCCCATAGGCTGATTGCCGCAGCATGAGGGCACGCGCAATACGCTGCTGAAAAAAATGTTCGTCCACCTCTCCATGCCACAGCAGCAAACGCACAGCGATCTTGCTCTGTGGGTGATAGAACCCAACGCCCAGGTCGTAACCATAATCGGTTTCCACGCGTACCAGAGCGCCAGCAGCCAGTGAGGGAATCGGTGGCTCTATCTGGTCGCGGTATATCCACAGGTGACCATCGCGGAGACGGCGATGCTCTCCTGGACGAAGGCGAAGCAGAACTGGTGCGCTCACCCTGTTCATAGCGGGAGAGAGCAACACATCTTGGTCGATCCGTCGTAAACTCCGGACCAGCAGCGCAGCACCATGCCAGTAACCGATCGAGAGTTCATTCAACCAGAATGTTGACGAGCTTACCAGGAACAGCGATGATGTTCTTGATGGTTTTGCCCTGCAAATGGCGCTCGATGTCGGGACTGCTCAGCGCATGGTGGCGGAGTTCCTCGGCACTTGCGGTGACCGGAACCATCAGCTTGGAGCGCACCTTGCTGTTGATCTGAACAACGATTTCGACCTCCTCTTCACGGAGAAGCTCCTCGTCCCAGTCGGGGAAGGGTTCGTATGCCAGCGACTCGGTATGCCCGAGCAACTGCCACAGCTCTTCGGCAAGGTGGGGTGCAAACGGGGCAAGCACGAGCACGAACTGTTCCATCACCTGGTAGGGACGCTGCGCCATGCGCGACATTTCGTTGGCAAAAATCATCATCTGCGCAATGGCCGTGTTTAGCGAGAGCGATTCGATGTCGTGCCGCACCTTTTTGATGGTTTGGTGCAGGAGTCGTGCTTGCTCGCGGGTTGGTGGTATGTTGACAATGGCGCTGCTGAGCGTGCCGTCCGGGTTGGTGTACATCCGCCAGACGCGATCGAGAAACCGCTTGATTCCCTCGATTCCCTTGCTCGACCATGGCTTGGTGGCTTCCAGCGGACCGAGGAACATTTCGAACAAGCGCAACGCATCGGCCCCGTAGTCGCGGACGATATCGTCAGGGTTGATCACGTTCCCCAGCGACTTGGACATTTTCCGACCGTCTTCGCCGAGAATCAAGCCTTGATGGAACAGCTTGGCAAACGGCTCTTTGGTGGGGACGTAGCCGTAGTCGTAGAGCAGTTTATGCCAGAACCGTGCATAGAGCAAGTGGAGCACCGCATGTTCGGCGCCGCCGACGTAGAGGTCCACGCCGCCCCGTTGGGAATCGGTGCCCAACCAGTAGCGCAGGCGGTCCGGATCGGCAAAGCATGCATCATTGTGCGGGTCGCAAAACCGCAAGTAGTACCAGCAGGAGCCTGCCCATTGCGGCATGGTGTTGGTTTCGTAGTGCCCGCGTTTGCCGGTCTTGGGATCGAGAACGTTCATCCATTCGGGCACTGTTGCCAAGACACTATCGCCCGTGCCAGTGGGTTTGAATTCGGACACCTCGGGGAGCTCCAGCGGCAATTCGTCCTCGTCCAGGACGCGTCGGGTGCCGTCCTCGAAGTGGATAATTGGAATTGGCTCGCCCCAATAGCGCTGACGGGAGAACAACCAATCGCGCAGTTTGTAGCGCACCGTGCGACGTCCGATTCGGCGCTGCTCCAGCCATGCGATGATGCGCTCCTTTGCCTCGGCAGTGGGCAATCCATCCAGGCTCAGTTCGGCGTTGGTGGAGTTGCACGCGATGCCATCGGCGACGAATGCTTCGGTCAGTGGTTCCGGGAGTGTGCCATCGCGGGGGCGCACGACGATCTCGACGGGAAGACCGTAGGCAGTGGCAAACTCGAAGTCGCGCTGGTCGTGCGCGGGGACAGCCATGATGGCGCCGGTGCCGTAGTGGGGAAGAACGTAGTCGGCAATCCAGACGGGTATCTCCGCCCCGGTAGCCGGATTGAACGCATACGCACCGGTGAAGACGCCGGTTTTTTCACGCGACAGCTCTGTGCGCTCCAAGTCGGTTTTCCGTTGCGCCTCGGCAACGTAGGCGGCAACGGCACTGCTGCAATTGGGAGTGGTGATCTGCTCAATGAGCCGATGTTCGGGTGCCAGCACAAGGTATGTTGCACCGAAGAGTGTATCGGGACGCGTGGTGAAAACAGTCACCGATGCTTCGGACCCGATGATGGGGAAGGTGATCTCGGCACCTTCGCTTTTGCCGATCCAGTTGCGCTGCATTTCTTTGGTGCTGGCGGGCCACTCGACCAGTTCCAAGTCCGCCAACAAGCGCTCGGCATAGGCGGTAATGCGTACCATCCACTGCCGCATGGGACGGCGTTCGACGGTGTAGCCTTTTTGGCGCCATTCGTCCACCTCTTCGTTTGCCAGCACGGTGCCGAGTTCCTCGCACCAGTTGACCGGAACCAGGGCCATGTATGCAAGGCGGTGCGCGTCGCGATAGGCTTCGGCGTCCTGAACATCGGCAGGGATCGGCAGTTCCTCAATTGGTCGGGCACGCTGTTGCTCGTGATCGTACCAGGAATTGTAGATGAGCCGAAACATCCACTGCGTCCAGCGATAGTAGCGCGGGTCGGTTGTGTTGATCTCGCGCGACCAATCGTAGCTGAAACCAAGCATTGCAAGCTGGCGCTTGAAGGTTGCAACGTTCTCGGCGGTGGCAACGCGCGGATGGATACCGGTCGTCATCGAATAGCGTTCGGTTGGAAGCCCAAAGGCATCCCACCCCATCGGATGGAGCACGCAGTATCCACGCATGCGCATGTAGCGCGCAACGATGTCGGTTGCAGTGTAGCCTTCCGGATGGCCAATGTGGAGCCCGCTCCCACTGGGGTAGGGGAACATGTCGAGCACGTAGAACTTCGGCTTAGTCGGGTCTTCCATGGTGCGGAATGTTCCGTGCTTTTCCCAGTAACGCTGCCACTTCGGCTCGATGCGATCGAATGGGTACGACATAGGCACAAATGCTGGTGATGCTGCTGGTGTCGATACGTGAGGGCGCAAATGTACGAAGCCCGAACGACCGGCCTGTCGGCTCAGTCGCGGACGCTGCCGATGAGCGCCTCGAGGGTTGGTTCGTCGAGTTGTCCTTCGTGGACTATGCGGCGATTGCCACGCTCGACGATGGTCATGGGAATTGCTCCCGACCACTCGGAAGCAATCGCGTCAATATCGGCAGTGCGGAGTGTCTGCCGAAGGTGATACACCTGCACGCCACCAAATCCTCGCCGCTGCCAGAACGCACGGACGCGCGCGCTGTCTTTGGGGGAATCCAAGCTGATCAGTTCGATGCGGATCGAGGGATTCCGCCTGGCAAGCGATCGGAACACGGGCATCTCCTCGATGCACGGTTTGCACCAGGTTGCCCAGAAATTCCGCACGCGAATCGTGACAGTGTCCGCAGGCGGCCTTGTCAGAGCTGCAACGGTGATGGGCTCAACGCGTCGAGCGTGGCTTGTCGCTGCCGATAGAGCAACCGTTCCTGCCAGTGCAACCATAATGACCAGACGCTTCATGACTGCTCGAATCGGTAATGGAACGTCGTTCGCAATACGCCGCGTGCATCGAAGCGTTCCTTGAAGGCAATCAAGCTCAGCGATGGGGTCATCGGGTCGGGCGACTTGGTGTCTTGCGAAACGCCAATATCCACCCACCGATACCCCGCGGCGTACGCACGGCGGACGATTTCGTACATGAGCGCGTAGATGGGTCGCAAGTGTTCGTACTCATAGCGGAGCATGTTGTAGAAGCACAGGACCACGCGCTCGTTTGTCAAGAACAGCAGTGAGCCGGCAATCGGGGTATTGTCAGCATACGCCATCAACAGCCGCAGGTGCTCGGGGACGAGTGTGCGAAGGCGTTCGAGTTCCTCCAGCGTGTGCGTTGGACGGGCGCCATGGCGTGCTTTGTTTTCGAGCAGGATGTCGTAGAATGTCCGATAGTCGCTGCTTTCCTCCACGTGAAGCAGGCCGCTGCGCAGGATTTTTCGGATGCTTTTCCGTGCGGTTTTGTCGAAGTAGTCCAGAAAATGCTCACCGCGCGTGAGCGGAACAGCATGCGAGATGTAATGCAGCTCAAAACCGAAGCGACGGTAGAGCATGGCATACTCGAAGTGCTGGTTGAGTTCGCGCGCGTAGATGATCGGCGGTGGGATGATGAATGCATCGCTCCACCCTTCACCGCGAGCATAATTCAAGAACGCATCCACGATGCGGAGGCATGTTTCGAAGGGGAGGTCGGGCGCCACAAAACCGCCGTAACTTGCTCCGACCGGCGACCAGTACTGCATAGGACGGTCGGGGAAAAATCCACCGGGCATCACTGCAACCAGCTTTTGACCCTGACGGAACAGCAGGTGATGGAAGCGGAATTTCCCAGGCGCGTGGTAGTCCAGAAATGCCAGGCGATGGAACATCGTGGCATTGTTGCAGCGCTGGAGGAAGTCCTCCCACTCGGCGCGATGGGCGTCGGTGTAGGGTTCAACGGTGATGGGGTGGCTCATGGCTTGCCTCCGGCACGCTCGCCGTTGCTGGGAAGTTGCCGCTGGAGTTTCTCGATGCGTTCTTTCTGCGATCCATTCGGGAAGAGCTGGCGATAGAGCACACACGCCGAGAGCGCTTCGTCGTAACGACCCAGTTCGAGCAGCACCTCGATTTTGCCGACAAATGCCGGCTCGATGAAGTCGCTATCGCCGTAGTCCTCGATGACCGCGTCGTAGTAGATGAGCGCCGATTGAGGCGAGCCCAAGACGCGATACTGTTCGGCAATCGAGAATTCGCGCTGCGCAAGCCGATTGCGGAGCTGCCGAATCTGCTGCTGTGCCACCTGCGAGAGCGAGTCCTGCGGATACTCCCGGATGAAGTCCTGCAGCGCGGTGATGGCTTTGCGCGTGTAGTCTTGGTCGCGGTCGAAGGGGGGAGCAAGCTCGACGTAACACAGGGCCGCCTTGTAGAGCGCTTCTTTGGCACGAGGGTGGGTGGGGTATTGCCGACGCATCATCGAGTAGTTGAACGATGCAACCACATACTCTTGCCGACGAAAGCTGATCTCGGCAAGGTAGAATTGCGCTTCGGGGGCATACTCACTGGCGGGATACTGCAAGCGAATGATGTCGAACAGTCGCTGTGCCTCGAACAGATCTCCATCGGTGAACGCAGCGACCGCATGCTCGAAAATTTCGCGCGGTGGCTTGCCGGTGGCATCGAAGGCAGAACCGCACCCGACCAGGAATACTGCAAGTGCCAATACCCACAGGTGGTGGTGTTTCATAGGCTGCAAAGTTACGCCGATTCATCCCACGAGGTGCCGATGCTCGTGTTGACCACAACGGGCACATCCCCGAGCGGCAGCGCACGTTCCATTTCGGCGGTCACGATCTCGACAAGCGTTGCTTCCTCCTGGGGATGCACTTCGAAGACGAGCTCGTCGTGCACTTGCAGGATCATCATCGAGCGAAGCTGCGCGTGTTCCATGCGGCCAGCGATGGCAATCATTGCCCGTTTGATCATGTCGGCTGCGGTCCCTTGGATAGGCATGTTGATCGCAGCGCGTTCAGCAGCAGCGCGGATGGTTGCATTCTTGCTGGTGATGTCGGGGAAGTATCGGCGCCGTCCCAGAAGTGTCTGGACGTAGCCATGCTGGCGAGCAAATGCAATGGTGCGTTCGATGTAGTCAGCAATTTTGGGGTATCGGGCAAAGTAGTTCTCGATGATCCGTTTTGCTTCGCCCCGCGGAATACCGAGCCGTTGCGCCAAGCCGAATTCTCCCAAGCCGTACATGATGCCGAAGTTGACCGTTTTTGCCACGCGCCGCATTTCAGCATCCACGTCGGATTCCGACACACCGAACAGAACTGCTGCCGTTGCTGCGTGGATGTCCTTACCTTCCCGAAAGGCGGCGCGGAGCGTTTCATCGCCGCTGATGTGTGCCATGATGCGCAGCTCAATTTGTGAGTAGTCGGCCGAGAAGATTTTCCATCCAGGTTGCTGCGCAATGAAGGCACGGCGAATGGCACGGCCAATCTCGGTGCGGATCGGGATATTCTGCAGGTTCGGTTCTGCACTCGAGAGGCGTCCGGTGCTCGTCATCGTTTGGGAAAACGTGGTGTGGATGCGTCCCGTTCGCGGATTGATCATGCGCGGCAGTGTCTCGACGTACGTCGAACGAAGCTTCTGCAGTTGGCGGTAGTCGAGCACGTACTGAGCAATGGGGAACGTGGGTGCAAGCTCGCTCAAGACCGAGGCATCGGTGGAGTAACCAGACTTGGTTTTCTTGAGCACTGGCAATTGCATTTTTTCGAAGAGCACATGCCCGAGCTGCTTGGGGGAATCAATGCTGAATTCCGTTCCAGCTTCGGCGTAGATGCGGTCGCGCAACTGCTCGATTTGGCAATTGAGCTTCGTGGAGAGTTCGGCAAGCTGCTCGCTATCAACGGCAACGCCGTTGAACTCCATCAAGGACAGAACCCGAACCAGTGGGAACTCAATCTGCCGTGCAAGCTGGTCGAGCTCCGGCACAGCGCGCAATGCATCGCCGAGCCGCACGCAGAGGTGGAACGTCACGTCGGCATCTTCGCAGGCGTAGCGGCTGACGGTCTCGATCGGAACGTGACGCATCGAGCGCTGATTGCTCCCGCGCGCGCCAATGAGGTCAGTGATCGGAATCGGCTTATAGCCAAGCCACCGTTCGGCTAATGCATCCATGCCATGCTGGGCATCGGGGTCGAGGACATAGCTGGCGAGCATGGCGTCGAAGCTGATGGGGCGAACGTCCACGCCATACCGACGGAGGATGAGCGTGTCGAACTTGAGATTTTGTCCCCACTTCGGCAGCGTTGCACGCTCCAGCAAAGGTTTGAGCACTGCAAGCACTTCAGCGATGGGTAAGCCGCAGGACTGCTCGGAGGCGGTCTCGAAGAGCTGTGCCGTATCCTGGCAGTCGGCATCGGCGGTGGGAATATACCAGGCGCGGTGGTGGTTGTCGGTGGTACTCCCCAACGAAAGTGCGATGCCGACGATGTGGCAGGTCATTGCATCCAGCGATGTTGTCTCCAGGTCCAGAGCAAGTGCGGCGGCACTGCGTTCGATCTGGGCGACAAGGTCGGCCAATTGCTCCATGCTCGTGATGGTGGTGTACTGGTGCTCGATGTCGTCGAGGGTCGCTTGCGTGGTGGGGGGCGGTTCTGGTGCAGAACCGAGGATGCTCGCCCATCGAGCCTTGAGTTGGTTGAATCCGAGCTCGTCGAAGAGAGCAAACAGTGCTGCAGCGTTCGGTGGGCGCCGCTTGCAATCGTCGAGGGTGATGGGAAGTTCGATGTCGCGGTGGATTGTTGCCAGCTCGCGCGAGAGGAAAGCTTGCTGCCGGTCTCGCTCCAGATTTTCTCGCAGCTTGGGTTGTTCGATGTCGTCCAGGTGCGCATAGAGTTCCTCCAGGCTGCCGTACTTGGCGATGAGCTTGATGGCAGTTTTCTCGCCGATGCCATGGACGCCCGGGATGTTGTCGCTGGTGTCTCCCATGAGTGCCAACACCTCGATGACCTGGGATGGCTCAACGCCGAATCGCTGGCGACACTCGGCGATACCGTGGACGAGGTACTCGCTGCCACCACCGTTGGGCTTGAGGAGACTGATCCGGTCGCTGACGAGTTGGTAGAAATCCTTGTCGCTGGTGACGCAGAAGACGCGATAGCCAGCGTCTGCAGCGCGGGTGGCAAGCGTGCCGATGATATCATCGGCTTCGTAGCCAGGAATTTCGATGCGAGCGATACCGAGTGCGTCGGTGAGTGCTTTGATGTAGTCCAGTTGCGGCACCAAGTCTTCGGGGAAGGGCTCCCGGTGGGCCTTGTAGTCGGCGTAGGCGTCGTGGCGGTGAGTTGGTTCCTTGGTGTCGAATGCGCAGGCGATGGCGTCGGGATTGTAGCGTTCCAGCAGCGCAGTGAGCATGGCGGCATAACCAAACGTGGCGCCGGTCGGAACACCCGATGGCGATTGGAGTGGTCGCCGGTTCCGCGCCATTGCGTAGTACGCGCGAAAGACGAGCGACATTGCGTCGAGCAGGTACAGGGTCTGTTCCATGGTGCAAGACTGGTGCGACAGTAGTGCAGAAAACTATCGGGAACGGCTACAGAGCATCGGCAAGGGAGGAATAGCCCAACTGCTGCGCCAGCCGCTGCGCCGATCGTGCCAGGATACGCCAGTTCCGGTTCCCACTCTGGCGGAGCAGGAGAGCACCATTGGTCAGTGCAACAAGTGCTACCGGCAGCGATCCATCGGCAGAACGCGATGCCGCAAGTTGCGCATGCTCCCAGCCATGACGGAGACGCTGCTGTGCCAGATCGAGCACAACCGCCAGCGAGTATGCCAGCGACTCCACATCCGGCATCTTGAGGGATTGTGCCGCGCTGATCAATCCGGGCAGACGATACTGCGCCTGTTCGGTCTGGCCCACGTCGAGCAACAAGCGCACCTGCACCAGTTCTGCAAGCACGCGTTCGGAGGCAGTTGCGTTTTCCAGCGAGAGCTGCTGTGCCATGCGATAGGCGTGGTGGATAGCGCCACGAGCCCACTGTTCGATGATTGCCTCGAGTGCTTCGGTAAGGGTGGATTGCTGCGTCGCTGTACTCGGTGCATCGGTGATGCCTCCTTCGTGCCGTGCGTAGTTGGCCAAAAGCTCGTGCCCGTGGCGGACAGCATCGTGATACAAGTGCTCAAAAACTGCTGCCGCTGCTGCGTTGTTGCCAGCTTCCACGTAGTGTGCTGCGATCAGCGGTGCTAACTGTTCCGAGAGTGCGTCGTCGTTGGCGCTATGTGCCTGCTGCTCCAAAATCGCCGCAATGCGACTGTGCAGTTCGACCCGCTCCTCGTATTCGGGGTACTCGGCAAAGAAACGGTAGTAGCCAACGTGCGTGAAGGCATAGACGGTTGTTTCTGTCCCGTAGAGTCGTTGCATGCCAAGGCTGGTGATCACACCCGTTCGCTGTTGGAGCGAGCGAAGCAGCCGAACCGTGGCAATCGGATCGCGCTGGAGCAATTGCGAGGCGACGAAAACGGTGCACTGCATACCCTCGGCAGCGCAGGTAGCCAAGATCAGTTTTTCGTCCTCGGCCAGCGCTGCCACTGTCTGTTCGATGAGCACGTGGAGCGATGCCGGGCGCCAATCGGTTTGGAGCACTTCCTGCCGGAGCGTGCCATCGGGGGCAAACGGTGGATGCTGGCGGAAGTACTGCAGGTAGGCAGCCGCAATGCCAGGAACACCGCCAGAGTGTTGCAATAACCACTCATCGAAGATCGGGTTGGGTTGGTAGCACTCCAGCATCGAAGCAGCAAGCAACCGAAGTTCAGCGCGGGAGAGCAGTGGTAGTTCCAGGCGACGAATGGAAGGATGCTGGGTAAGCAACAGACCGACAGCCGGATTCTGTGCCTCGACCACCGAGGGCTCGTAGGCAAGGACGATCCCCAGTGGAACGCGGCGCTCGGATGAGACAAGGTGCTCGAGCACCTCGATCGAGGCAGCGTCCAACCACTGTGCATCGTCGAGCAACAGCACCAGGGGTGATTCTTCTGCCATGGCAAGAAGGCTCTCTGCCATCTGCTGTGTTTCGGTGCCGTGTTGAGAATCGGTCTCCCGCCGGTATTCCCGCATATCGCGGAGCACCTCCTTGGTGACGTCGAACAGTGAGCCGATAAGCGGAATCATTCCCAACACCGATAGTCCGATATTGAGCACCAATCGCCGCTTTGCTTTCTGTTGGGGATTCGACAGCAGTTGCTCGATTGCCTTGACAAAAGGGTAGAGCGGTTGGTAGATCGGCTTGGCTTGGGTTCCCAATGGTGCCGGGCACAGGACCAGCGCGACAGCAGCACGCTCCGTACCGGCGAGGGCACGACGGCACTGTTCGAGAAACGTTGTCTTCCCGTAGCCACTTTCGCCAGCAACCGCAACTACTGCAATGCTCCGTTGTTGGAGTGCCTGCGAAAGATGGGCAACAACGTCGCTGCAACGCTCGACCATCTGTGATTGCAAAGCGGTGCTCATCGCTTCAGCGGTGCAAGGGTATGACTTCGGGTCAGCAAACGTACTTCCACCCACGAGATCGCAGCAATGAGCACGAAGACCACCACCGCAATGGCAGCCGCATATCCCATGCCGTCGCTGCGCTCGAAGGCGTTGCGGTAGAGTTCGTACACGAGCGTCGTCGTTGTGCCTTCCAGCGGTCCGCCGCGCGTCATCACGTACACTTCGGTGAATACCTGGAGCGATTTGATCGTGTTCATCACCACGACAAAAAGGAGTGTTGGCTTGAGCAGCGGCAAGGTAATCCAACGAAACTGTTGCCATGCAGTCGCGCCCGAAAGGGTGGCAACCTCATAAAGGTGACGTGGGATAGTCTGCAAGCCAGCCAAGATGATCACCATATAGTAGCCCGTTGCCATCCACACGTCCATTGCCATGATGGACGCAAGAGCTGTTGCAGGTTCAAGCAACCATCCCCGTTCGGGATAGGGCAGTCCCAGTGTTGCCAGTAGTCCATTGAGTGCGCCATCGCGGGCATAGAGGTTGGTGAAAATGAGAGCAACGACGACCAGTGAGGTAACTGTTGGCAAAAAGTACAGGGCGCGAAGCACTGCACCAAACGTCCGATGAACAACGCGGTCGAGTAAGACTGCCAGCACCAGCGCCAGTGCGGTTGTTGTCGGCACTGTTCCGGCAGCAAAGATGGCTGTATTGGTCAGCGCACGCCAGAGCATCGGATCCTGGAACAGGGCAATGTAGTTTTCCAACCCGATCCACTGCCGCTCCCCGGTGAGCGTCGAGTACTGGCTCATGCTCAGCGAGAATGCTTCGATGAGCGGATAGAGCCAGAAGACTGCAAAGGTTGCGATCCACGGTAGCGCAAACAGCACACCGTAGCGATACTGCATGCGTGCGATCTCAGATCGGGTACTCATCGCCTGCGATGCCGATGGTGGTTGGAGCGCTGCACGTTGGGCGGTGCCGCAACCGAAAATGGCACACTCAGGCTATACCCGTCGCTGCTGCCAATGGGCGCATCGCGCTCGTGATCGAGGGCTTGCACACTCCAAACGTATCGCCCCGGTGCCAGCGCGTGTGGACGCCAACGCAGCTCGGTGCGATCGCAGACGCGCTGCTCGAACAGTGGTGCTTGGATGCGTACTGCTTCGGCAATAGCGAGCGTATCTGGCAAGCGAAAGCATCGAACAACGTAGCACGTTCCCGAGCGCTGTGGCTGCACCGGTAACCACGAAAAGCGTACCGTGACCGGATGTCGGGCTACGAGCGTGTCGCTTGGATTTGGTCCAAGCGGGATGGGAAGCCGGTAGGCAAAGACGGTGAGCGTGCGGCAGAGCGGTGTAGCGAAATGCTCGATACCCATCGAGTCGGTGACGTGGATACAGAGCGAAACCATACCAGTGTCGGGGAGGGCTTGCCACAGCCCCACATGATGCGCCGGATCGGGAGCAAGGATGAGCCTGCCGAAGATGCTCGCGCCGCGTAGGCGCACGCTTTCGCCTGGAGCAAGAACCCACTGGTCACTGCGTGGCAGTTTCGTGCGTGCAAGGATCTGACCGTTTTTGGTTACCACAGCACGCGGCGTACAGCGGACTGCCCTTGGGGATTGGTTGGTCAATACGAGCGTTGCCTGCTGCCATTCGGCGATGTAGCTCGATTGCACCGAGTCCATCTGTAGCTCTGCGCGGATCGGATATTCCACAACCTGCCCATGGGCACGCAGAAAAGAGCACATGCCCACCAGCAGAAGGCACCAGGCGAAGTAGGGGGCGCGGTTTCTTATCATTGCATGCAAAGATACTGGCAGTTGTCCACAATCGCTTTTGTTCTCCGATGGCACAGGCAGCACGACTTTTTGTCCACGATCGCTCGAACATGCGAGCGGTGTTGCGTACCTTCCCCGATCAGGTGCGGCATGCATTACAGCTTGCTGCCCAAGCACCGCAGCTTACGGGTGTCGAGGTGCGTTCCGATATTGTGGTCGCCGGACTGGGCGGCTCGGCAATTGGTGCCGATCTTGTGCGGTCGTACTGTGCCGCCACGCGTGGAGCCGAGCGCGTGCGGCTCCATGTCTGGCGAGGGTATGGTGCACCACCGTTTGTGGATCGGTCCAGTGTGCTTATCGCCAGTTCCTACAGCGGCAATACGGAAGAGACGCTCTCGGCCTACACCGAGGCGCGAAAACGCACCTCCCATCTGCTCTGCATCACAACCGGTGGGCGCTTGGCAGAACTTGCCAAGCGGCATCGTGTGCCTTCCATCATCATCCCGGCTGGGTTCCAGCCACGTGCTGCGGTTGGATACTCGTTCTTTCCGCTTCTCCAAACGGTGCTTGGCCATCCAGCAGTGGAAGAACGCGCCCGCCGCACGACGGAGAAGGCTATCCCCGAAATGCTGGAAGTCCTCGAACAACTCTCCGAAGAATGTGCCGAGCCGAGTGCAACAAACCCTGCCTATGTGCTGGCACGAGCACTTCGCGGACGCTTGCCGGTCATCTATGCTGCCTACGAACGCACCGATGCCGTCGCGCTCCGATGGCGCGGACAGATTCAGGAAAACGCCAAACAGCTTGCCTTCTCGCACGTGCTTCCCGAGATGAACCACAACGAAATCAACGGTTGGCAGTTTCCTCCGGCGATCGTTCGCCATGCAGCAGTTGTATTGCTGCGCGATCGGGAGGACCATCCACGAGTGGCGCTCCGTTTCCGAGCACTCGAGGACATTCTGCGGAATGCAGGCGTTCGAACAATCCTCTCGGTCGAAGGACGGGGCAACAGTTTGCTGGCGCGCATGATGAGTTTGCTCTATGTGGGCGACTGGACAAGCTACTACCTGGCACTGCTCAACGGCGTTGACCCGACGCCTGTGCCTGTCATCGAAGATCTCAAGCACATCTTAGCAAGTGCCCAATGAGCGCACCGCGGATTGTGTTTTTCGGCACCCCCGAGTTTGCCATTCCCACGCTGGAGCGGCTCCATCGCGAGTGGGGCATCGCCGCCGTGGTGACGCTTCCGGATGCTCCGGCTGGTCGAGGGCGCACGCTGCGACCGCCGCCGGTCAAGCGCATCGCCCAGCAGCTTGGGATCGCGCCCATCTTGCAACCGGCATCGCTGCGGGACGAGACGCTGGCGGCTACTCTTGCAGGAATTGGTGCGGATATTTTCTGTGTGGTCGCCTTTCGTATTCTCCCCCGCTCGTTGCTGGAGCTTCCAGCGCTGGCATTCAACGTGCATCCAAGTCTGCTGCCGAAGTATCGCGGTCCAGCGCCTATTGCCCATGCGATCATTGCCGGCGAGCGCGAGACGGGCGTGACAACCTTTGTCCTCAGCGAGCGCGTAGATGCTGGCATGATCTTGTTGCAGGAGCGCGTGCCGCTACCCGATGGGATCACTGCCGGCGAAGCAGCAGCACTGTTGGCACCGCTGGGTGCCGAGCTTGCCAGCCGCACCATTGCAGCCTGGCAGGCCGGAATACTTCGTCCACAGCCACAGGACGATACCTGCGCAACCGCTGCACCTAAACTGCATCCCGAAACAGCAGGGGTTGATTGGAATGGCGATGCACGCACGGTCCGGAATTTCATCCACGGGCATTCACCCGACCCCGGTGCCTGGACGCTTCTCGATGGTGTGCGGCTCAAAATCTACCGTGCCCGCATTGCCGACGAAGAAACCGAGCATTCTACGCCTGGGCAGTGGTTCATGCTGGACAACCAATGGCAGGTCTGCTGCCGCCGTGGCACGCTCGTCTTGGAACAGGTACAGTTGCCGGGTCGGCGGAGTCTGCCTGTCGAAGTGCTCCTTCGAGGGTGGCGCGGTGCTCGCGAAGGCACCTTTGCTGTTCCATCCCCGACGACCGTGCACCCATGATGTCGTTGGCAAATTTTGTGCGTGCCCACCGGCGCTTTGTGGTTGCTCATCGCGGCGCTTCCGCTATTGCGCCCGAAAACACGCTCGCCGCGATCGAATCCGCCATTGCAACCGGTGTGCCGATGGTGGAAGTAGATGTCCAGCTCACCAGCGATGGTCAGGTCGTGCTGTTCCACGACCGAACGCTTGGACGCACCACCAGCGGGCATGGGCGAACGCATCGTATCACCTACACCGAGCTATCGAAGCTCGATGCGGGTGCATGGTTCGATGCCACCTATCGTGGGCAGCGGGTGCCCTTGCTCCAGGATGCGCTGGAGCTTTTGCGTGAACACCAGACCTACGCCAGTATCGAGATCAAAGCTCCCGCCGATGAACGCGAGGACCTCCGGTGGCGGCTCGAACGGATTGCTGCAATCGTGGAGCAGTGTGGGATGACCGAGCACGTGCTCTTTACCTCGTTTCACCATCGCTCGCTGCAGGTGTTGCGAACCGTTCTGCCGGGCTGCCATACTGCTGCCATCAACGTTCCCGGCGATCGCCGATTGCCATCGGAGATTGCGCGCGCGATCGGCTGCGAAGCGTTTGTCTGCTCCTTGCGGGAATGCACCGCCTGGCGAATTGGCGATGCTGTCGGCAGTGGTCTCTACGTCGGTGTCTATACGGTCAACACCGCGCGCCAACTTGCACACGTGTTGCGATATCCGGTGACTGCCATTGTCAGCAACCACCCCGAATTCATCCTGGCTCAACTGGCCGCCCAGCATCCGTAAGAGAAGCACCTGCATCAGAGCTGCACCTGGTCCGCGTGCGCTAAGTTTGCATCCAGTCGAACACTCTGCCATTGTTCCCCATGCACACACTGGAGCTTCCCGTTCTCACCGAGCAACAACAGCTGCTCTCCTCTGCCGATGGTGCCGGACGGGCACTCTACGTCGAAACCTATGGTTGCCAAATGAACCTCAACGACACCGAGATCGTGCAGGCAATCATGGCGGGACAGGGGTATCGGCTCACGACATCCATCGAAGATGCCGACGTGGTGCTGCTCAATACCTGCGCTATTCGCGATAATGCCGAGCGCAAGATTCATGAGCGACTCAAACACCTGCGCTATTGGCGCAAGCGCAAACCGCAGATGGTCGTCGGTGTGCTTGGCTGCATGGCAGAACGTTTGCGCAGCAGTTTGCTTGGCGAGCAGGGGCTTGTGGACATCGTCGTTGGGCCTGATGAGTACCGCCGCTTACCAGAACTGGTCGAGCGTGCCTTCGAGGGTGAACTGGGGATCGCCGTCAAACTCAGCCGCGTGGAAACCTACGACGATATCACCCCCATCCGGACACAGGGCATCAGCGCCTGGATTTCGATCATGCGGGGATGCGACAAGTTCTGCACGTTCTGCGTTGTGCCGTTCACGCGCGGTCGCGAACGTTCGCGGCCACTTGCCAGCATTGTGCGGGAAGCGGAGAATCTTTGGGAACAAGGGTTCCGCGAGGTCACGTTGTTGGGCCAAAATGTCAACTCCTACCGCGATCCCGGCGGTGCAGGTGATTTTGCCGACTTGCTCGCTGCGGTTGCTACGGCTGTTCCCCACATGCGCATTCGCTACACAACCTCGCACCCGTACGACATGAGCGACCGCCTCATCGAGACCATGGCAGCTTATGCCAACATTTGCCCCTACATTCATTTGCCGGTCCAGTCGGGCAGCAACCGCATTCTCCAATTGATGAACCGCCACTATACGGTGGAGCAGTACCTGGGACGCATCGAGAAAATCCGCGCGACCATTCCAGGTTGCGCACTCTCGACCGACATTATCGTGGGATTCTGTACCGAAACCGACGAGGACCACCAACAGACCCTCGAACTCCTTCGCACCGTGCGCTACGATGGTGCCTACATGTTCAAGTACTCACCGCGCGAAAACACCAAGGCATGGAAGATGGGCGACGACGTCCCCGACCATGTCAAGTCGCAGCGCCTCGACGAAATCATTCAGCTCCAAAATCGCATTTCGTGGGAGATCAACCAAACCGAGATTGGACGGACCGTCGAGGTTCTCGTCGAGGGTCCCAGCAAACGCGATTCCACGCAGTGGCAGGGGCGCACCGATACTAACAAGGTGGTCGTCTTTCCGCATATCGGCGCCACTGCTGGTTACATCGTTGGGGACGTGGTCAAAGTCCGCATCGAACGTGCGACCAGCGCAACGCTGCTTGGTTGCATCGCCGAATGACCCTCGAACGCGCGCGCCAGGTTCTTGCCCGTGCTCACCGGATCGGTATTGTTCGCACCGACCATCTGGGAGACATGGTGCTGACGCTCCCGCTGGCACGTGTGCTTCGGGAAGAATACCCGCACGCTGAAATAGCGGTGGTTGCGCATAGTCGGACTGCGCCGCTGATCGAGGGGACGCCTGTTGTTGACCGCTATTGCTACGTTGACCAAACGCCGTTGGGTTCACTGCTGGAGGGCATGCCGTGTGATGCGATCTTTTTCCCTCGCGCCCGCGCCGACGAGGTCTGGCATGCCTGGAAGCACCGCGTGCCGCTTCGCGTGGGGACCGCCTACCGATGGTGGAGCTTCCTCTACTCGGTGCGCATCCGGGAGCATCGCAGCAGGGCACTCTTCCACGAAGCTGCCTACAACGTCCGCATGCTCGAATCCATCACCGGGCGGCAGTATGCGGTTGCTCTGGTCCCACCTGTGGTGCGGGCTTCCGCTCAGGCAGCGGTGGCACAGCGGCTGGTAGCTGCCGGCATTGGCCAAAGCGATCGGTTGATTGTGCTCCACCCCGGAGGGCGCGGGTCAGCGCCACGGTGGCAAAACTTCCCTGCGCTGGCACTGCTCCTGGATGCAATGCTGGAGGACCCTTGGCGGCTCGTTGTAACCGGAACCCCAGCCGAGGCAGCATCCTGCAGTGCAATTGCCAACCAGGTTCAGCGAGCAGTCAACCTCTGCGGTGCGCTGTCGCTGGCAGAGCTAATTGCACTGCTTGCCCGTGCAAGCCTTGTCGTCGCGAACTCAACAGGTGTGCTCCACATTGCCGCAGCACTCGGGACGCCTGTTGTGGGGCTATTCCCAGCCCAACCGCCTGCACTGTCGCCCTCGCGATGGGGACCGCTGGTAAATCCAGCAATCGTGCTTGCAGCAACACCGATCGAACGCATCCAACCTGCGCAGGTCGCCGAGGCAATCTGCCAACTCCTTCGCAAGCTCCCCCACCAATAGAGCGTCGTCGCTTTTATCCTTCCAGCCGGAAGCGAGCGGGGCTTTAGTCCGTCCCAGAGATGCCGATACTTTCACCCAAAAAGTGCGTGCCTGCAGCGCACAAGGTATCAATCACTGTGTGGTAACATGCAAAAAGCACATGCTCGAACGGCAGATCCACTTTCGTGAGCGTGCAGTTGTGACCGTCGTTGCAAGTCTCCTGCTGCTGCTGTGGGGCGGGAAGCTGCTCTACTGGATAGGCATGCTTCCGGAGCAGTGGCGCGCACCGTTGGGGACGGCCTTGAGCGTAGCAGTTACGGTTGGCTATGCTGTGCTGTGGAAGCTCTATCGTGCTGCGCAGGAACAAGGTGCGTTGGTACAGCGCTTAGTCACCGAAAGTCCTGATTGCATGCTTATTCTGAGCGAGAACGGCACGATCCTCGAAGCCAATGCCCGCTCCACGGAGATGCTCGGCTACAATCCCTCTGAGTTGGTGAACAACCATTTCCGCGCGCTTGTGCATCCCGAGCAGCGACGCCAGTTGAGCACGCTGCTGGCTACGTTGCGCTCCAGCGGTGAAGGTACATCGTTGCGGAGGGAGTTTCAGCTGATCCATCGCAACAGACGACTGCTGCCGGTGGAAATTCTCGCCACGCTCGAGCAATTGGGACGAAAGCAATACCTGTTGTTTTCCCTTCGGGATGTGAGCGACCGCATACGGCAAGAGAGGAAGATTCGGCGGGTCTTGCACACCCTCGACCGGATTGTCCGAACAGTGCCGCAAGCTATACTCATCTATGACCTGGGCAAAAATCGCTTCGTCTATGCGGGAAACGCACGCGTTCTCGGGTGGGGACCGACAGAGGTTGTGCAGTGGAGTTTCGAACGGTTCTGTACTGCGGTCCATCCCGACGATCAAGAAACACTCGAGCGCTGCCGCGAGCAGTCCCTCTCGCTGGGGGATGGCAGTAGCGCTTCGTGCGTCTATCGTCTGCGTCAACAGGATGACCGCTGGCACTGGTACTACTCGCGCATTACCGTCTTCAAGCGCGGCGAGGGTGGGCGTATTGAGCAACTACTGCTGGTGACCGACGACATCACCACGCTCATGGAAGAACGAACGCAGCGCGAGCAACTTCACCAACGCATGCAACTGGCAACCCGTGGTGCTGGCATCGGGGTTTGGGAACTCGATCTGCAAACGCTTGTCCCTGTCTGGGACGAGACCATGTATCTGCTCCACGGTATCGTGCCAGCGGTGCAGGGTAAACAGTTGCTGCACCAGTGGCGGCATCGCATCCACCATGCCCATATGCGGGATATTGTCGGTACTCTCCGCGCCCTCATCCGGCGGAGGCAAGGGCAGTGCGTCTTGACCTATGACTATTTTGCCCCGTCGGGCGAACGCAAACACTTCCGCGCAATTGCAACGCTTTCGCAAATAGGAACCGATGGCAGTTCCTCGCCCAGGATTGTCGGTATTGTCATTGATGAAACCCAGCTTCGCCAGCAGCAGCAACAGCAGCAGAAACTCCGACATTTGCTGGAAGAATCTCAACGCATGGCACGGATGGCAAGTTGGGAAATTGACCCGGTGTCGTTCCACCTTACCTGCACCAGTGAGCTCTGGAACTTGCTCGGCTTGCCGCCTCGTGATGAACCACTGTCGCTCCACCGCTATCAGCCGCATATCCATCGCGATGATCAGGAAATGTGGCTCTCGACCATCCTCAATGCCATCAAAACGCACCGTCCGTATAGCATGCGCTATCGCATCATTCGTGCCAGCGACAAGCAAGTCCGGTGGATGCAGTGTCAGGGCGAGCCCGTCGTCTGCAGGGGAAAGGTGACCGTGCTGCGGGGAACGGTGCAAGACATCACCGAGCAGTACCTGCAGGAGCAGGAGCTTATCCGCGCTCGGGAACAAGCCGAGCAATCCAGCAGAGTCAAAAGCGAGTTCTTGGCGAACATGAGCCACGAGATTCGCACGCCGATGAATGCAATCTTGGGTTTTGCATCGCTGCTGGAGAAAACCGCCACCGATCCCCTCCAACGCGAGTACATTGCTGCCATCCGCAGCGGTGGGCAAACCTTGCTCCAACTGATCAACGACATCTTGGACCTTTCGAAGCTCGAAGCAGGGAAAATGCGGCTGGAAATCGAGCCGACCGAGCTGCAGACATTCATCGAGGAAATCCGCATGTTTATGAGTGAACGTGCAAGCTCGAAGGGCATCGAACTCCGAACAGAACTTCTTGGAACTCTCCCGACGGTGGTGGACATTGACACTGTCCGCATGCGGCAGATTCTCTTCAACCTTGTCGGCAATGCCATCAAATTCACCGATCGAGGATGGGTAACGATTCGCGTCTTCGGCACACCAAACGATGACGAAACGTGGCGACTCATTCTGGAGGTGGAGGATACCGGCATTGGTATCCCCAACGACCAGCTCGAGGCAATCTTCGAAGCATTCCAACAGGTCGAGGGACAGAGCACGCGCAAATACGGTGGCACAGGGCTGGGGCTGGCAATCTGCAAGCGGCTTGCGACTCTCATGGGTGGCACAATCAGCGTCCGAAGCACCGTGGGTAGCGGATCGGTCTTTACCGTCACGCTGCCATCGGTCCGCCAAGCACAGATTGAAGGAATGCCGGCACGGTCGGCAAGCGCGGAACCAGCAGTTGATTTCGGTGGTGCGGTCGTCGTTGTCGTGGACGACATCGAAAGCAACCGAGCACTGCTGCGGTCGTACTTGGAGCACCATGGCGCTGTTGTCCACGAGGCTGGCAGTGCCGATGAAGCGGAACGCTTGATTGCGTTGACCGAACCGGCGGCAGTTTTTACCGACATTCAGATGCCCAACCGGAGCGGCATTGACCTTGCCGAGCAGCTCCGACGTCATCCGCGTTGGAGCCGTATCCCACTGGTGGCAGTGACTGCGTCCCCCCTAACGTGCAAGGAGCATGCAGCGCTTTTCGATACCGTGCTGTTGAAGCCTATCGTGCATGATACGTTCCTGCAAGCTGCGTGCTCGATCCTGCCGAATTCCATCAAGCAGCAACAACCCAATGTTACTGCCGCCGAGGAAAGCTCCGACGACATCGAGTCCCTGCCACCTGAGCAGCGCAGCCTGATTGGCAAGGTAGCTGCTGCGGAGTGGCAAGCGGCCATCCAGCGAATGAGCTCAACCGACATCGAAGCATTCATTGCCGCTCTCGAGCGAGCAGCCGACCCGTCAAGTCCACCCTCATTTCGCCGATACATTGAGCGTGTCCGCCGAGCCTACGAACAATTCGACATTACCGGCTTGCGACAACAACTGGAGCGCTACGGAACCATTATCGAGTCACCTGTGATGAATTCATCGGAGGTATCCCAATGACAGCTACCATTCGCCACACGGTCTTCATCGTTGATGATGTACCGCAGAACGTGCAAGTTGCTGCTACTGCGCTTCGGGACGAAGGGTACACGGTGGCATTTGCTACCAGCGGTCCCGAAGCGTTGGAGCGTATTCCGCTTGTGCAGCCGGACGTGGTGCTCCTTGATGTGATGATGCCCGAAATGAATGGCTTCCAGGTCTGCCAGCAGCTCAAACGCAATTCGCAGGTGGCAGCAATTCCGGTGATTTTTCTGACCGCGCTCAACGATGGCGATGCGATCGTAAAGGGGTTTGCGGCAGGTGGGGTGGACTACGTAACCAAGCCATTCAACACCGCCGAGCTTTTGGCACGCGTCCGCACCCACTGCACGCTCTACACCATGCAGCGCCTGCTTGCTGAAAAGACGGCAATCCTGGAAGACTTGACCCAATCACTGGAAGCTCAGGTCGCCCAGCGCACCGAAGCTCTCCATGCGGCACTTCGGCGGCAGCAGAACTTTGGCCAGATGAGTGCGGCATTGGTGGCACTAATCAACCACGAGTTTCGGACACCGATGACCGTTATCCAATCGAGCGTCGAGATGATGCGCTATGCCCATCGCCTCGATGCTGAGCGACAGGAGGAACTCTGCTGTCAAATTCAGCAGCGCATTGGGGAAAGCCTCAGCATCATGCAAAAACATCTCGATTCGATTGCGCTGATGATCCAGCTTCATACGGCACTATTGCACGAGAAGCCGCAGCGTGTTGCCCCTGCCCGCTTGGTGCAGGAAGTTGCAATGCAGTGTGCTGCCGAGTACAATCGCCAGCAATCGCTGCAGGTGGTCATCGAACACGTGCCCGATCAGGCGATTTTATTGCCAGAAAATTTGCGCGTTGCGCTCAAGAACATCATCAGCAATGCTTTTGCGTACTCACCACCGGGCACCTCCGTCGTTGTGACGTGCACAGCTACCGATGGATCGCTTTCGATCACCGTGGACGACGACGGACCCGGTATCGATTCGGAGGAGGAGCAACACCTCTACCAATGGTTCAAGCGGGGGCGCTCGCATACGACGGTTGGCGCACAGCGTGGGTTAGGGTTGGGGTTGCCGCTGGCAAAGCTTGCAGCCGAGACGATGATGGGTATGCTCTGGCATGAGCGGCGATTCCCGCGCGGCACCCGCTTTGTGCTCGATGTGCCCTACGGACACGAGGTAACTACTGCTGGCGACGAATCTGCTCGACCACTGCACTTGTCGAACGGCCAGCAAGTAGCGGTACAATAACCACGTTTCCCCCACGACGGCGGACAACATCGGCACCGACAATGCGTTCCTCGGTGTAGTCTCCACCTTTGACGAGGACGTCCGGTTGGAGTGCCTCGATCAGCACAACAGGAGTATCCTCCTCGAAAATAGTGACAAAGTCCACCCAGCGTACGGCATCGAGCACGGTAGCGCGGTCAGCTTCCGGGTTGATCGGACGGTGGGGGCCTTTGAGGCGGCGAACGGAGTCGTCGCTATTGAGCCCGACGACGAGCACATCTCCCAACCGTCGTGCAGCCGCCAGCAGCTCCACATGCCCGCGGTGGAGAATGTCGAAGCATCCGTTGGTGAACACAATCGTTCGTCCAGCAGCACGGAGAGGCGCAAGGTGTGCAAGGAGTTCTTCGCGGTGAACAATCACAGTCCGGACTGGTTACGGTGAAACATCCACGTGCGCGGCACTGTTCGTGTGGCTGGCGGTGATGCCGTAGATTGCATGCCAGCACAGTCGCTCTATGTGCCGTTTGTTGTACCACGCTACGAACAATCCAGTGAAAACCGCAGTGACCATTCTGGTGGCACTGGTTGCGGTGTCCGTCAGTGCGCAAAACTACCCGCGAGCCTACGATACCAACGCGGTGATTGTAACGCGGCATCTGTCCAAGGAACTGTTTGATGCAAACAGCATCCCGTTCATGGAGCCACTGGTAACGACCGTCAACGCAACCAGCAATGCGCGTTTTTTCCGTCAGGCGGCGATCCCATCAGCGCCCGAGCGCCCGTACATTCGACTGGGCGTCCACACGATGCTCGGTTTTGTTCGCGACGACCAGCGCATCTACCATCCCACGTTGCCAACCTTGGCACAGCCAGTGGACTACGCCAAGTACGTCGAAGTACAGGGCAATCAGCTGGTGCTTCGCGATACGGTTGGGTTGGCGGTGGACTTGGTCAAGCGACTCTTTCACAAAGGGGTGGACTCCGGTCGGGTGCGCGTGCCCACGACAGCACCGACTGTTTTCGGGTATGCACCAGCGACGATCGAGATTGACCGCCAGTATCTTCTTTCGGTGGTGCGGACCGATCCCGAGTTTGCACCGCTGTACAACCTCCTGCCGGAGTCCACGCGACAGCTTGTGGATAGTTTGCTGCTGAAACTCCCATCGGCGCTGTCGTTGCCGCCGGGTCAGAATATGCACACGATTGTGGCGGCAGTACCACAACTCGAAATTGGTGCGCTTTGGGGGACCGAGATTTTGCTCCGCTACATTCCACCGGTTGTTTTCGATCAAAACATCGGGCGTTTTTCGTTTTGGGGAATTGGGCTGCGGCATTCTATCTCGCAGTACCTGCGCGATCCGTTCCTGGATGTTGCCGTGCAAGTTGGCTACCAAGGGACACTCCTGCGCAAAAGTGTTGGGGTAACGAATGCACAGCTGGAAGCACGCGGCGAATTTCTGCTGGCAAACATTCATGCAAGCCGCAGTATCGAGGGCATTGTGGATGTGTACACCGGCATTGGCTACGAACAGCTCACGGCGCGTTCGTCCTACCGCTACACCTTGCCGCAGGATGTCCAGATTCAGTTGGGGTTGCTGAAAGTGCTTCCCGATGGTTCGGCTGTGCGTGATCCAGCCAACGGCTATCCTGGCGACGACGTCATCCAAGAAAGCACGGCCACCATCACGGTCCGAAACATCAAGTGGACAATCGGTGTGGCGCGCAGTTTCGGTCCGATGACGATCTGTCTGGACTATAACCTCGGCGCATGGTCGCTGCTGTCGCTGGGGATAGATGTTCAGTTCTGAGCATCGGTCAAGTGGTCTGCTGCGGCGGTTGCCTTCACGCGGGCAACAACCTGAGCATGCACTGCTGGGTTGAACGGGCTGGGCACAAGTTCATCGGGTTCTGCTAAGGCGGCGATTGCTTCTGCAGCAGCAATCTTCATGGCGCTGGTGATCGAATCGGCGCGCAGCTCGATGGCTGCTTTGAACAAGCCCGGGAAGGCCAGCGCATTGTTGACTGACTTGCCATCGGCAGCGAAAGCTGCACCCGCCTCGAGCGCATCATCAGGCAAAATTTCCGGCACGGGATTCGACAGCGCGAAGATGATCTGCCCGGGACGCACCATCTCGTTGGTGATCAGTCCCACCCTGCCTGTGGTGGCGATAACGACATCAGCGGCCACTGCGTCTGCAAACGAAACACTTTCGATGCCGATCCGCCGTACCCGCTCTTGGGCAGATTCGTTGGGATCAAATGCCACGACCGAGAAACCGTACTCTCGCAAGAGCTTTGCAATGGCATAGCCAGCGGCACCGAGTCCGATTTGTGCAAAGGTGAGCCGATCATCCTTGGTGCGCCCCGTCTTTTTGAGCGCATTCAGGACAGCCGCCAACAGCACCGTTGCCGTGCCGTGTTGGTCGTCGTGCATGACAGGTTTTTTGAGCCGTGCAATCAAGCTTTCCTCGATGTGGAAGCAATCCGGTGTGCGGATGTCTTCCAGGTGTACTCCCGCAAAACCAACGGACGTTTTCTCAACGATCGCGATGAACTCGTCCGGGTTGCGCGTGTCCACCAAAATGGGTATCGCACCTATGCCAACGAATTGATGGTAGAGCATCGCTTTGCCTTCCATCACGGGCAGCGATGCCAGCGGTCCAATGTCGCCCAATCCCAGAACGCGCGTACCGTTCGTGAAAATGCCGATGGTGTTGCCCAGCATCGTGTATTCGTAGGCAAGCTCGGGGTTGTGCTGGATTGCTTTGCTCACACGCGCAACGCCGGGCGTGTAAAGATTGCGCAACTCACCGACGGTTGTCGCAGACTTCGTGCGAACAACGGCAATCTTGCCGCCGCGATGTTGCTCGAAGACAACGTCTTTGATCTCGAGAATTTCAGCATCGGTCCGCTCGCGAATGGCGCGTTCGATAGCGCCAAGGTGCGGCGCATCGTAGACAGCAACGGTGAGTTCGCGAATGATGTGGTCATGCCCGATGAACACAGCGCGGGTATCACCGATGAGCCCACCTTCTTCGCCGATGACGGTGCAGAGCCGCCCGAGCATTCCCGGGCGGTGGGGATTTTTGACCACAAAGACAACGTCGTTATCCGGTAGGCGGGGACGGGGCGTTGATGATACGTCGCTCATAGTGCTGGAAAGTAGCTCAATCGTGGTACACGGAGTTGGTTAGTGGCCTGCCAACTGGCGTTCCCGTTGGGTACAGAGCGAGTCCGGGCTGGTGCGATGGTAGCGGTAGGTCGGTTCTGTGACGCACACGGGCACGACACCTGCTGCCAGAGCACGCTCGAAAAAGTCTGCGTCGTCGGCATACCGGAGCGGGGCAAAGCCCAGTTTTTGTGCTAGCTCTCGCCGAATGACAAACGTTCCACCGACGGCGCATTCGGCAATGGGGATCAGGCGGGTTGGGTCGTGGCGGTCCGGCACGAGGGCAGGACCTTCTACCTGCACGCCACCATAGAAAAAGTCGCAGTGGGGAAAGTCCTGGATGTAGCGGTACCGCACATGGAGATGGTCGGGCAAGTACTCATCGTCGGAGTCGAGGAAGGTGACAAAATCCCCATGGGCATGGCTGATGCCGGTCTGCCGTGCTGCGCCAGTGCCGCTATTGGGCTGGGCGAGCAGACAGATCCGATCGGAGGATTGCACGTAGGGCGCCAGGATGTCTGCCGTCACGTCGGTGCTGCCATCGTCAACGATAATGAGCTCCCACCGCTGTTCGGTCTGTGCCAGGACCGAGGCGATGGCACGCTCGATGCACCAGGCGCGGTTGTACGTTGTCAGCACGATGGAAAAGATCGGTGCTGCCCTTCGGCTCATGATCTGGAGTATTTTTGTTCGTGTTGCAAACTTACCACCACGTTGGTTGCGCGTGGACCTTTCTGCAGTTTGGACTATTTGCTCCAGCAACGGTATTGTGCTCAGTCGCCAGCAGTTGGAAGCGATCGAGCGCTACGAGCGCGAGTTGCGCTATTGGAACGAGCGCATCAATTTGGTCTCGCGCAAGGACATTGACCACCTGCTCGAGCGACATATCCTGCATTCGTTAGCGGTGCTGCGGGCAGTAGAGATTCCGCCGAAAGCACGGTGTATGGACGTTGGTACTGGTGGCGGTCTGCCGGGTATTCCGCTCATCATTGCCCGACCGGACCTGCAAATGGTGTTGGTTGATTCGGTGCGGAAGAAGGTGCGAACAGCGGAGATGTTGGCGCGTCATACGGGGCATCGCTTTGTCGAGGTACGCTGCGCCCGCGTCGAGGAGCTCGCCGAGCGTGAGCCGTCGTTTCGGGCAAGCTTTGATGTGATCATTGCCCGGGCAGTTGCCCAGACGCGGACGCTGCTGGAGTGGACAGCGCCACTGGTCAAACCCAGCGGGATGCACCTTTTGCTCAAAGGCGGAGATCTGCAGGACGAAATCGAAGCCGCCCGCGCTGCTTTTCCCATGGCAACGATCCTGGAACGACCGCTCCGCCTCCGCGGTGTGCCCTGGTTGGAAGAGCAACAAAAAAAGCTTGTCATCGTTACTTGGGGCAGCGTTCAGAACAGTTCCCACTTTCCGGCAGCCACGCAATGCGCCACGTGAGTGTGGTGGGGCTGGGGCTAATGCTGAGTGTTCTCCTCCAGGCTCAAGTGCCCGGGCTCAGCACCCAGCAGCCAACCACCGGACAGAGCAGCTTTCGCATCGCACGCCTCAAGTACAGCGGTGGCGGTGATTGGTACAACGACCCCTCGGCAGAAGTGAATCTGCTCCAGTACATCCGCCAAAACACCAATATCCCCGTTGAGCCACGCTACGAGTACGTGGACATCAGCAGCGACAACATCTTTCTCTACCCCATGCTGTTTCTGACGGGGCATGGCAACATCACACTCACCGATGCGGAGGCACGCCGACTGCGGGCATACCTGGACAATGGCGGCTTCCTCTACATTGACGATGACTACGGACTCGATCGCTACATTCGCCGCGAAATGAAGAAGGTGTTCCCCGACCAAGAATTCGTCGAACTGCCATTTTCGCACCCGATCTATCACTGCCACTTCCAATTTCCCTACGGACCTCCCAAAATCCACGAACACGATGGCAAGCCACCGCAAGGATTTGGGTTGTTTTGTGGCGATCGGCTCTGCGTGTTCTACACCTACGAATCCAACCCGAGCGATGGGTGGGCAGACCCCGATGTGCACCGCGATCCACCTGAACGGCGCGAAGCAGCGCTCAAGATGGGAACCAACATCGTCGTGTACGTGCTCGGTCAACAGAAAGCATTGCCCTAAGAACCGATGAATGCATACCAAACCATTCTCGCCCGCTTGCGGGCGACACGGCGAAAGGAAACGCTAACGCTTGTTGCACGCGATGGGCTCAGTGCTCTGGCTGTCAGTGCTACAGCGGCGCTTGTGGTTGCATCGGTTGAGTCCATTGCGCATGGTGGTATTCCTTTCCGCACGGGGCTTGCAGCGTTCTGGGCAATCGCGACGCTCGGTGCACTTGCGTGCTTACCGCTCTGGACACTCTGGAAACGCACCCTCGCAACCAGCCGTCCCAGTCTCGACCAGATCGCACTGCGCGTGGGCAATGCCTATCCCGACATTCGGGATCGTCTGCTCAATGCGTTGCAGCTTGTGGCGCCGGGTAAATCCATCGCAGGCTCTGGCGAGCTGGCGCAGGCAGCATTTGCCGAGGTCGAACATGCCGTCGGCATGCGACGCTTCGACGTGATTATCGAACGGGAGCATCGTCGCCGCATGCTACTGGCTTTTGCCGCTGCGGTTGCATCCCTTGGACTGCTGCTGGGGATCGCACCGCTCCGCGATGCAGGCTACCGCGTCCTGCATTGGTGGGAGCGATTTATTCCGCCGCCACCGTTTGTGCTCCATGTTGAACCACGCTCGGCTGATGTGCTGCGGAACACACCAGCCACGATCACCGTTACCGTCGAGG
Organism: Candidatus Kapaibacterium sp.; assembly: GCA_026003475.1. Lineage (GTDB taxonomy): Bacteria > Bacteroidota > Ignavibacteria > Kapaibacteriales > NICIL-2 > NICIL-2. The sequence continues at coordinate 1,757,883 of BPHJ01000001.1, read as the reverse complement.
GTATCGTGCCAGCGGATCTGAAGCTCTACATTCGCAATGTTCCGGAGTGGTCGGCCTCGAAAGAAGAGGGCCGTGCCGAACCCTATCCGCTGCGCCAGGAAGCGCCCAATCGCTATAGGCTCGATCTGGGAGCGCTCAAAAACAGCATCGAATTTTTTGCTGCCGCCTCGTGGTACGACCAAGAGGTACGCTCGAACCAGGGGCGCATTGTGGTCAGCGACTATCCTATGGTTCGCGCCTTTCAACTGCGCGTTGAGCAGCCGCGCTACGCACAGCGCCCACCACTCCTGTATGACGAAACCAACGCCGACGTCGTCGCACTGCGCGGCTCAACGGCAACCATTCGACTGACGGCGAATAAGGACATCGCTACTGCCGAGCTTGTCATGGTGCCGCTTGGCGATAGCACCACTGCCAGTGATACGCTTCGCGTTCAGCTCCGGACGGCTGGCAGTCAAGCAGAGGGACGCTTTGTGCTTCAGCGCAGCAGCATCTGGTGGATCGTCCTTCGCGATGCGCAGGGCAGAATCACACCCGACCCCCTTCGCTACACGCTTCGCGTCGAACAAGATGCCTCCCCGACGATTACCCTGATCGAACCACGCGGGGATGCAACCGTCGGACGCGATGCGCTATTGCCGCTGCGCGTTAGTATGAGCGATGACTACGGTTTTTCGCGGCTTGTCCTCAAAAGCCGTTTAGTCGAATCGCGTTTTGCACTTCCCGAATCGCAGTGGCGCACCACTGATATTCCTCTTCCGTCGCTCGAACCAGGTGGAGGTACGCTCGAGGTACCCTACACCTGGAATCTGAACCTCTTGGGCATCTCACCCCAAGACAAGTACGAGCTCTACCTGGAGGTGTTCGACAACGACGTTGTCTCCGGTCCCAAGAGCGCACGCACGGCAACGCTACGCGTTCGGCTTCCGTCGCTGGAGGAAGTTTTCCGCCAAGCCCAACAGGCACAGCAGCAGACCGAACGCCAACTGGAAGAAGTCAAGCGCAAAGCCGAGGAGCTGGCGCGCTCGATGGATGAACTCCACCGCGACCTGCTCAAGCAGCAGCAGCCATCGTGGCAGACGGAAAAGTCCTTAGAAAATGCGCTCCGCCAGCAAGAGCAACTTCAGCAAAAGCTCCAGCAGGCACAGCAGCAACTCCAGGAGATGACGAAGCTGCTCAACGAGAATCGTGTGCTCTCGCCCGAGACGCTCCAGAAGTACATGGAGCTGCAGAAACTCTTGCAGGAAGTCAACTCCGACGAGCTTCGGCGCGCCATGGAGGAAATGCAACGCGCCCTCAAACAACTAACGCCGCAGGATATCGAGCGTGCCATGCGCAATTTCCACTTCGACGAAGAGCAACTGCGCAAGAACATCGAGCGCTCGATTGCATTGCTCAAGCGCATCCAAGCCCAGCAGAAAATGGACGAGCTACAGCGTCGCGCCGAGCAGCTCGAACAGCAGCAACAGCAGCTCGAGCGGCAAGCCGAGAACACCAATCCCAACGACAAAGAGGCCCGGCAGGAACTTGCCCGCCAGCAGCAAGAGTTAGCCCGTCAGCAGCAGGAACTCCAGGAAGAGTTTCGCCAGCTTCAACAATTAGCGCAGGAGGCGCGGCTCGACCAGCAGAAGAACGTCCAGGAGCAGCTCCGCCAAGCAGCCGAGCAATTGCAGCAGGAACAGTCCGAGCGTTCGATGGAGCAGAGCAGTTCTGATCTGGAGCAGGGCAACTTCGACCGTGCCCGCCAGCGGATGCAACGGTCTGCCGAGCGCATGCAACGCTTTGCCGAGGCGATCAAACGTGCCCGTCAAGAGATGCGCGCAAACGAGATGCGTCAGATCGCTCGCCAGATGCAGCAGGCATTGCAGGACCTTGCCGAGCTGTCGAAAGAACAAGAGCGGCTTGCCGAGCAAACCCAACAGCTCGATCCCAATTCTGCGATGATGAACCGTACCATGCAGCGGCAACAGCAGCTCCGCGAGCAATTGATGAACCTTGCCCGACGACTCGACGCACTTGCCCAGCGCACCCCAGCGATTACGCCCGAGATGGCGCGCCAACTCGGACAAGCACTGCGCAAAATGCAGGAGGCGCAGTCCTCGCTCGAGCAACGCAATAACTACGGTGCCTGCCAGATGCAACAATCGGCAATGGGCGCGATGAACCAAGCCATGAACCAAATGCAAGCAATGCTCGAACAGATGAACGGGAACAATCCCGGTGAAGGTGAAGGCGAAGGCGAAAGCTCCCAAATGCGCCCCGGCGGTATGCAGCCCGGCGCCAGCTTTATGCAACGCTTGATGGAAGCCGCCGGCATGCAGCAGCAAATCAACAATGCGATGCAACAGCTCGGCGCCAATGGGGAACTCACCCAGGACCAGCGCGAACAACTCGGACGCATCGCTGCCCAGCAAGGGCGCGTCATGAAATCCATCGAGGAACTTGCCCGCGAGGAAAAAGAAGCCCTCGGCAAACGCAAAGCACTCGGTGATCTGGACCGCATCACGCAGGACATGAAGGAAGTCCTTGCCGACATGCAGAGCGGCACGGTCACACCCGAAACCCAGCGACGAATGGAACGGATTCTATCCCGCTTGCTGGACGCATCGCGCTCCATGCACGAACGCGACTACGAAAAAACGCGTGAGTCTCGACCCGGCGAGGATGTCGTTCGGCAAAGTCCCTCGGAGTTGCGCCTGAAAGCACTCGAACGGCTCCAGCGCTACCGTGACATTCTGCGTACCTGGCAGCTCGGCTACACCAAAGACTACGAGCAGCTCATCGAGCGCTACATGGAACAGCTCCAGCGGAGACGGAACAAGTGATGCGGGGAATGGTTGTCCTCGTTGTGGCAAGCCTTGGTATGCAGGCGCAAGTGCTGCTCGGTGTGTGGGGAGCGACAGCACCGCGCGCAACACACCTGTTCAACGACGGAATCTGGCGGGGTGCAAGCGCGGCGATTGAATCGCGGGTCGTGCTGCCATCGGCTGCACCACTATTCGAGGTGCCAGTGCAACTTGCTCTGAGCGCTGAGTCGGTTCGCCCGAGCTGGTCGGGCGCATCGCTTCTCGACGACTACCGCGGTTGGGTTCTGCGACTATCGCTAGTGTGGCTGGCAAGCCAGCATGCAGCGCTGACGCCGTCGCTGCGCTTGGGAACGGGGCTTTCACTGGGACAGCGATACACGCATGCGTCGAACGGCGATACTGCTCTTACGTGGCAGCCGGCACGAGCAATGGTTGCCTTCTGGGCTCTCGGTGTCCAGGGTCGCATTACGTCGGCCATTGATTGGCATGCCGAGGTGGAGTGTCTCACCGGCGATGGCCTTGGGCTGCTATTGCCGTTCCGTGTTGGGTTGTTCTATCGGTGGGATCAATGACGATGAAACGGCGCATTCTCTCCATCGTTGGTGCTCGCCCAAACTTTATGAAGGTCGCACCCATTGCACGGGCACTTGGTGCCTATGCCGATCATCTCGAGCACGCCATCTGCCACACAGGGCAACACTACGACTATGCCATGAGCCAAGCTTTTTTCGAGGACCTGGACCTTCCCGCTCCAGCGTTTTACTTAGGCGTGGGGAGCGGCTCTCATGCCGAACAGACCGCGCGCATCATGCTCGCCTTCGAACCCGTCTGCCGCGAGTGGGGTCCTGATCTGGTCATCGTCGTCGGGGACGTCAACTCGACGGTTGCCTGCACACTGACGGCGGTCAAGCTCGGGATTGAGACAGCTCACGTCGAGGCTGGATTGCGCAGCTTCGACCGCACCATGCCCGAAGAAATCAACCGCATTGCAACCGATGCAATCTGCCATTGGCATTTCTGCACCGAACACAGTGGCGTCGAAAATCTCCGTCGCGAAGGTGTTCCGTCCGAACGCGTTTTCTTTGTCGGCAACACGATGATTGATTCGCTACTGGCAGCGATGCCGCGTATCGAGCAGTGCCCCATCGTGGAGGAACTCGGACTTGAGCGCGGAGGCTATGCTGTCGTGACGCTGCATCGTCCCAGCAACGTGGACGACCGCCACCAACTGACCATGCTGCTCGATGTCCTTACTGAGCTTGCTGAGCAGATGCCAGTGGTGTTCCCCATTCACCCGCGCACACGGCACATGATCGAGCATTATCGGTTGCAGCCCCATGCCGAGCGTGCGCGCAAGCTGCATCTGCTGGAGCCGCAACGGTACGTGCATTTTATGGCGCTGGTGCGTAGTGCAGCGTTGGTGCTCACCGATTCCGGTGGAATTCAGGAGGAAACAACCGTGCTCGGCGTCCCGTGCATCACGCTCCGTACCACAACCGAACGTCCGGTTACTCTCGAATGCGGAACCAATGTCCTCGTGCCACCCGAGCGGGAGCGGATCAGCGCCGCCATTGAGCGCGTCCTCCAGAACCCACGCCAGGATCGGTGCATTCCACCGCTGTGGGATGGGCATGCTGCCGAGCGAATCGCCCGTATCATTGCCGAGCAGATCCTTGGCGTTTCGCCGTGATCGGCTCTACCCCGCCGCTAAAGCAGGAGTATTTTTGCGCGCTCTCGATGTGTTGGACCACTCCAGCCGTTCAGTGAAAATTTCCCTCGTCCGTGTCCTGTGCGTTGTGTGTGTTGCCTGCTATCGGCTGGCAGCACAAGTAGCAGGCTTTCCGACGACAACCGACGTCGGCCCGATTGGACCGCAGCAATCGCGTCAACAGCAGGAATCCCCCCTGCGAAGCGAGCCAACACCAAGCGATAATGTCGTCGTTGCGTCTCAGTATGCCATTGGTCCGGGAGATGTCCTGGTCATTCAGAAGCTCGATGCGGCTGCGCTGGAAGAGTATGCCGTCGTCAGCCCGGAAAACCTACTGGTCGTTCCGCGGATCGGAATGATTTCGGTTGCGGGCAAAACGCTCGAGCAGGTACGCGATACCATTGTTGCGCTCTATCGTCAGCGGACGCCACTTATCCCAGTCTACGTGGGCTTGCGGCGTCCACGGACAGTGTATGTGACGGTCCAAGGGAATGTGCTTTTCCCTGGTGTGTATCCCGTGCCTGCGTCCATGCGGCTGATGACCTTGCTGCGGCTTGCTATGCAAGGCACCGCGCAACAACGGACCGAACCGGAGATCCAACGTGCGGTCCAGCGATCGTTTGGTCAAATTGGGGATCTCACACGGGATGAACAGCTCCTGTGGCGAGACTACGAGTTTTTGCCGCCGAGCTCGTTACGTTCGATCATGGTTCGTCACGGGGATGGCACTACCAGCATTGTGGATGGGGAACAGGCGCTCCTTGATCCCAGCGGTGCGGGCAATCCGTACCTTCGGGAAGGCGATGTCGTGGTGGTGCCACGAGAGCAAGTCGAACTGCCGCGCATCACCATCCAAGGAGCCGTTGCACGACCACGCACGACGGTGTATCGGCAGGGAGATCGGCTTTCGTTTTTGCTCAAGCTGGGCGGAGCACTTCTTCCTGAAAGTGGCACAATCTGGCTTGTGCAAGGGGGGAAGCGGCTGCAAGTGCGCGCTGATGCACAAATGAATTTGCTCTCGGAGGATGTGCCGCTCGAGCCAGGTGCGGTGGTGGTCGTCGAACGTCTGCGTCCAGAACCAACGACGACGGGCAGCGTCCGCATCATCGGCGAGGTGCGCCGACCGGGTGCCTATCCCATCGTGCAGTGGCAAACGCGTCTGCGGGAGGTCATCGAGGAAGCTGGTGGTTTTACCGAACGAGCAGCGCTGTCGCTTGCCTATATCCTGCGCCGAGAGCCAGATCAAGCCGGCGGTAGTTTCCTTCCACCCAACCCCTACATTGAGCGCATGCGGCGGCTCCAATACACAAACCTCTTGCCTGAAGATACCCTGCGCTATTTCGTCGATGAGCTGGCACGGCGTCCATTGGTTGCCTGTGATTTTCGGGCGTGCTTCGAGCAGAATAGCTCTGAGGATAACGTCGTGCTTGCCGATGGCGACGTTATCGTTGTGCCGCCATCGCCGCGAGTGGTCTTTGTCTATGGGCAGGTCAACAAAGCCGGGTTTGTTGAATACCATCCTGGCAAAGATGCCGAGTACTACATCGCTCGTGCTGGCGGCCGCACCGGTCTTGCCGACCGCGGGCGTGAGCGCGTCATCAAAGGTCGTAGTGGGGTATGGGCACCGATTGACGAAACCATGATCGAACCGGGCGATCGCATTTACGTTCCCCATCCACCCGACGAGCCTATCGGCGCACAAGTTCAGCGGTTGAGTGCCTACATTGGGATTGCTGGCGGGCTGGCAGGGCTCGTATTTTCGGTTTTGTCGCTGGTCAACTTCTTGCGCAACAGGTGATGCCGGCAGCAGAACACTTCCACCAACCGACGACCACGCTCATCGAGCCAGTGCTCGGCCGGTTCGACCAACCACGAGAGCGGCCGCTCCGACTACGGCTGGCAAAAGCAAGCCCTGTCTTGTTCCAGCTCGGCGCTGACGTGGTGGCGGTTGTCTCGACGATGGCGGTATTCTACCTGCTCCGATTGCGCGAGAGCACGTTCCATCCAGCTATCCGCACACCGGAATTTTTCTGGAGTGTCCTCGGTGCAGCGGTGGTGTACTGGATCGGGCTCTTCTGGCTGGCCGGACTCTACCGCAATTGGCTGGTCCGCTCTCCGTTCGACGAGGCGTTCGCCGTGCTCAAAGCAGTTGCCGTTGGTGGAGCAATCCCAATGGTCGCCATGCTGCTCGATAGTGGCTGGCTTAGTTCGAAGCTCATTGCCTACACCGCGCTCGTCGGTGTAACGGTCGTTGCGCTGCGCTATGGGGCGCGTCGGATTCAACTGCGTCTGCGGGCGGAGGGAATCATCACGTTCCCAAGTGTCTTGGTTGGCGATGCCGAGGGAATTGCCGATTTCCTTGCCCATTCTAATCGCCATGCAGCCTATGGGTATGCAATCATTGGCGCTATTTGCGATGACCATGCTCTTGGCTCAGAAGTACCGATCCTCGGATCGCTCGAAGAGCTGAGCAGCATTCTTGCTCGCTTGGAGCCATCGGTTTGCATCGTTGCCTTTGGGCGCGCTGACCACGATCGGATTCTGGCGTTGGTCAACGCTGCCACCGAACGGGGAACACAGGTCATGATCGTGCCAGACCTGTACCATGTTGTCATGGGGACGGTGCGGGCGTTGTCGCTCTACGGCGTACCTCTCATCGAAGTATCGCCGCGCTTGCTCAAGCCGTGGCAGGCGCTCCTGAAGCGAGCCATGGATATTGCGGTCAGTGCGGTGGTGCTGCTGGTAGGCTTGCCGCTGTGGTTGCTCATCGCGTTGGCGATCAAGCTCGATTCTCCCGGTCCGGTACTCTACACCCAATACCGCGTCGGCAGAGGCAATCGTCCGTTCAAGTTGTACAAATTCCGTTCGATGACGCAGGGTGGTCAGTGGGGCGCCACGTGGACGCAGTTCAACGATCCTCGCGTCACACGGGTCGGGTATTATCTCCGCCGCACCCACCTGGACGAAGTCCCGCAGCTCTGGAACGTCCTCAAAGGGGATATGAGCCTTGTTGGTCCGCGTCCCGAGCAGGTAGAGGTTGTCGAAAACATCGTGCGCAGTGTGCCCTACTACAACCGCCGGCATGTGGTGCGTCCGGGCGTAACCGGTTGGTGGCAAGTGCAGCGCCAGCGGGGGCTCCATCCAGAGTTGGTGCAAGAAATCCGTTCGCGACTCCACTACGACTTCTACTACATCGAGAACATGTCGTTGCGGTTGGATATCGAGATCATGGTGCGGACGGTTGTGGTGATGCTGAGCGGACGCGGCATTGCGTAGAGGGCGGCGATGAACCATCGAGCAATTGTCGTCATTCCCACCTACAATGAGCGTCCGAACATCGAGCGGCTCATTAGCGCGATCCATCGCGCAGTGCCGACGATGGATATTTTGATTGTGGACGATAATTCACCGGACGGAACCGCTGCGTGTGTGCGGGAATTGATGGCAAGCGATCGGCAGGTGGCGTTACTGGAGCGTCCGCGCAAGATGGGGCTGGGGACGGCGTACTGCGCGGGCTTTCTGTGGGCGTTGGAGCGGGACTACCAGGTGATTTGCCAGATGGATGCTGATTTTTCCCATAACCCCGACGACTTGCCCCGATTAGTGGCTGCCTTGGATGCCGGCGCTGACCTTGCTATTGGCTCGCGGTACGTGAGCGGCGTCAATGTGGTCAACTGGCCGATGAGCCGCTTGCTGCTGAGTTATGCGGCAAACTGGTACACACGCCTTGTCACAGGCATGCCGATCAACGATGCAACAGGTGGATTCAAAGCGTTCCGCGCAGACCTCCTGCGCCGCATTGATCTGCGTGCCATTCACTCGAATGGCTATGCTTTCCAGATTGAGATGAACTTCCGCGCCTGGCGATTGGGTGCTCGCATCGAGGAAATCAGCATCGTGTTTGTGGATCGAACCGATGGAGTCTCGAAAATGAGCCGCTCGATCATCTACGAGGCAGCCTGGATTGTGTGGAAACTCAAGTTGTTGGCACTTCTTGGCAAGCTGTAGTGCCATGGACGTCACCACGCCAGAGGTTACGATCGTCATCGTCAGCTACAACGTGCGGCAGTACCTGCGGCAGTGCTTGGAATCCATCGAGCGATGTCGGCAGATGCATCGGTTGCAGGTGATCGTTGTGGACAATGCCTCGCAGGATGGCACTGTTTCGATGCTGGCGCCGCTGTTCCCTTGGGTGGAGTTTGTAGCGCTCGACGAAAACATTGGCTTTGGTCGCGCCAACAACATCGGCATTGAACGCGCCCGCGGACGCTATACGCTGATTCTGAACCCCGACACGATTGTTGCCGAGGATACCATCGGAGCAATGCTCGACTACATGGAGGCACATCCGGAGGTAGGAATTTGCGGCTGCAAGCTGCTCAACGCCGATGGCACCTTCCAAGCGCAGTGCCGCCGAGGGTTCCCGACGCCCTGGGCAGCATTTACGAAACTGTTCGGCTTGCAAGCTCTTTTCCCGCGCTCACGCCTTTTCGCACAGTACAACCAATCCTTCCGCAGTCCGGACGAAACGTACTACGTGGATGCTGTCATGGGGGCATTCATGTTCTGCCGAACAGAGCAGCTACGCGCTATCGGAGGATTCGATCCGGACTACTTCATGTATGGCGAGGATTTGGACCTGTGCTACCGCATGCTGAAAGCAGGCTATCGCACCGCCTACGTTCCAACCACGCGCATCGTGCATTTCAAGGGCGAGAGCACCCGTCGCAGCCGGATCAACGACGTGCGGGTGTTCTACGAAGCAATGGTGCACTTTGCGCGAAAGCACTATGGTTCGAATCGCTTGTTCCTGTTGGTCCTGCGTGCTGCCATTCGCTTCCGCGAGCTGGTGGCACACCTGGCGCAGTATCGGCAAGGAATCCTCCTGCTGCTGATTGATCTGCTGATGGCCAATGCCATGCTGTTGCTTGCCACCACGGTTCGCTTCGGCAGTCCCTTTGCATTCCAATCCTACGCCTATCCGACAGTGTTCATCGTGCTCAGCGTTGTGGTTGCTGCCAGCATGATTGCGGTCGGTGAGTACTTTGAGTACACCTACCGCGTCCGCAACGCCGTGATGGGATACATGGCGGCGTTTTTTGTGCTCTCGTCGCTGACGTACTACTGGAAGGAGTACGCCTTCAGTCGGGGTGTTGTGTTGATGACCGTCGGGCTTTCGATGGTTGGTTCGGGTGCCGTTCGGTTCTTGATGCGGTATCGGGAGCGTGGGTATGCTGGCGGTACGCAACGCCGCGCATTGGTTGTGGGCACAACCGATGCATCGCGGCAGATCATCGAAGCGCTTGCATCGCATGCTGCACCAGTTTCGATCGTTGGGGTTGTTGCTGTTGAACCAACAGCGGACGAAACATTTGTTGGTTACCCAATCGTCGGATACTGGGACTACGTGCCGCGTTTGGTTGAGCAGTACGCCGCCTCGGAAGTGATCGTGACCGATCGAACGATTCCGCGCAGCCAGGTTATCGCAACGCTGTCGGTATTGGCGCAGCGGCGGGTGCGGTTTTTCTTTGCCTACGATGATGTGGACCTCCACGCACAGCGCATCATCGCAGATGTGGGGGTGCGGCGGTTGGTCCTGCCGCCATTGCTTCGTCTGCGCTACCGATTGCTCAAGCGGCTGGCTGATCTGGTGATTGCAAGTGTGGTGCTGGTGCTCGGATGGGTGGTCGTAATTTTGCGCCGGCAGTCACTGGCAGTGTGGCGACGGCGGTGGTGGAGTGTCTTGTGTGGCAAGCGATCAGTCGTTGGTCTGCATCCGAGCGCGACGTCGCATTATGTCGGCATCCGCGAGGGTTTGGTGAGCTTGCCGTTGCTGGTGCCGGAATCGGTGCGAACGGATGCTCTCATCGCACGACTCAACGAGTACTATGTGACCGAGTACAGCCCAGCGCTCGACCTGGAAATTCTTGTCCGCAGTTTTCACCAACACAAACAGAACCCAACCGATGAGCTACATCCTCGATTTTGAGAAACCGATCGTCGAGCTGGAGAAAAAGGTTGCCGAGATGCGTGCGCTGGCGGGCACGCTCGATCTGGATGAACAAATCGCCGACTTGGAACGGCGCATCGAGGAATTGCGCTCGGAAATCTACTCGAAGTTGACGCGGTGGCAGCGTGTGCAGTTGGCGCGGCATCCCCAACGTCCCTACACCCTCGACTACCTGTCCCATGCCTTCGAAGACTTTGTAGAGTTGCACGGGGATCGGTGCTTTCGAGATGATCCTGCTATCGTCGGTGGATTGGCGCGTATCGGTGAGCACAAGGTGGTTGCTGTTGGTCACCAAAAAGGGCGCGATACGAAATCGAACCTCTACCGCAACTTCGGCATGCCGAACCCGGAGGGCTACCGCAAAGCCCGGCGGCTGTTTGAGCTGGCAGAACGCTTCAATCGTCCGGTCATTACGTTTCTGGATACACCGGGCGCGTTTCCTGGCATCGAGGCGGAAGAGCGGGGCCAAGCCGAAGCAATTGCACGCAATCTCTTTGTGATGGCGCGATTGCGCGTTCCGATCATCGTCGTCATCATCGGTGAAGGTGCCTCTGGTGGTGCGCTGGGTATTGGGGTGGGTGATCGGATTTTGATGCTCGAGAATGCGTGGTATTCGGTCATTGCTCCGGAGTCGTGTTCGTCCATCCTCTGGCGAAGCTGGGATTACAAAGAGCAAGCGGCCGAAGCATTGCAACTCTGTGCACAGGATTTAGTGCGACACGGCATTGTTGATCGTGTGGTGCCCGAGCCCATCGGTGGGGCACACCGTGACCCCGAGGCGATGTTTCAGACGATGCGGCAAGTGCTGCTGGAAGAGCTGGGGCAACTGCAGGGGATGGACCCCGATGAACGCGTGCGCCGCCGCCATGCAAAGTTTGCTCGCATGGGTGCTTGGGAGGAGCTGCCGTTGCAACAATAATCGGCTGGCACAATCGTTGATGCACCGTGGAACAGTCGGCGAACACGTGCTCTGGTTGACAATTGTCGAAACGAGACAACCACCTGCCACAACGAGCAGCGATACAGGGGAATCGTAGCGCCACTCTGTGATCGTGGCTCATTGTGGGAACGACAATGCCCTGCAGAGCTGTTCGCACGCATGATGCCTCACCGTTAGGGTGTGCCTCCAACGGATGCAAGGCAGAGATTGTCAGAAGAAATGACCACGCATGTCGCACACTAAAGATTCGGAGGAACAATGGATAACCTGCAGGATTACAGCGACGCGGAGATGCCAGAAAACGGGCACCATCAAGCGGAAGATCAACCAACGTACCGTCCGCCGCGCCGCCGTATTGTTCGATCGGTTGTGAGTGTCAATCCGTACGAGTCCTCGCCATCGGCCGATGACCAGCGGCGATTCTTCCCACCGGAGCCTACCGACCGCTGGCGCTCATCGCCGTGGGATTATCGCCAACCCAGCGGCTATGGGCGCAGTCCATCGTACCGACCGCGGGGTGAGCGTCCGTTCCGTCGCGATCGGGGATTCGATCGAAACCGCTCTGCCGGTCGAGGACGCTTCCGCCGTCGCACGCCCTACATCGAGCCAGCCGATCGCAATCGGCTGACCCCGCGTCCGACAACCGTCGTCCGTGCACTGGTCCGCTTGCTCTACTGCTCGCGTAAACTGGCAAAGCGCGCAATCAAGGAGCACGTTGTCACCGTCAACGACCGTATCGTTCGTGAGCCGGTGTATACGGTGCGTTTGCTCCACGATACAGTGCGCGTGGACGGACTGCTGCTCCACCACACACCGCGCAACATTTACATCGTGCTCAACAAACCGCGCCACTATGCTGGTAGCCGCGAACCCAATAGCCGCCACGTGTTCAACTTCCTCATGAAAAAGCGCGGCTGGTTCATTCCCGGCGGACCGCTGGCAAAAAGCGTCAGTGGATTGGTCGTTGTTACCAACGACCCTGAGCAACGCGTTACAGGCAAAAGCCTCTTCGACCTGATGGAGAAAGAGTACCACGTCAAGGTCCACAAAGCCCCGACCAAGCGAGCATTGAACACTATCACAGCCCAACTGCAAGCACTCGATCCGGACAACGATAACGTTGTGCGTGTGGAGCTGCTGCGCAAGACCAAGCGCTATGCATGGCTTTCGATTGTGGTTGTTCGCCCCACGGCGCGGGATATTTACCGCGTGCTCAAGGAAGCCGAGCTGGAAGTTATCGGAATGGAGCGGTACCGCATCGGCAGCATCACGCTCGAAGGCATTGCTCCTGGTTCATGGCGACGACTGTCGCAAGTTGAGCTGGCCAAGATCTTCCCTGAGTCGGTGCCGGCATCGGTTCTCGAACCGCTTGCCAGCGAGGAGCCATGGCAGGCATTGTACCAGCGCTGGTACAAGTCCACGTAGCGCGCCCTCAAGGCGGCGGGTGGAAACACTTGGTCCTGCGCCGTTCGCTGCAGGACCACGAATATCCCGGGCTGTGGCAGTGTATCACTGGCCGTGTCGCCGAGGGGGAGACGGCTTTCGAGGCTGCACAGCGTGAGCTTGACGAAGAAATCGGCGTTGCGGTCCATCAGTGGTGGTCCCTTCCTGTGGTAGCCTCCTACTATGACCGCCACTACGACATGCTCCGGTTTGCAGTTGCGTTTGGCGCAGTGGTTCCCCCATCGGCACGTGTTCGGCTGACCGAGCATGAGGACTATCGCTGGCTGGACTGCACCCACGCACAACAGATGTTGCCGATTCCCGCGCAGCAGGAGGGCGTTGCATTGTTGGACCGGTTTCTCACGGATCCGGACCGCCGTGGCGTGCTCGCCCAGCTCTACCGACTGCGGTAGCGCAACAACCCGTTGTATATTCGCAACCCGCTCCTGGAAGATAGGGAGCGGTAGTCTTCACAATCGCCACACCGTCCATGAGCGAACACGAACTCCATCCCGATGCAGCACCGGCTGCCGAGCAAACCAGTACGGTTCCATCGTCCGATCAACCGACCGACAACACGGCGACGGCGCCAGCAACCGAACCATCGTCGGTAACGGCAGAAGCATCCGTGCCGGCGGAACAGACACCGCCAGCAAGTCCGCCTACCACTGCCACCGAGCAGGCACCAGCCGCTGCTGATGCGCATCCTGCCCAATCTGCCGAACCGCAGCCGTTTGAGAAAATCGAGCTGCCGCCGACCACCGAGGATAAACCAGCGCCTGCGGCGGTCACCGACGAATTACTTGCACGCTTGCAAGGCATCATGGAGCGCGGGGAAACGATCACAGTCCATGTTGCCCAGCGCGTTCGTGGTGGCTTGCGCGTTACCTACGAAGGCATCAAGATGTTTTTGCCCTCCTCCCAATTTTTCCTCAAAAAAAGTCCGACCGATCACGAGCTGCAAGCTGTGGTCGGCACCGACATCCCGGTTCACATTGCCGAGATCGCCAAAGATGAGGCCGGGCGAATTTCGTTCATCGTCACACGGCGAACGCTTCTGCGGCAGGAGTTCTACAGCCGCTTCAAGGTGGGCGACATTGTCGAGGGAACGGTAACGTCGGTCCAAAGCTTTGGGCTGTTCGTGGACATTGGCGGATTCGATGGCTTAGTTCACATTTCGCGCATATCGCATCATCCGCCGGCAGACCTGAGCAGCGCATTCAAACGGGGCGACCAGGTGCGAGCGCAAATCGTCGAGATTGACCCTGAGCACGACAAGATTTCGCTCAGCATGAAAGCGCTGGAGCCATCGCCGTGGCAGACCGTTGCTGAGCGCTACCGGGTCGGCCAGCGCTATTCCGGTGTGGTGCGGCGGCTGGTACCGTTTGGAGCATTCGTCGAGCTTGAGCCCGGTATCGAAGGGCTGCTGCGGCTGGGAGAATTATCCTGGACACGGCGAATTACCAATCCCGCCGAGGTGCTCCGCGAAGGACAACAGGTCGAAGTCGTCGTCATCGAGGTCAAGCCCGAGCGGGAGCAGATTGACCTGTCGCTCCGCCGGACGATGGACAACCCGTGGCCAGGATTTGTCGAAAAGTATCCACGCGGTTTCCATACCACTGGCGTTGTGCAAAAAGTCAGTGGCCCGGGTGTGCTCCTGACCATTGGAGGGGAAGTGGATGCATTTATGCCTCGTTCGCATATGCGCTCGGTCCTCAAGGGCAAGCGCATTCCGTATAGCCCCGGAGACATTGTGGCGGTGACTGTCGTCGAGATTGATCCGGCCAGCGAGTCGTTCATCGTCGAGCCGCGCGTTGAGCCCGAAGAGGAATTGTTCGGTCCACCACGGGAAGGCGCATCTGCTGCAACACCCAAGCCGCGCGAGTATCGCCCAGCCAATCCGACCAAAATTACACTCGGTGAACTGCTCAGCGAGGAAGAACGGCAGCGCCTTTTTGGCGGCTCTGACCAGAGTTGACCGCCGCCGTGGATCAATGAAAGGCGCGTGGCTCCTGGTGTGGTGCGCAATTGCAGTTGCAACGTCCGCCCGTGCGCAGACTGTCCAGCCGCCACTGAATCCGCCGGAAAAATCCCCCGCATCGGTCCTGCAGGAGCGTTCTGTTCCCACAGCGCATCCCGATAGTCTGCCAGGCGGCAAGCAGGGAGAGTACTTGCCCGAGCAGGATTCGCTCTACCTGCGAGCTCTCCGTTTGGAGTTGTCGCCCTCAGTGCGCTTAGCACTGGACGTGCAGCGCATTTTGAGCGATTTCGAAATCGTGCGCCGCCGCAATGAACTGGAATCCCCATGGCAAGCAGCGCTCCGAAATATGACACTGTCGCAGCGCATGCTCATACCCGATCCCCGCGAAGTTGTCCAACGCCAGGTTGCGATTGCCAGCGCAACGGCAATGCCTGTTTGGCGTGCAGGGCAAAGTGGTGCTGTGAGTATCCCCATGAGCACCATTGGCTCGCTGTTGGGCTTGAGCCAGGACGTTTCCCCCCGCATGAGCTATCGCGTTCGGCAGACTGCCCGTGTGCAGGCGGTGGTGTATTCAACAACAGCGCTCATTGTCCGCCGATTGCTCGACCAAGAGCAGCGTCCGGGCGTCTATGAACTCGAATGGGATGGACGCGACGACAAGGGACGTCGGTTGCCTGCCGGGGACTACGTCCTGGAAGTGCGCATTGGGGACTACGAACTCTACCGCAAACATGTCGTGATGCAAGAGCGATGAACAATTCAGAAGGCACAACGGTTGTCATCGCCGGCGCCACGGGCTTTATCGGCCGTGCGTTAGTGGAGCAATGCATTCAGCGCGGCCTTCGCGTCGTTGCAATTGTGCGGGATGCCGAGCGTGCGCGACGTGTGCTCGGTGGTGGTGGCGGCGATGCTATTGCACTGCTCACGTGGAAAGATGATCTCGGCCGAGCTGTTGCCGCGGCCGATACGGTGATCAATCTCTGCGGAGAAAATGTTGCTGCTGGTCGCTGGACCGCAAAGAGGAAAGCGATCTTGCGCTCCAGTCGGCTTGGACCAACGACCCAATTGGTTCGTGCGATTGCTGCCGCACCAGTGGCACCGCGGGTGCTCATCAACGCTTCAGCCGTTGGCTACTACGGCAATCGCGACCTGGAGACGCTTACCGAAGATTCATCGAAGGGGAGCGGCTTTCTGGCAGACCTGTGCGCAGAATGGGAAGAAGCAGCGCAGGGCGCAGAGCCATATTGCCGCGTTGTCCGATTGCGGCTTGGGGTCGTGCTCGGAGCAGGTGGAGGTATGCTCGGCAAGCTCGGACCAATCGTTGCTACCGTTGGCGCCATCATTCCTGGCAGTGGTCGCCAGTGGCTGTCCTGGGTTGCGTTGACCGATGTCCTGCGTGTGATCGAATGGGTTCGGACTCACGGCATGATGACGGGCCCACTCAACGTTACTTCCCCGGAGCCAGTGCCCATGGCCGATTTTATGCGGGTCCTTGCCCACCAGTATCGCCGTCCGGTATGGGGGCGTCTACCGGAGCCGCTGCTCCGTCTTGCACTTGGTCAGATGGCAACAACGCTCACCGATAGCATTCGGGCAGTACCGGCACGCTTGATGGCGGAAGGATTTTCCTTCGATGCGGTGGATTTGGCCAGCGCTCTTAGGGCCGCCGGCGTTCCTGGCCGATAATGCGTCCATCGGCCATTGTCAGAATGCGATCACTTCGGGCGGCAACTTCCCGATCGTGGGTGACAATGACGACGGTTTGCCCCATGTCACGGCAAATAGAACTGAGCAAGTCGAGGACGGCAGCGGTGTTTTCCGAGTCGAGGTTTCCGGTTGGTTCGTCGCCAATGACCAGTGCTGGTTGATTGATCAAGGCGCGTGCAATGGCGGCTCGTTGCTGTTGTCCGCCAGAGAGCTGCTTTGCGGGACGGTGAGCGCAGTCGGCAATGCCCATGCGTTCGAGTAATCCCATTGCGCGGTCGCGAACGCGGTCGGGTGGTTCCTTGCCCAATTTGAGCGCTGGCAGGAGCACGTTGTCGAGGATGGTGAATTCCTGCAACAGGAAGTGGAACTGAAAAATGAACCCAATATGCTCGCCGCGAAAGTGAGCCAGAAAATCTTGATCCTTGCCCGTTACTACCGTGTCAGCGATGGTGAGTGTGCCGCGGTAGTCGGTGTCGAGCGTCGAGAGCACGTACAGGAGCGTTGATTTACCGCAGCCGGACTTACCGACAATCGAGACAAATTCTCCGCGCGCAATGGTCAGCGAGATGCCGCGCAATACCTGGAACGGTACCGGTTCGGGAAAAATCTTGACGATGTCGCGTGCATCGAGGATGGTCATTTGTTCACCCGCGAAGGATAGAGACGGGGTCAACTCTGGCGGCACGGCGTGCAGGGAAAATGCCGGCGACTGCCGCCGAGCCAAGCGCGAACACGATGGCAACTGCGTAGTAGAGGAGCGAAAATTTTACCGGCAGATACTCCATGCCAGGCAAGAATTCATTCCGGAATGGTACACGCGAAATACCCAAGGACATCAGGAAACCGACCACTAATCCGGCCACACCACCTGCAATGCCGAGAGCCAACGATTGCCCCAAGACAATAGCGCGAATATCCCGCTGCCCAAATCCCATTGCTTTGAGGATGGCAATGTCTTTGAGCTTTTCGAGAATCATCATCGTCAAAATGTTGTAGATGCCGAAGCCAGCGACGATTAGCATGGAGATGCTGACGGCATAGGTGAGAATGTTCCGGATGGTGAAGCTAACCAGAATTGTTGCATTGAACGTTTGCCAATCCTCGGCAGAGCAGCCGAACAGCCGTGCATAGAGCGCTGCCAAGCGCGGTGCATCGTCGCGGTCGCGAAGCTTGATGTAGATGTCGGTGATGTAGCGCTGGTCTTTGCCGAGCAGTCGCTGGACGGTTTTGAGCGTTGTGTAGGATTGGGCGTTGTCAATCTGGGCAATACCGAATCGCACGATAGCGGCGACCGTCATCAGGCGCCGCGTCCCCGATGGAAGCGTGACGGGAAGGCGGTCGCCGACGCGCACGTTGAGCTTGTCAGCAAGTCCGCCGCCGAGCATGATGCCATCGTCGGTTGTCAACACGGCGCGGAGCGATCCCGCAGTGATTTTGCTCGAGAGCGCAAAGAGTTTGTTCTCCTCGACCAAGTCCACGCCAACCAGGGAGCCAGGTACTTCGGTTGTGCCCTGTGTGTAGTAGATCTGCGCAGTAACTCGTGGGGAAATGCCCAGAATTTCCTGGTGTTGCCGCTTGAGCGTGGCAAGAATCTCCGGTGCGTTTCGAATGGCGCGCGAACGCTCGGCAACCTTCGGATGATAGACGACGACCATGGCACTGCGACCGAACCACCGCTGGGCAATCGTGACCGAATCGAGCGTGACGTCGTTGTAGAGTCGAACGTGTGGCGTGGCGCTGAGCATGATGTCTTCGAGAAATTCATTGACACCGCTCATGAAACTCACCATCGCAACGTAGAAGCTGATGCCGAACGTGATACCCAACGCCGATAGAATCGTCTGCCGCCGCCGCGAGCGGAGATGCGTTGCGATAATGCGAGCATAAACAATCCACGCCGAGTGTACCATGGCAAGCAGAATTAGGGAACGGCAACTTCATCGCCATCGGCAAGCCCACTGGTGACCTCGACGTACTCCAGGGAGCCGATGCCAAGCTGCACCCGCCGACGTTCACCAGAGCGCAGGACGACCGTCGAATCGGGTTGGACGGCACGCCGGGGAATCGCCAGTACACCCTTGCGCTGGGCAACGATGATGTTGGCTTGGACGGCAATGTCGGTCAACAGGAGCGGCGGCGCGGTCGTGCAGCGGGCTTCGACGTGAATGGACTGGGTTGCAGCATCAATGGCTGGATAGATCGTGGTCACCGTTGCCGTGAAGATGCTATCCGGATAGGCATCGAGAGTGTAGAGGACTGTTGCACCGATGCGGAGGCGATGCGCATCGGCAACGTCGCAGTAGATGTCCAGATAGCGTTGATCACCCCGACCGAGCAAGAGCACTGGTTGTTGCACGGTCACCAGCTCGCCGACGTTGCGATACTTTGCCAACACGCGTCCGCTCACCAGGCTCGTAATGCGAAAGTTCTCCAGTGTTGTTCGTGCCAATTCGTGTTGGCGACGGGCTTGATCGAGTTGATTCTGTGCGGCTACGCACGCTGCATTGTAGCGAGCGTGCGCGGCTTGGTAGGCAGCGCGAGAGCTGACCATTGCACTGCGGGCGCGGTCGTAGTCTGCCACAGCAACGGCGTTCGATGCATAGGCAGTGCGGATGCGTTCAAAGTACGAAGAGTCCAGCTCATACCGAATGCGCGCGCTTTCGCGTTGTGCTCTCAGCTCGGCAAGCTGCGGCGAACTGAGTGTATCTGCCATCTGCTCTGCGTAGCCGAGCGCCTCCGCCGCACTGCGAAGGCGCACCTGGGGATCGTCGGACTTGACCTCGAACAAGAGCGAACCACTGCTCACACTATCACCAACCGCAACAGGTAGGTGCACCAAGACTCCTTGCACCGGTGAAAACACTCGGTATTGATCGGCGGTGCGGAGTGTCCCGCTGGCGTACACTGCTTCGACAAGATCGGTGGGATGGACGCGGTAGTAGGTGGTTTTCGAACTGCACCCGCTGAGAATGCAGAGCGCACAGAAAGCGGCAGCCCAATTGTTCATACGCTGGCCGGGATGTGTGCGTGCGAAAATAGAACCCTCCACCTGCTACAAGCGCACATCGAGCTGAATGTATGCTCGCCCCTCGTGTGTACCAGGAACTTCGGTCAGCCCGCTCCCGAGAGAGGCTACGTTCAGTCGCTCGGTTGATCCATACCGTACCCAGAGCGTGATGCGATCGAGGGGTTGCCACCGTACGAATCCAAACGAGCGGCTACCGCTGCCGTAGAGCGGCACACTGACTAGTAACCCCGGCGTCAGTTGCTCGAAGGTGTACACCGCCGCATTGAAGGAATCGGTGCGGTACATCGTGCACCGACCGCCAATGCTCAGTTGCTGGCTAAGGGGGATTGTCACTTCGGCAAAGGCAGCGATGCCTCCCTCGGAGCTGGTGGCAACAGATTCGGTTGCTATTGGCCAGACCCTCTCGATCCGAAAGCGAGCAATGATGCCACCAGGGGTGCTGTGCTGGATTTCGCATCGAAGAATGGTGCGGAGAATCTCTTCCGCCATTGTGCCTGATTCCATCGAGCGATCGTCGGTTCGGTGTTCCTGCCGAAGGCGTACCAGAAGCAGTGTGCTGCTTCCAATCCGTATGCGTAGCTCATTGAATAGGTCAACGCCACGACGCACACGGGGAAGAGAACCAGTTGTCGCCGCATGACGGTAGATGTCCCCATACGCCAGGTATTGAATGCCCTTTGCGACAAACGATCGGATGCCCAGATAGATGCCCTCTTCGTTGGTGGGCTGTGAGGATTCACCAAAGTTGTATCCGTACGGGGCACGAAAAGTTGGTGCATACCGCCGCAGACCGAGGGCAAGGGTTGTGTGGTCAAGGCGGTACTCGAGACCGGTGCGGAATGCAAGGTTTGCTGCGTAGTCACGCGCGCACTCAATTGTCCAGCTTAGCCGGTCGCGTGTCATCGCGCCGTACACGGAACCGAAAATGCCCTGCTGCCCACTGATGACCAGGGAGGATGTGCTCGTGATGGGGAATGGGTACGCCAGTGCAAGCACCGCAATGCCAAGGGTAGCATGTGCGGTGCGCAATTCTGCACCGGCAATTGCTGCCTGCTCGGTGATTTGGTGGCGCCGTGCTAATTCCGACGTGGTGCGATGGTATCCATCGGTTGCAAGGGAGGAAAGCGTGCCACTTGCTGTGTCAAGCGTTGCGCTTCGCGGCAAAGCAGAGATGCCGCCGCGGAGGAGGACTTCTGTGGAGTCGCCGATCGCAAAGGGCTGCTCGACAGCAATGCCGCGAAAGAACCGATATTCCAGCGCCGAGCGATACTGGACGAGGCCACGTCCGGTCTCGGTGCACGGCGTGATAACGTCGGTACCTTTGCGCGCACCGAATGGACGCCAGAGCACCAGTCCCATCCCCAGCTCAGCGTAGTAGTCGCCGATGACAAGACGTGTTGAGCCAAGCCGTGATCCGATCGAGATCGAGGCGAAATCAGCCACGAGCGGTTCGCCAGCGTCCTTGTTGGTTAGTGCGGAGATTGTCGTCTGCCCCACCGTTGCAAAGACGCGGTTGTAGAGTTCCGCCGAGCTACCGCGAAAGCGTCCATCAGTGGAAGCAACCGGTGGTGTGGCCCAGAGCATCGCACGCGTGCGAAGACTCAGCGGGAATCCCAAGGCTGGCTCACCAGCAAGACGGGTGCAACGTTCCAGAACATACCGCTGTTCTTCGGTGCACTCGATCGCCCCGCAGAGCTCGGCGACGCTGCTGAATCGTTGTGCGTGGAGCCTGCTCAGGATGCGGCGAGCCAAGCTTCGCGATATGAAGGGCAACTCGGTAAGCTGGTCAACGCTGGCTGAATCGAGCAGGATCGGGTTGTCGCGATAGTATTCGATACGGTCCAGGTCCGGTGTCGGAACCGTTTCGCCGGCGATCTGTTCGAGCAGGGCATCTTGTGCCATTCCTGCGCCGGGGAGCAGCACCAGCAGGAGCATCCATCGTCTCACCATTGGTAGCCGATGCCGATGGTGGGACTTGCTCCCAGGCTCAGGTGATAGTGCAGCGTTCCCAGGATGGTAAGCTCGCCCGGCACAGCAAGCGCAATGCTTACCTCGGCACTCTGTGGAACTGTGCTATAGGCAGCACGCAGACGGAGAATGTCGAGGGCATCCCATCCAAGAGCAACGGCCAGCCCACTTGCCAGCCGAAGGGGAAGCACAACATCGGCATCAAGGGTAAGCCCATCGGCTATGGTGCGACTGATGCCGATGCGAAACTGCGAGAGTGCACCTGCCGATGAACCGCTGCGCTCGGCTTGCCCGATGTTAGTGCCGACTGCACCAATAACGGTGAGGGTATCGAGTGCGAAGAGCATCTGTGCATTGATCACCAGAATGTGCTCGGCAGCAAATCCGCGGGCACGGGCGAATGTGTACGCACACGTAGCGCCAATGGTCAGTGCGTCGCTGAGCGCGATCGATCCCAGGGCGGAAAGATTCAATTCGGTGTACCGATCCATCCCCAATGCACCGATGAGCACTGCTGCCGACCACGTCTCCTGATGGTACCATGCTTGCCCATATACCGTGCGCAGTTCCGAACTACCCAGCCGTGATGGCGTGACCCATGTTGCAATGCTCCAATGATGCCGGTAGCCGATTGTTGCTGGCATCGTGCCATCGGCAAAGGGTGTGATGACTGTGCGCCCCGTTGCTGTAGCGATTGTTGCTGGATTGGTAAGAACTGTCTGCCCAAGCGCTGTGCTGCCGAGCCGGACGACCATGCATGCAATAGCGCAGCAGCGGAGTATTTTTGGTGTGCAGTCCATTGCATCACCACCAACAATTTCGCCATGCCGAAAATACAATGCATTCTCGTCGCGGCTATCCTTGCCAGTAGCTCCATGCTCCTTGCTCAAGAACTCGAGCCGCGCGTGGTCGTTGATGTCTCGATGCTTTCGCCCGAATTGCGACAGGATGTCTCGACAATGCAGTACGACGTTCTGACCTACCTTCGGCAGCAGAGTTTTAGCGGGAAGCAGTGGCAAGGACCCAAAATCCCCGTCGAGCTCACGATCTACGTCACCGGTGGCAACCTTGCAACGCGGCGCTACACCGCGCGGTTGCTCTACAGCTCAAGCATCAATCTCGACAGCGGGCGCACCTCGCCCATACTGCGCGTGCTCGATCAGCAGTGGACGTTTCCCTACACACTCAACCAGCAGCTGACGTTTCAGTCCCTGCGTTTTGATCCCTTCTCGACGCTGATAGACTTTTACACCTTCATCGCGCTTGGCTTCGACGCTGATTCCTACGAGTACCTGGGTGGAACGCCGTACTACCAGCGGGCGCAGGAACTCTGCCTCCTCGGCGCTGCTACCAATGCCCCTGGCTATACGCAAGTGGTGCAGCAGCCGGGCGAGCTCAGTCGCATTTCCCTGGTGACCGAATTGCTCAATCCACGCTTCGAGAACTTTCGCAAGTTGATTTTCGATTACCACTACGACGGCATGAATCGCTTCGCTACCGAACCCGATAGCGCCCGTGCTGCTCTGGAACAGGTGTTAGCGAAAATGGTGCTGTTCAAACGCGATCTAACGCAGCCGAGTTACCTGCTGCGACTGTTTTTTGATGCGAAGATGAACGAGCTCTGTGAAGTCTTCCGCGGTACCCGAAATCGTCGCGTGCTCTATATGCTCCGCGCGCTCGATCCGAGCAACGCATCGGTCTATGAAGCAGCCATCGAGCAGTGAGGCAGGAGTGAACATTACCTTCCTGGGCGCAGCACAGACAGTGACCGGCTCGATGCATCTGGTCGAGTGTAACGGCTATCGGCTCTTGCTCGATTGCGGACTCTACCAAGGCCATCGTGCCCAAGCCTACGCCATCAATCACGAATTCCCGTTCGATCCACGCTCGATTGATGCGGTGCTTCTGTCGCACGCGCACATTGATCATTCGGGCAACTTGCCCACCCTGGTCAAGCGTGGCTTTCGAGGTCTCATCTATACGACGGCAGCAACGCGCGACCTGTGCGCACTCATGCTCGCCGATAGCGCACACATTCAAGAAAGCGATGCCGACTATCTCCGCCGTCATGGGAAGGAGGTTGCCGAGCCGCTCTACGATCTTTCCGACGTTGGGAGAACCATGGAGCTGTTCCATGCGGTCCCGTACCGCCGGCGCATTCTGGTGTTGCCCGGCATTGAAGCGGCGTTCTACGATGCGGGGCATATTCTCGGCTCGGCGGCAATCATGCTGTGGCTCACCGAGCACGGACGAACCGTTACGCTCCTGTTTACCGGCGACGTCGGGCGACCGGCGCCAGTGCTGCTTCGCCCACCCGATACACCACCATCGCCTGCGTATGTGATCAGCGAGTCCACCTATGGCGGCAAGCACCATCAACCCGTCGGGACAACGATGGAGGTCCTCCGCCGTCTTGTTGAGCGCGCCGCCCACGAGCGGGGCAAGCTGCTCATTCCAGCCTTTAGCGTAGGACGGACGCAAAGTGTGGTGTACTACCTCAACCAGCTCTACAACAGCGGCCAACTTCCCAATGTATCGGTCGTAGTTGATTCACCACTTTCGACGAGCGCAACGCATGTGTATCGGCTCCACCCGGAGTGTTTTAGCGATACGGTGCGACGCGCGATGCTTGCTGATCCAGACCCATTCGGTTTCGAGTCGCTCCGCTACACACGCAGCGTCGAAGAATCCAAAGCGCTCAACGGGAGAGCTGGACCGCTGGTGATTATTTCGGCGTCGGGGATGTGCGAAAGCGGGCGCATTCTCCACCACTTGCGGAACACTATCGAGGACCCGACCACGACCGTGCTTTTGCTTGGCTTCATGGCCGAGCATACCCTCGGGCGGCGGCTTGCCGACGGAGCAGAGAGCGTGCGCATCTTTGGTGAGCAATACCGTGTGCGTGCGCGGGTGGAAACGCTCCATTCGCTGTCGGCGCATGCTGACCAGGAAGAGCTTGTCCAGTACTTGTCCGCGCTGGACAAGAGCCACGTTGAGCATGTCTTCCTTGTGCATGGAGAACCACCGGCCCAGGCACCCCTTACCGAGCGACTGCGCGAGCTTGGCTGGCGGTCGGTGACCAATCCATCGCGTGGTGAAACAGTGCAGGTGTAAGGCAATGCAGGATGTTGCCGTGGCGATCGTGATGGACACTGGACGGGTGCTCATCGGCAAGCGCCGGCAAGGAACGCGCTACCAAGGCGTTTGGGAATTTCCTGGCGGCAAAGTCGAACCGGGGGAATCGCCCGTGGACGCACTCCGCCGCGAAGTGCAGGAAGAACTCGGCATCACTGCCCACCATGTTACGTTCCTGACCGCAACCGACCACCGCTACAGCGACGGCGGACACTTCCGTGTGTGGTACTTTCTGGTCACGCAGTGGGAAGGCACGCCGAGCATGTCGCTCTGGGAAGAGCATGCATGGGTGTCCCCCGATGTGCTCGAGGGGTATGCACTCTTCGACGCCAATCGCCGTATTCTTCCGCAGCTTCGGCAGTACCTGGACTCCAGCCAGGACGAGCGTTTCATGTTTGCGGCACTCGAACAAGCAGAATTGGCTGCACAACGCGGCGAAGTTCCCGTCGGCTGTGTCATTGTCCGCCAGGGGAACATTCTTGCTGCAACGCACAACCGCACCGAAGAGCTTAGCTTGGCAACTGCACATGCGGAGGTGCTGGCTATTGCACAGGCGTGCGCTACGACTGGCTCGAAATGGCTCGGCAGCGGTACAACACTCTACGTGACGCTCGAGCCATGCCCGATGTGTGCTGGTGCGATTGTGCTGGCGCGAATTGAGCGCGTTGTTTTCGGTGCCCATGATCCCAAAGCTGGCGCCTGTGAGACGCTCTACACCATCACCAGCGATCGGCGGCTCAATCATCGTGCTGTGGTTCGTGGTGGTGTCTGCGCTGATCAGGCACGAGTTCTGCTCCAAACATTTTTCGACCACCACCGGACTCGGCAATGAAACCCCAGCCGCTGGAGGCTGCACTGTACCTTGTGCCAACGCCGATCGGGAATCGGGAAGACATTACCCTCCGAGCCTTGCGCGTGCTCTCGAGTGCCGATCTCATCGCCGCCGAGGATACGCGATCGCTGCGGCAGTTGCTGGCAATGTACCAGATTGCACCGCCACCGATCGTTTCATGCCATGAACACAACGAGCGCATGCAAAGTCGCCGGCTTATCAACGCGGTCACGGAAGGGAAAGCCGTTGTTTTCTGCAGCCAAGCGGGGATGCCGCTGGTGAGCGATCCTGGCTATCGGCTTGTCCAGGAAGCAATAGCGCGCGGTGTGCGGGTGGTCCCATTGCCGGGAGCCAATGCAGCACTGACCGCGCTGATAGCCAGCGGTATGCCCGTGCACGAGTTCACCTTCGTCGGATTTCCACCACACAAGAAGGGGCGCCGAGCTTTCCTCGACCGCATCGCCGCGCTCGAACAGACGGTGATTCTCTACGAGTCGCCCCACCGCATCGAGCGGTTGATTGCCGAACTGGTGGCTGTCTGTGGCCCAGAACGCAGGTGTACGCTTGCGCGTGAGCTGACGAAGGTGCACGAGTCGTTCTACCGCGGCACACTTGGCGAAATCGCCCTGCAGATTGGGAACACCATCCCTGTGCGGGGAGAATTCGTGGTACTTTTGCACGGACGATCCGAGTAACGGTATGCTCATCACATTCGAAGGCATTGACGGCGCAGGAAAATCCACCCACACTGTGCTGCTGGCAGAATGGCTCCAGTCCCGCGGACACCGCGTGCGCATACTTCGGGAGCCAGGCTCGACGCAACTGTCGGAAGCAATTCGGCGTGTCCTGCTCGATGTGCAACAGCAAATTGATTCCGTTGCAGAGCTCTTTCTGTTCTGCGCTGCGCGGCGGCAATTGGTGCAGGAAGTTATTCGCCCGGCACTTGAGCAGGGCGAGATTGTCATTTGCGATCGGTATGCCGACTCGACGTTTGCCTACCAAGGCTATGGTCGCGGACTCGACATTGCCATGGTCGAACACGTGATCGCCTACGCCATCGAGGACGTTGTGCCGCAAGCAACCTTTGTGCTGGACCTGGACGTGGCCACAGCGCTGGCTCGCCGGGGCAGACGGGCTGCCGACGTTGCTGATCGGATGGAGGGTGCCTCTCGTCAGTTCTTCGAGCGTGTCCGCGCTGGCTATCACGCACTGGCAGCTCGGAACCCACAACGGGTCCACCTGCTCGATGCTGCCGAGCCTGTCGAAGGCTTGCAGGAGCGCATCCGAACCATTGTTGCGGGGATTCTTGCTCGGCAGAGCGCCGAACGCGTCGCCTAATTTTGCGTCCACGGTTGTTGCATCTTCGATCCTCATGAGCCTTCTCGATACGCTCGTTGCGCGGTCCTTACCGCTGATTCCCAAACCGATTGTGCGGCGTGTTGCCTGGCGCTACATTGCCGGCACCACGCTCGACGACGCCATTGCCACCGTCCGGCGGCTTGCTGCTCGTGGTGCGACGGCAACTATTGATGCGCTCGGCGAATTTGTGACCGCAGCCGACCAGGCAGAGCGGGAAACCGAGCAGGCACTCCGCACCCTCGAAGCAATTGCGACGCACCAGTTGCCGGCATATCTGTCGCTGAAGCTAACCTCGGTCGGGCTTGCCATTGATCGCACGCTTGCGGAAACAAATCTGCGGCGCGTTCTCATCCGTGCACAGCAGTTGGGATTGTTCGTGCGTTTGGACATGGAGAATTCGCCGTACACAACTGCCACCCTGGAGCTGTACCGCAGCATGCGCGATGCTGGCTTCGACAACCTCGGCGTGGTCATTCAAGCCTACCTCTACCGCAGCGCCGACGACATTCGAGACCTGGCACCCTACCGCGCTGATATTCGACTCTGCAAGGGCATCTACAACGAAGATCCTTCGATCGCTATCAAGGACCGCGAGGGCATTCGGGCCAACTACCGCCTCCTGCTGCGCTTGATCCTGGACCTGGGAATGACCGTTCGCATTGCAACGCATGACGATGTGCTCATTGACGATGCCGAGCGCTTGATCGCAGAGCGGCAATTGAGCAGCGATCGCTACGAGTTCCAAATGTTGCTTGGGGTGCGCGAAGCCAAGCGCGATGCCTTGATCGCGCGTGGCTACCCGATGCGCATTTACGTTCCCTACGGCGAGGATTGGTACGGCTACTCGCTGCGACGGCTCAAAGAGAATCCGCAAGTTGCCGGGCATGTGTTCCGCGCGCTTGTGTCGTTGGATGGTTGGGGGCGACGCACGTGAGCCATACTGTTATCGTCACCGGTGGAGCAGGGTTCATTGGCAGCAATCTTGTGCGGTGGATTCTTCGCTGGCGGGATTGGCATGTGGTCAATCTTGATGCGCTCACGTACGCAGGAAATCTGGACAACCTCCGGCAAGTCGAGCAGAACCCCCGTTACCACTTCGTGCACGGGCGGATCGAGGATGCGCGCTTGGTTCGTCAGGTGATCGAGCAGTATGCCGTCGGTGGGATCATCCACTGCGCTGCCGAAAGCCATGTGGACCGTTCGATTCTTTCGGCCGAACCATTCATCGAAACCAACGTTCGCGGGACACTGGTGCTGTTGGAAGCAGCACGCGCCTGTTCGATTGAGCGCTTCGTCCATGTTTCAACCGACGAGGTGTATGGCTCGCTCGAACCCGAGGATCCACCGTTTACGGAGGAATCGCCCCTTCGTCCCAATTCACCCTATGCGGCATCGAAAGCCGCCGCTGACTGTTTAGTGCGGGCATTTGTGCACACCTACGGCGTGCCAGCCATTATTACGCGCTGCTCAAACAATTACGGTCCCTACCAATTCCCCGAAAAGCTCATCCCGTTGATGATTGCCAATGCGCTCGAGGAGAAGCCACTGCCTGTGTACGGCGATGGACAGCAGGTGCGCGATTGGATTTACGTCGAGGATCACTGCCGGGGCTTGATCGCTGCCTACGAGCACGGACAGGTCGGAGAAGTCTACAACTTCGGCGGGGAAAGTGAGCGGCGCAACGTGGATGTGGTGCGTGCGATTCTCCGGTTGTTGGGCAAGCCAGAGTCGCTGATTCAGCATGTTGCCGATCGGCCTGGTCACGACCGCCGCTATGCAATTGACTGCACCAAAGCACGCCAGCAGCTCGGGTGGGCACCCACGGTTGATTTCGACCAAGGACTCGAACGCACGATTGCCTGGTACCGGAACAATCAGGCATGGGTCAATGCGGTTCGATCGGGAGAGTACCGCAGCTACTATCGCCAGCAGTATGGATGGCGGCTATCGGAGAGCAGTCAGGGCAGCAGCCAAGAGGCTTAGCGCCCGCCACTGATCGAAATGCGCAGTTCAACCCCCACTTCGGTCACACTGAAACCGGGATTCGCAGCACCGGTGGTGAACTCGCCGTTGTAGCGGAAGAATGCGGTAGCAGTGACCAAGCGACTAAGAGTGTAGCGTGCCCGTGGCTCAATCAGGAATGAGCGGCGTCCATCTACTTCGGTGCCGTTGGTGCTCTGCTGGGCTTGCTCGGAGCGCTGTCCCAGCAGGAACGTCCGCCGACTACTGGCACGGTAGGATGCGATGAGCGAGAACTCGACGTCGTTTTTCAAGTCAATCCCCAGCAACGGAAAGCTAAAGCCACGGAGCGCATAGTTGGCGTTGAAGGAAAGCTCATTCTGCACTTCCTCGGTCAGTGTTCGTGCAGCGGCGGCGATGCTGTAGTTGGTGCGGGTGTTGTAGCGGAGGTTAGCAGTGAGCAGCCCCTGGAGTTTTTTCTCGTCGAACGACAAGATGGCGCCGACTAACGGCTGAAATTGCATCTGGACGGTTTGGGCATTGACCACGCGCCCATTGTCGGTTGTGTAGGCGCTTTCAGTGTAGAGCGTCTGGTAGGCGTGCTCGAGTGTGATGCGCTGGGCAAATTGGTCGAGGATCCAAAATTTCTCGATGCCTTCCCAGCGGAGCGACCAATTGACCTGCGGCAAATATCGCTGGAGCACGCCGGGTAAAAACTCGAACGCCTGCAAACCGGAGATGAATGCGCTCGTCATGGCATTCTGAAGCGCCAGTTGCTCGTCAATGCTGAGCGAGTCTTCGTTTTTGGTGCCGATGATCTGGGTGCGGAGCTGGCGGTATCGCTCGACGACGGTTTCGGGGCGATTGTTGAATGCTGCAAAGAAGAGCCAGTAGGGTGCAGTCAAAAACGTTCGCTGGTACTGTTCGCTCAAGGTAACGTTGGTGAAGGTCATGCGTCCCTGCGCATCGGTGGTGGTCAGTTGGTTGCGGTTGATTCCAAACTGCGTCCGCCACGTCAGGTCGAGCGTTGCTCCCTTCCAGAGCGGACGTGTGGTGCGAATTTCCAGTCCCGTTTGTTGGGAGATGTTGTCCTGGAACTGCGCGTTGGGGGGACGAATGCCGATGTCCTCCCAGAAGGCAACAAACGGGAAACGCGAGGTCAATCGCATGCCAATCCCCGCATGGGGATAGCGCACCAACCCAAGCTGGTAGGCAGCCGATGGTCCCAGAAAGAGTTCGCTGTTGCGGCCGGTGAGCATGCGTCCCCACAGGTTGCTGACGCCTGTTCCCCCGAAGGCGCCTGGGGTGTTGGCGGTGTTGGTTTGGGTGAAGCTGATGGTCAGTTGCTGGTAGTCGAACAGAATCGAACGGAGAACGTCGAGCGCATCGCCCAGCAGGGAGGAGGATTGGCGTGGGGGAGTGGTGTCGCGTTGTCCGGTGCGTCGCGTCGGTGCTTGCTCGATGCCGAACCACGAATTCGTCATCGCTTGCAGCCGGAGGTTCGCGTTCCAACGAATGGTGTTGGTATAGCCGACCTGCTTGACTGCATCGCGCAGGCGCGGATCGGGCTGGAGCGGATCGTTCCATGAGTACGTCGTCGTGAACGTGCCCGACAGGTCAAAAAATCGGTTTAGGTTCCCGACGTTGGGCAGAAGAGGCCGAAAGGTGAGCGTTGTAGTTTGCTGTACCGAGATCGGTGTCCCGAAGTTGATCGGGCGTCCGCTGTTGAAAAACATCTGGCGTGCGATCTGGGAGCCTGTGCGCTGCTGCCCGAGAGGATCTAATTCGAGTGGGACCAGGGTGTTCGTTTGAGAGAGCTGATAGTCCAGCATTGGCGAGAGTAAACCTCCTTCGGTGAATTTCCACTGGATTGCAGCAGAGTTGGTTGCTGTAAATCCACGTTCGACCGGTGAGGGAAAGGGCAGAAACCACGATTGTTCGGTACGGCGGTAGCGCGACAGTCGTGTCGAGAGCGAAATGTTCTGTGGGAGCAGGTTGATTTTCCAGCCGGCGTATGTTTCGAGCAGAGGGATGCCTTGCATCCAACCACCGAGCGACACTTGCGCCAGCGTTGCCGGCAGTGGAAGTGCGTACTGCGCCGTCAGGTCCCATTGCCAGCGGAATCGCTCCGCATAGACAGGGGATTGCTCGGCTTCTTGGGTGTATGCGTAGCCGAGAACGAATCGGTTGAGCGTTTCGCGAATCCACCACAGCGACGTGGGAATGCCAAAGCGAAAGCCCAGAATGCTCCACTGTGTCTGGGCGATACGGGTGCGGGCGCGGCGACGGACGTAGTCGGCACGGTCGAGCGCTTCCTGCTGCGTACCACCGGCAGAGAGCACACTATTGTAGGCCATCATTGCTGCCTGCTCGATGTTGACATCGCTTTGGGCAGCGAAGATGGGAAGACGCTCGCGAACTGTACGCGTAAAGGCAAACGGAATGCGTGCATCTTTCCATTCCTTGGGCAGAAATTTTTCCCCTCCAAGCTCGAGGGTGAAGGTAAAGTCGCGCGCCTGTTCGCGCGTGCCGAAGCGCTCCTCCAAGCGGTGGAAGAATGGGTTGGTTTGCGTGTACGCAGTACGAATGCTGCCCAGATCGGCAAGTTTGATATCCAGGTTTGCTGTTCCAGCCCAATCGGTGCGGGCATCGGGTCCGACCAGGCGTAGTTCGTCTGCCCAAATGGTGGTGCCCAGTGCTTGGGGGCATCGCTCCCGCGGATTAGCGATCCCGATCGAAATGAACATCACCCGCGTCAGCAGCGGGTTCCCCACGATAGCAAAGCGAGCGTACGGATCTCCAGGCACGGGATAGGTGATGCGCTGCCACTGGAGGAGACTATCGCGCTGGGCTTTGAGCGCTGCCAGCGTCTGCAGTGGGATGGCGACGTTGCGCCATTGACGGACGATGGGAGCGCGGTATTCGTAGTAATTGGCGCTGTCGATACCGAAGCGAATAAAAAATTGCGGTGCGCTCGTATCGGCAGGAGTCAGGAGCAGGGAATCCGGTGGGATGTAGTCCTGTCCGCCGACGCCTTTGATGAACACCTTCAGCGAGCGATAGTAGAAAAAGTCCATCGGTCGGAAGAAAAAGCGCGTTGCTCGGCGCTCGTCGCCACACGGGAGGTTCGAAACGCCGATCGCCAGCGATTGCTCGTTGAGCAGAATGTCGTTTTGGAAATCAGGATTGGCAAGGTTGCGCGGCGGCTGCACACCCGGCGGCATGGTGTAGTAGTCGGGTGGGCCGGCATTCTCCTCGCGGTTGACAAATGCAACACGGATGACGGTGTCGTTCGAGACCGCGCTGTTGGGGATTTGTGCGTAGTTGGTGCGCTGCCACTGCGCGCCGACAAAACGCCAATCGGCAATCGAGACTTTGATACGCCCTCCTTTGAACCAGACGCGGACGTACTGGATGTTCGAGAACAGTGGATTACCGACGATGCGTTTGGCGCCACGCAGTGGGATCCGATAGAGCCGCCAGCCATTAGTGCCACCGCCGACGACTTGTGGGTTCGCATCGGAGGGATCGAGATTGACTTCGTAGCTGAAGTAGCTGTCGTCGAGTGCGATGGTCTGTCCATTCTGCTTGTTCAGGATTTCGGTGTCGGGGAATTGTCCCAGCTCGGATTGGGCAGCATTGCCTTCGAAGTTGTTCCAGCGGAGGAAGTCCTGATCGACTTGCTGCTCGTTTGGTTTGGTGAAGTTGAAAAAGTAGTCGTCGCGCGAAGGGTCGTCTTCGAGGTTGAGTGGGTATGGGTACGCAGCACGTTCGCCGGCGTTGTCGAGTGCGTCAATGCCGACGTCTTCGCCTGGATCAATTCGCCCGTTGGGAATGGGTGCGCCGGCAGTGATGCCATCTTCGGTGTTGAGGCGGTAGTTGGGGATAATGTCCTCGCTGATTTGTCCTAAGTCAATGAACATCTGTGCGCCGGGTTCCCGCTCCTCGATGCGCATCATGATGTCAATGAAGTCAATATTGTCGAGGTCGAAATTGGCATTGAAGGTGGAGATCAGCCGTTGCATCCCTGCCCACAGGCGCTGCCGATTTGCCGGACGTTGCTGCCAGGGGTTAGTCTTGACCGAATCCCAACGAGGGTTGAGCGTGTCGAGGTATTCGGGATTGGGGTTGTAGATGCCGCGCTGGTCGGGGTCGAACGTGATCACCAGTGGGGACAGTCGGGTTTGCCCTTGGACGGTCTGCCGGTTGGGATAGACTTCTGCGATCGGGACACGGGGCAGGAAGAAATTGTACCAGTAGAGTTTTCCCCGGTAGAGAGCGCGCCGTTCATGCTCTGCATCAATGCTCGAATCTACAGGCGGCGACGAGTGTGTCCAGAGTGTGCCGGTTAGTCCCATTGAGATGAAGCGTTGAGCACCTTCGAAGTCGTCAATGTAGGCAGCAGCTTGGTTGTTGTCCACGGGGATTTCCGAGATGCGTTTGTTGGGGGTGGGCATTTGCTGCGCCCATTCGCCACGGAAGGTGATGGTCGAGCGTTCTCTGGTGCTGTAGAATGGTAGCCAATTGAGTGCATCGCTGAGCCACTGAGCATTCCAGTTGAAGTTGGCATCGAAGCCAAGCATAGTGTTCGAAATTGGCTCTTCGCCGATACGGACGCGGTCAACTAAGGCAGCGGTGTTGAAGTTCATCAGTGTGCTTCCCAGCGTTAGCGAGGCATTCCGGGTACGGGAGAGCACCAGGTCTGCCCGCATCCC
The DNA here is from genome assembly GCA_026003475.1 of Candidatus Kapaibacterium sp. Lineage (GTDB taxonomy): Bacteria > Bacteroidota > Ignavibacteria > Kapaibacteriales > NICIL-2 > NICIL-2. The sequence goes on along the minus strand of BPHJ01000001.1, from coordinate 1,724,291 downwards.
GAGCAGCGTCCGGGTTTGGATGTTCATCACATCGTTGGATTCGTACTCGATGACCAAATCGCTACCGGCCGCTTGTGCTTGGGGATTGCGAATACTGACAGTGCCGGAGTAGTAGTCCACAACGTAGTCATCGTTTTCCCGAAGCTGCCGACCGCTCAAGAACACGCGCACACTGCCGGGAGCAACGTTGAAGCCCAGCGAGATGCGTCCGGCGGCTTGTCCCTGAACGTCCCCGACGATGAGCCATCGGTCTTGGGCGGTTTGTTGCTGGGCGAAGGCTTTCTGGACGTCGTAGACGGCGCTGTAGTAGTACTGCTTTGCCAATGCGGGGTTGCCGCGTCGGGAAAAAGCAGAATCCAACCCTTCGCGGAAGGGTTCGATCCAGGGGAAGATGATTTCACCGCGGACGGGATTGAAATAGGGACTTCCACCGGAAGCTTGCTGCTGCTGACCGGGGAGCATACTTTGTCCTGGGGTAAATCCTGCTCCCGCTTGCTGCTGTGTTGGTGGAGCGCCACCGGTGAAGTCAAAGAGTCCGTCGCCGGGCGGTTGCCCTGTTGCATTGTTGACGCGATCGACACCGAGCGCCGTGACGAGCTTATCGGATGTGCCTTCGAGAATATCGGTCGAGTCGTTGTTCGTGCGCAGGTAGTAGATGGTGATCCGTGCGTCTTGGGTGGAGACGTTAGTGGCATTGATGAAGTAGATATTCCGCATTTGCCGTGCCCACAGATTCGTAAAACCTGGCTGGAGGTTGGGGCGGTAGATGAGCTTCAAGATGAGTGTATCGCCATCTTTGGCTGTTGCCGACAGCGTACCATGGTAGAGATCGTCCTCTTTCGCAGGTGAAGCTCCCTCGGTGCGGTAGGCAACGGCGTAGGTGCGATCGCGGCGGAATCCCCAGATGTCCAACGTTCCAAGATTGGGGTTGAATGTAAAACGTGTCGGGTCCAGGCGCACAAAACGACCGCGCTCGACTTTCCCCTGCTCGATGCGGACCGAGGGACTTTTCATCGAAGCGGGGTAGCGTTCCCCTTGCGCAAAGCGAATCGGCGAGAGCGTGTCGTAGGCAATCACTTCGATGCCGCCGACTGCTTGGTCACGAACATCGGCAGTGCTTTCGTAGACCTCGATTTCTTTGACCAGCAGCGGACCAGCCGGGACAGGTACGGGCGTTGTCAATTGCCAGTACTGGCGGTAGAGCGCTTTGTAGGCAGTGTCGAGGAAATAATGGTTCTCGGCGTAGTCGTAGGCGCGCAGCACGAACGTTGTTCGGGCAGCACCACTATTGGCACGGAGGATGCGACGCTCTGCCCGGCGTTGCGCACCGATTGTCTTCAGGTAGAGCGGGCCAAACTGGAAATCAGCGCGGGCACCGAAGAGCGTCTGGGAACCGCTGATGAAGGCGCTGTTGGTCGGCAGTTGCACGTTCCCAAGTTCGGCCAGCTTGATGATGTCGTCGTCGTAGCCTTCGTAGCCAATCTTGAAACGGTTGTCGAAGTCGAACTGGCGGAGCGTGTTCCAATCGGTGCCCAAACGGAACTTGTCCCCGATGCGTGCGCTGACGTTGAGCTGGATGTTTTGCGAAAACACGGGGGCCGACTGGCTTTGCCCGAAGGCACTCGATGCCCCTAAGTTTTGGGAGTCCCACCGCCAGCCAGCACGGAGATTGACCTCGCCATTGACGGTGATGCTGATTTCTGGCTTTCCGAAGATGGTGGTGAGTGGATTGGGAGGGAGCGGAATCGAAATGCCCGAGGACTGTGCCAGGAGCTTTGCCAAGTTTCCACCGCTGAGGGCGCGCTTGAGGTCGTAGTTGGTCGAAAGCGAATCCCAAATGCGGCGGCTCGCGGTGCGACGCCGTTCGGCAAGGTAAGCATCAAGTTCCACAACCCGTGGCAACGAGACGTCGGTTCCGCCAACTTGCTCGTGGATGCGGACAGTACCACTCGTGTCGAGCTGCTGGAGGATTTCCAGTCCTGTTGGACGTCGGCGATGCGTGTTATCGCCATAGCGGAGTTGCCGGAATGGCCGCAGACTATCCGGTGGTGCTACCCGTTTCCAGCACAGAGCGCTGGCGCAGGTGCTGCCCGCCGTCCATGCAACAATGACGGTAACAGCCGCGATCCGCCGTAGATCCGACACAAGGCTGAATGAATAAATGCTCACGTCGAGGTCGAGAGAGCTCACAAAACAACACGATCACATCCGCCGGATGCATGCGAGTGCTCGGCGGAAGCGCTTACAACAGGAGAAGCGGGTAGCACTATGCGACGATGGTTCCTTGTTGCGACTGGTGGTACTTTTGCTGCAACCCAAAAATACACGATGCGAGTGCCATGTACCAGTTGTGGCGGCGGGGTAGGTGACGAATCGTGCCGCGCTGTGTTGTAAGGCGCGGTGCTGCAGCTCCCGTATTTTCGCCCGCATTCGGTCGGGAGCTGGCAGATAGTCATCCCGGCGGCATTCGAGTATTCTCCAAGCTGGCTACCTATGTGGCGTCGAATGGTGACGAGCATGCATGCTCTCTTGCTCCTTGTGTTGGTGTATGGTCTTGTACCGGCAATAGCGCACAGCCAGGTGCTACCGTGGCGATCAAGTATGCGACAAGTTATCCCGCTCGACGGGAACTGGCAGCGTTCGCTCGACCAGGGGCGATCGTGGGAACAGGTGCAGCTTCCGCGTGCTGACTATGGTGCCGATCGCATTCTGTACCGCAAGACGGTATTTCTCGATAGCAGCGCGTTGGGGAAAGCCTGGCACCTTGCCTTCGGCGGTGTTCGCGACGCGGTCGAGCTGAGCATCAACGGACAATACGTCGGGCGTTACTTCAGCGGCCAAGTGCCGTTTTCGGTTGCAGTGCCACCTCGCATGCTTCGCGTCGGTCGCAATACGGTTGAAGTGGCAGCCATTCCTGCATCGGACGAATCTCTGCTGCAAGCACGCCTGCAATGGCGCGCGCCCGAGCGTCCGCTGGGAATAGTGCGCCCGATTGTTTTGGTTGGGAGTGCACCGGTGTTCATCGAGCGCGTCGCTACCGAACGGAGCGTCGAAGGCGGGACGGGAGTTGTTCGCCTGACGTGCTCGGTTGCTTCGATGCAGAGAGCGGCCACACAAGCAGCAGTTCTCCGCGCCAGCGTTCTGTTCAATGGAGCGGTCGTTGCAACCGCCGAGCAGAGTGTTGGGCTTGTTCCAGAGCGCACAGTGTCTGTCACTGCGGCCTTGCGCATTGTCCAACCCCACCAGTGGTCAGCCCAATCGCCAGACCTCTACCAGTTGCGATGCGAGTTGTTGGTCAATGGTGTCGGCGTTGATGAGGTCGAGCGGGACATTGCGTTCCGTCAGGTTGCTCCTGTGCCCAGTAATGGGGTGTGGATGGTTGCTGCCGGTACCGATAGTGGCCAAGCGTTACCGGCCAAGGGCATTGTGTATGTTGACCAGTGGCTTTCGGCCCCCGATGGCAGTCTGCGTCGGCCAGACTACGGGAGGGATATTCAACTCTTGCGGCAGTTGGGAGTCAACATGGTGTACTGTGCATGGCTTCCACCATCGGAGGAGTTCATCGAGCAGTGCAATCGTGCAGGGCTATCGGTGCTCGTTGAGTTGCCCGTTGGGATGATTCCCCCAGGCTACTTTGCAGGCGAGGAGCTCCGCACCCGTGCACAGAACATCGCAATCCGCATGCGCGATGCGTATGGGGAGCAACCGTGCGTTGTTGGTTGTGTCTTCGGGAACGCCCTCGACTATACCGACGCTGCGGTGCAAGAGTATCTCCGTGCTGTGTCGCCGATTGTGCACAGAGCGGGTCTGCTCCGCTTGGCAGTGCTTCCTGCTGGTCATCTGTTGCCGCAGGGGTTACCCTTCGACGCGGTACTGGTCAGTGATCAGTTGGCCACCGCGCGCCGCCGTGACCTATCGTCGCTGCTGGAACGGACACGTCCTTCACTTGTGGTGCCATGGGTGCTCCTTGGTGGTGCGCTCGTGCAGCCATCAAATCGGAATGGCTATGCCGATCCGCTCTCAATTGAAGCACAGGCGGAATACATCAGCGGGCTTTATCGTCTGGCAAGTACGACGCGTGCCGATGGGCTCATCGTTGGTTCGTTCTGCGATTACCGGACGGAATATCCCCTGCTGCCAACTAATCGTCCTCACGAGCGCGTTTGCTATGAAGGGGTGGTTGATACCGCACGGCAGCGGCGCCTGGCATTCGAGATGCTTCGCGCGCTGATTTTCCAGGAAACCGAGCCGTTGCTGCAAGCCGGCAGCTACGATGCCGGAACACCCTACGTTTTCCTTGCGGGCGGGATGGGAGGGATAATCCTTCTGTTCTGGCTCCTGAATCGTTCACGGCGATTTCGGGAGTACATGCTCCGAGCGTTTGTGCGTTTGCATAACTTTTTTGTGGACATTCGCGACCAGCGAATCTTGCTGCAAGGGCAGACGCTGCTGCTGGCGGTCGTGATTGCCACCACCTACGCACTGGTGCTGGCAACGCTGCTCTATGTGACGCGCAACGATCCGGCTGCCGATTATTTGAGCAATGTGCTGTCGCTTTCGCCTGCGGGGAAAGCTCTCTACATCCAACTTGCCTGGTCACCGTCGCTGGCATTGACGGTGATCGAACTGTTGGTGTTGGTCAAAATCGTTGCGGTCGCGCTGGTGGTTCGCGCTGTTGCAGCTCTAGCGTCGCGGGGAGTTCTCTTTGCTGATGCGTTGACGATGGTTGTTTGGTCGTTGGTACCGATTGTGCTGTTTTTACCGATCGCAATGGTGCTCTTTCGGTTGCTTGGCGTTACGCCCCCATTGCTCTGGTTCGGATTACTTGGAGGAGTGACCCTCTGGGGAGTTGGGCGTTTGCTGCGCGGCATTGCCATTGTCTTCGAGGCTGCGCCATTGTGGGTGTATCTCATTGGCATCGGCGCGATCGTGGTCATTGCGGCCGGTGCTGTGATGGTTCTCCAATCACAGGTAGCACTGCTAACCTACCTGGGATATTTCGGCACCATCTTTTTCCCGTAAAATGTTGGGTGGAATTTTGCGTTTCTTACGATGGGCAGTGCATGCCACCGTTGGCGTGTCTGCCCAATGATCCAGAAGCACAATTGCAAGCGTCAACCATGAGCCGTCTGGTTGCTCGGACATCGTCACTGCAGAAACCGGAGCTCGAATTGAGCGAACGTGAGCAAATCATTCTGCGAGCAATTATCCAAACCTACGTGCTGCGTGCGGCGCCGATCGGATCGCACACGCTGGCGCGGATGCTTGCGCGCACGCTGCGGCTGTCGCCAGCGACCATTCGGAATGTGATGGCCGAGCTTGAAGATCGCGGCTACCTTACCCATCCCCACACTTCCGCCGGACGTATCCCCACCGACAAAGGGTATCGGTTCTATGTGGACTACCTGATGCACCAAGGGCGGCTGAGCCAACGGGAAGAGCAAACCTTGCGCGAGAATCTTTCTGCTGTCAGTGGCGAACTGGCGTTACGAACCGCTTCGCGCATTCTGGGAGAGCTTTCGCATTTGCTTGGCGTTGCGCAATTGCCCAGCCTGCGGGATCTGGTGATCCGGCGCGTTGAACTAGTGTCCTTATCATCGCAGCGGTTTGCTGTTGTTGTTGACCTCGATTCTGCCGTTGTCCGGACACTGACGCTGGAAACCGACGTTGAACTCAATCCGGGCGAGCTGTCGCAGCTTGCGCAGTTGCTCAACGAGCGGCTTTCGGGTCGGACGTTGGACTTTATCCGTCAGCATTTTTCGATGCTATTACAAGAGCGGCTCAGCCATCCGGTGCTGCGGTTGTTTGCCGATTCGATCGAAGTGCTCTTTGCGCAGCACGAGAGTCACCGTGTGTATGTTGCTGGCGCACAGCAGCTCGTTCAGCTTCCAGAGTTTTCGTCTCCTGATCGTTTCCGCGCTGTCATCGAGCTGTTGGAAAACGAGGAAATGATCATCCACCTGCTGGAAAGCTCCAGCGATGCGCCGCTCTACGGAGTGCAGGTCAAAATCGGTCACGAGCTGGGGGACCGGCAGTTGACCGACTACGCATTGATCTCGACGCGGTATCGTATCGGCTCGGCAACGTATGCCATTGGGGTTGTCGGTCCCAAGCGGATGAACTATGCCAAGATGATGGCGCTGGTTGGGGAAGTGGCTGGACTCCTTGCCCGCCAGCAGGAACATTCCCCCAGCGTTGCATGACCAATGTTCGGCTCGATCGCGTAACCAAATCGTTCGATAGCAGTGCCCCAGCACTGTCGGAGGTGACTCTCCGCATCGAGGCGGGAGAGGTGATGGTTGTTGTTGGCCCCTCCGGCTGTGGAAAGAGTACGCTGCTGCGCCTGATTGCTGGCTTGGAAACGGTCAGCAGCGGCAACATCTACTTCGACGATGAGCCAATCACGAACCTGCCACCCCAACAGCGCGATGTCGGGATGGTTTTCCAGAACTACGCGCTCTATCCCCACTTGACGGTCGCAGAGAACCTTGCCTTTCCGCTCCGGGTACGAAAGGTGCCGCGATCGGAACAGCAGGAGCGCATCCGCCACGTTGCTGCATTGCTCGGCTTGGAAGGCTTACTCGATCGGTTGCCCAAGCAACTCTCGGGTGGACAGCAGCAACGGGTCGCTGTTGGGCGGGCGCTGGTACGATCGCCGCGGGTGTTCTTGTTCGATGAGCCTCTCTCGAACCTCGATGCCAATCTTCGGTCGGCGATGCGCACCGAACTGGCTGCCCTGCAGCGCCGACTTGGCATTACCACGCTCTACGTTACCCACGACCATGTCGAAGCGATGACGATGGGGGATCGAATCGCTGTCATCGAAGGGGGGAAACTCCTCCAGGTTGGCGCACCCGAACAGCTCTACACCAATCCGGACAATCTCTTTGTGGCGACGTTTTTGGGAACGCCGCCAATCAACACGATTGAAGGAACACTTGTTCAGGCTGGTGAGCAGCTCCACTTGGTTGCACCGGATGCCGGACTGCAACTGGTGCTTCCGCAGTCGGTGCTGCGCCGACCGCTCTCCCACAGTGAGCAGCGAGCAACCCTTGCTGTTCGAGCTGAGCATGTGTTCGTTGCATCGGATGCTCCACCGGATGTATCGGGGATCATCGAGGCGATCGAATACACCGGGCACGAACGTCTTGTGCATGTTCGAGTGGGGCGCGTGCCAGTTGTGCTCCGGCTCAATGGCCACGAGGCAATCCAAAGGGGCCAGACGATTGGGCTGTGCTTTGATCGGGCGGGTGTATTAGTCTTCGATAGCAGTGGAAATCGGTTGTAGCGATCATGCGCGCTGGGTGATGATAACGCCAGCGATGGCGATAGTGCCGCCAATCCAAAATTCCACCGCTGGCAGCTCGCCAAAGGCAAGCCACGCAAGTGCGACCGTCAGCACCGGCTGAAGATTGTTGAACACAGCAAGGCGCCCAGCTTCCATCCGGCGGAGCAGGACATACCACAGCGCCCAACCGATGCCGCTGGTGACAATGCCCAAGTAGGCAATCTCGAACCATTGCCGGGCTGTTAGTGTCCAGGGATGAACGATGCCATCGGGCACCACCAACGCAACGGGCACAAACAAACCCAATCCCATGAGCATTCCCACGGCAGTTGTTTGTACGGCACCGTACCGCTGCACGAGCGGGCGACCCCAGACGGTGTAGAGCGACCACGCGCAACTGGCAGCGAACTCCATCAGGTTCCCCAGGGTGGTTGCCGAGTGGACCGATGCACCCCGTCCCACCGCAACGACAGCAGCACCTGTGACGGCAAGCGCAACACCGGCAAGTTTGGCTCGCGTTAGTTGCTCGCCCAAGAGCGCCCATGCAAAGACCAGCACAAAAACTGGCGACAGCGCAAACGCAAGCGCTGCATTCGGCGGGGTTGTATGCTGCAATCCGGCAACGAATAAAAACTGATTGATCGGCATATTGAGAAGGCCCAGCACTGCAAACCGCCACCAATCGTTAGCCTCAATCGGCCGCATCGGAGAGCGATGACGCCGGAAGGCAAACCATCCAGCATAGGCAAGGATGGAGAACAAACCGCGGTAGAGCACAATCGTCGTTGCCGGTACCGCTATTGCGATTGACCGTGCGACGACGTGCGTGCTGGAAGCAACCATTTGTTGCACGAGGACAAGGAGTGTTGTATTCATCGCAGACACAGTCGGTGGGGATTGACGGTGCAAAACTGCTCGGACAGCTTCGCTAGGATTGGTGCCGTATCTTTGCGCCCACAACTTTCCACTCTACCACGGATTCAGAACGCGCATGAAGAGCATGACAGCGCTCAGTACTGCAACGCTGAGCGAGCACGGTATTCGAGCCACTGTCGAAATTCGCACCGTCAACGGACGCTATCTGGAAATCACTGCTCGATTGCCCAAACAACTTTCGCACAAGGAAGTCGAATTGCGCGAGATTATCCGCAGCGCGATTCACCGGGGATCGGTTCATGTCAGCATCAAAACCGAAAGTGATACTCCAGTGGCCGCCGCGCTCAATCCCGAGCGTATCGAAGCCTATTGGACGCAATTGGAAAAGCTCCGCAAGAAGCTCAAAATTTCGGCGCCCCTGTCGTTGGGAGATATCCTTCGCATTCCGGATGTGTTTATCACTGACGATGCGGTCGCGCTCGAGCAGGCAGAGCAGGAATGGAAAGTGGTCGCAAAAACGGTCCGCGCTGCGCTCGCCAGTTTGGATATCATGCGCAAAAACGAAGGGAAAGAATTGGCAAAAGACATCCGCGCACGCCTGAAATCCATCGAGGAACGAGTTGACCAGATCGAGCAGCGCAGTATGCAGCGCATTCCAGAAGAACGGGAGCGACTTCGCGGACGGATTGCACAGCTTTTTGAGTCCGATGAAATTGACGAGCAACGCTTGCAACTGGAAATCCTCCTGCTTGCTGATAAGCTCGACTGCTCGGAAGAAATTGTTCGTCTCCGCAGCCACCTGAAGTTTTTTGCCGAGTTGCTCAAAAGCACCGATCCAGTGGGACGGCAACTGACCTTTCTGACGCAGGAGATGAATCGCGAGATCAACACCATCGGTGCGAAGGCAAACGATGCGGGTATCAGTCAGCATGTGGTTGTCATCAAGGAGGAGCTCGAGCGCATTCGCGAACAAGTCCAGAATATCGAGTGATGCAGCCACGGCGGTTGATCGTGCTCTCAGCGCCGAGCGGTGCGGGGAAAACAACCGTTGCTCGGTACCTCCTCAGCGTGATCCCCAATGCAGTCTTTTCGGTGTCTGCCACAACACGCCCGCGCCGCAACGGGGAAATTGATGGGCGCGATTACCACTTTCTGCGTCCCGCGAGGAATTTGAACGGAAAATTGCACACGGAGGGAGCTCGTCGAGTACGAAGAAATCTTCGGCAACTATTACGGCACGCTCCGCTCGGCAGACGGAAGCATGCACTCCACCAAGCGGCAGTGTGATGATCTTCGACGTGGACGTCAAGGGAGCGCTTTCACTCAAGCGCGCATACCCGGACGACACGTTCCTCCTATTCATCGCGCCGCCCTCGTTGGAAGAATTGGAGCGAAGGTTACGCCATCGGGGGACTGAAACTGAAGAGCAAATCCGCCGACGCTTAGAGCGCGCAGCGATGGAGATGAGCTACCGCGATCAATTCGACGCAACGATCGTCAACGATGACCTATCCAGTACACTTTCACAGGCACGCCAAGTGGTACTGCACGCCATAACTGGCAGCTAAATCAACAAACTGTCGGGGAGACGACAAGTTGTTCCCGCACCCCAGGGCGATCTTCGCAGTGTAGTGTTCCACAACATTCAAGGTTGCCATGGTTCGAGTACTGTGTTCCTGCGCCTGCTCCATTGGAATCGTTGGCGCGTTGATGACGCTGATAAGCGGGTGCGAAAAAAGCACCGATAGCACTCCTTCCGAATTTGTTGCGGAGGCAAAGGATTTTTCCGGCTATCGCACCTGGACGCAGACGACCGCCCCACGACGTGGCCCAGACCCATCGGGCTTCATCGGGGATGCGCACGCAGCGCAGGACACAATGGTTATCCGCTCCATTTTCGTCAACAACAGCAATGCCCAGCGTCAAGGCAACAGGGAATTCCCCGTCGGGACTATTTTTCTCAAGGAGCTACGTGCGCCAGATGGTAGCATCCCGATGATCACCGCGATGGTAAAGCGTGGTGGTTCGTTCAATCCAAACGACAAAGGCTGGGAATGGTTCGTTCTCGATGGGCAGGGTGCGATCACGATGCGGGGTTCGAATGTGATGGACGGGATGTGCGCAGCATGCCACAAGGCTGCAAGTGATTATGTGTTCACACGCTGACATTGTCGTGTTGTACTTTCGTGAATAGGACTGACGCATCAGCGAGCAATGACAGGAACCGGCTCCCAGACAAAGCTCTGGTACTTGAAGAACTTCGACATTTTCGGCGACATGGATGCAGCTCTAATCGAGCAGCTCGACCGTATGACAACCTCCCAGCAAGTACGGAAGGGCGAGTTGCTCTACTTTCCAGCGCAGCGGAGTCGGGCGGTGTTTTTTCTCAAGCACGGGCACGTCAAGATTTCTCGCTTCGATGAAAATGGCCGGGAAATGATTGTTGACATCCTTGGTCCTGGCGAGATCTTCGGCGAAATCTTCCCTGAAGGACAGGATTCTTCCTCATACGACACGGTAGAAGCACTCGATGATGTTCTCATCTGCGCAATCTCGCCGGAGGATTTTCGGATGCTGCTCAACAGACATCCGGAAGCATCGTTCGAGCTCGTCAAGCAGGTTGGCTTTCGGATGCGGCGGATCGAACGGAGGCTTACCGACTATCTCTACTGCGATGTCGTTACACGTCTGATTCGGCTACTGGTCAGCTTAGCAGAAGACTTTGGGAAAATTCGTCAAGGGATAGCCACACTCTCGCTACCACTTTCGCACAGTGAAATTGCGATGCTGATCGGTGCATCACGTCAGACAGTCACCAGCGTACTCGGTCAGCTTCGGAGTAAAGGTTTTCTCGAATACTCCCGCCACCACATCATCATCAAGCAGTATGAGAACCTTCGTCGCCTCGCCCAGCAGCAAATTCAACAGCATTCATAGGGCATGGCACAGAAACGAGCACGTATTATTGTCTACATCCTTCCACAGTGTTCCTCGTGCCGACGCGTTGTTGAGCTACTTGATACACTGCACGATTCCCTCCAGGCAGACATTCGCGTACTCGATGCTACCGCTCTCACGCATGAGGCAAGCAATACCACAGGTGTATGCATTTTCCCCGCAACGTTCATCAACGACATGCTCACTTTCTACGGGCTTTTCACACCAGAAGAACTTCTCCTGGCACTCAAGAGCGACACACGGTGCCGACCTTGAGCCTGATTCTCCTTTAGCGATTCAACGCCAAGACCAACCGTAAGATAATTCTCCACCATGTCGTGATGCCGACAGAAAAAAGTTCGGTGTACTTCGAAGTTTGCGTCGGCAATGTTTCACAATTTATTCATGTTCGCTCATGGCACGGGTACAGTTGATGGTGCTTGTGGTTGTGTCCGCCAGTTTAGCGGTCCCTCTTCGTGCAGATAATACCTACAGTGGCGTCGTTACTGGCGCGCTCTGTGCTGCGCATGGTATGAAATGCCCGGCACACCACGATTTACGCCGAACAGAGCTGCCAGTCATTTTCGAGGCACCCTCGATGGCAATCGCACTGGCAAACCTCCCACAGGCATTCCTTGCACGCTGGGCTGGAGACAGTGCCCGCGTTATTGGAAGCACGCTGTTTGATCGGGTAATCGTCACCGCACGTCGCTTAGAGATCAAGCAGAACAACACGTGGACAACAGTCTTCGATGATGGGAACGTCATTGATGACATGGGGCACCGCGTTCCTCTCTCCAAAGCCGTTGAAACCCACGACGGCAAGTGGGTTTGCCCTCGCTGCGCAGATATGATGCGCCAGCATCATAATCATCGCTAAAGGGCGGCTCCGCAGGCCTTCCCACCCACGCCACGCAAGTAACGTGGGTGGGAAGGAGTACTCCAGGGATTTGCTCACTACTCAGTGTATGCAGTCGAAGCACCGGCGTTCATCGGTGAACAGTATCACTCGCTGCTGCCGACCAAGAGTCTCCCACCGATATGACCGAACGCGCCCTCTACCGTGCACCACAACAGGAATCCCTAGGAAATGGCAGAATCCAACTGCATTTCGCGCTGGCAATCCTACAAGTGGCAGCTGCTTGAGTGTATCAGGCACCGCAGTGGTCAGTGTCACACTGCTCTGGCGTTTGACGAGCGAGCCTGGTGCTGGGGTTTGGAACGTGACAATACAACGCTCGCTCCTAATGACATTGCACCTCAGATGAAGTGCATCGAAGACCTTCTGGGCTTGTACGCAAGTCAATCCACGGACATCGGGTACCACCACGCTATCAGAAGCATGTGAGCTTCTCTGCTGATGAAAGAAACCGTACCGCGCGGTTAGGCTCGGGACGCCCATCATCGCCTCCACAATCCGCCGAAACAGAGGTGCTGCTGTGCTCCCACCATAAATGTCGCTCCGCGGACGGTCGAGCATAGTGACAATGACCAGCGCTGGCTTGGTTGCTGGCACCATGCCAACAAACGAGGCAGTATAGTCGCGTTTGGAGTAACTGCCTTCGACCCATTGCTGTGCTGTTCCTGTCTTGCCTGCGATCGGTATCCCTTCGATGCGTGCGTTGGTGCCGGTGCCCCGCTCAACGACCTGTTGGAGCATCGAGCGCACCTGCTGTGCAACTGTTGGGGGGATAACCTGGCGAATGCGCTGGGGCACATGCTCTTCGATGAGGTCACCATTGGCAGCGAGGATGCGACGCACCACATACGGCTTCATGAGTGTGCCGTCGTTGGCAAGGGCGGCGTACGCACAAGCGAGCTGGAGCGGGGTGCATGCAATGCCATAGCCGAACCCCATGAACAGCAGATCACCAGGATCGAGCTGACGCGGCAAGCGGAGCACGCCACGCGCCTCTCCCGGGAGCTCGATTTCGGTACGTATGCCAAAACCGAAATCGCGGGCGTAGCGGTAGAGCGTGCGCGCACCAAGTTGGCGTGCCAGTTCGGCAAAAACAATGTTGCTGGAATGTGCCAGAGCATCGGTCAAAGTGCACCATCCCAGCGGCTCATGGTCGGTGATGGCTCGTCCGTCGGTGGTGCGCAGCGTGCCGCCGTGTCCGTCGAAGAGTCGGTCCGGCCAGGCGCGACCCTCGGCCAGTGCCGCAGCAGCGACGATTGCTTTGAACGTCGAACCAGGCTCGTACATGTCTGTTACCGCGCGAAGGCGAAGCGCATCGGTCGTGTTGCGGCGAGTGTGGGAGTAAGCAGGCTGGTGTGCGCAGGCAAGTAGCTCTCCGGTTGTGGGGTTGAGCACCAGAACAATTCCGGCAGCAGCTCCAGTTGAGGAGACACTCCGCGCCAATTCTTGTTCAGCAATCTGCTGGAGATCGGCATCGAGCGTCAGCTCGATGGACGCACCAGGACGTGCAGTGCTGGTGCGGTCGTCCAGCATCGGACGCAAGCGGCCGCGTCCGATCCGTTCCATACTACGCACGCCAGTGGTGCCACGCAAGAGAGTATCGTACTCCAGTTCAATGCCAGCAATACCGCGGCCATCAACGTCGGTTGTGCCGAGCAGTTGCGCAGCTAACGAGTCGAGGACGTAGGTTCGCTGCAGCTCGCGTAGACGGATAAGACCCGGATCGTTGATGGTATCGAGAGCTGCAGCAAGTTCCATCGGGATGCCCCGTGCAATCCAGACGAAGTTTCGATCCTTCGATGCAGCGATGCGCGCGAGTAGTTCTGCAGCGGAGGTAATCCCGATGCGTTCGACCGCATGCGCAATCGTTGCAGCTGATCGCACCATCTTTGGATCGAGCGCCAGCGAGACAGTCGGTACTGCCGTTGCCAGCACTCTCCCCGTGCGGTCGCGGAGCGTGCCCCGTTCCCCGCTGATTGGGATCGTTGCGCGGTACTGCTGCTCGGCAAGCGCTTGCCACCGATCACGCTCGACGATCCCAACGACGACAATCCGCACCACAATTGCAGCGGCAAGCAGCGCCATGACGATCACCAGCAGGCGCCGCCGCCACTGCAGCATCTGCGGTTGGTAGCTGATCAGATGCTCGATGCTCATGGCAGTTGTGCGCGGATGAGAATCGGCGGTCGGTCCGGTGTCTGCATGCCGAAACGTTGACGCGCAATGCGTCCGATGCGCTCGGCTGATTCCAAGCGGGCGATGAGAATCTGCTCCTGCCGCGAACGCCACTGCAGCGAATCGAGTGTCCGTTGCTTCTGCTCGATCCGTACCAGCAATGCGTTGATGCTGACGACGTTGCTCACTTGCCAGAACACCAGCCCTACTGCTGCCAGTGCACCGGCGACGAACCAAACACTTTTCCGATGGGACATGGAACGCGAGAGGTCAACAATGCTGCAAGCGCAATTTACACACCCAACCGCCGATCAGGACGAGCCGGAGAGAACAGCACCGCATTGCGAGCACTCCGTAATTTCGCATCGCGTGTGGTTCCACCATCACTGCCGTGTGCCATGGCGATGTATGTATCGAACAAAGACGAGACTGTCCGACTGTTCAAGAACCCGGTGCTCGAATATTTTTCGCACATTCACCCAGCGACACCGGTCGTTGTGTACGTTCCCGTGGTGGTGTGGATGCTCATTTGGTCAGCACAGGTGCTGGCGTGGTACCAGCTCATCGTCATTGCGCTGCTGGGACTAATCGGATGGACGCTGTTCGAGTATGTGTTCCACCGCTTTGTTTTCCACTACGAACCGAAGAGCCAATGGGGGAAGAAGCTCCATTTTTTGGTACACGGTGTCCATCACGACTATCCGCGCGATCGGACGCGTCTGGTCATGCCGCTGCTGGTGAGCGTGCCGTTGGCAACGCTCCTCTACTTTGCCTATGGTGCGATACTTCCTTCCGGCTGGCATGAAGGGTTCTTTGCGGGCTTTGTCGCGGGCTATGTGGCGTACGACTCGATTCACTACATGACCCACCATTGGCCGATGCGCGGGCGGATCGGTCGTTTTTTGAAGGCCTACCACATGAAGCATCACTACGTGGACGACCGTTCGGCATTTGGTGTGAGCAATCCGCTCTGGGATTACGTGTTCGCGACAACACCGCAGCAGAAGAGTCTCGATCAGCGCGTGTCCAATGCGCACTGATCCGCAGCGGTGGCGACTGGAACAGCTTCGGGCTGGGCTCGCATCGGCGAAGCTCGATGCTGCACTCATTCTGCACCTGCCCACGGTGCGCTATCTGACGCGGTTTTCGGGATCGAATGCAGCACTGCTGGTGATCGGTGATGGCGGTGGCGGGGAAGTGCACTTTTTCACCGACGATCGCTATGCCGAGCAAGTCAAAACAGAGCTAAGCCCACTTCCCACTCTTTCGGTTCACATTACGCGGGAATTTTTCTCCGCTGCTGCCGATATTTGTCGTGCTGCCAATGTTGCAACGATCGGCATCGAGGAAGAGCATATCACGCTTGCGCAGCATGCGGTCTTGCGCAAGGTCATGCGTGGCATCAAAGTCCGCCGGCTGTTTTCCCTCGATCACCTTCGGATGACCAAGTTTGCCTCGGAAGTTGCTGCTATCGGCAAAGCTGCGCAGATTGCCAGCACCGTTTATGCAGACGTGCTGGCGGAGGTACGGGTCGGGATGCGGGAATGCGATGTTGCGGCAGAACTTTCCTACCGTGCCCGTCGCATGGGATCGGAGGGCGATGCCTTCGAGATTATCGTCGTTGCCGGTGACCATGGGGCGTTTGTGCATGGACGCGCTTCGGACCGCCGGCTGCGCAAAGGCGATGTTGTGACCGTTGATTTTGGCTGCCGCGTGGATGGATTCCACAGCGATATGACGCGGACATTCTACATCGGCGCCAGGATTCCATCCGAGGTGCAGCGCGCCTGGGACACCGTCTGCAGTGCTCACCAGCGTGCAATCGAGCAGCTCCGTCCGGGAGTTGCTGCCGCAGATGTTGATCGCGCTGCCCGCGAGGTTATCGAGGGTGCAGGGTATGGCGAGTACTTTCGGCACTCTCTGGGGCATGGGTTGGGGATCGAGGTGCACGAGCCGCCAGCACTGTCGCCGCGAAATCTGAAGGGCACTATTCCAGCTCGGTGTGTGGTGACCGTCGAGCCGGGGATCTATGTGCCGGGTAAGTTCGGCATGCGACTGGAAGATGATGTGTTCGTCGGTGAGAAAGGCACGATCGAAATCTTGACCACTGCCCCGCGCGAGCTGGCTTGCGTGTAGCTGGTGCCAACAGCGCTGCACCCGTTCTACGGATTCCGAAAAGCGCGGAGAAAGTAGGTCACACTCAACAGTGCATAGCGGCGGAGCACCACCGTCTGTGTGTCTTCGATGTAGCCACTGCCGACGGTGCGGTTGATCGAGTTGTTGCGGTTGAGTGCGTCGAAAACCGACAGGCGCGCCTCGCCCCGCCCGTCGAGGAAACGTTTCCCGATACCAAGGTTGAGCAGAGGAACAGCGATGTTGTATCCTTCCGCCAAGCCAGTCGTGGCGACGTAGTTGAAATCTGCGGTAAAGACCCATCCATCCAGCCATGCCGATGAGTCGCTGGTGATGAAGGTCGCGCGTGCCAACAGTGTATGGGTAGCAAACTGCTGGTTGAGCTCACGACGGATGGTGTTGGTGACCGTGTTCCAGGCGGTGCGCCCGCTGATGGTGAAATCCACCTTCTCGCTGATATTGCTGGTGATGTTGATGCCTGGGGTGATGGTTCCACTGTGGGCGATATTTTCGGCACCGTTGATCAAGCTGGGGTCGCGCTGGTAGTTGACGGCCAGCGAGACGCTGGGGTTGAGTTTGATGCTCTCAAACAGCGTAACCGGACGGCTGTAGAGCACGAATGCAGAAGCGCTCCAAAACCCGTCGAGATTGGTCGGTTGGGTGAGCTGGGTTCCTGCCCGCAAAGGAATGCTCCTATTTCCACTGGCAAGCGCTAACGTCACTGTTGTATCGCTGGGAGCAATCACGACAGCATTGGTAATGCGCTGGTCGGTTCGACTAATGCTGATTGCACCAAACAACGTCGTCGCCGATGCGAGGTCGAAAGTGCCGTAGTTGAGCCAGATCGAGTGCGTGTATTCTTGGTTGAGCGCGGCATTGCCGATGGAAAGTTGGAGAGGATTGGTGTTGTCGAGTGCTTCCTGGAGTTGAGAAACGCTCGGCAAATTTGTTCGGGTGTTGTACCAGAGACGGAAAAAGCTGGTGATAGAGGGACGTGTCGAGACCGAGAGTGTGGGCAGAATGTTGTGGAACTGGCGGCCAATGTTGAAGGCATCCGGTATGGTACCGGTGCTGGTGGTGATTGAGCCCGTTTGCTCGGCATCGAAGGTTGTGCCCTGATAGTCAGCGCCAAGCTCGATGTTCCAGATGCCGACCCCGCTCTGCTGCATCATCCGCTGCATGCCACGCGGTGCAAATCCTCTCATGATCGTTCCCAGCAGTTGGGTAGCGCTGCTGGTATCTGGCGAGCCGAGAATGAGCTTGTACCGCAGGCTCGGTTGCTGCGCAAGTGCGGTGCTGGTTGTGGTCCATCGAGCGGTTGTTGCATTCGGTCCGGTCGGTTGTATCCAGGAACGGTCGTAGGCGGTGGTGGTGCTGGTGATAGTGTAGCCAAGTTGCAGTTGGTGACGTTCTGCCAGCGGTTCGGTGTAGAGGGCATTAGCGCTCAGCGTACGGGTTGTTCCATCCTGTGGTTGTGTTGTCTCGACGGTATCGTATCGAGGAACGCCATCGGTGAAGAACTCGTTGAAGGAATGGGTCGAGGGATCGGTTGTATTGGTCCACTGATTCCACTGAAGCCGTGCCGAGAGGGTGCGCCCTTCGGTTGCAAAGCGGTGACGGTAGAGCAATTCGGAATTGCTGGTAAAGCCGTTGGCTGGTGTGTGGGTGGTGGTTGCAAGTTGGTTGAGCAGTTGTGCCTGTGCTACGGTGGCTGTTTGCGTTTGTTGGGATCGGTCGCTATTCTGCCAAGTCAATCGTGGGGTGATCAGAATGGAATTCATGGAGTCGAGCGTTATGTCGGCGCGCATCGAGAAACGGTGGTTGGTGTTGCGCGTGGTGGCACTGGTGGATTGGGAGTTGAGCTGCGTTGCCGTGTCACTCACGAAGAGTTGGCGGTTGAGCCACTGTTGCGCCTCGTTGGTGGATGTGTTGAAAAAGTAGCTTGCCGATAGGTCAAGCCACGAACCGAATTCGTTGGAGTAGTTGAGGGCAGCAGCGTGACTGGTGATGATACCGTCGGTGGGGCTGACCAGAAAATTGTTGATAAAACCCGGACCGCCACCGCCAGCGCCACGCATGCTCTGTCGCATAGCACCGAAGGCGCTTCCCATCGTGCGCATGAATGGATTGCCGCCGCCACCGAACATACCGACAATGTCTTCGATGGCAAAGTTTTGCTGGTTGATGTTGTTGCTCATTGCAAGCACGGATGCGCGTTGCTCGCCACCCCAGTAGTTGACCGTTGCGCCGGCGGTGTAGCGGGTATTGTCCCCGTAGCCGCCGTAGAGTTTGCCAAATTGCCCGTTGCGCCGGTCGGGACGCGTGACCAGGTTGATTGTCTTGATGCGCTCGCCGTCGTCGAAGCGAGTAAATTGTGCCTGGTCACTCTGCTGGTCATAGACTTGGACGCGGTCAACAATTTCTGCTGGGAGCGAACGCAAGGTTGCCAAGGGGTCTTGTCCGAAAAATGGTTTGCCATCAACGAGCACACGTTGCACCTGCTGTCCTTGTGCGCGGACCTGCCCGCCTTCGACCTCGACGCCGGGAAGCTTAGCGACCAGTTTGTCCGCATCAGCGTTGCGCTCGGTTTTGAATTGGCTGGCATTGTATTCAAGGGTGTCGCCTTTGACCTCGATACGCGGTGCTGTCTCTTCGACGACGACGTCTTGGGCTTGGACGCTGGAAGGATGCAAGCGGATTGTTCCCAGCCGAAGCGTATCAACAGCGCGCACGCGTAAGGGGCGACTGATGGTATCGTAACCGATCGAGTGAATGCGGAGCATGTAGAATCCTTCCGAGACACGGACCGAAAAATTCCCTCCCCGATCGGTCACCGCACCACCGGCAACCTCACCACTGGGACGCCGCAGTGTCACTGTTGCGCCTATGACGGGCGTGCCGTTGACGCTATCGGCAACCGTGCCAATGACAACTTGAGCAGAGGCCGCAACCGACAGCAGCAGGAATACAACAGACCGACGAACCATGGAGTGTTCTGAGGACGAACGTGAAACAACAGTTGCTGCGTTTCGACAGCAGTAGCGCTAATAACGTTGAACAGCGGGGTTTGTTTGAGCAGGGCACGAACACGGAAGGGCGCGTGTGTTCGTCTGCTCTGGCGGTTGTATCTCACTCAATACCCGTTTATGGCAACGCTTGGCGATCTGATTGCTGGTGAGCGTCCCGTGCTGGTAGATTTTTCTGCCGAATGGTGCGGGCCATGCCAGATACTCAAACCAGAACTCAAGACACTTGCCCGGATGCTGGGCGATCGGCTGACCATTGTGACGGTGGATGTGGATAATCCCAAGAACGAAACCTTCGCTGCCTCGCAAGGGGTGCGGAGTGTGCCGACGCTGGTGCTATTCCGTCGTGGGGCGGTTCAATGGCGCGGCACGGGGTATCGGACGGCAGCGCAATTGGCTGGTGAGCTGGAACCGTTCTTAGAAATGGCAGGCGCTCAAGAGTCGGCGTAAGCGCGCTCAACTTGTGCCGCGACGGTGTGCCAATCAACACCGGGAGCCAGCGTATCACTTTCGATCTGCGTCCCAATCGAGGGCATCGGCGCCCAGAGTGTCAGACGGCGCGCGGCAAGAATATGCCACCAACCGAAGAGCCATGCTTTGGCCAGTATGGCCGCTTCCAGTCTGCTATGGAGCGCAGCACGAGCAACGTGCAGAGGGTTGAACATGCCATGCTTGGTCAGCGCCAGCCACATGCTGGCATCGAAGTTGCCGCGTCGGTAGGTGCGAAAAATCGGTGCTGCTTTCCGGAGAATTGAACGTCGCGTCAGGAAGGTCAGGCACGTGCTTCCAACGGTCCGCCAAAAGTGCCCGCAGCCGTAGCGCACGCGAGAACAGCCCTCGTGGAGGGGAAGCCGAAAGTAGTCGGGATGGTCGCAGGGGGTCACAAAGTGCACATCATCGGATGAAGCAGCAAAGTCCACCATGTGCGAAAAGGTGCCGCTTCGGTAGAGGTAGTCATCCTCGGCAAAGTACACGAACTCGGCATAGGATTGCTCCAGCAGCAGTTTGAGCTGGAGGAGAAACGTTCCCGCATTGCCGATACGATCGAGCCGGTACAGGTCGGTATGTTCACGGGGGAAGTAACGTAAGACCATTGTTTCGTATTCTGGCGGGCAACCATCGAGCAGCGCAAACATGCGCACACGCAGCGTATCGCCGACTGCCTGCTGGAGCGAGCGCAAACCCAGCTCCGCAAGCTTGAGCTTGTTGTTGGCATAGAAAGCCGGAGATTTGGCGATTCCGGGGTACACACGATAGGCAATGGCAAGGTCGTAGGTCATCGTCACTTGGTGGTGGTCAACGGGCGCAAAACTATCGCACCGATGAGCAGAACGCCATAGAGCGTGGTCAGAAGGAGGGTGCGTGCAAGTAGTTGGTTGTAGGCTTTCCCGTCGGCATGCTGCAGGTCCCGAGCAATCGTCCATGCAAACGGCAGCGTTACAAGTGCACTGCTTGCTGCTGGATACCAAATGCTCAGCACCAGTGCAGTGGCATAAGGTATTGCCAAAAGCAGGTGGAGCAGTCGCGTTGCGGCATCCTTGCCCAATCGAACAGCGAGCGTGTGCTTACCGACCTGCCGATCGAGCTGGAGATCGCGCACGTTGTTGATGCCGAGCACAGCGGCAGCAAAGGCTCCGAAGGCAAGGCCGCTAATGATAGGTTCTGCTGCCAGCGCCAGGCGTTCGATAGCGTAGGCTCCTGCCGATGGAACAAGGCCAAAAAACACAACAGCGGCAAGCTCGCCAAGGCCAAGGTAGGCAAGCGGTCGCGCACCCATTGTGTAGAGCCATGCCAGCAGGAGTGCGGCAAGTCCAACCGCAAGGAGCCACCATCCAACCTGGGCCACCAACACAAGTCCCAATGCCAGCACAACTGCCGAAACTATCAGCGATGCTCGTCGCATGGCAGAGGGCGAGATTGCCCCCATGGCCACGGCGCGGGGCGGACCGAGGCGGTCTGGTGTATCTGCGCCACGGACGTAGTCGCCGAGCTCGTTGACGTAGTTGGCCAGCACTTGGAGCAGAACTGCGCATACCAGCGTGATACCAGCGCGGACGGGAATCACCACTCCATCATGCCAGGCCCAGGCAATTCCGCAGGCTGTTGGGAAAAAGCTCAGTACCAGCGTTTTCGGTCTGCTTGCCTGGACCCACCAACGCCACTGTTTCATCCGATGTTTTGGTTAGTGTCGCCTTCAACGAAGGCTCAAATCTACGGGCGTAACTTTGCAGCGATCGTTCTACTACCACCCAGGCTGAATGCGATTGCTGCTCTGGTGCAGTCTGCTGCTTCTTGCATCGTGGTCTGTGCTGGCACAAACAGCAGGCGAGCGTCCCCGTGTTGCGCACCGGTATGTTATTCATCGGCTCACGCTCACCATCGTTGCCGATAGTAGCGATCTCGATGTGCCCTTTACGAGCGGTCAATTGCAAGGTATCCTGTCGCAGCAAGCCTCGGACATTTCCGTTCCCAGCCGCATTCTGCGCGAGATTACCTACAACGGTCTGGCGGTGCCGGATTTTCCCCGTCCAATC
Source organism: Candidatus Kapaibacterium sp. (assembly GCA_026003475.1). Lineage (GTDB taxonomy): Bacteria > Bacteroidota > Ignavibacteria > Kapaibacteriales > NICIL-2 > NICIL-2. The sequence goes on along the minus strand of BPHJ01000001.1, from coordinate 1,702,403 downwards.
ACCTTGATCGTTGCACGAGCCTATGCCCAATCAGTCGAGCACGACTTGCGGTATTTCGACCGCGCTGCTGCCGACCAGGATGTGCTGCGCCTGAGCGACTATCTCAACCAGTTTGGTTACCACGATGCGCAGGTGCGGTACGTGTTCCGTATTCGTGACCATGGCCGGAACAATCAGCTTGAGTACGTCCTCCACCTTGGGAAGCGGTATTGGCTCGACACGATCATCGTTGGCGGCATCGAAACGCTGCCTGCAGATGTTCGTGCCAGTGCCGAGCAGGTCATCGCAGCCGTTCCCCTTCGGCAACCGTACCAGGAGGACCGCATCCGTGCAATGGTCGAAACGCTGCTGGATACATTGCGGAATCGTGGTTACGTCGGTGCAGGGTTTGCGCAGCAGCGCGATTCTGTAACCGGTCAGATCGTGCGCGTGCTTCCGGCGGTCGCAAGCGACACGGTAACCAAGCGCGATCGTGTCACGATAACCATTGCACCGGGCCGCCGCGCTCGCGTGGGAGATATCAGCATTGCCGATAGCACACGCGGCAACCCGATCGTGGGTGCTGAACTCAAGCAGCGGCAGTTGGCCGTGGCGCCAGGGCAATGGTACAGCCCACTCCGGATCGAACGGAGCATTGCGAACTTGATGGCGCTGGGCACCTTCGATCGGATCTGGGCAGACACTGCATCGGTGAGCGATTCGCTCATCAACATTCGCTTGCATCTGTACTACCGTCGGGTTTGGGAGGCAAGCGTTGGGTGGTTCTTCAACTCAACCTTCCCGGACAATTTCAACAACACCGGCATTGATCTTTCGTACATTCACCGCAACATGTTCAATGCAGCGCAGGCGGTGACGATGTACGTTCGCCCGACGCTGCGCAACACGTCGTACTTTGCCCAGATTCTCCCCGACTCCGGGCTGGGGCGCACCTTTGCGATCGTGGATAAGGACCTGGAAGCTGGTGCACTTTTTACGCAACCGGATTGGCTGCGGCTTGGAGATCGGTTCCGCCTCGATGCCAGCGCCCAGCTCATCGCATCGTATCGGTTTGTTGTGGATCCGTTCAAACTCTTTTCGCTTTCGTTCCGTGCGGGGGTGATGGTGCCATTGAGTGGCTTCGACGAGCGCCTCCAGTTCGATGTAATCATGGAAGCCAATCGCCCCGAACGGTTCGATGAGGCTGTCGAGCGTGCCGTCCAGCGGAACCCAACCATTGATAGCATGCTTATCCGCGAAACACTCGAGCAATACCGCCTACTCAACAGTTACACTGGTGGTCAGCTCCGCTGGACGTCAGCCATTGTGGCACTGCGATACTTCCGCGATTTCCGCAACGATGTGTTCTACCCTTCGCGGGGCAACACGCTGACCATGTTTATCGAAAGCACGGTCGCACGCCTGCTATCGGGGTATTCGCAAGCGCAGATGACCTACACAACCTACCACCCCATGGGCAGTGGCGTGGCGGCGTTCAAATTTCGTGGCGGGTGGATTTGGTGGCACGATCCGGCGACGACGATTGTGCCGTTTGATCGGCACTACTTTGCCGGAGGCGCGATCAGCATTCGTGGGTATCCAAGCCGACAGCTTGTGGACCTGCAATCCGGGGGCACCAATCCATCGGAGGTTGGCACGCTGACTAACTACATCGGTAGCGGCACCATTATTGAACTCAGCGCCGAGCTTCGGTACACGCTCTCGTACTACGAGGCATTGGGGGAATTCCTGGCATCGCAGGTCAGCCGTCTGGGGATTGTCTTTTTTGCTGATGCAGGCAACGCGTTCAATCGGCTCACGCGGGAATCGTATGGGACCGCGCGCAGTGGGGATGTGCTCAATCCGTCGCGATGGGCATGGGTGATTGGCAGCGGCATACGCTATGCATTGCCTGCTGGCCCGGCACGCTTGGATTTTGGGCTGCGGGTTTATGATCCGATGCAACCAGACCGCCGTTGGATCACGCAACGAAGCGTGCTTGGCTCGATCGAATGGCAAATCGGCATTGGACACGCGTTTTAGCCAGCGACCAACAACGCGCCGGCAAGCTGACGCTACGATGCCACTTCGGCTGAGACTGGGTGTGCGTGGTGGTATTCCTCAATGAGACGATCGAGTTCGGCTGCATCGAGCGTTTCCTTCTCGAGCAGGTGCTTGACCAAGAAATGCATCAAGCCCTCGTGCTGGCGGAGGAGCTCTTCGCAGCGGTGTTCCAGTTCGCGGACAATACGCGTCACTTCTGCGTCAATGAGTTGCGCTGTTTGCTCGCTGTAGGGGCGCACGTGTCCGAAGTCCCGTCCCAGAAAAACTTCGTTGTGAGAGGAGTTGTAGTTGACCGGACCGATGCGATCGCTCATACCCCATTCGGTGACCATTTTTCGCGCCAGTGTGGTGGCGCGTTCGAGATCGTTTGCAGCGCCGGTGGTGTATTGGTTGAAGACGATTTTTTCGGCGATGCGCCCACCGAGCAAACACATGATCTGGGTTTCGATGTAGTCCTTCGAGAGGGTGTGGCGGTCCTCCTTGGGCAGGTACGAGGTGACCCCGAGTGCGGGTCCGCGTGGGATGATGGTTACCTTGTGCACGGGATCGGCATTGGGAAGCAGCTTGCCCAGCAGTGCATGTCCCATTTCGTGGTAGGCGGTGGTGCGCTTTTCTTGGTCGGTCAGGACAAGGCTTCGCCGCTCGATGCCCATGAAGACTTTGTCCTTTGCTTGCTCGAAATCGTCCATCGTGACGACGTTGCTGTTGCGTCGTGCAGCAAACAGGGCTGCTTCGTTGACGATGTTGGCAAGGTCGGCGCCCGAAGCTCCCGGTGTCGAGCGCGCGATGACGCTCAAATCCACGTCCGGCGCCAGGGGGATGTTGCGTGTGTGCACTTTGAGGATCCCTTCGCGCCCGCGCACGTCCGGACGATCAACGACGATGTGCCGATCGAAGCGACCGGGGCGCAGCAGTGCTGGGTCGAGGATATCGGCGCGATTGGTGGCAGCAATGACGATGACGCCGCTATTTTGCTCGAAGCCATCCATCTCGACCAGCAGCGCGTTGAGCGTTTGCTCGCGTTCATCATGCCCACCGCCCAAGCCAGCGCCCCGTTGGCGCCCGACAGCGTCAATTTCGTCAATGAACACAATGCAGGGAGCATTCCGCTTGGCTTGGTCGAAAAGATCACGCACACGACTTGCCCCAACGCCGACAAACATTTCGACAAAGTCAGCGCCCGAGATCGAAAAAAACGGTACGTTCGCCTCTCCTGCAACCGCACGTGCTAAGAGCGTCTTGCCCGTGCCCGGCGGACCCAACAGCAGAACACCTTTGGGAATTTTCCCGCCCAAGCGCTGGAACTTCTGCGGCTCGCGTAAGAACTCGACGATTTCTTGGAGTTCGAACTTTGCTTCTTCCGCACCAGCGACGTCCATAAATGTGATGCGCTTGGTCATTTCGTTGAGCGTTCGGGTCCGTGCTTTGCCGAAGCTGAAAATTGTGCGGGTAGAGTTGCCTGCTTGCATGCGCCGCATCATGAGCAGGAAGATGGCAAACAGCCCCACCCACATCAGGACAGTCAGCACCGTCCCCAGCCAGGAGGAATCGCTCTGCTCATACGTCCAGGTGATGCCTTTGGAGCGCCAGAGTTCTTCGGTGCGGCTATCAATGGTGCCCAGCCGTGTGACGAAGTACTTGACCTGCCGCATCCGCCCTTCGACCATCATCGAGACGGGCTGCTTGAGCTCACCATGAAACTCGTAGTCGTTGAGGTTGCTCTTGGTGATCGTTGCCGATGCGATGAGGTTTTCGTCCAGGAAGCTAAGGTAGTCGGTGTAGCGGACGTTCCATTCGGGACGCTGCCCGCTATGAAGCAGGACGTACATGACGATGATCGAAAGGAAGATACCCATCCACACCAGAATCGAACGAAGGATGCGTCCGGTGGGGGATTCGTTCCGTCCAGGTTGTTGCATGCGATTGCTCACGCGCTGCAAGGGGGAATGTACAACGTTCTTTGCCATTGACGTATAGCCGAAATTGTGCATTGTACAGCACCTGTTGCATAATTCCTTTTGGCGCTGTATGTTTGCGTCCGGAGGAGGAACACCCGATCTGCTCTCATTGCTCCTGTCGGAGCAGTGTCGTTCGCGTACGCTGCAATCGAACGTCGATGTTGTTTCACAATCTGTCGGAGTGTACCATGAAACGCGTGTCTTCTCTTTGCTTTGCTCTTTTCAGTGCAGCGCTCATTACGCCGTTACTCTGGGGGCAGAGCATTACCAACTACACATTTAGTAACTCAACAGCAACGTTCAGCCAGATCTATGGACAATCTGGTACAACGACAACGACTCTTTCGGGTGATGATGCTGTCACTGGAATGATCCCGATTGGTTTCGATTTTGTGTTCATGGGGCAATTCTACTCTCAGGTTTCTGCGAGCACAAATGGTGTACTTTGTCTTGGTTCAACCGCTCCTACTGCGTACACTAACAACTTGACGTCACAAACTCCCAGGCCAATCATTACGGCATTTTGGGACGATCTGATTATGAACAGTGGCGTCGGGTACTTCTCATATCGCACCGATGGTACCTCACCGAATCGAGTATTTACCGCTGAGTGGTATAACGTTGAATTTCTTTCCGGCAATGGTGATTTATTCTCATTTCAAATCAAGTTGTATGAAAGTAGTGGGATCATTGAGTTTCGCTATCGATACGAGGATAACTCAAATGGGGATGCAGGATCTGCTTCTATTGGTATTACCGCAGTAGGCACAGGGAGTGGTAATTTTCTCTCTGTAAACTCATCGTACAATGCGGTAAGTTCAACAACGGAGACTACCTCTATCACTACCATACCACCCACGAATACTGTGTTGACCTTTACGCCCCCGCAAGTTACGCTCGATGCCCCAACGAATTTGACGTTCACGAACGTGCTGCCTGGCCAGATGACGCTCAACTGGCAGGATAACACCAGCAATGAAATTGGATACTTGATCCAGCGCTCCACGGACGGAACAAACTACACGAATGTTGTGCTTACCTCGCCAAACGCAACCTCCTACACTGCAACAGGACTGACGCCGAGTACAACATACTACTGGCGAATCTATGCGATGTCCGAAGGCAAAGCCAGTGCTGCTCTCAGTGGAACGCAAGCGACAACCGGTCCCTTGCTCTGCGGGACGCGGCAGATCCCGAGCACCAACTACCCGAATATCAAAGCAGCAATAGATAGCATCTACACGTTAGGGCTTGCATGTTCGGTTGTCTTCGAGCTTCTCTCCAGTTACTCAAGTTCAAATGAGCCAGCGTTCCCGCTGGTCTTCAATGGGCCGATTCCAGGTGCATCGAGCAGCAACACCGTCACCTTCCGTCCTGCCTCGGGTGTATCAAGTGTTGTCATCGGTGCCAGCAATAGTACCACCATCCTCGATCTCAACGGTGCGAGTTGGGTCAGGTTTGACGGACGGCCTGGCGGAACGGGCACAACCCGTGCGCTGACGATTGCCAACGTCAACACCGCTGCCTCAGCAGGAACGATACGCCTCTACAACGGGGCGACGAACAACACGTTCCAATACTGCCGAATTCTCGGTGCGACGACGGGGACATCAACAGGGACGATCTACTTCGGCAGCCCCGGAACCTCCATCGGCAACCGGAAGAACACCTTCGACAACTGCAACATCGGCGATACCCTATCAACAACGCAGCCTGCCATCGCAGTGTATGCCGTCGGAACAACAACTATCCTCAGCGATAGTAACACGATTAGCAACTGCAACATCTACAACTACTTTGCAAACACGACGCACTATGGTATCTTCGGTTCTACTGGCTATACGCGATGGATCATCACGGGGAATAGTTTCTACCAAACAACTGCCCGCACGTTCACATCGAGCGTTACGTTTTACCACATTTACTTGGTCGGATCTACATATTCTGGTGGCCACACGATCAGCGGGCAACTACATCGGCGGCACTCAGCCGAACGCCGGTGGTTCGCAGTTGCAGTACAATATCAACACGACGACGCTTACACCAATCATGTACGGTATCTATTGCTCTCTCGTCACGAGTACGTTCGATACAACACGGATTATTGGAAATGTCATCACCAATCTCTACTTCCGCACAGCGAGTACCTCAACGGTTGCCTGCAATGGCATCTATGCCTTCGGCGGGAATTTGATCATCCAAAACAACGTGGTCGGCAGCGCATCTGCAACGAACGCCATCACACTCCAGAGCACAACGACGAGCACGCCACCGACGTTCAACGGGATTTATGGGTACCCCTCCTCGACGCAAGGATTCGCGGTGACCATCAGCGGGAACACTGTCGGTGGAATCACGATGAATGCTGAGAACACTGCATCGGGGTGGAATTTCATTGGCATCAACGTTGCCTCGACGATAGGTGGTGAGTCATACGTAACCAATAACCTCATCGGGAGCACCTCTACGGCCAACAGCATCAACGCTGCTACAAGCGCAACTGGCACACAGCAGCTTACCGGCATAAGTATCAGTGCCAGTGCAAGCCATGTGCGGATGATTGTTTCGGGAAACACCGTTGCCAATCTGAACAACAACGGTACCTCGACAAGTTCTGGGACGCAGTTTATCCGCGGCATCCTCATCAATAGCGGAGTGGTGACTGTCGAGAACAATACGGTGTACAACCTCTCAACGACCACGCTCAACAGCAGCACCTCCTTCCCATCGATGGCGCTCACCGGGATCGCTGTCAACTCGACCACGCAGCCACTGAGCGGCTTGAGCGGTCACATTGTGCGGGGGAATGTCGTCCACAGTCTCCGCAGTCTCAACACAGCAACAGCGACAGCCTCGCACTGGGTGCTCGGTATGGGTGTCAATTCTGCCTCCACCACGAGTGGAGGAATTGCGCTGGTGGAGAAAAACTACATCCACTCCTTGACCTTGGCAGCGACTCCATCGAGTACCTCGGTTGCAGTGATCGGGACAGGGATGCTCATCTTCGGTGGAGCGACGAACATTCGCAATAACATGATTCGACTCGGCCTTGATCCGAACGGAAACGCAGTAACTGGGCAGGTGAGCTTCTATGGCATTTACAAGAACAATGCATCACCGACGGGCATCTACCACAACAGCATCTACATCGGTGGCAGTGTTGCATCGGGCGCTGGCGGGGTGCTCTACTCTCTTGGCCTTTTCCGTAATCAAACCAGCACCGATGAAATTCGGAACAACATCGTCCAAGTCAACCGTACGACATCCTCAGGGACCGGGTACCACGTTGCAATCGTGCTCGGAACAACGACGACGCTGGCATGTGATAACAACCTCTTCTACACACCAGGCACAGGCGGCTTTGTCGGTGGTATTGGAACATCCACCATCACGCTCTACCAAACGCTTGCCGCATGGCGTACCGGATCCGGGATGGATGCCTCCAGCGGCTACGGCGATGCGAACTTTGTCAATCCGAATGGGAGTGCGAGCACAGGTGATTTGCACATCGCAACGACTGGCTCGACACCAGTCGAAGGCGGTGGCGGCCCGATACTCTTCGGCCCAGCAGTAACCGACGATTACGATGGCCAATCGCGCTCGTCGCTATCGCCGATTGATATTGGCGCTGACGCAGGGAACTTCACCGTCAACGACATTGTGCCACCGGCGATCGCGTTCACTCCGCTTACCAACGGGACCGTCACCAGCACACGCACAGTACCGAACATCATCATCATTGACGGAGGAAGTGGGGTCAACACCACCAGCGGCACTCGTCCACGGCTCTACTTCAAAAAGTCCACCGAAGCCAACCAATACGTCGGCAATACCAGCACCGACAACGGCTGGAAGTGGGTCGAAGCCTCCAATACCAGCTCGCCATTTACCTTCGTTATCAACTATTCGCTGCTCACCAGTGCGCTCAGCGTTGGGGATGTGATCCAGTACTTCTTCGTCGCCCAGGATTTGGCTTCGACACCGAACGTTGCAGTTGGTGGTGCAGTCCTTACTACGCAGCCGACGAGCGTTGCACTCACGAATGCGAACTTCCCTGCAACGCCGGTCTATTCCTACACCATTGCGCAGGGCGTCAGTGGGACGATTACGGTTGGTCCGAACGAGTCCATAACGTCGCTAACAAATACTGGCGGTGTCTTCGACTACATCAACAATCGCGTTGTAACGGGCAACGTCACCGTTCTCGTCACTGGTAATTTGACGAGCGAAACAGGGACGGTTGCACTCAATGCCTTTGCGGAAGAGGGCGCCGGCGCTGGTACGTACACAATCACCATTCGTCCAGCATCGGGCACCAGCCCGACAATCAGTGGTACCAATTCCTCTGGTGGCTTGCTCCGCTTCAACAGCGCGCAGCGAGTCATCATTGACGGCCGCCGTCCAGGCGAATCGAGCGGCAACAATCTCACGATCGTCAACAATGCCACCAGCGGAGCAATCGCTGCGATTCACTTTATGGGGCAGTCGGCGTACAATCCTTCACTGACAGGGTGTGCCTACGACACTGTACGGTTCTGCACGATCAAAACGGGGAGTAACGCCAACTCGAGTGCGTATGGCATCTTCATTGGTGGAACGTCGGTAGGCTCAGCCGGCTACGGCAACCGTGGGATCGTGCTCAGCGATAATCAAGTCTCGGCCACCTACTATGGCGTGCGTATCATTGGGACGAGTGGTTTCCCAAGCGATAGCATTACGATTGCCCGGAATACAATAGGCGGCAGTGGATCGAGTTACGGCTCGAGCGACACCGTTCGGTATCGCGGCATCATGGCAAGTTGGGCGACGAATCTCTCGATCACCGACAACGCAATTCTCAACATTTCACCCGCTGCGTCAAGTGGTGCGGCAATCTTTGTTGATAACATCTCTGGAAGTACACTCGCACGAAACGTTATTGATGGCGTGCTCGGCTATTCCAGCAGCGGGTACAATGTCTATGGGATTGGGCTTTCGACGGGCGTTGCCAACACGACAGTTCTCGGGAATCGGATCAACCGCATCTTCTACACCGCAGATGGAGGCTGGTGGGCATATGGGATTGATGTCACAACCAGCGGCGGTAATGCGAACATCATCCTTGCCAACAACATGATCTCCAACGTCGCGCACGATCGCGATTATTTTTCGTCCACACTATATCGTACCTACGGCATTCGCATTACCTCGACTGGCAACGTCAAGGTGTACCATAACTCCGTGTTCCTCCGCGGGTCGTACTTTGTGCCATCGAGTGGGTCAGGCCAGAGCGCCGCACTGCTCATCAACACGAGCACTGCGAACATTGATGTACGGAATAACATCTTCCACAACCGGATGTACGGTGCGAGCGGCTCGAAGTCCTATGCTCTTTACGTAGCGGCAAACCCCAGTACGATTCCCATTGCCGCGCTCGATTACAACAACTACGATGTATCAGCGACTGCGCAGGGTGTGCTTGCATATGCGAATGGTGCAGATGTAACGTCGCTTACCGGGCTCCGCACAGCGATAGGGCGCGATCAAAATTCGCAGACCGTGTCGGTGCGCTTTGTAGATACCACACTTACTGCCGATGTGCACCTTGCCGAGCAGTATCCGACGCTGCTTGGGACAAATGCGGTCAGCTCCTCGGTTTCAACGGACTACGACGGCGAAACGCGTACTCGCTTTACGATGGGCGCCGACGAGGTGAAAATCAACGTTACCATCACAACCCAACCGCAGAATACGGTCCTCTGCGATGGCGGCACGCTCACGCTTTCGGTTGCGGCATCGGCACAGTACAACGATGGCATTAGCGGCCGTGTGACGCCGACCCTGAGCTATCAATGGTTCCAGAATGGTAATCCGATTGCTGGTGCAACCAATGCGGTGTACATTGTGCCCAGCGCCACATTCTCGCACGGCGGCAGCTACTTTGTCCGCGTCTATGCCAGTCCGATTGATTCAGTGCAATCGGGCACAGTAACGGTGACCGTGCACCCGCAAACGCAGATCACGCAGCAGCCAAGCGGGGTAACGCTCTGCCAATCGAACCCGTTCACCCTTACGGTCACTGCAAGCGGTGTAAGTTTGACCTATCAGTGGCAGCGTTTTGTCGGCGGCACGTGGAGCAACATTTCCGGTGCGACAAGTACCACGTACAGCGTCGCAAGTGCTACGCCGAGCGATTCCGGTGACTACCGCGTCGTCGTCAGCGGAACGTGCGGAACTGCAACGTCGAACACCGCTACGGTCAACGTCCGCCGCACGACGCAGATTACTGCGCAGCCTGTCGCAACGCCAAGTTCCGTATGCCTTGGGCAATCGTTCTCAATCACCGTTGGAGCGGTTGGGCATAACCTGACGTATCAATGGCGGCGCGGCGGAACGCCAATTTCTGGCGCAACCAACGCAACGTACACTGTCTCATCGGCAACGAGCGCTGATTTTGCAACGTACGATGTCGTCGTCTCTGGGACATGCGGGACTGTGACATCCAACCCTGTTACCGTCACGCAGATTCCGCCAACTGTTATCACGCAGCAGCCAATTGCGACGCCATCGTCGCTCTGTCTTGGCGGGACGTTCACACTGAGCGTCCAGGCCAGCGGCGCAAATCTCACCTACCAGTGGCGTAAAGCTGGAACGCCTATCACAGGTGCAACTAATAGCACCTACACGAAGACCAATGCGCAGGCGAGCGATTTTGGGAGCTACGACGTTATCGTCACGGGAACGTGCGGGAGCGTGACGTCGAGTTCGGTGACAGTCACACAAATTCCCAACACTTCAATCACGACGCAGCCAACGCCACCGAACCCGCTCTGCGTTGGGGATCCGATTACGATCAGCGGAACGCAAGTAACCGGCGGTTCACTGCAGTACCAGTGGCAATTCCGGCCTGGCAGCAGTGGCGCATGGACGAACATCAGCGGCGCGACGAATCTTGTGTACAGCAAGTCGAATGCTACAACAAGTGATAGTGGGAACTATCGGCTCATCGTCACGGGTGCATGCGGGAACGATACCTCCGTGTCCGTTCCTGTCACAGTCAATGTTCCCCATGCAATCACTCAGCAGCCGCAGTGGTCGCCTTCTGCAACGCTATGTACTGGCGAATCAGCCACGATCACGGTTGGCTATAGCGGCACGGTGACAATCTTCCAATGGCAACGCTCGCCCCAAGGGCAGGGGAACTGGAGCAACGTTGGGTCGAACAGCCCGACACTGACGCTCAATCCAATTCAGCTCAGCCATGCGGGGGACTACCGCGTGATTCTAACTGGTCCATGTGCTGCACAGGTGACCAGTAACATCGCAACACTAACGGTGATTCAAAACGCAGACTTTTCGCAGCATCCGCAGTCGCAGACGCTCTGCACAGGTGGGACTATTTCGCTGAGCGTGCAAACAATCGGCACAGTCGTGAGCTACCAGTGGCAACGTCTTGTTGGCAGCACGTGGACGAATATCACCGGTGCAACCAGCAGCACCTACACGAAAACCAATGCCACCGTTGCCGATAGTGGGCAGTACCGCTTGGTCATCGTTGGGAATTGTTCGACGACACCGATCCCATCGAATCCAGCGCTTGTGAACGTGCAGCAACCGTTCACGATTACCTCGCAGCCATCCTGGCCGAGCACACCGGTCACTGTGGGGCAGACGGTCACGCTCACCGTTGGCTACACTGGCACTGCGAACTTCCAATGGCAGCGCGATCAATTCCGCAACGGGAACTGGGTCAACGTTGGTACGAACTCGAACGTGTACCAGTTCACCGTCACCAGCGTTGCCGATTCGGGCAATTTCCGGTGCATCGTTACCGGTCCATGTGGACCAGGGGCGCAGACGACCAACGTTGTGAGCGTTTATACGTGCTCACCGCCGACGATTGCACAGCAACCACAAGCGCCGCAACCGCTCTGCCCGGGTCAATCGTTCACGCTCAGTGTCCAGGCCAGCATCCAGCAAGGCTTGACGATCTCCTACCAATGGCAGTTCGATCCCAGCCGCACTGGCAACTGGACCAACATCGCCGGTGCAAGCAGCAACACTTACACCAAAGCCAGCGCAGCAGTAAGCGATGATGGCAACTACCGCGTGGCGATCACCAGCTCGTGCTCGAGCGTGCCGCTCTATTCGGATGTCGTCTCCGTGGTCGTTCGACAGCCGATTACAATCACAGCTCATCCGAGCAGCCAAACAGTCTGCGAAGGGCAGAACGTCACGTTCGCCGTGACGGCTACAGGGACGCAGCCTTCGTACCAGTGGTTCATCGGCAACGCGCCGATCAACCCAGGCACGAATCCCACAGCGACGACACCGACGCTTCAACTGACCAACGTCCAGCCCTCGCAAGCCGGGCAGTATCGCTGTTTCGTCTCCGGGCCATGCACCCCCAATGGTGTGTTCTCCAATGCAGCGACTCTCACGGTCAACGAGCTAGTGCGTATTGCAGTGCATCCGCAGTCGCAGAGTGTCTGTACGGGCAATCCGCTCGTCCTCAGCGTCAATGCGACGGGTGCAGGGCTGACGTATCAATGGCGCTTCAACGGCAATCCCATCAGTGGTGCAACCAACGCGACCTACACGATTGCAAATCCAACGACGGCGAATGCGGGATCGTACTCAGTCGTCGTCAGCGGGACGTGCAACAGCGTTACCAGCAATACCGCAGTGGTGACAGTCAACGTCAGCGCGACGATCGCGCAGCATCCGCAGTCGCAGACGGTGTGCCCAGGTGCAACAGTGAGCTTCGCAGTGCAAATCAATAGCGATGCGACGATGCCAACATTCCAATGGCAGAAAAACGGCATCAACATCACAAGCAACACGACAGCAACTTCACCGACCCTGGTACTGACCAACGTCAGTGCAAGTGATGCTGCGCAATATCGTTGCGTGATTATGACGCCATGCCAGCCCAACGGTATCACCTCGCAGGCAGCAACACTCACCGTCAATCCGATCACGCAGATCACCCAGCAGCCGCAGTCTCAAACTGTCTGCGAGCAGAGCGCACTGAGTCTGGTGGTTGGAGCAGTTGGTGCCAACCTCCAGGTGCAATGGTACAAGAACAACACCGCAATCCCCGGAGCGACAGGCTTTGCACTGAACTTCAGCTCGGTGCAGCTCAGCGATGCTGGTACCTACTACGCAACGGTCAGAGGTGACTGTGGCGACACCCAGCGCTCACAGGATGCAACGCTAACTGTTCGCGCAATGATTCGCATTACCAGCTCGCCTCTGCAAAACCAGACCGTCTGCGAAGGAGCAACCGTCAGCTATGCTGTCAGCGTCACTGGTGATGCACCCGCCTACCAATGGCGGAAGAACGGTCAGCCAATCACCGGCAATCCGACAGCGCAGACAGCAACGCTGGTGCTAACCAACGTCACTGCAGCCGATGCAGGCAGCTACGATTGCCGCATCACGGGCACCTGCTCGCCCAATGGTGTTACAACCAACACAGCGCAACTGAACGTCAACCAAAACATTCGCATCACGCAGCAGCCGCAGAATACGACCGTCTGCATTGGGTCGCCGGTGCAATTGAATGTCCTGGTTACTGGCACAGCACCGCAATACCAATGGTATCGCAACGGCCAGCCGATTCCGGGCGCAACCGGTGCAGTCTATGCGATTGCAAGTGCGAGTGTTGCCGATTCGGGTAACTACGACGTCCTCATCTCGGGGACGTGCTCGCAGAGCCGCTCAGCGATTGCAACGCTTTCGGTCGAGCAGCCTACCACCATCACTGATCAGCCGCGCTCGACAGTGGTATGCGTTGGGTCGCCGGTGATCGTTCCCATCAAGACGCTCGGGACGGTGAAAGGCTATCAGTGGTACAAAGACGGTGCGCCACTGGTTGGGCAGAACGGGCCTGCACTTGTTATCCCGAGCGCACTGCTGACCACGGCGGGCACGTACTGGTGTGTCGTCACCGGCAGCAGCGTCTGCGGTACTCCCACGCTGACGACGCAACAGTTCGTCATCGACGTTGCCATTCCAACGACAATTACACGCAACCCGACCGATCAGCTCGTTGCCTTCGGCGCAACAGTCACCGTCGAAGTGCAAGCGGAGGGAACGGGTCTCGGCACGCTCGGCGATCTTGTCTATCGTTGGTACAAGGGTGGCCAAGAGCTTGTTGACGGCCTGCGGATTACTGGCGCTGCGACCTCGCGGCTTACAATTCGCGACATCCGTCAATCCGACCTTGGAACAGACTACTCCGTGGTCGTTTCCGGAGTGTGCGGGACGGTCCGCTCTCCGGACTTTGCGATTATTATTCCCTCGGTCGAGATCACACGCCAACCATCATCGCAGACGGTCTGCGCTGGGCGTCCTGTGCAATTGAGCATTGACTACGTGCCGAATCATCCATCGGTGACGCAAGCGCAGATCTCGATTCAGTGGATGAAAGACGGCCAGCCGCTCAGCGATGGTGGCAACATCTTCGGCTCGCGGACAGCGACGTTGCGAATCCTTACAGCCACACCAGCCGATGAGGGCGATTACATGTGTGTCATCACCGTTCAGCCAGGCGGCAGTCAAGTGAGCTCACAAGTTGCGCGCGTGACTGTCCACACCCAGCCGCAGATCACGCAGCAGCCTCAAGTCGGTGTGCTCTGTGAAGGGCAGCCCTTCGAAATCCGCATCGCGGCAACTGGTGGCGGCTTGCAGTACCAATGGCAGCTCGATGGGCAAGATGTCCCCGGCGCAACAGAGGCGATCGTCCGCGTTCCACAAGCAGTGATACAGCTCGATGGTCGCACTGCCCGCTGCATCGTCCGCAATGAATGCGGGCAAGTGACCTCGCAAGAAGTAACCCTCACGGTCCAAGTACCACCAACGATCACGCAGCAGCCACCAGCAGAAGTTCGTATCGCTGGGGGCGAAACGCTTGAACTGACCGTCGTTGCGCAAGGGTCGGCATTGCGGTACCAATGGCGGCGAAACGGGCAGAACATCCCTGGCGCCACAAGTAGCACCTATCGCAAGCTCAATGCCCAGGGCGCTGATGCTGGAACGTACGAGGTCGTCGTTAGCAACGATTGCGGATCGGTGACGTCGCGTGCAGTTGGTGTGACGATTATCACCAGCGCGGAGGAGAGCGCAGTAGCAAGTGGAGCGATGCTGAGCGTTGAACCGATGCCGATTGCCAGCGATGCAACGGTGCGCTATCGCCTTGCGCGGGCTGAGCAGGTAACGATCGCGCTGTTCGATATGGCAGGGAAGGAACGCGCTGTGCTCTTCCGCGGCTACGCGGGCACGGGAGAAACAACGCTCCGTCTGTCGGTGCAAGCACTCGATTTGCCGTCGGGTACGTACTCGCTTGAACTGCGGACTACCAGCGGCACAGCTGTTCGGCAGCTTATCGTCGTGGTTCGGTAACGCGCATCCCAGCAGACCACGGCGACGCAAGACCTACACGGTGTCGCACATCGGACACGGCGGCATGAAACAAACATGCCGCCGTGTGTATTATTGCACCAAATTTTGTTGCAACACCAATTTGCGTTCTGGCATGCTCCGATTCTGGAAAGGGATTGCACCGGTGGGCTCTTTTCTGCTGGTGGTAGCTTGTTCGCCCTTGCAGGCGCTGCCGCAGTTCAGTTTGCTCACGGGGAATCGTTGCATCAATTGCCACGTCAACGTGCAAGGTGGGGGTGCGCGCAATGATTTAGGTTGGTATGCGATGGAGAGCGTGGGCGTGCTCCAATTTGATGACCTTGGGCTCAGTGCCCTCCGGCCCGTCCTCTCGACGAATACATTCCTCGACGATCGTCTCACCGTTGGGCTCGATTTTCGATTGCAAAGTGCGCGTTCACTGCGCGATACCTCTGATGACCGTCGCCTCTTCCCGATGCAAGGAGCATTCTACGCAGCGTATAAGCCACTTGATTGGCTACGTGTGGAGGGGAGCTATAATCTCGGCCGACGAGTGTACGCGTATGCAGGGCAGCAATCCTGGTCGGCAAGTATTGCCGTGCAGCCGTCGCTGGACTATCCCCAGCTTCGCGTGGGATTTTTTCAGCCCTCCATTGGCTACCGATTTGATGACCATACAATGCTGGTGCGTCGAATTCCCGCGGGAAGCCAGGACTACCTTTTCGCTCCGAACTGGGCAGAGTGGGGTGCCGAACTCAACTACTACCGCTTCGAATGGCTCACCGCAACACTTGGTGTATCGTCGCTTTCCAGCCTGGCAGGTGCTACGCTCACCGATGCCACGGGCGCCGAGCGTCCGCTCCTTGGCGAGCCATCCAAGCCAGCGCTTATCGGTAGGCTCTTGCTTTCTCCTCGTCTGTTCCGGGAACGACTGACCCTCAACATCGGCAGCTCAACCCTCCAGCAAGGGGATTTTTCGCTGTGGAATGTGTTCGGTGGTCTTGGGTATGCCGACGTTGCCGCACTCACGCTGGAAACCATGCATCAGCAGACTACCGGGGTGCGGACCATCACGGCGACCTCTGCCGAACTCATGCTCCATCCTGCGGAACCACTCTACGTGTACATGCGCGGGGAATATGGAGAAACACTGGCAAACGGTGTTTCCATGCGGCAAGAGCAGTACCTAATCGGTGCACAGATTTTCGTACTTCCATTTGTTGAGCTTCGCCCTGAGTATCGCATCATTGATTTGCCGCTCTACCGCTTGAATCGTTGGACTGTCCAGTTGCACGTGTTTTACTAACGCTGTCGGAGGAACGATGCTGGCAAAAGTGTTGTTGACGCTATCGGTTGTTCTGACGCTTGCTACCCTTGCATGGTGGGTGTGGGACTCGATTGACTATGGCAAGCCGCTGCTGCTGAGCAAGACAGCCCGGGAGGTTGTCATCGTCGAGCATGATCGGCTCTTTGGTCAGGAGATCAAACGGGTGGAACTGCAGCCGGGACGATGGTTGGGTCTCTTCGATGCAGCGCCGCCCTTTGGAGCTGTCCCACTGTGCGGGCTGTGGTTGGGGCTTGGAGCGCTTGGCCTATGGCTTCGGAAACGGTCACAAATGCATGTTTCATAAACGTCGGATGCTTCGTATGCTTTGCAGACTCTTTCTGTTGTTGGTAATTGGTTCTGCCACCGTATGGGCTGGCGATAAGTCCTTTGTCCTGACGAACGCGGGCAAGTATCGAAACCAGGCTCAGTTTACCAGCTCTGCTCCCCTGGAGACTATCGTTGGAACCGCCGATGGCTTCAGCGGGGAATTTACGCTCGACATTGGCGAGTTCAAGCGTGCCAGCGGCACCATCACGCTCCAGGTGCGCTCGATGAAAACGGGGAATTCAACGCGCGATGGACACATGTATGGCAGCGACTGGCTCGATGCAAACCGGTATCCGACCATTGCATTCCGACTCAAGCGCTTGGAATCTCCTACCGTAACCCGTGATGCCGATCGCGCAGTGGTCAAAGCTGTCGCAATCGGTGACTTTACGCTCCATGGCATCACCAAGGAACTCTCGGCAGACGTTACCATAACGTACCTGGAACGTTCTGAGAAAACCCGGGCGATCATCGAAGGTGATCTGGCGCTGGTGCAGGCAAATTTCTCTGTTCCACTGGCTGAATTCGGTATCAAAGGAAAAGGCACTCTCATCGGTAGTCGCGTGGGTGAGAAAATCACCGTCGAGGCAACGCTGTTGGGTGTGTCCAAGTAAGCAACGAATGTTTCACCATCCTGGAGCAAGGTATGGCATCCACCTGTAATTACCAACGGCGGGAATTTCTCCTCGATGCAGCCGCAAGCATTGGTGCGGTTCTTTCCAGCAGTGCGCTGGCGTCGCTGCTTGCCAGTTGTGAAAGCGACACCACCAAGCCCTCAACCACTGGCCAGACGGTTCAGTTCGATGTGTCAGCGGAACCAGCGCTGGTAAATGTTGGTGGCATCATCAAGCGCACGTTCGGCAATAACAACGGAGGAATGCCAGTGTTCATTATCCGAACGGCGCAGGCAAGCTTTTTGGTGTTATCCTCGCGATGTACACACCAAGGGTGTGAAGTTGGTCTGCCGCAGCAAGCTGGTGGACGGTTGGTCTGCCCTTGCCACCTATCCGAATACGATCCACAGACTGGTGCGCAGACGAAGCTGCCATCAGGGAGCGGGCCGACGGGGCCCCTTCAGCGGTTCAGCGCGACGTTCGACCCGCAAACGAACATCTTGACGATTACATTCTGACCGACATCGGACGATCGGTGAGTGGACAAGCGGCACTCCCGCTATGCGAGAGTGCCGCTGCGCTTGATGGGGAATGAATTTAGTCGCTGTTGTTGCTGCAGCCGCAGTTGCCACTGGCACATGATGCCGTGCTCTGGCTCGATTGGGGTTGATTGCTGCTGCGTTTGTAGTCAGTGATATAGAAGCCGCTGCCATTGAAAATGAGTCCTGCACCACCGCTAATGAGTCGTTCGACCTTTCCTTGGCCCTTTGCAGTTGGGTGAGAGCACGCGGTCTCCGCACAGTACTCCAGCGGTGCGGCGCTGATGGGCTGGAAAACTTCGAATGTTTGTCCGCAGGTTGTGCAGCGATAGGCATAGGTTGGCATAGGTTGCAACTCACCAATGTTGAACATGAACCGGTTGCAATAGTCGAATGGCGGCGTGCTTTCGTGTAGAGGAGTGTTTCTGCACCCAGGAGGTGTGGGCTGTAGAGGATTCGAACCTCTGACCTCTACTGTGTGAAAGTAGCGCTCTAAACCAACTGAGCTAACAGCCCAAAGCGGATGCGAAAATACGCTATTGCAAAGAAAAAGGGCTCCCAGTGTGTGGAAGCCCTCTCTGAAAGGAAGGGAACCGCTGCGAACGTTATCCGCGCCGACCGCGCCCTTTGCAGGGATCTTCGCCATTGAGCCAGCGTTGCCAGATGGCTTGCTGCTCTGGTGTCAGGATCGAAGCGACATTGCTCAAGAACTGTCGGTAGTTTGCATCAAGTTGTGGCTTGATGGAATCCATTAGCGCTTTGCGCTGCTCGGCGATTTGATCGAGTGCTGCTTTGAGTTGGGCACGAGCATCAGCGGTAGAGTCAATAATCGCTTTGCGCGCTGCCATGAAGTCCTGGGCAATCTGGCGGAGAATCGCACGAGCGCTATCGCGAGAGATTGTCCCTTGGCGGAGCGACTGGCGAATTTCAGCCACTTGTTGACGGAACTGATTGTAGAGCTCCATCAACTGTTGGCGTTGATCAGCGGTCGCTTGACGGTAGGTTTCCCATGCAGCTTGCTCTTGCTGGCGGAAGGCATCGAGCTGCTCTTGAATGCCTGCCATTGCAGCTTTGTTGGCTGAATCAAGCTGCGCTTGGAATTGCAGAATTTGCTGCATCTGTTCTGGAGTTAGCCCAAGGCATGGCAGGGGCAGAGGACGCATGCCCCTTCCGGGCTCCGATGGATGAATCCCATTGCTGTCTTTCCCTCCGCGTGGATCAGTCGGCGGGCTCAACGGGAGCGCATCATTGTCTTCGGATTGCCACTTCTCGATTGGCTGGTCGGACACCATCAACGTTGCAGCGACATCATCGCTGGAACTTGTGGTGGGGCTGGTGGCAAGGTCGCTCGACGACGAGCAACTTGCTAAAAACAACGGTGCGCCAACCGCAAGGATTGCTGTAAGACTCACCCACAGCCGGCTCTTGACGAGTGCCTTCATAGAACAAAACATGAGATGGTGAAACATGAGGACCGAACGCGATCGCGTTTGCTTCGACTCGTGTGCAGTAACAATCGTTGAAGGAGGCAGGTAACAGTACCACTGCAAATTTTTTCGAGACACTCTTTTGGTTGCTCACAATTTGTTGGGCAGGAGTTTGGATACACTCCCAAGGCTGAAGCGGCCGTATTTTCGCGCCTGACCGGTTTCAACGTCTGCTCTCTGCGATGGTTCCTGCACGGCTTGTTTTAGAAAATGGCGCGGTGTTCCATGGCACCGCCGTTGGTGATTCAACCGTTGAAGCAGCAGGGGAAGTTGTGTTCAATACCGCCATGAGCGGCTACCAGGAAGTGCTGACAGACCCCAGCTACCGAGGGCAAATTGTGGCATTTACTGCTCCGCATATCGGGAATTACGGTATCAATCCATGGGACAACGAATCGGATGCGCTCCAAGTGGAAGGTATCATCGTGCACGAGTGCAGTCGGATAGCCTCGAATTGGCGTGCACAGTGGACGCTGAGCCACTATCTCCAGCAGCATCGGCGGATTGGAATTGAGGGCATAGACACCCGACGTCTGGTGCGAATCCTTCGGAGCGAGGGGGCAATGCGTGGCATCATCACGACCAGCACGGAAAGTGATCATGAGCTGCTGGGGCGCGTCCGGCAACTGCACTCGATGGAAGGCTTAGACCTATGCCCCCTTGTCACGACGCCGCAGCCATACACTGTTGAGCCCGTGCGTAGCGAAGGCGATTTGTTGGATGAGTTTCCACAACCGCAGTACCGGGTAGTGGTGGTTGATTTTGGGGTCAAGCGAAACATTCTGCGTATGCTGGCGATGCATGGATGTGCCGTTACCGTTGTGCCGGCGACGACGACGGCTGCCGAGATCCTTGCGACTCATCCCGATGGTGTGGTTCTCTCCAATGGTCCGGGCGATCCAGCAGCGGTGCACTACGGCATTACGACAGCGCGCACACTTGCCGAAAGTGGAATTCCCTTGCTGGGCATTTGTCTTGGACATCAAATCATTGCGTTAGCGTTTGGGGGGAGCACCTACAAGCTGCGCTTTGGGCATCATGCCGTCAACCATCCAATCAAAAACCTTCGGACAGGTGCAGTCGAGATTACCTCGCAAAATCATGGCTTTGCTGTGCGGGCGGAGGGATTACCTGCAGAATTGGAGGTAACACACGTGAATCTCAACGACGGAACGGTGGCGGGATTGCGGCATCGGCGCTTGCCGGTCATCTCGGTGCAGTATCATCCCGAAGCGGCACCAGGTCCCCACGATAGTCGGTACATTTTTGCGGCATTCATCGAGCATATGGAGATGCGCAAGCATGTAACCACTGGCACAGCACCGGTTGCGTCATCGCTGATCTGAGCGAATTGGTGCTGCAGGGATTTGGGAAAGATGCAATGGCGTAGTATTTTTGCAATCCCTAAAGCTGGGCGGGTTCCAGAGCGGTCAAATGGGGCAGACTGTAAATCTGCTGGCGTGATGCCTTCGGAGGTTCGAATCCTTCCCCGCCCACGCTTTGGAGGCGGGAGTAACTCAGTTGGTAGAGTCACAGCCTTCCAAGCTGTTGGTCGCGGGTTCGAGTCCCGTCTCCCGCTCAACTGTCGCGTCTGCTGCGCATTCGGCGCGGGAGTAGCTCAGTGGTAGAGCATCAGTTTCCCAAACTGAGGGCCGCGGGTTCGATCCCCGTCTCCCGCTCATCAGTGGCAGAGATGCTGCTGCAGCTGCCGTGTGCTGACGTAGCTCAGTTGGTAGAGCACTTCCTTGGTAAGGAAGAGGTCGGCGGTTCAATCCCGCTCGTCAGCTCGCGACAGGGGTGTAGCTCAATTGGTAGAGCAGCGGTCTCCAAAACCGCGGGTTGTGGGTTCGAGTCCTGCCACCCCTGCATGTCGCACCGATTCAATCGCCTGTGATGATAGCACGCATCAAAAACTACTTCAGCGACGTCAGCAAGGAGATGCGCAAAGTCTCCTGGCCAACGCGCGAACAGCTTCGTGAATCCACGGTCGTGGTCACGGTGTCCTGTTTGATCATTTCCGCCTTTGTGTGGCTAGTGGATTTAGCCATGAGCTTTATCATGCAGCAACTCTACTAACGCTTGCAACTGCGCTCTTGCGAGGTACCGGTATGACCAATCCGACCACAGAACAGCAAACGACGCCGCGCTGGTATGTTCTCCGCACCTACACCGGCCACGAGCGTCGTGTCCAGAAAGCCATCGAGCAAGAAATCAAGCACCGCCACTTGCAGGAGCGCATTCTGCGCATTGTGATTCCCGAAGAAACTGTCTTCGAGATTCGCCGGGGCAAGCGACGCGAGAAAAAACGGAACTTTCTTCCCGGTTACCTCCTCATCGAAGCGGTGCTGGATAAAAAGCTGCAGGACATCATCTTGAGCATTACGGGCGTCAGCGGCTTCCTGGGCGTCAACGACCGGCTCGGTCCGCAGCCACTCAAACCGGAGGAAGTCGAGCGTATTCTCTCACGCATCGAGGAACGGAAGGACATCGCCACCATCGAAAACGCCTACCAGGTGGGCGACCCCGTTCGCATCATTGATGGTCCGTTCAAAGGATTCGCCGGCACGGTCACCGAGGTCAACAACGAAAAGCAAAAGCTCAAAGTCGAGGTTGCGATCCTTGGGCGCAAGACGCCCGTGGAGTTGGATTTTGCGCAAGTCGAAATCGAGCGTCCCGAATAGGTTCAACGCATGTAGGTTGCAGTCGAGATGGCAAAGAAAGTTGTCGGTAGTTTCAAGCTCCAGCTGAAAGCAGGCGAAGCGACAATGGCGCCGCCGGTTGGTCCTGCCTTTGGTCAGCGCGGTCTCAATGGCGCAGAGTTCGTCAAGCAGTTCAACGCACGAACTGCCAAGCAGCAAGGCATGGTCGTTCCGGTGGTTGTCACCTACTACGCGGATAAATCCTTTACGTTCGTTGTCAAATCACCGCCAGCAGCCGTGCTTCTGGCGAAAGCTGCTGGGGTCGAGAAAGGGTCCGGACAACCCAACCGTAACAAAGTTGGGAAAGTAACCCGCGCCCAGTTGGAAGAAATTGCCAAAATCAAAATGGACGATCTCAACTGTGATTCCCTCGATGCCGCAGTCTCGATGATTGCGGGCACCGCGCGCAGTATGGGCATCGTCGTCGAATCCTAAGGTATGTTTCACCACTGCTGTGCGAGATGCTCCGCTACAACCGGGAGCATCGCTTGGAGCACAAGGAGGCACTATGACACACAAGCACGGTAAACGCTACCGCGCTATCGCAAGCGCAATAGACCCAGCCGCCGAGTATGCATTCCGCGAGGCGATCGAGCTGGTCAAGAAAACTGCCACTGCCAAGTTCGATGAATCGTTCGACGTGGCAATCCGCCTTGGTGTGGATCCACGCAAAGCCGACCAACTGGTGCGGGGAACAGTCGCACTTCCCCACGGAACCGGCAAATCCGTGCGCGTGCTGGTGCTGGCAAAGCCACCCAAGGACCAAGAAGCGCTCGACGCCGGTGCTGACTATGCTGGTCTTGCCGAGTACATCGAAAAAATCCAAGGCGGCTGGACGGATGTGGACGTGATCGTCGCTACGCCGGACGTCATGGGCGAAATCGGTAAGCTCGGGCGTATCCTCGGCCCGCGGGGCTTGATGCCGAACCCCAAAAGCGGCACCGTAACCTTCGACGTCGCCAAAGCAGTCGCCGAAGTCAAGGCGGGCAAGATTGAATACCGCGTTGATAAAGCAGGCATCGTCCATGCATCGGTAGGGAAGTGCTCGTTTCCTGCCGACAAGCTTGCCGACAACGTTGCAGCGCTCTACCAGAGTATTCTCCGGGCCAAACCAGCAACGGCAAAAGGCAAATACATCAAAAGCATCGCATTCAGTGCGACGATGGGTCCCAGTGTGCGTGTCAGCGAAGCAAGCATGCCCGCTGGCGCCACTACCTAACGACGAAAGCTATTACGCACTCATACTCTCAGGCTGCGCGCGCGGTGATGTGGACGCCCTGCGCTCAGCGAACGCACCGCATTCGTTACATTTTGGAATGCTCCTATGGCAACACGCGAACAGAAAGCCCAGGTCGTTGCCGACGTTGCCGAAGCCATCACCGAGTCGTCGGCGCTGTACTTTGTGGATTTTGCCACAATGACAGTAGCCGAAGACTGGGAATTGCGGCGATTGGTCAAAAGCAAAGGTGCGCGGTACCGCGTGGTCAAAAACACGCTCCTGCTGCGCGCGCTCGAGCAGACCAACCAGCCGCAGTTCGATGAGCGCATGCTCTTTGGTCAAACAGCGGTGGTGTTTGCACCACCGTCGGACCCGATAACACCGGCCAAGCTACTCAAAGAGTATGCCGCAAAGCATGATGGCAAACCACGCCTGAAGCTGGCAATTGTCGAGGGCGCCGTCTATGACGGAAGCAAGCTCACAATGATCGCCTCGCTGCCCACGCGCGAAGAAATCATCGCCGCAATCATGGGTAGCCTGACAGCACCAGCTTCGGGCATCGTCGGTACGATCAACTCCGTCATTGGCGGCTTGGCATCGGTCATCGAAGAAGCCGCCAAAAAGAAAGCTGCCTGATCTGTTTTTGTTACACCACTGTTACTGGAGAATACCCATGTCTGCAATCGTTGAAGAACTGGTTGAGAAAATTAGCAACCTGACGCTTGCCGAAGCAGCCGAATTGAAAAAAGCGCTCGAAGACAAATTCGGCGTCACTGCTGCCGCACCGATGATGATGGCAGCGATGCCAGCAGGCGGCGGCGCTGCCGCTGCACCAGCGGAAGAAGAAAAAACCAGCTTCGATGTCGAACTGACCGAAGCCGGCGGACAGAAGCTCAACGTCATCAAAGTCGTCCGCGAAATCACGGGTCTGGGACTCAAAGAAGCAAAGGACTTGGTCGAAGGTGCTCCCAAGATCGTCAAAGAGGCTGTGTCCAAAGAAGAAGCCGAGACGATCAAGAAAAAGCTGGAAGAAGCTGGCGCAAAAGTTACACTCAAGTAGCGCTCTCCCGCGCATGGTGCACGCACGCGCCGAGAGCGTGCGTGCACCCGTGTGTGGGTTTCGCCGCGGTGGATCTCAATCGCGCGAAACCGTCGTACAACAAAGCGTGCCGGATTGCTCCCTGGATCGGTCCTTCCTGCCGGGAGCAATCAGCACTCCCTTGGCTGACTGGGTGCCGCAAGTGTGCCATCAGCCGGTGGCGGTTTTGCCGATCGCTGTCCGACCAGAACCACTGCACTTCCTGCTATAGCCGAGGGTTTCTTGACTGCGTGTGCTATGCACCAGTTGCAGGCACGGGCGCTCAAGAAGCCCTTTCGTGTTTCATGTACTCTGTCGCTCTGGTACGATGAAAAATGCTAAACTAACCACTAACGAGCAGCATCCTCAGCCGTCGTTGCCGCTGCGCGAGCGCATCTCGTTTGCCCGCGTATCCGGTCTGCAACTCCACGACGACCTGCTCGATGTCCAGATCCGTTCCTACCAGGAATTCCTCCAGGAGGACGTTCCCCCTGATCAGCGCAAGCCGATCGGGCTTCAAAAGGCGTTTCTGGCAAATTTCCCCGTCGAGGACAACCAAGGAATTCTCCAAGTGGACTTCCTTGGCTACTCGATCGAACGGCCGCGCTACAGCGAAGAAGAGTGCCGGGAGCGGGAACTGACCTATGCCAAAACGCTCAAAGCCAAGCTCCGGCTCTCCAGTAAAGCAGATCCCAGCTCGGAAGACTACATTGACCCGATCGAGCAGGAAGTCTACATGGGGACAATCCCGGCAATGACACCGCGCGGGACCTTCATCATCAACGGCGCTGAACGCGTTGTGGTCTCGCAGATCCACCGCTCGCCGGGCGTGTTCTTCGACGAAACGATCCATGCCAACGGTATGAAGCTCCATTCAGCGCGCATCATCCCGTTCAAGGGATCGTGGGTCGAGTTCACTACCGACATCAACAACCTGCTCTACGCCTACATTGACCGCAAGAAGAAATTCCTGGCGACAACCTTTCTTCGTGCACTCCGAAAACCCGACGGCACACCGTTCTGCTCGACCGACGAGGAAATTTTGGCGCTGTTCAACGTTACCGAGCGTATCCGAACCTCCAAGCTCAGTCAGGAGCATATCGGGCGAATTGTCGCTGCCGATACCATTGACTACACAACGGGCGAGGTCGTTGCTCTCCGCAATAGTGTGCTCGACGAGGAGCTCATGGCAGCGCTGAAGAAGTCGAAGGCTGGGGAAGTGGTGCTCTACACATACACCGAACCCAACGATGAGCCAATTATCAAACGGACGCTTGACAAAGACACGACGCGCTCCCATGAGGATGCTCTGGAAACGATCTATCGCCAGATCCGCGCCAGCGAACCACCCGACATGGAATCAGCCTGGAATGTGATTTTCCGGATCTGCTTCGACGATAAGCGCTACGACATCGGGGATGTTGGACGGTTCCGCATCAACCGCAAACTTGAAGCAATCTATCGAGAGCTTGGCGTCGAGCCGCCTTCGCTGGAAACGACGGTGCTGACCAACGAAGACCTGGTCGCGACAGTACGCTATCTACTCGGTGTCCACGAGGGGAAGTATCCGATTGATGATGTTGACCACCTGTCCAACCGCCGTGTCCGCAGTGTGGGTGAGCAGCTTGCTGCGATCTACATGACCGGTATCACGCGGCTTGCTCGAGGCATGAAGGACAAGCTCACGGTCCAGGAACTCGATGACTTGTCACCGGCAGTGCTAACCAACGCCCGCGCCGTCACCAGTGTGGTCAATCAGTTCTTCGGTACCAACCAGCTCTCCCAGTTCATGGACCAAACCAATCCACTGGCAGAGCTCACGCACAAACGACGCGTGTCTGCGCTCGGTCCTGGTGGTCTGACTCGAGAGCGTGCAGGTTTCGAAGTTCGGGACGTTCACTACACCCACTATGGCAGGCTCTGCCCGATCGAAACCCCGGAAGGCCCGAACATTGGTCTGATCTCGTCGCTGGCAATGCATGCACGGATCAACCAGTTTGGGTTCATCGAGACACCATACCGAAAAGTGGTCGGCGGAAAGGTTACCGATCAAATCGAGTACCTATCAGCCGAGGATGAAGAGGGCAAAGTCATTGCGCCTGCCTCGACGCCGGTTGATGCTCGTGGGAAGATTACCGCACAGCGGGTCCGTGCACGGCAGAGCGGCGACTACGTCACGGTCAATCCCGACGAAGTCGAGTACATGGACATCACCACCGATCAAATCATTTCGCCGGCTGCGTCGCTCATCCCGTTCTTGGAACACGACGACGCCAACCGTGCACTGATGGGCTCGAACATGCAACGGCAAGCGGTGCCACTGCTTCGCCCTGATGCTCCGCTGGTCGGTACCGGCATGGAGGCGCGCATTGCTCGCGATGCGCGTGCACTATTGCTTGCCGAAGATGATGGCGTTGTCGAGTACGTTTCTGCCGAGTGCATCCGCATTCGCTACGACGATCCCCGCACGCCGGAGGAAAAGCTCGTCTCGTTCGAAGGCGATCGGGTTGTGACCTATCCCCTGCTGAGCTTCCATCGAACCAACCAAGACACGAGCATCTGCCAGCGACCGATTGTACGGGTAGGGGATCGAGTCACGCGCGGCATGCCCATTGCCGATGGTGCCTGCACCGATAGAGGCGAGCTGGCATTGGGACGCAATGTGCTCGTTGCATTCATGCCGTGGCGTGGCTACAACTTCGAAGATGCTATCATTGTTAGCGAGCGACTCGTCGCCGAGGACGTCTTCACCTCTGTCCACATCGAAGAATTTACTGCCGTTGTTCGGGATACCAAGCGCGGTGAAGAAGAATTCACCCGCGACATTCCCAGCATGAGCGAGGACATGATCAAGGACCTCGACGAACACGGCATCGTCCGCATCGGCACCAAAGTCAAGGAAGGCGACATCCTCATCGGGAAGGTAACCCCCAAAGGCGAAGTTGATCCGACACCGGAAGAAAAGCTCTTGCGCGCAATCTTCGGTGACCGCGCCGGAGAAGTCAAGGACGCATCGCTGAAAGCACCACCTGGGCTACGAGGAACGGTGATCAACACTAAGCTCTTTCAGCGTCGGTTCATCGTCAGTGATGCTGAGTACCGCGCCGAAGAAAAGCGCCGCCGTGATGCCGTTGACCGCGAAGAGCAAGAACAGCTTGCCGCTCTCGATCGCGAGTGCATCGAACGTCTGGCAACAATCCTGGAAGGGGAGCAAAGCCTCGGCATTACAGCGCTGGACGGTAAGCGGATCTACATGAGCGGCACCCGCATTACTCGCCAGAATCTGTTCGACAAGTACCAGAAGGGCGATCTGGTTCTTCTCGACCTCAATCTCGAAGGCGATTGGGTTGCCAGCAAGCAAGCCATGGAACGGGTGCGGAAGCTCATGGAGAACTATCACATTCGCCGCAACGAAATTGCTGCCCATGCGCGGTTGATGCGGAGTCGTGCCACGCTGGGCGATGAATTGCAATCAGGTGTCCTGGCGATGGCGAAAGTGTTCGTTGCCAAAAAGCGCAAGCTACAGGTGGGCGACAAAATGGCTGGACGCCACGGGAACAAGGGCATCGTTTCCAAAATTGTTCCGATCGAGGATATGCCCTTCTTGCCCGATGGAACGCCCGTGGACATCATCTTGAACCCGTTAGGTGTGCCGTCGCGGATGAACTTGGGCCAGCTCTACGAGACAGCCCTCGGGTGGGCAGCATCGAAGTTAGGGCTTTACTTTGCCTCGCCTGTTTTCGATGGTGCCACCTGGGAGCAAGTCGGTGATTACCTCGAGCAAGCCGGCCTGCCCCGCGATGGCAAAACCATTCTCTACGACGGCCGAACAGGTGAGCCATTCGAGCACAAGGTGACCGTTGGCGTCATCTACATGATGAAGCTATCGCACATGGTCGAGGATAAAATCCATGCGCGCTCGATTGGCCCCTACTCGCTGATCACGCAGCAGCCGCTTGGTGGAAAAGCACAGTTCGGCGGTCAGCGCTTGGGCGAAATGGAAGTCTGGGCGCTGGAAGCTTACGGCGCCACCGCAACGCTGCAAGAAATGCTCACCGTGAAATCCGACGACGTCAACGGTCGCTCCAAGGTCTACGAAGCGATCGTGAAAGGATTCAACGCACCACAACCGAACCTCCCCGAAGCGTTCAT
Organism: Candidatus Kapaibacterium sp.; assembly: GCA_026003475.1. Taxonomy (GTDB): domain Bacteria; phylum Bacteroidota; class Ignavibacteria; order Kapaibacteriales; family NICIL-2; genus NICIL-2. The sequence continues at coordinate 1,673,578 of BPHJ01000001.1, read as the reverse complement.
GGTGCTGGTGCGTGAGCTGCAGGGTCTGTGCTTGGACGTGCGGCTCGATGGGCAACGCATTGAAGATCGAATTAACTAACCAACGGAGGATTTATTCCATGGCTCGAGTTCAAACCATCCAAATTCCTCGCGGTGGATTCCGGGCGCTCGAAATTCGCCTTGCGTCGCCCGACGACATTTTGCGCCGCTCCCACGGTGAGGTCATCAAACCCGAAACGATCAACTACCGCTCGTTTCGGCCCGAGCGAGACGGTCTGTTCTGCGAGAAAATTTTCGGACCGATCCGCGACTGGGAATGCGCCTGTGGTAAGTACAAGCGCATTCGCTACCGGGGCATTGTCTGCGACCGCTGTGGCGTCGAAGTTTGCGAGAAAACTGTCCGTCGTGAGCGCTTCGGGCATATTACCCTGGCTGTGCCGATTGTGCACGTATGGTTTTTGCGATCGCATCCCTCCAAGATCAGCGGTCTGCTGGGCATGCCACTCAAGGATGTCGAGCGGATTGTGTACTACGAGTCCTACGTGGTTATCCAACCTGGCTCGACAGGCTTGCAACCGAACACGCTCGTGACCGAGGAGGAGCTTCAGCGCATCCTGGAAACCTTGCCGAAAAGCGAGCTTGAGCTCGACGACGACGATCCCCGCAAGTTTATCGCGCTCAGCGGTGGGGAGGCAATCAAGGAAATGCTCCGGCGCGTCAATCCGGACAAAGAGTACCTGCGCCTCCGCAATGAGCTGCGCGAGGAAACCTCCCAACAGCGGCGCAAAGAAATTAGCAAGCGTCTCCGCGTGCTGGATATGTTCCGCTCCAAACCGGGGCGCGATCCGAACAACCCCGAGTGGATGGTCATCGAAATCCTGCCCGTTATTCCGCCCGAACTCCGACCGCTCCTCCCGCTTGACGGGGGACGCTTTGCTACCAGCGACATCAACGATCTCTACCGCCGAATCATTATCCGCAACAATCGGCTCAAACGGCTTGTTGACATCAAGGCACCCGACGTCATCCTCCGCAACGAAAAGCGGATGATGCAGGAAGCGGTGGATTCGCTCTTCGACAACTCGCGCCGCACTGCCCGCACCGATGCCCAGCGTCCGCTCAAATCCCTTGCGGATTCACTGCGCGGTAAGACAGGACGCTTCCGGCAGAACCTGCTCGGCAAGCGCGTGGACTATTCGGGCCGCTCGGTCATTGTCGTCGGTCCGGAGCTCAAGCTCTATGAGTGCGGCTTGCCAAAGGATATGGCCGTCGAGCTTTTCAAACCGTTCATCGTTCGCAAGCTCATCGAACGTGGCTATACCAAAACCGTCAAGACAGGCAAACGAATTGTTGACCGCAAAACCGACGCCGTCTGGGACATCCTCGAAAAGGTCATTGATGGGCACCCAGTGCTGCTCAACCGCGCGCCAACTCTCCACCGACTGGGTATTCAAGCCTTCCAGCCCCGCTTGGTGGAAGGAAAAGCGATCCAACTGCACCCGCTTGTCTGCACGGCATTCAACGCAGACTTCGACGGCGACCAAATGGCTGTCCACGTGCCGTTGAGCCACGAAGCGCAGTTGGAAGCACTACTCCTGATGCTGGCGCCGCACAACATTGTCCATACCCAAAATGGCGAACCCATTGCCGTCCCCTCGCAGGACATGGTGCTTGGTGTCTACTACCTGACTAAGATTCGCCGTGGTGCGCGTGGGGAAGGCAAGTACTTTGCTTCGCCTGAGGAAGTCATCATTGCCTACAATGCCAAGCGACTCGACCTGCATGCTCTCATCAAAGTCCGCATCAATGGCGAACTCATCGAAACCTCGACCGGTCGGGTGATCTTCAACCAGATCGTCCCAGCCGAACTCGGATTTATCAACGAGCTGCTGACCAAAAAGCGTCTCAAGCAGCTCATCGGACAGTGTTTCCGCACCGTCGGGCTGGCACGAACAACGGAATTCCTCGACCAGCTCAAGGACCTCGGCTTCCACTACGCGATGCAAGGCGGCTTGTCGGTTTCGATTGCAGACCTGGTTGTCCCCTCGATCAAGGAGGAAATCGTGACCAAGACGCAAGAGGAAGTGGACAAGATTCGCTGGTACTACGAAAACGGGATTATCTCGAACGGTGAGCGCTACAACAAGACCATTGACCAGTGGAGCAACGCCACCAATCGCATCGCCGACAAGCTCTACGCGGAGCTGTCGCAGGATCAGGATGGCTTCAACACCTTCTGGATGATGCTCGATTCGCAGGCGCGTGGGTCGAAAGAGCAGATTCGCCAGCTTGCCGGCATGCGGGGATTGATGGCAAAGCCACAGCGCTCGCTGACCGGTTCAACCGGCGAATTGATCGAAACACCCATTATCTCGAATTTCCGCGATGGACTGACCATTCTGGAGTACTTCATCTCGACCCACGGAGCACGAAAGGGTCTTGCCGATACTGCTCTCAAAACAGCCGATGCCGGTTACTTGACGCGCCGACTGCACGATGTTGCCCAAGATGTCGTTGTCACGACGGAGGACTGCGGCACGATCCGCGGCATCGAAATGCGCGCTCTCAAGGATGGTGAGGACGTCAAGGAACCGCTCAGTGAACGCATCTTGGGTCGAGTGGCACTCCAAGATGTTCGCGATCCCATTACCGGTGCACTCATCATTGGCAAGGGCGAACTCATTGACGAGGAAAAAGCCGCTGCCATCGAGGAAGCCTCGATTGAATCGGTGCTCATTCGCACGGTGCTCACCTGTGAAGCGCGGCATGGTGTCTGCGCCAAATGCTACGGGCGGAATCTGGCAACCGGCAAGCTCGTCGATGTCGGTGAAGCAGTCGGCACCATCGCGTCCCAGTCCATTGGTGAACCAGGGACACAGCTCACGCTCCGCACCTTCCACACCGGTGGAACTGCCTCGCTGGTAACCTCGCAGTCAACCGTTGGAGCGAAGGCAAGCGGTATTGTCAAGTTCGAAAACATTCGCACCATCCGCTACCTCGACGAAGAAGAACGCGACGTCGAAGTCGTCGTCAGCCGTGCCGGTATCATCAAGATCATCGAGCCGTTGGCAAACCGCGAAGTCGCCTATCACGACGTCACCTACGGTGCAGTGCTGCGTGTCCACGATGGGCAAAAAGTAGACAAAGGGCAAATCCTCTTCGAGTGGGATCCCTACAACGCTGCGATCATCACCGAAAAAGCAGGACGCGTCCGCTATGTTGACCTTCTGCCCAACGTGACCTACAAGGAAGAAAACGATGAGCAGACCGGCCACATCACCAAGCTCGTCATCCAGTCATCGGACAAGACCAAGTTCCCCAGCATCGAAATTGTTGACGGCAACGACACTGTCCTTGCTCGGTACGACGTGCCGGTGCGAGCACAAATTCTCGTTGACGATGGTGAGGCCGTCGGCGTGGGAACGCGACTGGTCAAGATGCCGCGGGACCTTGGCCGTGCAACCGGCGACATCACCGGTGGTTTGCCACGGGTGACCGAGCTGTTCGAAGCACGCACACCGCGTAATGCTGCAATTGTTGCCGAAATTGATGGCATCGTCAGCAAGGACCCCAAACCCAAGCGCGGGAATATCATTCTCAAAGTCACCAGTCTCGACCGCAGCACGGAGAAAGAGTATGCTGTCCCCGCCGGACGCTACATCCTTGTCCAGGATGGCGATCTGGTGCGTGCCGGCGATCGCTTGACCGATGGTCCGGTTGATCCCCACAGTATCCTTGCGATCAAAGGGATGACAGCCGTTGCGGAGTACTTGGTCAACGAGATTCAGGAAGTCTATCGCATGCAGGGCGTCAAGATCAGCGATAAGCATATCGAGGTCATTGTGCGCCAGATGCTGCAGAAGGTCGAGATTACCGACCCAGGCGATAGCGACTTTCTCGAAGGGGACCACATTGACCGCATCACGTTCCTCGACGAGAACAATCGGCTCAAGGAGTGCGTGGTTGTCACCGATCGTGGCGACTCACGGCAGGTGAAAGTGGGCGAAGTGATCCCGCGGGCGCGATTCCGTGAGATCAATACAGAGCTCAAGCGGCGGGGCAAAGAGCCGATCAAAGCTCGCCGTGCAGAACCTGCCATCGCTCGGCCGATCCTCAAAGGCATTACCGATCAAGCCTTGGAAACCGAGTCCTGGCTCTCGGCGGCATCATTCCAAGAGACAACACGCGTCCTCTCCGATGCTGCAGCGCAAGCAAAAGTTGATCACCTGCGCGGTCTGAAGGAAAACATCATCCTCGGGCAGGCAATTCCCGCTGGAACAGGCTTGCGTGTCTATAACGACTTGCTCGTCGAAAGCGAGGTTGGCAACATCTTCGGCGAGGATGCGCTCCCACCGCCACCACAGCCTGCAGCGCGCGAAACCGTCAATGGAGTCCAGGTCCGACGAGCTACGCCTTCCTAATGCTGCTGGTGTAGCAATCGTTCGAACGGTCCCACTTGTCGGGCGCCTTGTACTCACCGGTGCAAGGCGCTCTGCTTTCGAACCGGCGGAGCTGCAACAAGGCCGATGGCATTGTCGCTCGATGACCGTTCACCAGTGCGTTAGAAAGTTTCGGAGTAGCGCAGAGAGCTACCAGGCACACAAATCATCGCCCACCTTCGTATTTTACGGAGGAACATTGTAACAGTGGAGGCTCTCCCATGCGGAGCATGTGCCTTTTCTTGTGTGTGCTGCTGGCAGGTGGCGCGGTGCAGGCGCAAGACAGCAGCGATGTGCTGTGGGCGAAGTATGCGTACGAGCCGGTGTGGGCCTATCTTGCACCGGACGATGACGGATACGTCAAGCAGCTTGGGGTGTACTGGCACTGGAGCGATTCGGTGTTGATCGTATCGGACCTTGTGCGGTGGGAGCATCGGGTGTTCGAGATTGATGTGCGGCGAGGGGTAGCGGTTCGGGAGGTGGAGGAGCTGCGGGGGAAGGGAGTGCTGGCGGTGTTGCCGGACACGCCGATCGTGTACACGCGAGTGCCGTACTTTGGGAAGGCGGACTATCGGACGGGGCGGTTGTTGGACACGTTGCGGGATGTGCCGCCGCAGGGGTTGTTGGACGTCGTGGTGTGTCCGTTGCGTCGTCAGTTGTTGGGGTGGGAGGAGGTAGTAGGCAATGGTGTGAGCAGTTCGGGTGCGGCGAGGTTGTTGTTGTACTCGTTGGACTCGATGCGGTTGGTGGACACGATCCCGATCCCGCGGCATTTGCCGTACGGGCTGCAAGCGGGGGTACCGCGGGGGGAGCAGCATTATTTGGAGTTGTATTGGTATTCCGGGTATGCGAAAGGGGAGGTAGGTCACCGGGTTTGCTGTGGACCGACGATGGGAGATACCTTCATTTGGTGTTGGAGGAGCATTGGCGAGTCCATTGGTCCGGAGTGGAATCACGCAGGATACGTATCGGTTGCGTTTGTGGTTGATTGATGTAGCGGGGCGGCGCGTGGTGGGGCAGATGGAGTACAGTCTTCATGATATTCGTGGGGGAGGAGGAGCGCGAGGGTATGTGGGGAACACTGGTAGTACGTATTTTGTGTTCGACAGTAGCATGCGGATCGTGCGGATATTTCCGAACGGCGGGGTGCTCTCGTTTGCGCTTTCGCCGGACGGGCGGTATGTGATGGGGGGGACAAGGCGATCTATCACGTTGCGCCGAGCATATGGGATGTAGAGACCGGGGAGAGGGTCTATCAATACTCAAGACCGTGGGGGATAGGGAATGTGAGCTACTCCCCGAGTGGGAAGTATATCGTTGACTATGGTTTAGAACCTTCGTATATCACAATGTACCGTGCGATGCCGTTGAGTGGGGTTGCCGAGAGATGGAGTTCGGTGGGGGTGATATATCCATCGCCGGTGAGCGGGGAGGTGACGATTGGGCCGGTGGAGAGTGGGATGCGAGCGGTGGTGGAGGTGTACGATGGAGGAGGGCGGTTCGTAGGGCGCATGTACGATGGTGTAGTGATGGGGGAGGAGGTGCGGTTGTGGGTAGGAGGTCTCAGTGCAGGGGTGTACATAGTGCGGGTGGTCCAGGGAAGGGTGGTACGGTGGTACACGGTTATTGTGGAGTGAGCGATGTACGTCGTAGGAGTAGGTAGATGGAGGATGGACTCGAGTGTTGTAAATTTGCAGAAGCGAGGTTTCACTGTCGGAGGTTGACCGATGATGCGGAGCATGTGCCTTTTCTTGTGTGTGCTGCTGGCAGGTGGCGCGGTGCAGGCGCAAGACAGCAGCGATGTGCTGTGGGCGAAGTATGCGTACGAGCCGTTGCGGACCTATCACATCGGATACGTCCAGCAGCTTGGGGTGTACTGGCACTGGAGCGATTCGGTGTTGATCGTATCGGACCTTGTGCAGGGGGAGCATCGGGTGTTCGAGATTGATGTGCGGCGAGGGGTAGCGGTTCGGGAGGTGGAGGAGCTGCGGGGGAAGGGAGTGCTGGCGGTGTTGCCGGACACGCCGATCGTGTACACGCGAGTGCCGTACTTTGGGAAGGCGGACTATCGGACGGGGCGGTTGTTGGACACGTTGCGGGATGTGCCGCCGCAGGGGTTGTTGGACGTCGTGGTGTGTCCGTTGCGTCGTCAGTTGTTGGGGTGGGAGGAGGTAGTAGGCAATGGTGTGAGCAGTTCGGGTGCGGCGAGGTTGTTGTTGTACTCGTTGGACTCGATGCGGTTGGTGGACACGATCCCGATCCCGCGGCATTTGCCGTACGGGTTACAAGCGGGGGTACCGCGGGGGGAGCAGCATTACTTGGAGTTGTATTGGTATCGTTATGCGAATTATGGGGAGGCGAGGTCACCGGGTTTGCTGTGGACCGACGATGGGAGATACCTTCATTTGGTGTTGGAGGAGCATTGGCAGTCCATTGGTCCGGATGGAATCACGCAGGATACGTATCGGTTGCGTTTGTGGTTGATTGATGTAGCGGGGCGGCGCGTTGTGGGGCAGATGGAGTACAGTCTTCATGATATTCGTGGGGGAGGAGGAGCGCGAGGGTATGTGGGGAACACTGGTAGTACGTATTTTGTGTTCGACAGTAGCATGCGGATCGTGCGGATATTTCCGAACGGCGGGGTGCTCTCGTTTGCGCTTTCGCCGGACGGGCGGTATGTGATGGGGGGGACAAGGCGATCTATCACGTTGCGCCGAGCATATGGGATGTAGAGACCGGGGAGAGGGTCTATCAATACTCAAGACCGTGGGGGACAACGAATGTGAGCTACTCCCCGAGTGGGAAGTATATCGTTGACTATGGTTTAGAACCTTCGTATATCACAATGTACCGTGCGATGCCGTTGAGTGGGGTTGCCGAGAGATGGAGTTCGGTGGGGGTGATATATCCATCGCCGGTGAGCGGGGAGGTGACGATTGGGCCGGTGGAGAGTGGGATGCGAGCGGTGGTGGAGGTGTACGATGGAGGAGGGCGGTTCGTAGGGCGCATGTACGATGGTGTAGTGATGGGGGAGGAGGTGCGGTTGTGGGTAGGAGGTCTCAGTGCAGGGGTGTACATAGTGCGGGTGGTCCAGGGAAGGGTGGTACGGTGGTACACGGTTATTGTGGAGTGAGCGATGTACGTCGTAGGAGTAGGTAGATGGAGGATGGACTCGAGTGTTGTAAATTTGCAGAAGCGAGGTTTCACTGTCGGAGGTTGACCGATGATGCGGAGCATGTGCCTTTTCTTGTGTGTGCTGCTGGCAGGTGGCGCGGTGCAGGCGCAAGACAGCAGCGATGTGCTGTGGGCGAAGTATGCGTACGAGCCGTGTGGGCCTATCTTCACCGGCGATGACGGAATCCAGCAGCTTGGGGTGTACTGGCACTGGAGCGATTCGGTGTTGATCGTATCGGACCTTGTGCGGTGGGAGCATCGGGTGTTCGAGATTGATGTGCGGCGAGGGGTAGCGGTTCGGGAGGTGGAGGAGCTGCGGGGGAAGGGAGTGCTGGCGGTGTTGCCGGACACGCCGATCGTGTACACGCGAGTGCCGTACTTTGGGAAGGCGGACTATCGGACGGGGCGGTTGTTGGACACGTTGCGGGATGTGCCGCCGCAGGGGTTGTTGGACGTCGTGGTGTGTCCGTTGCGTCGTCAGTTGTTGGGGTGGGAGGAGGTAGTAGGCAATGGTGTGAGCAGTTCGGGTGCGGCGAGGTTGTTGTTGTACTCGTTGGACTCGATGCGGTTGGTGGACACGATCCCGATCCCGCGGCATTTGCCGTACGGGCTGCAAGCGGGGGTACCGCGGGGGGAGCAGCATTACTTGGAGTTGTATTGGTATCGTTATGCGAATTATGGGGAGGCGAGGTCACCGGGTTTGCTGTGGACCGACGATGGGAGATACCTTCATTTGGTTTTGGAGGAGCATTGGCAGTACATTGGTCCGGATGGAATCACGCAGGATACGTATCGGTTGCGTTTGTGGTTGATTGATGTAGCGGGGCGGCGCGTTGTGGGGCAGATGGAGTACAGTCTTCATGATATTCGTGGGGGAGGAGGAGCGCGAGGGTATGTGGGGAACACTGGTAGTACGTATTTTGTGTTCGACAGTAGCATGCGGATCGTGCGGATATTTCCGAACGGCGGGGTGCTCTCGTTTGCGCTTTCGCCGGACGGGCGGTATGTGATGGGGGGGACAAAGGCGATCTATCACGTTGCGCCGAGCATATGGGATGTAGAGACCGGGGAGAGGGTCTATCAATACTCAAGACCGTGGGGGATAGGGAATGTGAGCTACTCCCCGAGTGGGAAGTATATAGTTGACTATAATTTGATTCGATTGATCTTATATCTTGCGCAGCCGGTCAGTGGGGTGATGGAGGGATCGGAGTGTGGAGGGATCCTGTATCCGAATCCATCGAGTGGGGTAGTCGTGGTAGGGGGTATCGAAGCGGGCGTGCCGACGCAGGTGGAGTTATACGACGTCCATGGGCGCCTTCAGGAGGTTCTCTACCGTGGTGTACCGCTGGAGGGGGAGGTGATGGTGACGGTGGGTCGGGGCGTGCGAGGGATGTACGTCCTTCGGGTGGTCCAGGGAAGGGTGGTACGGTGGTACACGGTTATTGTGGAGTGAGCGATGCACGCCGTAGGAGTAGGAGTAGCGCTTGCGGTTGCGGTAGCGCTCAATGCACAGACGCGGTGGCCGAGCCCTTGGCACTTTACCTACAAGGGCGGTACGACCCGTCTGGATCACCATGCGGATTTCCAAGTGGAGAAGCGCTTCATCGTAGGTTGGGCATTCGGGATGGTCCCGCATGCATCGAAAGCAGTAAATGCGAGGCAGCTCCACGTGACCTTATCTGCGAACGGTACGCTCAACGAAGGATGGGTCGGTCCCCAGGCCGCATGGTGCGCCGATAGCGCGCGACTCATCATGAATCTCTATCCGTTTCAGGGAAGTCCTGGAACGAGTTACCCCAACAACATCGGAATGATGTGGGAGCCGACATACCTGGTGGATACGATCAATCCGTACGGTAGCTTCCGACCACGGTCGGACACACTCGGCTACGCCTTCGGCTTTGCGCATGTGCGGGGGAGGCGACCGATGAGTCCGAGCGACCCGAACTACGATCGGCTCGTCCTGCTACCGGCGCAGTTCTCCCCCGATAGCGACGCCCTCGTGCTCGCGCGTCCCTGGCTCGATAACATGCTCGGACGAACGACGGATCGCTTTCTCCCTCAGGATACGAATGCTCGGGAGTATTGGGATGGGTACGACACACTCTCGCGGGGGGACCAGCAGTGGATGACACAGGATACCACGCTTCCGGCGTACAGGACACAGCGGAGGGATCACTACGGGGTACGGTTCTTCTTGCTGCTCAACCTTCGGCGGATCGGGGGGAGCGACACCGCGAGCTCCGACGAACCGGTGCTGCGGGTGCGGGTGCCGTACGCGATGTGGGCGCGGCCGGATGGGACGCGACAGACAGGGTACGTGCGGTTTTCCCAGGTGCCGAGACGTGCACCGGATTCGACGTACTGGCTCCCCCCGATCCACGGGACCGGACGTTCGCGCGGGTTGGTGCGGATGATGGATCCGGTTTCTCCAAGCGTGACCGAATTTGCGATCACGCGTTCCATGCTGCCGCGGGGAGATAGCGCCGAGCCGGATATCACGATCATGGCGGAGATGGTGTTCGATGGAGATACCTTAGACAGACAAAACCTTCCCTACCACAATCCGATATTGAAGTACCACAAGAACGTGTTCGAACCGGTTCGAGCGGTGGACAGTCTGGATCGAGCGTCGCTCATCGGGTACGGGGATACGACGATGATCGATCGGTTGGGGCTCGAGGTGTGGTACCGGCCGTCGGCGCAGTGCACGGTGGGGATAGATTGGGTGGCGATGGTCACGCCCGAGACGTGGAAGATCCTTGCGGGGTACTACGACAGCATCATGATCGTGCGGATGCAGCGGGTGTGCACAGGGCTATCGGACAGTATTTACACGCGGAAGGGGTTGCGGCCGTACCGGTTCTACGCAGCCGATGAAGGATCGGCGTCCACTTGGCTGGTGCGCTGGTACCTATCGCGTCTGCTCGGGTACATCTTCACAGCCGAGGATGGAGCGATGACGCCGCAGTTCAAGCACTACCTCAAGCCGAGGGAGTACTGGACGCCGATGCCATCGGCAGTTGGCTATGCTGCGTGGTTCCCGAAACCGGACTCCTGTCGGGGCGGGTGTGATACATGCAACGATTGGCGGCGATATTTTTGCTGTTATCCTGAGTTCGTAACGGACTTTTCAGTCGTTCCCGTTCGCTGTCAGCAAGCGGTGTTGGATTACCAACGCAAGAGGGTGTATATGGGGGAGGGGTACGACTTGGATTATATTTTGGCAGATCTCTCTGCGACGGAGCGACGGAAGCGACTGCTGGATGCGCACTACGAGACGGCGATCTTCAAGCAGACACCAGCGGATACGTTCAACCTGTTCCGCGATGCGAAGCTCAATCCGTACGTGCAGTATCCGGAACATGGACGATCGCACGCAGTGGGAGTCGAGCGTATGGATTATGCATACCTCTACTCGGAGATTCTGCCGTGGCACTCGCCACACTTCTTATTCGACACTGTGCCGTGGTGGGGGCAGCTATGGTTCGATCCATACTTTTACTATCATGAAGCATTTCCAAATTCGGGTGATACTACCAGACTCTTACGCCTGGCACCGAGTGATGCACGGATGCGGGTAGGGGAAGAGCTCCGTAGCCACCTTTGGCGAATCGTACTTTACGGCGCCAAGGGGATGATCTTCGATGGACCAGAGGACGAAAGCCAAATACCGGGGGTACTCAAGCCAGGGGAAAACACGTACTTCGTCACAACCAGGCTTATGACCAGTCACCACTTTTGGCGCAAACATACGACGGATTCTGCACAGTTCATGGACATTGTAAAGCGATTAGCGTTCACAACAGCTACGGGATACAATCCTGTTTGGAGGAGATTTTTTAGATACAACGCAATCACCGCATGATCGAATCATTACGCGCTATCTAAATTTGACCGAGACGACAAAGCTCCTCCATCTTCCACCGCACCGATTCTATGTCGGTCGCCGGAGCATGCGTCGGGAGGTAGGCCGGATCGCGGACTGGGCTTATGGAGTGGAGGATACGCTCTGGAAGTTGCGCTTGCAGGCAGCCATGATGAAGGGGTATCGAAAGTTTGCGGTCTCGCGGGTTGGATTCGGGGTGGGGGATTTGTGGAAATTTATCGACACCAGCGGCTTGCGGGTACGAAAGATCGGCGCGAAGACTTACGAGAACGATGGGGGGTATTACAAGGATTCGTTAAACCCAACGAGCTGGGTAGGGGTGGACTCGTCCTTTTACCACGTAGTATTGCACTACGAGGAAGGTCGGTCACCGGATACGCTCTTCTACCTCGGAGTTCTCAACAGTCGGACTTCGCCGCATGTGCCTGCCGATTCAGTTCGCGATCCGCGGACACGCCAGCCGTACCGGTTGGGGGATTGGGATACAGGTGTGGTACGGTTCTACAGCACGTACGAATTTGATACGCTCGTGGCAGGAGGGTATGTGGATCGCTATGCGCAACTCGGTGCCCGGGAGATTACGATACCGTTCCACGTACGACCGACAAAGGATTACGCATGTCGGCTCCATGTACGGGAGCTTGGTGGAGGTGTGGATACGGTGATTGGTGGTTCGCAGCCGCTTGCGGTGAAGTTCTTGCCAGGGGAGGGGAAGCTCTTCCGTGTGCAGGTGCTCTACGATAGTCCGCCGCTCGGGGAGCTTGCGCATTCGAATCAGCGGAAGCTCGTGGGTGTCCCTGTCGATGCGAAGGGGCAGGTGATGGTGTATCACCTAGTATACCATCGGCGGGTACTCGATACAGCGTGTGGGTGTGAGCGCCGCAAGGTGTTCTACCGCCGAAGTTATCCGGTCTGGGTCGGCGGTGGGATGACGGCGAACATCGCGTGGGAGGCGGAGCGCGTGCTCAGCGACCGGTTGGTGGTAGCTCCCGATTCGCTGCAGTATTCGCATTTCGGAGACAGCACGGGCTTTTGGCACTTGAGCCGCTGTGCCGACTGTGGGTATCCATCATTGGTGGTTCGACCGATCGGAGATCAGCAGTACGTGTACGTCGTATTTGGATGTCGCATGCCGGATGCGACGTCGAACTTGGACGTAGTCGTCATTGCTGAAACAGTGTTTCCTGCAACCGGGCAGCAAGAAGTCCTGGCAGCGGTCGTTCTCGATGGCTACCGCGTGCAGCCGTCGTCGGATAGTACCCTGGGGCACTGGGGTACACCAGTGGTGAATGCCTCATGGGAAGGGAATTACTACAGCTGGCCGAATCGAGTGGAGAATCACCTGCTCGTAGGGTTCAAGCCACCGGGGAATCGGTACTTGCGGGTTGTATCATGGGCGAGAGCGAACCAAGCGGGTGTACCGCTGCATCCATCGCTGAATACCTATTCGCGCCTTGGGCAGCGGGAACGGGACTGTGCGCTGGTCTGGGAGCAGGATGGGCAGATTTTCTACACACGTCTCCGTGCGGATACAGGAAGTGGACAGTTTTTAGATAACCTCTCGCTCTACAATTTGGCAAGTCCGCTTTGTATCAGTCAGGGGGTTGATTGTGCAGATAGCAACCGTTTCCCGGTGGTGTATCGTGGGGTTGAGGAATTCGACAGTGCACGAGTCGAACTCATGCGGCATGCGCAGGATCGGATAGCGTGGGAGGGTATCTGGCGCTGGTCCGATGACACCAACCGCCGTCGGCGGATCTTTTATCGGATGCTGAACTTGATAGACGAATTTCCTGGTGGAGATACACTCCAACCGAAGCAGCCAAGCTCCTATGAGCTTTATCCGTTGAGCACGTTTGTCTCAATGGTGAACAATCTTCTGCAGCCGAACCTTGCTCAGGGACGGGCGTGGCCGGATCGTAGTCAGAGAGAGCGACGTGTGGAGGAATCACAGTGATTCTGCAGTGGTGCTTGGGTTTACTGAGGCACCATCCCAGGCGACCAATCGGTCCTGGTTATGGCATGTTCCACTCAACTTATGGATGCAGCCTGATGAATTCGACTGTTCCCCCTTCGCGCCGCCATCGGCTCGGGATGTGGGGGCAACTCGGGCACTTGAGTGCCATGCGCGGAATCGGAAGAGGGAACGCTGATGCACCAGACGCGGCGGGTGCAGCAGGACGGGCGATACCACGAGCCGAATCGTCACCACTTCGCAGTTTTTGTGGCGCAGCACCCCCGCGGAAGTGACAACGCAGGGTTACTACGGTGCTGATGACGAAATCACGCGTGCTGTGACGGCGATGCCGGGACCACCACCACCGTGCTCGTGGTACGATGTTATCATTGTGCCACCATGTATCCCATGCTTGGAGATCAACCCGGCGCCGCCGCTTCGTATCGAATCGCTCGATACCGCGCGGACGGAATGGTTTAGAGTGACTGATAGTCTCAACATTGGGTTGCTTGTTCTGGGCAACGATACTGCAGGGGTGCGGCTGGAGATCGTCCGGGCGTCGGATGGTCTGCGGAGGATGATTCCGTTGAGCCCTGCGCCAGACCATGCAGGGTTGCTGTTGGAGCGGAGCCTCGCCAATGGTGGTGGCGATCAGTATCGGTTGGAGCTGATTGTCCCGGACGGTGCACTTGCGGAGACGTACTATGTTGGACCGATTCAGGTCGTGAACGATACTGCGCCTGATCGGCGGATTCTCGAGCGTAGCAGCCGATCCCAGCAGGAACGTGTGGTGATTGACCTCGGCCACGGAGCGAAAGGAAAGACATTCGACCTCGATGTATATCCTGTACCTGCAGATGAGCGGCTCATTGTCCGGGTCTTGTCGTCAGAGAGGCGATGGTTCCGTGTACGGCTCTACACGGTCATCGGTGTCATGGTTGCAGAAGGAAGTTGTCATGGAGGACAGGAACTCACGTTTTCAACTCTGAACTTGCCGCTAGGAGCATACATCGTCCGTGCCGACGATACCAGTGGCAACGTTGTGCAGCGCCTAGTCGTCGTACAACGGTGATCGGTTTCGATTTGTAGCAATGCGTTTTCGTGAGTCGCACAGCGCTTCGCGAGAAGATGTTAAGGCAATGCTTTTGTGTCAATTACCACCAGCACGGAGCATCGCAGCATATTCGTCTGGCAGAGGGCTTTGCTCGATAGCACGGGCTGCACGCTCGACATCGTAGGTGATGCGGCGGAAAGCGACCTGACACTGGATGCCGCTGCTATCTTCCTCAAGCCGGAGGACTGCATAGCATGCTCGAGGATCTCGATCTTTTGGTTTCCCGACCGATCCAACATTGATCACCTGGAGTGTTCGGCCGTCGGTGGCGGTAATGATCCGGTGGTAGGGAATGTGTGTGTGCCCACAGAGGAGGACGTCGGCATTTGCATTCTCGACGATGCGGCGGAGGCTCTCCTGGCTCCGATCGGCAAACAGGTATTCGTTGACACGGCGGGGGCTGCCATGGACCATCATCAGCCGAAAGAGCTCCCCACTGGCGCGACGATATTCGATTGTCAAGTGTGCTGGCAAGGACCGGAGGTAACTGCGGCGTTCGTCGGTGATTGTTGCATTTGTGTACGCAATGGATTGCTTGCCCAGTTGACGTTCCTGCTCGGTTGTGTAGGCACAACCGCAATCATCGCTTGCAGCACCGATGCCAACGTCGTAGTTCCCAGCAATTGTTGGAATACGAGCACTGCGGATGCAGTCAATGACTTCGTTGTGCCAAACGTTGTAGCCGACCAAATCTCCTAAGCAATAAACGGCGTCCACCTTCAGTGTGGCAATGTCGGCAAGGCATGCCTCCAGTGCTGGAAGGTTGGCGTGAATGTCGCTGATGATGGCAATGTGCATGAGTGTTCATCGGGCGATGAGAACGGGAATGATAGCATCGTCTGTCACAAGCCAGTAGAGTCCGCTATCGAGAGCGCTGAGGGCGTACCGAGTGCTTCCACTGCAGAGTGCGATAGTATCGAGCAATTGTCCCTGCTGCGTATAGAGCCGTGCCCGTGAGGCTTCTGGCGCAACGATGATAAGTTCAGTCGTCGCTGGCTGCGGAAAGACTCCCACGCGTCGCGGATCGGCAACCGCTTGGACAGATGCAACAGTTCCTTCAATCGGGACAATGGATCTGCTCGATTGCAGGAGAGCATAGCCAGACACCATCACTGGTGGAGCAGTGATTTGTTCCTGCTGAGCCAGCAGGCGAAGTTCCACGGTGGGCTCTACTGGTCGCCCGATGCAGCCGATCACGCAGAGCGCACGTCCGGTGGTGGCATCGTAGCGGAAAAATTCCGTTCTCCACGTACTCTCGGCGGCGGGCGTAATGCCATCGAGTGTTAGGTTCGGTGGAAGCCCAAGTTCCAAGGCGATTGCCTGAACATCGGTAGTGGGAAGATGGACGGTGATGCGTGCTGCCAATGGTGATGATACCACTGGCTCTGCAAACGGTGGTTGATAGTCCTTCTGGCAGAGAGTCACGGCATGGGTGCTATCGAAGTTGAGCGACACTACGAGCGCATCGGCGAGCGTAATATCGCCGCTGCCATCGCAATCGGCATAGGTTGCGTTTTCGTCGTCCCATGCGAGGGCGCGTTGAGGCTCCCACCGAGTACTGGCAGGCCGGCGACGATAGCCGCGAAGTACTCCGCTTGCTGTCCCTTGTCCCAGGTAGAGAGCAACCGTGCTGTAGTCGCGCTGGTCAACGCGTCCATCGTTGTTGGCATCGCCGGGAAAAACCCAGACAAAGCTGTGGATGAGTAGCGCCAGTGGTTCCACACCCAACGGCACAAGCTGGGGTGGTGCACCCGCAACGACTGCCTCGGCATTTTGTGCGTCGAACTGCACCAAGGTACGATGCGGGCTGTTGGGCAATACCACAAAATCCAAGTGAACGACCGTCGGTGAATCAAGCCCAACGCCGGTGGTTGGTTCCCCGGAGAGAACACCAATGGCAATGCTCCCAATGCCGGTGACCGTATCGGAGCGGTCAATGACGTAAACGCTCTGGCGACTCAGCTCGCGCGCTTTCCAGGCTGCCAAACGGATGTACTGCGCTCCCGTATAGCGGAGCTCAAAACTGACGGCAGTGACGTTGCTAATGTTGCTGGCAACGACGTCCAGTCCGAAGAGCTTGGTTGCCGTTACGACTGTTGGGTTTGTCGTCGGGTCGGTCCGAACAAAACGCAGCGTCTGCCCAACAGTTGCAGTGTCAAGGCAGAGCGCAAACAAGATAAAGCACGCCAACACGCGCATGGGTCATCAGCCTCCTGCTGTTTGAAAGGTAGGGGCAAACATTGTGCCAGCCTACGACGGTGTTGGGATGTGGTCGAGCGGTTTGGTCAGCATGCCGGCAGCAGCCAGGTCATGTGCAGTTGCGTCGAGGATACCGTTGATGAACACATTGCTTTTGTCTGTTGAGTAGCGTTTAGCCAGTTCGAGCGCTTCGTTGATGCTGACCTTGACGGGAATGTCGTCGAAGCGGAGCATTTCGGTAATTGCGATGCGCATGATTTGGCGATCGAGATGGGCGATGCGCTCGAATTCCCAGTTGATGGCATGGCGCTCGATTTGTTCATCGCAGACTGGACGGAGCACGAGCACTTCCTCCAGCAGCCGGTGCGCATAGTCGAGGTCGCTCTGCCGCCAGTGGATGGGTACATCGCTTTCAATCTCGGCGATCTCTTCGGGGCGGAGTATGCGGTCCGGCTCGATTGTGGGTACTTCGCCGTCGGCAAAGAGGCGAAAGAAAATATGCTCGAAGTGTCGCGTGCGGTCGGTTGCTGCCACTTCGTAGGCAGCAAGCACTTGGAAGACCTTCTCGCGCGCTAAACGGCGGCTACCGTCGGCGTGTTCGCGGCTGCGAAGAGGAAAGGGCTCGATCGCTGCAACGGCTGGACGTTTCATCAGGCAAAGAACACAACGTGCACTGCGAAAATAGTGCATCGCCGATCGTCGTGCTACCCATTGCGAATCGTGGGGGTGCCAACGAAGGTACGGTGAATGTGGTGTGCCTGGGCGATACGCTCTTCGGCAATCCGATTGGATGCCTCGATCGTCAGGATATTGTGCTCCTGTGCAGTGCGGAAAATGCGCAGCAGCGTGTCGTAGATGCTTTCAACTTTGCGGACGACTTGCTCGCGGCTCCACTGCTCGATTTCGCTGGTGACGTTGATCAGTCCGCCAGCATTGATGACGTAGTCGGGTGCATAGAGGATACCACGCTCGGCAAGCATCTGGGCATGGCGCTCCTCGTCGGCAAGTTGATTGTTGGCACCACCGGCAACGATACTGCACCGCAGTTGGGGAATGGTCGTGTCGTTGAGGACAGCACCGAGCGCATTCGGTGAGAAGATGTCGCAGTCAACGGTGTAGATCGCATCGGGCGGAACATACTGGGCGCCGTACTCACGGCAGACCTGCTGGACTTTGTCTTCGAAAATATCGGTGATGATCACGCGGGCACCATCGCCGACGAGCTTAGCAACAAGATTGCGTGCCACGTTCCCGGCTCCCTGCACTGCAACGGTGCGACCTTCCAACGATTCAGAACCGAAGACAGTTTTAGCCGCTGCTTTGATGCCAACAAACACACCATGGGCGGTGTACGGCGATGGATCACCGCTTCCATGCTCACCAGCAACGCCGGTCACGTAGCGCGTCTCCATACGGATCCACTCCATGTCGCGAACGGTGGTGCCGACATCCTCGGCGGTGATGTAGCGTCCACGCAAGGTTTCAACAAAACGCCCGTAGCTGCGGAACAGCATCTCGGTTTTTTGGGTGTGCGGATCGCCAATGATGACTGCCTTACCGCCGCCCAAGTTGAGCCCAGCAACTGCTGCCTTGTAGGTCATTCCACGCGACAGGCGGAGAACATCCGTGAGGGCATCGGCATCGGTAGCGTATGGCCACATACGTGTACCGCCGAGTGCTGGGCCGAGCGTCGTATCATGAATCGCGATGATGGCGCGCAATCCAACCTGTGGGTCGCTGCAGAAAACAACTTGTTCGTGTCCAAAAAGCTCCAATTGGGCGAACATGAGGTGTCCTTGTGGTGATACAGCAATGATGCAACTATCGGAAGCACAAAGATACTGATTGTGCTCGGCCGGTGTCACTGCATTTGGTTAGAACGATATTCCGGTGTATTTTTCGCTTAGTTCAACTATTCTCGAGAGGTAGCATGCGTACCACTTTACTCGGTGTTGCGATTGCGGTTGCTTTTGCTTCTGCAAATGTCCATGCACAGCAAACAACACGCGGGCGGGATTTCTATGTGGTGTTCTTGCCTAATTACCACAACAACGGCGACGACGCAACCGATAGCCTCTATTTGTTCATTGTCGCTGATCAACCAACCACTGGCACGATTACCTACACGAATAACATTGGACAAACTCAAACCCGAACTTTTACCATCTCCAACCCTCAGCAAATAGTTCTCCATCGCGTCCAGTACCGTCCCTATGAGCTGTTTGGCTACAACAACAATGGAACGTTTGTTACCCCAAATGAAAATGAAACGCTCAGCCCACGGGTGTTTCGCGTGACTGCCGATCGCGACGTTGCGGTCTATGCGCTCAATCAAGCCCTCACGACCAGCGATGCAACGTTGGTGTTGCCGGTGACAACGCTCGGCACGGAGTACTACATCATGAGCTACAACACCGATGGAGTTCGCGATATCAATGGAACATTGAGCACCCAGACGACCCCATCGGAGTTTGCCATTGTGGGCATCGAGGACGGAACCGATGTAACCATCTACCCTACTGCACCGACGACCGAGACAGGGATGCAGATCAAGAATGTTCGAATCAATCGAGGACAAGCGATCCTCTATCAAGCAGAGTTTTCCCGAACGAACCTGAACTACGACCTGACTGGTACGCGCATTGTCGCTACGAAGAAAATCGCCGTCTTCGCTGGTCATCAGCGCGCGCTGGTGCCCGTCCAAATGCGGGGTCAGCTTGTATCACGCGACCAGCTCTATGAGCAGATGATCCCGCGCTCGGTGTGGGGAACAACCTACATTATCACACCGCTGGCGGAACCGCAGGGAGCATCTCCACCGACCCAAGGAGCAACCGATATCTACCGGGTTCTTGCTGCAGAGAATGGCACCGAAATCAAAATCAACGGACGGGTTGTTGCTCAGCTCCAACGGGGGCAGTACTACCAAGCACCGCTGCAACAAGCGGCACTGCTGGAAGCAAGCCAGCCGGTGATGGTTGCGCTGTTCAAACGTTCATTCTCTAGCACCAGTGATCTCCAATTGGGCGACCCATTCATGATGATTATTCCGCCGCGGCGGCAATACCTATCCCATTACCGATTCCAGTCCTGCCAAGTGGCCCATCCAGGAGGTGGAAATACTTACTACGAGCAATACATTACCGTTGTCACGACACCGAACAACACCCGCAGCATCCTGCTCGATGGCGATACCCTTGTTGCGGACTTCAAAGAGGTGCCCAACACATGCTATGTGTACGCCAATATCCGTGTAACCGATGGCGCGCATACGATCGAAAGCCCGCGTTTATTCGGACTCTACGTCTATGGCTACGGGTACGCCGATTCCTATGGCTACATTGGCGGTATGGCATTCCTGCCCGATGTGCCCGATATTACCGTCAGTGCTGGGCCCGACCGTGAACTCTGCTTGGGTGATAGCATTACCATCTCGGTTCAGGGTACCGCCTATGCAGTCAAGTGGTCGGTTGCACCTGGATATCCCCAGCTTGTCATTCCCTGCGATACGTGCCACCAAATCACCCTCGCACCAACAGCGACAACGAAATTGCAACTGGTCGGGCTTGACTCGCTCGGCTGCTCGGTCAGCGATGATGTGCTCATCACCGTCTATGGCAAACCACAAATTCGCGTCCGTCCTGATACGGTGGTCTGCAGCGATGTAGCGGTAACGATAGCTGCTGAAGGAAGCTTCCAAAGTATCCAATGGCAACCGACCGAAGGACTCGGCTGTAGCATCTGCCCGCAGACAACCGTTGTGCCCCAACCAGGCACTGAAATTGTGTACACCGCTATTGCTCGAAACGCCAATTCGGAGCACTGCGAAACACGTGACAGCATTCGCGTACGGTATGCACCGGGGTTATTGGGGAAAATTCCTCCGGTCGTTACGCTGTGCGAGGGCGATAGTCTTGTCCTCACGCTCGACTACGGTGGTACGGTGCGCTGGTCTCCTGCTCAAGGTCTCAGCTGCACAGACTGCAAGATGGTCACGTTCCGACCCCAACGAACCACACGCTACACGGTCACAGGGGATTCGGCTGGCTGCACCACACAAGCGACAATCGAAGTGCGTGTCGTTGCCAAACCAACACTGCAGCCGCTGCCAGATACTGTCATCTGTGCCGGTGAGAGTGTGCAGCTCCAGTTGGTTGCAACCGGAGCAGACAATATCTCGATTTCGCCATCAACGGATGTTTCGTGCACAGGGTGTCTGACGCCGGTCTTCACACCGACCGAGACTCGAACCTATACGGTTGTGATTAGCGCGGGGAATGGAAGCAGCCAATGCAGCGTTCGCGATTCGATGACCATTACCGTGCATCCACGCCCGAGCATTACGGTTTCATCGCCACTGACGCTCTGTGCTGGCGATACTGCGGTAGTTGCGGCAACGGTCACCGGCGCCGATCAAGTCAGGTGGGAGCCCAGCGATGGGGTGCTCTGCCCAACATGCGATTCAACTGCGATCATTGCAACGACTAGCCAAACCTACACCATCACGGCGAGTACGTCCACGGGATGCTCCAATCAAGCACGAGTGCAAGTCATTGTGCATCCACGGCCAACGCTCGAGCTTACCCCGCTCGATACGACAGTGTGCGAAGGAACCAGCGTGCACGTGCAAGCGACCAGCGATGGCGTGCTCGAATGGGATCGAACAGTGCCATTGGACTGCTATGACTGTTCGACGGTGCGTTACCTGGCGACAGAATCACGCCAGATCACCGTTCGGAGTCGCACAGCAGAAGGATGTAGCATCGAAGGCAGTGTGCAGATCCGCGTGCGCCCGCTTCCCCAGATCACAGTACCCGATAGCATTCGGCTCTGCATTGGAGCGGCGTACCAGTTGCAGCCCATCGGAGCACAAACAACCTACCGCTACCAGTGGCAACCATCATCGGGGCTATCGTGCGATGATTGCGCCAGTCCTATTGCATCTCCCCAGCAGACAACCCAATATGTGCTCACGACGACGACTCTCGATGGATGCACCGAACATGATACAGTTGTGGTGGCAGTTGTGCCGTGCCGGATTGCTGTGCGGGTGCAGGTGGAGAGCATTGTACGTCCGCAATACACGTGCGATTCAGCCACGATCGAACTGCTCATCGAAAACCCATCGAGTCTGAGCGATCAGGATGCACGCATCGAAAGCATCGAAGCCGAAGTCCGCGGCGGGAATGCCACGGTGAGTGAAAGCAGTGCGGTTGCTCTCGGCGATACCACGCAAACCAATCTGCTCCCGCTCTTGCCGAGGATGATTGCGGTAGGCGAACGTTGGCGGTATCGCTGCCGTGTGCGGTTGAGTAGTCCCGAGGTTATCCTCGCAATCACAGTGCGCTCGGAGGATGCAGGCGATACAAGCGTGGTTGTTACGCTGCGATCGGATCGGCAGCGCTTACGAGTCTTGCTTCAACCTATGCTCGATCCCGTGCAGCCATTGGTACCCGGTAACAACCTTGTGTACTCAATCTCGCTGGCGGCTGACCAATGGAGCGTACTCGACATTCGCGATCTGACACTGCAGATTCGCTATCCGGCTGAGCTGATGTACTACACTGGTTCCTATCAAGTGGCAACGCGAACGGATCTGGGGGGATGGTCGTTCGGCGTGAGCGAGACGGTCGCACCCGATGGCTCGCTGCTAACAATTTCCGGCACCGGTACCGGGCCGATTCTGTACGATGGCGAACTCCTCCGCCTAACGATGGGCACGCTGCTTGGACAGTCGTACAAGCTCGAACCGACCATCGAGCTACTGCCAACGCCAGCGCTTACTCCCTGCATTCAACTTGAAACCGCAAGCCAGGCAGTCACGATGCAATTGTGCGTCCGAGAGTTGCGGTTTGTGCATGTTAGCAGCACAACGTTTGGCATCCAGGAAATAGCGCCCAACCCTGCCAATGATGCCGTCACGCTGATCTATTCGCTCGGCTACGACACGCCGGTACGAATCGAGCTTTTCAATACGCAGGGGCAAGCGGTGGCGGTGCTTCGGGACGGCCAGGCAGTCCAACAACGCGGGGTCTATCAGCTAACCACCAAACTCAACGATCTCCCCGCCGGCATGTATTGGTGCCGCTATGTTGCAGGGCATGTGGTGCAGGTTCTGCCGCTGGCAGTGGTGCGCTGAGCTAAGCATGCTCGATGTCGAGTAGCTCTTCGACTTGTTCGATGGCAGCGCCACGCCGGAGAATGCGTGGCTGTTCGTCGTCGGTAAGATCGAGCACTGTGGATGGACCGGTGAAGAGCGGCTCGGTATGCCAAGAATGGTGCTGGACGGTAACGGCGCAGTCCACGTAGGCACCGAATACTTCGACGGCTTCGTCGGGGTCGAAGTATGCATCGTCGGCGCTTGTTGCGCTGATGGAGATCAACGGCTGGCCCAGTTCAGTCAGGATACTCCGGGGGATTGTCGCTGCTGGGACGCGAATACCAACGGTACGCCGCTTCGGATCGTGGGCGAAGCTGGGAACGGCTTTCGTTGCCGGGAGAATGAACGTGACCGGTCCAGGGACAAGCCGGCGAATGATCCGATAGGCACGGTTGCTCACGTGTGCATACGACGATAAGTCCGATAGCGATGGGCAAAGAAACGTCATGAATTTGGTTTCTTCCAGGTTACGGATGCGCCGAATCCGTTCGATGGCGGCTCGATTGCGCAGTGCGCAGCCGAATGCCATGCCCGTATCGGATGGGTAAAGGAGCAGTTGCCCCTGCCGCAGGAGATCGGCAATTGTAGCAATCAGCCGCTGCTCGGGTGTGACCGGGTGGATCGGAATGACGAGGTGCGGCATGCTGCTACGATGAAGGATGCAATGGTATTGTCAGCGTGAACGTCGAGCCCATGCCCTTGCCGGGACTTTCCACATGCACACTACCGCCATGCAGCTCGGCGATGCGACGAACAATGTAGAGTCCCAAACCTGTGCTCGGTTCCCCTGCGGTTGGTCTGGAGGAGAGCCGTTTGAATTCACCGAATGCGTTTGCGATGTCCTCGGGGGTTAGCCCGACGCCGGTATCGCGGACACGCAGCACAATGGATTCTCCATCGCTTGCGGCTTCGAGTGTGACTGCCCCACCGGGAGGGGTGTACTTGATCGCATTGCTGATGAGGTTATCGAGTGCTTTGGTTAGGTGGTACTCATCGGCTTCGAGCGGTGGCAGTGCCGGTGGCGTCAGCACATTGATCCAGATGTTCTTTCGTTCGGCGGCTGCTGTAAATCGCCGGGCACAGGAGCGGAGCAGTTGGGCAACATCGAGCTGACGCCGTTGGAGGGTGGGGCGACTATCCAACTGCGTAGCGCTGAGAACGTCCTCGATGAGCACCTGCAGAAGTGCGACCGACTGTGTGCAGAGCTCGATGCTTTCGGTTGCCCATGGCGGCAATTGCTCCCGCCGATTGTGGAGCTCCTTGAGCAAAGCGCTCAGGTTTGCGATGGGGTTCTGCATGTCGTGGATCGCTGTGCGGAAGCGCTGCTTGTGCTGTTCCAACTGCTCCAACAACTGCTCCCGCTCCTGCTGGAATTCCTGGATGCGGCGATCCTGCTCGCGCTGCTGCGCTGCAATATTCTGCAGGTGGGTAAGCTGGCGCTCGAGTCGGCTCGCGTGGGCGGCAACAGTAATGGCGCGCTCGAGCGCATGCATCGAGAGTGGTTTGGTCAACAGAAGGGTGTTTACGTCCGGTAGCAGGCGTTCTGCTGCAGCGACATCGGTCAGGGGCACAGTGGCAATCACTGCGCGATTGAGGGTTCGGAACTGGGCGCTCAGCTCGGGAGCACCCGGCATTGTGACGTCGAGAACGAGAGCATCGTAGCGGGATGATGGGGAGAATGTCTCCAGCGCCTGCTCAGCGGTTGCAACCGTCTCGGCGGCAATAGTTGGATGCGCACGAAAATGTAGCTCGACCGCATCCCGAACGAGAGGATCGGGATCGGCAAAGAGCACGGCAATTGTCGCCCCACTGGGAGAAGGAGGGGTTTTCGATGGTGCCATGCGCTGGAGCGTTGGATTCATAGTCGCAACTGGTTGCACGGTGGCAAATATCGGAATTTTTCCGACACGCCCGTCAATGTCGCTGCAAGCTGCTTCGGGGGAAAGGCGATATTTGCAGCAGTTGAACTGTTCCGCCGAGGATGTGCTCGCGTTGCTCCTGGGTGTTGCTATTGGGTTCGTACTTGCTGTGCCACCGGGTCCAGTCGCGGTCAGTGTGATGGCGTCGGCTCTCCGCGGTCGCTGGCGGCTGGGTCTGGCTGCAGCGGCGGGAGCGTCGGTAGCCGATGGAATCATTGCCGTCGTGGTACTGTTTGCCTCGTCGGCCCTGGTGGGGCTTCTGCGGCAGTTGGTCTTGCATCATCCGACCATTGCACTGGTTGGAGAAATCACCATCATTGCAGCACTGGTCACGTATGCCATTCGCTTGGGGCGGAGCAGCGTTTATCAGCGCTCCAGTCAATTGCGGCATTCGTTGGGAAGCAGCGTGCATGGAACAGCGCTGGCTGCAGCAGCGACGGCTGTGGCAAATGTGGTTAATCCAACCTTCCTGCCATCGCTGGCGGCATCGTTTGCTGCGGCACAGGCACTGTTACCGTCGCAGGGAAGCGGATGGGATAAGCTTCTCCTTGCCGCCGGCTTTATGAGCGGGACGTTTGGGTGGCTGACGATTGTTGTGTCTTGGATTGTTCGCAACCACGAGCGATTTTCGTTGCGGCAGATCGCTCTGTTCCGGCGCATTGGAGCTGCAATTGTCTTGGTATTTGCCGCAATTCTGCTCTGGCATGTGGCGGTGCGATAGCGCTATATTCGCGCTGCAGCAGGAGGGGGAAGGAGCGGTTTTTTTACCCGTGGGTGGTATGGCTATGCGCATTCGGATTGTCCGTCGTGCGGTGCGGCGTGTCTGGATTCGTGTTCATCCCAGCGGCAGTGTCGTTGTGGTGGCTTCTCCACGCTATGCCGAACATACACTCTGGCGTTTAGTTGAGCGGCACCGAGAGTGGATCCAACGGCAACGGCAGCGGTTTCGCTCGATGGAACGTATTCAGCTTGCCAAAGGCGAATTGCTCTATCGCGGCAAAGCCTACCGCTTCGTTCAACGGGTGCGACTGGGGGCGACGGTGCTTCTCTATCCGCACCGACGCACCATCGAAAGTGGGGAAAACCTCCTCGATGCGGCAATTCAGCGGCAGTGGTACACCAACGAAGCAGAACGCCTGATCCGCCGACGCACACGGCAGCTTGCCGAACGCTATGGGTTTCGGTATCGGCAGATCGAAGTTGGTGACTACGCCAGTGCATGGGGCTATTGCTCGCACGATGGGGTAATCACGTTCGATTGGCGCATTGCCAAAGTGCCACCGTTTGTGATGGACTACCTGGTGCTCCACGAGCTATTGCACACCAAAATTCCCCACCATGGACCGCGGTTCTGGCGGCGACTTGGCGCGATCTGTCCGGACTATCGCCGTGCTGTCGAATGGCTCAACACCTACGGTCGGTGGGTGTAGGGCTCTTGTGCTGGCGACTGCCGGTTAGCGACTGCGCGGGCTAATGCCAATGAGCGATGCAAGGCGGCGGTAGATAGCCTCCACCCGTTCGCTCTGTCCGCGTGCAGCGAAGCGCTCGGAGAATCCTTCTGCCCGAAATTCCCGAAGCAGCGATGTCCACGGTACCAGTCGTCGCACCCACCGCTCGGCACGACTTTCGACGGGATCAGGATCGGTTGTGGCAAGGTCGGCACCGACCCGGATGAGCGCACGCAGGGTAACCGAGCGAGTGACCATGTACTGCTCGTTCCCCCACGCTTCGTGGAGGACTGCTTGTACGGCCTTGAGAAAATCACGCACAGCATCGTAGTAGCGGCGCACGTTGTGCATACTCTTCCGAAGCGGAACGCCCAAAGCAGCGGTATCGCTTTTGATCCAGCGATGCAGCTCGGCGTAGAGTTCCGATTGCAGAATCCATTTGTCCTTCCGACTGCGTCCGCCAAGCCGATTGATGCGGTAGCGTAAGGGACTGTCGGGCTCCTCGTAGAGTAACCGCACCACCTGGGAGGCAATCCAGGCATCCGGTTCGACAAAGGTGACTTTCTCGTAGAGGTCAATCAGGTGGCTTCGGTTGATGCGCGTTGGCGTTGAGTTGATGATGACAAACATTTCGGCAGCGAAGTCCTCACTGCGTCCGTCGAAGATGATGCAGGGAACGGCGATCGTGCGCGCTTCGTCGGGATGCTCTCGCATGTAGAACTCAAGCGCAGCCAAGCGGTGTTGCCCGTCAATGATGAGGTATTTCTGCTGTGGCTCGACCAGGTCGCCAACCGATTCAAAGGGTGACACCGGTGTGAAACGCAACCGCTCAGCAGTGAACAGCAACACCGTTCCGGGGATCGGTGGTTGTTGGACGGCGGTTTCGTAGAAGTTCTTGATCGCGCGGATTTTGGTGCGGGATAGTTCGCGCTGGAATGCATTGTCTTTCCGCTCGATGCTGGCAATGAATGCGGCAATGTCGTCTCCCTCGGGAACACGTTCTGGGGCGATGTGTTCGTGGCGATCGTAGTAGCGACTGATGAAGCGAACTTTCCGAAGGAGATCCTCTGCAGGGTAAGCGACAAAGTAGAAGAGCGCATCCTTCTGGCGCAATTGCGTTGCAAGCATTGCCTGGACTCCAAAATCGGTCAAACCTCTCGGGTGCAAAATACAGTGTCCTCCAGCACACTACGCATGCTTGCGGTGGGGTAGCGTTGACTGCTCTATTTTTGCCCATCTGTCCAACGGTTCCCTACTACGGCATTCGGTACAATGGCATTTTTGATTTCCCAGATTGTTGCCCGGCAAATTCTTGATTCGCGCGGTAATCCAACCGTCGAAGTTGATGTCCTGCTCGATGATGGCTCGATGGGGCGCGCAGCGGTTCCTGCGGGTGCTTCGACGGGATCGCTGGAGGCACTCGAGCTCCGCGATGGCGACAGCAGCTATGGTGGCAAGGGTGTATCGGCAGCGGTCCGTCATGTCAACGAGCGAATCGCCGAGCACCTGCAGGGCATAGATGCACGCGATCAAACCCGCATTGATACCGTAATGCTCGAGCTCGATGGCACCAGCAACAAATCCATCTTGGGTGCCAATGCTATTCTCGGTGTGTCGCTGGCGGTTGCCCATGCAGCAGCAGCCAGTTGTGGGTTGTCGCTTTACCGCTATCTGGGTGGTGCGGGCGCGCGTCTGCTGCCGGTGCCTTTGATGAACATACTCAACGGTGGGCGCCATGCCGATAACAACGTGGACATCCAAGAGTTCATGATCGCTCCGATTGGATTCGAGCGCTTCAGCGATGCTCTCCGTGCAGGGGTGGAAACCTATCACGCGCTGCGGGGTGTGCTCAAACGCGCTGGCTATACGACCGCAATCGGAGACGAGGGCGGCTTTGCCCCATCACTCCGCTCCACTGAGGAAGCACTCGATGTCATCATGGAAGCGATCATCGCGGCTGGGTACATGCCCGGTGACCAGATCGCCTTGGCGCTCGATGTGGCTGCCAGTGAAATGGCCGATGGCAATCGCTACGTGATGTTCAAAAGCACCCACCAAGAACTCAGCAGCGACGATCTCATCGGCTGGTATGCGGATCTCATCGAGCGCTACCCTATTCGCTCCATCGAGGACGGCTTGGGCGAACACGACTGGCAAGGATGGAAACGGATGACCGAAGCAATCGGTGATCGTGTCCAGCTTGTTGGCGACGATCTTTTTGTCACGAATCCATCCATCCTCCTGCGCGGCATTGACGAGGGTATCGCTAATGCGATCTTGATCAAACCCAATCAAATTGGCACACTCAGCGAAACGCTCCAGACGATCGGCATTGCCCAACGCTACGGCTACAATGTGATCATCTCGCATCGCTCCGGTGAGACCGAAGATGCAACCATCGCCGATCTGGCAGTCGCCGTCAATGCCGGGCAAATCAAAACAGGCGCCCCTGCCCGCAGTGATCGAGTTGCGAAATACAACCAACTCCTCCGCATTGAAGAAGAACTTGGCGCATCGGCACTGTTTGCCGGCGTCGAGGCATTCGATTGATTGTTCAACCGATGTTCTCCGAGTAGCACGCATGATTGTCTTTGGCACCGATGGATGGCGCGGCGTAATCGCACGCGACTATACGTTCGACAACCTTGCACACGTTGCAGTCGCCGTTGCACAGTATGCCCGAACGCAGTCGGATTCTCCCAGCGCAGTGATTGGCTACGACACGCGTTTCCTTTCGCGCGAGTTTGCCCAGGAAACAGCCCGTATTCTGGCTGCACGCGGTCTGACCGTGTGGCTCAGCGATCGGGTCGCGACGACGCCACAGGTGTCCTTGGCAACCAAGCATCGCCGGGCGACCATTGGGATTGTGGTTACGGCATCACACAATCCGCCGCAGTACAACGGCTTCAAACTCAAGGGCAACTACGGTGGGCCGGCGACGGTGGACATCGTTGCTGGTGTGGAGCGACAGCTTCGACGCATTGAATCGAAGCCTTTCCGATTGCCACGCCTTGCATCGCTGGAACAGTACGTTGCGTCGCGTGCGATTCGCATGTTCGATCCGATGGAGCAGTATCGCCGCGTTGTTGCATCCAAGATTGACCTTGAAAGAATTGCCCGGGCAGGACTCAAGATTCTGTTCGATCCGATGTACGGCGCTGGCATGGGAGTTCTGCCTGCGTTTGTCCCGTGCGATGCAATCCACAGTGAACCCAATCCGGGCTTTGGTGAGATTGACCATCCCGAGCCAATTGCTGAGTGCCTTCAACCTGCGATGCGCCGTGTTAGCGAGGGCGGCTATGATCTCTGCATCGCAACCGATGGGGACGCCGACCGGCTTGGCATGATTGATAGCACGGGTGCGTTTGTGGACTCGCACCGGATTTTTTTGCTACTGCTCAAGTACCTCTACGAGGACAAGCGGCGCCGGGGCAGCGTTGTGAAAACCGTTTCGCTGACCTCGATGGTGGATGCCTATTGCCAACGGCATGGGATCGTGCTCCACGAAACACCCGTCGGATTTAAGCACACAGCTAAACTCATGCTTAGTGAACGTGTGCTGATCGGTGGTGAAGAATCCGGTGGCTTGGGAACGATCCTGCACATTCCCGAACGGGATGGTATCTTCAATGCGTTGCTGGTGCTGGAGATGATGGTAAGCCGCCAGCGCTCCTTGGGCGAGCTTGTCGCAGCGCTCGACGAGGAGTTCGGTCCGCACCGCTACCGGCGGCGGGACGTCCATGTCACCGAGCGGGAAAAGCAGCGGATCCTGCGCGCCTGTCAGCGACAGCCGCGCACCATCGGCAGATACCGCGTCGAGCGGATCGTGACCATTGATGGCTACAAGTTTTTCGTTGCCGATGGTGCATGGCTTTTGGTGCGGGCATCGGGGACCGAACCCCTTGTGCGCTTCTATGCCGAAGCACCAACCGAGGAGATGGCAACGGAACTGGTCGAAGCTGGTATTGCGCTTGCATTGGGCTGATGGTGGAGCTATCCTCGCTCGATGATCCGCGGATCGCCGCGTACCGCTTCTTGCCGGAGCGGACCGGTAGGCTTAGCCCCGGAGACCGCACGATTGTTGAAAGCGAGCTTGTTGTGCGTCGGTTGCTTCGCCATCCCTGGTCTGCTGATGTTGTTGAGTCTGCACTCATCGAACATGCTGCAGCCGAGCGCCTCGAACCATTGCTCCGCGCTCGTGGCGTGCCACCTGATCGCATCTTTGTCGCACCAAAGGCGTTGCTGGAACAGGTTGTCGGGTACAACCTCCATCATGGTGTGTTCGTGTGTATGCGAGTTCCTGCAATGGCTTCGCTCTCGGTACTGCCGCTACCAGCGGTGATGTTGGTAGGAGTTAGTAGCGCGACCAATGTCGGTGCGATAGCGCGGAGTGCCGCAGCGTTTGGTTTTGGCTCGCTCCTCTGCGATCGGCAGAGTGCCTCGCCATGGCTGCGGCGCTGCCTACGCGTTTCGATGGGTGCAATGTTCGAGCTTGCGTTGTACCATGCCACAGAGCCAACCGATCAACTGCTCGAACAGCTTCGGTCGCGTGGTGCACGCCTTATCGGCGCCGAAGTAGATGCACCACACGTGTACGCAGCGTTCGAATGGAGCAGGTGCGATGTGCTTGTTTTCGGGAGCGAAGGAAGCGGGCTTGATCCTGCATTGCTGGCGCAGCTCGATGCTGCGGTCCGAATACCGATGCAGCCGGCGGTGGAGTCGCTCAATGTTGCGGCAGCAGCAGCGATCCTCCTTGCCGAACATACCAAGGTCTGTGGGAGCATTCCACCGAGCACGTCGTGAGGGTTATTGCCGGTCGTTGGGGTGGGCGCATCCTGCCGGCGCGGGTACCGCCAGGAACACGCCCGACACAAGACGCGGTGCGCGAGGCAATGTTCAACATGATTGCTCACCGGATGGAGCTGGCGGGTGCTGTTGTGCTGGATTTATTTGCGGGAACTGGATCGCTGGGAATTGAAGCGTTGAGCCGTGGCGCATCCCACTGCACCTTTGTCGAGCGTTCGGGGCGAGCATGTACCGCCATCGAAGACAATTGCCACGCGCTCAGCATCGAACGTGAGCAGTATCGCATCCTGCGCGAAGATGCGATTGGATTTGTCGAACAGTGTACCGAGGCATTCGATCTTGTTGTTGCTGATCCACCGTATGCTGCTCGAGAGTCGGTAGCCAACCTTTGCCAGGTGATCGAACGCAGTGCGTGCCTGCACGCCGGTACACTTGTTGTCATCGAACATGCTGCTGCACTCACGCCAGTAACTGGAACGAGGCTGGTTGTTGTTGCCCATCGAAAGTGGGGGCAAACCGCATGGACACTGTTTGCACAGCAATAAAAAAGCTGCTCCCATTTGAGAGCAGCTTTCGAGCGTCAGCGCAAACAACACGCAGCGGTTGGCTTACTGCTTTTTCTTCCGTGGCGGTTCTGGTGCCGGTGCTGTTGCTGATTCTTTCTTGGTGGAAGAAACAGGTGTGATCTTGATCACCGATGGATCGTCGCTGCCATCGAGCCCTTTGACGTTCCCATAGGCGGCGATTTCGAAGGGAACGTAGTCCGGATCATCAATGACCACGATCACATTCCCGTTGTAGTAACCGCGCTCTTTGCCTTCGTAGGTAGCGTTGATTTGGAGCGTGTCACCAGGGTTGAGCGTGATGGGAGCGCGCTTGTCAATCTTGATACCTTTGGTGGCAAACAGTGTGGTAATAGTGTAGGGGTGGCTGTCGTTGTTTTTGAGTGTCACGCTTGATTTTGCAA
Source organism: Candidatus Kapaibacterium sp. (assembly GCA_026003475.1). Taxonomy (GTDB): domain Bacteria; phylum Bacteroidota; class Ignavibacteria; order Kapaibacteriales; family NICIL-2; genus NICIL-2. The sequence goes on along the minus strand of BPHJ01000001.1, from coordinate 1,641,524 downwards.
CCTCGCCGACCTTGATTTCCGGGAAGTTGAACGAGTGCGGTTGGACGGTGATGGGACGCACGACATTCGCTTTCAGGTACATGATGCGCCCGGTGTTTTCGGGGTCAGCGTTCGAATAAATCGTCAGATTCTTGACTAACTCACCCGAGTTGAGTCCAACGTTGAGCCCGATACGGAGTTTGGTGGATTTGCCCGGTTCAACAACTTTTGATTCCAGCGTTGGCGTGGTGCAGCCACACCCGACGCGGACGGTGTCAATGATAAGTGTTTTGTTGCCGGTGTTTTTCAGTGTGACTTCGGTTTCAAGAGTCACCAGTTTGAGGGGATTGTTTTTGACAACAACCTTTCCCCAGTCGTAGGTCTCGCCACCGACGATTTCGAGCTTCGGCTGGGCAAGCACAGCTACAGGAATCACAAGGAGAGCAACTGCAAGAGTACGGAGCTGGTTCATAGAACAACGTGCGAAATGGTGAAACATACCAAGAACACCTTATGGTTGATTGGGATCACTGTCGGCATTGCGGTCAATTGTTGTGGTGACTTCACAGATGGTTGTGCTGGCAATGTTGTGCAGCAGTTCCAACTGGGAGGGCGGAATTTGGCGCGGATCCTTGGCAAGATTTGCAAGCACCAATTCGACGTCTTGGAGCACTTTCTTGACTTTCGGGTCGCGATGAGCAAGTGGCCGCAGGCGCTGTGCTTCCTTGAGAAGTTCGTGAGCAAACTGGCGGTGGTCAACCTGCCGCTCGATCGGAATGCAGCGCTGACATTTGAGCTGTTTATCGGCAGTGGTGGCGATGTAGAGCTGCGAACGTTTGAGGAAATTGCTGACTGGATCGGCAACCGTTTGGCTGACCGCGGCTGCAGGCACAGCCCACTGGAACGCGGAGGTATGCTCGCTCGATGACGCTGCCGTAGCCGGCTGCTGCTGTTGTGATTTCCCCATCGTCATACCGACAACAAACGCACCGACAATGCCGGCAACAGCAACTACAGGCCGAACGGCGATTGGCAGCCACCTGCTGACGGTGCGTCGCCAGTTCCGGGGTGCAGGCCGGCGGTGCATTTCTGCTCGAATCCGACGCTTGATGTTGTATTCGAGCGCTGTCCAGAATTCTTCGCTATCGGGTGCCGATGCAGGGATGGCCGTGGACGGCTCCAACCTGTCGAGCTGGGCACGGAGCGCGTAGTAGGCATGTGCCAGCGAGGGATCCTGCTCAAGCTCACGTTCGAATGCCCGCTGCTGGCTTGGTGAAAGCTCACCATAGTAGGCTAACACCATCTGCTCGAACACACGGTCACGATTGCCCATACATCACACTTGAGTCGGTATCAAAAACCATATCATTCTGTTCGGTTGTCATCGCGGTAAAACGAAAGATGCTTCTGCAAATTGCGGACTGCGCGGAAGAGCAGCACCTTGACCGTACCTTCGGTGTTGTTCATCTGCTCGGCAATTTCCTTGATCGGCAAGTCGTGGTAGTGTCGGAGCACAAAGGCTGTTCGCTGTGCTGGGCTGAGCTTCAGGAGCGCGTGCTCGATATGCTCGGCAATTTCTTTCGCGACGTAGGCGCGCTCGGGGTCATACTCGCCGCCGCGACCGCCGGTCATGTATTCCTCGTCGAACGAATCGCTCTCTTTTCGAGCTTGGTAGCTGCGTGAGCGTGTTGTATTGATGAAGAGGTTGACCGTAATCCGGTGCAGCCAGGTGCTCAGCCGTGCCTCACCGCGAAAGGAATCGAGATTGTTCCACGCGCGAATGAAGACCTCTTGTACAAGGTCCTCGGCATCATCGTGATTACGGCACAGCTCCAATGCCAGGTGATAGACCTGGCGCTTGTAGGTGCGGACAATGTCCTCGATCACGGTTGGGTCCTTGGCCAGGACCCTTTCGACGAGCAGCCGATCAAGTTCAGCAAGTGTCGTTTCATCGCGCGTGCCCATAGACGCAGGGGATGGTGATTCGGTTGACGAACGGTGTCGGTAGATTCGCTGCCCACTGGCAAATGCACGTGCACAAAATTAGCTGCCATCAGGGTTGCTGCACGGGGGAGCTGCCCTATCTTCGCGTGTATTGTTTGTTGATCACGGCAGTCCGAAAGTACACGATGTCTCGAGACCTTGCTGGCCAGATATACCAACGTGCCCACCTTGTTGGCGACTTTCTGCTCCGATCCGGACGGCGCAGTACCGAGTATTTCGACAAGTACCTCTTTGAGTGTGATCCAAGTCTGCTCCGTCGCATCGCCGACGAAATGGTGGCGCTGCTTCCAGCCAATACCGAGGTGATTGCTGGCTTAGAGCTTGGTGGTATCCCGCTTGTAACAGCATTGGGACTTGCCACCGGCTTACCCATGGCCTTTGTCCGCAAGCAAGCCAAGGACTACGGAACGTGCAAGCTTGCCGAAGGTGCACCCATCGAAGGACGCCATGTCGTGGTCGTCGAGGATGTCGTTACCAGCGGCGGGCAAGTGGCTACCAGTATCGGCGAGCTTCGGCAGCGCGGCGCAATCATCGAGGTTGCTCTTTGTGTCATTGACCGTCAGCAAGGTGGGCAGGACCTGCTGGATGAGCACGGGATTACCCTGCGTCCCTTGTTTACGATGGAACAGCTCGTTGCTGCAGCGCAATGATTGTAGGCATTGGTATAGACATCATCGAAGTTGATCGAATTGCTGGTGCAATTGAGCGCTATGGTGAGCACTTCTTGCGCCGCATCTACACCGACGCGGAGCGCCAGTACTGTGAGCGCGCGGCTGCCAGTCGCCTATTGCACTATGCAGCGCGCTTTGCTGCCAAGGAAGCTTTCAGCAAAGCGATCGGTACCGGCATCACTCAAGGTTTTCGCTTTCGGGACTGCGGCGTGCTCAACCAACCGAGCGGTCAACCGACGATTGTGCTTGCTGGAATGCTGGCAGAAGTGTGGGGCAGGCACCGGATCCATCTGTCCCTGTCGCACACGCGCCACTCTGCCGTAGCGTGTGTGGTCATTGAGTCCCCGTAACCGATGGAGCAGTTTCTGCGGTGGTGGCGTGCACTCCGCCCGTTTTCGTTCCCAGCATCAGTGTTCCCCTCCCTAACGGGGAGTTTGGCGGCCGCGGTTTTCCACCGATCGGAGCCGTGGTTTGCATTCTCCATTGTGAATGCGGCTTTGGCGTTGGTCGGATGTGTGGCGATCCATGCTACCAGCAATGTACTCAACGACTATTTCGACTGGCGATCAGGACTGGACCAGCGCGATAATTCCGGCAGAATGAATCCACTGGTGCAAGGAACACTGACGGTGCAGAAGTTCCTTGCTCTTGCGACTGTGTGTGCAGCAGTGGCTGTTGGGATCGGCGCAGTGTTCATCATCCAGACCGGATGGCCGATCGTTTGGATTATCGTCATTGGAGCGCTTTCGGCATGGGCGTACACAGCACCACCACTTGCGCTCAAGTATCGTGCACTTGGGGAGGTGCAAGTGATGCTCTCGTTCGGTGTGTTGATGGCGGTGGGCTCGTACGTGGTCCAAGCAGGCCACCATGCTACGCTGGAGTCCGAGAGCGCTGTGTTCTTGCTGTCGCTGCCGCAAAGCTTGTTGATTGCTGCAATACTGCATGCCAACAACCATCGCGATCGCCGTGGCGATCGGCAAGCGGGAGCACAGACGCTGGCACTACTGGTTGGATCAGCAAGGCGCTCTGTCGCTGTTGGTCGGATGTTCGTCTGGGGTGCGTACCTGGTGCACGTAATGATAGTTGGTGTGACTCTTGGTCAGCGGTATGCGATACCGGTGTGGTCGTTGCTGTCGCTGCTGAGCTTGCTGTGGGCGCGGCGTGCGCTCGAACTGCTCGACGGAAGCGATGATCCTGCAAGCGAGGCTTTTGCCATGGTTGTGCCGATGCATGCACGGCTTCAGATGGCTTATGGCAGCTTGATGGTGCTTGGGCTATCAATTGCTGCAATCGTCTAATGGGTTCAATTCAAGCTGTGGGAGGGCCACACCCGGAGGGAGGAACCCGACCCGACGACAACTACAGTCCGCTGACGGCGGCTTGCCCAGAGCAAAAATTCCTGTGCATCGGCGGGGGAAATACCGGCAAGGTCGGCAAACTCCCGTGCGCTCAGCGACGGGCATTCGCGTAGCACCATGCGGAGCAGTCGGACAAGCCGTGCCTGCTCAGCATGCCGCTCGCGGCTACTTGTCCAAAAGAGCAGTCCACCTAACGCCACGTGCACAATGCCGAGCACGAAGGGCATCCACTGATCGGCACGCGTTGCTACCTGGCTGCCAAGTCCAACAATGCCGAAGAGGAGGTAGAGCAAGCCGAATACGGTTGCCATGATGCCGAGCAGGTATTTGGTGCGAAACAGCATCGGCTGCGATCGAGAAACGTGAATCATTGCGTGCGGCGGCGCAAGACAAAACTACGGCAACTGGTTGCACCCGTGCAGTAAAAATTGTGCCATCGTTCGTGGAAAAAAAGTGCTTGCAGATGTGCCGGTCATTGCCGATTTTTGAAGTGTTCTCCCACCGCCGCTGGCAGTGAGTGCGGCCGTCGCGTGCAGCAGCGATCGGAGAACAATCCGCCGAGATGTTCCACTACTCCATCCATTTGAGCTACCAATGAAAATTCAACGTCGCTTTACTCGTGCGGGCGTTAGCCCCTACGACATGTTCGAATACACCACGCGGTCGTCGGTCCTGCGCAATCCGGATGGATCAGTGGTCTTCGAGATGAACGGGATTGAAGTTCCTGTCCACTGGTCGCAGGTCGCAACCGATATTCTGGCGCAGAAGTACTTCCGCAAAGCGGGTGTGCCGCAATACGATGCTGACGGTAAGCCGATTGTGGATGCCGATGGCAATCCGGTTTACGGCAGCGAGCGTTCGGTCAAACAAGTTGTCCACCGCTTAGCTGGTTGTTGGACCGACTGGGGCAAACGCTACGGCTACTTCGATAGTGAAGAGGACGCCACCGCATTCTACGATGAGCTTGCCTACATGCTGCTGGCGCAAATGGCAGCACCGAATTCGCCCCAGTGGTTCAATACCGGGCTTGCCTGGGCATACGGCATCACTGGCTCGCCGCAGGGGCATTACTACGTGGAACCGGAGACTGGTCAGTTGAAGGCCTCGAGCGATGCTTACACGCGACCGCAGCCGCACGCCTGTTTTATCCAGAGTGTTGCCGATGATTTGGTCAACGAAGGTGGCATTTTCGATTTGGTCACCCGTGAAGCGCGCATCTTCAAGTACGGCTCCGGCACGGGGACCAATTTTTCGTCCCTGCGTGCCAAAGGAGAGCGGCTCTCGGGTGGTGGTGTTTCGTCGGGGTTGATGAGCTTTCTGAAGGTCTTCGATCGTGCCGCAGGCGCCATCAAGTCGGGGGGAACAACGCGCCGTGCTGCCAAGATGGTCATCGTAGATATTGACCATCCCGACGTGGAAGACTTCATCGAGTGGAAGGCAAAAGAGGAAGAAAAAGTCGCGGCACTGGTGACCGGCTCGCGGATCAACAAAACGTTCCTTCAAGCGATTGCCGACGAAGCAGCTACCGGTGGCGCCGACTACAGCGCCAATCCACGGCTCCGAACGCTGGTGCGACGCGCACTCCATCGCGGCGTACCACGCGCCTACATCGAACGCACGCTGGCGCTTGTGCGGCAGGGCATCACGCAGGTGGACCTCGACGTGTTCGACACCCACTACGAAGGCGAAGCCTACATCACCGTCGCCGGTCAAAATTCGAACAATTCCGTTCGTGTGACCAACGAGTTCATGGAGGCGGTGATGGCCGATCACCCGTGGCACTTGCGGTGGCGGACTACCGGTCAGATAGCACGAACGGTCCGCGCGCGAGAGCTCTGGGACAAAATCAACCGCAGCGCCTGGAAATGTGCCGATCCCGGCTTGCAGTTTGATACTACCATCAACCAGTGGCACACCTGTCCAGCCGATGGGCGCATCAACGCATCGAACCCGTGCTCAGAGTACATGTTCCTCGACGACACGGCCTGCAATCTTGCTTCGATCAACTTGGTGCATTTCCTCGATGAGGAGCAGGGAGTCTTTCGTGTGGAGGATTTCCGTCATGCAGTGCGGCTCTGGACGATTGTGCTCGAGATCAGCGTGCTGATGGCACAGTTTCCGTCGCGTTCGATTGCCCAGCGGAGCTACGACTATCGCACCTTGGGGTTGGGCTATGCTAACCTGGGAACAGTGCTGATGGTCTTAGGCATCCCCTACGATTCGCCCGAAGCATTGGCCTACTGCGGAGCTATCACCGCGCTGATGACTGGCCAAGCATATGCAACCAGCGCCGAAATGGCACGCGAACTTGGTCCATTCCCCCGCTACGCGGCGAATCGAGACGCGATGCTCCGGGTGATTCGCAATCACCGCCGAGCAGCCTACAATGCACCGCCGAACGAGTACGAAGGCCTTTCGATTCTGCCGATGGGGCTCGATGCCACCTACTGTGCCGATAAAGAGCTTGTTGCTGCTGCACGCGGAGCTTGGGATCGTGCACTCACGCTTGGGGAGCAGTACGGCTATCGCAACGCCCAGGTAAGCGTCATTGCCCCAACCGGCACCATCGGTCTGCTCATGGATTGCGACACGACGGGTATTGAACCGGATTTTGCCATCGTCAAGTTCAAAAAACTTGCCGGCGGAGGTTATTTCAAAATCGTCAATCAATCGGTCCCGAAAGCGCTCAAGCGACTCGGGTACACGCCAGCGCAAATCGAAGACATCGAACGCTACTGCAAAGGGCATGGCACCTTGGTTGGCTGCCCGACGATCAACCGCGCACGGCTGAAGGAAAAAGGTTTTACCGACGAAGCAATCGCCGCAATCGAGGCGCAATTGGATACAGTCTTCGACATTCGCTTTGCGTTCAACAAATGGACGCTCGGGGAGGAGTTCTGTACGCGTGTGCTTGGCTTTACTGCTGAGCAGTTGAACGACCCAGACTTCGACATGCTGACAGCGCTCGGCTTTAGCAAGGAGGAGATCGAGCGTGCAAACGACTACGTCTGCGGAACGATGATGATCGAAGGTGCTCCTCACCTGAAGCCGGAGCATCTTCCCATCTTCGACTGTGCCAACCGCTGCGGCAAGCGCGGACAGCGCTACATTCCGTTCATGGCGCACGTCCGAATGATGGCAGCGGCACAGCCGTTTATCTCGGGTGCGATCTCGAAAACGATCAACATGCCAGCGGAAGCAACCATCGAAGATATCCACGCCGTGCACGTGCAGTCCTGGCAGCTGGGACTCAAAGCCATCGCGCTCTACCGGGATGGGTCGAAACTCTCGCAACCGCTCAACGTGGCCACCGACGACATGGACGAAATCGTTCTTCTCGGTGACGAGGAAACGCTCGATGAATCCAAGGGCCCAGCGTTTGTCCAGGAGCGTATCGTCGAGCGGGTGTACCACCGTGCTGAACGCCGCCGCCTGCCCAAGAAGCGCAAGGGGATTATCCGTGAAGCCTACGTCGGCGGTCACAAGGTCTTCGTTCGCACCGGTGAGTACGAAGACGGTACCCTTGGCGAAATTTTCATTGACATGTACAAGGAAGGTGCCTCCTTCAAGGGGTTGATGAACTGCTTTGCGGTGTTGGCATCGAAGGCGCTGCAGTACGGCATGCCGCTGGAGGAATTGGTTGATACGTTCACCTTCACACGCTTTGAGCCATCAGGTCCGGTGCAGGGGCACGAAGCGATCAAGTATGCCACCAGTGTCCTGGACTTCGTGTTCCGCTCTATCGGCTACGACTACTTGAATCGAACCGACTTTGTGCACGTCAAGGCAGTTGACGAAGTGCCCCCGGAGGCGGTTGTCAAGTCAGCCGCCGCAGCGCCGATGCCGAGTCCGGTTGCCCCGCCAGCAGCCGAACCCGTCGAGGTCACCACTACCAAACCCAGCAGTGATACGGTCGTCGTTCAACAGGCAAAGGCGCAAGGCTACACCGGTGAGCAATGCTACTCCTGCGGCTCCATGCGTGTCAAGCGGAATGGCTCTTGCACCGTCTGCGAAGATTGTGGCACTACCACCGGCTGTTCGTAGCCGAGCACGCATCGTCGGTTTTGGTTATTACGCCAAAAGCTGCTATATTCGCAGCGTATTTTTTGTGGAAGTTTCACTCATGTTGTTGTACCAGCGATGAAAACACTCGTTGCATTTGCCGCGGCAGTAGCCATCAGCGGTTGGAGCGTTGCACTTGCCTGTGGTTCCGATGGGAAGTGCGTTGGAAAAGAGAAAGCTTCGTGCTGCATGTCGAAGTCGTCGGCGAAAAAGTCCTGTTCGGTAAAACAAAGCGCATCGGAAGCAAAACTGGATGCAAAAACCGAACAAGCCCCGGCTGCTGCAGAGGCGGCAAAGTCGGATGCACCAACGACAAACCAACCGGCTGCGACACCGAAGCGCTAAGCGACACGGCGCGACGGTGGAACGACTATCCATCCACATCTGAAAGGTAGGCGCCATGGCAAAAGGCGGTGCGGGTAAGGTGTACTTTGTGCTTTACCTGGCTGTTATTCTGGAGCTTCTGATCATCATCGTCGAGCGCGATGAAGCCGAAGAGCACTTGATCCAGAAGCAGAAAGAATCCATGAAAATTGTCGAGAGCATTCTGGCTCAGCTCCAGACCGGTGCGGGCAGTGAAAGTATTAGCACCCGTCCACAGGATGAAATCACGCTCCAGGATGCCTCGATGCGAGTTGCTGGCGGTCCGCAAATCAAGCAAGACCGGCTCTACGAGGTGATCGTTGGTGTGACCGACGTCAGCACTGCCGACAAACTTGAAGGGCTCGATCCGAAAGAGGCAGCCGAGAAACTGCAGAACCTGATCAAGCTTGCCAATGTGCAGGAGCTCGACTATCAGATTTTCTACCACCCCAGCAATGTGCCAGACCGTGCACCGCTGTTTCCTTCCGACGACACGCTGCGGAAAATGCGTGTTGACTTTAGTAAGTTCACCGAAGGGCAGGAATTCGGAGATCCGGTTGATGGCGCGCGGTGGAAACTTATGGCATTGCAACGTCTGGAGCTGCAGGTCGAGGAAGTCACCGATTACCGCCGCCCATCATACAAGCCAACCCTTCAGATTGGAGATATCCGACGCTTTACTCCACCAAGTGCAGTAGATTCAGCTTTTATCTACTCCCAAGACCGGACCGACCTGGAAGCTCAAAACAATGGCGGTCGCTACAAAAAGCGATTCTTCCTTGTTCGCTTCCAACCCCCATCGCAACCAGGGTGGTACAAGCTCCGCTTTGCCTCGCGGACGAACCGAATTCTTGGGGTGCGCAGCGATGTTCCGCCAACCGAAGTACCACTCGAGGAAAAGGTCAATATCGGTACCGTTCAGCTCAAGGTCAAGGATCTGCTGCAGGTGAAGAAAAACATTGTCGAGCAGCTCAGTGGCATTCCGATTCCATCGTCGGATGACCTTGCGCTGGGCAAAATCACCGTTGATGAGTTCGATGAACAAATTCAAGCAGCGATCAATCGTGTCAAGGAGGAATCGGCTGCTGACGATCCAAAAGCACAAGAACGCATCCGCCGGTTGGAACTCTACAGCTACATTGCCAAACTATTAGCGCCAGGTGCATCGGCATTTTTCGATCAGAACCGAGCCTCGTATGCGATCAATGTTCGCGTTGTCAAGCCGAACATTCCACCGCCATCGGACCCGGTGATTTATGCTGCTGACGCCAAGTACATCTTCGACCGACTCCCGCGGGTGGAAATCCCCTTCACAGCCAGTCCGTACGATCCAGCGAAGCTGCCTACGGCCCGGTCAAATCCGACGTTGCCGGTTCGGGTCGTGGATGTCGGTCCTGCCCAGCAAGCATCGGCATCGAGTGACCCCAGTGCCCAGGCGAGGAACTACAAGCTCATCATCGAGCAGAGCGTGCCTGCCGGTGACTACGAGCTGGTTATCTCCCATGCAAATCGTATCGGGAAGACGACTGAGAAAAGTATTCAGCTCAAATCCTTCGAGAGCAAGCTGGAAAATCTCGACGATATTCGTGCCAATGTTGAAAACTGCTACTATGGCACAGAGCTGGAGATCTTGCCTGTTCCTGCCGATGGGAAAAAGATTTCAGCCGGGCAGTATCTTATCAATGCGATTATCGGGAACGAGCAATCACAGCCGGTTCGGGGATTACAGTACCGCCGTGAAATTCCCTGTTCGGCCAATTCCGTCTCTGTTGATATTCTCTGGGAGGATCCCGATACCAAAGAACGAGTATCGCTGCTGCCCAGCGGAGCAATCCAAGGGACACCCAAGCAACGTCCGCCGAAGATTATTACAACAGACGTCAAGTTCGACCAAGTCGTTGATCCGCGTGTCCCGGTTGTCATTGTTCGCAATATCAAGGTTCTGCCACCAATTGTTGATGTTGGTGGTGCAAAAGCAGGACCCAACGATATTTTCGACTTCAAGGTTACCGTCCAAAAAGCCGACGTTTCGGGCTATAGGGTGACGGCGCAGAATCCACGACCGAGTGCTGGTGGCTACGAAGTTGATCTCCGTCTCGATGGGCCTCCCTTGCGCCGGGGCAAGGTGGAAGGGAGTGTGACCTTGATTGTTTCCGCCAAAGCAAAGAATAAGTGCAACGGCGAAGTGTCGGGGGATGGCAAAGCTGTCATCAATGTCCCGATCACGTACTGATGCAAATGACCATTACTGGAGGACCAACTGCATGAAACATGTGCTGGTGCGATCATGTCGCACAGGTGCGTGGGCAACAATTGTGTTCATTGGCATTGTCTGTAGCGGAATACCAGCTGCAGGACAAACCAGCGATGCCCAGCTTCGCTCGATTTTGAGCAAGTTCAAAAACTATCGCTACGGCAATATCTCGATTTTCCAACTTGACGCCGAGACAATGAAAGGTGTTACGCAGCTGCTCAATCCAGAGCCTGTGATCACCGAGTCGGCGAAAGCATGTGCAGCCTCGCGGCAGACACAGATTGACGACAAGGTGGCCGAGCTTGGCTGTGCCGCCGATCTAACGGCGCTGCAAGACGACGAGGAAATCAAGCGTATCCTCCGCGGAGAGTGCATTGACTACGCCAAGTATGCGGTGCAGCGGAAGCAATGGGAGTGCAATACATTCAAACGCGCGTATGTGGTCACCACACGCTATATCGCTGGCAAACCCTTTCGGGTTGTTGCGCTCTTGACCTCGAACAGCGAAAGCCGCATCCTCGGAAATGTCTTGGCATCGCCACGAGACATCTACACCTACACCCAGCTTCGGCAAAGTGCTGCGCCAGCAGGGTCACCAGCGAAGACACTCTACGAGTACCTTTACAATTTCGTTATTCAGCAGAGCGAAGCTGAAGGAATCAATGTGACTGCGGAAGCGCAAGGGCTCGGCGATGAACAGTTCATCCCTAAGCTGTATGGCGTTAGCCTTGCGGTCAAGGAAGATGATGTCTCGACCTACGTCCGCACGACCGACGGACAAGCGATGGAATACCTCAAGAGCCGCGAATTGATGGTAAGTCCGGACTTGATCAGCTACCGCGACTACACGCCCAGCGATCCCAGTCTTGTGAGCGAAGGCTATATCTACAACCGCACGCTCCCGAAGTATGGGGTTGAGCTGCGGTATGGCTTGGAGACGATCAACTACCCATCGTTTTTCAGTGATCGCGTCACGCTCAATGCACTCTGGGGGTCGAATCGGTTGGGGGTCATTCTTCCGACCAATGGATGGTCGTCGGTTGCCAAGTCGCTCGGCGTACAGCGGACGATGACCTATGCCGGCTGGGGAATCAACGGCATGTTCGATTTTCCGCTCAAGATCACCAACGCCAACACGGGTGTGTTCAATATTGCGGCATCGTACGTATTCGGGGATGCACGGCAATCGGATCATCAACGCATCCTTGAGCAAGCCTCCATCGTGGATCGGACAACACAAGCAATCGACACGATCGTTCGGAGCGAAAGTTACTCCCGTGCAAACGACTACCTTGTCCGCTTTACTGCGCAAGCGCACTATACCTTCGCAATTGCCATTGATAGCGGTAATTTTTTCCGGTTCCGCATCGGTGGTGGGATTTATTCGCGCGAACTCTGGGAAGCAAACAACGGTGCTGGCCGTTATCGGGTCATTAATCAGGGCGGCACGGTGCGGATTGATAGTTCGTACACTGTCAATCGTTGGTACCGCGTTGATACCCGCTACATTGGGGGTGTTTCGGCACGGATTGACTTTATGGCGATGCGTGTAACAACTCCCTATGGGCTGGGGCTCCAGTATTTCGACGATGCAATCTTTGCTCAGGCGTGGCTGTTGATTCCGCTGTCGCAACAAATTGGGCTGCGCTTCGACGGGCAGTATTTTGCGCCGCTCTTGCGTGATCCCCACGAGTGGGAAACAGCAAGTGTATTCCTTCCGACTCTTCGTGTGATTTATAACTTCTGACCACGCGAAAAGGTAAGCAATGAAACGAATCCTTGGATACTTGGCACTCAGTATCGCGCTCGCCTGGACGCTGCCACTTCGAGCACAGGACCCCGAGCGCGATTCTATCATGCAAGCGCTCAAGACCATCGACCCAGAAATTGTGCGCTATTTCCCCCGGTGGCGTGTCTGCGAACCGAACCTGCAATTGCAGATCCGTCAGACGTTCATTCTCTACGGGCGCGACAAGGAAAAGCTCGACATGCAGAACATCGTCATTACGGCGGCTCCCAAGAGCGATCCGAATGACTACTACACAATTCTGCTGGTCGAGTGCGGAGAAGAGTACTTCGTTGCCTCGGAAGTGGATGCCTACATGCGGAAGCTGGCCGGTACGCTCAGCGATCCGTTGCGTCCCTACTGCTACCGCGACATTCCTCCCGAAACGCCACCGAGTGAACGGCAGTACCGAGTGATTACCGACTTTATGCTGCCTACCGATGTGGCGCATTCGATTTCTGTTTCTGCATTCGAGCAAGCACTCAAAATCGGTGGTACGGGGTTCTGGATTCGGTCTATTCTGGGTACCGATAATATCGGCTACCACTTTTGGTCCTCGGGGGAATCGCGGATCATACTGCAGCGCCCGCTCTACGAGAATGCCGACCCGGTCAGCAGCAAACCGATTCCGTACCTGATCAATTTTCGTCTCGGCGGTGCCTACCGCCTTCGTGGAGGTTTAGCCAACCGGCTGCTGAGCTTTTTGCCCTCTCGGCAGCTCAACGCTAACCCCGGCAAAGCGTCCTTGGGACTGGACATCCATGCGCCATTCCATCCGCCGTTTGGGTTGACCTTCAATGTAGAATTCCCGATCGCCGGTCCAGATACCAGTGGGAGAGCCGAAAAAGACACCTGGGCTGGATACACCCCATCACTGGAGCGCCAGATCGAGTTGCGGCGAACCGCAGGCGTTGATCCCACAACGGTTCTTCCGGTGCTGCGGACAACAGGGAATGCTGCACTGTTCTACAACTGGTGGCTCGATCCGAAACATCCGGAAAACTTCTTCCGCTTCGATCTGGGTGTTTGCTACACCGAGGTGCAGGAATGGGCATATCGCCGAATGCAATCAGGCGATACGGCACTGGTGCGGAATGTGCCAGGCTTGCAACTTTACCACCCGACGACTGCCGCGGACTGGCTCTACGCACGCATTGAATATCGCAGCCAGTCAACGTTTCCCTTCGGTGTGGCCGTGCAGTATGCAAACCAAATGCTCTTTGCGCGTGCGTATGTTCCACTCGTTGGCGAGTGGCTCTACTTGGAGGGTAAGTATTCGACACCTCTCCGAAGCGAGTCACGACCGTGGGAAATCAAGAATTTCTTCATGATCTCTCCGGTTCTGCGGTTGACGATACGATAGCACTGCCGGCAGGTACTGGTGGTGCTCTTTACCTAAGCAGCCGAACACCAAGCGGAACGCAAGGATTGACCATGCGTTCCGCTTTCTGCATTCCAACTGGACAGGCGACTGCAATCCATAGTTTTGCAATTGTTTGCTGTACCCATCATCCGAGTTTTTATTGTCATCAAGCGATGAGCCATGCCCGTGCTCTGTTTGTTCCGCAGTCGTGGTTTGTTTCTGCGCTGCTCTGGTGGGGAGTGGTGTCCATGCTCGTTGGGTGTATTCTCTGGCCAGGGATAGTTATCGCCGCTGATACCGAGAGTGATTCGTTGCAACCGCAACAGGTATTGCTCCAGACGCAACTTCGACCCAAAAGCGAACGCTTCCACCTAACGATCCAGAATGTTGACATCAAGCACTATCCTGAAGTCAGTCTCATCGTCGAGGGGGTCGATACCAATGGTGATCCACTCGATACCCTCCGTCAAGAGGATGTCATCGTGGTCGAAAATGGTGTCGAAAAACAGGTCCTGTCGGTCGCCAAGCTCAGCATCAAAGAACGGGTGCCCGTTGATATTGTCGTCGTGCTTGATGTTACGGCAACGATGCAGGTGCATATCAACGCTGTTCGGGATAACATCGCGCAGTTTGTGCGGAGTTTGCTCGCACGCGGCATTGACTATCGGCTCGCGTTGGTGCTGTTTTCGGATGTGATCGAGAAGGTGTATCCCTTCACCAGCGACGTCAACGAATTCATCGAATGGGTTTCACGGGTGCGCGCCTGGGGAGGATTCGACGAAAAAGAAAACGCCTTGGAAGCACTGCGACAGGCAACAAAGCTCGACTACCGTCCCTCGGCAAATCGGGTCGCAATTCTCATTACCGACGCACCCTATCACCAAGCCGGTGAGCATGGCAACGGACGCACAGACCTGACTACCCAATCAGCTATCGAGCTGCTCCAGCGGGCAAATGTGCGAACCTTCTGCATCGCACCGATAGTGCTTGTTCAATACGACACCATTGCCAAAGCAACGCGCGGGGTAATGTTCGATATCGGGCAATCGTTCGCACGCATTTTGAACGCATACTCGACGCAACTAACGAACCTATTCTCGATTACCTACCGCACCGATCTTCCGGCAATCCCCGACTCGATCAATGTTGCGATCCTCAACCAGCGGCGGCAAGAGCTGGTGCGAAAAACAATTCCTGTCGTCGAGTTAGGTCGAAAGCTCATCATCGAGAATCTGTTGTTCGAAACTGCCAGTGCACAATTGCCCGAGGATGTACCCGAACTTGAAGTGCTTGCACAATTCATGAAAAACAATCCCCGTGTGGCGATCCGGGTCGAGGGTCACACGGACAACCGTGGTGCACGATGGTTCAACGTGCGGCTCTCCCAAGCACGCGCTGAAAGCGTCAAGGAATACCTGGTCAAAAAGAAAGGTATCTCGCCAGCACGTATCCAAACGGTTGGATATGGTGATAGCCGTCCGATTGCGGACAACGCAACCGAATTCGGTCGTGCTCTCAATCGTCGTACCGAGGTGGTGATCATTGCCAAATGAGTGCTCCGGAACTGGCTGCTGCAAGGCTTGCAATTTGTGGTCGTGTCCAAGGAGTTGGATACCGCATGTTCGCGCTGCGCGTAGCAACCGAGCTGGGACTAGTGGGAACTGTCCGCAATGCGCCCGATGGCAGGACGGTTATCGTTACCGTCGAAGGACCACGCAGAGCGATTGAACAGTTGCACGATCGCTGCTGGCAGGGTCCGCCCCATGCAGCCGTCGAAGCAGTAACGATCGAATGGATTACCCCGAGTGGGCGGTATCACGATTTTCGCATTGAGCGGTAGTGCCGCTCGTGTGTGGCTCTTGACCAACCATTGCGACCATCTCCATGCAGAACGCGATCAAGCTTAGTCCGGAAACTGTTGTTGCCATCAGTGGTGCTTCGTCAGGAATCGGTGCCGCTCTTGCCGAGCGGCTTGCGATGGGGGGAGTGCGGCTGGCACTCTGTGCACGCCGGCGGGAGCGGCTATCACACGTCGCAGCGCGTGCACGCTCGCTGGGTGCTGAGGTGCTCGAAGTGGTTGCCGATGTCTCGGTTGAAGAAGAAGCAACCGATTTTATCGAACGAACGCTCGACACCTATAACGGGCGACTCGATGTGCTCATCGCCAACGCAGGGCGTGGGCATTGTGCCGCCGTCGAGGATACCCCAAGCGAGCAACTCTATTCGATGTTTGCGGTCAATGTTTTCCAGCTCTGGTACTTGGTGCGTCCGGCCTTGCCAGTCATGAGGGCACAGCAGCGCGGACATATCGTTGCCATTTCCAGTATCGCTGGGAAGATAGCCTATCCATACAATGCTGCCTACACCGCCGCCAAGCACGCAGTGGTTGGTTTCATTGCAGCACTTCGGACCGAACTTGTTGAAACAGGCGTTGAGGCAACGGTGGTGTGCCCTGCCGGTGTCGAAACCGAGTGGGCATCGGCGACCGAAGGAATGCCGATTGGCGATCTGTTCGCCGATGGTATTGCCCGGTCACGCACCATTGCGCGGGAGCGCGGAATTCCACGTGCACCACTGCAGCGAATGATGAGTGCAGCCGATGTGGCACAGAAAATCATCTCGGTCATCGAATCGCCGCCGGGGGCGGATGTATTTACCCACGACGGTTCTGAAGAACTTGTTGCGATGGCACTTGCCAGCCGTCGAAGCTATGAACAGGCAATGCTTCCACTGCTGTTGGGCATGCGCCAGTCCTATGAAGAACGTCGCTAGAATCGCGCTGTGGCTGCATCTGGCCTGGGTGCCGCTTCTTGCAGGGCAGACTGATCCTGCGCCCGCTCTGGTGGTGGATGAGCGCATCCTTGAACAACCACAATGGGTGCTGGTTCTCAGCGGCGGTGGAGCGCGTGGTATCGCGCAAATTGGTGTGCTCCGCGTGCTCGAGCGGGAGCGATTGTATCCATCGGCAGTCGTGGGGACAAGTATCGGTGCCATCATCGGCGGTCTCTGGTGCGCTGGCTATACCGCTGATGAGATTGATTCTCTCGTCCGCACCATTGATTGGCAGTCCCTTTTCCGCTTGGGGGATGAACGAACGCGCAGCGACCTCTTTCTCGATCAGAAAGCCGAGTACGATCGCACGGTTGTCTCGTTCCGGATGGACAATTTCCGTCCCGTCGTACCGGAAGCGGTCAGCGGAGGGCAGCGCTTGGAACAGTTACTGGCCGAGCTTTTCTGGAAGGCGCCGTACCAGTGCAGTGGCCAGTTCGATGCTCTGCGCTTCCGATTCTGTGCGGTTGCAACGGACTTGGTGCGCGGCGAAAGTGTTGCGCTCCGTCGGGGCGATCTTGCCACTGTTGTCCGTGCCAGTTCAACTTTTCCGCTCCGCTATGCTCCGGTGCGGATGGATTCTCTGGTGCTCGTTGATGGAGGGTTGTTAGCCAACATTCCCACCAGCATTGCACTACGCGAATTTGGAACCACACGTATTGTTGCTGTCAACACAACCTCGCCACTGCTGCCATCGTCCCTGCTGGACAAGCCATGGAACGTTGCCGACCAGGTGGTGACGTTGATGATGCAGCGATTCAATCAATCGGCGACACGGCAAGCGTGGCTGACCATTACACCCGATCTCGGCGATCACAGCACGTTGGATTTTTCGCGCTTCGATTGGCTCGTTGCTCAAGGCGAACATGCGTGCCAAGCGGCGATCGTCGAGTTGAAACGCCAGTTGGAGCAGTATCAGATAGCCGAACTCCGCAGCATCGTGGGTGGTGGTCGCAGCGAGCACGCGGAATGGCCTGCATCGGCTGTTGCTGTCGCCAATGGTGCTGCTGGGGATGCGTCCGACCGGTTGCACGCTATCCTTCACGCAGTGCGGCAGTATGGTGCTGTTGAGTGTCGCAACGTTCCAGAGAGCCAGACGCTGCAAATTGCTCCGCTTCCAGCTCGGCGCATTCGAGCAGTGCAGGCAACCGAGAGTTACATCACATCCCAGCTTGCACCGGTGGTTGGCTCTTGGTTTTCAAAGCAGCTTGCTGATTCGCTCACCGATGCGTTCGGCCGATTCTATCGCAAGAATGGTTTTGCGATGGCACGCCTGCGGTTGCGGTTCGATACGGCGTCGCAGACATTGCATGCTCTGCTCGATAGTGGTCGGTTGGTCGCAGTCGAGTTGGTTGGTAATCGGTCGGCGACCGACCTTGCTCTACGCCGCGAACTCACGGTACGGGCAGGCGAAGCTCTCCGCACCTCAGCGCTCGTGGAGAGCTGGGAGCGATTGATTGCCACGGACCTCTTCGGTGCCGTGCAGCTTTCGACGCGGTACCTCGATAGCACCAGTGATGGCGTCGTTCTCCGCGTTCGCGTCTGGGAGCGTGGAAGTCAAGTTGTGCGTATCGGCGGGCGCATTGACAATGAACGGAATGTTCAGCCAACAATCGAACTAGCTGAGTTGAATGCGGCCTCGAGCGGAGTTCGTGTGATTGCACGCCTTGGTGGCGGTGGACGAAATAGCATTGCGATGCTACGGCTGGACGCCCCGCGGATTCTCGAAAGCTATTGGACAGCCAGCGCCGAAGGCTACTGGGACGCACGGAACATCTACCTCTACCGCTCGCTCGACAGTCTGCCGGCGAACCGCTACGAGCGGGTCCGTGACGGTGAACGTATCGAACAGCATCTCGGCATTCGTGCAGCCATTGGCAGCAATGTTGAAACGCTTGGCAAAATCGCCATCACTCTCCGCTACGAACATCAGCGAAGCTTTCAGTTGGGGGACTATCGAACCTCGCGTGCCTTTGCACCACTGCTTGCCATTGGGTGGGCAACAACGCTCGACGATGAAGATCGCGCTGACTTTCCGCTCCACGGCAGGTACGTGAGTCTTCGATTTGAACGAACGCTGCTCGATGCGCCAGGGTGGCTCCAATTTTTCAAAACCGAAGGTGTCTTGCGGATGACCACCTCCCTTGCGCCGCTGCACACGCTCCGTTGGGGGCTGCGGTTTGGGATTGCGTCGAATACGCTACCCTTGGCCGAGTCGTTCAACCTTGGGGGTGAGGACCTTTTCTACGGTATGCGCGAAGAGGAAGAACGCGGCCGACAATTGCTCCTTGGTCAGGTCGAGTATCGCTTTCGGATTCCGGTGGACTTGCTCTTCCCAAGCTATGTATCGGTGCGGTACGATCTCGGCGCCATCTGGCAGCAGGTGCAAGCGATCAAACTCGACAATCTCAAGCATGGGGTCGGGATAGCGCTTGCCTTCGATACGCCAATCGGACCGACGCGCTTCTCGATTGGCCGAGCCTTCTACTTTCTCGGTACCCCAACCCACATTGCATCGGGGCCGATCCTTGGCTATTTCAGTATTGGTCTTCGAATCCAATGAAGCGACTCATCCTGATACGGCACGCAAAAGCAGAACCAGCCGAGAAGGCGAACACCCGCGATTTCGATCGTGCACTCAGTCCTCGCGGTCAGCGGGATGCGCAGCGAATGGGCCAGTGGCTCGGCGGAATCATTCCTTCGGTTGACCGCGTGATTGCAAGCCCTGCACGCCGCACACGAGAGACTGCCGAGGAACTCATGCGCTTCTGGCAACCGGTGCCGCCAGCGATCGAATACGTTGATCGGCTCTACCTACCATCGCTCGATGAAGTGTGGGCGGTGATTTGGTCGTTCGAGCCAGTATGGGAAACCGTTGCGCTCATCGGGCATAATCCCTCCATCAGCGAGCTTCGCGATGCGCTTACCGGCACCGCACACGCACCGATGCCGACGTGTGCAATAGCTGTGCTACGCTGCCAGGCCAGTAGCTGGGCGCACGTGCTGCCGCAACGCTGCTCGATAGAGCACTACCGCACGCCTGCTGAAAGCTGAGAAAGTTGCCTGAGGGCGTGCGTCCGACCACCGCAGTGGATGCATTCTACGCTGTGGCATTGGTCAGCGCGATATATTCGCACCAAACCAATCGTGTGTATCATCGCTGGTAGAAGCGTATGACAAGGAAAAGGTTGGTGCTCGTAGCGCTGGTGCTCATCGTTGGTGGTGGTGGGTGGTACGCGTTCCAGTATGTGGATGCGTATTTGAAGGCGAAGGCCATGCTGGCAGGCCACTCTCCAGATGAGAGGGACCAGAGCGGGAAGACGGCATTGATGTATGCTGCAAAGGGAACAAATGCGCGTGTGGTGGAGATGTTGTTGGATATGGGAGCTGATGTGAACGCACAAGACGAACAGGGGGAGACCGCCTTGATAGTTGCTGCAGGAGAAGGCCATGCGGACATAGTGAAGCTGTTGTTGGACCGTGGAGCTGATGTGAATGCACGAGCTCATTGGGGGAGGACCGCCTTGATAGTTGCTGCAGAAAAAGGCCATGCGGACATAGTGAAGCTGTTGTTGGACCGTGGAGCTGATGTGAATGCACAAGGCGATAATGGTAAGACCGCCTTGATAGTTTATGCAGAAAAAGGCCATGCGGACATGGTGAAGCTGTTGTTGGACCGTGGAGCTGATGTGAATGCACAAGGCGATAATGGTAAGACCGCCTTGATAGTTTATGCAGAAAAAGGCCATGCGGACATGGTGAAGCTGTTGTTGGACCGTGGAGCTGATGTGAATGCACGAGATTATTGGGGGAGGACTGCCTTGATGCTCGCAAAAACTGAAGAAGTAGCCAAGCTTCTCCGAGCCTACGGTGCGAAAGAGTAAGGCATGCAGACAGCGTTCGGAGGCAGGGAAGGTGTCAGCAGCATAAATTGTGCTACGGTTCCACACACATCCTTGCTCTGACGATGCATCCATTCCTTGCTGCGCTCGAGGAGCGAGTTCTCCTCTTCGATGGCGCAATGGGTACAACAATCCAGCGCTACGAGCTATCGGCCGAGGACTTCGGAGGGAAACACCTGGAGGGCTGCAACGAGCTGCTCTGTCTGACGCGGCCCGACATCATCGGTGCGATCCATCGGGCGTATCTCCAGGCAGGTGCTGACGTCATCGAAACAAATTCCTTCGGCTCGTCGGCAATTGTGCTGGCAGAGTACGGCATTGCTGAACGCGCCTACGAGCTGTCGCGTGCTGCTGCAGAGCTTGCCCGCCGTGCCGCTGACCAGGCAAGCACGCCCGATCGTCGTCGCTTCGTTGCTGGTTCGATGGGCCCAGGCACCAAGCTCCCCTCCTTGGGACACATCCATTTCGATGAAGCAGAGGAGGCGTTCTCGACCCAAGCGCTCGGCCTGATCGAAGGAGGAGCCGACCTGCTCTGCATCGAAACGTGCCAGGACCCGCTCCAGATCAAAGCAGCGCTTGCCGGCGCAGAGCGTGCCATCGCGCAGTGGCGTTCGAGGTCCGCACCCGATTGGCGGAACCACCAGATTCCCATCATCGTCAGCGTTACGATTGAAACCACGGGCACCATGCTCATGGGGACCGATATCGCTGCAGCGCTGGCAACCTTCGAACCGTACGAGAGCATCGTTGCTTTCGGCATGAACTGCGCTACTGGTCCGGCAGAGATGGAAGAACACATCCGCTACCTGGCCCAGCATTCTCCCAAGCCAGTTTTTGTGATGCCCAATGCCGGACTGCCGGAAAACATCGGCGGCAAAGCGCACTATCACTTGCGTCCGGAGGAGCTGCTTGCGTGGATGAAACGCTACGTGCAGGAATTCGGGGTTCGGATTATCGGGGGTTGCTGCGGCACGACCGACGAGCACATCCGTTTGCTTGCCGAGTGGCTTGCCGAGTACAACCAGCACCCCGATGTTCGGAGCAGGGAGCATATCCGGCGCTCGAACTGCATTTCGATCCCCAGTGTGAGTTCGCTGTATTCAAGCGTGCCCTTGCACATTGACAATCCACCGGTATTGGTTGGCGAGCGCTGCAATGCAAATGGTTCAAAGCAATTCCGCCAGCTCCTCCTTGCCGAGAACTACGATGCAATGGTTTCCATGGCAAAAGAGCAGATCCGCGAGGGAGCGCATATTCTCGACGTCTGCGTTGCCTACGTTGGCCGCGATGAGGTTCGGGATATGCGCGAGGTCGTCGGTCGCTTTCGCACGCAGGTGACGATTCCTCTCATGTTCGATTCGACCGAAGTGCCGGTACTCGAGGAAGCGCTCAAGCTCTACGGTGGACGTGCAATCATCAACTCGATCAACTTCGAGGAGGGAACGCGCAAAGCCGATGCCATTCTCCAGCTTGCCAAACGCTTCGGTGCAGCCGTCGTTGCGCTCTCGATTGACGAAGAAGGACAAGCCTACACGGTCGAAAAAAAGGTGTCCATTGCCGAGCGCATCCGAGATCATGCCGTGCGATATCACGGTTTGCGCGAGGAGGATTTGATTTTCGATCCGCTCACCTTTCCGCTGGGATCGGGACAAGAAGACTTGCGCCAGAGTGCTCTTGCGACGCTGGAAGCCCTTCGGCAAATCAAGCAGCGGATGCCACGCGCGGCTACCATCCTGGGCATCAGCAATTGTTCGTTCGGGCTATCGCCACGCATTCGGCACATTCTCAATTCTGTTTTTCTGCACTATGCCGTCGAGGCTGGGCTCGATCTTGCCATTGTTCACGCATCCAAGATTGTACCGCTCTACACGATTGATGAGCGTGGCCGGGAATTGTGCCGTCAACTCATTTTCGATGAGCGCCGTTGGGAGGAAGTCGAGTCATAATCTGGCTTCTGCGCATGTCCGCCGGTGGATATTTCAACGGCGCGTAAGTACCTTGCCCATTGCTTCGAGCGCTGCTCGATAGGCAGCGATAGCGCGTTCTTTGGCTGTTGCGTGGTCAATCATCGGTGATGGATACTCCGGCGTTCCCAGTTCTGGAATCCAGCGTTGCACGTACTGGCCGGTTGGATCGAACTTTGCTTGCTGGAGCAGGGGGTTGAACACGCGGAAGTACGGCGCAGCGTCGCAGCCAGTCCCTGCAGCCCACTGCCAGTTGCCATTGTTACTCGAAAGCTCATAGTCGAGTAGCTTTTCGGCAAAGTATGCTTCCCCCCAGCGCCAGTCAATCAGCAGGTCTTTTGTCAGGAATGACGCAACGACCATTCGCACACGGTTGTGCATCGTTCCGGTTTGGTTCAGCTGGCGCATTCCGGCATCAACGAGCGGGAAGCCGGTCCTTCCTTCGCACCATCGGCGAAAATCTTCCTCGTCATTGCGCCAGGCGATGGTGTCGTACTCCGGATGAAATGAGCGTGTGACGACATGGGGAAATTCCGCCAAAACCATCATGAAAAATTCTCGCCAGATCAATTCGCGCAGCCAGGCATCAGCTCCACACTCGAGCGCACGGCGAACTAACGCACGCACGCTGACCTTGCCGAAACGCAGGTAGATGCTCGCATGTGATGTTGCATCGTCGGCTGGATAGTCGCGCATGGCAGCATACCGAGCCAGGAGTTCTTCGCTTGTATCGAGTTGTGGAATGGCTACCGGTACTGGATGGAATCCGATCGCCTCCAGCGATGGAATTGGCACAGGCTCTGCCTTCCAGAGACGGTCGAGCAAGTGGTCAGTTCGGCACTCGGCATAATCACTCGGCGCAAGGCGCGCGCGCCATGCTTTGCTGTACGGCGTGTACACGGTGTACGGCGTGCCATCTGGTTTATGAATCTCACTTGCTTCGAAGATGCACTGATCTTTGAACGTCACAAGCGGGATGCCTCTCTGGCGCAGGAGCGTTTCGATTGCAGCATCGCGTGCAATTGCCGAAGGTTCGTAGTCGCGGTTGGTATAGACTGCTCGCACATCGAATCGCTCGACAAGTCGTGTAAAAACTTCCTCTGGAGTGCCATGTTCGACAAGGAAAGAACTTCCGCACCTTGCAATCTGCTCGGCTAACTCACCGACCCAAGCGTGAATGAGCGAGACCCGCCGATCGTAGCGATCACTGAGCCGATCGAGGATTGTTCGATCGAAAATGAACACAGGCACGACAGGATACGGGCTCTGGAGCGCCGCCTGCAAGCCGCGGTTGTCTTCCAATCGAAGGTCGCGCCGAAACCAAAAGATCGTCACTGACTGGCGTTCCATGGTCACTCGAAGAGACGATACTCGGTGTGATAAGCACAGTGGGCGGCAGAAGAGTTCCCAGTCTCATGGAGTAATTTCCGAAATTCGCATCGGTTGAACGTAGCCTTTCGATTCGATGGCACAGCAGGTTGAAGCCTACCGTCCCACCCACCGCATCCGCATTGTAACTGCGGCGTCTTTGTTCGATGGTCACGACGCAGCGATCAACATCATGCGACGCATTATGCAATCGAGCGGTGCCGAGGTCATTCACTTGGGACACAATCGCTCGGTCGCGGAAATTGTGCAGTGCGCCATTCAAGAGGACGTGCAGGCGGTGGCAGTCACGTCGTACCAAGGCGGGCACATGGAGTTCTTCACGTACATGCATGACCTGCTCCGCGAGCGAGGCGCCGGGCACATCCGCATTTTCGGTGGGGGCGGCGGGACGATCCTTCCGAGCGAAATCGAGGAGCTCCACCGGTACGGGATTACGCGGATTTACTCGCCGGACGACGGCCGCGCGATGGGACTCCAAGGCATGATCAACGACGTCCTCGAAAAAAGCGACTTCGAAACGCCCCTGACCTTTACCCCCGATGAACTTCGCCACGCAGTGCTCGACCGGGACGACCGCGCAATCGCGCAAGCGATTTCTGCGCTCGAACGCGGACGGCAGCTTCTCGACTGGCAACGTCTCGCCAGAGAGCGTGCGCACCCGACGTGTGTGCTCGGCATCACAGGCACTGGGGGTGCGGGGAAGTCCTCGTTGACTGATGAAATTGTCCGTCGCTTTCTGGAAGATTCGCCCGACCGTCGTGTGGGGATTCTCTCGGTAGATCCGTCGAAGCGGAAGACAGGTGGTGCGTTGCTCGGCGACCGAATTCGGATGAATGCAGCATTCTCGCCGCGCGTGTACATGCGGTCGTTCGCGACTCGTCAAGCGAACCTGGCGCTCAGCCCATACGTTGCGGAAGCGCTGTGGGTGCTCAAAGCTGCAGCATTCGATTTGATCATCGTCGAGACTGCGGGCATCGGGCAGAGCGATTCACAAGTGACCGAGATTGCCGACATCGCACTCTACGTGATGACACCCGAATACGGCGCAGCAACGCAGTTGGAAAAGATTGACATGATTGACTACGCCGATCTAATTGCCATCAACAAGTTCGACAAACGCGGCGCGCTCGATGCACTGCGCGACGTCCGAAAGCAATACCAGCGCTCGCATGGGTTGTGGTCCTCGCCTTTGGAGACCATGCCAGTCTTTGGCACGATTGCATCGCAGTTCAACGACGAAGGCACCAATGCGTTGTATCGGGCATTCATCGAGCTTGCTCGCTCGCGCTTTGGATTGGAATGGACAACCGATGTCGAGCACACCAGCCCAGTGAGTACTCGGATGACGATAATACCACCGGAGCGGTCGCGGTACCTTGCCGAAATTGTCGAAACCAATAAGCGCTACGATGCACATGTCGAGCGGCAAGCGGCGCTGGCACGGCGGCTCTACCAACTGCGCGGCGCGATGGAACAGCTCCTGTCGGCCAGCGAGGATGCAAACTCGCACTAACCTTGCAGCAGTCGTTGCACTGAGTCTGCTGGTAGGATGCTCCAGTAGCGTCCGCTTTACGTATTCCGCGCCGAGCAACGCGCCGACTGCGCTTCAGCGCCAGGTGCTCGACGTTGCTGCATCCCATCTTGGGACGCCGTATTGCGCAGGTGGTTCTCGAGAGCGCTGCTTCGATTGCTCCGGTTATGTGCAAGCGGTATTTGCGGCAGTAGGAGTCTATCTGCCGAGAACGACGCTCCAGCAGTCGCAAGCAGGCATGTTCGTTCCGACCGAGCAGCTCCGAGCTGGCGACCTGGTGTTCTTTCGTTTCGAGCGCCGAACTGGCGTCTCGCACGTGGGTATTTACGCAGGCGACGGCACTGTCTTCCACGCTTCCCAGTCGCGCGGTGTGATCCGCGAGCAACTGTGGGGCACGTATCTCGAGCGATGCATCGCGTTCTGCCGCCGTGTTCTCTCGTCCACTGAGAGCGGAATGTTCTGACTCTGTGCTGCTGCTGGAATATCGGTGACAACATTCGTTCCGTACTGGAACCAAAACAGTGTATTTTTGTCCAGCGCAGGACAATCTCTTGGGAGTGACAATGCAACGCTGCTATGTTCTTCCGCATGTGCAGACTGTGCTCCGATGGAGTGCATGTTTCTTTGCGTCCGCGCAAGCCCCGCTTTTTGTCTGCAACTTGAATAAGGACGAATCCTCCCGCCGCACTGCAGCAAGTGGTCATTCGCATTGTGGGACACAGCAAGAGAGTGACCGCAACATGCAGCCGAATGCCAGCAAGGATTGCCGCATGTGGTCGTGTAGCCAGAGCCAAAGTGCTTTGTGGACAATCGGTCTGCTGTGGGGACTCGGAATGCTGCTCGGGGTAGTCTCTCCGGGGTGGGCTACATGGGAACCTGAGGCTATGATTTCACCGCAGGTCTTCTCTCAAGGCGGAGCGCACGAGATTCTCACTGCCCACACTCCGGAGTCTGCCCGCTTTTTGCGCTACCACTACATTACCAGCGCCTACGATTCTGTCACGCTGGACTATCAAATCGGTGAGTTCTGGGTGCGCACGCGCCAAGGGCAATGGAAGCCGATTTGCTGGGCGATACCCCACGTGCTTGGTGAGCCCAGTTTCGGCTGGCCATATCGGGTCATTACCGACACTGCGCAGGGTGATGCACAATCCCTGCTTCCGTATCTGCAGAGCGAACCGTTTGACCGTGAATTGCTCGACAGCATTCGATTCTACCGCGTGTTCCGGATTGGGGTTGATTGCCGCGTGAGCATGGATCCGATCGGTGCGGATACGCTCGATCTCCCACCTGGCGATGGAAGCCCACTCGCCGATCACTGGCGGAATACGTTCTGGGTTGCTCCAGAAGGCACAATCTCTGACCAGCGCGAGTTCGTCGTGCAGCTTCGTGATGCGGAGAGCGATTCTGTGTTGGTTACCGTTGATAGCGTCGGTATTCTGCCGAACGCGGAAAGGCGGCTTGTACCACGGTATGGCACCGATCCAACACCATACAACCATGTTCGGGTGCTTCCACCGCTCGGCAGTGGAAGAGCCTACATCCAGATTGTGCCTCGGCGGTATGGCGGCTACCTCGACGATGGTTTCTGCCTCCAGGCCCCAATCCAGGCAAAGTTCAACTATTCGTGCATGTTCGAGCCGCAACCAAATGGAGACTGGGTACGCTACGATTCCGCAACAAGTGTTGCACTGGTGCGGCAGATTGATAGCCTCTACTTCGATCGCCTGATCGCTTACTGTGACAGTATCGTTGCATCGCCTGAGCCATGCTTACCACCGATGCCGCTTCGATTCAGCACATTGCCAGAGCGTGCGTTCGAAGCAGATTCGTTCTTTGCGCGCTACTACGATACGACGGTTGTCGTTGCCGACGGGCGCCGCATCGTCGAGATGGTCCAGCGTGGTTGCCAGCAGCAGGTTTCCTCGCAAGGGAGCATTGCGCAACCAGCCAGTGTCTCCACCCAACGCAGTCGCACAGCCATTAGCGCGTACTACGACCGCTTGCGGCGAGTGCTTGTCTGCACAGTCATGCGTGGAAGCAAAGAATTCGATGAGCCATTCTCCATAAGCGCGTGGAATATCCGGGGACAGCGAGTTCTTCACCACGTCTATCCCAGTCGTGGTGAACAGCCGGAGCAGATTGCTATCCCGATGGAAATGCTTGCGGCGGGTATCTACGCGTTTCGCTGCAGGGTGGGGTCTTCGATCTCGACCTTCGTGGTCAGTGTTCAGCCCTGAGCGATTTCTGCGCCTGTGATTTTGCGCCATGCGCAGGACGTTTGGTGCTTGCACTACTCTTGCGTACCCACACCACTCCTGAATTCGACAACATACACAGTCGCGCCGAGCGTTCCATCCTATACGTCGACGATTGCAGCTGCAGAGCAAGGATTGCCCTTCTGTCGTTGCGTTCTCTGGCAACATAAAACACTTGTTAGAAAGTTAGTCTCTGAGGGTAGATTTTTTTCATGAGGGTGAAACAATGTTGGTTCTAAGTGTATTATTTTGCGGTGTGAAGTGCCACTTATTTTGGGAACCTCCAATGCAATCGTTCCGCCTTCTGCTCCTGCGTGTGCTCGGTCTGCTGGCGATGAGCACTCTGCTTTCAGCTTCCGCGCTGGCACAGCTTGCCTCGAATGTCTGCAGCCCGAATGCCTCGTACTACGGCTGCATGAGCATCATGAGCTTTGGTATTGGTTCTACGACGTGGTCGAATTCTGGATCGTATCCGAACTGTGGTGCAGCATACACGGGCACCGGCACAAATACGAACTTCACCTTCAATGGTGCCGCAGGGCAAACGGTCAACTGGTCCTGTACCGCAGGGAATTACTACGGCTACTACTATGACGGGTATCTCTACATCTGGGTGGACTGGAATAACGACGGTGATTTCTTCGATGCAGGAGAGCAGGTGGCATCGTACTACTACATTTACCAAAGTACCTCCGGCTCGTTTACAATACCAAGTTCGGTGACAATGGGACCCAAGCGGATGCGGGTCATGTTCGGATATTGGTACTACATTGACTACGTGTACTACAGTGGTGCAAACCATCCGTGTGCCGGGAACTACACGACCTACTACAACTACGGTGACTTCCGAGATTTCATGCTCAACATCATTGCGAATAACGATGCAGGTGTTACGTCGCTGACAACATCAACCCCGCCGCCATTCCCACCGGGGAATAACACCGTGCAGGCGACGATCAAGAACTACGGTGGCAATACCATCACGAGTGTGACGGTCAACTGGTCGGTCAACGGTGTGACGCAAACGCCGGTGCAGTGGACTGGGTCGCTTCCATCTGGTCAGACGACGACAGTGAATCTTGGCTCTTTCAACTTCCCTCAAGTAGGAGCATTGCAGGTGCAGGCTTGGACGTCGAATCCGAATGGCGTGACCGATCCGGTCCCGTCGAATGACTATTCGAAAGTGTATCTCTTTGGTGCAGCCTTGAGCGGGACATACACGATTGGCGGGACAAATCCAGATTTCCCGACTGTTGTCGCTGCTGCAAATCAACTTACAGCAGGTGGCACATTAGGCGCGGTGACGTTCAACATTCGACCGGGGACGTACAGTGGTCATGTGTTCATCGCCAATCCGCCGGGGAACCAGCAGTCGCGCCCGATTGTGTTTCAGTCGGAGAACGGGAATGCGGCGTCGGTGATCATTGTGCACAACGGCGGGACGACGCAGACAGCAGCGTTGAACGAGACGGGAGTTGCCGGAGGTGAGCCGACGGTGCGGTTGCTCAATGCCGACTACGTGACGTTCAAGAACGTGACGGTGCAGGCGACGGGGACGGGAGGCTCGAACTGGGCGGTCTGTGCGGAGTTGATGGGGAACAGCAACAGTGACGGTTGCGACGGGGTGACGTTCGACGGAGTCGTGTTCAGTGGTCGGACGTCGAGTAGTTTTGTGTACAACGACATATTGTTGCTCTCGAACTCTGCCTACCACACGGGGTTGGTGGTGAAGAACTGTACGTTTCAGAACGGGAGTGCGTCGTTGTACGTGTGGCGGACGACGACGCCGTTCATGGGTGGGCATCAGTACGTGGACAACACGTTTACGAACTTTTACGCGGGTGCGATTTTTTCGAACGTGACCGACGGGTTGGTGATACGTCGGAACGTGATCAGCAGTAGTTCGAGTGGGATTAGTGCGGGTGTGAACATTGCCAACAACATTGGAGATTTTCGTTTTGAGAAGAACCGGATCAACTTGACAGGAGGTCAGAGCACGCAGGCGCCGGGATTGTTGTTGCAGGCACGGTTGTCGAGCAATCCTGGAGCGCCGTTGGTGGCGAACAACTTCATTCGGGTCAGTGGCGCGCTGTGGGGGATACGGTGTGCCAACACGTCGAACACGAAGGTGTTCCACAACACGGTGTACTCGGATGGGTATGGGAGTGCGACGATGGGAGTGCCGGTGCGGGTTGATGGGAGCACGGTAGGGATGAGTTTGAACAACAACATTTTCTACGCTGCCAGTGGTCAGAGTGCAGCGATGGACATGCAGGCGACGGGGGCGTTTGCGTCGCTTGATTACAACACGGTGTACACGCCGGGGAGTGTGATAGGGTACTGGGGCACGACAGGGGTGATGAAGGGAGGCAGTGGCAGTGAGCTCTCGGCGTGGCGGACGACCAGTGGTCGGAGTCAGAACAGTCAGTTTGCGCCGATTGTGTTTGCGAACGTCAGCAGTGGGGATTTGTCGCTCACGCAGGTGGATAGTCGGTTGTACGGGTTGGGATCGACGTCGAACGGGACGTACAACATGGGATTGCGCAATGATGTGCCGGACGACATTTTTGGGAACACGCGGAATCGGAGTGAGGTGTACAACGGAGCGCACCAGATCATTCCGGTGATATCGTTCAATCCGCAGCCGCCGTCGCAGGTGGTAGGTTGTCAAGGGACGACGCTGACGATCAGCGGGAATGCGCAGGTGACGTATGGGGCGCAGCTATCGTACCAGTGGTTGCGCAATGGATCGCCGTTGTTGGAGGGAGTCAACGGGTACAGTGGGACGCGATCGGGCACGTTGGTGATTTCTAACTCGGTGCAGTCGTTGCACGAGGGTGACTATGTGTTGTACGTGACGGCGACGGGTGGAGCCGATCCGCTGGCCAGTCCGGTGATAGCGGTACGGGTGAATGCGCCGATCGAGATCGTGCAGCAGCCGTCGAGCCGGATATTGTGTCGAGGACAGGAGACGGCGTTGTCGGTGATCGCCAATGGGACGGTGTTGGGGTATCAGTGGCAGAAGGATGGGCGAGCGATTAGTGGTGCGACCAATCCGATTTTGGTGATCCCGAACGTGGACGAGGCCAGTTCGGGTCGGTACACGTGTTTGTTGTATGGGACGTGTGGGACTGAGCAGGTGGTGACGCAGGAGGCGGTGGTGTACATAGCGCCGCAGACGTTGATTGCGCGGCAGCCGGAGCGAGTGGCGGTGGCGATCGGAGGGACGGCGCGGTTGGAGGTGGAGCCGGTGTCGGCGCAGATACCTGGGTACAGTCCGCAGTACCAGTGGTATCGTGGGAGTGTGGCGTTGCGCGATGATGGACGGATTACGGGGACGACGACCAGTGAGTTGACGATACGGAACGTACGGCAGAGCGACATTGGGGAGGATTACTACTGTGTGGTGACGGGTTTGTGTGGGAGCCAGACGACGCAGACGGCGGGGTTGTACGTTGGGCAGGTGAGTATTGATCAGGTGCCGCAGGATGTTCGAGTGTGTTCGGGTCAGCCGGCGGTATTGAGTGTGCGAGCCAGTTCGAACATACCGAACGCGGAGTACAGTTATCGTTGGTTGAAGGACGGGCAGCCTCTCAGCGATGGTGGCGTGTACAGCGGGACGAGTACGAGTGTGTTGCGGATTAGTCGAGCAGGGAGCAGCGATGCAGGGGAGTACACGGTGGAAGTGACGGCCAATCCTGGAGGAGCGGTCGCCAGTGCGCAGGCGCAGGTGTCGGTTGACGAAGCGCCAGTGATTACAGCCGAGCCGCAGGATGTGAGTGTGTGCGAGGGGCAGCGGGCGCAATTGAGTGTGAGTGCCAGTGGGGGCGGTTTGCGGTATCAGTGGTATGTCGGTGGTTCGGCGTTGCCGGGAGCGACCCAGATGACGGTGGAGGAGGTTGTGACGGCAGCGATGAATGGGGTACGCGTGCGGTGTCGGGTGAGCAACGACTGTGGTCAGGTGGAGAGTCGGGAGGCAGTGTTGACGGTGAAGACGGCGCCGCGGATCGTGGAGGAGCCGCAGGGAGGAGAGGTTAGCCGGGGCGGCGTGTATCGTTTGCGTGTGGTAGCCGAGGGAGAGGGTCTTCGGTACCAGTGGAAGAAGGATGGTCAGGTGATCCCTGGAGCGACGGGTTCGGAATATGCGATAGCGAATTTCAGTTCGAGTGATGCAGGGCAGTACGTAGTGGAGGTGAGCAACGAGTGTGGGAGTGTGACCTCGAGCCAGGTGGAGGTGGTATTGTCGTCGGTCGAGGATGAGACAATCGCTGCTGGCTATGCCATCCACGTCGAACCCCAACCGGTGAATGCACGTGCAACGGTGGTTGTGACGGCACCGCTTGGAGTGGACGTGCGTCTCGATATCGTTGACATCAACGGGCGCCATGTTGCTACAGTGTGGCAGGGCAAAAGCGGCCAAGCGCAATTTCAAGTGGAAACCGATGTGAGTATGCTTGCGTCCGGTGTATATCGCTGTGTGCTCCGCTCTGGTACGTTCCATCTTTCAGTGCCAATGCTCATTGTGCGATAGACATCTCACATAGCGAAGCGTTTCTTACAGAGGAGAGTTCCTTACACGCACGGTGCGGCGGGAAGCAATGTGCTTCCTGCCGCGCTGTTTTTGCAAAGGATAAAAAATTTTTGTTCGAACAGAAATTTTTGTTATTTTTGGGTCAGAGCACCCTCTGGCATGCTGCTCATCGGTGGCGAAGGGCGTGTAGTTGCCAGGAAGGGATGCTAATGTTGGATCGTCAGAGCGTGTGAGGAACCATGGACACAACACAAGCCTGCATTTGCCTTTCTGTGCCTTACCAAGGGGCAGATTCGCCCGTTCCTGAGACCGTCAATGCCTGTTTCCCCATATCATCATGTTCCACAATTGTTGGTTCTACCATGAAACGCTTTTCCCTGTTTGCTGCAGTGGCAGCATGGTTTGGTCACGCATTGGCAGTGTGCGCAGTGATGGTTGCGCTAATCTCGCTTGATGCACGTGCACAGCTTTGGAATTGGGCACGTGGTGCTGGCGGCCAATCCACTTCAACTGACTACTACGTCTATGGCTACCGCAGCACCGTGGACAACAACGGGAATGTTTACGTGACGGGCTACTTCTACTACTACGCGACGTTCGGCACGACGACGATCTACGCGTACGGCGGCGGTGCGAACTACGACATGTTTGTTGCGAAATATGACGCCAGCGGTAATCTCCAGTGGGTCCGTAGTGGCGGCGGCACAAGCTCAGAGTATGGCTACGGGATTGACGTTGACAACAATGGCAACGTCTATGTCGCAGGGTACTACTACAGTAATCCCGCATATTTCGGAAGTTGGTCGCTTGCTACCCAAACAACGCCGGATGTCTTCATCGTCAAGTACGATGCAAACGGAAACGTGCAGTGGGCTGCCAGGCAAGCAGGACCGAGCACCGACATCCTTTACAACCTTGCGGTGAATAAGCAAACGGGTGATTGTTACATTGCCGGATACTTTTCCAGCTCCACGTACTACTTCTCCGCAGGCTCGTCGTCCTACACGACGCTTTCCTCATTCGGAGGGACGGATGGCTATATCGCAAAGTTCAACACCAACGGCGTCTTTCAATGGGCACGTGCAATCGGTGGTTCTAGCACTGAGTATACCTATGGCGTTGATGTCGATGGGAATGGGAATGTCTATGCTGCAGGCATGACGTATAGCTACCCATGCTACTTCGGCTCGACAAGCTACTCGCTCTACTACCCTTACTCGACTCCTGAAACGTGGCTGTGTAAGTTCGATGCAAACGGCAACTACGTCTGGGCAACGTGGGGAATTACGGGAAGTAGCTATGAATGGACACAGGATTTAGCTGTGAACAATGCTGGTGATGTCGTCATTGGTGGTTACTTCCGCGGTACAGCGTATGGTGGCAACAGTCAAACAATCACTTCTGGTGATTCCTACTACGATGGCTTCGTCGTCAAGTTCAATACCAATGGCGTTGTTCAGTGGGCACGCAATTTTGGTACGACAAACTGCTACGAGTATGCGCGAGGGGTAGGCATTGACAACGGTGGAAGCGTGTATCTGGGTGGCTACACGTACCCATACTCAACGGTAAACTGGACGTTTGGCACTACGACATTTTCCTACACCTCGTACCAGTACCAATGCTGGGTTGCAGTATGGAGAACAAATGGTCAGCCGCTTGGCGGGCTTGCAGCAACAGGGACGAGTACTCAAAATGCCTACGATATTGGTGTTAGCCCTTCACGGAAGGAAGGGGCAATTACAGGCTACTACTACAGCAACCCAATGACGTTTGGCTCCGGATCGGGTGCGCCTCAGCTGTACAATTACATCGGCTATCCCGCAATGTTCGTAGGGAAATTCGCTGTGCCGCTCGACTACGATCTCGGTTTGACTGCCGTTGCAAGTCCAGTTGCACCATTTGCAGCAGGGTCGCAGAGTATTAGTGTGACCATGCGGAACTTTGGTGCCCAGACGATTACAAGTGCGCAAATTTTCTGGACAGTCAATGGCGTTGCTCAGACACCAATCAACTGGACAGGCTCGCTGAGCAACAATCAAAGCACAACGGTCAATTTGGGCACGGCCAACTTTACTGTTGGCGCGCCGGTGACGATATCGGCAACGGTGTGCTGCCCGAATGGACAAACCGATGAGAATAGTGCAAACAATACCGTTAGTGCACAACTTGCCCCAGGTTTGAGTGGTACATATACGGTTGGTGGAAGTAATCCCGACTTTCCTGATGTTGTAACTGCTGCAAATGCTCTTCGGTACGGTGGCACATTAGGCGCGGTGACGTTCAACATTCGACCGGGGACGTACAGTGGTCATGTGTTCATCGCCAATCCGCCGGGGAACCAGCAGTCGCGCCCGATTGTGTTTCAGTCGGAGAACGGGAATGCGGCGTCGGTGATCATTGTGCACAACGGCGGGACGACGCAGACAGCAGCGTTGAACGAGACGGGAGTTGCCGGAGGTGAGCCGACGGTGCGGTTGCTCAATGCCGACTACGTGACGTTCAAGAACGTAACGGTGCAGGCGACGGGGACGGGAGGCTCGAACTGGGCGGTCTGTGCGGAGTTGATGGGGAACAGCAACAGTGACGGTTGCGACGGGGTGACGTTCGACGGAGTCGTGTTCAGTGGTCGGACGTCGAGTAGTTTTGTGTACAACGACATATTGTTGCTCTCGAACTCTGCCTACCACACGGGGTTGGTGGTGAAGAACTGTACGTTTCAGAACGGGAGTGCGTCGTTGTACGTGTGGCGGACGACGACGCCGTTCATGGGTGGGCATCAGTACGTGGACAACACGTTTACGAACTTTTACGCGGGTGCGATTTTTTCGAACGTGACCGACGGGTTGGTGATACGTCGGAACGTGATCAGCAGTAGTTCGAGTGGGATTAGTGCGGGTGTGAACATTGCCAACAACATTGGAGATTTTCGTTTTGAGAAGAACCGGATCAACTTGACAGGAGGTCAGAGCACGCAGGCGCCGGGATTGTTGTTGCAGGCACGGTTGTCGAGCAATCCTGGAGCGCCGTTGGTGGCGAACAACTTCATTCGGGTCAGTGGCGCGCTGTGGGGGATACGGTGTGCCAACACGTCGAACACGAAGGTGTTCCACAACACGGTGTACTCGGATGGGTATGGGAGTGCGACGATGGGAGTGCCGGTGCGGGTTGATGGGAGCACGGTAGGGATGAGTTTGAACAACAACATTTTCTACGCTGCCAGTGGTCAGAGTGCAGCGATGGACATGCAGGCGACGGGGGCGTTTGCGTCGCTTGATTACAACACGGTGTACACGCCGGGGAGTGTGATAGGGTACTGGGGCACGACAGGGGTGATGAAGGGAGGCAGTGGCAGTGAGCTCTCGGCGTGGCGGACGACCAGTGGTCGGAGTCAGAACAGTCAGTTTGCGCCGATTGTGTTTGCGAACGTCAGCAGTGGGGATTTGTCGCTCACGCAGGTGGATAGTCGGTTGTACGGGTTGGGATCGACGTCGAACGGGACGTACAACATGGGATTGCGCAATGATGTGCCGGACGACATTTTTGGGAACACGCGGAATCGGAGTGAGGTGTACAACGGAGCGCACCAGATCATTCCGGTGATATCGTTCAATCCGCCGCCGCCGTCGCAGGTGGTAGGTTGTCAAGGGACGACGCTGACGATCAGCGGGAATGCGCAGGTGACGTATGGGGCGCAGCTATCGTACCAGTGGTTGCGCAATGGATCGCCGTTGTTGGAGGGAGTCAACGGGTACAGTGGGACGCGATCGGGCACGTTGGTGATTTCTAACTCGGTGCAGTCGTTGCACGAGGGTGACTATGTGTTGTACGTGACGGCGACGGGTGGAGCCGATCCGCTGGCCAGTCCGGTGATAGCGGTACGGGTGAATGCGCCGATCGAGATCGTGCAGCAGCCGTCGAGCCGGATATTGTGTCGAGGACAGGAGACGGCGTTGTCGGTGATCGCCAATGGGACGGTGTTGGGGTATCAGTGGCAGAAGGATGGGCGAGCGATTAGTGGTGCGACCAATCCGATTTTGGTGATCCCGAACGTGGACGAGGCCAGTTCGGGTCGGTACACGTGTTTGTTGTATGGGACGTGTGGGACTGAGCAGGTGGTGACGCAGGAGGCGGTGGTGTACATAGCGCCGCAGACGTTGATTGCGCGGCAGCCGGAGCGAGTGGCGGTGGCGATCGGAGGGACGGCGCGGTTGGAGGTGGAGCCGGTGTCGGCGCAGATACCTGGGTACAGTCCGCAGTACCAGTGGTATCGTGGGAGTGTGGCGTTGCGCGATGATGGACGGATAACGGGGACGACGACCAGTGAGTTGACGATACGGAACGTACGTCAAAGCGACATTGGGGAGGATTACTACTGTGTGGTGACGGGTTTGTGTGGGAGCCAGACGACGCAGACGGCGGGGTTGTACGTTGGGCAGGTGACGATTGACCAGGTGCCGCAGGATGTTCGAGTGTGTTCGGGTCAGCCGGCGGTATTGAGTGTGCGAGCCAGTTCGAACATACCGAACGCGGAGTACAGTTATCGTTGGTTGAAGGACGGGCAGCCTCTCAGCGATGGTGGCGTGTACAGCGGGACGAGTACGAGTGTGTTGCGGATTAGTCGAGCAGGGAGCAGCGATGCAGGGGAGTACACGGTGGAAGTGACGGCCAATCCTGGAGGAGCGGTCGCCAGTGCGCAGGCGCAGGTGTCGGTTGACGAGGCGCCAGTGATTACAGCCGAGCCGCAGGATGTGAGTGTGTGCGAGGGGCAGCGGGCGCAATTGAGTGTGAGTGCCAGTGGAGGCGGTTTGCGGTATCAGTGGTATGTCGGTGGTTCGGCGTTGCCGGGAGCGACCCAGATGACGGTGGAGGAGGTTGTGACGGCAGCGATGAATGGGGTGCGCGTGCGGTGTCGGGTGAGCAACGACTGTGGTCAGGTGGAGAGTCGGGAGGCAGTGTTGACGGTGAAGACGGCGCCGCGGATCGTGGAGGAGCCGCAGGGAGGAGAGGTTAGCCGGGGCGGCGTGTATCGTTTGCGTGTGGTAGCCGAGGGAGAGGGTCTTCGGTACCAGTGGAAGAAGGATGGTCAGGTGATCCCTGGAGCGACGGGTTCGGAATATGCGATAGCGAATTTCAGTTCGAGTGATGCAGGGCAGTACGTAGTGGAGGTGAGCAACGAGTGTGGGAGTGTGACCTCGAGCCAGGTGGATGTGGTATTGTCGTCGGTCGAGGATGAGACAATCGCTGCTGGCTATGCCATCCACGTCGAACCCCAACCGGTGAATGCACGTGGCGATGTGGTGGTCGTAGCACCGCAAGGATCACGGGTGAGTGTTGAGGTCATTGACCTCAGTGGTCGCGTCGTGCAATTCTTGTGGGAAGGGATTGTTACCGGCGGCCAGGTGCGGCTCAGCAGTGATTGGAGTTCGTTAGCGGCGGGCGTGTATCGGTGCGTGGTTCGTAGCGGTAACTATCGCCTGTCAACACCCCTCGTCATTGTGCGGTAACAGCAGCCACAAGGAATGAACAGGCAAAGCAGCACGGTGGGAAGGAATGCACTTCCTGCCGTGCTGTTTTTTTGTGGTGGGGGAGGATATACGGACAACTCCGACATCCGCCAGACATGCTGACGGAAAGGAGATGGATTGAACGTTCTCTGCTCGGTGGTGGTTGCTGATTCCCGAGCTTGAGACGACAAGAAAAAATGCCTCTCCAGGCTACAGTGTTGGGATAGCAAAAAATTTTTGTTTGGTTTTTATCGTAGCAGTTTGTATTTTCGAGATGAAGGAGCTAACACACGCTTATGATGAGTTGGGTTGTACTCACAAGCTTCAGTGTTGCTCACCAGTCAAATGTCTCAATCAACACACGATGCTGTAGCCATGAATCAATTGCGACACGTGTCGGTTGTACTGCTTCCAAGTGGTGTGGAATCGGTGCAGGATCTCGAAAAGAAAGCTTTCTATCAATTTTCTCCATGTTCCACTACTTTTCGGTGTATCATGAAACGCTTGTCTTCGTTTGTTGGTGGCCTGCTGCCTGGAGCATTGGTGCTCGGTATGGTGGGCATTGTTTTGTTCGGTGTGCGTGCGTCCGCGACAGAGTATCGCGTTCGAATTGACCAGCCGCCGCAGGATATTACTGTGTGTGTTGGGCAGACTGTTACGTTGACTGTCCAGGCATCGACGAACTATCCCAACCCACAGTACGGATTCCAGTGGCTCTACAACAACACGCCTATTAGCGACAACAGTACCTACAGCGGATCGAGTACGAACACCCTGACTATCAGCAACATCACGCAGAACGAAGCGGGGCAATACACAGTGATCGTTAGCGTGACAAATGGAACTGTTACCCCCGCAACCGCAGTGGCTCAAGTGACGGTTATCCCGGGCCCAACCATTACCCAACAACCCCAAAATGTCACTGTCTGCGAAGGCCAGATCGCTGCAATGTCTGTGCAGGTTAGTGGTGGGTTGAACGTTACATACCAGTGGTATGCTGGTGGAATGCCCGTGCCAGGCGCAACAGCATCGAGCATTTCCCAAACAGCAACTGCGCAGATGAATGGTCTGCAAGTGTACTGCAAGATTACCAGCGATTGCGGAAGCATTGATAGCGATCCAGCAACCGTCACTGTTGGCACTGCTCCGACCATCACCCAGCAACCGCAAGGCGGAACTGCAGCGATCGGTGGTTCGTTCCAGCTTAGCGTGCAAGCACAAGGCGATAACTTGCAGTATCAGTGGTACAAAGACAATCAGCCGATTAGTGGCGCAACCAATAGCACCTACACCATCACCAACGTCACGGCAAATGATGCCGGCCAGTACAAGGTCGTGGTGACCAATAACTGCGGAACAGTTGAATCGAGTGTCGTGACGATTGCAACTGCATCGGTGGAAGATGAAGCCTATGCAGCAGGGTATCGCTTGCGTGTTGATCCACAGCCAGCAAGTGACTATGTAACGCTAGTGCTGACAACGCCGAGTGCAACAACAGCAACGATCGAGCTGCTCGATATGGCTGGTCGGACCGTTGGAACTCTCTGGCAAGGTCTTGTCAGTGGTGCAGAGCAAAAGCTCGATGCAAGTGTTATCAGTGTTGCCCCTGGGATGTATCGTTGCGTCCTACGGAGCGGGCGCTACCAAATTTCGACACCACTGGTGATTGTGCGCTAATCACACACCAGGGTCCACAGACGTACTCGCCGAGAGCGGAAGCTGTTATGATCAGCTTCCGCTCTCGTGTTATGGGGGTGGAGTAATGGATCCAAGGACGGCTGCTCGCGAAGCACCCGTGACAGACGGAATGCTCGATGGAAGTCCGCCCAGTGTGCGGTAGGCAATGTATGCCATGAGCACAGCTTCTTTGATGGATTCAGGAATGCCGCAGTAGTCCGAAAGTCGCAGGATACGTGCACGTGGTAGTTCTTGCTTGAGTGCGTCGAGCACGGTTGTGTTGTAACTGCCACCACCTGAGACAACGATGGTGGCGTCCTCGCGCGCAAAGCGGCGAATGTTCTCAGCAATGCTCCATGCGGTGAATGCTGTCAGTGTGGCGACAATGTCTTCAGGACAGACCATCGCTCGTTCCAGCGGAACCAAGTACTGTTCTAATTCCCGGACGGAGAAAAGCTCTCTGCCGGTCGTCTTCGGTGGTGGCATCACGATGTAGGGAATTGCCTTCAACTGCTCAAGCAGGGATGGTATGATTTGTCCTGCGGCGGCTGTTTTTCCACCTTCGTCGAACCGCTTTCCCCAGTAACGGTGCATGGCAGAGTCAATCCACACGTTGCCCGGACCGGTGTCGAAAGCGCGAATGCTGTTGAGTGTTGCATCGGGTGGAAGGAGCGTCACATTGGCAATGCCGCCAATATTGAGGCCGATTACATAGTCGTGTTCGGTGTGCAGCAATTCCCAATCGAGAAGGGGAACCAGCGGAGCACCCTGTCCGCCGAGCGCGACATCCGCGCTGCGAACATCGCTGACAACCGGCACACCAAATGTTGCGGCAAGAATAGCAGGTGTTGCCAGTTGGAATGTTGAACGGCAGAGAACACCGTCGCGACTGCTGGGGGTGGGTGCGTGCCAGAGAGTTTGCCCGTGAATGCCGATGGCTACCGGAGAAGCATGGGCGGCAGTGATTGCACCGGTGATCGCACGTTCGTAGTAGTGCATCAGGACGCAGCTACAATCGCCGAGTTCACCAATGGCAAGTGGTCGCTCGGTCAATGCCATGAGGGTATGTCGGAAGGAGGAAGGAAACTCAACGCTGGCAAAACCGAGAAGCTCGATCCGTGTGTGACTATCTGCTTGGGTAAAGCGTACCAACGCTGCATCAACGCCGTCGAACGACGTGCCGCTCATCGCGCCAGCAACAATGCGCGGACGAGCCAACCAGTCAGAATCGTTGAGCATATCTGTTTGGGATGTGGTGGTCGTGGCGAAATTAGTTGGTCGGTGTGTTGTTGAACCAAGCGAGGATCGTTGATGAGTGATGTGCTTTTTCAGCTCGATCTGCTCCTCTTCCGAGCAATCAATCATGGCATGAGCAACCCGGTATTCGATGCTGTCATGCCGGTAGTAACGTCGTTTCGGTGGTGGGCACCAGTGTTCGCCGTTGGAATGGCGTGGTTGCTGATTCGAGGGCAACGGCGCGGGCGGTGGTGCGCAGCATTCATGGTGCTTGTTATCGCTTTTGCTGATCCGTTGACCAATCGTGTCGTCAAACCGATTGTTCAGCGTGAGCGTCCGTGTCGCCAGCTTACCGAGGTCCTTCTGCGTATTCCCTGTGCTGATGGCCCATCGTTTCCTTCTTCGCACGCGGTGAACATGGCTGCGGTGGCAGTGGTGCTCGTTTGGTTCTATCGTCGTGGCTGGTGGGCATGGGTGTTGGCAGCAGGGATGGTCGGATTCTCGCGCGTGTACGTTGGCGTTCACTATCCAAGCGACGTACTCTGTGGTTGGGTGCTCGGTGGTACTATTGGTGCTGCCACAGTTGGAACGGTTCGGTGGTGGATTGAACGCAGAAGCGCCACTTCCGGGTGGAAGCGGCGCCTGCGGTGGTGGTGATGTTTGCTCCTACACAGTAGGAGCTCCGGGGAATGCCCCCGTAAAGAGAGGCGCAACTTCCCTGCGCTGAGCAGTTGGTGATGGAAGCTGCGCCTGTGTGAGGGTACCATGAAACGCGCAGGCCTGAAGACGGAACGTTCGCGGGAATATTTGATCGGCCTGAAATTTTTTCGGGCAATAAATGGTGCCTTCGTTCGCCATACCAACTAAGTTCTACTCCTGATGCTCCGCTCGATGCCCACTCTTGCCGAACTCAAGCAGAAATTCCGCACCCGTGATCGTGTCGTTCATGCAATGACTGCCGATGGAACAATCCGCGCTGCAACCGCGGTGACGACGGAAACAGCGCATACGGCTCAGCAGCGGCACCAACTTGACGCTGTTGGAGCAGTCCTGCTTGCCCGCGCACTCTCGGCAGCATCCATGATGGCATCCTTCCTCAAAGGGGAAGAACGCGTCATCGTCGAAGCCAAAGGGAGTGGGTTTATCCGAACCGTCTATGCGGAAGCACTCCAAGTTGGGGAGGTTCGCGGTTATGTCGAGTACAACCCTCGCACTAATGGGCACGCTGCTCCGCTTGGCGCTGGGATACTCCAGGTGCGGAAAGTACTCTACGACAAAGCCGAGCCGATCACTGGCATTGTGGAGCTGTGTACGGGTAACATTACAACCGATTTAGCGCACTATTTCTGGCAATCGGAGCAAATTCCAGCCGGCGTCCGACTCGATGTTACCCTCGATGACCATCAGTCGATAGAATGTTCGGCAGGGATTATCGTGCAAGCACTGCCTGGTGCAGCACCAGATACCGTGCGCACCATTTACGATTTCCTGCGGCAGATTGGCTCCCTCTGTGAGTTAGTCAAGTCAGGCTATAACGCGGAAGAAATAACTCGCCAGACGCTACCAGGAGAGGTCGTGATCTTTCGTACCACGCCAGTGGATTTCTTCTGTCGCTGCTCGAAAGAGCGCTTCAAGGAAATGCTATTGAGTCTCGGTGCAGAAGAGATCATCCACATGCGCCGTGATCACCATAACGAGCTGGTGTGCCAGTACTGCGGCGAACGCTACTATTTGACCGAGCAAGATTTCGAGGAGCTGCTCGGCCACCTGCGCGCATCGAACAACTAAAGCGAAAAGCTCCCGCGGATCTTACCGAAAAAACCGGTGTCCTTGGTTTCTTTGCGTCGCTTTTTGGGGGCAATGTTCTCGCTGTCGGCAAGCTGGGAGAGGAGTTCTCGTTCGCGTGTGGTGAGCTTGGTTGGCACGTAGACGTTGACTACTACCAGTTGGTCACCGCGCTGGGTGCTATTGAGAAACGGAATCCCTTTGCCCCGCATGCGAAGAATAGTGCCCGGCTGGGTACCGGGTTTGATGTGCAGGAGAGCAGTGCCATCGAGCGTGGGAACCTCGATGTCGCCGCCGAGTGCTGCATCGGGGAAGGAAATGACCAAATGGTACACAACGTCGTTGCCATCGCGACGAAAGTAGGGGTGCTCCTTTTCTTCGATGACGATAATGAGGTCACCAGCAGGGCCACCGCGTCTGCCAGCGTGTCCTTTTCCTCGCAAGGGGATATAGTTGCCGTCGGTTACACCCGCAGGGATCGAAACGCGAATGGTGTCCTCGCTCATGACACGTCCTTCTCCATTGCACGCAGGGCACGGATCACGCAGGACGCGTCCACTGCCACTGCAGGTGGGACAGGTGCTGATGTTGACAAATTGCCCAAACATGGAGCGGCTTACCTGGCTGATTTGTCCGCTGCCATTGCAGGTTGGGCATACAGCGTACCCGCTGGAGCCACTGCGCGCACCGCTTCCACTACAGGTACTGCACGGAAGGTAGCGCTTGACTTTGATGGTTTTTTCGGTGCCACTTGCGATTTCTTCAAGCGTCAAGGGCAAGGTCACGCGTAAATCTGCTCCACGTTCTCCCACCGATTGCTGCGCATGCGCCCGACGACGGTTGGCGGCACCGCCACCGAAGAGTTCGTCGAAAAGTGTTCCACCAAAAATATCTCCAAACGCACTGAAGATGTCGTCCATCGAGGTGTAGTGGTGGAAGTCTTGTCCTTCCCGCAAGCCGGTATGGCCGAATTGGTCGTAACGGCGGCGCTTATCCTCATCGCTGAGGACTTCGTAGGCTTCGGTGATTTCCTTGAAGCGCTCTTCTGCCTCTTTGTTGCCGGGATTGCGATCGGGGTGATATTTCATCGCCAGCTTACGGTATGCGCTCTTGATCTCGTCAAGTGTTGCCGTGCGGCTGACCCCCAACACTTCGTAGTAGTCACGTTTTGCCATGTTAGTCGCTCTGGGAGGATGGTGACTGTTCGCTGCTTGCACCATCGGCGGCGTGAGCCCCCGCCGATGTTACTACCCGTGCATGGCGGAGCACGCGGTCACGGAACACATATCCGCGTTGCACCTGCTGCACGATCGTACCTTCGGGAAGCTCCGGATGCGGAACGTGGACGAGTGCCTCGTGAAGCTCCACATTGAACGGCTCGCCTTCGCGGGCTTCGAGTGGACGTACGCCATGCTCCTCGTAGATGCGAT
Organism: Candidatus Kapaibacterium sp.; assembly: GCA_026003475.1. Classification (GTDB taxonomy): domain Bacteria; phylum Bacteroidota; class Ignavibacteria; order Kapaibacteriales; family NICIL-2; genus NICIL-2. The sequence continues at coordinate 1,597,642 of BPHJ01000001.1, read as the reverse complement.
GGGCTTTGGTGGTGATCATTTCCAATCCGTTGAGCATGGCATCGTAGTCGCGCGATTGCTTGCCTGCTTCGACAGCAGCCTGCAGGTCGTCGAGAATTTCGACTAAGCGGCTAAACAGGCGCTCGGTTGCAAAGAGCACCAACTGGTCTTTTTCGCGCTCGGTGCGTTTGCGAAGGTTGTCCATCTCGGCAAGGGTGCGGACATACTTTTCGCGCAGCTCGTCGCGTTCCGCAGTCACAGTGGCGAGCTGTTCTTCCAGCTCAACAATACGCTGTTCGAGCGCGGCGGAATCTCCCGCAGTTGGGTGCTGTTCTGATGGTGCGGTTTCTTGCTGTTGGTCGGCAGTGTTCTCGCTTGGCGAATGTGCGCTCTGTTCTTGCTTGATGTACGTGTTGACGATGTCCTGCATACGCTTGGGAAAGGATTTGTGCTCGTTCATGTTCGATGTCCAATACTGTAACCGATGCATCCGTGGCACTTCAAGACGAACAGATGGTGTCGAGTAGTGCGCACCGCCGGTGGGTTGCGTCGCTGCAGCCGGAGAATGGTCACGACGTGCCGCGCTGCACCGTGCGTGGGTCTAAGGCGTCTCGAAGTCCATCGCCAAAGAGATTGATGGCATACACCGCCAGCGCAATTGCAATCGAAGGATAGAGCACAAGCCCCAGTCCCTCGCCGACGTAGAGGTAACCGCGTCCATCCTGAATCATCCGCCCCCAGGATGGCGTCGGTGGCTGAATCCCTAACCCCAAAAAGCTCAAGCTTGCTTCCAAAATGATCGCCGTTGCAATGCCCGCAGTAGCAACAACGACGATTGGTCCGAGGGTGTTCGGAAGCAGATGGCCGACCATGATCCGCCACGAGCCGAACCCCAGTGCGCGTGCCGCCTGAACGAACTCGACGTTGCGCAGTACCAAGAACTGCCCACGGACGATTCGCGCAATGTCCACCCAGCTCGATAGACCGATTGCAACAAACGTTTGCCAGAGTCCCTGCCCCAAGATTACGCTCAATGCAATAACCAGCAGCACTGTCGGAAACGACCACACAACGTTTGTCAGCCACATCAAGACATCGTCCACCCAACCGCGGAAATAGCCTGCCAGTGCCCCAATCAACACGCCAATAATCAGCGCCAGCGACTCTGCAATGAGCCCGACAAGGAGTGCAACGCGTGCACCATAGACCAGCCGGCTGAACACATCACGTCCGAAGTGATCGGTGCCCAGAAGGTAGAGCGGCTCAGCATGCCATTCTGCCTCGCTTGTCCCATAGAGCTGAAAGCGGTGGATGCGGAACGTACGCCCGAGCAGGTCGGTGTACTCGACCGAATCACCATGCACGCGATAGGATTCAATGGCGATAATGCTTGGTCGGTCTGGATGGACGGGGTTGGTGCGGTAGAGCACGTTGCCGCGGAACAGTGCTGGCTTGATGGCATACTCGAGCACCTGAACGGTGGGATCCATGGGCGCAATGATAGGAGCGGCTATGGCGGTCACGATGAGCACAAGCATGATCGAAAGCCCGACGACCGCGCCACGATTCCGACGCAGCCGTTTCCACGCAAGGACCCACAAGGATGAACTCTGGTGAGGGCGCATGGTCTGCCAGCAGTAATGAAACTTGATGCGTCGGTGAGCAATGCCGGTTGTGGTGAAATTTGCAAGTGCCCTATCCGTTCTTGCACCCGGCAGTATCACCAACGAAGCGACAATGCTCGATCAACGACAGGCAAAAATGCGAAGCTTGAGTCCCGATGTGTTGCAGGGGCGACAGCTACTGGGCAATTTGCTGCCAAACGAGGTGGAAGCACTCTTCCAGCAATGGGATCAACCGCGCTATCGTGCGGCGCAACTGCTGCATGGCTACTATGCAGAGCGGCACACAAATCTGCTGGAGATCAGCACCCTTCCACGATCGCTGCGTCAGCGATGCGCTGAGACATTCATCACGATGCCACTAGCCCTGCAGGCGCAGCAGCGCGCATCGGATGGGACGATCAAACTGCTTTTTGAACTGCTCGATGGGACCCGGATTGAATCTGTTCTCATCCCAAGCGAAATGGCAAGCGGTCGCCAGCGACGCACGCTCTGCATCTCCACGCAAGCTGGATGTCCGCTCGGGTGTGTGTTCTGTGCAACGGCATCACTCAAGCTACGCCGGAATCTGGAGACCGCTGAAATTGTCGGGCAATTCCTTGCTGCCGAACGTCTCTGCAACGAGCGTATCACCAACGTGGTGTTCATGGGCATGGGGGAGCCGCTCCTCAACTACGAGGCGGTTGTGCGGGCAATCAAGATCATGACATGCGAGCGCTGGCAACTGATCGCACCGCGCCATCTGACCCTGTCAACAGCGGGAATCGTGCCAGCCATCGAGCGCTTGGCTACCGAGGACGTCTCGGTCAAGCTGGCACTGTCGCTCCATGCAACCACCGACGAGCTTCGCCGTCGCCTGATGCCGATTGCGCGTCGCTGGAGTCTCGATGAACTGCTTAGTGCGGTCGAAGGCTACTATCGCGTCACGCGTCGTGCGGTGACCTACGAATACATTCTTTTCGATCGCCTCAACGATAGCGATGCAGACTTTCGTCGCCTACTCAAGATTGCGCGCCGCGTCCCATCAAAGGTAAATGTGATTCCTTTCCACCCGATAGACTTTACGCACCCCGAAGGCATAGCAGCGCAGTTGCGCCCCACACCACCAGAACGAATGCAGCAGTTCGTTGCGGCGTTGCGCAGCGCTGGAATACCAACGATGGTGCGTTCATCGAGCGGTCTGGAAATCGCTGCTGCCTGCGGTCAGCTTGCACTGGCGATGCAGTAACACCGCTGGTGCGCCTGGTTGAGGAAGTCGGTGTTGGGTCAACTAAAACGTCACACTGAATCCGATTGTGGGGAGAATCGGGAGCATTGTCGAGCGTCGTTCAATCAGCTCTAACGTCTCCCGATTGACGCGGTAGAAAATCCCGACCACGTTTTGGCGATTGTACACGTTGATCACGTCCAGATACCAGCTCCACTTCCATCCGAACCAATTGGTGTAGGTTGTCACTCGGACGTCGAGCCGATGGTAGTCGGGAAGCCGCCCTTGGTTGATGTTTGCTAACCCGCCGCGGTCCACATTGAAAATCACCCCGCGCCAGTCGGTATCAATCTTGGCCGTCATTTGGCCGCTTATGGTGTCGCGCACTTGCACAATGCGAGGTGTAATGCCCACTGGATACGTCCAGGGAAAGCCACTGCCGTAGGTGAATGTTACGCTCAGGTCGAGAGAAGGCGAAATCCGCCAGCCACCAACAATGCTGAGTGTATGCCGGCGGTCGAAGTTGAACGGTATGCGGAGTCCATCTCGGTACCGGTTGGCGAACGCAAAGGAATAGGCGATCCAGCCGTAGAGTCCGCCGCCGTTGGTTGGTGCGAACTTCTGCACGAGTAGCTCGATGCCATAGGATTCGCCGGTTGCACTGTTGACCGGTATGGTGGTCAGCGAGTCTCCAATCGTTGCAACGGGGTTAGTCCAGCCATCGCGTGTCCGGTATACAGAGTCGGGCAAGCCCGGAATCTTTTCAACTTTCCACACAGTTCCCCGGACAACCTTGGGGAGAATCAAGTCGCTAAAACCTTTGTAGTAGCCTTCCATCCGCACAAGCCATTGCGGATTGATCTGGTGCTCGATGCCGGCGATGGTGTGGGTAGCTCGTTCGGCGCGGAGCGAGCGGACATTTTCGCTGGTCAGATCGAGGAACACTTGTTGATCGAAGAGTTTTTCATAACCGGGGGACTGGTAGTAGATGCCCCATGCGGCACGGAGCGTGGTGGTTGGCGACAGGGCATACGAGGCTGCCAGTCGCGGCGCCAGATACGACTTGTCCAGCAGCGCGAAGTAATCGAACCGTGCTCCGACAGTAAGGGTGAGCTTGTTGAAGGCGCGCCAGCGATCCTGCGCATAGAGTCCGCTGCGGATGTAGTCGATCCCCTCCGAAAGGGATTCGGGTAAGGGTGGCGCCGTTGGGTTTGCTGCACGAATCGCTTTCAACCGTGGGTCGAAATCCAGGTAGGCAACCACGCCAGTGTAAATCCAATCTTGCTGCAGTCCAAACTCCAGCAGATGGACCGAGTCGAGTTGCCAACTGTTGTCCACTTTGAGTGAGGTTTTCTGGAAACGGAACCCAGTTTCCCCGCGCACGCTGAAAAGCGTGGGAACATCCACCCCCGCTTGACGGAGCGAATCCTGCAGTCGCTTGAAATCTTCGTTGCTGAGTGTTCCGCCATTTGGGTCGCTATTGAGCAGTGCAGACCCCCCAACTCCCCCAAAACTGTTTGCGCCGTAGTTGGCGTAGTAGGAAAGCCCAACGGTGGAAACAAATCGCTTCGATGGTGTCCATTGCCAGCTAATGCCGTAGGCGTCGTTGTAGCTGCGGTCAACCAAACTGAGCGAATCGGCCGTTTGACGATTGGCCCCGGAGGTGAACTCTGTGTTGTCGCGGCTGGTGAGGACATTGGCAAAGAGCTTGTGCCCCTGTGCAGGGTAGAGCGTCAGTTTGAGTTGGAGGTCGCGAAAGTTGGGAAATGCAACGTCGCCATCAACAGCGCCCGTTGCACGCACAATCGGACCGACGATCAAATCGTAGTAGGTTCGGCGCGTCGAGACCAGCCATGCACCGTTCCAAAAGGGGAGAGCCCCCTCAGTGATCACGTTCGCATTGGTGATGCTCACGTTCAGTTTCCCCGAAAAGTAACCATTGCCGGTGTAGCCATCCCGATTGCGCACATCGAGCACCGCCGACAGCCGGTCGCTATACTGCGCCGGGAATCCGCCGGTCAGAAGGGTAATGCTACTGATGGTTTCGGGGTTGAATAGGGAAATGAAACCGTACAAGCGATACGGGTTGAAAATCTCGATGTTATCGAGCAGGATAAGGTTCTGGTCGGGCCCAGAGCCACGCACGATGAGTTGCGAGGAAAAGTCGCTCGGTGCAGTAACCCCTGGCAGATTCTGGAGTGTGCGAAAAACGTCCTCGATGCCGCCGGCTTTGTACTTGGCTTCGCGTGGGTCAACCGTCAGAACACTGGTGCGCGTGTCGCTCTGCTCCTGCAGTCGGCGGGATGCGGTAACCTCGACGGCTTGTGCCTCGATGCTCGATTGGCGTAGCACGACACGGAGCTGCTTGACCGTCGCGGGAGAAAGCGTGATGGTTGTTGCATAGGCATCGTACCCCACAGCAGAGACTTCGATTTGGTAGGTACCGGGCGGTATGTCTGCAATCACGAACGAACCGTCACGCTGGGTTATCGCGCCACGCTTGAGTTGCGGCAGTTTGATGGTTGCACCCGAAATGGGCGCGCGCTCGGTGTCGTAGATCGTGCCCTCCAGACGCGCAAATTGGACCTGTGCGCCGAGGATACCAGCCGTCAAGAGAATGACCAGAAGAAGTTGCATCCAAAGGGTCGTTAGTTGGTTGCACGCATAAACGCCAGCTCTGCTGAGGAAGTTTCAGCACCGACTTCAAGTGTGCGTCATGCTGCGCCGATAATGACGGAGTGCAGCGGATGCACGTGTAGGGCGGGAAGGGAATCCTGGTAAGAACCAATCCGACGTTCAACAATTTCTGCTGTGCACACCAGATGGCACGATGGTTTCAAATGGCGGTGCTTGCATTGTCGCTGCTGGCGATGCAGTGCAGCGATCCCGTTGTTGTGCCGGATCCATACCCGACAGCATACGACGGTGCCCACTTCGATACGGACTTGCTGGCCACGCAGTGGTACGAGTGTGCAACCTGGTGCATGGAGCAGCATGCAAGTATTGTTGATCCGATTGCCGCACGGATTTATGCCTACATGGGCATTACGCTCTACCAGGCGTTGGTTCCGGGTATGCCCCAATACCGTTCGCTCGAAGGGAACATCACAGGGCTTGAGGGATTACCGTTTCCGGATACCAGTGGCAATCGCTATCACTGGGCGTTAGTGGCAAATGCGGCTATTGCTGAGCTGCTCCGCCAGATGCTTCCACCATCGGAGCAGACGCGACGTCGCATTGATTCGCTCGAGGCAGCAAACATTGCTCAGCGGTGGTTAGCCCAGCTCGATACTGCAATGCGGGAGCGCTCAGTCCGCTATGGCCGAGAGTTGGCCGCGCGCATTGTTGCTGTTGCTGGCAACGATGGTGGTGAGCGCGCTTGGGAGAAACTCTTTCCGCCCGATTACCAGTTGCCGCCTGTTCCGGGCGTTTGGGCACCAACGGCACCTGATCAAGCTCCGGTTCCTCTTCTACCGCAATGGGCAAGCGTGCGCTTTCTCGTTGCTCGCGATACTGCCATCGAAGCACCACCAGAGTATTCGACCGATACCGGCAGCGCCTTCTTCCGAGCAGCCAAGCAAGTTTCTCTGCGCAGAAACACACTCACCGAAATCCAGCTCGACGATGCCCGCTATTGGGCAGATCCTTTCGGTCGTGCGCCAACGTTCCCTGCTCACTTGATGCGTATCGCTACGCAACTGGTGCGGAGCGGTCCCTACCGCATGGGGTTCGGTGCTGTACTCTATCTGCGACTGGGACTGGCAATGCACGATGGATACGTCCTGGCATGGAAAGCCAAGTACCGCTATCCATTGCTCCGACCGGAAACATACATTCGTCGAGTGCTCAATCCAGCGTATCAAGCCCCGATTCCTTCTCCGCCCACACCGGAATACGTCTCCGACCATGCCCTGATCGCGGCAGCGGTGATTGCCATCCTCCAGGATGCATTCCGCACGCCGTTTCCGGAGATCGAACGGATTACCGATCGCACACACGCCGTGCGGGGTATGCTGGATCGTGATTACCGAAACCTCGAGGAATTGCGTGCCGATATTCTCTCCGCTGAACAGTTGAGTTGCACGCAGTACGATTTCAGCATCGCTGCAGGGGAGCTCTACGGGCAACGCCTTGGTGCCGAGATTATCGAAACCGTGCGCATGCACTAAGAGCGGTTGGCTATATTTGCTGCGTGTACCATTGCCGGTGCACGTGTCGGTGTATGTTCCACTGCTGGGGGGACCAGCAATGAAGTTCACTGTTGATCACGACGATAATATCGTCATTTTCACCCTCAAGGAGTCGCGGCTGGACTCGAGCAACGCGCCCGACGTCAAAGCAGAGCTCCTGATTCTTTGCCAGCCAACCATCAGCGCGTTGGTTATGGACCTCTCACGTGTGGATTATGCCGATAGCAGCGGTTTGAGCGCGCTCCTGCTGGCATACCGCCAATTGCGGGACCACAAGATACCAGTGGTTTTGGTTGGTGTCCGCGAGACGGTGCGGAACCTGTTCCGAATATCGCAGATGGAGTGGCTCTTTGAGTTCTACCCTTCGCGTGAAGCTGCCCTGCAGCAGTTACAAACCTCGAGCAGCCAGTGATTGTTGTTCGGACGGCCGCAATCAAGGGAGCGTAATTTTGAAGTGCGCTCATTGCCGATGGGCGCAATGATAGGCTCACACTCTTTTTGTGGCAATGATCATCACTTTTCCCGATGGTTCGCAGCGCGAATATCCCACCGGCACAACCGGGATGGAGATTGCCCGTTCAATTGGCGAAGGGCTGGCGCGCGCAGCTCTTGGGATCGTCGTCAACGGGACGATCTATGACCTTTCGCGCCCGATCACCGAGGATGCACATGTCCGCATTCTCACCTGGAACGACGACGAAGGCAAGCGCATTTTCTGGCATTCAACTGCCCACCTAATGGCCGAGGCGCTTGAAGCGCTATACCCCGGCGTCAAATTCGGAATCGGTCCGCCAATAGAGCAGGGTTTCTACTACGACGTGGACTTGCCCAATGGCGCGGTGATCTCGAGCGAGGATTTTCCCCGCATCGAAGAGAAAATGCGTGAGCTTGCCAAAGCCGACAATCCCTACGAGCGCATCGAGATTGCCTGGGAAGATGCTGTCGCGTACTACCACGCCAAAGGCGATGAGTACAAACTCGAACTGCTCGAGGAGCTTCGCGGGCAGCCGATCACCTTCTACCGCCAGGGAAACTTTACCGACCTGTGCCGCGGCACACACGTTCCGTCAACTGGTTACCTGCGGTATCCCAAGTTGCTCTCGGTTGCTGGCGCGTACTGGCGTGGCGACCATCGCCGGAAACAGTTGACGCGGCTCTACGGCATTTCCTTCCCCAAAAAAGAAATGCTCGATGAATTTTTGCGTCAGCGCGAAGAAGCCGAGCGTCGCGACCATCGGCGGTTGGGGAGGGAACTCAACATTTTTCTCATCACTCCTGCCGTCGGGAGTGGTTTGCCAATCTGGCTTCCCAATGGCACTGTCATCCGTCGGACGCTCGAAGCTTTCTTGCGTGCCGAACAGAAAAAGCGTGGTTACCAGGAAGTCATTACCCCGCATCTGGGAAATCTCGAACTCTACAAGACCAGCGGGCACTATCCCTACTATGCCGATTCACAGTTCCCGCCGATGAAGGTCGAGGAGGAGGAGTATCTGCTCAAGCCGATGAACTGTCCGCACCACCACCAGATCTACGCCAGCCAGCCTCGGTCGTACCGCGATTTGCCACTCCGCTTGGCTGAGTTCGGCACCGTCTATCGCTATGAGCAATCCGGCGAGCTGACAGGGCTTGTCCGTGTCCGGGGATTCACGCAAGATGATGCCCACATCTACTGCACACCCGAACAGCTCAAACAGGAAGTCAAAGGAGTCATCGAACTGACGCAACTGGTCTTCCGCACCTTTGGGATGGAGGTCTCGACGCGGCTTTCGTTTCGCGATGACAATGCCGACAAATACGGTGGCGATGTCGCCCTCTGGGAACGGGCGCAGCGAGAAATCCAAGAAGTCGCTGATGAAATGGGGCTCACGTACACGATCGGCATTGGCGAAGCAGCATTCTACGGACCCAAGATTGACTTTATCGTTCGCGATGCAATTGGTCGGCGCTGGCAATTGGGCACAGTGCAAGTGGACTACGTCATGCCCGAGCGTTTTGGGTTGGAGTACACCGGTGCCGATAATGCCAAACATCGGCCGGTGATCATCCATCGTGCTCCGTTTGGTTCGATGGAGCGTTTTATCGGCATTCTCCTGGAGCACTATGCGGGCAACTTCCCCTTTTGGCTTGCGCCGGTCCAAGCGAGCGTTCTGCCGATTACCGATGCGCAGCGGGAGTATGCAGGCAAGGTCCATGCCCTTCTTGAGTCGAAAGGATACCGTGTCCGTCTCGACGACCGCTCCGAGAAGGTGCAGCGGAAAATCGCCGAAAGCGAGCAGCAGAAAATTCCCTTTGCGCTCATTGTTGGTCGGAAAGAGGAGGAGAGCGGGACCGTTGCGCTACGTGAGCATGGCAAGGGCGATCGCGGGACATTCTCGCTCGATGCCGTCCTCGAACTGTTCGCAACACTCAACCAGCCGCTCGCATGAGGTGGGCAGCGCTTGCCATTGCATGCGTGATGAGTCTGAGCACGTGGGCTGGCCCACGCAGCGACATTCCCGAGGAGTGGTTCGGCACGTTGGTCCATGTGCGGCTGACTACGGGTGATGTGCTTCGCGGCGAGCTTCTTTCCCGTGCCATGCGGGATTCGATCGAAGCAATCAAGGTGCGAACCGCGGTTGGCACTGCCACCATTGACCTGGATCAAGTCGTTGAGATTCGCCCGCTGGAGTCGTTCTACCGCCACGCATGGCGCACTCTCCTGATGCCGACAGCAGAGCCAATCGGCACAAACCATAGCATCCTGAGCATGGAACTGTTGACCCTGGGTGCTGGGATTGGTGTTGGCCAGATTGGAAGTATCCTGCTGCTTCGCAGTATTGTCCCGGGTATCCCGGCGAGCCATCAACTGAGCGTTATCAACGCAAAAGCAACCCTGGTGCGTGCCGACTACCAGCAACTTGATGGGCACCTATCCCTCTGCGTAGGTGGTAATCTTGCATGGATCAACGCACCGAATCGGCTGCAACACGTATGGATTGCTGGAACGTTTACCCGCGTGCGCTCGCGCCTGACTGTGATGGCCTTCTATAATCTGTCCGACCGCGATGTGTACCAACTCAACGCTGGTACCTTTGGTTCGGCACTCATGCGGTACACGCCGAATGCGATTGGTTTTGGATTGGGCTTAGATGTGCAGCTTCCGGCAAGGGACGACCTGCATGTGTTGGCAGAACTGTGGAATAGCGACCTTGCGCGTCCATATCAAACAATGGTCGTGGTCGGTGTCCGCTTGGCAAATACCGCGCTGGCACTTGATGCGGGAGTTGGTGTCAGCTCGTTGCCGCTGGTGATCCCGATCGTGGCGGCAAGTTGGACGCCGTGGTAGCACTCAGCTCAGATCGAATCAAGCCAACGCCGCAGTTCCTGTTCGTCGGTGGCTGATGGTGCTTGGCGATAGCGGCCGAGAGGAGCCGAGGAGGAGTGCGTCTTGGATTCATGGCTCTCGTGGGGTGCTGTGTCGGCTGCTGGTTGCGGTGCTCCAGGCATGGGGGATGCGGATGTACCACCGCCAAGTACTTCGGTCACTTTCTCGTAAATGGTCGAGCGGGTGAACGGCTTGCGGATGAATCCTGCTGCCCCGTGCCGCATCGTTTCCATGAGGAGCTCTGCTTCAGTTGCTACGCTCAGAATGAGCACGGGGATGTGCGCAGTTTGTGGTAACCGTTTGAGTAGGCGGAGAACCTGCATGCCCGACAAATCCGGCATGACCAAGTCCAGGATGACCAAGTCCGGTATCTGCTCTAGGGCGAGCACGACACCATCATACCCATTGCCTGCAATGAGTGGCTCCCAGCCGTAGCTGGCGACGATTTTGGCGACAATCCGCTGCATCCACGTATTGTCGTCAATGATCAAGATCAGCGGTGGGCTGCTCATTGCCTATGTGGTCTTGGTCTCTTTGGTGACAGCGGTGGCTTGTTGTAAGCGACCGATGGTGCTGCGGAGTGCCTCCGGTGTTACCTGGCTTGCTTGGCGGTTGAGCTCGATGATGCGGTCGTACACCTCTTTGCGATGAACCGGAACATCCTTCGGCGCTTCGATGCCGACCCGAACAATACCGCGGTCGTAGCTCAAGATGGTAATCGTGATTGCGTTACCGATGGTAATGACTTCGCCGATTTTTCGTGATAGTACAAGCATGGTTATCGTTGGCTGGTTTGTTGAACTCCAATCGGGTGAACAGTGGAATACTTGTCCGAAGGGATGATAATCTGTTGTCCATGTTGATGCTCGACGTCGAGAATGATCGGCGCTTTCATGTTTGCCGTTGCACCACTACTGCCGAGGGTCAAGATTACCAACGGAGTGTATCGTTGCGGGTCGCTGTATTCTTTCCCCACAGCGTAGTCAGGCTGGAGGAAGTACGGGCTGATGACGGGGAAGCTCAGCTCGGGGTGCTCAACCGACAGGAGCCACCGAACTGGCTCGGTTCGTTCATCGCGAACAATGATGAAGTGATGGAGCTGCTCGAAACCCAGCAGGCCGTTCGGGAACGTGAACATGTGCCGTTCTTCGACGAGAATTTCGCCGAATTGCTCTGTGGTGAGCTTGCGGATGGACGATGTTGGGGGATTCGATGCCATCGTGGGCAAGGGCATGGTTGCTGTTTCCATCGAATGTGCCGTCCGTGGTGACACTGAATTAGTGATCGAAGGCAATGAGTATTTCGACGCGACGATTGCTTGCCGATGCGGGATCGGGCGCAATTGGTTTGCTCGAACCGAAGCCGCGAATAACCAAACGGTGCTCAGGTATACCTGCTTGCGCAAGAACCGTTGCAACGCTGAGTGCACGTTCGACCGAGAGGGCAAGATTGGTGCGCCCATCGGTGGTGGGGCGATTATCGGAATGCCCGTCCACGGTGATCGTTGCCGAACCGTTCTGCAGCACCTGTGCCAACTCAACCAGGGCACGGCGAGCTGGGTCGCTGATGTGGCTGGAGCCAGATTCGAAGAGCACTTCATCGGCAAGGATGCACCGGTATGTGGTGTTGTCGTGCTCCAGATCCGTTGGGGACAGCCGCGCAAGGATGGTTTCCAGCGCCGCACCGGTGGGAGCCGATGAATCTGCCGCTGGAGTGGACCCGAACACATGCGATGCCGCCCGTGCAAGCTGGCGATACCGATCAGCATCGGCGCGAAACGTTGTCGAAAGAACAACGAACACTCCCACCAGAAGTGTTACCATGTCGGCGTAACTGACCACGTAGCGATCGGTCGTTTCGTTCGGCTCGAACATGGCAACAGTGGCGTCTTGTGTTCGCTGGGTGTTATCGGCAGCTCGGGGGAAAACTGAACAGCTCCAGCAAGTAGTTTTGCGCGGTCCAGTATCGCAATCAGCAATGGCACTGTTTACAGCTCACGAACTCGTCGAAGCACTCGACCCCATCGCCTGCGATGGAGCCGAGAAGAACTTCAGCATCGAAGGCGTTTCCACCGATACGCGCACACTCGAACCGGGTATGCTCTTTGTCGCTCTGCGCGGCGAACGATTCGATGGTCACTGCTTTACCCAGCAAGCAGTAGAACGCGGCGCTGCTGCGCTGGTGCTCGAGGTTACCCGGCAGCACGAACTTCCTCAGCACCCTGTCCCAACAATCTGGGTACGCGACACGCTTGGTGCACTCGGTGCGCTGGCGCGGTACCATCGTCGTCGCTTTGGCATTCCTGTGATGGCAATTGCAGGTGCAGTCGGCAAGACAACAACGAAGGACATGACCGCTCATCTTCTCTCAGCACATGGAGCCGTTCACAAAACGCCAGAGAATTGGAATAATCAAGTTGGTGTGCCGCTGGTCTTGCTCGGTTTGCGCTCCTACCATACAGCAGCGGTCATCGAGCTTGGAACGAATCATCCCGGGGAAATCGAGCAACTCTGCCGTATTGTTGAACCAACGCATGGTTTGATTACGACCATTGCCGAAGAGCACCTGGAATTTTTCGGCTCGCTCGACGGCGTTGAACAGGAGGAAACAGCACTCTTTCGCTGGCTGGCAACATCAGGCGGTGTTGCCTGTGTCAATCTCGATGATCTGCGGCTGAGACGCTACCATTCAATGCTCCCATCGGTGCTTACCTTTGGTACAACAGCCGATGCAATGCTGGTGGCAAGCGTTCGCTTCGAGCCGCAGACGTTATACCCGATCGTATCACTCGAGTGGCAGGGCATGCGCGCAGAGGCACGCATTGTGCAACCTGGTTATGCCGCTGCTTTGTGTGCGATTGCTGCTTCGGCAGCAGCGGTGAGTATGGGAGCATTGTTGGATGTGATTGCGGCGCAGTTGGCGCAGTATCGCCCTCCGCCGACGCATGGGTATGCACGCATGGTTGTGCAATCAGCCGATGGCGGCATGACCATCCTGAACGATTGTTACAATGCCAATCCCGCTTCGATGCGGTGTGCATTGGAAACGCTTGCTGCCTATCCAACCAACGGACGGCGTCTTGCTGTGCTCGGGGACATGCGGGAACTTGGTGCGGCATCACCGGCAGAGCATCGCCGCATTCTCTCCTTTGCGCGCGAACGTGCTGATGCGCTTGTCTTGCTCGGTGAAGATATGCATCGCGCGGCCATCGAACTTGGGGTCCCGGCATTGCTGGCCGATGATCATGCACGTGCGGCTGAACTGGTTCGGCAGATCGGCCGCCCCGGAGATGTGGTCTTGGTCAAAGGCTCACGTACGCTTGCGTTGGAGCATGTGATTGCGTTGCTGGGTGCGTCCACACCGTAGCTTTGCAGTTGCATGTCGAACGCAATCGATGGTCCATGCAGCCGAAATGCCCTTCCGATTCCGCTATCGAAATGACCGAATTAGTCCTGCCGAACGATACCAACTACTTGGGCAACTTACTCGGTGGACGTTTGATGCATTGGGTGGACATTGCCGCAGCACTTGCTGCCATGAAGCACAGCGGGCGTGTCTGTGTGACAGCATCCGTTGACAGCATCAGCTTTTTCGAGCCCATCAAACTAGGACATGTGGTGCGCATCTATGCAACGGTCAACCGTGCCTTTCGAACTTCGATGGAAGTTGGGGTCAAGGTTCTCCGCGAGGATCCCATCAATGGCTCAACCGCACATGTTGCGACGGCGTATCTGACCTTTGTCGCCATTGACCAATACGGCAAACCATTGCTTGTACCACCGATTGAACCCCGCTCTGCCGAGGAGAAGCGCCGATACGAAGCAGCCGAGATCCGCCGGCAGCAGCGGCTTGAGCAACGGGAGCTTCTGCGCAAGCGGCACGAGGAAGTGCAAAGTGAACAACGCACCAGTGCATGTTGAACCGACCGGATCTGACGATGACCCTCTCGGCACGCGAGCAATACCGCATTCTTGCCGACAGTGTGGCCGAAATTTTACCGGAGGATGAATTTGTCGCCAAGCTGGAACGATCGGTGCAGACAGGTGTGCCTCTTCGCGTCAAACTCGGATGCGATCCCTCGCGGCCAGACCTCCATATTGGCCATGCGGTCGTGCTCGAGAAGCTGCGGCAATTTCAGGAGCTTGGTCACCAGGTGATTTTCATCATTGGCGACTTTACCGCGATGATCGGTGATCCGAGCGGGCGCTCCAAGACCCGTCCGGCGCTGACGTTGGAGGAAACCAAAGCGAATGCACGCACCTACCTTGAGCAGGTGGGTATCCTGCTCGACGTCTCGCGCGCAGAGATTCGCCACAATTCCGAGTGGCTTGCTGGGCTAACCTTTGCCGAGGTAATTCGGCTTGCTGCACAAGTAACCGTTTCGCAGATGCTCGAGCGGGACGATTTCCACGATCGGTTCGAGCGAGAGCAGCCGATTGCGCTCCATGAGTTTCTCTATCCCCTGGCGCAGGGCCTCGATTCCGTCCACGTGCGTGCTGATGTTGAAATTGGTGGCACCGATCAACGCTTCAACTTTCTGCTGGCGCGAGAACTCCAAAAGCATGCTGGACAAGAACCCCAAGCAATCGTGCTCATGCCCTTGCTCGAAGGAACCGATGGCGTCCAGAAAATGAGCAAGTCGCTTGGCAACTACATTGCCGTTCTCGATTCGCCACGCGAGATGTTCGGGAAGGCGATGTCCATCCCCGATACGCTGATTGTGCGCTACTACCGCTTTGCAACATTTGCAACTGCCGAGCAAGCGCAACAGATGGAACAGCAGTTGCAGGCGGGGACGCTCCACCCGCGCGACGCAAAAGCACTCGTTGCAGAGCGGCTTGTTGCACGGTATCACGGCGATGATGCCGCCCGCCATGCGCGCGAGGAATTCGACCGCATGTTTCGCCACAAGCAATTGCCCGACGAAATCGAAATTGTCGAACTCGAGCTTGCACACCCGGTATCGGTGGTAGATGCGCTTGTGGCGGCTGGGCTGGTGCCGTCGAAGAGCGAGGCACGCCGCTTGATTGCTCAAGGGGGAGTCTCGGTTGATGGTGACCGCGTTACCGACATTGCCGCTCGGCTGGCGGAGCAGAGTGAATTCACCCTCAAGGTTGGAAAGCGTCGTTTCGTTCGGCTTCGCTTGCGATCGAGGTAGTGTTACCCCTTATTTACCGAGCAGACTGCGGGCAATCACCATGCGTTGGATTTCGCTGGTTCCTTCGCCGATGGTGAGCAGTTTGGAGTCGCGCCAGTACTTTTCGACGGGGAATTCCTTGATGTAGCCATAGCCACCGTGGATTTGGACGGCATCTTCTGCCGTGCGGACCGCAACCTCGCTGGCAAACAGTTTCGCTTGAGAAGCTTCACGGCGGAAGGGCTTGCCTTGGTCGCGGAGCCAAGCAGCGCGGTAGGTGAGCAATCGCGCAGCCTCGATTTCCATGCTCATGCGTGCCAGTTTCATTGCAATGCCCTGATGCTCGGCGATGGGCTTGCCAAATTGGACCCGCTCTTGGGCATATCGCACTGCTGCTTCGAAGGCGCCTTGAGCTAACCCAACCGAGAGTGCAGCAATCGTCACGCGTCCGCCGTCGAGGATAGCAAGCGCTTGGTGAAATCCTTCGCCTTCCTCTCCCAGTCGGTTCGCTGCCGGAACGCGGACGTCCTCGAAGACCAACGAGGCAGTATCACTGCAACGCATCCCGACTTTGTTTTCCTTTTTTGTCGCTGAAAACCCAGGCATGGACTTATCCACAACAAATGCGCTAATGCCTTTTTTCCCTTTGCTCGGATCGGTCAGTGCCATGACAACAGCGATCGAGCCAACATTGCCATGGGTGATGAAATTTTTGCTTCCGCGAAGAATGTAGGTATCGCCATCGCGGAGGGCGACTGTTTGCATCGCTCCGGCATCGGAGCCTGAGCCAGGTTCGGTTAGACCCCAAGCACCGAGCGTTTCACCGTGCGCCAGCGGGCGGACATACTTTTCGCGCAGCTCCTGGCTCCCAAAGCGAAAGATGTGGTAGGTACACAGGCCATTGTGTGCTGCAACGCCGAGTGCGACCGCCGGACATACCCGCGCTATTTCCTCGACGATGATTGCGCATTCGAGTGCTCCTAACCCTGCACCGCCGAACTCTGGCGGAATCAAAATGCCAAGGAAACCAAGCTCGCCGAGTTTGCGGAAAATCTCGTGGGGGAATTCTTGCGTTTCGTCCAGGTAGGCAACATGCGGTCGAATCTCCAACTCGGCAAAATCACGCGCGAGCTGGCGAATTTGCTCGTGCTCTGGACTGAGTGCAAACGAAAGCGGTGCGGTCATGACATCAGACATTGCAAACACACGGTGATTGTGGATGCGAGCAAGTGCGGCAGCAAACGCAGCCAGCCAAAGAACCGAGGCAAAGTTACGACCTCGGCATCGTGAAGTTTTGTCACCAAGCGCCGATACTCTGCATGAACACGAACCGACGCAGTATTGGCAATGAACCTCGACATGGATACATTTCTGGCTCGATTGCCCGAGCACGAGCGCTACGCTCTGTTGGAGCAGTTGTGGCTCTGGGGCAGTGGTGCAGCGGTTGCTGGCGCAATGCTGATCGTGCGTGCGCTCTGGCTGCTCTTGGGGTGATCAAGAACGCATCGTAGGGTGCGTCTTGGCTCGGGTTGTGTAGATTCGCAGCGGAATGGTTGTTGAATCTACCCAGAGCATGCCAATGACGATCCGAGATCTGGCACGTGTGTGCTTTTTTTGCGTTGTTCTGAGCGGTTGCACGAAAAAAGCCGAGCCCGTACCGATAACGGGGTGGGAACGCTACACCGATCCAGTACGGGGCTTTTCGATTGAGTACCCTGCCAACTGGTCGCATCGCTCGATTCCGGGGGAGCATTTCTACGCCATTTCAATTGCAGGAGCTGAGCAACGCTTTGTTGAGTACGGCGAAGGTCCTGCTGCCGCGAAACTCGAAATGCGTGTGGTCAAAACTGCAACGCCACTGGATCAGTACATCAAGGAAGACAAAGTGTTTGCCGACGAAGCATACAAACAGGAACAAACAACGCTTGCAGGTGTGCCCGCAACAAAACTGTCGTATCAGTTTGAGGCACCCGACGGCATGTTCAAGGGCTTCAAGGTCTATGCAGTCAAGGACAGCTTTGTTACCACCGTCGAATTTGCAGCTTTTGGTGGGACGTTCGATGCTTATACGTCAGCGGTGGATCGGATACTCCGATCGGTTACGTTTCCTCAGGTACAGGCACCAGCACCCCGCGTCGATACGGTCAAAGGACCAGAGCCACCTTCGACCACCTTTGTTCGAGCTCGAGGAAGTGGCTACAGTTTGGAAATTCCTGATAATTTCCGTGTGAAAGGAATCAATGCTCAAGGTGCACTTGGCGGTTCGGAGTACTTGGGCAGTCGGCTTGACTGCACCATCCGCGTGGATGTTCTCGATGCATCCAAACAATCGAAACTCGACAAAATCGCTGCTGACAATCGCGGAGCCTTCGGCGGTGGTGCGCCGCAAAAGACAAAGCTTGGTGGGGTGGATGCTGTGCTCTTTTCCTATTCGCCGCAGAAAGGTATTCAGCGGCAGGTGTACTTAGCCGTCAAGGATGCTAAGCTCTACCGTGTCTTCCTGACCTGGAACAAGCAGGAAGAAGCGACCTATAAGCCGGTATTCGAACGTGCAGTTGCGTCGTTCAAGTTCGAGTAGGATGCTGCTACCATCGGAACATGACACCCGCGAAGATGCGGATGTCGTTGGAGTTGAGTGTTCCTAAGCGTTTGCCGAACGCCTCGAGTGTGGACATATCCGCTAGCGGAAATGTGTAGCGTGCATCGGCGACCAGGCTCAGGAAACCGAGCGGTATTTCCAGGCCAGCGCCGATATCAGCACCTGCAACAGCCGTGTGTGCATTTGGTTTGACGTCCAGCGGAATCGAGGAATTCATCCCCGTTGTATCGGTTCGCAGCGATGTTTTTGCCGACAGTTGAATTCGAACGTTGGGTCCACCGAAAAGATAGGCGCGGATCCCGCTGGTGCCGGTGAATATTTTGAGCAAAATGGGTATTTCGAGCGAAGTGATCTGATGCTCAAATTGCAGCGTTGGGGGTGTTGCAGGTGGAAGGGAATCGGGAGCGTACTGTGCGATGATGCTCTGGGGTATGTCGGTTGTTGTGGTGCGGAGGCTGTAGGTCGGTTCCACTTGGATTGCAACGATGCCACCGAGGGGAAATTCTTGCACGGCGGCAAGGGTGAAATTTGCCAAATCATCCGTGCGCAGATTCGCTGATGAATCGGCAACATATTTCCACGATGGGATCGTTGCGCCGATCTTGATCCCCGACGCTTGCGCCCACAGAAT
Source organism: Candidatus Kapaibacterium sp. (assembly GCA_026003475.1). Classification (GTDB taxonomy): domain Bacteria; phylum Bacteroidota; class Ignavibacteria; order Kapaibacteriales; family NICIL-2; genus NICIL-2. The sequence continues at coordinate 1,578,913 of BPHJ01000001.1, read as the reverse complement.
GGTCGGAAAAAGAAGCGCAGTCGTTAGTAGTGTCCGTAGTTGCATCGCAATTCCTCAGCAGGAGTGGAAATTCTTTTTCAAATCTACAACAATAACACTGCTGTCCGCTCGTCGTCGGCTGTGCGTTGCTTCTTTGCTCGAGCTTTATCAAGACGTTGAGCCATATTTCTGCGCTATTCCCGGATTTCCTCGCGAAGATACCTGCCAGATTTGTACGCTGACCCCGCAAGAAGTGCACGTAAGACATTTTCCTATTGTTGTTGCAGAGAGGACCCATGAGTCTTCAACCTTGTCGCATGGAAGCAAGCGATGAGCAATTCATCGCAGCGCCGCCGTATCGTGTTTGGCAGCTTTTGCGGCACATCGGCCAATGGCGCAAGTGGAATTCGCTTGTGCGCGTGCTCAGTGCGCGTCCAGCGATGAATCCCACGCGGTTTGTCTGGAAAGCCAGCGGTATTCGCTTCGCAAGTGAGATTATAGCCGAGCGCCCAACGCGAACCCTCCAATGGAAGAGTGTCGGTCGTGGCATCGTCGCCCGGCGCTCGTGGATGCTCTTGCCTGAAGGCCAAGGCACCCGTGTCATTACTCACGCAGAAGCAGAAGGACCTGCACTCTGCATTCGTCCGGAAGCATCCCAACGCTTGCTGCGGCTGCGGACACGGCAGCTTCTCTTGGAGCTTCGTGCTGTGGCTGAATCCCACCAGCGCGATGCTCAACTAAGGCACAGCGCCTACACCTCTTCGCCGTGGAGTTCTGCTTGGTGCTCCTGCACGAGCTTTTGCTGCACGTGCGGGGGAACGGGTTGGTATTCGGCGAATTCGGCGGTGTATGTGGCTCGACCTTGCGTCATGGATCGGAGTGCGGTTGAGTAGCGATCCAGCTCAGCCAGTGGCATGCGCGTGTAGATGCGTTGGTAGTGTCCATCGGAGTCCATTCCCAAAATCACTGCACGCCGTGATGGAAGATCGCTCATAACATCGCCCATGTATTCGTCGGGCACGATGATGGTGACCGAATAAATCGGCTCCAGGAGCTTGGGATCGGCCTGCAAGAAAGCTTCTTTGAACGCCATCATGCCAGCAGTTTTGAACGCAGCTTCGTTCGAGTCCACTGGGTGCATCTTTCCGTCGTAAACAGCGACACGAATATCGCGAGCCGGACTTCCAGTCAGTGGAGCAGCGCTCATTTTCTCCATGATGCCCTTGACGATTGCAGGCATAAAACGCGCGTCAATGACACCGCCGACGATACAATTGAGGAAAACCAGCTTGCCACCCCAAGGCAAGGGGTATTCCTCGACAGCCCGGACGGTCAGACCGTTAGGTAGTGGCATCCCTTCGGTCCATGGCTCGATGAGCATATGAACTTCGGCAAACTGACCAGCACCACCGGTCTGTTTTTTGTGGCGGTACTGTGCACGTGCGGGGCGCTGAATTGTTTCGCGATAGGGGATTCGCGGCTCGACGAAACGAACGTCCACTTTGTAGCGATGGTGCAAGCGCCATTTTGCGACGGCTAAATGCAACTCGCCTTGTGCGTAGAGAATCGTCTGCTTGAGCTCCTGGGAATGCTCGACGATGAGGGTGGGATCTTCTTCGTGAAGCTGGTGGAGTGCATTGCCAACCTTTTCTTCATCCCCTTTGCTGACCGGCTCAACTGCGACACGAATCTTCGGCTTGGGAAATTCGATGGGCGGAATCACCACGTCGGTGCCTTTCTCGCGCAAGGTGTTATTGACGTGTGTGTTCTTGAGCTTGACGACTGCACCAAGGTCGCCTGCAACGAGCTCGCTTACCTCGCTCCGTTTTTTGCCATCAACGATGTACACATGCCCGATGGATTCAGCAGTGCCTGTCTGGGCGTTGATGAGTGTGGTCCCTGGTCGCAGCGTTCCCGAGTACACCTTGAAAAACGACATATCGCCGACATTCGGTTCGCTGATGGACTTGAAGACGAACAGGACGGTTGGTCCAGCAGGGTCGCAGGCGATTGGGTTGCCGTTGGTATCGAGCGCCGGCGTTGGCAGTTCATTCGAGCTGGGTGCAACGTTGTCAATGAATCCGAGAATGCGCCCGCAGCCCATGTTGTTCTTTGCCGAAACACAGAAGACAGGGAAAAGTTGGCGGCGGATCATTGCTTGCTTGAGACCGGTGCGCATTTCGTCTTCGTCGAGCGAACCTTTTTCAAAATAGCGGTCCATGAGCGTTTCGTCGTTCTCGGCGATTGCTTCGATAAGCTCGTTGTGGAGACGATTGGCGCGCTCCCGTTCGCTTTCGGGGATTGGGAGCTTTTGTGGTTTGCCGCCTTGTGGGGGAAACTGGTAGAGCGTCATCTTGAGCACGTCCACGATAGCGTTGAAGCCGGTGCCCTCGGCCAGGGGATACTGCACCAGTGTGACTGCTCGACCGAATCGTTCCCGCGCTTGCTCGACGGTGCGCTCGAAGGCAGCGTTCTCATGGTCGAGCTTGTTGATGGCAATAATCATCGGGGTTGCAAATTGCTCGGTATAGCGCCAGATGAGTTCGGTACCGACTTCGACGCCGCTGGCAGCATTCAGGATGAGCAGCCCGGTGTCGGCCACGCGCAACGCCGTGATAATTTCCCCGCAGAAGTCGTCGTATCCGGGTGTGTCGAGCAGGTTGATTTTGTAGCCGCGCCAATCCAGGTGCATCAGAGTGGTGAAGACCGAACTGCCGCGCTCATGCTCGATGTCGGTGTAGTCGGAGACTGTATTGCGCTCCTCAACCGAACCGCGGCGAGTAGTAGCACCGGACTCGAAGAGCATAGCTTCGGCCAGCGTCGTTTTTCCCGATCCTGTATGACCGAGCAGTGCGACGTTCTTGATGTGCTGCAGATCGTACTGCATAGGCGAATTACTCCCGACGATGGTGAGACAATGCATCTGCCTAAGCACCAGGGCAGAAGGCTTCCTGCAAACTTAGAAAACCACAGCCCTCCTTTCCAACGGCGATGCATTACGGAATGGGGCGGCATTCGATGCGGTCGGCAACGATGACCGTATCGCAGCGCCAGCGGTCGTCGCTGGTAGGATAGTCGCTCATCGCGTGCAGGCCGCGGCTTTCCTTGCGGTGGAGCGCACTGCGTGCAATGAGCCACGCAACGGTTACCAGGTTGCGAAGCTCGATCAGTGCAGGGGATAAGGTAGTGCGCCGATAGAAGTCTTCGATCTCCCTGCGAAGAAGTTCGATGCGGCGGAGTGCTCGCTCCAGCCGAAGGTCAGAGCGAACAATGCCCACGTAGTCCCACATGAGCGTTTGCAATTCTTCCCGGTCATGCGCGATCAAAATCCATTCGTCGAGGTTGTCGGTGCCGCTGGTGTCCCATGGCAGGACGTCAGCGATGACGTTGGGTGCCGGTGGTGGGGCGGATGCAATGTCCGCGATGGCACGACCTGCGAAGACAACGCCCTCCAGGAGCGAATTACTTGCCAGCCGATTGGCACCGTGCACGCCGGTGCAGGCAACTTCGCCACAGGCGTAGAGTCGCTCGATCGAGGTGCGTCCGTTGAGGTCGGTAAGCACACCGCCACAGCAATAATGTGCTGCCGGCACGACGGGAATCATATCGTTGGGCAGCATAATGCCGCGTCGAGCGCATTCGCTGGCAATGGTGGGGAAGCGCTCCCAAACGGTGGATGCATCCATGTGGCGGAGATCGAGCCAGACATATCGGTCGCCACGGGTTTTGAGCTCATGGTCAATTGCTCGTGCGACGACATCGCGTGGGGCAAGCTCGGCGCGATCGTCGTACTCCGGCATGAAGCGTTTGCCACTGCTATTGCGCAAGATTGCTCCAGCGCCGCGGACAGCTTCGCTGATGAGGAATGCCGGACCGGTGCGTTCGGGTTCGTACAGGGCAGTCGGATGGAACTGGATGAATTCCATGTTTGCAATTGCAGCACCAGCGCGATATGCCATGGCGACTCCATCGCCAGTGGCGATGGATGGGTTAGTGGTGTGCACGTAGACTTGTCCGCATCCACCGGTGGCAAGGATAGTCGCTCGCGCAAAAAACTGCTCGATGCGTCCGTCGGCAGTCAGTGCATAGGCGCCGTAGCAGGTCGGTGTGCTTGCATCCGTACGGGAACGAAAATGATGCTGGGTGATCAGCTCGACGGCGGTTGCATGCTCGATCAACGTTACCGATGGACGAACCGACAGCGCGTGCAAGAGTGCTTGTTCGATCGCTCGACCGGTCATGTCGTGGGCGTGGACGATGCGGTTGCGGCTATGCCCTCCTTCTCGCCCAAGATCGAAGCCGCCGTTGCGCCGCGTGAATTCAACGCCGATGGCGCAGAGCTCCTCAATAACTGCTGGGGCAGCAGCGACCATATGTTCGACGGCGTCGCGATGGCAGAGTCCTGCACCAGCGCGAAGCGTATCCTCCAAGTGTGCCTGTGGCGAATCATTCTCCCCAATGGCTGCGCTGATGCCGCCTTGGGCATAGTTGGTGTTGGATTCGGCACGCTGCTTTTTGGTCAAGACAACGACGCTGCCCTGCTCGGAAGCCTTGAGCGCAGCGTACAGCCCTGCAATGCCGCTGCCGAGCACCAGGTAATCGGATTGATATGGCATGCGTGCAAGCTTAGTTGTCGGAATGCTTGCGTGTGTCCTGTAGCTGCTTGCGCAGTTGCTCCAGCCTTGTCTTGAGTTGCTCGAACATCGTGTCGAGCTTCCGGGTCATGGCGTTGAGTTCCTCCAGCACTTTGACAGAATAGTCGAGCGATAGTGCGATGGCCTCCGAGATGGTGGCCCTGATGGATGGATTGTTCAGCAGGACACGCACTGAGTCCAGCTCCGTTGCAGCTGAGTTGGCTTGGAGACGGCTAAGGCAGGCTGCAAGATGCTCCAACAACCGCTCGATACGGTGCTGAACCGTATCGGGGTTGAAGGGAGAAATTCTTGGATTCGGTGCTGATGGAATTACGCTAAGGTCTGGAGGTGTCGGCGGGGTCAGATGCTCTCTTGCTGAGAGCTGGTACTGTCGGGCTACCAGGTCGGGCAGTTGTGCGAGGGCTTCTGCCTGTCGCGCCAGTTGTTCAGCGCGTCGAGTAGCTTGATCGGTTTGGGCGACAGCGCTCAGCACGCCAGCGATCACTAGCAGTGCTCCAAGGAAAGCTGTGCGCATGGGATTATGAATGACATCATGAGACATCCCATCCCAAAATACCATTCTGAAAAAGAAATCGCTGCCTTCCCGGCAGCGATTCCGAAGGGGGCTCGTCGCGTCTGTGGCTTATGCCGTGACAAAATCGCCTGAGGGGAGTTGCACTTCCGAGTGTTGGAGAGCAGATTGGTAGAGTGCTTCCACCACCAGCAGGCGCTCAGCCGCTTCTTCGGCAGTCGAGACGACCGGCACTAATCCTTGCACGCTGGCAACAAAGTGCTTCAACTCCGCCTCGTAGGAGCGGGTATAGACTTCGACTTTCGATGTCGGTTGCGGCGGCGTTGCGATTGAAACACCGGTCTCCTGCTGGCGAACCACCTTGAATGGGTTGATGAAGGCACTTCCGTTTTTGCCGTACATGTTGCAGTAGAACAAGTCTTCCGGTCGGACCAGTGACCAACTGGTTTCAATGGATGCAACGCTGCCATCGCTCAAATTGAGGGTTGCGATGGCAACATCCTCAACAGTTGGGTGCGAGTTGTAGAACAGCGATGCGCTCACCGAACGCACGGACGTGCCGCGGAAGAGGTAGAGCAGCAGGTCAACCAACACCAATCCCAGCTCGAAGAGAACGCCACGCCCGTGGTGCTCAGCGAGGGCAAGCAGCCGTCCATCGCCACTATGCGGTTTGAGCCAGCCGGCTTTGGCATAGTACACATGGCCGAGTTGGGCTTGCTCGATGTAGTTCTTCATGAGCACAACGTCGGTGCGGAACCGGTGGTTCATTCCAACCATCAGCTTGACGCCACGCGACCGTGCTTTGTCTGCAAGGAGTGCTGCTTGGTCGCTGGTGATGGCAAGGGGTCGCTCAACGAATACATCCCATCCGGCCTCGATGCACGCGCCAACAACGTCGGAATGCGAGTCGGTAGAGGTGCAGACGTCTGCTGCGGTGATCGGCAGGTGGCGCAGCTCCTCCACCGATCGAACGGCATGAGGAATTCCGAAACGCTCAGCGACTGCGCGCGCTTTGGAGTAGTTGCGGTCGCAAAGGGCGATGAGCTCAACGTTTGGCAGGCGTCGAAGGATGGGCAGATGAACGCTCTGCGCGATATTGCCTGCGCCGATGACGGCGAGCGCGACTTTTTTCATGAGAGCCTCCTTTCGTTGAAGTGGTGCGCACAAATTTTCCAGTGGCCAATAGTGTGCCAATTCGGTAAAAGTTCCAGCGGTATGACACGAGCAACTGCTGCAGGCCGCCCGTGCACTGCAGAAATGCACTCCTGCTCGGATTTGTTTCAGTGCATCCGCGCCCGGAAGCTGTCAACATTTGTTCACAGTGTCTGGTTCCGCTGACGTTTTACAGCACGGGGAGCAAGGCCGAGATCAGCTGCTCCAGTTTGGGGGAGGCTTCCTCGGCTGCGGCGATAATCTCTGCTGCCGAGACTGGGTGGAGTGCATCGGGGAAGCATTCATCGGTCAGCATCGAAAAGGCTACAACGGGGAGCTTTGCGTGCACTGCTGCAATGACTTCGGGCACCGTGCTCATGCCGACAGCGTCCGCACCTATGGTTCGCAGGAAGCGGTACTCTGCACGCGTTTCAAGGTTCGGACCATGTACTGCGACAAGGACTCCCTCGCGGAGCGGGATCCGCTGTTCGAGTGCGACCTGCCGGGCACGGTCGCGAAGCTCAGCGCTATACGGATCACTCATATCCGGGAAGCGTTCGCCCAGGAGGTCATCGTTGGGACCGATGAGCGGACTTGTGCCCATGAGATTGATATGGTCGGCGATGAGCATGATGTCGCCACGGCGGAACAACGGATTGAGTGCGCCGGCGGCATTGGTCAGCACGAGCACTCGGACGCCCAGGGCCTTCAGGAGCCGAACGCCATAGGTGACTTCCTGCATCGTGTATCCTTCGTAGTAGTGCACGCGACCTTGCATGATCGCGACCGGGACGCCAGACCACGAACCCAGCAGGAGGTGGCCGCGGTGGCTCGGTGCAGTTGAACGCGGCATATGGGGTATGTCGGCATACGGAATGCTGGTCTCAACGCTGCATCGCTGGGCAAGACGATCGAGACCAGTGCCAAGAACAATGCCAACACTCGGAGCATGCGCGCTGCGGGTGCGAATAGCGGCGATGCTTTCCTCAAGCTGATGTCGAAGATTGTGCATACGTTGTTCGATGGTGATGGTGTGATGAAACTGTAGGTTCGTGTGCATTTGCGTCAATCGGCAAACGAATGTGGATAGTGGTCCCACTGCCTTCGGTGCTTTCGACCCAAATCGTTCCACCATGTGCCTCGATGATCCAGCGCACGATCGCTAAGCCCAAGCCACTCCCACCAATTTTACGGCTGCGTGCCTTGTCCACACGGTAGAAACGGTCGAAAATATGCGGCAGGTCCTCTGCGGGAATGCCGATGCCATTGTCGCTGATGGCAAGGTGTACCTGCACTTGCTCCAACCAGAGGTGGACGCGGATTATTCCCCCGCGCGGTGTGTACTTGACAGCGTTGTCGAGCAAATTGATCAGCACTTGCCGAAGGCGGGTGCGGTCGCCAATGAGCTGGATAAATGGCTGGACCTCCACACGGAGTTCGAGCCCGTGTTCTTCCGCCAAGAGCGAGAAATCCTCACACACATCGAGCACCAATTGGCTGAGATTGACCAGCTCACGTTCGATGGCAACTTGTCCAGACTCCGCGCGGGATAATTCGAGCAACCCGTCAACGACTTTCGACAATCGCACGACCTCCTCCAGGGCGCTAGAAAGCACAGCTTGATATTCCTCCGCTCTATGGGGGCGACGCAGCGCCAGCTCCAATTCTCCGATGAGAATCGCTAGCGGTGTCCGAAGCTCGTGAGAAGCGTCGCTGGTGAACTGCTGGATTTGCTGGAAGGATTGTTCCAGGCGTGCGATCATGTCGTTGAGCGTTGCCGTCAGACGAGCGATTTCGTCGTTGACCGGCGGCATGGGAAGGCGCACATTCAAATGACGCGCACTGATGTCTTGTGCGGCATTGGTCAGCACTTCCACCTGCCGCAGCGAATACCGCGCAAGCCAATAGCCACCGAGGACGGCAACAACAAATACCAGTGGTAGCCCAATCTTCAAGGCAAAGAAGAGTTCTGCCAGCGTCTGTTCGATTTCGGTCAGCGGATAACCGACCACAATTTCTACCTGTCCGGAGCGCACCGCTGCCACACGGTAGTGTTCGCCTCCGATGACGATCGTCTTGAGCAAGGGATAAGGTGGCGGCAGTTGCTCGTCTCGGGTGAGTACAGCGAATGTGGGGAATGTATCGCGCGTTGCTGACGAGTGCCATAGGAGTGTGCCAGCAGTATCGGCAATTTGGATGGCAAAGGTTCGGGTGTTGAGCAGGATGTGCTCGTAGATCGCCATCCACACGACATCGGGCTCGTCGGTGGCGGTGTCTCGTTGGAGTGAATCACGCGGTGGAGCCGCTTCGAATGGGAGCAGTGCGTTCCGTCGTCGTCGCGGACTGCGCAACGGACGGCGCGATTCCTGCTGCTTTTGTTTGACGATGTAGTCGAGCGATGTCACAGCGCGGCTCAGGGATGCATCGAGATTCTTCGACAGGCTCTCCGACACAGTTCGATAGAGTGCCCCGCCGAAGGCGCCCAGCGCAACGGTGACCAGTGCGGCATACCACAGGGTCAATCGCCAGCGAAGCGGAAGACGGCGTAAAAGGGTTGGCATTCGATACCTGTCTGCAACGTCGCGGTGCAAAGATGCATTCGGCGCAAATAATTCTGACGCCTCGGCCGGGTAGGTGTATTTTTGCCACCCAACTGTTGTTGAATTACAGCTTTCGGAACTGATGGCAATCACCCTCCAGCCGCTGCATATCAGCGATGATACATTCGAACAGGAAGTTCTGCAATCATCGCTACCGGTGATCATTGACTTCTGGGCTGCCTGGTGTGGCCCCTGCCGGCAAATTGCTCCCATCATTGATGAACTTGCTGAGGAGTTGCACGGCAAAGTCAAGGTTGCCAAGATGGATGTTGACAGCAATCCCCGCGTACCAATGGAATACGGTGTGCGATCCATTCCTGCTCTGCTGATTTTTCACCAGGGGAAACTTGTTGATACCATCGTTGGCGCTGTCCCTAAGCGGATGATCGTCGAGCGGCTGCAGCCGTATTTGGGATAACACGGCGGGAGCGCGGTCATGCCTGGTCCCCGCCGGTGGTGGCATCTGAGCCTGACCCAACAGATTATCGTTGGGCTGGTGGTAGGAACCATTCTGGGTGTGGTCGTTCCCGCCTGGGCGATCGAGCTGAAGTTCCTGCGTGAGATTTTCCTCAACCTTATCAAGAGCATCATTGCACCGCTGATTTTTGGTGCTGTTGTCGCTGGGATTGCTGGAAGTGGTTCGCTCAAAGCAGTGGGACGCATCGGCGCAAAGTCGCTCGTCTACTTCGAAATCGTCACCACCCTTGCGTTGGCAATTGGTCTTGCTGTTGTGAATCTGGTCCAACCGGGACAAGGACTGATCCTCCAAGCTGATGCGACAGACACTACCGCACTACCAGTGGCAAAACCCAAAACACCCATCGAAATTTTGGTGCATGTCTTTCCGGCCTCGATTATCAAGAGCATGGCTGAAGGGGATATTCTTCAAATTGTCGCTTTCTCGACGATCTTCGGGCTTGCTGCCGCGGCTGCGGGCGAACGTGCGCGACCAATTGTCCAATGGTGTGAGTCGCTATCGCAGGTGATGTTCCGCTTTACTGAGCTTATCATGCGGTTTGCACCGATTGGGATTGGTGCAGCAATGGCATACTCGATTGGTCATCAGGGCTTGGGGGTCTTGGTCAATCTCGGTGCGCTGGTACTGTCGCTTTACGGAGCACTGGTGATCTTCGTGGTGGTTGTCTTTGGTGCAGTTGCCCTATTGATACGCCTGCCGCTGCGTCCGTTTATCGAAGCCGTCCGTGAGCCATTCATGCTGGCATTTGTGACCACCAGCAGCGAGAGCGCTCTGCCAATGGCGATGGAAAACATGGAGCGGCTTGGTGTGCCTGGTCGGATCGTCGGCTTCGTCATGCCGCTGGGGTACTCGTTCAATCTCGATGGAACAACACTCTATCTGGCGATGGCTTCAGTTTTTTTAGCACAGGCAATCGAAGCGACCACTGGACAACCATTCACGCTGGCTCAACAGTTGATGCTGATGCTGGCGCTGATGGTTACCTCGAAAGGCGTTGCTGCCGTCCCACGAGCATCCTTGGTTGTGCTCTTGGCGACTGCATCCTCGTTCCTTGATCCTGCGCTCGTGGCTGTCGGTGTTGCCGTAATCTTTGGTGTGGATGAGTTCATGGACATGGCGCGCACCTCGGTCAACTTGTTGGGGAATTGTTTGGCAACGGTCGTCATTGCCCGCTGGGAAGGGTATCGGTGGGACAATGGGCGCTTGGTCGAGCCTGCAGGGCGTAGTAGTGAGCCGCTCGAGCACGACTTGGCTACCCAGCCAATTCTTCCTTCGCGGTAAGTCCGAAACTGCCCAGCGGTATTATGGCTCTTGTTGGCTTGTGTACTGCTCCTGCCGGCGCAGGCGGCGCTCTGCTTCCCGCGCTTGATCACGCTCGATTTCTTGGAAGACACGTGTCATGAGTCGTTCGACCGCGAGCTTGAGTTCGCGCACTTCTTCGGTTGCTGGGACAAAGTCGGTGATGAACTGCTCCAACTGCCGGCGATTGTGAGCAACGGTTTTATCAACGCCCCCGAAGGTTTCCTTGAACCATTCGATGAAGGTGCGCCGAATTGGGGTAGTGGCTAATTCTCCCAGTGGTTGTTCGAGTATGCTGCGATCGTGGCGGATATGTTGCAGGAGTGTCTCAAAGGCCAGCAGCGTAGCGATCTGTTCGAAACCATTCGATGAGGTGAGCGAATTTTCGATCGTCTCAAATGACTTCTTGAAGAGCGCGATTTCTTCCGGAACTCCAACAGTTGCGAAGATGAAGTAGAGCTTGCTGATGTCTTCGTGAGTGACGGACGTGCGCGCGCGGAGCAGTGCCAACGCCCGCAGAAGATCGAGCGACTTTGCTTGCGTCCGAGGGGAAATGTAGAATTCGCGGTAGTCGTCGGCCTTCCGACCGCGGTTGGATTCCCGAAGAGCACGGTTGCGCAGGTGCTCGAAGTGAGCGATGACCAAATTGGCAAAGTAGAGATCTTCGGGGCGGATGGTGATCGTGATCGTGGGGTTATTGCCAGTGATGATCGTGTGCATGTACTTGAGTTCGGCGAAGGGAATCGTGCGCGGCGGTTGCGCGGGCTTTCCGCCGTGGAGCAAGTATTTCTGTGCAATCTTGAACTGAACGTACGGATCCTTGTCGGGCAAGATGAGCGCTTTGTAGAGGAAACGATCGAGAATGGCTTCGGTGACTTCGCTCACGCGTAGGTAGTTCGTTGCAGCAATCACCGTATGGATGCGGGCAGGTTGGTGGTGCGTGCCACGAAGCAAGCGACGCTCATTGAGCAGCGACAGCAGCGCCCGCAAGGTAAAGTCGTTGGCATCGAAAATTTCGTCAATGAAACCAAACTCGCTTTCGACCAACGAGCCTTCGGTGTTATGCTTCAAGATGCCGCGCTTGAGCAGCTCCAGGTCGAGTCCGCCGAAGTAGGAATCGGGTTGCTGTTCTTTACTGGCTTGGATGCGGAACACCCGTGCCCCCTCGAACATGGCAAAAAGTTGTTCAGCAAGGAGCGTCTTTCCCACACCAGTTCGGCTTTGCAGGAGCATGTGTTCGCCCGTGAGCAGTGCGCAGAAGGCTTGCTCGATGACTTCATCGCGGTTGACCACGCGTTGTCCGATGAACTGCGCTGCCTCTTTGAGCTTGAGTGCGATTTCTTCGACCGAAAGCAGAATCGGTTGTTGATCCATTGCGCATGCTGCCAATCGTTGCATGCCGAAAATACAACAGCCCCCCAGGCATCCGAGGGTATTTTTGCCGCCTCGATTATTGCTCAAGTGATGGAACGTGAAGCAATGGCCTTGTGATCGGAGCTGGGTAGAAACAGAAGGCATTGCCCTTGTGGCGCTGTTGCTCTACCGGTGGACTGCGGCACCTGACCTCTACTACACCGACTGCGGCGAGCTCGCGGGGGTGTGCGTTACGCTTGGTGTGGCTCATCCAACGGGCTATCCGCTCTTGTCGATGCTGGGGCATGCATGGTTGCACGTTCCCTTGCCACTGTCCCCGATCGAGCAGCTAAATCTTCTCATGGTGCTGCTTGGTGGAATAGGCGTTGCTATTGCCCATCGGCTGCTGTTGCGATTGTTGCCCCAGATTCTCGGCCTCGATGAGCAAGCACGGCGCGCTGGCGCTGCACTTGGTGCGTTACTGCTGATGACTGCGCGCACGGTGTGGGCACAAGCTCTCAGCTTCGAAGTGCACGTTCTCCAACAAGTGCTCATTGTGGGCATGCTCTATTGGTTGGTTCGGTGGGAACAGGAACGTTCCCGTCGGCATGCCCTCTACGCCGCACTCCTGCTGGGGCTGTGCTTTACCAATCATCTGTCGGCGATTGTGCTTGTGCCGGGAGTGCTTGTCTTTGCGGTGATGCTCAGTAGTAGTGGGCAGGGCTGGCAGCGCCTACGCCAGCTTACGTTGCCGGCTATTGTGTGCTTGGCGTGCGCGGTGCTCTATGCATACCTGCCGCTCCGCAGCATGGCTGAACCACTGTTCAACTGGGGCGAGGTGCATCGCGGCATTGATAAGTTCCTCTACCACGTCCTGGGAAAGCAGTATGCGGTCTGGATGTTCAGCGGCCAATGGCGCCGCCAACTGAATGTGTTTTGGTCCTTGCTGCTGCCCAACGTTGTCGTACCTTGTGCGCTGTGGGGTGGGCTGGTGATCTGGAAGCGCCATCGTCTCTATGCAGTGCTCCTTGTGCTGCTGGTGGTGGTGTGCGTTGGGTACGTCGTTCACTACAGCATCCACGACATTGAGCCGTACTTTCTAACGGCGTTCATTGCATTGAATCTTGCTGTTGCGGTTGGGATTGCAGCACTGTGGCGGTACCGGCACCTTCGGGTTGTTTTGGTGCTCTTGCCGATTGTGTACACAGCCTGGAACTGGAAGCCCAACGATCTGCATGTGCACCGATTGATTCGGGAATACGTCCGGCTCGTTGTCGAACCCCTTCCGAAGGGGAGCATTCTCCTGTCGCAGCAGTGGGATTACTTCTGTTCGGCGTTCTGGTATCTGCAGCAGGTCGAAGGGTACCGCCGCGATATTGTGCTGGTCGAAAAAGAGCTTCTCCGGCGCACGTGGTATATCGGTCAGCTCCGGCGGTGGTATGGTGAGCCGATCGAACGCTGCTCAAGCGAGATTGCCGCCTACATGCCGCTGTTGGAAGAGTTCGAATCGGGAAAGATGCCACAGGAACGCTACGGAACAATCCAACAAGCCTTTGTTGCTTTGCTGGAGGCAATCGTACGCCGAAATCCCGAGCGACCCGCCTTCGCGACACCTGAGGTGCTCGAGACCGAACCCGACTTTGCTGCGCTATTTGCTACAGAGCCGTATGGGGCCACTGTTGCCCTCCGACAGGCAGCCACTGATTCTCCGCTGCCGCCGCCAGCAGTTGTGGATGCAACGGCGCTTATCCAAAGTGCGGCAGTGTATAGGTCGGAACGTCTCGATCGGGGGCTTGTTGCATTGGCAGCACAGGCATACGTGCGCACCGGCGATGCTCTCGCAAGTGGGGATGAGCGTTCCCGCCAGCAGGCAGCAAAGTCGTATCGGATTGCGCTGCAGCTTGATCCGCGAAATCTGCGTGCACGGCAGCAATTGGAAGTGATCGAACAGCGTGCTGTATCGGCTCCTTGATTGATCGGTCGCGTCAGCCTTAGTCGGAGGGTTGCTCAAGATGGAGGCGGTGCAACATGCGGTGGGCGATGGGAGCTAAGAGGATGCCCACCGTTGCAAGGAACGCAACACCGCTATAGAGGGCGTAGCACGCTGCAAAAAGTTTTCCGGCGACCGTGTGCAACTGGTTGACCGGTCCCATCCCGCCCAAAATCATCGCTGCTTCCAGGAGCGAATCAATCCACGGCAGACCTTCGAAGACGTGATATCCCAGCACGCCCATCCCAAGCGAGAGTGCGACAATGAGGGTCGCAAACACTCCATGACCGAAAAGGCGCCGGATAAATAACCGCCGCTCCAACAGCGGCTGGGAGCGATGCTCGTAGTGACCGATTCGATACACAGTCATCGTACACGTTCGACGTGGATCCGAACTTGTGTCCCGTCGAGATCAACAAGCGTTCCACGATCCCCAAGCATCGTATGAACAAGCTCGACGGCAAGTGTTTCCTCCATGACGTAGCCGCGCAGTTGTTCGATGCTGTCGCGCACGTCCCCATCGGATGTTTCGATGGCGACGCGGATACGGTCGGTTACCTCGAAGCCCGAAGATTTACGCATGTTCTGGATGCGGTTGACCAGTTCGCGTGCAATTCCTTCTGCTCGCAGCTCGGGGGTGATTTCGGTGTCGAGTGCAACAGTGACGTTGCCCTCGGATGCGACCAGCCATCCCTGGATGTCTTCGCTGATAATCTCGACATCTTCGAGCGTAACAGTTGCCTCCGATTCACCGATGGGAAGCTGCAGCTCACCTGTTGACAGTAGGATGCGGATCTGGTTGGGTGTGAGTGCACGAATTGCTGTGGCAACCTGCTGAACATCCTTGCCGTACCGCTTGCCGAGTGTGCGGAAGTTCGGCTTTGCTGTGCGGCGAACGATAGCAGTGTCGTCGTCGAGAAATTCGATGGCCTTGACATTGATTTCCTCACAGATAAGCTGGTATGTATGTTCGATGTCCTGGCGCTGCTCAGTCGAGACCGGCGGAATCATGATGCGGCGCAAGGGTTGGCGGGTGCGGATGCGTGCCTTCTCCCGGAGCGAGCGTGCAAGGTACACAATCCGCTGCGCAAGGTCCATGCGACGCTCAAGGACCGGGTCAACCATAGCCGGATCGCCAGGCTCGATCCGTTCCATGTGGACGGAAATTGGATCGCTCTCGCGGCGGAGGCGCTGGTAGAGGTCCTCGGCCAAAAACGGTGCAATGGGGGCGATCAGCGTACTCACTGTGTGCAGCACTTCGTAGAGCGTTTGGTAGGCAGCGCGCTTATCGCGGTCGTGTTCACCTTTCCAGAAACGGCGGCGATTGCGTCGGACGTACCAATTCGAAACATCTCGGCGGACAAAGTCCTGCACCAACCGTGCTGCGCGCGTGATGTCGTAACTATCCATCTCAGCGCAGTAGCGAGTGCGGACCGTGTGGAGTGCCGATAGAACCCAGCGGTCAATCTCAGGACGCTCCGAAAGGGGAATGAGTGGTTCGCTCGCGGTAAATCCATCCACATTCGCGTAGAGCGCAAAAAAAGCGTAGGTGTTCGTCAGCGCACGGAAGAAATCTGCCAGGACGGTTGTGCTGATGTCGCTTTCATTGAAACGCAGCGGTTTCCAGGGTGGGTTGCTGACGACCATATACCACCGGACAGCATCGGCGCCGTAGCGTTCCATCATCGCGAAGGGATCAACCGTATTGCCGCGGCTTTTGCTCATCTTCTGGCCGGCGCTATCGAGCACCAACTCGTTGACAACAACCGAACGGAAGGCTGGCTTATCGAAGAGTGCCGTTGCCAGATTGTGGAGTGTGTAGAACCAGCCGCGCGTTTGGTCAATGCCTTCGGCGATGAAGTCAGCCGGGAACGAACGCTCGAAGAGTTGCTGATTCTCGAAGGGGTAGTGGAATTGCGCAAAGGGCATAGCGCCGCTGTCGTACCAGACGTCTATAACGTCTGGCACCCGGCGGTAGAGCTTCCCGTTTCGCTCGAAGACGATCGCATCCACAAACGGGCGGTGCAAGTCGAGCTGATCGGCGACTGCTGCAACCGGGACGCGTCCACCGCCTGGCTGTTCGACGAAACCTTCCATCAATTCCGCAACCGATCCGATCGCGAAACAATCGCCATCATCGCTTGCCCAGATCGGCAGCGGTGTTCCCCAAAATCGGTCGCGTGAGAGTGCCCAGTCCTTGACCTCTTCGAGCCAGTTACCAAAGCGACCGGTTCCAATCTCGGGTGGCTGCCAGCGGATAGTTGCGTTGAGCTCGATCATCCGATCGCGGTACTGCGGAGAACGAATAAACCACGACTCGCGCGCATAGTACATGATGGGGTTGCCAGTGCGCCAGCAGTGAGGATACGAGTGCTCGTAATCGAAGCGCGCCATGAACACTTTCCCCTGGCTCTTGAGCAGTGCGACAATATCGCGGTCGGCGCCTTCTTCTGTGCTGCCGTCTGGGTAGGTGAATGTCTTGATTGCCCGCCCTGCGAATGCGCGGACCTGTTCGGTAAAATGACCATTCGGCGTGACCGGCACCGGCATCGGTAAGTGGAAGCGTTGCATCATATCGAAATCGTCTTGTCCGAATGCCGGCGCAAGGTGTACGATACCGGTTCCTTCGTCGGTCGTGACAAAGTCTCCAGGAAGAACCCGGAGTGCATTGGGGTATTGTTCCAGGTCGAGGGGGATATCGTCGAAAATTTGCTCGTACCGTGTGCCGACAAGTTGGCTACCCTTGAGCTGTGCTATCTCGGATACTTCCCAATCGGGTGCGAGTACTTCCACTCGTGAAGCAGCCAGTACGAATCGAGCAACGTGGTCCGGGCGTTTGGTCGCACGTGCTTCGACGACGACATATTCAACCGATGGATGGACTGCAAGGGCAACATTCCCAAAGAGCGTCCACGGCGTTGTCGTCCACACCAGAAGGGATGCGCCCTCAAGCTGAGGCACCGATGGCTCGGTGATGGCAACGATCAAGTACACGCTTGGATCGCGCACGGTGCGATACCCCAGCGAGAGTTCATGTGACGAGAGCGGTGTTTCGATCGTGGGTGATTGAGGGACGACCTTGAATCCTTTGACAATTAGCCCGCGATCGAAGAGTTGTTTGAGCGACCACCAAACGCTTTCGATGTACTGGTTCGAGCACGTCATGTACGCTGCGTCGAGGTCCACCCAGAATCCCATGCGTCGGGTCAAGTATCGCCAGCCGCCTTCCATCGAGATGTGTCGCCCGACTAATTCCCGGCAGTACTGATTGAATCGGTCAATGCCGTAGGCGATGATGTCGTTGCGCGTCAGCAGCCCCAATTCCCTACTGGCGGCAATCTCGACGGGCAAGCCGTGAGTATCCCAGCCGGCTTGGCGTCGAACGTAGTATCCGCGCATGGTTTTGTACCGGCACACGGCATCCTTGACCGTACGTGCCATCATGTGGTGAATGCCGGGCGCACCGTTTGCGGTTGGGGGACCTTCGTAGAAGTTGAACCAGGGAGCATTTTCCTGGAAGCGCTGCTGGAGCGAACGCTCAAACGCGCCGGTGGCATCCCAAAATTCCAGGATGCGTTCTTCCAGTTGGGGAAAGTTGAGCTCGTCCTCGTAGGGTGGAAACATTGGTGTCCGATTCGAAAAAGAACGTTTTGTGCAGTGCGCAAATATCGGGAACCCTCCGTCCGTCTTCGGGGAGCAGTTGTAGCTTTGCAGCCAAGCATGAATTCACCCACGTGCGTATGCAGACAATCCAAGGACAGTACCGATCTGGCTACCGGATCGCCATTGCCGCCGCGCGATGGAATCAGTTGGTGACCGACCGGCTCCTGGCTGGTGCCCTCGATGCATTGCAACGGCAGGGAGTTGCCGCCGACCACATAACGATTGTCTGGTGTCCGGGCAGTTTTGAATTGCCACTGGTGGTCCGCACTCTTGCCGAGCGCAGAGAGTTCGATGCGATCATCGTGCTTGGCTGCGTGATTCGGGGTGAGACGGCACACTTTGATTTTGTCGCAACGCAAGCTGCCAGTGGCATTCTCCAGACGATGCTTGCCGAAGGTATTCCGTGCGCATTCGGTGTGTTGACCACGGACACGCTGGACCAAGCACTCGATCGTGCGGGTGGAAAAGCGGGCAATAAAGGTGCGGAAGCTGCCCTTGTCGCACTCGAAATGGCCGACCTCCTCGACCAACTCCGCCGACGCGGACAATGAACGCTGCCGGTTCGATCTGCGGAACGCTGGTGTGGCTGCTATCGGCGATGGTGGTGGTGTCGGTGGCATCCTGGGCACAGCTGACCGCCGATGCGCTGGGGCTTGTCGAGTGGACGTCCCTGACGTCACTCCTGGATGCACGCGATGTCACCAGCGATCATGCCGACCATCTCTGGGTAGCAACGACGGGTGGCATTGTTGTATGCGATCCAACCACGCGCCAAATCCTAGCCGAGTACCGTCCGGGCGAAGGATTGCTGGCACAGGATTTTTCGAGCATTGCGGCCTCTGAGGATGGCCAGCTTATCGTTGCCGGCGCAAGCGATGGCACGCTCGAGATACTGTCTTCATCGAGCGGCCCGCAGCGGACACTGACCGACATTCGAAGGGCAGCCGACCAATACCCGCGGCGGACAATCAATGCGCTGATTGTGCTCGGCAGCCGGATCTACGCTGCAACCGACTTTGGGATTGTCGTCTTCGATGCCACCTATGGAGTGCCCGTCGAAACAGTGGATGCTGTTGGGACTTTTGCACCGAAGACAGCTATCACCGCGCTTGCTGTGCGGAACGATACGCTCTTTGCAGCAGGAACAGGTGGTATTGCATCGGTGTGGTTGGGTGTGCCCTCGCTCCGGGACCGACAGCAGTGGCGCTCCTGGCAGCTTCCCCAAGGGTGGCAGTGGGATAGCCCGGCAACGGGACTTGCCTTCGACAGTGCCGGTCGGCTGGTCGTGGCAACACAAACGGTTGTGCTTCGGCAGAATGGAGAGGCACTGTTCGAGCTTGTCTGGCAACGTCCCACGGGTAGCACCGATGCGGTCGTAGGCTTGAGTCGCTTCGGTGACGAAGTCATCATTGGTGTGGGGAGGCAGTTGCTATCGCTTGAGACGGGAATGCCACGCGGCCCCATGCAACCATCGCTCCTTCGTCGCCAGCGGACGGTGAAAGTGACAAGCGGCGAACTACTCGTCGGCTGTACGTCCGCAAACGGCATTAGCATCGTTACGGAGGATATGCTCACAGTCATCGCGCCGAACTCGATGCCATCGAATACTGCTTACGATCTGGCAGTGGATACCAACGGAAATCTCTGGGTCGCAACTGCGGCAGGGGGGCGATCGGGCAATGGATTCGCCTGTCGTATCGGACAACATTGGCGGTCGTTCACGCCAGCATCGGATGCGCGGGTGCCTTCGCCGTATTATTACCGCGTTGCTGCTCTGCCGACGGGAGATGTGTGGCTTAGTAGTTGGGGTGCAGGATTGCTTCGCGCTCGCATCCTTGCTGGCGATTCCATCGCACTCGAGTACTACAACAACCACAACGCACCGCTTGTTGGATTCCCCGGAAATCCATCCTACACCGTCCCGGGCAGTGTTACGGGCGATCGCAATGGGACAGCGTGGATTGCTCACTGGGGCAACTGGATTCAGTCCTCGGCACACCTGCTGGCGCGAGATTCCAGCGGACGGTTCTACAGTTTCACCTATCCAGGGAATCCGCCGGCTGTCGGGTACTTCCTGTTCATCGCCATTGATGCGGCAGGGACGAAGTGGCTTGGTTCCTACCGCTCTGATGCGGAGGGAAGCGGCCTTGCATGGTTCAACGATGGCGGCACTCTCGATGACGTGCGCGACGACCGCTGGGGGCGACTGACCACCCAAGCCGGCGGGCTCCCATCGAACACCATTACTGCGCTCGTAACGGATCAGACGGGGATGCTCTGGGTCGGCACAACCGCAGGACTGGCAACCATTGTCAATCCAACCGCTGTCCTTAGTGGAGGCACACCCTTTGTCCGCATCGTTCGTGAATTACGCGGCGTTGCTATCAACGCGATCACGGTGGATGCGCTCAATAACAAGTGGATTGCGACGCCCAATGGAATTTGGATTATCGGCGATGATGGGGTGAGCATTCTCGGGACGATCACGCAGGCCCAGTATCCGATTCTGCTCTCGAACGATGCGCGAGCCTTGGCTGCCGACAAGGAACGAGGCATTCTCTACATTGGCACCGAACGCGGAATCAATGCTGTGCGAACGCTTGCGATGTTGCCACGGCAGAACTACCAGCTTCGAGTCTATCCGCAGCCGCTCGATCCGGACCAGCAGATGCTAACGATCGAGGGCTTGACTGCCGAGACAGAACTTCGCATTTCGACGCTGAGTGGAATGACCATTCGCACACTACGGACACGAAGTCGCACGGCGGTTTGGGACGGGCGAGACGATCACGGAAGCGCAGTGCCAAGCGGGATTTACCTGCTGCATGCTGTTTCGGAGCAAAGCGGAGAGGGAGCAGTTGCAAAAATTGTCGTCGAACGCTCAACGGGGGGACGGTGAGTGCGTGCTGAGCAATTCCTTTGCAGCAGCCGCAATTGCTTCGAGGAAGGCGACTCGGCTGTCGTCGTTGAGTTGACGCTCCACGCGCGCACGGAGGGAAACAGAACCATCGGGGTGTGTATCGAGCAAGCGCAGTTCTAATCGAGCCCCAGCAGCAGTACGTTCCAGCCATCCACTCATGAGAGCCTCCACGCCGAAGTATGCAAGCGCTGCAATTTCTTGTCGTGATGGCGGCATGCCTGGTTCCGGCTCATAGAGCCGAAAGTGGGCGTAGATGCTGTCGCGGGTGTCAACGTCAAGCACAACATATCCCGGTGCGCGTTGCCCGCCAGTGATGGCCGCGAGAATGCCGCTATAGCTTGTCGTGATTGCGTCGGTGAACAGTTCCCACTGAGGCAAGGATGGATTATCCCGAATCTCCAGATTTGTCACCGCAAGCAACGATGCGGGACGTACCCCAGCACTATCCCGGCGGGCATAGAGGAACCAATCACCACTGGCAACGCAGAATGCACGCTCGATCGCTTCCAGCAGGGCAGGATCGGCAAGCAGTTGATCGCTCTGCTCCCACCGATGCCGAATAAGACTATAGCCACTGCCACGACGCATTGTGTCTGGCAAAACAAGCTCGATATCGGCACGCAGCAGATTGTGGAAACAGTCTATGCGTACCTGAATGCGACGACTGGGAAGGGACGCATGAATCGAACCGGTGTCATGACCCCGCTGGTGAAGATCCCGGTAGGTGACCAAATGGTACTGACCACTGTTTTCAAGCGCGAGTGCGAGAGCGGCTTCAGCTTTGGCAGATGTGATAGCATCTGTACAGCGGGATGTAATGGCAACACTTCCAAGCAGCATTTTTGCTGGCTGTCCCCTGCCAATGCTGCACAGGCAGAACAGAATCAGTGCTGCACGGTTTACCAACCGAGCACCCATGCGAAGATGAGTGGGGCAACGATGGTTGCGTCGCTTTCGATGATGAACTTCGGGGTCTCGACACCCAACTTACCCCACGTGATTTTTTCATTGGGGACTGCGCCAGAATACGAACCGTAGCTGGTTGTCGAGTCGCTGATCTGGCAGAAGTAGCTCCACAGCAGCACGTCCTGACGTCCCAAGTCTTGATGGAGCATCGGGACGACGCAGATGGGGAAGTCACCAGCGATCCCACCCCCGATTTGGAAAAAGCCGATGCCCGGTGGTTGACAGTTTGCCGAATACCACTCGGCAAGCCAAGTCATGTACTCAATCCCTGATTTGACAATATCTGGACGCAGCGTTCCTCGAAGCACGTACGAAGCGAAGATATTTCCCGTGGTTGAATCTTCCCACCCTGGAACGACGATGGGCAGATGCTTTTCGGCAGCAGCGATGATCCACGAGTTGCGTGGGTCAATTTCGTAGTACTGCTCCAGCTCGCCGCTTTCGATGAGCTGGTAGAGGTATTCGTGTGGGAAGTAGCGTTTGCCCTCATGCTGAGCACGTGTCCAGACGCGCTCGAGATGATGTTGCAGGCGGCGGAAGGCTTCCTCTTCCGGGATGCAGGTATCGGTGACGCGATTGTAGTGTTCGTCGAGGAGTTGGCGTTCTTGCTCCGGTGTCAAGTCCCGCCAATTGGGAATGCGCTTGTAGTGCGAGTGTGCCACAAGGTTCATGACATCTTCTTCCAAATTGGCGCCCGTACAAGAGATGATGTGCACCTTGTCTTGACGGATCATTTCAGCAAGGGATTTACCCAGTTCGGCGGTGCTCATTGCTCCTGCCAGTGCGACGAGCATTTTGCCACCACGCTCGATCAGGTCCTCGTAGGCGCGCGCGGCTTCGACGACCGTAGCAGCATTGAAGTGGAGAAAATGTTCTTCCATGAACTGCG
The DNA here is from genome assembly GCA_026003475.1 of Candidatus Kapaibacterium sp. Classification (GTDB taxonomy): domain Bacteria; phylum Bacteroidota; class Ignavibacteria; order Kapaibacteriales; family NICIL-2; genus NICIL-2. The sequence goes on along the minus strand of BPHJ01000001.1, from coordinate 1,556,458 downwards.
ATACGGGACCGCGAACGAGCTCCTGGAGGGTGGCACGTTCCGGTTGGGCGATGGTCATCGGGTGCTCAAGGTGTGGTGTCATGCTGCTTCCCCGCAGATGCAATGGTGGAACAAAGCAACAGTTGCAAACTTACAAATGCCGAATTGCTTCCTTCTATGGTGGGAGCAGCGGTTTCGCTAAGTTTGCAACCTACCTTGCAGTGCAGTTTAGCCTTTCCAAGGCAATGGAAGTTCCACTCATTGACCGAGCATTGACTATGCCACGATTGCGTATTGCAGTCGCCTTGCTGCTGGCGTCGCTGGTAGCACTCCACGCGCAGATGTACAAGCCACTGTCGTTTACAGAGTACACGCTCCCCAATGGGCTGCACGTGATCTTCCGACAAGATCGGACCGCACCCGTTGTGACCACAGTTCTGTGGTACCGCGTTGGCTCGCGCTACGAAGCTCCGGGGCGAACGGGATTTGCCCACTTTTTCGAGCACCTGATGTTCGAAGGTACCGATAGCCTCCAGCGGGGCGAAATTTCTAAACTTATTCAGCAAGCGGGGGGAGAGCTCAACGCTTTTACGTCGTTCGACCAAACGGTCTATCACATGCGCGTTCCCTCGAACGCCCTGCCACTGGCGCTCTGGATTGAGTCGCAGCGAATGCGGGGACTCAAGATCGACACCATCGGCGTCGAGACCCAGCGCGGGGTCGTCAAAGAGGAACGGAAGATGCGCTACGAGAATTCGCCCTACGGTGTTTGGAATATCCGCATGTTCGAGCGGCTGTTTGCCCAGTCGCCCTATAGCTGGACGCCAATCGGAGCATCACAGCACATTGATAGTGCTGCGATTACCGAGTTCCGGCAGTTCTACGACACGTACTATGTTCCCAATAATGCCGTGCTCGTCATCAGTGGTGACTTTAGCGAGACCGAAGCCCGCAAACTGGTTGACATGTACTTTGGCTTTCAGCCACCGGGACCGCCACCGCGACGAGATTCACTCCAGATTCCACCCCTGCGTGGGGAAATTCGCGATACAATCTTCGACCCCAAAGCCCAACTGCCGGCGGTCTTCATCGGCTATCGTACCGTTCCGGAAGGTCACACCGATAGCTACGCGCTCCAAATGCTCATGGACATTTTAGCCAACGGTGAAAGCTCGCGGATGTATCGCGCCTTAGTGGACCGTGCCCAAGTTGCCGTTCAAAGCTCGGTGTTTCCCTACGAACTGGAAAAAGTCGGTGCTGCAATCATGGTGGGAGTTGCCGCACCAGGCAGAAGCATAGACACCGTCGAGCACATGATGTACGCTGTCATTGATAGCGTCATTGCCCACGGCGTCACGGAAGCGGAATTTGCCAAAGCACGTAACATCGCTGAATCGCGCTTCATCGCCGACAAGAAAGGAACCTATCCAACAGCATTAGCGCTGGCGCGTGCCTATGCGTTTTTCGAGAATACAGAGCTGGTCAATACCGAGATGCAACGCTTCTACAGCGTCCGCCGCGAGGACCTGCAACGCGTGGCGAAGAAGTATTTCGGAACTCCCAACCGGGTCGTGCTGACGTTCATTCCATCACAAGCGAAGGAGGGCAACTAACATGAATCGCATACGGACAATTATTCTGGTCGTGCTTGCTGTAACAGTTAGCCAGGCACAACCCAAACAAGGACAATCGAAAAAAAGCGACAAAGCACCGCTGATCCCGGTACCCGAACAGGTGCTGTCCACGCCTGCGCTGGAGCAACCACAGGCGTTCGATCCGCGTCGGCGTCCCACGATCGAACCCTTGCGTGAATACGAATTCCCCCGGTACGAGGAAGCAACACTCAAAAACGGACTCAAGATTTACGTCATCGAAGATCATCGTCAGCCGACGATTGCCTTTCGTCTCCAGGTCCGCGCTGGCGAGACCTTCGACGGTGCCAAGCCGGGACTGTCGTCGTTGATGGCCGATCTCCTGACCAAAGGAACGCGCCGACGAACGGCGCTCGACATTGCCACTGCCCTCGATAGTATTGGGGCGGAACTATCGGCATCCAGTGGCGGCGAGCTTCTCACCATCACTGCCAGCGGACTCAAAAAACACATGCCGTTGCTGCTGGCTATTTTCAGTGACGTCGTGATCAATCCAGCGTTCCCGAAAGAAGAACTCGACAAGTTTCTGCCGCAAGTGATCGCTTCAATCAAGCAGGAAAAGTCCCGCCCAACCCAATTGGCAATGGCGTTATCGCGGATCGTGCTCTATGGCCCTGACCATCCCAGTGCACAACGCCGCACCGAAGAAAGTGTTCGTTCAATCACTCCCGACGACATCCGGACGTTCTACAACACCTACGTCCGTCCGAACAACGGTGCTTCGCTGGCAATCATTGGTGATGTGACGCTCAAAGAGATTGTCTCGCAGATCGAGGCTGCCTTCCGCCGATGGGAACCATCACCGGTTGACATCAAGCCACTGCCACAGCCGAAGCCACTACCGCGTGGTGTGTATGTGGTCGAGCGTCCCGGTTCGGTGCAGTCAACAATCGTACTGTGCGGACTGGCTCCAGGACGCAAAGACCCCGACTACGAGAAGCTCGACCTTGCCGTTGAATTGTTGGGCAATGGTTTCAGCGGCAGACTCTTCAAAACACTCCGCGAGACCTACTCGTTCACGTACACCCCGTATGCATTCGTGACCCAGGGCAAGTACTTCAACCGGTTCGTTGCTGGTGCTGATGTACGGACGGCAGTGACTGATTCAGCAATCTTGGTGTTGCGGCGCGAAGTGGAAAAGGTCGCCAACGAGCCTGCAACAGAAGAAGAATTCGCTGTCATCAAGCAAAATCTGCTGGGCAACTACCAGATGAACTTCGAGCAACCATGGTTTGTTGCTTCACTTCTGCAGAATGCTAATTATCTGGAGTTGCCGCCCGAGTACTTCAAAGCCTATCCAAAACGGTTGGTTGCCTACTCGCCCTACGATGCACTTGCTGCTGCCGAACGGTATCTCCAACCGCGCAATTGGTGGCTGGTCGTTGTTGGCAAACCTGGCATTGCCAAAGAACTCGAGCGCTATGGAGATGTCTATCGCTATGACCTTGATCTCAAGCAGGTCGGTTCTGCCGAGCCAGAATCGGTTTCCATGAGCGTGGAGGAATTGCTCCGTCGGTACACCAAAGCAATGGGTGGAGATGCAGCATTGGCTGCGGTCCAGAGCATCGTCAAAAACTCGACGGTTACCCTGAGCGCCGGCGGACAGCAGTTCAATGGAACGTTGACGGTCAAGCAGAAAGCTCCCAACAAACTCTACCAACGCCTGTCGCTGCCGGTGATCCAGCAGGAGGAATGGATTGACGGCGCAGAAGCCTGGATCAAGCACGGTCCAGAAGGAGCAAAGCCGATGCCCGAGGAACTGGCGCGCAATGCAAAAGATCGGGCAGTGCTGTTCTTTGTCACGAAACTGCCGTCGCTGGGATACCAGTGCTCAATCGTCGGGAAGCGAAATGGCATGATTATCCTCCGTGCCATCAAGGACGGGAAAGAATCGCGGTTCTACTTCGACGAAGGCACCTTCCTCTTGCGCCGCACCGATTACCAACAAGGACCCGAGGACGGCGGTGTCACCCTGAGCGAATTCTACGAGGACTATGCACCGCACAATGGCATTATGCTGCCACAGAAGGAACGACTCGAATCGCCAATGTTCAGCATCGCGAGCACAAATACCTACGAGATCAACGTGCCAATCAGCGATGATGAGTTCCGCCCCAAACAGTAGGGGCATCGAGGAGGACCTCATTTCCCGTCATCGCGATTACTGGTGGTGTGCGCAACGCGCTGCCGCACCGATGATGCTCTGCACAAGCGGTGCAGGCTTTACTTGTCCGTAATTTGCGGTAGCAAAAGAATCCACTGCCATTTGTCCCTAAAGGAATGAACACTGAGCGCTCCCCGATTCGCTTGACCGAATACAGCCACGGTGCCGGCTGTGGGTGTAAGTTGAGCCCGCGCGTGCTCGAGGATATTCTGCGCGGTCAGACCGTGGGGCGGCGCTCATATCCACGCTTGATTGTCGGCAACGAGACGCGCGACGACGCAGCAGTTTACGATCTCGGCAACGGTACGGCTGTTGTAAGCACAACCGATTTTTTCATGCCGATCGTGGATGATCCCTACGAGTTCGGCCGGATTGCCTCAGCCAATGCGATTAGCGACGTTTATGCCATGGGTGGAGAGCCGATGATGGCGCTGGGCATTTTGGGATGGCCAATTGACAAGCTCGGAGCAGAGCTGGCAGCAGAGGTGATCCGGGGCAGTCGAGACATCTGCCAGGAAGCAGGTATCCCGCTGGCTGGGGGGCATAGCATTGATACTCCCGAGCCAATCTATGGCTTAGCGGTTACTGGTACCGTCGAGTTAGCGTACCTCAAGCAAAATGCTGCCGCAACGCCGTACAATAGCATCTTTCTGACCAAGCCGTTGGGGGTCGGGATTATCACCACTGCGCACAAGCGTGGTATTGCACGCCCGACGGATCTGGCAGAAGCAATTCGGTGGATGACTCGGCTCAATAGCATTGGACCGGTACTTGCACGGATGCCTGGGGTGACGGCAATGACCGATGTGACAGGGTTCGGACTGCTCGGGCATGCACTCGAGGTAGCGCGGGCAAGTCATGTCCAAATAGAGCTCGACTGGTCCAGCCTTCCCCTGTTGCCCTGGGTGGATGCCTATGTCGGCATGAATGCCATTCCTGGTGGTGCGCGGCGGAACTGGCTTAGCTATGGGCACCAGGTCGAAATTCGGCACCACCGGCGCAAATCCACGGGGCAATCCGAACATCAACTCTCGCTGGAGCAACTCTGGGAGGTGTACAAGCCGTACCTGGCGGTGCTCTGCGATCCACAAACCAGCGGGGGATTGATCGTCTGCATGAGTACCGTTGGTGGCGGTGAATACGAAGCCGAAGAGCTGCTTAGTTCATTTGGGCTCAGCACGATTGCCACGCCCATCGGACAAACATATGAGCTATGGGAAGGGGATGCGCACGTTGTCATCGTTCTCCCCGAACGGAATGAACTCTCGCCGGATTTGAGCTTATGACCATTGGCATTTTGGCTGAATATCGGTGGAACTCGTTGGAGCGGCGCGTTGCGCTCGTTCCAGAATCGGTCCGTCGCTTGGCAGAGCGCGGTTTCCGGATCGTCATCGAACGTGGGGCGGGGGAATTGGCATCCCTCGATGATGCTCTCTACCAGCAAGCAGGTGCCCTGATTGTGCCTGATGCTGTGTCAGTTCTTTCTGAAGCTGAGATCCTGTGCACGCTGACTTTCCCGGTTCCGTTGGCCGAACAGCTACGCCAGGGACAAGTTCTGATCACGCTCGTGCAGCAGTGGAAGCATGCCGACGTCGTCGAAAACGTAGTGGGGCGCGGCGTCCGCATTCTTGCGCTGGAGCGAATTCCCCGTACCAGTCGCGCACAGGCGATGGATGTGCTCAGTTCGATGGCAACCGTTGCTGGCTACCGTGCTGCTATTGTTGCAGCAGAGCGTCTGCCACGATTTTTCCCCATGCTGGTTTCTGCAGCAGGAACGATCCCGCCAGCAGAGTGTTTGGTGATTGGTGCCGGCGTTGCGGGTTTGCAAGCAATAGCAACGGCACGACGATTGGGTGCGCAGGTGTCTGCCTATGACGTTCGCCCCGCAGCACAGGAACAAATCGCAAGTTTGGGCGGGCGACCAATCCGTATTGAGATTGGCACCGTGGAGACCGAAACGGCTGCTGGATATGCCCGCCAGCTTGCCGATGAGCAGCTCCAGCGCCAACGGGATGGACTGTCTCCCTACGTTGCACGCGCTGACGTCGTGATCACGACTGCTGCCGTTCCGGGGAAGCGCGCACCGCTGCTGGTCAGCACTGCCATGCTCGAAGCGATGAAACCAGGCGCAATCATCGTGGACCTTGCCGCTGAGAGCGGGGGCAATACCGAACAAACCCAGCCTGGCAAGGAAGTTGTTCTCTCCAATGGTGTCACGATCCTTGCTCCCTTGCTGCTTCCAGCCCAGCTACCGCACCATGCTTCGATGATGTTCTCCCGGAATCTGACCAACCTCCTGCTGCTGTTGGCAACCTCCGATGGTGTGCGTTTCCATCTCGAGGACGACATCCTCCGCGCAATGGCAATCGAGCGAGCAGAAGAACTTTCACGCTGATGCGTACACGCGATGGAGCGTAGGCCGAGCAGTGCCTTCCGGCGGATGCTCTGATCCATGGACATTGCAAAAGTGCCGTAAGTTTGCAGCCTGATTACCAGCCACCACCATTGAGCATATGGGCAGAATCTTCGAGAAACGCAAGGCGAAAATGTTTGCCCGCTACGACCGCATGGCAAAAACCTTCACGCGAATTGGGCGTGAAATCACCATTGCTGTCAAAGCAGGCGGTGCCGATCCAGCAGGCAATCCACGGCTGCGTGCTGCTCTCCAGGAAGCACGCGCCAATAATATGCCCAAGGATCGAGTCGAGGCGGCGATCCAACGTGCGCTCGGTCGCCAAGCCGATGCTCTCCAGGAAGTGCTCTACGAAGGATATGCTCCGCATGGGGTGGCGCTCATGATCGAAACCGCAACGGATAATCCCACGCGCACCGTCGCAAATCTGCGAAGCTACTTCAATAAGTACGGCGGGTCATTGGCGCAGAGCGGTGCTGTGGAATTCCTCTTCCAGCGTCGTGGCGTGTTCAAAGTGCCCGTCGGTGATACCGCCCTCGATGACCTGGAACTGTTACTGATTGATGCCGGCGCTGAGGATATCGAATTCGATCCCGACGATAGCGTTGTCGTTGCGTACACCGCCTTCGAGGAGTTCGGCCGGATGCAACGTGCGCTGGAAGATCGAGGTGTCCCGCTTGCGCTTGCCCAACTGCAGTGGATTCCGCTTTCGACGGTTTCTCTTACCGATGAGCAAATGGACGATGTCGCGCGCTTGCTCGAACACATCGAACAAGACGACGACGTCCAACACGTGTATCACAACATTGCCTGACGCCGCAAGTACGCTCGGACACGATCAGCGTCGGCAGGGGTATCCACAGCGATAAGTTCTGCATCCGTCGGGACGCACAGAAAGGTTGCACCAGCCCGCAGCAGGCGAAGCTGCTCGAGTGATTCCAACACTTCGATTGGATCAGGTGGAAGTTCGGCAAATTGCTCCAGCGCGCCTCGGCGATAGGCGTAGATGCCAATGTGCTTGCGGTAGTGTTCCAGTGCTCCAATGCCATGGCGACGATCGAATGGAATTGGGGCGCGGGAAAAAAGGAGCGCTGTTCCATCGTGCCGACAGAGGACCTTGCAGACAGTTGGACTGCGAACTTCCTCGATGGAGGCAACGGATGCAATCGGCGTCGCAACGTCGGCGAAGGGGTGATTGGTCAATGCATCGAGCAGGGATTCCAGCAGTTGGGACGGCACCAACGGCTCATCAGCTTGAAGGTTGAGCACGATCTCCACATCCCGAAACCACCGTGACACCGCATAAGCGACACGGTCAGTTCCACTGGGAAGAGAGGCCGGCGTCATGCGGCAGTCAGCGCCCCATTGCATGCATGCCGTGGCAATGCGTTCGTCGTCGGTCAAGATGACGACGGCGTCGAAGCCATTGGCAGCGGTTGCAGCACGCCAGACTCGTTCCAGCATTGACTGTCCTTCTAAGTCGCAGAGCACTTTGCCCGGAAAGCGCTCGGAGTGGTATCGCGCGGGTATTGCGATAATCGCCCTCACTGCTGCGGGGGATAAAATGGCATTGCCAAGACGTGTGCTCGGCTGCTCCGCGTGCCAGCGATAATGTCGAAGCTACTTCCCGGCTGGCTCAGCCAGACGGGAACGTATCCCATGCCGATGGGCACCCCCAGTGATGGCGAGATGGACCCGCTGGTTACCCGACCGACGGGTGTGCCATCGCTGGTAATCGTATAGCCATGGCGAGGAATGAAGCGCTCGGATTCGACAACGAAGCCGACTAACTTCCGTTCGATGCCGCGTTCTTTCTGCGCCAGCAGTGCTTCGCGACCGATGAAGTCGCCTTTCTGAAGCTTGGTAATCCAGCCCAAGCCGGCTTCCAAGGGTGTGGTGGTTTCGTCAATGTCGTTGCCGTAGAGGCAGTAGCCTTTCTCGAGCCGGAGCGTGTCGCGGGCACCAAGACCAACCGGTTCGATCCCCCATGCAGCTCCAGCATCCATAATTGCATGCCAGACCGCATGAGCGGTGGCTTCGTCACCACGGAAGTACAGCTCAAAGCCAAGTTCGCCAGTGTAGCCGGTGCGGGAAATAATCATCGGAACATCGGCAAGGGTACCCTGGACGAAGTTGTAGTAGGGCACCGATGCAAGCTCGATGGGCGTCAGGGGTTGGAGTGCCTCGATAGTGCGTGGACCCTGGACGGCAAGCAGATTGATTTCGTCGCTTACGTTACGAACGTGCACGTCGAATGCTTCAGCATGGGAGGATATCCACGGCCAATCTTTTTGCTCGCATGCGCCGTTGACCACAAGCATGAAGCGCGATTCTTCCAGTCGGTACACAAGAAGGTCATCAATGATTCCGCCGGTGGGTGTGCACATGGCGGAGTACTGCGCCTTGCCAGGGCTGAGCTTTGCGGCGTCGTTGACGGTCAGGCGTTGAACGAGTGCGAGCGCATCCGGACCGCTGATCTCGAATTCTCCCATGTGGGATACGTCGAAGACACCGACTGCTGTTCGAACGACCTGGTGTTCGTGCAAAATGCCCTTGGGGTAGTGAATCGGCATTTCGAAGCCGGCGAAAGGAACCAGCTTTGCACCCAGTTGTTGGTGGAGCCGGTGGAATCGTGTATGGCGCATTGACTGTCCTCTCGAAAAAAGTGCGGCAAAAATACGCCACGCTTTGGCACGTGCATGTAAATTGCAGCCTGTTGGACAACAGAATACGACCCATGCAAGTATTGGCGCTTAGTCTTATAGCAACGCTGTGCTTACAGGCTGCCTCACCATTTGAGCAATTGGTGACACAGGTGCGCACAGCAACGGCGCTCCAATGCCAGCTCCGGAGTAGCTCCGGCGAGGATATCCGCATCGTAGCAACGCGCGGAGGAAAGCTCCGTCTGGAAAGCAAGCAGCGAACCGTCGTCAGCAACGGCGCTATCGTGTGGAATTACGTTCCCGGGCAGAACACCGTCACGATTGCCCCAGTACCATCCAGCGGGAATGCAACCTTCGACCGTGTCGTGTTCCAACTTCTGGAGCGGTATCGCGTCGAGCAGCAGTCCAGCGGACGCGTGATACTGGTGCCAACGGGCGAACCAGTCTATGGAGTGCGGCGCCTTGTGCTCGACTTTCGGAGCGGAAGGCTGCGCGCGCTCACCATCGAAGCTACCGGTGGAAGTGAGCAGTGGCAGGTTCGCTCGTTGCGCTTCAATCCAGCAGTCTCTGCCGAGCAGTTTGAGTTCACAGTGCCCGTCGGTGCTGAGGTTGTGGACATGCGCTAACGTATCCTGCAACCGAGTACAATCCCTGCTCGCATGCAGTACGTCCAGAAATGACACAAAAATCTCCTATTTTTGCAGTGACAACCGATCCATGGTGCTATGATCATCTACCAAGTGCTCTGCACGATGCCGCCCTCGGTGGAGGATGAATGGCGACAGTGGATGATGCGCGAGCATATTCGCGATGTGATGAACACCGAATTGTTCGAGCGCGTCCATATAGCCCGTGTTCTCAAACCGGAGCATCCGTCGGGCGTACAGTATTGCATTCAGTACTACGCCCCCACGCTGGCGCACTACGAGCAATACCGCATGGATTTTGCTCCTGTCCTCCAAGCAGCACACAAGGCAAAGTACGGCGGCATCATCGAGATCGAACGCACTGTCATGGAAACACTCGACCTTGACGATGTTGAACTACCGCCCTTGCTATCATGAGCAGAACTGTTACCTTGCAATCGCTGGACCCGCGAGTAACCCGATTGGAAATTCCAGCAGAGCAACAGCCCTTCGAGGGTGTCCCCGAAGGCTCCCATTTGCAGACGTTTGAGGTCTTCCACCAAGCCAAAAGCGGTGCCCGCCATATTCACGTTGGGAGCATCCATGCCCCGAATGCGGAGTTGGCAATGGTGTTTGCCAAAGAGCAGTACGCCCGCCGTTCACAATGCGTCAATCTGTGGGTCGTCAAAACCAGCGAGATCATCACCTTTGCGCCGGAGGATGCAGACCTGTTTGCAACAACCCCGGACAAAGACTACCGCGACGCCAGCGGCTATAAGGTGATGCAAAAGATTCTGGCGTGGAAACAGCGTACCGAACAGCAACAATCCCAGCAATCACAATGACTGCCGATCACCGCGCCGCTTTGGAGGATCTGCTCTTTCGCATGGCTGATGATGCGCTCATCTACGGTCACCGCAATAGTGAATGGACCGGCTTAGCGCCCATTCTGGAGGAGGATATTGCGTTTTCCTCGATTGCTCAAGACAAGCTTGGCCACGCGCTGGCGCTCTACCACCTGCTAACCGACCTTGGCAATCCCGATCCGGATACGCTTGCGTTCACACGCGATGAGCAACAGTTCCGATGCTGCCATCTGGTCGAGCTTCCAACGCAGGATTATGCGGTGGCATTGATGCGCCATGCGCTCTTTGACTACGCCGAACAAAACCGCTACGCGCTCCTGGAGCAATCAACCTATCAGCCGCTGGCAGAACTGGCGCGAAAAGTGCGTGGAGAAATCAAGTATCACGTCTTCCATGCGAGCACCTGGCTTCGTCTGTTGGGCAACGAAGGAACCGACGAAAGCCGCATGCGCATGCAAGCAGCGCTCGATATGCTTCTGCCCTATGCGCTCGGCATCTTCGAGCCAAGTCCGTACGAACAGGAACTTCGCTCGGCAGGCATCTTCCCGGGTGAGGAGGAACTCAAGCAGCGGTGGCTCGAGGATGTTGTCCCGCTTCTCGAGTCTGCTGGATACCGCCTTCCAGCAATTGAAACAATCGAGCCAGCCTACGGTGGGCGGCGCGGCTACCATACCGAACACCTGCAACCGCTCATTGAAGAAATGACCGTCGTCTTTCGGATTGATCCCGATGCAGAGTGGTAGCATGGAACAGACAGCGCACCTGACCGATGCCGATGTGTGGCAAGCCTTAGCCGATGTGCACGATCCCGAAATCCCAGCTCTGTCGATCGTGGATATGGGGATTGTAACAAAGCTCGACGTCTCAGCCGAACGCATCACCGTTACCATTACGCCCACGTTTGTTGGGTGTCCAGCGCTCGAGATGATCAAGCAAACAATCACAGAACGGCTCTCGGAATTTCCTGTCAAGGAGGTGGAGGTGCGAGTGGACTATACTACACCGTGGACGACGAATCGGCTGACCGAGCAGGGGCGAGCGGTGCTTCGATCACTTGGATTTGCGCCACCACCGCGGTTTGAGGGAGAGTTCGAGCCTGCGATTCTCCTCAATGCATCCTGCCCGCACTGCGGAAGCACCAATACAACCTTGCGCTCGCCATTTGGGCCAGCGCTATGTCGGGCAATCTACCTCTGCAATGATTGCCATCAAGCCTTCGAGCAATTCAAACCGCTCTAAGGTACATGAACGCTGAACACTGGTCCGTAACACTGCACCCACCATTGCTGACCACCACCAGTGGCGATGCTATCGGGCTCGGCGTGATCTACTGCATCGGGAGGAACTATGCAGATCATGCGCGCGAAATGAATGCTCCTCGACCCGTCGAACCGATTGTGTTCATCAAACCACCGAGTGCCTACGTTCCCGACGGTGGAACGGTGGTCGCACCAGCGGCAGGACATCTGCTCCACCACGAGGTCGAGGTGGTTGCTGTCATCGGGACTGCACTCAGCCATGCCACGCCAGAGGCTGCTGCTGGAGCAATCATGGGGTATGCTGTCGGCATTGATGTGACGCTTCGCGATGTTCAGCAGCGGGCAAAAGCAGAGGGATTGCCATGGGCAGTGGCAAAGGGGTTTGCTACCAGTGCACCCATTTCTCGTGTTGTTCCTGCCAGCCAGATAGATCGGCTTGACCGTATCGAGTTCGGGCTTGCAGTCAACGGCATCGAACGCCAACGCGGCAAGCCTGCACAGATGCTCTGGTCGGTTGAGGAATTGGTTGCGTATTTGTCGAAGTGGTTTGTTCTGCAACCGGGCGATGTCGTCTTGACCGGAACACCGCAGGGCGTTGGACCACTTGAGGACGGTGACCGCGTTCATGCCTGGCTTGGGGATGCGGTAACGCTCGACGTCCAGGTACACGTTCCGAAAGCGTAGCCGATGGTGTACTTCCTCTCTGATGTGCATCTGGGATATGGCCAGCGCTCAGAATCGCGGCAACGAGAACAATTACTCATCGAACTACTCGAGGCAATCGCACCGACTGCCGAGCAACTGTTCATCGTCGGGGATCTGTTCGATTACTGGTTCGAATACCGTACCGTTATCCCACGAGAATTTTTCCGCACACTTGCTGCACTCGACCAGCTTGTTCGGCAGGGAGTGGTCGTCGAGTATCTTGTCGGCAACCACGATTTCGGCCACCGCGATTTTTTCGAGCGTGAGTTGGGAATTCACATTCACTGGAACGACCTTGAGCGCAACATTGCCGGTAAGCGCTTCTACATTGCCCATGGCGATGGCAAAGTGGCCGGCGACTGGGGATACTTGCTCTTGCGCGGAGTTCTTCGCAATCGTCTGACAAACACGCTCTATCGGTGGATTCATCCGGACATTGGCATTGCCCTTGCGTCCCTATCGTCCCACACCAGCCGGCACTACACCTCAGCACGGGATGACGGCATGCAGGACAGCCTGTTTGATTTTGCTCGCGCAAAAATTTGCACTGATGGTTTCGACGTTGTTGTTCTGGGGCATCGTCACCGCTCCGCCCTGGTCCACGTCAGCGAGGGTAGCCGGCAGGGAACATACGTGAACCTTGGGGATTGGATGAGTCAGCCGCTGGTGGGTGTGTTCACGGGCGAGCGCATGCTCCTCGAACCAGTTGAGAAAATCCTTGCCGACGGCACTGCGCAAGCATAGTGGCGTGGCTGGATGCACCGCCCGAGGACTCCGGTCGTCTTTTGCATTTGTCGAATGATTGAATCTGTCCCGATGCGTGCCTTGTTGAGTTTGAGCGGTACCATTCCACCGCCGAGCGAGCTGTGCCGTCTCCGGTACGACATGGCTATTGCTGCCGATGGCTCTGCCTGGCAGTTGCTCGAGCGCGGTATCCATCCTGAGTTTATCGTTGGGGATTTGGATTCCTTTCAGCGCATTCCTCATCCAGAGCAAGCGTTTCCCCAGAGCCGTGTGATCCACGAACCAGACCAAAACTTTACGGACTTCGAAAAAGCGCTCCGTGTTGGTGTCGCGCACGGAGTAACCGAGTTTCTTATCGTGGGCATGCATGGCGGTGAACTTGAACATACGCTCAATAACTGGAGCATCTTTCTGCGGTACAGTCAGCGGTTGGCGCTGGAGATTTACGATGCCGGTCGGTTAGGGCGTTCGGTTTCGGCGAGTCTATCGCTACCCAGCCGGCCAGGGGAGGTGATTTCGCTCATTCCCCAGCCACGCGTTGTGCTCAGCACGCGCGGTTTGGTTTGGGAGCTCAATGGCGAAACGCTCGAATTGGGCAGGCGGGAGGGAGCACGCAACCAATCCCGATCGGATCTGGTGGAACTGACGGTCCACGAAGGGAGCGTGCTGGTGTTCTACGATGCGTTTGTGTCCCGAGGGCGCGTGTCTAGAGCACCCGACCATTCCGCCTAAAGGGAAGCAGCCTGGGCAAGTGCTCACCACCCGTTGCGATGGCCTGTCCATGCCCCGACACTTGCGGTACAATAGGGAAGGCATCCTCTCGTTTTGGCACCGCAGCACACTATTTTCGCGCCCGCTTTCTGAGCGGACCACATGTATCACAGCCAATTGGAGGTGCTATGTTCTGGACCCCTGAACTGGCAAAGTACTTGGAGGACGCGCCCTGGCCAGCGACGAAAGAAGAGCTGCTCGACTATGCAAACCGTACTGGTGCACCACAGCAAGTCCTCGACAATCTCATGGAGCTTGAGGACAGCGACGTCGTCTATGAAAGCATCGAGGATATCTGGCCAGAATACGACAGCGAATCCTACTACTTTACCGATGAGGACGAGGAAGAAAGTCCGGACCTCTTCACGTAACATGGTGAGGAGTTCCGGAGGAATTTCGCTGGTGCTCTTTCGGTGAATGTTTTTACGATGGAGAGTCTGGCAGTCTTGGGATTTGTTGGTGTGGGACTTGCATGGCGGTGGATTCGGTGGTTACCGGCATCGGAGCAAGTACGGGGCATCATCGCGGGAGCGGTTTTTACAGCCTTCCTGCCAGCGCTGACCTTCCGTTCAATGGTTCTCCATGCACCGGTGGGGAGTGTGCTGTGGAAAATACCTCTGATTGCAGCGCTGAGTATTAGCGTCGCTCTTGTCGGTGGGTGGCTTTTTCTACGCCGTCCTGGCTGGAGCGCTCCTCGCCGTGCAGCATTACTTCTTGCAGCAGCATTTGGCAATGTGACCTACCTCGGGATTCCGATACTCTCGGCGGTCGTTGGCGTTGATCGAACGTTTGTCGCTGTCCTCTACGATTTTGCTGCGTCAACACCCCTGCTGTGGACGCTCGGTGTTGGGGTCATTGCGCTGCTCACAGCCGACACAGTTTCCATCCAGAACGTTGGGCGTCGGTTACTGGTGCTTCCGCCGCTGTGGGCAGCAGGTGCCGGTCTGCTCTGGCAAGTAATCGTCGGGCAGCAGCTCCCACCATTGCTCGATCACCTGTCCGCCTTTGCGGGGGCACTGGTCATACCGTTGATGATGTTTGTACTTGGGCTGTCGTTGCGGTGGGAGTATCTTCGCCGTTGGCGGGAGCTGGTTGGTGTTGCGATCCTGAAGTTGCTGGTTGTGCCGGCAGTGGCGTTGATGGCTGCACTGCTACTTGGTTTGGATAATCGCACTGCCTGTGCAACCGTTCTCGAAGCCGGCATGCCCACCATGATGTTGGTGTTAGTTGTCGCTGAGCGATTCGCACTCGATAGTGAAGCAGTGGCAAGTGCCATCGTTGTGACAACGCTCGCCAGTGCAGCAACCCTACCGCTGTGGTGGTATCTTGCTTCAATCATCACGTGAGCCTTCCGTCTTGGCATGTGGCATCATTATCCGATGTAGCAATGAGAGCACTGTTTGGAGTCGCACTGCTGAGTGCCATCGCTATCGCCACCGCTGAGCCGGATGAGTTCCGCTACGTTCCCAATGAATCGTTCGGCCTGGGGGAGCGGCTCGAATATCGCGTGGGGTACAAATTCATCACAGCCGGACGGGCATACTTCCACATTGCACCCGAGCCAATCTACCGTGAGGGACGCCCCTGCTACGACATCTGGTTCGAAGTTCGCTCGCTGGAATCCCTCGATTGGCTCTACCGCGTCCGCGACCGCTATCGAACTGTCCTCGACATAGGGGGCATCTTTCCATGGGAGTTTGAGCAACACATTCGCGAAGGCAACTTCCGACGCGACTTCCAAGCGCGCTTCGACCAACGCAATGGAAAAGCTATTACCAGCGAAGGTACCTTCGACACCCCGCCATACGTCCACGACATCGTTTCGGCATTCTACTACGTTCGGACACTCAATCTGCGGTCGTACAAGAATGGGTCGCTCATTCAATTGCAGAATTTCTTCGATCGGCAGACACACGACTTAGGCGTCCGCATTCTGGGTAGGCAAACAATCCAGGTCGAAGCTGGTACATTTCGCTGCATTGTCATCGAGCCGCTGATCAAGGAAGGCGGGCTGTTCAAAAGTGAAGGACGAATCCTCATCTGGCTCAGCGATGACGATCGCAAAATCCCTGTCAAGGTGAGCACGAAAATTCCCATCGGCACTATTGATGCGGAGCTGACCGGCTATAGTGGACTGCGTGGACCGCTAACAGCACGCGTTACGGAGCGGTAGAACGCAATGGGACCGGCGGTCGTTCGGGTGGTTGCTATCCTTGTGATCGGAGGGTGCATGGCTCCAGGTCAAGTACCGACGAACTTTTCGCTCCTGGACTCACTCAGTACCCAGGCAGTATCTCAACTGCTGCAGCACCACCTCCTGTGCGACTCGGTCACGATAGTTCCACTGGATGCTGTTGCGCGGTGGCTCATCGTGGAAAAGTGGAAAGCAGCGGGGAAAGAAATAACTCCAGCAGCACCGTGTACGGTTGCCATTGCCGACTGTACGATTCGCTATGCACTCCATGCAACCGAGCGCGACTCACTCCAGCGCCAGGCTCGGGTTGAACTCCGCTTGCTCTGGGCTTGGGGCGTTCATCGTGCTGTTGCCGTCTATCACGACACGATTGCGCGGAGCGATCTTGCTGCCGTCGAACTCCCACGGTCGGAGCTAACGACCAGCCCCGTGCCTCCACCACCCCGATCGGTGTGGGATGATCTGGTGGAACCAGTGGTCATTGTTGCATCGGTTGCTACCACTCTGCTGCTGCTGTTTACGGCGCGGACGCGGTAGCTTTGCACCCGTTGTTGTATTCTTGCGCTCTATGTTGTATCTACGTCAGAACGAAAAATGATGCGTCGTGTCGTTGTTACCGGGCTTGGTGCACTCACCCCGATTGGCAATACAGTGGCTGAGTACTGGGAGGGCTTGCGCAGTGGGCGGAGCGGTGCTGCTCCCATCACGCGTTTTGATGCATCGAAGTTCCGCACACGTTTTGCCTGCGAGGTCAAAGGCTTCGATCCGCTCTCGGTAATGGATAAACGCGAGGTTGGGCGTACCGATCCATTCTGCCAGTACGCCTTGGCTGCTGCGCAGGAGTGTATTGCTGATGCACAGCTCGACCTGGAGCGTGTCAATCGTGATCGGATCGGCGTGATCTGGTCCTCGGGCATTGGGGGATTGGTCACTCTTGAAGAGCAAATCGGTGGGTACTACCGTGGTGATGGGACGCCGCGCTTTAGTCCGCTGTTCATCCCGAAAATGATCAGCGATATGGCTGCGGGTCTGATTTCGATCCGGTATGGATTCCGAGGACCAAATTTCTGCGCTGTATCGGCGTGTGCCTCATCCTCGCACAGCATCATCGAGGCGTTCCACTACATCCGGTTGGGAAAAGCCGATGCCATTCTCACGGGTGGATCGGAAGCATCGGTAGCGCCGTCGGCCATTGGGGGATTTAGTGCGATGAAAGCGCTTTCGGAACGCAACGAGTCGCCCCAGACAGCCTCACGTCCGTTTGATCGCGATCGGGATGGCTTTGTGCTCGGGGAAGGAGCGGGCGCACTGTTGCTCGAAGAACTCGAACATGCTCGTGCGCGCGGTGCTCGCATCTATGCTGAGATCGTTGGCACCGGTGCCACTGCTGACGCCTACCATATTACCGCTGGTCATCCCGAAGGACTTGGCATCAAACTCGCACTCAGCGAATGTCTTCGCGAAGCAGGACTGTTGCCCGAGCAGGTGGACCACATCAACCTGCATGCAACATCCACGCCGGTTGGCGATCCTGCCGAAGCAAACGCCATCGTGGACTTTTTCGGCGATCACGTCCAGCACATGAACCTGAGCGCCACAAAATCCATGACGGGCCATCTCCTCGGTGCCGCAGGTGCAATCGAAGCAATCGCAACAGTGCTGGCAATTGTTCACCAAATGGCTCCACCAACCATCAACATTACCAACCGTGATCCCGACATTGATCCTCGGCTGAATCTGACAGAGCACGGCGCACAACCTCGCACGATTGATGTTGCGCTGAGCAATACGTTTGGCTTTGGTGGGCACAATGCGATCATTGCATTCCGTCGCTATGCCGAGTAAACGGTGGCACTGCGGGGTGCTCCTTTTCTGGATTGGTATGCTGCTACGAGCGCAGAATGCAGACATGAGCAACGAACCAACCAGCGGAGATTTGCTCTGGTTGAGCTTGCTGCGCGGTGAGCGCGCCGTCGGGTCTGTAAGCGTTCTCCCTCCGCGGTTGGATGACCTGCTCAAGCAGACGACAGCGCTCGATACGTTCCAGCGCTACCTTGCCGTGTACTATGCTCCGCTGAGGGACACGGCCGGTGTGATGGGGCAGGCGTTCTCGCAGTATCGTGGGCGCTGGTCGGTTGCAATGGTCCGGGATAGTAATGTTGCTGTCCGTGTGGATGCTTCCGCGTACGGGCGCGGTGGTAACTTCTGGCTCGACACCGGCGAACCGATTGCTGCCGGACGACTCAGCATTCGCACCCTTGGCTGCATCCGGGATGGATGGAGTATGCTGCTCGATCTTGCCAATGGCGCACTCTTTCGCGGTGAGCCAGAGCGTGTCGCGCAGACGGATCCCGACATGGCACGTGCGCCACGATTGTTCCTTGACCAACGGTCGTTCTTCGATCGCTCTCTTGCTGTGGTCCAATACCAGGGTGAGCTTGGGCGTATTCGTTTGGGGCGCGATGTCGTTGGGTGGGGGTATTCACCGCTCGGTGGTTTGCTGTTCTCGGTTGGTTCGCCACTGCTGGATCATCTGCTGGCAGATGCTCACTACAAGAGCGTGCGCTTTACATACCTCCACGGTGCCGCTATCGGTCGTGATACGAGTGGCAGAGATGTTCCCACCAGATTTGTTGCTGCCCATCGCATTCAGTTCGATCCCAGCGATAACCTCTCGCTTGCTATCAGCGATGCGATTGTGTATTCGGGTCGCGGACTCGATCTTGGGTACCTGAATCCGCTGGAATTCTTTGTTTCGTCGGGGATGCGGAGCGCCGAGCGAAACGAACGGGATAATTCCCTCCTTGCAGCAGAGCTTGCCTGGCGTCCGATAAATCGGCTGCTGGTCTATGGGACATTGCTGGCCGATGATATTTCGTTTGGGTCGCTTGGGGACACCAGCGCCAGTGGCAACAACAACAAGTACGCATGGCAGCTCGGCATGGCGCATGCACTCTCGATCGGGACTTGGCATACGTTCTTTGTTGGCGAGTACGTGCGCATCAATCCATTTGTCTATGCGCATCGGACGATCGTCAATGCGTGGACCTCCCAAGGGGAAGTGCTCGGTGCGCTCCAGCAACCCAACAGCGACCGATGGACGTTAGCGCTGACACTGTGGTTGGCACCACGCCTACGTTTCAGCATCCGTGCCGACTACCAACGCTGGGGTGAAAATTGGCTCGATAGCACTGGGAAGATCGTGACAGCATTCCTTCCTGGCTCGACTATTCCCGTCCCCGTCGGCAATGTGGGCGGCGATGCTGCTCGTGGGGATGGGGATGTGCTCCCGGCACCATTTGCAGTGGGGAATCGTTTCCTGCGCGGCAATGTCAGCCACACGCGACTGTACCAAGCATGGGTATCGCTCGAACCTGCGGTGAATGTGTTCCTCGACCTGCGCGCAGAGTATATGCTCCGCACTGGTGGAAATGCACCAATGGAACGATGGTGGTGGTGGGTACAACTTCGAGTGGGCTACTGATGCGATGGAGCCTGCATCCTCTCCGTGACCGATTGATCGTCCCCGATACCGGAGAGCCACTTGAGTGGACCAATGGCAGCTTGATTTCTGCTGCAGGAAAACAGCACGTCGAACTCGATAGGGGAGAAATTCCCGTTTTGCTACCGAGTAGCATGAACGCGGTCGAGTATCACTTTGCTGAACACTACCAACGCGATGCTGAGCACTTCGATTATTGGGAAGAGCGTGATCCAGCAACTGCCCACGACGAACGGCGTCTGCGCGAGGTCATTGTGCGTAAGATTCCTCGAAATGCCAATCTTGTGCTCGATGTAGGCTGTGGGAATGGATGGCTTGCACAGATGCTCGTTGAGCGCGGCGTGCATGTCTGCTCGCTCGATGTCGGGCGGGTCAATCCGCGCCGAGCACTCGAGCAGGTGCCCGATCCGCGTCATGTGGCAGTCGTTGGCAGCGCTGAACATCTTCCCTTTGCCGATGAAACGTTCGATTGCGTAGTCGCTTCCGAGGTCATCGAGCATCTACCGGAACCGGAGCGAGCACTCGAACAGATGTGGCGCGTGGTCAAGCCGGGTGGTCGTGTGATCATTTCGACGCCCTACCGGGAGCGCATTCGATATGTGCTCTGCATTCACTGTAACCAGCCGACGCCGATCCATGCGCACTTGAACAGCTTCGACGAGTACCGGCTCTCGATGTATCTGCGCCAAGCGCACTTCGGATTTGTGACCGTTGGCAATAAAGCGCTGTTACTGCTGCGCACACACATTGTACTCGGTTGGTTGCCCCACTGTTTGTGGCGTGCAATTGATTGGTGTGCCAATCGCCTGATTGGCAAACCTGCTCATATCATCGCTTGGTGGGATAAGTCGCAGCACTAATCACCAGCGGCAGGAGGGAAGGTCGCGAGCACCTGTTCTGAGCTTACTCCCTGTACCGATCTCGTTGCATCCAGCACCACTCAAACTGCCGTGCACTCGGAGACGGCCGAAGGAACGCCGTTCCATCCCAGCATTGAGCTAACCATGATCGTGGGCAGACTACCGCACTGCTGCCACAAGGATACCCACGGCAATGGCGATCATGCCAAGAACGACGATCACGACGACCAAACACGTCGGGCGTGTCGTGCGGCTATAGATGCGGTTGTACGCAGCACGACGGGGATTGGTCAGCCAGCCCCACCCACGAGGTGCTTTCAATCCCAGCGAGTGCCGTGCGTACCGTTTCCACGAGGTGCGTGCCGCGATGCGCTTGCGAAGCGATGGACGCCGAAAACCAAATCGCATGGCAAAAGCAACGATGGTGCAACCGTATCACACTGTGTCAGACGATAACGACCGGAATGTCGAGCGCATGCCGAACGGGAGAGATCGTTGCGCCAAAGATGATGTCCTTGAGTCCGCGGTGACGGTGTCCGCCCATGACGAGCAAATCTGCGTTGCTTTCACGCACCAATCGCAAAAGTTCGCGTGGTACATTCCCGTAGCCAACGTAGCGTTCGCATTCGATGCCACGCCGCCGTATTGCTTGGCAGAGATTGTCCAGGTACTCTTCGTCAGCGCGTGCTTCGGCATCGTAGGCACTGCTGTACATCGTTCCAACAGCCCCCTCGACCACGTGGAGCAACGCAAGCTGGGCGCGATGCTGCTCGGCAAGGGCGAGGGCGTGCTGCACCACTGCTGGGTCTTTTTCATCGTGCGCCAGAGCAGCTGCAATGACGCGGTAGCTGGGCTTGCTCTCGAGTGCCGCATCCACTGAGGCGAACACGTGTTGCCAGGATCGGACAGTCTGGCGTCGCATCCGGCGCACAATCGGAAGAAGAAACGTTGCTGCCAGTAATGCAGCCAACACTACGGCTCCGAGCAGGACGAGCAGACTGACCCCAAACGACGGACTCTCGGCAAGCCATGCTGTAATGGTCGTGGTCGCAAGCCGAACGTTGAGCGCAACGACGACCGCTGCAGCGATCCAGCCCAGAATCCGCACCCAAAGTGGGCTTGCCAGCGGTCCCATGATTTCGGAACTGGAGGTGAAGTGCACCAGCGGGATCACCGCAAAGGGAAGCTGGATGCTGAGCACAACCTGGCTCAAGATCAGGAGCTGATACGTTCCGCTTTCGCCCATTGTCAGCAAGACTGCCACGGCAGGGATGATAGCGATCAAGCGGGTGATGAGCCGACGAATGAACGGGCGGAGTCGAAAGCGGATGAAGCCTTCCATGACGATCTGTCCGGCAAGGGTACCGGTCAGTGTCGAGCTTTGCCCAGCAGCAATGAGGGCGATGGCAAATGCTGTGCTCGCCAGTGTTGTCCCCAGTAGTGGTGTCAGCAACGCGTGGGCTTGCTCCAATTCAGTGACTTCGATGCCGCGGGTATGGAAGACCGCTGCTGCCAATATCAAGATGGCTGCGTTGACAAAAAAAGCAGCGTTGAGGGCAACGGTAGTATCTACCAAGTTGTACCGGCATGCACTCCGCCGACCGTCGTCGCTTTGATCGTAAGCACGGGTTTGCACCAATGCAGAATGCAGGTAGAGATTGTGCGGCATGACCGTCGCACCAATGATGCCAAGCGTCACATAGAGTGCCTCGTCGGGCAACGACGGAGCAAAGCCCGACACCACCGCGCTTACCGACGGCTGAGCTAACACCAGCTCGACAACAAAACACATCCCAACGATGAACACCAGCGATAGTATGAACGCCTCGAACTTGCGCATGCCAAGATTCTGGATCGCCAGTAGCAGCAGTGAATCTGCACCAGTGATCAGCACACCGGCTAACGTTGGAATGCCGAACAGTAGGTGTAGTCCGATAGCTGTGCCCAGCAGTTCGGCAAGGTCGCACGCGGCAATAGCGATTTCTGCCAGCACCCAAAGCGCAAAGGCAACCGGGCGGGGATACTGTTCGCGGCAAGCTTGAGCAAGGTCCCGGCCGCTGGCAATCCCAAGCCGTGCCGATAGTGTCTGCACAAGCAATGCAATCAGATTCGAGAGCAAGAGTACCCAGAGCAGGGTGTACCCAAAGCGTGCGCCTCCCTCCAAATCGGTTGCCCAATTGCCCGGATCCATGTAGCCAACACTGACAAGGTATGCAGGACCGAGAAAGGCGATCAAGCGCTTCCATCCTCGGGCTGACGTCTCCACCGAAACGCTGCGATGCACTTCGGGTAAGGATACATGCTCATCGGTGCCGATACGACGACCGATTTGATATTCCATCACACAGAATCACCATATTCGACTGCCACGAAAATAGCCGATTCACACAGGCAGATCAAGGACGTGCCCCTGCTGGGATCAGACCTCGACGTATGTCCGCAAGAATTGGTAATAAAGCCCCTGCCGTTGGAGAAGCTCATCGTGCGATCCTTCTTCGACCAGCTCGCCATGATCGAGCACCAGGATGCGCTCGACGTGCTGAAGTGTGGTCATGCGATGAGCGATCGAAATGATCGTACGTCCAGCAAAATGCTCGTACAGGTTGTGCATGATGCGTTCCTCGCTCAAGGCATCGAGGGCGCTGCTGGCTTCGTCGAGAATTACAATGCGCGCATCGGAGAGGAACAGCCGCGCCAGCGCGAGTTTGAGTCGCTGCCCACCGGAAAGCTGTGCTCCCGAATTACCGACACGTTGATGATAACCCAGGTAGAAGCGCTGAACGTCGGCATGCAGTTCTGCTTGCTGTGCTGCCCACACAATCTCGTCCATCGTTGCATCGGGCTTTGCAATTGCGATGTTTTCGGCGATGGTGCCATCGAAGATGTAGGGGTCTTGGGAGAGCATGGCAACATGGCTGCGCAGTGCTGATGGATGAATCGAGCGCAGTTCAACGCCACCGATGGTGATTGAGCCTGTATAGTCGTCGTAGAGTCGAACGATCAACTTTGCAAGGGTGGTCTTGCCCGAACCGTTCCGCCCGATGATGCCAATACGCGTTCCTTCGGGAATCACCAGTGATATGTCGCGGAGCACAGGCGGTGACTGTGGTGCGTAGGCAAAACTCACGTTCGAGAAACATAAGTCCGCGCTTGTGGGCATTGGTTGGAGCTGTTCATCGGCGGTGACTTCTGGCTCCTGGAGCAGCACATCCCCCAACCGGGCAAACGTGACACCAAGTTCGGTGAGCACAACCCACAGTTCGCCGATCGAGTGCGATGCGCTAAGCACGATGCCAAAGATGGCGATAAAGGCAACATACTCTCCGACGCTGATGGCACCTTCTGCACTAACCCATGCCCCGACCCAATAGATTGCCACCTGTCCCAGAACCACCAGCGAGCGCAGGACAATGCTCATTCGGGCCTGCGTGACCATCGTCTGGTGCACCTTGTTGAGCGTGTACTTGTAGATGCCGCGCCATTGCCACAGCCGCGGCAGTTCTGCCACCAAGAGCTTGATGGTTGTTATCCCCAGGAGTGTGTCGAGAAATGCTCCCATCGTTCGCGCATTTTCGGCGAACACCTTGTTCTGCAGCGCACGCAATCGTGGTGTAAAGATGATTGTCGTCAGCGCAAACAGCAGGATAACTACTGTTGCGATTGCAGCCAGCCCCGCATGGTAGAACCACAAGATGGGCGTCAGCACGAGTACCAGGACAATATCGAGCAGTGCTTGAACCGTTCCACTCGAGAGCAGGCTTCGGAGCTTAAGGTTTTCTTGAAACCGCTGGATGAAATCTTCGCGTTTGTGGGCATCGAAGTAGCGCTGCCCCAGTTGGAGCATTCGCTCGAAGAAGCGGGCGAAGAACTCGTACTCAAATTCGATGCGCGACTGAACGACCAATAGTTGGCGGATGTAGCTGAGGACAAGCTGCATGACGACGATAATGCTCATCGCGACTGCCAGCGCAACCAGCAGGGCGTTATTGCGCAGAACCAACACATTGTCAATGATGCTCTGCGTGAACAGGGGCAGGCTCAGTCCGAGCAGTGCCAAAAGCAGAGATGCCAGCAGGATTTCGGCAATCGGGCGGCGGAAGCGTTCCAGGACGAGCTGGCGCAGAAGCTGACCGAAGGTGCGTTGGCGCTGGCGGTATCGCTCGATGAGCTCCAGGACATCGGCCTGCGGAGCCAACGTGGGAGATGGTTCCAGCAACAGGGCAATGCCATTCCATCGAGTGGCGAATTCCTGCAGAGTGAGCTTTTCCTTCCCAATAGCAGGGTCGGCAATCCAGACGTGCGTCGAGCTTACGCGGTAAACCACCACAAAATGATTACCCCGATAGTGTGCTATCAGCGGCAGCGGAACCTGCTGCAGGTGTTCGATCCGCATGCGGACGCCTTCGGCACGGAAGCCGAAACGTTCGGCGGTACGTGCCAGGGTGAGTAGATCAGTTCCTTGTGCCCATACACCGGCAAGTTCACGCAGGGCTGCTTGGACATTGTCGAGCCCATACCAGCGCAAAATCATTGCCAGGCACGTGGTGCCGCATTCGCTGTAGTCTCGTTGCTTGATGAAAGGGAAACTTGCTCGCCGTCTCCGTCGCATGCAGGAAGTGTGAGGTGCTGCAACCAGTGGCTGCGAATCTACGTCCGCCGCACGATTTGCTCTCGTTGCGCACCGGTGGAGACAAGACTAATGCGCACGTTGCACGTGGACTCGATGAGTTCGATCAATCTGCGTGCATTGAGGGGAAGGTCCTCGAAAGTTGAAGCGCCATCGAGAGAGGATTGCCAACCGGGGAGCTCCAGGTATTCCGGTTCGACTGCCATCAAGGTTGGCGTATCAACGGGAAACCCTTTGAGTCGCTGGGAGCCGATGCGGTATCCAATGCAGACCTTGATCACGGGTAGCGCGCTGAGCACATCGAGTTTGGTGAGGGCAAGTTCGGTAATGCCGTTGACCATCACCGAATAGCCGAGCGCCACCAGATCGAGCCATCCGCAGCGGCGGGGACGGCCCGTTGTTGCGCCATACTCGCTGCCGATCGAGCGAAGGAGCTCGCCGGTTGCGTCGTGGAGTTCGGTCGGGAATGGTCCATTCCCCACGCGCGTGGAGTATGCCTTTGCAAGCCCAATGATGCGTTCAACCGCAGTCGGCGGGATTCCAAGGCCGGTACAAGCACCGCCACTGGTGGGGTTAGAGCTTGTCACGAAGGGGTAGGTACCGTGGTCAACGTCCAGCAGAGCACCTTGTGCTCCTTCAGCCAGGATACGGTTGCCATCCCGAAGTGCTGTGTGGAGGAGCGTGGTGGTGTCGGTGACGTACTCGTCAATGAAGCGGTCGAACTCGAGGTACTCCGCAACGATTGCTTCGACGTCGAGGCGATCGGTATGGTAGATGTTTTCAAGCAGTGCATTCTTTTCGGCAAGGTTGATGCGGAGCTTTTCTTCGAGAACGGCGCGATCGAGTAGGTCCACAACCCGAATACCGACGCGTGAATACTTGTCGATGTATGCCGGCCCGATACCGCGTCCGGTGGTGCCGATGCCTTGCTGCTGCTCGCGCGCCTGGTCGAGCAGCTTGTGGTAAGGCATGATGACGTGTGCTTTGTGGCTGATGAATAGCCGCCCGCGCACCGAAACCCCCAGCGATTCCAGCATGGCAATTTCTTGGCGCAGCGCAACGGGATCAATGACGACGCCATTGCCGATGACGCAGCGGACATGTTCATGGAGAATGCCCGATGGGATCAAGTGCAGAACAACAGTTTTCCCCTCACACACAAGGGTGTGTCCGGCATTGGCTCCGCCTTGGTAACGGGCAACGATGTCGGCTTGGCTTGCCAGGACATCAACGATCTTGCCTTTACCTTCGTCGCCCCATTGGGCGCCAACAATGATGGTTACCATTGGTCGTGGCTATGCCAGTGCATCGGTGACCGATGGGCAAAGGGTAAACACGCTGTCCAGGTGAGTGACCTCCAGCAACATCTGCATCTTTTCCGGCACCGCAGCCAAGGTGCACCGTCCCCCATGCGATCGGAGCGTTGCCAGTGCTGCAACCAGCATTCCCAATCCAGAGCTGTTGATGAGTTCAACACCACTGCAATCGAGGATGATGTGCTCGGCGCCTTCGCTGACCAGACGGCGGACGTGATCGGTGAATGCAACGCCCGCTGGTCCGCCTGTGAGGTGGGAGTCCAGAGTGATGACCGCTGCAGTACCAATTCGTCGGACGTTCATCGGTTATGCTTCTTTGAGTGCGCGGAGAATCTTTGGCTGACGGGTGCTGGCTGTTTCGACCGGCTCTTTCTTGACATGTTCGGTGTACCACACAACGAACGCGCTGGCGATGTAAATCGAAGAGTATGTTCCGGTGATGATCCCCACCAGCATCGTGAACGAAAAGCCGTGGAGCACTTCGCCACCGAGTGCAAGTAGAGTCGAAAGCACGAGCACAACAGTCAGAACAGTGTTGATCGTGCGGCTGAGTGTCTCGTTGATCGAAAGATTCATCAGGGGTACCAGCGCCATTCCTTTGTGCTTGTCGCGATTTTCTCGAATCCGATCGAAAATGATCACGGTGTCGTTGATCGAAAAGCCGACGACGGTCAACAGTGCAGCCAGCACGCCTTGGTTGAACTCGAGGTTGAGGATCTCGAGCTTTTGCCCGACGAGAACGAACGTGAGCGCAACGAAGACGTCGTGCACAAGGGCTACAACTGCTCCGAGCCCGTAGATAAACTCAAAGCGAAAGGCAATGTAGAGCAGAATGGCGACGATTGCCAGCAAAACCGCAATGACTGCTTTGGTGCGTAGTTCGCTGCCGATTTTGGGGCCGATTCGATCCTCCTTGAGAACAGTCACTGCCTGGTTCGGGAACGATGCTTGGAGTGTGCTGACGATGCGAGCAGATGGCGACCGTTCTCCTTGTCCGGTCACGTCGGGGACGCGAATGAGAAATTCGTTGGCTTTTCCGTAGGATTTGATCTCGGCGTTCTGGAATCCTGCTTTGGTCACTGCTGCGCGGACGGCGTCGGTGTGTTGTTCGCTGGCGAAGCGGACCGCGACTTCTGTGCCACCTTGGAAGTCGATCCCAAGCCGCATGCCGCCAAAGAGCAAGAGCGCTAATCCGACCAGGTTGATCACAACCGACACAACCAGGAAGATGCGGCGTTTACCGAGAAAATCAATGTTTGTTTTGCCGAAAAATTCCATTGCTGAAACTCTGCCAAGTGGTTGATGTTAGCTTTGGGGAGCAGGAAGAACTTCGCCGAAGCTGATGCGTGCATTCGGGCTTCGAGCGAGCCATACCTCGATGATTGCACGCGAAACGAGAATGCTCGTAAACAGTGTCGTCAGGATACCGATCATCAGGGTTGTGGCGAACCCTTGGATTGGACCGTAGCCGAGCACGAACAGGATTAGCCCGGTTAGGAAGGTCGTCACGTGCGAGTCTATGATCGGTGGGAGTGCGTGGCGGAAGCCTTCGTCAATGCTGGCTCGCAAGCTGCGCCCGCGGTGAAGCTCTTCGCGGATCCGCTCGAAGATGATGATGTTGGCATCTACCGCAATCGCAAGAGTCAGGATAATCCCGGCAATGCCCGGCAGGGAGAGTGTGCCTCCGAAGCCGGACAGAATGCCCAAGTTGAGCATCACGTTGATGAGCATTGCGATCACCGCCACCACGCCGCCAAGGCTATAGTAGGTTACCATGAACAGCACAACGAGCGCGAACGCAATCAAGCTGGCAGAAATGCCAGAGCGAATCGAATCTTCGCCAAGCGAAGGACCAACGACGCGCTCTTCGATGATCTTGACCGGTGCTTTGAGCGCACCCGCTTTGAGAACAATCTGGAGCAGCTTGGCTTCTTCGACATTTGCCATTCCCTCGATCTGGGAGCTACCGCCAGTGATCTTGCTTCGGACAACCGGCGCGCTATACACCTCCCCATCGAGCACAATGGCAATCCGTTTGCCGATGTTTGCACCAGTGATTTTTGCCCAGCGTTCGGCTCCGTCGCTGCTCATGTACATGAGCACCATCGGGCGATTGGTCATTTGGTCAAATGTTGCATAGGCGTCGGTGACAACGTCGCCGGTAAGTTCGGGGTCCCGCTTGAGGACGTACATTCCGTACGTGCGGTTGGGTGTATTGTCGCTGCCACGCTCTGGTTTAGCGCTGAAGGCGATTTCGGCATCGGCTGGCAGCATGCGTCGGATGTCCGGACGCGCAAGCAGTGACTGCAACTGCCGCTTGCCGTCCTCGGTGGTAACGAAGGAAAACTCTGCATCGGCAGGAAGTTTGGGGATGACTTCCTCGGCGATGTCGAAAGGTTGGTAGCGCTCACCGATGAGAACCTGCCCAGCAAAGAGCGACAAAAACGGATGCTCCCGGCGGAATTTAGCAATTTTTTCTTCGTCGGAAAGACCAGCATAGGGGTCGGGCTTGGCTGCGGTATCGGAAGCGCGTGCGGTTGTCGTGTCGGTGCGGGTTGTGTCGAGTCCGGCAATAGTTGTGTCACGAGTGCTTTTACCGGCCAAGTAGCGGTCAATGTTCAAAAACGCATAGAGCACATCATTGCCATGGCGGAGCAACTTGAACTCCAGTCGGGCAGTTGTTTGGAGGAGCTGACGCATTTCGCGCTCATCTTGGACGCCGGGAAGCTCCAGCAGGATGCGCCGTGTACCCTGCTTTTGGATTGTTGGCTCAGTTACGCCGAACTTGTCGATCCGCTGACGGATCACCTCGAGCGCTTGGTCAACGGCTTCGTTGATATCGCGCTTGAGCCGTTCGATGATTCGCTCTTCGCTGATGTCGCGGACGTCCACCAGCTCGTAGTACGTCACCAAGGATTTACCTTGCGGACGCGCGAGGCGATCGAAATTCCGCAGGAAAATATCGAGCACTTCTTCATCGCTCTGTTCGGCTTGGCGATGAGTTTCCTCGATGACGCGCTGGAAGGTCTCATCAACCGACGCACGGTCGGCAGCCTCTTCGAGCAGTCGGACGACGTCCACTTCCAACGTTACGTACATGCCGCCGCGCAGGTCCAGGCCAAGCTTGAGGGCGCGGAGCTTCTCTTTCCGAAAATCCTCACCATTGACCTGATCCCACTGCACTTGGGCAGCGGAATCGAGCGACTGGCGTTCGGCAGCCATCTGCTGGGCTCGCCAGGTTGGATACAGCAGAAATACAGCCAAGATGATCGGGACGATAATCGTCAGCAGCTTGCCAACTTTCCCTTTCAAGGGTAAGCCTCCGAAAAATGGACATGACTTGAATTTTAGGCACGCAATTTACAGCATCGGCTGGCTAATGGGACGTTGCCGCCAGCAATGATGCACTGTCAACACTGGATGCGAATTCGAACTGTTCCAGTGCGGTAAGGAGTGCCGGTATGGTGATTGGCACGACGCCTGGTTCGCTACAGACGACGCCAGCAGCAATACTTGCGATGAGCGCTGCTTGTCGGATTGGTGCGCCCGTAACCGCCATTGCTGCAAGGGTTGCAATGACGGTATCGCCCGCGCCGGATACATCGGCAACGTGCCGCGCCAGGGATGGAATGTGCCAGTGCTGCTGGCTCTGCTCGACGAGCAACATGCCGCGTGCTCCCAGTGTGAGAATGACTGTTCCGGCAGCAAGTCGCTTGAGCAACTCTCTCCCTGCGCGGAGAAGGCTCTCCTGGCCATCGAGGTGGTATCCGAGCGCTGCTTGTGCTTCCTTTTGGTTGGGTTTGAAGACTGTTGCGCCGCGGTAGGCGAAAAAGTTCTCCGTCTTGGGATCCACAAAAACCGGTACGCTGCGTTCGGTTGCCCAGGCGATCGCTCGCTCGATGAGCAGAGGCGTCAGAACGCCTTTGTTGTAGTCTTCCAGGATGATGGCATCAATGGGCGCAGAGCTGTCGAGGACGGCAAGCATCTGCTCAGCCAGCGCAAGGCTTATCGGAGTGCGCGCTTCCCGATCGAGACGCACCAGTTGCTGATTGTTGCCAATGACGCGTGTTTTCGTGGTTGTCGGTCGCTCAGGGTCGGTGATGAGTCCAGCAGGATCAACTCCCAAATCGGCAGCAAGCTCGCGCAGGCGTTGCCCAGCCGAATCGGAGCCGATAACACCACAGAGCACCACACCTACCCCGAGCATGCGGAGATTGTTTGCCACATTTGCAGCGCCACCGAGTCGGTAGGTCTCTTGCTCCAATTCGACAACGGGCACGGGTGCTTCGGGCGAAATACGGCTCACCGCGCCAAGGTAGTAATGATCGAGCATCACATCGCCAACAACAGCAATGCGTCGCTGGGGCAGGCGCTCCAACCATGCTCGACACTGTGCGAGAGTCAATTGGTCCATACTACCAGCAAACGATGGTGTCAAACGGCAACCTCCGCCTTGATGGGCGGGTGTGCGGAATAGTTGGGGAACGCAATGTCGTCGTGCGTGAAGGCATCAATAGAACGGACCGCTGGGTTCAGCCAGAGTATCGGTGGTTCCAATGGTGTTCGTTGCAGTTGGAGACGTGCTTGGTCGAGATGGTTGCGGTAGAGATGGGCATCGCCAAGCGTGTGGATGAACTCTGCCGGACGAAGCCCGCAGACCTGTGCGACCATCGCAAGCAACAGCGCATAGGAAGCGATGTTGAACGGTACACCCAAGAACACATCCGCTGAGCGCTGGTAGAGCTGGAGCGAGAGAAAGGAGCCATCCACGTAGAACTGGAACAGCACATGGCAGGGAGCCAATCGCATAGCCTCGAGTTCGCCGACATTCCATGCGCTAACCACCAGTCGGCGGCTGGTCGGATTGTGCTTGATTTCCTCGATGACCCTGGCAAGCTGATCGAGCGTACGACCGTCGGGTGCCTGCCAGCGGCGCCATTGCTTACCGTAAATCGGACCCAAGTCGCCACGCTCGTCTGCCCACTCGTCCCAGATGGTCACTCCATGCTCGTGCAGATAGGCAATGTTGGTATCGCCACGGAGAAACCACAGCAGTTCAGTGATGATCGAGCGAACGTGGAGCTTCTTGGTTGTCAGGAGCGGAAATCCACGCCGGAGGTCGAATCGCATCTGGTAGCCAAAGATCGAGAGCGTTCCGACGCCTGTGCGATCGGCACGCGGAGCGCCACGCTCCAGGATCGTGCGCAGCAGCTCCAAGTACTGCTCCTCGTTTGGATTGAGTAAGTGGCTACTCATTGCTCTTGGAGGACTCGTTATTGGTACTGAGCGCTGCACGTAATCGCTCTGCCAGAGCATCGAGAAATTCTTCGGTGTAGAGGTAGTGCGTGCCATGCTCAATGGCTGAACCGTAGGCTGCCAGCGCCAGGTCTTTGGTCATGATCCCATCTTCGACGGCTTCGATGCAGGTCCGCTCGAGCGTGGAGCAGAAACGCTTCAGTGCAGCATTGCCGTCGAGCTTGGCGCGAAATGCCAAACCGCGTGTCCAGGCAAAAATGGATGCAATCGGATTCGTCGAGGTCGGTTTCCCTTGCTGGTAGAGCCGGTAATGACGGGTGACTGTGCCATGGGCTGCTTCAGCTTCGAGCGTGGAGCCATCGGGGGTGATCAGCGTCGAGGTCATCATGCCGAGCGAACCGAATCCTTGAGCAAGCATATCGCTCTGGACGTCGCCATCGTAGTTCTTGCATGCCCAGACGAAGTTGCCGTTCATCTTGAGTGCCGAGGCGACCATATCGTCAATGAGCCGGTGCTCGTAGGTCAAGCCGCGTGCTTGGAAATGTTCCTTGAATTCGGTTTGGTAGATTTCCTCGAAGATGTCCTTGAACCGACCGTCGTAGCGCTTGAGAATGGTGTTCTTTGTGCTCAAGTAGAGCGGCCATCCCTTGAGGAGGGCTTGGTTGAAACACGCACGCGCAAAGCCACGGATTGATTCATCGGTGTTGTACATGCCGAGCGCGACGCCATCGCCCTGAAAGCGGTACACCTGATACTGCTGTGGCTCAGAACCATCGTCGGGAGTGAACGTGATGGTCAACGTTCCCGATCCCTTGACGACGAAGTCGGTAGCGCTGTACTGGTCACCGAAGGCGTGGCGTCCAATACAGATAGGGGCTGTCCAATTCGGGACAAGGCGCGGAATGTTCCGGCAGACAATCGGCTCGCGAAAGACTGTGCCGTTGAGAATATTGCGGATCGTTCCGTTGGGAGATTTCCACATTTGCTTCAAGCCGAACTCCTTGACGCGTGCTTCATCGGGGGTAATGGTGGCACACTTGATACCCACGTGGTGCTCCTTGATCGCGTGCGCAGCTTCGATGGTGACGCGGTCATCGGTTGCATCACGGTTGGTAATCGAAAGGTCGAAGTACACGATAGGTAGGTCCAGGTACGGCAGAATGAGCTTTTCCTTGATGAGCGCCCAGATAACGCGTGCCATTTCATCGCCGTCGAGCTCGACGATCGGAGAGGTAACCGAAATTTTCGCCATTCGGAGAAAATGTCAGGGTGAAACAGGACAGGGAAATACGGCAACGAAATTACGGATTGCTCCAGCAGCATGGTGGACGTGTAGGTTGGGAAACCTGATTTTATCACACTGCGCAGAAGAGTCACGTGCTTGGTCGTGATCAGTCTGCATGCTGGGCAGAGTGTCGGCAGAAGCGGGAGCAAGGGCATGGCATTTTTGCATTCCAATCAAACCATGGATTCGAACGATGAATCTCAATCTGGTGCGCCAGTTCTGCCGCGAATCCGAACCATTGGCCGTACGTCGCACCGAAACTGCCGATCGTCGCATCGCTGATTACCTTGTCCCCGTGAATGCAGTGGGGGATCGGCATCCGACCATTGCACTCTTGGGTGTGCCGCAGGATGAAGGTGTCCGTCGCAACGGTGGGCGGGTGGGTGCTGCCGCGGCACCGGCTGCTATTCGCAGAGCACTGGCAAAGCTTACCGCAAGTATTGGAACAGCGATGCTGCCCGAGAATACTACGATCCTCGATTGCGGCGACGTGCGGACCGAAGGGCTTTCGTTGGAGGAAATCCATCGCCGTCAACAGGAGGTCGTCGGGGCACTCCTTGATGCTGGTCTGGTGGTAATTGTGCTTGGAGGTGGGCATGATGTGGCGCTCCCCAATGGGCGTGCACTGGGAGCACGCTCGCAGCGGCTTGGTATTGTCAATGTTGATGCGCACCTGGATGTACGACCGCCAACACTGGAGGGTACCCACTCGGGTTCGCCGTTCCGGGAGTTGATCGAGGATGCCACGTGCCGGGTCGAGCAGCTTGTCGAATTCGGTATCCACGCGTTCAGTGCCTCGGCACACCATGTTCGCTACGTGCTCGAACGCGGGTACGTTGTCTGGACACTGGAGCAAATCCGCCGTCAGACGCTGGCATCGTCATTGGAGCAGGTGGTTGGTTCACTGGTGGAATGCGGCGGTATTCACTTTTCGCTGGATATGGATGCGCTTGCGTCGGCATATGCGCCTGGGGTAAGCGCGCCAGCAAGCGATGGATTCCGTCCAGATGAAGTCGCAACTATTATCGAGCGTATTGTTGCGCTCCCTGCATGCCGCATTGTGGACATTGTCGAGGTCAATCCCCGCACCGATACAGACGAGCGCACCGCTCGGCTTGCTGCCTATTTTGCAGCCCTGATGATATGGACGATTGCACACCGAACCGTATGCCGCTAATTCGTTCTGTCTCTGGACTGCGCGCGACGACGACCGATGGTGCACTCTCCGACGAGGTGGTGTGCCGCCACATACGCGCATTTGCGCAGATGCAGCCCAACGGTGCTCTTGCAGTCGGGTATGATGGGCGACGTGGCGGGCAGGAGATTGCCGAGCTGGTGGCCGACCAATTGGCGCGGTGCGGTCGAAATGTTCTGGAGTTGGGCTGCGTTCCAACGCCGACGGTCCAACTGGTTGTCGAACGCAATCGTCTTGCCGGTGGCGTGGTGGTGACTGCCTCGCACAATGACGCCGAGTGGAACGGTCTCAAGTTCCTCGATGCCGATGGTGTTTTCCTTTTACCGGAGCGTGCAGCGATGCTCTGGCAACAAAGCGATAGAGCCAGCGCACCTGCATCGGGGGTCAGTGGGACGCGGACGCAGCATAGCGATCCGATTGGGGAACACATTGCTGCTCTCGAACAGGTTGAGTTTATTGCCCAGCGCCGAGCATCTGGAGCGTTCGAAGGAATGCGGATTACCCTCGATGCAGTCAATGCCAGTGGCTCACGCGCACTGCCAGCGTTGATGGAATGGCTGGGTGCGCAGCCGATTGCCGTGTTCTGCGATGGGAGCGGGAATTTTCCCCATCCGCCCGAGCCACTGCCTGCGCACCTTACTGAGTTGCAGCGCAAAACCGCTGAACACCACGCAACAGTCGGTGCCGCGCTTGATCCCGATGGTGACCGTTTAGTCCTTGTGCACGGATCGGGGCAACCGGTGAGCGAAGAAAAAACAATCGTGCTGGCAACCGAGTCGGTGCTCCGTTTCCTTGGTGGCGGTGTTGTTGTTGTCAACGCCTCGACCACAAGTGAGGTTGAGCATATCGCTCAACGCTACGGTGCTCAAGTATTGCGTTCCGCTGTGGGCGAAGTCAATGTTGTGACCCTGATGCGAAGCAGTGGTGCCGTCGTTGGTGGCGAGGGGAGTGGCGGAGTGATCCTGCCGGCGTGTCACTACGGGCGAGATGCGCTGGTTGGGATCGCGTTGGTATTGGCGCTTCGGTCACAGCTATCCGACACCGAATGGGATGAGCGCCTGCTTGCGGCACCGCTGGTGATGCACAAACGCACACTCAGATGGAATGGAAACTTCGCAGCTGTCAAGGAAGAGCTTGGAGCAGCATTTCCCGATGCATCCGAGGTATGGACAGGCGATGGGATTCGCTTTCGCTGGAGTGATCGGTGGCTTCATATTCGCTCGTCGAATACCGAACCGATTCTCCGCCTTATTGCGGAATCGCCCACTGCCGATACGACAGTCGACCTGCTCGACCGTGCCGAAACGCTCCTCCGAGGATATGCCGATTGATGCGCAGCCGCAATGCCGCGTCACCATCATTGCATTTTCCGATGCAAGCCGGGATGGACGCACGCTGAACATCTGCCGCACAGTGGCTCCGATTGCTGGGGTCACGCTCTGGAATATTGCCTCCCAACCCGATTCAGTGCCCTGGAAATGGCAAGCGGTCAAGCTTCCTCAGCGTCGGCGCATGCTTTGGCGATGGGTCCATTTTGTTGGTGCAGTGTTGCGGGGAAATTGGGGGCAGCGGTCGGATGTCTTCTGGGCTGCGGATGTGTATTCCTTGTTGCCCTGTGTTCTGCTCCGGTGGTTTTCGAGGAATGCACACGTGATCTACGATTCGCGCGAGCTCTACAGCAGTCTTGGTTCGCTTGCTCATCGCCGCTTGGCGCAGCGACTCCTTGCGCTCTACGAGCGAGTCTTGGTGCGGTGGGTGGATCGGGTTGTCGTTAGTGGTGAGCGGGATGCCCGAGTACTCGAGCGCCTTCTGCCGCTGGATCACTCACCGACGGTCATCCTGAACGTCCCCTTCTATGCGGAACCGGTGCGCAGCGACCGTCTGCGTGAACGGTGCGGTATTCCTGCCAGCGAACCGATTGTGCTCTACCAAGGTGCTGTTCTGGAAGGACGCGGTTTGCACAAAGCCATCGAGGTGCTCGAGTACTTGCCACGAGTGCACCTCTGCATCCTTGGCGATGGAGAAGCGCAGCCTGCTCTCGTCAATGATGCCGCCCGACGTGCCGTGCGTGGCCGCGTTCATTTGCTCGGCTCGGTGCCCTACGATGAACTGCTGCAGTGGACCGCTTCAGCCGACATTGGATGGTGCTGGATTGAGCCTATTTCGGAAAGCTACCAACTGGCGCTTCCGAACAAGCTTTTCGAGTACGCGATGGCACGTATTCCGGTCATAGCAAGTCAGCTTCCGGCAATTGCTGATGTTCTCGAGCGCTTTCCCTTTGGCGTTTGTGTTTCGACGGCAGCAACGGCGGCGGAAATCGCTGCTGCGATCGAGCGGCTCCTGGCCGCTGCCGACGAGTACCGCCACTGGGCAGCTGTTGCTGCACGAGAGTATTGCTACGAGCGTCAACAGCGCGTGATTGAATCCCTTATCGCTCGCTGCTGCAACGCATGACCGAAACACTCGCGATCAAGAACATGGTCTGTCGCCGGTGCATTCTGGCGGTTGAAGATTTGCTCGGCTCGATTGGCATCACGCCAGTATCGGTAACGCTCGGTCAGGTGGTGCTTCCGCGTCCACTGGGTGAGGAGGAACGCACCAAGCTGGCTGATAGGCTTCGACAGTTGGGGTTTGAGCTGCTCGACGACCGTCGCCATGCACTGGTCAATCGGATCAAGACAGCAATCATCGAGCTGCTCCGCAGTGGCGATGAAGAGTTGCTCGCAAGGGTGGTTATTTCTGAGTACCTGGAAACCACGCTCGGGGTTGGTTACTGGACATTGTCGCGGCTGTTCTCCCAGGTCGAGGGCAAAACGATTGAACGCTACGTGATCGAGCAAAAAATCGAATTGGTCAAGGAGCTCATCACCTACGATGAATTGAGTCTGACAGAAATCAGCTACCGCTTGGGCTATAGCAGCGTCCACTACTTGTCGAGTCAGTTCAAGCAAGTCACTGGGATGACCGCAAGCCAATTCCGACGGCTTCGTACCAAACCGCGACGTCCGCTCGATGAGGTGTAATTGTGTATCTTGCATCGGCTTCTCGTGGAGATGCGATGTGATTTTGTTCGGTAGATGACCTCAAAGGAGCTGATTATCTGCGTTCATCTTCCAGCATAGTCGCGGGGGGTTTTATGTTGTACAACTACGGGTACATCTCATGAAGCGGGTCTTCAAGTGGATCGGCATTGCCATCGCTGTTGCTCTTGGTGGTGTGGTTGTGTTTGTCATTGGCATGATGCTCTGGGTCAATTCGAGACTCGATAGGACCTACCACATCGAACCTCGTGCTGTCGCCGTGCTAACCGATTCTGCTTCGGTTGCGGAAGGAAAACGGCTTTTCTCGATCTACTGTTCCGAGTGCCATGGAGACAACGCAGCGGGTACAGCTTTCTTCCACAATCCATCGCTTGGTTCAGTCAATGCTCCCAATCTGACGCGTGGCCGTGGTGGCGTTGCGACACTCTATCACAACACCAGTGATTGGGTCCGAGCAATTCGTCACGGCATAACGCCCGAAGGGAAGCCGACGTTCATCATGCCATCGAAAGACTTCCATTATCTCAGCGATGCCGACGTCGGTCATCTGGTTGCATTTCTTCGCACTGCACCTGCGGCCGATGGTGTGGGGAGAAAGCGAGAGCTCACAACGCTGGCAAAGGTTCTCGTTGGTATGGGTGCCTTCGGTGATATCATATCAGCCGAAGTGATTCCCCATGACTCAGTACCACCAACGCGGCCTCGCGGAGTGACGGCTGCGTATGGGAACTATCTGATTACGACATTCGGCTGCCGTGGTTGCCATGGTGAGCGCTTGGCAGGGGGCAAGCATCCGGACCCGGAAGGACCACCAGGCCCGAACCTAACTCCCGGTGGAAACTTAGGTAGCTGGGACGAGGATGTGTTCATCACCAACATCCGCGGGAGGCGGAGCCGCTGGATGCCGTTTGTTCAGCTTGGCAGAATGAGCGATGATGAGCTTCGCGCGATATGGAGCTATCTCCACGGATTGCCAGCATTGCCAACGGCGACGCAATAGACGCAGCGTGGCCAGAATTGCGGGATAAGCGTACAGGTACGGAAGCAATGCTCCGTGCATGTTTCCTGGCCGGGCGGTAGTTTTGCTTGCAAGTATTCTCTTCGGTGCCTGCTATGATGCCGAAAGCACTTTTTATTGCCGTTGCAGCAATTGCGGCTTTGGTGGTGTTATTCGTTGCGCGTGCTTTGAGTGACCGGGTGCGCCGACGACGGTTGCTTGCACGGCTGAAGGCTGCTATCGCGCAACGGCGCCACCAGCAGCTTGCCGTGCAGTCGCTGGCGATGCTTCCAGAACCCGTCCAGCGGTATTTGCAGCGCGCAATCGGCAGCGCACAACCGGCAGAATGGGTCGAGCTCTACGAAGAAGGAGTATTTCGGTCGGTTGCCTATCCGCAGTGGGGAAAACTCACTGCTCGGGGAATCTATTCGGGCACTGTTCCGGGGATGGTGTGGAATGCGAGAGTGTGGTATTCTCCCATTCGTTGGTACACAATCGAGTTGGCGTATGCAACCGGCATTGGTCGGGGCAGTATGAAACTCTGGAATCTGCTTACCCTTTTTGACCCTGATGGCCCGGAAGCAAACGAAGCGCTGCTGGTCCGAGTTCTCATGGAGACGGTGTGGTTTCCCACCTCGCTGCTGCCGGGAGGATTGCTCCGCTGGGAACCGCTCGAGAATCCCGCTGCTGCTCGCGCAGTGCTGAGCGACCACGGGATCACCATCCGTGCGGATTTCTATTTCACAGCCGATGGTGATGTCGAACGCATTGTGACGCTCGATAAATACCGCGATGCTGATACTGGCTTCGAACGGGAGCAATGCACCATGTACTGCTCCGACTGGCAACAATGCGGCCCAGTGCGCATCCCGATGGAGGTACGGCTGGAGTGGAATCT
Organism: Candidatus Kapaibacterium sp.; assembly: GCA_026003475.1. Taxonomy (GTDB): domain Bacteria; phylum Bacteroidota; class Ignavibacteria; order Kapaibacteriales; family NICIL-2; genus NICIL-2. The sequence goes on along the minus strand of BPHJ01000001.1, from coordinate 1,517,445 downwards.
GGAGCGGGAGAACTTCGAGTACATGCGTCGGCGTGTCGTCGAGGTTCGCTACCGGTAGAACGCTGTCTGAGGAGCAAGTGCTCGGAAAAACTCGGTTAGCTAAAGTGTTTCGATTGAGAGCATATTCGTTCGTGAGCGTGCCACAAGTGGCCGCCCGATAGTGAAGAGCACCGTTGCCCCTTTGTCGAAGTAGCCTTTGCCGAGCAAGCAGCTTCTTGATGTGCTCAATGGTTTCGTCGGTGGTCGAGATGTCGTCGAGCTTCATGCCGTAAACGCCCCAATAGAGTCCTACGCGGCGGAGTGTTGCTGCGACGGTGCTCACTGCCAATATCACGCTGCGTGGTCGTCGGGATGCGACCAGCCGCGCAGTTTCCCCCGAATAGCTGAGCGTGGCGATGCAATCAACGCGCCGATTTTCCGCGATGAGTGCCGCAGCAGCAGCGATCGCATCAGTGTTTTCCGTGCTTGCCGAGGGAATACGCTGGTAGGTTTCTGCCGGTCGGCGACGGCTGAGAAGCTCCCGTTCGGCTTCGGTGCAGATGGTGCGCATCATTGCGATCGCTTCGATGGGATAGGCACCCACACTGGTTTCAGCGCTCAGCATCACAGCGTCGGTGCCATCGAGAACAGCGTTGGCCACATCGCTGGCTTCGGCTCGGGTGGGTCGTGGATTGGTGACCATAGATTCGAGCATCTGCGTTGCGGTGATCACTGGCTTGCCGTAGTAGTTGCACCGTGCAATGATGCGCTTTTGAACCAGAGGGACATGCGACGGTGGAATTTCAACGCCAAGATCGCCCCGCGCCACCATGACCGCATCACTGACTTCGATGATCTCCTCGAGTGCAGAGACTGCTTCTGGCTTTTCGATCTTGGCAATGATGCCAAGCTCGGCGTTCCGCTGCGCTAAATAGCGCCGAACCTGTTCAATGTCTTTTCGGGAGCGCACAAACGAGACAGCAATGAAATCGGCACCTTCGGCAATGGCAAATTCCAGATCACGCCGATCCTTCGTGGTCAGAGCCGATGCCGAAATGCTCACATTCGGCAAATTGATCCCTTTGCGCGAACGAAGCAGGCCGCCGTGCACGACAACTGCTTTGACAAACGGGTCCCGAACGTCGGTCACCTGCACGGCAAGCAATCCATCGTCGAACAAGATGGTATCTCCGCGCTTGAGGTCTTTTGCGATACTGGGGTAGTCCACCGGTAGTGCACCGTCGGGGAACTTGAGTCGCTTGCGTCGGACAATTGCCGGATCGGCAAGAATAATCTCCCTGCCTGGGATTAGCGATACGCCATTGCCAAGTTCACCGACGCGGAGCTTGGGACCTTGGAGGTCAACAATAATCGGAATGTGTGTTCCTGTGGCGCGCTCAGCAGCACGGATTGCCGTGATGTACTGGCGGTGGGTACTGTGAGTGCTATGACTCATGTTCAGCCGAAATGCCGATGCACCAGCGGTGATAGCGGCAACAAGCTTATCCTCGGTGCCAATGGCAGGGCCGACAGTACAGACAATTTTGGTCTTGAACGTAAGGTTCCGCGGGGTTTTCATCGAGGGGAGTCTGAGGATGATGATCCAGCAGCAGCGAAGTTACTATCGAGCGGACAGCATCCGTCAAACCACACCTGCGTTTGGATCATCGCATCGTGGAGGGCCGAGGTCGGCTGCGTCTGCGGATGTTGGATGCCGAATGTGTGTCCGGTTGCACTGACAACGTAGAGCTGGGAACGAGTGTGCTGCAGTCGAGCCAGGAGCTGCTCAGCGCCGGAAACCGGAGCGACCATATCCTGCTCGGCTGCGACGATAAGCGTGGGAACAGTGCAGTGCTCGAGTGCACGATCAAGCTGCTCGTTATAGCGATGCTGCTCGAGATCATCCAAGTATCGGTGGTTCAAGTAAAGAGATTGGCCTGACTCTGGGTGCGTTCCGCATGGCAGTGAACCGTGATCGCGCCAGAGTTGTTGCTGATGAGCGCCCCATCGTCCCAGAGTCCGTGGTGGTGCCCAGAGGGCAAGACAATCGAACTTGGTGTGCGCAAGCATCAGCAGGAGCCCGCCGCGCGAATGCCCAAGCCCGGCGATGCACCGCGATTGCGTCTTGATAACACCGGTGGCATAGCGGAGTGCTTGCAGATCAGTGCTAATGGTTGCACGCGCAAAGCGCTCCAGAGAAAATCCATCGGGACCGTAACCGCTCGATGGGAGGGCAAGAACGGAAGCAGCATACCCCTGCTCAACAAACCACTGTGCAAGCCAGGGATAGAACCCCCACCGATGCCACGCTAAGAATCCATGAACGATGCAGACAGCGCGCGCTCCATCGCCATAGCGCTCGATGCCGACAAATGCAGGCTCGTCCCCGATGGGGTGCCACTCAAGATGGGGTTTCATTTAGGTTGCAACAATGCGTTCGGCGATAGTGCGTGCATGCTCCTGATCGGTCAGGTTTGCAACAATTGCAAGCGCGAATTCGACTGCTGTCCCAGCGCCACGACTGGTGATGATACGTCCCGATTGCACCACGCGGTCGGTGCGGTAGTCGTAGTGGCGGAGGTGTTCTGCAACGGAGGGATGACTGGTGATGGCGCAGGACGGCGGCAGGATACCGACATGGTGGAGCACCAGCGGTGCTGCACAAATCGCACCGATTAGCGCACCCTCGGCAGCATGCGAACGCACCAAGTGGCAGATCTCCTCACTGCTCAGGAACCGTTCGGTGCCTTCGGTTCCACCTGGGAGGACGACGGCATCGAATCGCTCGCTCTCGTCGAGATCGCTCCAGAGCATATCGGGTGCGATGCGTACGCCACGCGAGCAAATGACGTTGCTGCTTTCGCCAGCGATCCGAACGCGGAATCCTGCCCGCCGTGCAATGTCCACGATGGCGACTGCTTCCAGCTCCTCTGTACCATGTGCAATCGGTACAACAACGGAAATATCCACGAAACTCAACGACACCGTAGTCGTTCAACAAGGCGCCAAATTACACCCACTGCCAGAGTAAACAGCATTGTGTAATTTGCATCCGAGTTGTTATCGCATTGGATGCAGCATGAGTCGCGCTGTGAGTATTGGCGACATTGAACTCGATGTCGAAATTTTTACCGAGCCGTTTGCCTGCGAGCTTACGCAGTGCTGCGGTGCATGCTGCACCATTCCTGGATGTTACGGCGCTCCACTGCAAGACTCGGAGCTGCCAGTGATCGAGGAACTTTTGCCGCGCATTCTTCCGCTCCTTTCACCACAGGCGCACAAGGTTATTGCCGAGCGCGGCTTTGCCGAACGCGACCCCACCGGCGAGTGGGTGACGGCAACAGTCAACGATCGGGAATGCGTCTTTGCTCTCGTTGAAGAGGGAATCGCTTACTGTGCGTTCCATCGCCTCTGGTCGGCAGGGGAGAGTGCTTTTCCCAAGCCGCTGTCGTGTCATCTCTTCCCGATTCGTCAAATGCCGAGCGGACGTCTTTTCTACGAACGGTACCATGAATGTGCTCCGGCGGCTGAGCAGGGCAGACGCACCAACACTACAGTCTATCGGGCAGTTCGCGACGCGTTGCGCCGTGTCTATGGAAGCGCATGGATTACAAGCGCCGATCGCATGGAAATGTCCATCATTGGAACGGACCAGCAATGCCAAAGCTAAAAATCGAACTGGCGCCGAAGTTACAGCAAACGCTGACGCCGCAGCAAATCCAGTACCTGAAGCTGCTCCAGCTTCCAACGCTGCAATTGGAGCAATACATCAAGCAGGAAATGGAAGAAAATCCCATGCTCGAAGAGGTTCGAGAGGAGGAGTTTCCGCTGAGCGAAGAGGTGCTTGCTCCCGCCGACGAAGCCGTTGAAATTGCCAGCATCGCAAGCGACCGTCCATTGCCAGAATTCAGCGAGCAACAACGCAGCCAGACCGATACAGGCGAGTCCGTGCCCGGTGATGAGCTTGGCTATGACCCTGAAAACAACGATACGTTCGATTACTTTACGGAGCTGTGGAAAGAATCCGATTCGTATGCAACGGCCAGCAGCGGCGATGACGACGAGAGCGAACCATTTTTCCAGCGCATCCGCGATGTCCCGACGCTCGAAGATGAGTTGCTCGAACAAGTACACTATCTCGACCTAACTGAATCGGAACAGATCCTTGCCGAACAGATCATCGGCAGCCTGGATGGGGATGGGTACCTGCGGCAGCCGCTCAAAGAAGTGCTCGATGAAGCAAACGATCGTATCGCCGAACGGATGTACGAACGGGCACAGCAGGGTCAGAGCAACGATGATTTGTCCTTGCTGTCGCTGCAGCAAGCTGAGCGTGTGTTGCGTTTGATTCAGGAACTCGATCCTCCGGGATGTGGCAGTCGCTCCCTGCAGGAATGCTTGATTGCCCAGCTTCGTGCGAAAGCCGACCGGAACAAGCAGGAGCAGTTGGCACTTCGCGTTCTCAAAGAAGCCTTCGACGATCTGGCCCGCAAACACTACAGCGATATTGCCGCCAAGCTTGGCACCACCGAGGAACAGTTGCGCGATGCTCTCGAGGTGATTCGCCGTCTCAATCCCAAGCCCGGCAATAGCAGTACCGCCCTCGGCGACGTAGCGCTGACGATTATCCCAGACTTCATCGTCGAGCGGGATGAGGAGACCGGTGAATTGATGATCAGCCTCAACGAAAGCTCTCTTCCGCGACTGCGGCTCAGCCAAGCATACCAGCAACTTCGGCATCAAGTGCAGAAGGCGCTCAACCGAGAAGCGCGCCAGTGGCTCCACCGCAAGCGTGAAGATGCAAAGTTCTTGTTGGTTGCGCTCCAGCAGCGGAAAGCAACCATGCTCAAAGTGATGACTGCCATTGCTCACTTGCAGCGGCGCTTTTTTGAGGAAGGACCCTCGGGCTTACGACCGCTCATCTACAAAGACGTCGCCGATGAATCAGGACTGGATATTTCGACCGTTTGCCGCGTCGTCAATGGCAAGTACGTGCAGACCGACTACGGCATCTTCGAGCTGCGGTACTTTTTCAGCGAATCGCTCATAACCGACGATGGTGAGGAAGTTTCTACCCGCATCATCAAGGAAACAATCCGCCAGTTGATTGCGCAAGAACCCAAGCACAGTCCCTTGAGCGACGACAAGCTCAGCAAGGAGCTCAAAAAACGTGGGTACAACGTTGCGCGTCGTACCGTTGCCAAATACCGGGAGCAGCTCAAAATCCCTGTTGCGCGGCTTCGTCGGCAACTCTAAGGCAGAGAGCCCGTGGGGATCATCTACACACCACCAAGCCTGACCGCAGCGCAGCAGCGAGCAGTCTCCACTCCCGGACCGCTCATTGTGAGTGCCAGCGCAGGATCGGGGAAAACACGGGTGCTGGTCGAACGCTACCTCCGCCTGCTACTGGAAGGATGCGATATCCGGCGCATTGTCGCCATGACCTTTACCCGCAAAGCTGCAGCGGAAATGCTCGATCGCACGGCTGGGCGCCTTGATCGGTTATTCGATGCAGCAGTGGAGCCAGAGGAGCTTCTTCTTCTGCGTACGCTTCGGGAGCGCTTGATTAGCGCGCAGGTTTCCACCTTTCACAGCTACTGCAGCGGCCTGCTTCGCCGTTTTCCCATCGAAGCGGGTGTGCCACCGACCTTCGGTGAACTCAGTCGGGCCGATGTGGCGGCGCTGACACAAGATGCAATTCGTGCCGTCGTCGAGCAGTGGATCACAGGCAATCGCCGAAGCGATCTTGCTGAACTGATCAGCGTCTTCGGCAGCTATGGGTTGCTTGAGCGTAGCCTCGAAGACCTGCTGGCCAGTCCCCAGCGGTTGGACGTCATCAGGAGCACTGCCGACGAGGATGCATTCTGGAACTGCGTGAGCGATGTCATTCGGGCAATCGTTGCCGAACAACTAGCGCTTTGGCGGGAATTGTGGCATCGCGCAAGCACTGCATCTTTGCCGCCGCGAGCCAAACGTCCGCCAGCGGAAACCGAGGAGGTGCTGGCAAGGGTGGAGCATTGCTGCAGGGGAGTTGTGATGCACCTTGGCGAGCTGGATGCACCGTGGCAAAGCGCTTTGCAAGAAGCGCTCACTTTATTCCAGAGCGCATCTGCTCAACGCGCGCTCCGATCACCGTGGAAGCACGTTGCAACAGCAGCAGAATCACGCCAGGCAACGCGACGTGCAAGCGTCATTGCTGCCGTGATCGAGGCATCCAGCGAGCGGGAACAGCGTGCCTGGAAAGCACAATGCCTGCTATTGAATTTGGCACGGGAGGCACTGGAACAGATAGATGCCGAAAAAACACTCCTTGCAGCATTTGCTCCCGATGACTTGCAACGTCGTGCCTTAGCGCTGCTCAATGTCGAGTCGGTGCGCGAGCGTCTCCGTTGGGAAATCGAGCACGTGTTGGTTGATGAATTCCAAGACACCGACCCAATTCAGTACGATGTGCTCCATCGCCTCATTCCGTTACCGGATGTGCTTGGCGATATGCCCGAGCTGTTTATCGTGGGTGATCCAAAGCAAAGCATCTACGGCTTCCGTGGTGCCGATGTGCGGGTGTTCGAACGGGCACGGCGCGACGTCGTCGCTGCTGCCGGGCAGGGAGCAGATGTACACTTGCAGACATCGTTTCGGATGACACCAGCGTTGGTTGCGGTTGTCAACACTGTGATGCGAAGTGTTATGCCATCGCAGACAGCTGGCTATGCAGTCGGGTACGAGGAACTCTGCACAGCGCGACCGAGCGACACCTGCCCCGATAGCCACGTTGCGCTGCTCATCGGAATGCCAGAAGGAACGACCGAAGCGGAACTGGTTGCCAGCCATATCGCCCAGATCACCGGGCAGGATACAACGCTGCGTGTTTGGGATGAAAAGCAGCCAGTAGAGAATAGCACCGGTGGTGGCTTCCGTTCTCCGCAGTATCGGGATATTGTCTTGCTCGCCCGAAAAAGTAGTACGTTCGAGCCATACGTCCGCGCCTTGCGTGCTGCCGGCATTCCCTTCCGCATTGAAAGTGGTCGCGGTTTCTATCAGACGCAAGAGGTGCTCGATGTGCTGGCGTTTCTGCGGGTGGTCCACAACCGTCACGACGACATTGCGCTTGCAACGGTGCTACGCTCGCCGTTCATTGGATTGAGCGATTCCGAGCTTGCATTGATTGCTGCAAGCCCGCCCCGGCATGGCTCCCTTGCTGACCGCTTGGAGGCGTTCGTTGCGCGTGAGCCTTCCGAGCGCATTCGAGCTGCTGCGCACTTACTCGACGAGCTGCTTCCGATTGCGATTCGGATGCCGCCGACTGCACTTATTCGTTTGTTGCTACGGCGGACCCCGTGGTATGCGCGCGTGCAATCATCGCCCCGTGCTCTGCAGATTGAGGCAAACGTTGAGAAGTTGCTCGATGCCGCCCGCCAATTCGAACGCCGTGGATTCCGCAATCTGCTCGATTTTGTCGAAGAACTTGAGCAACTGCGACTTGTTGCTGATGCCGAATCCGAGGCAGCCGTCGTCAGTGACGACAACGTTGTCACGCTCATGACAATCCATGCCGCCAAGGGGCTCGAATTTCCGATTGTCTATCTGGTGGGAGCCGACCAACAAACCCGGCCACACCATCAGCGCGTTGTGATCACCGACCAACTCGGAGTGGCGATTGCTACCATCGGCGATGATGAATCAACAGCCCTCGGAACCATAGCTCGGTATCTTGCCACCGAGCGTGAGGATGCAGAAGAAACGCGGCTGCTTTATGTAGCGCTCACTCGCGCGAAGGACCACCTGTTTATCGCAGGCACGCTTTCCAAGAACCGATCCTCCGGCGAGTTGGCCGAGCCGGCTGGGTATTTGGGCGCAATAAGTGCTGCCCTCGGTATCACGTGGCACCAGCAGGCAGGTAGCCGCGCAGCAACGCTGAGCGATTACGTTCGCTCTGATCCTGATGACGAGGGGAATGCCGTCGAACTTTCGATCGAGATCATCTACACGCTACCGCCAACCCGCGCTGAAGAACGGCAGATTTCTGCTCCTCCGCGGCCATTGCTGATTGAACCGGTTGCAAGCACTCTCGCTGGCGAGATTGTATCGGCAACGCAGCTTATGCTGTTGGAGAAATCACCGCAGGAGTTCTACCGAGTCTATCGGTGTGGCTTGCCATCGCGGGAGGATGCCTTTCGCCGTGCCCTTGCCCGAATCGAGGAGGAAGACGACGTCGTTGGCACGTTAGCAGGCAGGATTATCCACCGCACCCTGGAGTTTCTGCTCCCCGGGCAGCGCCACGATACCGCAACCATCCAAGCAGCGCTCGATCGTGCACTCAACGAGTTCCGCAGCAGTGGGATGGAGGCTATGCGCCAACGAGTCGAGCGCGATGTTCGTGCAACGTTGGAGTATCTCGAGGCCCATCACCTTCTACCAATGGGTGGGCAGATGTTTGTTGAGCAACCAATCATCATGCCGATCGGCGAGGATTTCTTGCTTGGTGTGCCGGACGTGCTCCTTCTGACACCGAAGGGGTGTGAGATTTGGGATTGGAAGACCAATCGCCGCGATCAACGTACAGCGACCGAATGGCTTGAGTATTACCGCACGCAATTGGACACCTACCTTGTCCTTGCTGCTGCTGCATTCGCCGACTGCGCAGAGTTTACCATCCGGCTGGTGATGACACGCCCACCAATCGAGGTAGCACAGCGCACGCTCGGCCGCGCCGATATTGAGCCGATCAGGCAGCGCATCTCGGCGTTGATTGAACGCATCAAGCAAACAAGTGTTGGTGTAGGCAATACGCCATAAGGGTTGGAGCAGCCAACAATGCCAGCCATTTTTTTGAACCGGCGACTGTGCGTCGGGCGCCATTCGAGAACGCACTCCTGCTGCTTTGAAGCGTTATGGATGAGCCGCGTTCGATCGAGTGTGGAATGGTGGTAGCGTGCCACCGATACCGCTTGGAAGGCTGCTATAGGCGTATGCGCTGCATCACCCACCGCGGTAAACAGCGTGCGATGAGCATCACCGGACGCCACCACCAGGGAATGTACCGCCGTCCCGTTGAGCCATGGATGATCAGACGCGCGATCGAACGCCCAACCCGTTCTGCAGATACCGAAAATGGTACTCGCTCCAGATGTGCCGTCATTGGTGTGCGGACAAATCCCGGTTTGATGGTGAGCACGCGAAGTGCGGGTGACTGCGCTTGCCACCGTAGGGCAAGCCCATCGAGATAGACATCCAGCGCTGCTTTCGTTGCAGCATAGAGGAAGTTGCTCCGTCGAGCTCGATCGGCGGCAACAGAGCTGATGACCGCTACGGTTCCGTATCCACGTTCTTCGAAATGGCTGGCGATGGTGGCGCAGAGCACAAGAACCGAGCTTGTGTTGATCTGCAGCACTTCCCGCGTTGTCTGCTTCGACCGGTAGGCTTGATCATCACGTGGGAGAACGGCATGTGCGATCAAGACCACCGTCGGCAGTTCACCTAAGAGAGCGCATGCTTCCTCAATAAGGTCACGGTCAGTATCCTGCTCGGCATCGTAGGGCAGAGTGTACACAGCTTCAGCGCCGCGGTGGCGAAGGTCGTCGGCCAGGAGCGCAAGTCGCTCACTATTCCGCGCGGCAAGAACAAATCGTCGGCAGTGAGGCACCAGCGCATAAGCGGTATGGCTGGCTATCTGCGAGGTTGCACCAACAATGAGCATCGAGCTGAAGGTCATTCTACTGCTGCCGTGTGACACGCTCCCAAAATTGCGAGGAGCACCGCCGATCGCGATAGTGCTCGAGCAGTCGCCAGTTGGGGTACATACGCTGAAATTGCTCAGCGTTCAGAAGCACATCCTTTGCTGGGTAAATGCGACCACCAATTGTGGCGATGTCAGCGATGATTGTTTCCAACACCTGGCGCGCACGTGGTGTGTTCGGCACGTCAACAGCAATGCTGGTTCCTTCCATCGGAAAGGAAAGAAGTCCCGGTGATCGGAGTGCAGAAAAATTTTTCAGGACACACAGTGGCAGTGCAACACGTGCTTGCCATAGGTGCTGGCAGAGTGCGGCGATCGCATCGAGGCGCTGTGCTGGTGGGAGCACCGCGTGAAGCTGATAGAACCCTCCTGGCCCGAAGAGACGATTCCACGGCAGGCCATCGAGTGGAAACATGACACTGCGATAGTGCGCGATACGCTGTGGGCGCTGTACCATGTGACGCACCCGAGATGCAAGCCATACTATCGGGCGTGAGAGTAACCGAAACGGTAAACGAGGGATATGCTCGATCAAAGGCACCTTGCGCTTGGGTTCTGGTTTTGCGCTGGGGGATGAGAAAAACCGCGATGCATGAATGATTCCTGTGATGACACCACGACGCGACAGATCACACCATGCAACGACGTAGTCGAACGAGCGCTCCAGTTCCGCCGAACGTTCGACGTATTCATCGAGCGATGAAAATGGCACATCGTGGCATTCCATCCACGGTGATACGCACGGCACCAGTTGAAGCTCTGCCCACGTTATAATGCCCGTTAGCCCAAGGCCACCGATTGTTGCACCAAACAGTTCGGCATTTTCTGTCGGCGAGCATTCAATACGTCCATCGGAACGAATCAGACCCACCCGCCGAACCCACCGACCAAACGTTCCTGCCCAATGGTGACTTTTACCGTGAATATCGCTTGCAATCGCACCACCGATGCTGACCTGTTCTGTACCAGGAAGCACTGGCAAGGTCCAGCCCTGCGAGATGGTGACGGCAACAAGATCGCCAAGTCGCACACCTGCTTCGGCACAGATGATGCCCGTCTGATTATTGAACCAGCGTATGCGATTGAGTCCTGTGCACAGAACTGCTTTCCCTGTTGGTAAGCAGATGTCACCATAGCTACTGCCATATCCTCGCGCCAGGAGGCTTGCGTGCGTATGGGTGAAGGGGTTCTCCTCTGTTGATTGGAGTGTGATGGTTTCAACCGGTGATGGCGATACAACACCCGTCCAGCTTTCGAGGCGTTGCTTGGTCATGCCCTATCGCGCGATGAATTCGACGAGTGCTATGATTGCAGCTCCAGTCGCGATGCTGGCCGGATCACGAAGCGATACCGTGAGCGGATCGCCACGGAGGCGATTATGCAGAGACAGTCGCCACATCCGCAATATCCAAAAGAGCAAGAGCGGCAGAATGAACCATAGCCGATCGGGATGCGCATAGAGTGCGCGTGCTCGATCGCTTGTCACGTACACAATCAGTATGACCACAGCCATCACAGCCGTTGCGATGCCTGCGGTGAAGAGAAACTGCTCATCGCGAACACTGTAGGGACGGCTGCTTGCGAGAATGTCTGCCGTGTGCTGGAGCTGAACGACCTCGCTATGGCGCTTGAGCAATGCCAATGAAGCAAAAAAGACCAGAGAAAATCCCAGCAACCATGCAGAGACCTCTGTATTGCTCGCGCTGCCACCGATGAGGATGCGCAGGGTGTAGAGCCCGCCAAGCACGAGAATATCCATGATTGGCTGACGTTTCAATGCGAGGGAATAGCCTATCGAAGCGGCTGCGTAGAGGGCAACAAGCTCTGCTGCTGTAGCTGGCAAGGCGATGAATGCTCCGCCCAATCCAATGCACAGGCCGAGCATGACACAGAGCCACCCGATGGGTAAAGAGATTGTACCGCTTGCAAGGGGGCGCAAGCGCTTCGTTGGATGCTGGCGATCGGTGGGAACGTCGAGTAAGTCGTTGAACACATAGAGTGCCGATGCAACGATGCTGAGCATGAGTGCAGCAGCGACCGCTCCCCCCAAGGCTGCAGAGTCGAGCAGCTTGTGTGCCAGCAACAATGGTGCAAACACCAATAGATTCTTGCTCCACTGTTCGATGCGCAGTAGGGAATACCAGTCGCGGAGCGTCGGACGTGGTGACGAAAACGTACCGCTGAATGCCTTGCCAATGCGTCGCTGGTAACGCGCGGCATTGCCCACGATGAACGCATCCGTGGCAGCTTGCCAGAGCGGAATATCCACGCCGCGATCACCGATGTAATCGAATGCTCTCCCATCACAGACGCTGCGGAGACGTTCGAGCTTGCGTTTGCCGCTCAGGTTGACCATGTCGGTACCAATGACGGTGTCGAAGCATCCGAGCCGATCGGCAATCTGCTGTGCCCAGGGTTCGAAGGCTGCCGTTGCCAAAACCACCATTTGGCCATTGCGCTTTGCGGAGCGAACAAAGTCTGCGACTGGTTTATTGATTGGCAACGAATCGAAATCTGGCTGAACATGCCGTGCTAACCAGTGCTTGAAATGGACTCGTCCCCGGAGCGCAGCAAATGGTGCCACAAGCAGCAAGTACGGTTTCCGTCGGACCAGTTCGGTGAGTGCTTCCCAGAGAACATCTGTGCCAAGCAGCGTTCCATCGAGGTCAACAGCCAGAATGCGCGCGGTGTGTGTGTCCATCACAGAAGTGTCGTCAACGATGGTAGTGTTGCAATGGTTGTGCAGAGCTGCGTTGCTGCATCGTCGGGTGAGTTGGCACGGATCCAGACGACGCGGTCGGCTCGTTTGCGGAGGCTATGGCGGTAGGATTTGTCGTAGTGTGCCAGTGCTATCGTAGCAACTTCAGCAAGGTCTCCGCGGTTGAGTGCTGCCAGGGCAAGTGCATAGCGTTCAGCTCCTAAGCGCTGGCGGATTGCGTGCAGGCAGGTGGCAAGCTGTGTTGGAGGAACGCTCCCATAGTCGCGGAGCAAGCGCTCAAGACGGCGTTCCATCGGGACGTCGAGCGCAAGAATTGGTGCCGACTGCATCTGGAGCCATAGCGCTTGTGGAATGATCAGCTTCCCAATCCAGCGCGATTCGTCTTCGAGCCAGAGGCGAGATGCTGCGCGGTGTTTCCAAAGCTCCAGTGCGAGCATGTTTTCAAATTGCTGTTGTGTTGGTTGAGGCGGCATGCCCAGAGAGCCGAACGCCGAGCCGCGGTGTGCAGCAAGTTGCTCGAAGTCAATCGTTGCTTGGCCCCGCCGGGCAAGGGCAGCAAGCACATCGGTCTTGCCAGCACCGGTGAGTCCACTGATCAGCACCAGGGGGCGAGGTTGCGCAAATGTTTCCAGAACAGTGCGCCGAAATGCCTTGTAGCCACCGCGGAGAGTGACTACGTCGAAGCCGTATAGCTCAAGCAACCACCCAACAGCACTACTGCGCATTCCACCGCGCCAGCAGTAGAGACCGATTCTGCGCCGACTCCCACCGAGCAAGTGCTCGGCACGCTCAACCAACGATCGAAGTTTGGGCCCGACAATCTCCAGCCCGATTTTGATTGCAGCAGTGCGACCGCTCTGGTGGTAGGCGATGCCGACCCTGCTGCGCTCAGCATCGTCGAACAGTGGCAAGGACTCTGCGCCCGGGATCGAACCACGGTGAAATTCAGCGGGGCTGCGAACATCGAGAACATAGAGCGAACCGCTGAGCAGTTCTTCAAGGAAATCCTCGGTCGAGAGTGCGTACATCGCTCCAGATGAGTGCAGGACTATTGCACCATAAAATTACTGCTGTGCCAGTGTGCCGGATACAGCCTACTACTGGTGACCGGTTGGCCTGTTAGAGTGTGCTGGTAATGTTGAGGGAAAAACCGTTCGATGCAGGCACAAGACGACAGACACCACCGACGCAGAGAATCCCGGCGCGCTGCTTGGCATATCCGAAGGCGATTCGTGTGCCGCCAGTAACATAGGTGAGCGAAACAGCCGGATAGTGAAAGCGGTGGTCCTGGTCGGGATTGCCATAGTTCCATTCATCGAAAACGGTCAGGTACACATTGCTGACGGGTGTGTATTCCAGCAGTGCAAATGCCCAATTCCCCATATCGCCACGCACCTGCATGTGCGACAGTTCTGTTCGGATCGCGCTACGACTGGTGATGCGATACTGTGCCTCGAGCACAACCGCCAAAGGGTAGAGGGTGCCGTAGCCGGTCTTGACTTCGATGACGTCCTTGTTGTATGCCAGTGCGACAGCGGTCAATGTTGTCTTGAACCGGCGGGACCAGGTTCGCTGAATTTCGATGTTGAAGTCTTGGTAGAAAAGCACTTTTCCGGGCTTCCACGTGGAGCGGTAGGTGAAGTCATCGAGCTTGGTTGAATCAATGCTGTGGACGCGTGCATAGTTGATGGTGATCGTCGTGCCGTAAGGGCCGCCAAGCCACGAGTCACGAGGGATTGTCAGTGTCAGCTCTGCTTGAGCACCAAATTCCCCGTAGGGTTGCGTTGCGTAGGGGTAAAGGGTGAAAAGCCGGTAGGTGTGCACCTTCGTCAGTGGTGGGAGGAAATTGATGTTGAGCACGTTGCCGATTGCGCCGCGGTCAGAACGGAAGTCCATGTTGTCAATCCGCTTTGCTGCCAGCATGAATCCAAGCCCTTCGCTGCTGTAGGATGTGGAGATGTAGAGTCCGTTGCCAGGATTGAAGCTATTGTTGTTGGTTTGTTGCGGGTCATTGATCTTGTACGCCCACTCCGCGTAGAAATTCCATTGCTGGGTTGTCAGTGAGAGTCGGGTTGCATAGGCAAGAACGTTTTCCGGAAGGCGCAAAATGGGATCGGCGGCAGGTTGGTATTTGCTGACAACGCTTGCTCCCACGTCGAGAGCAAAGGGGAGGTCCAGCAGTGGTTTGTCGTTCCACGAGAGCTGGTGGAGTTCGACATCCAGATCGGCTGCGCGAACTATGCCCGGACCCAGCCCGAAGAACGCTCGTTGTTTGCCAAAGAGCGCAGTGATTTGGATACCCTCAACAGGACGTGCCTTGATGCGGAGACCGTCAATGGAATTGTCGAAACCGAGTGAGCGCTCTTCGTAGGTGCGGAGAATCATCCCGCTGCCGAACTGCTCGTAGGAATTACCCACGGTTACACTGAACCAATCGCCCACGTACTCGATGAACCGATAGGGAATGCCGTTGCCCTGGTACCGCGGATCAATGCCAAGCAGTGGGTTGAAGTATGCTTCGTAGCGGAAGCCAAGCCGCAGGTGATCGTTGGAGTAGAGCACGTTGAAAAACGATTGTGCTAAGACTTTCTCGCGCACCACAGGAGCGTTGATGAGAGAATCTGGGGTGTATGATTGCGCGTCCACTTGCAGGTCTGCTCGCCAACCGGAAGGAAGCTGAGCGACCGCGTGGACGGCCGCAACGACCGCCACAATGCCGACCCAGAGTTTGGTACGCATCATTCTGCAGCTTTCTTGATTGCTTCCCACAAGAGGTCTTCGTCCCCGGGGGCGTAGGATTTGTGCTGGTAGATGATTTCGCCCCGACGGTTGAGCACGAACGTATGGGGAATTTCGTTGACGTTGAGTGCACGCTTGAGATCGGCATTCTCATCGAGGTACACGTCGAACTCCCATCGTCGCCCGCGGACGAATGGTGCCACTTTTTTACTGTTGCGCGCATCGTCAATGGACACAGCGATGATGCGGACACCCGTCTGTTTGTGCCATTCTGGGTACAGCTCTGCTAGCGCCGTCAATTCTTGGATACATGGTTTGCACCAGGTTGCCCAGAAGTCAAGCACAATGGGTCCGGTGGCATTGGCTGTTAGTTCGTGCGTGGTTATTGGTGTGCCATCGAGTTTTTTGAGCGAGACGATGGGCAATCGTTGCTGTGCGGTTGTGTCTTGTGCCGCTAGCAGGAGACTGCTTCCCACCAGCGCAACGAGTAGTGCCAAAAGAGGCTGCCCAAGAAAAGAGATGGTTTTTTTGATCACGCGTTGTAGTTTTGAACGTGTTGAACATCTGGAGGCAAACTTATGAAACGCATTCTCTCTGCCTTGGTTGCCGGAAGCATGATGATTGCCAGTAGTACGCTGCATGCGCAAGGTAATCGAGCAACATCCCCGGCTCATCTGGTCAAAGCCGAGCGTGGACTGCGCGTGGTTGCAACGGTGAAGGGGTGCTGTCCGTGCTCGAAGCGGTGGCCTTTTCGGCAAGTGCAGAATCCATCCTTGCAGCTTGTCGAAGGACAGTCCCTCCTGTTCCACGTAGCGCCTGGTGGTTGGATGGATGCATATGTTTCGGTCAAGAATGTCTCTGCTGAAGCCATCACGTTCAGCGTTCGCATTGACACCAGCCGCAAGGACCCCAACCACCGCCTCAATTTCTGCAGCGGTGAAGCATGCTATCCAACCTTTGTCACCGAGGCCGATCAGCAAGGTTACGTGACGCTTCAACCTGGGGAATCCGACCACACCTTCAAGCTGCAATTCGATACCCAAGGGTATGCAGGCCAGACCGTCGTCGGTGTGACCATGTTCAACATTGCCAATCCGAACGACTACATCACCTTCGATGTCGTATTCGATACCGAGACGCTCTCGATCACACCCGAGCCACTGGCCGGGGTAGTTGTCTGGCCCAATCCAGCCGCCGAGCAGGTGCAGGTTCAATCGCCTGTCGGTTCGCAGATTGCCATCGTTGATGTGCTTGGTCGAACGGTGCGTCAGTTGCAGGTGCAGTCCAACCAGGTGATGGTATCGGTGGCAGATCTACCGGTGGGAACTTATCGGGTTGTTGTTCAGAACGGAGCGCGCGCAGTCAGTGTGCCGTTGCAAGTAGTGCGATAGATGGTCTCCGGGCAACGACACATGATTGCTTGGCGCAACTACCGGAGAGCGCACGCACTGCCTGATCGGCAGAAGGATTGTTCCTCGTTGAGCACGGAGTGATGAAGTTCGCCATCCTCACCGGCGGCGGTGATAGCTCAGGCATGAATGCATTTATCCGCAGTGTGGTGCGATGCGCGCTCAATATTCGTCCGGAAACATCGGTGTGGGGTGTTGTAGATGGTTGGAAGGGATTAATTGCCAATGAATATCGCCGCCTTGGAAAATTAGATGTTGCCGGCATTGCTTTCCAAGGTGGGACGATTCTTGGTACGGTTCGGGTCCCCGAACTTGCGGTCAATCCGGAGTTGCAACGACAGGTCGCGCTCAACCTCGATGATAATCACTTCGATTACCTCTTTGTCTGTGGTGGTAACGGGAGCGTGAAGGCATGTGCAACGCTGGACCGCATCATCAAGACGGAAAAACTGCGCACTCGCATTTTGGCATGCCCGGGCTCGATTGATAACGACGTTGCCAACAATTACGGCACCTCGATCGGTTTCTACAGCGCGCTCGACCGTAGTCTGGAGATGCTCGAGTGGATCCGCAATACCGCCAGCTCCCATCGGCGGGTGTATCTGATTGGCTCGATGGGACGCGACTCGGCGTATCTGGCATTCTACGCTGGGATTGCTACGGGTGCAGAGTACATCATCCGGCCACGCGAGACCGTTGATTACGAGCAGCTTGCAACCATGATCGAGGAGCGCGATCGCGACACACGCATCGTCGTTGCGGAAGGCTACGAAAAGACGCTCGACCAAATCCGTGCGATCTTGGAAGACATCTTCCGACGACGCAATATCAAGCGCGAAATCCGCACGGTTGATATGGGGTATTTCCAACGAGGCGGACAAGCTGCAGTCACGGATATTCTTCGCGCAAGCTGGCTGGGATACCGGATGGTGTGCGATGCCTTCGCACGGAAAGACAGCGGTTTCTACACTGCCTTCTACACCGGCCACTACCAAGATCCCATTCCGCTCGAGGTCGCTGCTGACGATAGCCATTCAAACCACTTGGATATCCCCGACGAACTGATCAAAATGACCCTTGCCTTGCGCTAATGATGGAGCGGGATTTTTTCGAGCAGGTCTGGGAGATTGTTCGCCAAATTCCTCGAGGTTCTGTGACAACATACGGGCATATTGCTGCAGCGCTGGGCACGCGCTCGGCAGCGCGCACCGTAGGCTGGGCGCTCAACGCTGTGGCTGGGCGAACCGACATTCCTGCTCATCGGGTCGTCAACCGTTGCGGTGAACTGAGCGGACGATACCATTTCGGCACACCAACCCTCATGCGTGAGCTGCTCGAAGCCGAAGGTGTTACCTTCGATGGCGATCGTGTCCGGCTCGATGTGCACTTGTGGATACCGCCAGTGCGTTAGTCCACAAAGGGACCGTTGAAACGCACGCTCTCATGCTGCCGCTTACCCCGGAGAACCACTGCTCGTGCGGAGCTGCTGCTGGTCAGTGTTAGCAAACCATCGGTAACCAGGCAGAGCTGCCCCTCCTGCGCCGCCAGACCATTGACTTTGAGTCCGTCGCTACTTGTGAGGATATAGACCAGTGCTACCCCATCGTCCGGTACGGTCCAGGTGTGGGTCGCTGCGTCATCGAAGAGAACGTCGTCGTAGGTGATCTCGGTGTGGAGTTGAATGGGACCGTTGGGAGAAGCAAGGTGGCGAATGCTACCTCTGTCAATGATGGTTGTTGGGATTTGGTCAGGTGTTACTAATTGCAGCGAGGGAGGTATTGTTTTGAGCGCGCGTGGAAGGTTGATCCACAGTTGCAGTCCGTGTGCACTGCCCAGCGGCATTTCCGAATGAATCACCCCACTTCCAGTGACAAAGTGCATAGCACACCCTGCTGGTGCTGCAACACGATTCCCCAAGGAGTCTCGATGCTCAAAACCACCTTCGAGCATGTAGGTGATGATTTCGAAGCCGCGGTGTGGATGGTCTGGAAAGCCCGCGTGCGAGGCGACGAAAAATTCATCAAGGAACAAAAATGGATCCGTCGCAGGCCAACGAAGCTCCGATGATGGAAAGGGACGACGGACCTGGGCACCAGCACCTTCGTGGAGAGTTGGAGCAGTGATGCAAATCATAGCATCCTCGGCAGCATGAGTACAACTACGATTGCCGAAGACGATCCGACTGCGGACAAAGTTTGTACGATTTGGCCATCGGTGAGCGTATTTTTGCAGTCTTGATACACAGTTTTGTTGCTAAATCCATGGGTACAATGACAGCTGTTGCAGAACCGACAGTCGGCATTGACATTTCTCGACTGCGGAACATCGGCATATCTGCCCATATTGACTCGGGCAAAACAACGCTGAGTGAACGGATTCTCTATTACACCGGCCGCATCCATCGCATTGTGGAGGTGCGGTCCAAAGATGGCGCCGGTCCAACGATGGACTCGATGGACCTGGAACGTGAAAAAGGTATCACCATCCAATCGGCGGCAACGTACTGCCAGTGGAAAGGGTACCACATCAACTTGATTGATACGCCCGGTCACGTGGACTTCACCGTCGAGGTTGAGCGTGCCTTGCGTGTGCTCGATGGGGCGATCTTGGTCCTCTGCGGTGTGGCGGGCGTCCAAAGCCAGTCCATCACTGTGGATCGTCAGATGCGGCGGTACAACGTGCCACGCATTGCGTTTATCAATAAACTCGACCGTGCGGGCGCCAACGCCTACCGTGTTGTCCAGCAGCTTCGCGAGAAGTTGCACCACGATCCGGTGATGATCAACATCCCGATCGGGCATGAGGACCAGTTCCGCGGTGTTGTGGACCTCCTGCACATGAAGGCGCTCTATTTTGATGGTGACAATGGCGAGTTTGTCCGGGAAGAAGACATCCCCGCTGATATGCTCGCCACAGCGCATGAATATCGAACCAAACTTATCGAGAAAGCTGCTGATTACGACGATAGCATTGCCGAAAAGTACTTAGCGGAAGAACCAATCTCGGCCGAGGAACTGATCGCAGCGATTCGAAAAGCAACGATTGCGCTCAAAATCACACCCGTCTTCGTCGGCACTGCAAAGCAGAACAAAGGCGTCCAGCCCTTGCTCGATGGGGTGTGCATGTTCTTGCCGAACCCGTTCGAGGTGGAAAACTACGCTCTCGACCGTGACCGCAACGAAGAGCGTGTGCCACTGGTGCCTGATCCGGAGCGTCCACTGGTTGCTCTTGCGTTCAAGCTTGAGGATGGCAGATATGGACAGCTTACGTACATGCGACTCTATCAAGGACGCGTGCGGAAAGGTGACGTTATTGTCAACAACGCAACCGGCAAGAAAATCAAGGTGCCACGCCTTGTGCGGATGCACGCCAGCGAAATGCACGATATCGAAGAAGCATTGGCCGGCGATATTGTCGCCATGTTTGGCGTTGACTGTGCCACCGGCGACACATTCACCGATGGATCGGTCAACTATACTATGACCTCGATGTTCGTGCCGGAACCGGTGATTGAGTTGGCAGTGTCGCCCAAAGACAAAACCAGCTTGGCAAACTTTTCGAAAGCACTCAATCGCTTTACGAAGGAAGACCCCACCTTCCGCGTCTATCGCGACGAGGAAACCGGCGAAACTATCATTCGCGGGATGGGCGAGCTGCATTTGGAAATCTACATCGAACGCATCAAGCGCGAGTACAATTGCGAAGTCGTCGTCGGGCGCCCGAAGGTTGCATTCCGCGAAACCATCACCAAGCGAGCGGAATTCAACTACACGCACAAAAAGCAAACTGGTGGTGCTGGGCAGTTTGCGCGTGTGGCTGGATATATCGAGCCACTCGAACCAGACAATCCAAACAACTACGAGTTTGTCGATGCGATCGTTGGCGGCGTGATCGCGCGCGAGTTTATTCCCGCTTGCGACGAGGGCTTTCAAGAGCAGCTCAAGGAAGGTATGCTTATCGGACAGCCGGTTCAGCGTGTTCGTGTGGTGCTCAACGACGGAGCCACACACTCGGTGGATTCCTCCGAAATGGCGTTCAAGACCGCTGCGAAAGCAGCCATCCGTGACTGCTATATGCAGGCAGCACCCGTGGTGCTCGAGCCGATCATGAAATTGGAGGTATCGGCTCCGGAGGAGTTCCAGGGTGTCGTCATTGGCCAAATCAATCAGCGTCGTGGCGTCATCATCGGTACCGAAAGCGAAGCCGGCTACGTGGTCATCACTGCGGAAGTTCCGCTTCAGGAGATGTTCGGATATTCAACTGACCTTCGATCGGTGACGCAAGGCAAGGGTGAATTCACGATGGAGTTCCTCAAGTACGCACAAGTGCCCCGTGCCGTACAAGACGAGATGGTGCGGGAGTACCAGAAAAAGCGTGCGGAGGGGAACAAGTAAATTCGCCCTCTGATGGCAAAGCAACGATTGTTCTCAAGTCAACACGTACCCCTACCGCTGCCATGCGCAGTCAGGTAGGCGAATGTTGCACAAAAGTTTGTTTCATCTTTTGTAGCGTGGTACGCACATGAAGTACACTGGACCCAAAGTCAAACTGTCGCGCAAGCTCGGTTTTGGGCTGACGACCAAAGCGCGCAAGTACATGGATCGGAAGCCATACCCACCGGGACAGCATGGACCGGTCAAACGGCGCGCCAAGCTGAGCGACTTCGGACGTCAATTGCTGGAGAAACAACGCTTGCGGCTCCAGTACAACGTCCACGAACGGCAGATGCGGAACTACTACCAGGAAGCTTCTCGACTGGCCGGCAATACGGGTGATAATCTCGTTCAACTGCTGGAGTCACGACTCGACGCTCTGGTTTACCGCGCTGGATTTGCGCCGACGATCTACGCCGCGCGCCAGTACGTTCGCCATGGGCATATCGAGGTGAACGGGCGTCGCGTGAACATTCCTTCCTTCCGGGTCAAGCCGAACGATGTTTTTCAGGTCCGTGAGAAGAGCCGATCGCTGGAGTGCTTCCAGAATGCCATACGGAATGCACAGCCTGTTCCGTACTTGGAGGTCTCGAAAGCTGATCTATCGGCCAAGTACCTGTACCTGCCGCCGCGGGAGGAAGTCCCCATTGTCTGCGACGTCCCGCTGGTTGTCGAATACTACGCACGATGATGCGCACAGGGGGCAGTGCATCGCATCGTGATTGCTGCCCTTGTGTGGACAAGCTGCACGCAATGCCCTCGCCCTGGAATGCTCTGCCGATGGGGCGAGGGCGTGTATTTTGCACCCGTGATTGCACGACGACATTTGCGTTGAATCGGTGAAGGCTTCCAGCAAAGCTGGCTACATTCTCGCAGCAGCAGTACTGGTGGTGACGGTAGCTGCGCTCTGGTTTGATGCTGCGGTCATCGGCACGTTACCATCGCTGGAGCAGCTCGAAAATCCTCCCCAAGAATTTGCTACGCGTATTCTTGACCGCAACGGGCATCTGATCGAAAGTTTTTTCGTCAAGCGCCGGCTCTACGTACCCTACGACAGTATTCCGGGGGCATTTTTCCAGGCACTCATTGCTACCGAAGACCGCCAGTTTTACAATCACTGGGGCATTCATCTTTGGCGGATTATCAAGGCTGGGATGAAAAATCTCCTTGCTCTTCGGGCAAAGGAAGGCGCTTCGACAATCACGCAACAATTGGCACGCAATCTCTACTTCAACCAGGAGCCAACACTGGCGCGTAAACTGCGCGAGGCGATCACGGCTATCCAAATTGAGCACACCTACACCAAAAACGAAATTCTGGAGATGTATGCCAACACGGTCAATTTTGGCCGTGGTGCCTATGGCATTTACGTCGCATCACAGGAATACTTTGGGAAGCGTCCCCAACAGCTAACACCCGACGAATGCGCCTATCTGGTTGCCTTGCTCAAAGCACCGGCGACGTATGATGCACAGGTCAATTACGAGCGTGCTCTCCGCCGCCGGAATTTGGTGCTTTCGTTGATGGAGGATGCGGGCTTTCTGACTGCCCAGCAACGTGCACAGTACAGCCGCCAACCTATTGTGCTGGCCAGTGAGTCTTCCCTTGCCCAGCGGTGGGGAGGAATTGCCCCACATTTTGTCGAAATGCTCCGCAAAAAACTCTCCCGCGATCCGCGGCTGCAGAACTTCGACCTCTACCGCGATGGATTGACCATTGAAACAACGCTCGACGCACGGATTCAGCGTTATGCCGTCGAAGCTGCACGGGAGCAGTTGGATCAATTCCAGCGCGAATTCGATCGCTCTTGGTCGTGGAACGCTCATCGGGAGTTGCTCGATGCGATTGTTCAGAAAGCAGCGCAAGCGCATCCATCGTACCTTGCTGCGGACTCTCCCCAAGATCAGGAACGGATTCTCCGCATGCTCTGCCGCTCCCCACGCTTTGTTGATTCGGTCAAGCGTGCTGTGACAACGGTCCAGTGTGGTATTGTTGTCCTTGATCCACGAACGGGCGCGATACTTGCAATGGTGGGGAGTTCGCCGTTAGCCTTCGAGCGTGGAGCAGGTTCGCGGTATTCGCTCAATCATTGCACCGAAATTCGCCGGCAACCCGGATCGGCCTTCAAGCCCTTCGTCTATGCAGCAGCGCTCGCCGATGGCACCATCACACCATCAACACTCATTGATGCTTCGGCCTACACCTACACCTTTGCTGATGGGCGAACATGGTCTCCACGTGGGACAGCACACAGCGGCATTGTTGACGTCACGACAGCACTCAAATTTTCGATCAACACCGTTGCAGCCCGGCTGATTACCCAGTACACCACGCCGCAGCGCGTCGTTGCCCTGGCACGGAAAATGGGCATTACGACGCCGATGGATCCCTACCCTGCGCTCGCTCTGGGAGTTGAGGAAGTCTATCCGATAGACCTTGTCAACGCCTATGGCACCTTTCTCAATGGGGGAATTGCTGTGCCACCGGTAGCACTCTTGGCGATTCGCGATCGAATGGGGCGCGTCATCTACCGAGGTAAACTTCCTGCAAGTGCCACGGATGCCTTGCCACAGCACATCTGCCGGACAATGATTCGAATGCTCCAAAGCGTCGTTGATGGTGGAACAGGTTCGACCGTGCGTCGGTTCTTCCGCTACGATGCTGCCGGCAAGACAGGCACCACCAACGACTATGCCGATGCGTGGTTTGTTGGAATGACTCCCGAACTTGTTGCGGGGGTGTGGCTTGGTTTCGATGATCACCGGATCAAATTCACTGGCGCCTACGGTATGGGCGGCAAAGCTGCTGCTCCGATCTGGGGGCGCTTGATGGCAAAAATCTATGCCGACCCAACGCTCGGCTTTCGGCAGCGGTCGTTCCCTGACCGCGATTCAAGCCTTGTGCCCTTGGCACCAGAGCAAGCCGAACAGGTTATCGAGGAAGATCGTTTTGTGCCGCCACCGGTGCAACTCCATCCAGCCGAGCCAATCCGCCCATAGCCAGAAGCTCGGCATATCGCGCTGGCAGCAGAAGGAAGGTCAATCCACCAATGACAACAACCGAGACAACAACCGTGCGGACAAGCTGCGGCATGTGCTGTTTGAGATATGCCCATCCCCATGCTGTTGCCAGTGTCACTGCAGCAATCGCACCAATGAGCAGAGCAACCGCTGCCGGCGTCAATGCATGCGAAAGCACCGTCTGCAGGCCCTTTCCTCCAACTGACCCATAGACTAAGAGCAAGTGGAATACATACACCCACAGGGACTGTTGTCCGGCAAGGAGCAGAATATTGCTGAATCGGATGCGGGAAAGACGCTGCTCAAAGCGAATCAGCAATGCCAGAAGCGATACCACCGCACTAAGCCGAAACGCAACATGCGCCGGTGAACTATGCCACCATTCCTTGGGCGAAGAAAATCCCACTGCAAGCAGTGTGATGGCTCCGAGTCCGCAGGCAATGGCAACACTCTGCAGCACACGTGGCGAGCGACTGCGAAGAAGCGGAACGAGCCAGACGCCAGCAAAAAAATAGGCAGCGAAGGGAAACAGCGGAAATTTGCTTACCGGCTGCGGTGCAATGAGCGCCCCCAAAAAGATGGGCAGTTCCACTTCGAGCCGATGCTCCCACACAAGCGGGGTCAATGCTGCAAATGCAACAGTGATAGCAATCAACACAGCGTCCCGAATTATTCGCCGAGGTATACTCATCGCCAGCATCAATGCCAGCAACGAGCTATAGGCGATTGTTTGGAGAATGTCACAGTCGGCCAGGCGGAGGAGTTCTTCGTGGGTCGCGCGCAAGGTTCGTTCCAGCGAGAATGCAGGAAGGTGCAACCAATAGCCAATCACCAGGAGCAAGCCAAGTTTTGCAAGGTATCGCCAGAGCGCTGGTTCCATTCGGCGGTATGCATCAGTTTTGCGCTCAAGTGTAATTGCCAATGCACCACCAGCACAGAAAAGAAACGCCACCGCAACAAATCCGTGCGTCAGACTTAGCCACGGAAACCACCATGCCGAATGCCATGTTGGATCGAGCGCAACGTCAACGACATGAACCTCGATCATCCAGAGTGCTGCAATCCCGCGGAGATAGTCCAGCCACCGATAGCGCATGACAAAGCCGAAAAGTACGGCGCGAAATTAGGTGTTGGCTGGAGCGGTCTATTTTTGTGCAGTTGTATTGCTTCGTGATGGATTGATGGCTCGATTGGTGCTTGCGCTCTTTGCGATTGCGACTGTTGTTGCCTGCTTTAGTCTGTATGCCCTCGGATTTCTTCGGCGGTTGAGTGGGCGTGCGCAAGGCGTGCGACGCAACCATCGGACGGCGACTGGTCCAACACGCCCAGAGCACATCACACGCGCTGCACCGGACGCATGAGCGCGCTTCCACCGATTGCTGCCATTGATGTTGGCACGAACTCCATTCACATGATCATTGCCCGCGTGGGAGCACGCGGGACGTTGCACGTCATCAGTCGTGATCGCGAGGTCGTTCGGCTGGGACAGTCCGCAGGGGATATCAAACACCTCAGCGCCGATGCAATCGAACGGGGAGTGCAGACGATGGAACGCTTTGTCGCGATGGCACGACAACACAGGGCGTTCATTCGGGCAGTTGGTACCAGTGCCGTCCGCGAGGCGCTCAACCGTGACGTGTTCCTGCGCAAAGTCGAAGAGCGCACCGGTATTCGAATCGAGCTGATTTCAGGAGAAGAGGAAGGGCGGCTCATTTACGTTGGGGTTATCCATGGACTACCTCTTGTCGAAAGGCAGATTTGTCTGTGTGATATTGGCGGTGGCTCGACTGAAGTTGTTGTCGGTCGCCATGGGAATGTTCTCTTCGTTCGGAGCGAGAAACTGGGAGCGATTCGCTTGACCGAGCAGTTTTTCCGTCACGGGCGAAGCAGCGACCACGTGGAACAGTGCAGGCGGTATCTGATTGGTGAATGGACTCCAGCATTGGAGGGAGCCGCGCAGTTCCCGTGGGACGAGGTGGTTGTATCGTCGGGGACATGGGAGACGCTTGCACGGGTGGCGCTCGGTGGTAATGGTAGCCAGACGGCGGCGCAACTCCATGGATGCCGCATCGAGACGAAGGCACTCCACCAAGCAATTGGTCAAATCCTGCGGGCACGGACCCCACGCCGCATAGCTCGGATCGCTGGCGTCGAAGCAGAGCGCGCCGACATCATCACAGCTGGTGCACTCATTGCCGAACGCTTCCTCGATTACGTCGCTGACGGCAGCGTTCTGCTTTCCACTTTTGCTCTCCGAGAAGGAGTGGTCTTCGATACTGCACAACACTTGCGGGATACTGCCGAATATCATCACCTGGTCCACTTGCGCGCGACGACGATCGAGCAACTCTGCAAGCGGTATGGCGTCGAGCGCAGGCATGCAACCCATGTTGCCCGACTGGCGCTTGCGCTCTTCGACTCGCTGGTGTCGCTGCATCACCTTGGCGACTATGAACGTGAGCTCCTGGAAGCGGCGGCGCTCTTGCATGACGTTGGGTACCATATCTCGTCGGACCAGCACCACAAGCACAGCTACTACATCATCAGCAATGCGGTGATGCCGGGATTTTCCAGCACAGAAGCAGAAATTATTGCTACCGTCGCGCGGTACCATCGCAAAAGCCATCCCAAACGCAAACACACGCACTATGCAGCATTGCCGGAGCGTTGGCGCCATGGAGTATGTTGGATGGCTGCTTGCTTGCGCATCGCTGAAGGCCTCGA
The DNA here is from genome assembly GCA_026003475.1 of Candidatus Kapaibacterium sp. Classification (GTDB taxonomy): domain Bacteria; phylum Bacteroidota; class Ignavibacteria; order Kapaibacteriales; family NICIL-2; genus NICIL-2. Next base: position 1,490,686 of record BPHJ01000001.1, on the reverse strand, counting down.
CCGTCGCTGGCAACAGCGAGTTGAAGCACTGCAAGTCCAGATAGAACCAACAACGATTACTGTTGGGCTCAATGCACGTGGCGATGCTGGAATCGAGCTTTGGGGCGCCGAACGGCGAAAGTTACTCCTCGAAGAGCTAAGCGGCAAAGCGGTACAGTTTGTGGTTCAATGACTGGTGGCACACCATTGAATTTTGTTTGCAACATTTTTTTTATTATTTTGCTACTGGATAATTCGGAGTCTGCTGAAAGTGATACAAACCTTCTGCATGACGCATTATTGCACCTGAATCCGACAGCGCATTTGTCCAACTATTGTCCGAGGTGATCCCATGCAACGTGCATTGCTGCTTTTTGCATTCCTGTGTGCGGTGATTGCACCCGCCTGGAGTGGCAGTGGCACTGAATCCCGCGAAGAGATTCGTTCGAAATTGCTGCCCTTGCTCCAGCGTGATGGCGGTGCGGCAGGTACGGAGTTCTACTTCTCGTTCCCACCGTGTTATGAAGTACCGGGTGCTGGAAATTCACTTGTCTTGTACATTGCAGCCGCAACACGCACGCGAGTCCTCATCGAAGTCGAGGGGCGTGGCTTCCAAACTGTTCGCTACACACTTCCCAACGACGTCATCGAGGTCATCATCGCTCCTGGCCTTGGACAGGCATACTCGAAAGGCCCCATGGACCCGCCTCCGATAGATCAAGTCTGGCCCGGTGCAGGAATGCACGTCAAATCCAGTGCACCTATCGTTGTCTATGGGGTTACCCGCTTTCAGTACACCTCGGATTCCTTCCTTGCTTATCCTGTGCACACGCTGGGAAAGCAGTACATTATCTCCTCGATGGCGGACATGACGTGGATGTATATCGGGTTACGTCCTGCCCAGCGAGTTTACCGTTACTGCCCCCTACGATAACACGCGTGTGACAGTTCGTATTGGAGGAAATTCGCAGACAAAGACAGCCAGTGGTCTGCTACCAGGCCAAGTGCGTACATGGACCTTGAACCGAGGCGATGTGCTTGTGATGAGTACTGATAAGGATGCCAAGGAAGGCGATCTTTCAGGCACCGTTGTTACTGCGACCAAACCAGTTGCAGTCATTTCGGGCAACCAATGCGCAAACGTTCCGACAGATCTGCGTTGGTGCGACTTTGTTGCAGATATGGAAATTTCCACTGATCTGTGGGGAAAGATGTACTTTGTACCACGGGTGATTACTCGGAAGAATGCGGCGATGATCAAAGTTCATGCAAAGGAACCAAATACCCGCGTCTTCCGCAACGGAAGTTATTGGCGGACCATTCAGACAGCCGGTGGAGTAGAGGGAACTGGCTATATCTACGATCGCGCTACCCCCGATGGTCTTGCTGGCGTCGTTGCTATTTCGGGCGACAAACCAATTGCGGTGACCTTCTTCAATACCGGTCAAGAAGACGATAATATCGTTTCCGATCCCTTCCAGATGACTATCTATCCGCTCGAGCAGTACCAACGCGAGATTATCTTCTGTACCCCAGGTGCTCGAGGTGGTATCTTCAATTTTTCGGAGAACTATGTGATTGTGGTTTACCCGCTAACGGAGCAGAATACCATACCACAGGATTTGGAGTGGGGTGAGGTCAGTGGCGGACAGGTTGTCTGGCGATCGGTTGCTACAGTTTTTGGTCCGACGTTGGGAGACGTATTTCCAATGACCTATCAAGGGAAACGCTATGCGGCGAAGGTTCTCCGCATCAACGATGGTGCATATCGTTTGCGGTGCAGTCAGCCGTTCGCAGCGTATTCCTACGGTTTGAGCAACTACGATTCCTACGGGCATCCTACGAGTGCTGCGCTGGCAGTACAACTACCCGATACCATCCCACCACGTCCGCGTTATGTGGTCAACTGTGACGGTACTGTCAGTGGCGAAAGTGGTGGCGATGCGGACGTAACCGACTACCCCAACGACGATGCGATCCGTTCCAACTTAGCAATGATCTATCTCGATCCGGTGAACAGCCGTAATTACACGCTCGATTATGATCCCTTCATTCCAGGCGAAACCCGTACGACGCGATGGCGTCTTACGGTTGATAACCCTGATGAAGATGCTATCGCATACGTAGTGTTTCGCGACCGCGCCAACAATGATACCGTTATCGTGGTTGAGTACAAAACGCGTCGGATTACTATCCAACCGAGCGATGTTGACTTCGGATTAATGCGCAAAGGGGATGTCGCAACCCGCACGGTCAATGTTGTCAACGAAGGTACTGCGCCAATACGGGTGACGCGTCTGGAGTTCAAGAATGGTGGACAGGGTGTTTTTGAGATTGTCAACAACCCTATCCCGTTTGACCTCCAGCCGCAAGAAAGCCGTGAGATTACCATTCGTTACACAGCAACCAATGATGGCGTCGTGCGGGATTCCATCGGGGTTGGTGATGACTGTGTATTTCGCTATCGGCGCTTGGTGGTAGGGCAAACCGGTGAGCCAATCATTGATGTCTCGCATCCCATAGCGCGTCCGCTTGATTTCGGAGATGTTGGGGTTGGAACTCCCTCGCAGCGAACGATTACCGTCTTTAGTCGCGGTACGGTGAAGCTGACAATCACCGGCGCCCAAGGTCCGACTGATCCGGCATTTGTCGCCGAAGCCGCACTCGGACAGATTTCACCGGCAGCTCCCCTTGTACTCAGTGAACAGGGCAGTGGCAATGACTCCCGTAATTTCCGAGTAACCTTCACGCCAACTGCTGAGCAAGTCTACACCGCAACGATCACGTTCTCCAGCGACGCCAACCGTATTGATTCGGTGATTTACTTGCGTGGACGTGGCGTCAAGCCAGGATTGACCGTTGCTCCGCTTGATTTTGGCGAAAAACGCATCAATCCGGTAACACCGTATCCATACCTTGCCGATTGGCAGACGATTGCCTCGCTCGACCCGCGCAATGACGGAACCCAAGCAGTCACGCTCCAAGGTGTCGCCATTGACCAGGACGTCTATGGCAATGGACAAGCATTCGTCTTCGATCCACCGCTCAACCAAGTTCCAGTTGTGGATATTCCACCAGGACAGTCCTACTCGAGTGTTGTCGGGCGACCGATTCTGGTGTACTTCAATCCAGCAGCAACCGGTAATCATGAAGTGGTTGTCCGCTTCGACAATAGTACCGGTGAGCCGCGGACCGCTCGGATTACTGGCATTGGGAAAGCACCTCGTATCACGATTACGCCAACCGTCACATTTGGCCCCATTGAATCGGGAACATCACCCGACATTGAACAGGTGACCGTCACAAACTTGAGTCGCCAGGATTGGCAATACGCCGACACGCTCACATTGCGTGACCTTGTTCCTGTGGTACCGGGGACAATTTCCGACATCCCCAGTACCTATGGCACAGAAAACTTCTCGTTCGATAAAGCAGCGCTGAATCTCCCACGGGTGTTGCTCCCTGGCCAAAGCATTGTCTTCGATGCAGAGTACTTTGTGGCTACCCAAGGACAAAACGTCACCAACACCGCTACACTCCGAACCGTCAGCGATGCTCTCGAGGAAGCAGAGTCGGTGTGGAATGGGAGTGCCTACAGCGGTGTGGCGCGCATCAATATTGCCCCAGCATCCGGAGATGTCTGTGTTGGAAGCACAACGACGCTCACCGTCCGCGTAACGAATACTGGCGACATTCCCATTACCCAGTTACGCTTCATCCGATTCCAAGGGACCAATCCAACGATGTTCGCTCCGCCGACCAATCTTCCCATACCCGCTGCAATTCCCGTCGGTGGCACGTACGACTTGCAGGTGCCCTTCACCCCAACCGTTGTTGGCGGTCCACTAACGGCACAAATTGTTCTCCAGATCAACAACATCACCGATCAAAACTTCACGGGCGATCTTAGCGGGAATGGCTTGCAGCAAACGACGGTCTTCGTTACCGTTCCGGAGCTGTTCGATGTACCGCAAGGGACGGAGTCTGCACCGAAGCTTGTTCGATTCCGTGCGGGAGCGCCGGTGACGATGGGTGCGGTAACACAATTTACCATGCGCATCACTTTTGATGCAACAGGCTTTGCAGCAGTCACCCAAGGCGGAGTGCCAGTGGTGCAAGTGCTTGGCCCACTTGCTGCCGCAGGGTGGACCGTTGGGAATGCCTCGGTTCGCTACGATCAGGCTACCATGCGCGGTATCATCGAACTGACGCTCAATGGCACAACCCCGCTCCGCGTCCAGCCGGGCGACGAGCTCTTCGGTGTAGAGCTGACTGCTTCGATGCCAGCAGCGTTGCCAACCGACGGCGGTTTCGCCATTACGCTTGAAACAGTTGACGTCAACGACCAGTGCGTGGTCATCCAAACACAGAACGGGTTGCTCCGGATCAATCCGATCTGTGCCTTCAATCTGCGATTTGTCCGGATTTCGACGACGACCTTCACGATTCGTGTCAATCCAAATCCCGTTGATGGTAGTGGAGCAGACATTCACTTCGGCGTTGGCTACGAAGCACCAACAACGCTTGAGTTGGTCAATCCGAGTGGCGTGGTGGTCGCAACGCTGGTACGCGGTACGTTGAAAGCCGGTGAGTACACCGTGCGCTTTGTTCCCAATGGGATTGCCAGCGGCTCGTACCTGCTCCGTATGCAGAGCGGCCAATTCACGGAAACGGTACCAGTCGTCGTCGAAAAGTAAGCTCTCGCAGAGAGCGCGTTCAGCGGGCTGCCCCTACCCCAACTGGTGGTAGGGGCAGCGTGTTTTTTTCACAACTAAATTGGTTTGTCGTTCGTTTATTGTACCGCAACTCACTTTATGGAGACCTACGATGAGCACAGCATTGTTGCGCAAAGTCCTTCGAGTTGGAGCACTCGTTGCCATTGGTGCTATCGGTGGCATTCTGCTGGTTACGAATTTTTCCAGCATTCCTGTTGCAAAGCTGTTTGGTCAGAACGTTCGTGATCTTGGTGCGAAGGCGCCTCCTGTTACTGTCCCCGATAATGTTCGCGCGATCAACGATGCATTCGTTGCTGCTGCGAATGCGGTATCGTCAACGGTCGTTTCGATCGAAACGATAGGGGAAGCAACCAGTAGCGACCGGATGATGGATGAGTTCTTTCGCTTTTTCGATCCTTGGGGTGATGATGGCTTCTTCTTTGGTCCCCGCAATCGTGATCGAGGCAATGATCAAAACCAGCGTCCACGATCACGCCCACTGGGGCAAGGATCGGGAGTGATTATCACCAGCGATGGATACATAGTCACCAATAACCACGTCGTTGCTGGAGCAAAACCTGATGGAATCAAGGTAACCTTGAGCGACAAGCGCGAGTTTACCGCCCGGCTCATTGGACGCGATTCCCTGACCGATATCGCTGTCATCAAGATTGATGCGCACGATTTACCGACGGCATACCTGGGCAGTCGCGATGATATCAAAGTCGGAGAATGGGTCATTGCAATCGGCAATCCGCTTGGTCTCCGTTCGACGGTTACGGCAGGAATAATCAGTGCCGTTGGGCGCAGTAACATGGGGCTCAATGGTGGTGGATTCGCAATCGAAAACTACATCCAAACCGACGCAGCGATCAATCCGGGCAATAGCGGCGGTGGGCTGTTTACGCTCAACGGGACGCTCATCGGTATCAACACAGCGATTGCATCAGGCACAGGCTTCTATGCCGGCTATGGCTTCGCGATCCCGGTGGACATCGTGCGGGTTGTTGCGCTCGACTTGATCAACGAAGGCAAGGTCAACCGCGCCTACATCGGTGTCACTATTCGCGCTGTGGATGAAACCGATGCACAAGGCCTTGGGCTACCGAAGGTCCAGGGTGTGATGGTACAGGACATATTGAAAAATTCCCCTGCAGAGAAAGCCGGTCTCCAAAGGGAAGACGTGATACTGGATCTCGACGGTACGCCGGTCAACTCGCCAAGCGAATTGCAGACCCTTGTTCTCCAGCGACGCCCTGGCGAGAAGGTCAAGCTTCGCATTTGGCGTGATCGGAAAGAGATTACTAAAGTTGTTCGTCTCGAGGCACGCGATGGGTCGGTTGCCTCTACCGAGGTGTCTTCCGAGCCATCACTTGGTGAGCGGAGTGAGAAGTCCGGGCCGGTATCGCTGGATCTTCTCGGCTTTACCGTCGCACCACTGAGTGCCGAACTCAAGGATAAACTCGATGTGAAAAGCGGCGTTGAAGTGACCAAAGTCGAGCCGTTTAGCCCAGCATCCAGACGTGGGTTGCGTGTTGGGTCGGTTATCGTGCGGGCAGACCGTAAGCCAGTCGAAACGCCAAGTCAACTGCAGGGGATCATCAATGGCAAAAAAGCGGGAGAGGTGGTTGTGCTCGATGTCAAATCCGAGCAAGGATCGCAAATTGTAACGATCCGAATTCCATCGAATGCAAACTGAAGCACGCAAGTGTCGTGTCGGGCGGACGCAAGTCCGCCCGACGCGTTAGGGAGCGGACCGAAGAAAAGCACCGCTTGCCTGGTGCTCTTTCCACTGAACGCGGTAGAAGTAGGTTCCTGCTGGAAGTCTCGCAATCTCTGTCGGTGGCAAAATGATCGAGAGCACCCCTGCACTAACTACGGGCAGGGTGCGAACCAGGAGGGACCGACCGAGCATATCGAACAATTCACAGGTTACAGTACCTTCAGCACGTGGAATGTGAACCCGAATAATGGCAACCTCGTTGACCGGTTGAGGGTTGCACTGTTCGACGAAAAATGAACGGGGGAGCTGTGTGGGATCGGTGTCTGCTGACGTAGGGTCGAGAGTGCACGCGAAGATACCCCCACCATGCGTACCAATGACCGTCCATCCATCAGCAGCGCGTGTATCAATTGCCTCGACGGGAAGGGTTCCCAGTGTTGGTAGTCCCAGTGGTTGCCATTGTGTTTCGGTGTGCAGGGAATCGGTGATAAATGCGCCGATGCTGGTTCCGGCGATGTAGAGTCGCTTGCCATTGCGGTAGAGAGCGCGAACAACTCGCACCGATGGTCCCCAGCCGGTAGTGCTCTCTTGGTCAAGCGATCCACCCACGGATTGCCAAGTGTTCCCACCATTCCACGTTGCGAAGATGCTCGGCACGGTGTAGTTCGAAATTGTCACAATCATCCGCTGCGCATTGGCGCGGTCAATATCAATCGCGGCAACGAAGCTTCCTGGTGGGAAATTCACCGGAAAGCGCGTAACCGTTCCATCGGTGATTGAGCAACGGTAGAGCGTTCCACCGGCAGTGCCGACGATTGCCCACTTATCGGTGAGGGCTACGGCAGTGATCAGCTCGGGCACGGGCAATGTACAGGCAAGCCGCCATGCTGCGTCGAATCCACTGCGATCAGCACCAAGCCGGTAGAGTTTGTCGTTGAGCGCTAAAACAAGTTGACCAGAATTTGGATCGTAGGCGAACTCAGTCACGAAGGCTGTACCAGATTGCGGTGGTCGTGGCAGAGGGAGCAATTGACCGGTAATGGCTGAGAGCGCATAGATCTCTCCAAACTGCGAACTGGCAAACACAAGCGAGGCACCATCACCGACAACAACGCGGCAACCATCACCACCGAAAGCAAAACTCCATGCATCCCCATAAATGGCACTTCGGGTGTACCAGCAGCTATTGTCTTGGAATCCGGCAATAACCAAGCGATCGTCGGTCATCGCGTGGTCGAGCGCCACGTGGTAGGCTTGTGTTGTTGTCAGCCCGTTGTTGAGTGGTGTCCATGTCGGTGCGGATGTCGTCAATGCGTCCGTTGTCGAGTAGATGCCACCATCAGTTGCAACGTAGAGCCGGTTGGGATTGGATGGGTCAACAACAACGGCATGGATGTCCGGGTGCAGTGTCCCAATCGTGTAGGGATACCCTCCCAAGTGCACCTTCATTGAGCGGCAGCCATCATGTGAGGCGAACAGATCGGTGCTGCCAAGGAACACGACGTTCGGATTACGTGGATGTATCGTCAATGCCATTGCGTAGCCAGCAAGCGTGTTCAATGGCGAATTACTGGGATTGATCAGCGAGCTGAGCCACAAGGAGCAGTTCTCCCACGTGTTCGCTGAGGCTGAGTATCGCCAGAGTGTATGTTGGGATGCAAAGCTTTGGTAGCGTTGACTCCAGACTTGGGGATGTTGGGTGAATGCGTAGAGTGTCTGGCCATCCGGTGCTACAGCAAGTACAATCCGGCGAACGGTCGGGAAGTCTGGAGGCGTGATGTTCTGCCATCCAGCCTGGGCAGTCCAAACGAAGATGCCATACTGTTGTGGTGGCGTGCCGTCGTCGGTTGCGCCAATGGCGGCGTAGAGCCGATCACCAGCACCAACGATTTCAGTGCAGAATGCCGGTGCCGTCGTATCGCCAAGCTCTAAGCGCCAGCGAGTGCCGTCCCATGCGTAGATGCCGCCATAGCATGCAGCGTAGAGGGTCTCGTTACCAGCGTCGGAACGGGATGCAAGTTTCCAGACGATCTGCCAGGCTTGTGCGGGGATGGTGTTCGGTTGGGCTGTTACCGGCGGTGTGATTGAGTGCCACGAAGTGCCGTTATCAGTGGAGCGATAAATGCCGCTGCCGGTGCCGATGGTCCGCAGTTGCGTTGATGTTCGCCGCTCCGTCGTCGAAAGACCCTCACCCGTGCCGACATACCAGGTGTCTGGATCACTACTGCTCTGCAGGATGCAAGAAACGTGGGGCACAAGGGTCGGCGGTGTCATGCGAACCCAGGAGCTGCCGCGATCAATGCTGCGCCAAATTCCACCTGTGACACCACCGCACATCAGCACTGAGGGTGCTCGGCGATCGAGTGCGAATGCTCGAATACGACCAGCAACGTTTGTCGGCCCGATCGGCTCGACCAGTGGTGAAGCAATGCGTGGCAGCTTCGTCGTCGCCGAGCGGAACACTTGTTCTGCAAACCGATGGTCGCGCTCTGCTGCATCGGGTGGAATGATTCCCGTCTGCGGATTGGCGAAGCGACGCTCGTCCCATTGCCAGCGCTGTTGGGGGCTTGTCTCTATCCACTGTTCTTTGCAATGCAGGCACCCAACAACCGCGCCAATGAGAATCGCCAGCGTTCTCATGGCATGCGTTCGAAGAGTGCAACATACACGCTATCGCCGCGATGTGTGTGGGGCAGCGTTTGGCGAGTGCCGTCCGGTCTTCCGTACACGCTGGCATCGTGAGTGTGTTCGCCGAACGGCACAAGCTTGATGCTCGTATCGCTCCGACACAGCCATGTTGTCACTGCGTCGGTTTCGTCTGGCTCAGTCGAAGCAACAATCAACAGAAGCGTCCCACCAGGCTCCAATCGGGGGACCAACTGGTTGAGATGGTGGATCAGCCGACGAACGCTTCGATGAATATCGAGCGAGTCAGTTCGCCATTTTCGTTCGGGTTTCCGACGCCAGAGACCAATTCCGCTGGATTCTGCCTCAATGATTATGCTCTTGTACGTCTGCTGGTCGTCGGAGGAAACGATAGCCGGAAGTTGCCACTCCAAGCGAGTGCATTCGTGTTTGATCCATGTCGGTAAAACGGGAACAGGTTCTGTCCATACTGTCACCGGAAGGCGCGCACGTTCGGCGCATTCCAAAATGGGGAGCAATGCTCTACTCGGTTGAGTACTGGCGTAGAGCACTGGCCCTTCTGCTCGCTGTGCCCATTGGTCTGCAGCATGTGCATAGATTGGATCGCTCAGGTAACAGTGTCCGTGCTGCCAGCATTCGAAATGGGTGTAATCGGCAAAGGGATTGATTCGAACCATCCCGGATGCATTCGGTACCGTTTCGAAGGGAATGGCGTGGCTGCTAATCCACTCGAGAAATGCTCTATCATCAATGCGCAACCGGTTAGCAGCAAGGTAGATCGGCGGTCGCTCCAGATTAGCTGCAAGCATTTGTTCAGTGAGTTCTTCGCCGTAGCGATCGAGCCAACGCTCGACAAGCCACAGCGGGTGTGAATACACAACGGAAAAGTGGAACGCAAGCTGATCACGTGGAGGGTAGCGAATACCGCCAACGTTTCGGGCAATTGCCCGCAGGATTCCCACCAATGTTGTTGCATACGCAGCGTTCCGAGTGCGCTCGATGATTCGGGCGGTACTGTCGATCGCCTGTTGAGGTGGAATTTTCGAGATCATCAGAATTTGGTAGAGCGCCACGCGCAATGCCTGTTGAACCGCTGGCAGACATTTCGAAAACTCGCCGTGGTAGAAACCGGTGAGCACCCAGTCGAGCTTTGCCCGCCAACGGAGTGTCCCAAACACCAACTCTTGGTAGAGTGCTCGGTCGAATTCATTCCATTCGGGGTGTGCCTCCAGTTCGTTGCGTACAATGCGTTCAGCAGCGGTGGAGGTGTTGTCAATGCGGAGCAGGCTGCGGACCGCAACCCCGCGAACACCTTCCTGCTCAAAGAGCGGCACACGGTCAACAAGTACGGGTGTTACCTGGCTATTCAATGGATCGGGGGTCATCTCGTCTTCCATTCTGGCTTGTGATTGCATGCCAAAATAACCAGTCGCTGAAAGTATCGAACCACGGTGCGCCGTGGCAGTGCAAGGTTGCCTATCGTACCTGCCAAGCGCATCGGTAGGCAGCGACGAGGATAACCGTCACTTTTGCGGAGATGGAATTCTATGAGGCGCACTTGCATCCTCTGCGCGGCATTGCTTGCGATTGCCAGTCTATCTGCACAAGAACCGAGCCGCGGTAAGGCAACACCGATTTCTCCCGAAATCAACATTTCCGATCGCATGGGGGTTCTGGTTGGTGTCCCGATTCTGGTGCAGCAAGGCCAGTACCAGGATACGTGCAACTGCCCGCCGTTTTCGGGTGGGAGCGGAAGCGGTATCACCGCTGGCGTCTTGTACGAGTTTCCCTCCGAGGAATCACAAGTGTTCCGTTTTGGCGTTGCTGCTGGGCTAGACTACTCCAGCATGCTATTGCAGTATCGCGAACAAGAATTGCTCACGTTCACTTCCAGCGATGGGACGCAGCAATACAGCAATGTGCCTGTCGAATTTCGTCAGCAGATGCGGTTTCGTCTCTTTGGTCTATGGGGGCAGCCGTACCTGCGGATTGTTCCTGTTGCCCGCGACGTATTGGCGCTGAGCATAGGGCTGCAAGCGGGTACGCTCCTGGCCGGTACTGCTGAGCATACCAAAAGCTTGGTGCAGAACACCGTTCGCTTACCCAATGGAGAAGTGCTAGCACTCCAAATGGCTGGGGGCAGCACTTCGACCGTTGTGCGTGATGGCGATATCGTTGGACTGGAGCGCTTTCAGGCTGCTGCAGTCGTTCGCGTTGAATCGAGCATTGAGCTGAGCAAACACTGGCGATTGCGTCCCGGTGTGCAGTATGCCATACCGCTGATCCCGCTCTCGTCGAGCGGTAACACACGGGTTGCAGCATGGTTGTTTATGTTCTCGCTCGTTCGGGAAACAGAGCGCTAAGCTCAAGCTGGCGTATTTTTGCATCCAGTTGTGTTGGTTCCACATTCTCCGTATCGCACGATGACGGTCAACCACATGGAGTTGGTCAATCCGATCGAGGTCAAGATGAAAGCCTCTGCGCACGGTTCGCTCTATGAAGCGATTGTTGCGCTTGGCTTGCGTGCACGCCAGATCAACGACCAAATTCGCAATCAGTACCTTGCTCGGATTGCCGACTTGCAGGACGAAGAAGAAGATGGCAGCACTGCCAACTTTGATAAACTGCGCATCAGCCGAGAATTCGATCGTATCCCCAAGCCGACCTTTTTGGCAATGCGCGAAATGATGGACGATAAAATTCGCTGGTGGTATCCGCACACAGAATCGAACGACTAACCACCCGCATCGCTACCGTTGCTCTGTCCGCTGTCTATCCACGGGGTAGGCAGCGGACCTTATTTTGCAACTGATGGAACACCTTCAGAATACAAACATCATCCTCGGTGTCAGCGGTAGCATCGCAGCCTATAAGGCGCCGTTGCTTGTCCGTGCATTGCGGCAGCTGGGTGCGCAGGTTCGCGTTGCGATGACACCATCAGCACGGCAGTTTGTCTCTCCGTTGGTGTTGGGGAACTTGTCCGGGGAACCTGTTGCGCTCGATATGTTCGATGAGAAAATTCAGCAGGGTGGTTCCTGGCACATCCACTGGGCACAGTGGGCGCATGCAATGCTGGTGGCTCCCTGCAGTGCGCATCTTCTTGCCTCGCTTGCGATAGGACTTTGTGATTCCATTGTGGGGGCATTGGCATTGGCGCTGCCGCGATCGGTGCCCTTGCTGGTTGCACCCGCGATGGATACGACGATGTGGGAGCATCCGGCCACCCAACGCAATGTAGAGCAGCTCCGACGCGACGGAGCAATTGTGATTCCACCCGACGAAGGCGAGCTTGCAAGCGGGTTGTGGGGAGTCGGTCGGTTACCGGAACCCGAAACGTTACTGCTCTACCTTGACCGCGCGCTCGGTGGCCACCAGCAGACAGCCACCAACTCGAAGGATACACGCATCGAAGCAGTACTCTCGCGCTCGACGATGCCACTTGCTGAAGCAGTTGCTGCCGATCGCCTGACCGCAGAAATCGAACTTGCCCAGCTCAAGGGAAGCACTCATGGACGGCTCGATGGGAAGACCGTTCTTATCACCGCCGGTCCGACACGAGAAGCGCTCGATTCCGTGCGCTTTATTTCGAACCGCTCCTCCGGGCGCATGGGGTATGCGCTTGCAGAGGCATCCCGCGATCGCGGTGCTCGTGTTGTGCTGATTAGTGGTCCGACCGCAGTAGAGTCACCTGAAGGCATCGAATGCATTCGTGTCGAGTCGGCTCACCAGATGCTCGACGCTGTCCGGCAGTACCGCGGTCAATGGGATGTGGCGATTGCCGCTGCTGCTGTCGCCGACTATGCGCCTGCCGAGCCCGCACACGGCAAGCTCAAACGGCAACAACTTGGGGAGCGTCTTACGATCGAACTGGTCCGCACACCGGATATCCTTGCTGAGCTCAGCAACGCAAAGCGTACTGATGCCGTGTTGGTCGGCTTTGCGCTCGAATCTAGTCAGCACCTCGATGACGGCATCGAAAAGCTTCGCTCGCGGGGATGCGATATTGCAGTTCTGAATGCCTTCGATGCACCCAATAGTGGTTTCGAAGGTGAGCTCAATACGATTACGGTAGCCATCATCGAAGGGGAGAGCGTGGTGCGACACGCCTACCAGCCATCGCCAAAGCGTGTGTGCGCGGAGCACATCCTCCATCACGTGATTTCTCTGCTGCAGCAGCGCCAGCAGAAGCACTGACCAAGACACGGGAGCTATCAATTCTGTGCTTGAAAATGTACTTCAGCGTCGACTTCAGTCACCGCGATTGCATCAAGACTTCGATAGCGTCGGGGTGGCGTGCAAGTCGTGCTGAAAGGTTGATGGGGCCGCGCTCGGTTACCAAGATGTCGTCCTCGATGCGAATGCCGATATTCCACCAGCGTTCGGGGCAGGGACTGCCCGGCGGAATGTAGATGCCTGGTTCGACGGTGATGACGGTGCCGTCGCTAAGCGGTCCGTAGGTGCCTGCATCATGGACATCAAGCCCAAGGTAGTGCGAAGTGCCATGCATGAAATAGCGGCGAACTTCGGCCGGAGACGAGATAATGCCAAGCTCCATCAGCCCGCGAGCGATCACAGACTCAGCAGCGCGGTGAGTTGCTCGAAACGGTGCACCGACCTGGGCTGCTGCGATGGCAGAGTCTTGGGCTTCGAGCACGAGCAGATAGAGCGCTCGCTGCTCGGGTGTAAAACGGCCACTGATCGGAAAGGTGCGCGTGATGTCGGCAGTGTAGCCATGGTATTCGGCGCCACAGTCAGCAAGCACAAGGTCGCCCACCTGTGTGGTGCGGCGATTTTTTTGGTAGTGCAGGATGCAACTGTTGTATCCACTGCCGACAATGCTTGGATAACCGACGTCCTCGGCGCCAGCTCGGCGGAAGTGGTATTCCATGAGTGCTTCGAGTTCGTATTCATTCATTCCAGGCCGCGCTGCCCGCATGGTTGCTTCGAACGCATCGAGCGTGATCTCGATCGCACGCCGAAGGAGGCGCACTTCGTGGGTGTCTTTGTGCTGGCGCATTGCAGCAAGCGTCCGGAGTGAGGTCCGCACAACAAGGTTGGGATAGCGCTTCTGGAGCGAATCGCGCAGGAGCCGTTCCACGTCAATTCGAGTTCCCCAAATGGGAAGTAGTACCGATGGCGTCGGAAGACCGGAGGCAATGTAGAGCGTGTCTTTGCCTGCTAACACCGAATCGAGCACCGCAGGCAAGGATGCATACGCCAACGTCGGACGGATTTGCAGAATGCGCTCGGCTTCGTCTGGGCCCATCTGTACGCCGCTCCAGACCTCGCGTTCCGGATCGCGTGGAGGAATGAAAAACACCTCGTTGACTATCGAGTCGTGCCACCGAATACCGCCTGGGACCAAGAGCAATGCGCATCGCGGTTCAGTGCAACCGGTCACGTAGAGCAGGTTCGAGTTCTGGCGGTATTCGTAATCAACGTCGTTCTGCCGATTGCGTACATCTGCACTCAATAGGAGGATAACCGATCGCTCGGTGTGGGCACTGAGCAGTTGAGCTCGACGCCCACGGTACACCTCTGGTGGGATGCCGTCGCCTGGGGTATCGAGCGGGTAGGGCAACAAAACTTGCGCCGTGCAGCTACACACGACAAGGCAGAAGGTAAGCAATCGTTGCATCGGTGTTCCTGTCTGATGGTGGTGGGCTATTGGACAGCTGCGACAAGCGTTGCAGCATCAACGCTGGCTGCTCCGTGTTCAAGTGCCGCAAGGGCAACGCTGTTGAGTGTCGAGCCTGTGGTGAACACGTCGTCGACGATCAACAATTGAGCACCACGCAGGCGATCGGCCATCGTACCGGCACCGAATGCGCCGCGGGTGTTTGTTCGACGATCGGCAGCCGACAGTGTTGTTTGGCTCTGGGTGTACCGTGTTCGGCGAAGAGCATCTGTCCAGCGAGGAATGCGCAGGATGTGTTGCACACCTTCAGCAATAGCTTCCGATTGATTGTAGCCACGTTCTCGGCGCCGAGCAGGATGGATAGGAACTGGGATAATCGCGTCATAGTCTCTGCCGCGTAACAAGTGGATTGCCGCCCCAAGTTCAATGCCCAATTCGACCCCAATGCGCCAGTAGCCGTAGTACTTGAGCGCATAGATGAGGTCAAACAGTCCGGGCCGCTGGGTAGGATGGGCACTCCACCGTGCCATAACGTGAGAAAGTGCGCGTTCATCTGGGTCGAGGTGCTCATCGGCAATGGAGCCGAGGACGGGTGGTGGTGGTGCTGGTTGTAAACGGTCGAAACATTGCTGGCAGAGATAGTGCCACAGCGTGTCGGAGGGAAGAACCGCACTGCAGATCAAGCATCGCCAGGGCATCAAGAGCGCCAGCATGGATTCGGCGGCATCCGATACATACCGCAATAGCCGAAGGCCGGCATTCTTCATCGCGCACCGATTATCGTGGCAATGATACTTCTGCGGTGTCGGCCAGTACGAAATTCGCACAGGTAAATGCCCTGCCACGTTCCCAGGAGCAGACGACCATCGGCAAAGGGCAGCGCCAGACTTGCACCGATGACGGCGCTCTTGATGTGGGAAGAAGCATCGTCGGCGCCCTCGATGCGGTGACGATACAATCGAAGGTCATCCGGAATGAGCCGCTGAAGATGTTCGACCAGATCGGCGCGAACATCGGGGTCGGTATTCTCACCGAGTGTTAATGCTGCGCTGGTGTGCTGGAGGAACAGATGCACCAGACCACAGCGGTACTGCTCAAGCTCTGGAAGTTGGCCGGTGATGTGGTCGGTGATGCAGTGGATGCCCTGCCCGAACCCTTCCAGATGGATTGTACGCTGGAAAATATCCATTGCCCGTGAACGCTCACGTGTCGTGATCTGTGCTCGAATTGGGGTGGAAATTTACGATTTTTGCAGTGTGAGTGTCTCTGACAGTATCGGCGCCGGTCCGGCGCGAAGAATGCATAGCAACGTTGCAGCGCTTATCCCGACAGTCATCGAACGGCACGATTCGACAACACTCCGTCTTGCATGGGGTGATGGATTTTCTGCGCTGATACCACTGGAACAGTTGCGTCGGCTGTGCCCCTGTGCATACTGCAAGGGTGAACAAGTCTTCGGCACAACAGTTCTGCTCCCGCTCCAGCAGTTGACCCCAGGTATGAACGAGCTTGTTGCACTCGAGCCTGTCGGGAACTACGGGGTGCGTGCACGTTGGGCAGATGGCCACGACACGGGCATTTATCCCTGGCACATGCTCCGGCAAATTGCAGAATCGCTTCGAAGTGACGATACATCAACTGTCGAGTAATGCCCCCATGACAACGATGCAGCGGACCATTCGAGCGCCACGTGGCACCGAGCTCACCTGCAAGAACTGGCAGCTCGAGGCAGCATACCGGATGATTCAGAACAACCTCGATCCTGCCAATGCAGAAAAACCTGACGAGCTCATCGTGTACGGCGGCAGTGGAAAAGCAGCGCGGAACTGGGAGTGCTTCGATGCAATCTTGGAAACGCTCCGCACGATGGATGAGGATGAAACTTTGCTGGTGCAATCGGGGAAACCGGTTGGTGTGGTTCGTACGCATCCCGATGCACCGCGGGTCATCATTGCCAACGCCAATCTCGTTCCGAAGTGGGCAACGTGGGATGAATTCCGCCGGCTGGAAGCATTGGGATTGACCATGTACGGTCAGATGACTGCCGGCAGTTGGATTTACATCGGCACGCAAGGCATCGTCCAAGGCACCTACGAAACATTCGCCGAATGTGCGCGGAAATACTTTGGCGACTCACTGCAGGGACGGTTTGTCCTGACGGCGGGTATGGGAGGCATGGGAGGTGCCCAACCACTTGCGGCAACGATCAATGGCGCTGCGATTCTCTGCATCGAAATTGATGAAACACGCATAGACCGCCGCATTCAGGATGGCTATTGCCAGCAGAAGCTCTATGATCTTGACCAAGCGCTCGCACTCATTGCCGAACATCGCGCAGCCGGCACGCCGATTTCGATTGGATTGGTCGGCAATGCAGCAGAGGTGCACCCAGAGCTGGTCCGCCGCGGGATTACTCCCGATGTCGTTACCGACCAGACAGCAGCACATGACCCGCTCAACGGCTACTACCCAGCCGGGCTCAGCAAGGCAGAAGCTGATGAGCTCCGCCGGAGTAATCCGGTTGAGTACCTGCGCCGTACGTATGCTTCGATAGCTGAGCACGTCCGTGCAATGCTCGCCTTCCGTGAACGCGGTGCCATCGTCTTCGATTACGGCAACAACATCCGTGGTGTTGCCAAAGAGTATGGCGGCGTTGAACACGCGTTCGACATACCCGGCTTTGTGCCAGAGTTCATCCGACCGCAGTTCTGCGATGGACGCGGGCCGTTCCGATGGGTCGCGCTCAGTGGTGATCCAGAGGACATTCGTGTGACCGATGAGGCAATTCTGGAACTGTTCCCGGAGGATGCGCATCTGCACCAATGGATTCGCAGCGCGCAGCGGCACATTCGTTACCAAGGATTGCCAGCACGAATCTGTTGGCTCGGTTATGGCGAACGTGCGAAAGCTGGGTTGCTGTTCAATGAGCTTGTGCGCAGCGGTCGAGTTCGCGCGCCGATTGTCATCGGCCGTGATCACCTCGACTGTGGTTCGGTAGCCTCGCCATATCGAGAAACGGAATCCATGCAGGATGGCTCCGATGCCATCGCCGATTGGGTGTACTTCAACTTCGCACTCAATGCAATCGGAGGAGCCACGTGGGTTTCGTTTCACCATGGCGGCGGAGTAGGGATCGGACTTTCCCTCCATGCAGGTATGGTCATTGTCGCCGATGGGTCACCCGAAGCTGAGCGTCGGCTGGAGCGGGTGTTGACCTACGATCCACTCACAGGGATCCTCCGTCACGCGGATGCAGGCTACCAGCGTGCTTGGGTAAATGCCCAGCGCTTCGGTATTCGGATTCCAATGCTGCAATCGCCAGGCGGCAATGATGGCAGCCATCGCGTCAACGATTGACAGGTAGCTGTGTCTAAGTGGCCGAACCAAGAGCAAGAGATCGTCGTGGCACAGTTTTGCTCGTGGAATTGTGTGCGACCGACAACAACGACGAAACAAAATGGAACAGCACTGTGTTATTACCAATGAAGTTGAAGTTCAACCAACCAATGGAGATAGGTGGCATGACCAATTGCTGACTCGTTTGCGCTCATCGGAGCGCGTAACTGGAAGTGCCACAACTCAACTCATGGAGCCGGCTATGGACCTGGCAATGCAACTGGAACAACTCTACCGCACTGACCGGAAAAAGCTGCTCGGTTTCATCCGTCAGCGGGTCAAGACGCAAGAAGAAGCCGAGGATATCCTGCAGGATGTCTTCGCCAACGTCCTTGCTGCGGCGCAAACGCTCGATAAGCCGATCGAGAATGTCGCGTCGTGGGTCTTTACTGCTGTGCGAAATCGGATCATTGATTCGTACCGCAAGAAGAAAACCGATGCCTTCTCCGACATGCTGACACCAGCACAAATTGACGACGGCATCGAGTCGTTCGAGAACTTCATCGCCGACGAAAGTTACTCCCCCGACACCGAGTTACTGCGCAAAACCATCTGGGAAGAAATTCAGAAAGGACTTGCCGAGCTTCCGCCTGAGCAACGCGAGGTGTTCGAGAAAAACGAATTCGAAGGTGTGTCGTTTCGTGAAATGAGCGAAGCAACAGGCGTCAACATCAATACACTGCTCGCGCGAAAGCGGTATGCGGTCCTGCATCTGCGCAAAAAACTTGGCTACCTCTACGATATGCTCAACGCCCAAGAGAGCGAAACCAGCACCGAAGATTGGGAAGCAGAATTTGCAGAGCAGTAGGACGCGTCGTACTGCTCAGAGAACTACGCAAAAACGGACACGCTCCCTGCTATGGGGAGCGTGTTTTTGTTGTTGCCGTTGAATGGATTTAGCCAGCGTACCTACAGTTGTCGCGTTCGGGTTGTATCGGCGATGGTGATAAGCTCTGCTCGGGCTGGTGTTGGGGGAAGTGCAGCAGTCAGTATTGCCTGTGCCTGCTCGATGTAGTGATTGATCGTTGCTTGTGCTTGCTGGAGGACACCAGCCCGACGGCAGATAGCCGCAATGTGTTCGATGTCTTCGTCGGAGTTGATCCCGGTACCTGCCAGGTAACGCTCTAAAACGACACGGTCATCGTTATCGCGCGTCGAGGCGACCGCGCAGAGAATGGGATAGGTTTTCTTCCCCTCGCGAAGGTCTTGTCCACGCTGTTTACCGAACTCTGGCGTGCCGAATAGGTCTAGCATGTCATCTTGCACCTGAAATGCAATACCGATGGCAGTGCCGATGGTGTCGAGTGCTTGTTGCGTTGCCTGGTCTGCCATTGCGACGATGCCACCAGCGACGGCAGCGGTTGCAAAGAGCCGGGCAGTTTTTCGGGAAATCATCCCCAAGTAGTCATCCATCGAAACAGTCGGAGTACTCCGAAACGCCAAGTCTTCTGCCTGTCCGATGCATATTTCCACAAACGCTGTCGAGAATGCCGCCACGAGCCGCTGACAAATGGGGGGTGAATAGTACGAGCTCAGCATCGCGTAAGCAATGCCCATCATCGTATCCCCCGCCAAGATTGCGGTTGCTTCGTCCCATTGAGTGAAGACCGTTGGCTTGCCCCGGCGGAGGGGGGAGCGGTCCATGATGTCGTCGTGGACAAGGGTAAAATTGTGCAGAATTTCAATTGCTGCTGCGGCAGGTGTTGCATCCTCGGTGCTTCCACAGGCATCGGCTGCGAGCATGGTGATCAGGGGACGCAATCGCTTCCCACCGCTCTGGAGTGCGTAGGCGATGGGTGTGCCGAGAACAGGTGGGAGGTGGGCATTGCTGAGCGCATCGGCTATTTTCTGCTCAATCTGCTCGAGGTAACGATTTTTCATTTGCTGTCATCACGATGGTCACAGGTCCGCACTCGTAGACATGAAGCATTGAGTGCCGAAAGGTTTTGGCAACCGCAAACAAACAGTGCTGCGCGCAGTTGCAGTTCCCAGTCTGCAAGAAAGCGATCCAGCTCTGTCCTTCCGCCGCGCTGGTATGCTTGCAAGAGCGGACGTGCAATGCCCACCAGGTCGGCTCCGAGTGCCAGTGCTTTGGCAGCATCAAAACCACTCCGTATGCCGCCGGATGCAATCAGAGTGAAGTGGTACTGCGAGCGCAAAGCATGGACCTCAGCAAGAGCGTCAGCTGTCGGTATCCCGCAGTCCCAGAGTTCTGCCAAAGGATGGTTGGTGCCGTCGGGTGCTGCTCGCAGTAGTTCAACTCCTGCCCAGCTTGTTCCCCCGGCACCAGCGACGTCGAGAATCCGAACGCCAGCAACAAGCAGCGATACTGCGACGCGTCCAGACAGTCCAGCACCAACTTCCTTGACAAGGACCGGAACGGAGCACTGCTCGACCACTGCTGCAATGGCATCGAGCACACCACGAAATCGTGGCGTGCCCTCTGGTTGCAGCAATTCCTGGAGTGGATTCAGATGGATTGCCACTGCGTCGGCATCCAGCAGAGACACAAGGCGTTGGATGTCCTGCAGGCGAACTCCCTGCACCAGTTGTGTTGCACCAATATTGGCAACCAGTGGAATGTCTGGTGCTCGATCGCGAGCAATGCGGAAGCTCTGCAAGTGCGCATCCGATTCGAGCAGTTGCCGCATTGAACCCACTCCCAGCGCTATACGGTGATGCTGGCAGCATTCAGCAAGTGCTGCATTGATCGCCTCAGCTCCAGCATACCCGCCAGTCATGGACGATACAATCAGTGGCAGACGGAGTGTGCGTCCGAGGAATGTTGTTTGCGTTTCGATTTCGTCGAAGTCCAGTTCCGGGAGAGCAACGTAGTCGAATTCGTAGCGCTCGAATCCTGTTGTTTTCTGGCGGAAGCGGACGTCACGTTCAGTGCAGAGCCGCACGTGTTCTTCTTTCCGCGAGGAGGTGTGCATGGAGTCGTTCATGGTAGTCTTGGCATGACGTGACTGCAAATATGCTGTAAGTTTGCAGCGCCAATGTGTTTCACTTTTTGCATGCCATCACATGATAGCCTCCGATGCACTCCGCTCGGACCTTGCCAACCTTGGACTCATTGGGCTGGGTGAAATCAACCGTAACGCTTCGGCAGCAGAGCTCTATGAGCACGCGGTCATTCTGGGGGAGGCGGAAATTTCCGAACACGGTGCGCTGCTCTGCATGACCGCCCCGAATACGGGCAGAAGTGCAAACGATAAATTCATCGTCGAAGAAGCATCCTCGAAAGATCACGTTTGGTGGGGAAAAGTCAACCGCCCCTTCGCACCAGCGGCATTCGATCGCGTCAAACAGCGAGTGTTCGCCTACCTCCAAGGGCGCGACGTGTACGTCCACGACTGCTGGGTTGGTGCCGACGAACGCTATCGCTACGGGGTTCGTGTGATTACCGAACATGCCTGGCATAGCCTGTTTGCCCAGAACATGTTCATCGAACCAAGTGATGAAGAACTGAGAGCCTTCGTACCGGACTTTACAATTATCCACGTCCCCAATTTTCACGCGCAGCCGGATGTGGATGGAACTGCATCGCACAAATTCATTCTGCTCAGCTTCGAGCAGCGCTTGGTGTTGATTGGAGGAACGCACTATGCTGGGGAAATCAAAAAGTCGGTGTTCACACTGATGAATTACCTGCTGCCATTGCGGGGTGTTTTTCCGATGCACTGTTCGGCCAACGTCGGCTCTCGTGGTGATGTCGCGCTCTTTTTTGGACTGTCGGGCACGGGCAAGACAACCCTTTCAACAGACCCAGAACGTCCGCTCATCGGTGATGACGAACACGGCTGGAGCGATGAAGGCATCTTCAACTTCGAAGGTGGTTGCTATGCGAAGGTGATCAATTTGAGTGCTGAGTCGGAACCACTTATTTTCCAAATGACGCGGACGTTCGGGACGATACTCGAAAACGTCGTCTACGATCCACAGACGCGCCGGATTGACCTGGCCGATCAAACCATCACCGAAAATACCCGCGCGTCGTACAAGCGTGTGATGTTACCGAACATCGTTTCGGACAACAAAGCTGGCCACCCAACCAACATTTTCTTTCTGACCTGCGACTCCTTTGGCGTGATGCCGCCGATTGCACGACTAACGCCGCAGCAGGCAATGTACCACTTCCTGTCGGGCTATACTGCTCGCGTGGCGGGAACCGAAGCAGGCGTCAAGGAACCCACAGCGACGTTTTCGACCTGCTTTGGTGCACCGTTCATGGTACACCATCCCTCGGTCTATGCGAACATGCTTCGCGAACGGATGCTCAAGCACAATGCAACCGTGTGGCTGGTCAATACGGGCTGGAGCGGCGGACCGTACGGCGTTGGGAGTCGGATGAAAATCGCCTATACCCGTGCTCTGCTGCGTGCGGCGCTCACAGGCGCACTTGATAACGTCGAATTTGTCACCGAACCGTATTTCGGGCTTTCGATCCCGACGCGATGCGAGGGCGTTCCCGAGAGTATTCTCAATCCGCGTGCAACGTGGGCAGACCCCAATGCCTACGAGGACAAAGCGCGATACCTTGTCGCACTTTTCGAACAAAATTTTGAGCAGTTTGCCGGTAACGTCGAGCCCGAGGTGCGTGACGTGCTCAAGGTAACCGCAGTGCTCTGATCGCAGCGATGTCGAGCGGGGGAGTACCGAGCAGTGTCCAGACAACGTATGAACAGGACCCCCTGCCGGCACCTGCGCTTGGACTTGGCAGCAGTGCTACCAGTGTTCGTGCTGGCCTGGGCTCTTAGTGCCTGCGGTCGGCAGACAGCCACGCGTGTTGAGTCCGACGAGTTTTGCTATAACGAACCTGGTGGCATAGCATCACTCGATCCAGCACAAGCAAGCTACCAAGCCGCGTGGTGGGCAGGAATGCAGTTGTTCAACGGTTTGGTCGAGTTCGACTCCGCCCTGCACATTGTTCCTGCTCTTGCGCGGACGTGGAGCGTGGATCACTCCCTGCGCCGCTGGCGCTTTGTGCTCCGATCAGATGTGTGGTTTCATGCAGACTCATGTTTTGGCGAGCGGCGAACGCGCCGATGCACGGCGGAGGATGTTCGCTACTCCATCGAACGCATCCTGGACGCACGAACGCGCTCGCCCGGATTGTGGGTGTTCCTCGACCGTATCGTTGGAGCACGCCCGTATCACCAGGCAACCAAGCAGGGAAAACTCGACCAGCATTGCGCTGGTATCCACGTGCTCAGTGATACGGTCATCGAATTCGAGCTGACCAAGCCTTTTGGTCCGTTTTTGGCGTTGCTTGCCATGCCGTATGCGTGGGTAGTCCCGCGCGAAGCAGTCGAATACTACGGCGATCGCTTCGGTGCGCATCCAGTGGGGACTGGTCCGTTCCGGTTCGGCTGGTGGTTCGTCGATCGGGAGATGGTCTTCGAACGGAATGACCACTACTGGCGTTTGGATGAAAATGGGCAGCGACTTCCGTATCTTCGCCACGTCCGAATCCGGTTCATTCGGGATCAGCGGACGGAATTTGCCGAATTTCGGCGCCGATCATTTTCGTTGCTCAATGGGCTCGATCCAGCGTTTGCTGCGGTTGTGCTCACGCCGGACGGGAAGCTGTCCCCAGTGTACCAGAAGCGATTTCGCCTGTTAGCGGCGCCAGCACTGAGTACCGAGTACTACGGCATTTTGCTCGATACCACGCTGGAAGGCGCGCAAGCAAGCCCGTTGGCGCGGTCGCGTGCGCTCCGTCAAGCGCTCAACTACGCCATTGACCGCGAGCGGATCATTCGGTACGTTCTGCACGGAACGGCGTTACCGGCACGCGGCGTGCTTCCGCCTTCGTTGGCGGAGGATCAGCAGCCATGCTATGCATACGATCCCGACCGTGCTCGACGCTTACTTGCCGAAGCTGGATACCCTGACGGTCGTGGATTGCCGATCCTGCGGCTGTTCTTGAGCACCGCCAGTCGAACGCTCTCGGTTGCTGAAGCTGTTCAACAGCAGTGGGCAGAAATCGGCGTTCGCGTTGAGCTTCAGCAGGTCGAGTTTCCACGCCTGCTGGCGGTGGTTCGCAATGGTGAACTGGCGCTGTGGCGAACAAGCTGGATCGCCGACTATCCGGACCCAGAAAATTTCCTTGCGCTCTTTGTCAGTAGCAATACCGCCCCGCGTGGACCCAACACCACGCGATACCGCAATCGGCTGCTGGACCGACTCTATGCCGAAGCCACCGCACGGATGGCTGATTCTGTCCAGCGGCGATACTGGGCGCAAATCGAACGCATCGTCGTTGGCGATGCACCGTGGGTTTTTCTCTACCACGGACGCATCGTACGGCTGGTGCACCCGTTCGTCGAGGGGTTGACGGTGGACCCGCTCGATCGGTTAGTGCTCGAACGGGTGCGATTGCGACTGCACTAACCGCCTGTTGTTACGGCTGCCGTAGCGCCTCCTCTTCCGGGATGGTGGCGCGGTGAGCCGGTAACACGTGACCAAGCCCAGCGCTGGTCGCGACCAAGAACAGTGATTGTTTCATTGTCGGAGGACTTGCGCATGCGAACATTTCTTGCATGCTTCCTTGTTGGTGCTTGTTTTTTCTTTGCTCTCCCTGAATCGGTTCAGGCCATTGGCGGCAAAAAGAAAGGGACAAAACGACGTACGACAGCTCGCGCGCAGCGTACCCACGAAGGAAAGCGATTAGCCATGGAACTGCTTTCAACCCAGGCATCGCCAAGTCTGCAGCAGCTTGCCGGGCTATCGTCGGATACAACATCTGCTGTCCTCGATGGCGACGATGCCGACGAGGTCGCTCGCGAGGATGATGTTCCCGTGGATATCGAAACAGTGCGTGCGTTGTGGATGGCATTCCTCGAAGGAGAGACATTGCCATCGGGATTATCCCAACGCGCTGTGATGGATTTTGTCATGGAATGGCTCGGGCGCCCCTACCGCTTTGGAGGAAACGCTACTACTGGCATTGATTGCTCGGCATTCATGCAGACGCTCTTCCGAGTCTGCGCTGGTGCACTGCTGCCCCGGACTGCCCAGGAACAATATGCTTACGGGCAACCAGTGGAACAGGCCGCTGATCTCCAGTTTGGCGATTTGGTGTTTTTCCATACGCGCAACCATGCCTGGGTTTCGCATGTGGGGATTTACTTGGGTGACAATCTCTTTGCGCATGCCAGCTCCCGCTACGGGGTGACGATCTCTTCGCTCGAGAGCAGTTACTACCGCAAGCGGTTCATCGGTGGACGCCGACTGACGCTGGCTGATTTGCAGCATCTGGCACTACGTTCGGAAGCAAAGTAGCATTCCACCGGCATGGGGTGGACAACGCAGCACAACCGTTCTCCATCGAACGGAATTGTTTTTTTTCCCGGGGGAATTGGCAGCGAGCTCTCTTCGAGGCAAGAACTGCAGAATTGATCATGCCTGCAAGCACAGCATTGCCTGTGGTAGTTGCGGTAAGGGCAAGTGCTCCCACATAGTGGTATGCGCCCCGTCACTGCTGCGGAAAGCAGGGCACAAGTGGTCTGCTGATCGTGATCTGAAGCTCTCCAAAGAGAGCCTTGCCGTAACTTTGCGGCCCGTTGATTGATTGCACACGATATTTCTGTGGCTCGATGAGTATTCTCTGCAATCGCCAAACGCGTCTTCTTGTACAAGGCATTACTGGATCGGAAGGTACCTTCCATACCTCACAAATGATTGCCTACGGCACGAACGTTGTTGCTGGTGTTACTCCCGGCAAGGGTGGCACCATGTATGCGGGCAAAAACAGCGACCTGTTTGGACGCGACGTGCCAGTCTACGACACCGTTCGCCAGGCAGTCGAGGAGACAGGAGCAACTGCGACGTGTATCTTCGTTCCGGCCCCTGTTGCGGCGGACGCGATCTTGGAAGCAATCGAAGCGGAAGTACCGCTTATCGTCGCGATTACGGAAGGCATTCCCGTTCGCGACATGCGCACAGTGTGGGCAGCGCTCCGCGGTTCCCGGTCGCGGTTGGTTGGTCCTAACTGCCCGGGATTGCTCACTCCGGGTGAGTGCAAGATCGGGATTATGCCAGGATTCATCGCAACACCGGGTCCAGTTGGTGTCGTCTCGCGTTCTGGCACCTTGACCTATGAAGCTGTGTGGCAGCTCACGTCGCTTGGTATTGGGCAGAGCACGTGTATTGGTATTGGCGGCGACCCCATCGTCGGAACACGCTTTGTGGACGCCATTGAATTGTTCAACAACGATCCCCAAACGCAGGCAATCGTTCTCATCGGTGAAATTGGGGGCACCGCTGAGGAGGAAGCAGCCGAGTACATCGCTGCACACGTTCGTAAGCCGGTCGTAGCCTACATTGCCGGACGAACTGCACCACCCGGACGCCGCATGGGACACGCCGGTGCAATCATTAGCGGTGGAAAGGGTACTGCCGACGCCAAATTCGCTGCGCTCCGCAGCGCCGGTGTGCATGTGGTTGAATCTCCCGCTCATATCGGACGTGCTGTTGCTGACGTCCTGGGCGTTTTGCCGAAAAAGCCAAGCGCACCGAAGAAAGCAGCAACAAAATCGGTTTCCAAAACATCCGCCAAAAAAACTACCTCTCGAAAGTCCAACAAACCCAAGTCCTGATTCAATGGCAGAACGCACATTAGCGATCATCAAGCCCGACGCCGTCGGTGCTGGGGTCGCAGGAGAAATTATTGCGCAGATCCAACGCGCAGGTTTTCGAATCGTTGGGATGAAGCTTGTCCGTTTATCGCCGGAACAAGCTGGCACTTTTTATGCCGTCCACCGCGAGCGCCCGTTCTATGCAGAACTGGTGCGCTTCATGAGCAGCGGGCCAGTAATTCCGATGGTGCTCGAAAAAGACAACGCTGTCGCCGATTTCCGAACGCTCATCGGCGCGACCGATCCTGCAGAAGCCGCCGAAGGCACCATCCGCAAACGCTTCGCTCGCTCCAAAGGGGAAAACGCAATCCACGGCTCCGACTCACCCGAAAATGCACGAACCGAGATCGCCTTCTTCTTTGCTGAATCTGAATTGGTCGGATAAATGACACTGCCTCGGCTCCAGCGCACCCAGACGCAGGTGCTCGATGTCAACCCCTACTGGGAATACCGGCTCGATACCTATCGGCTCGATGATGGGAGCGAGCGTCCTTACTACTACGTTCACTCTCGTGGCTCGGTGATGATCGTTCCTATCCTCGAGGATGGACGTATCCTGATGGTTCGGCAGTTTCGGTATCTGTGGCAACGCGAAAGTCTCGAGTTCCCGGGCGGTGGTATCCCCGAGGCTACTACCCCGATGGATCAAGCACACCGCGAATTGCAAGAGGAGACCGGCTTCCGTGCGTCGGAGCTGATCGACATTGGTGATTTCAACCCAATCAACGGCATCACCGATGAGCGATGCAGCGTCTTTCTCGCACTCGGATTGTCGGCTGCGACGAAAGCCGATAATCCAGCCGAGCAGACGGAGGTTGTGTTCCTAAGCCGAGAAGATATTGCCAGCCGTATTGCTTCGCGCGAAATCTGGGATGGTCAAACGCTGGCAGCATGGACGTTGTACGTGACCCACGGTGCCGTCGGCTGAGTCGGTTGCGCTGCATATTTGTAGCAAGTGACCCTTTTTCATTACCGAACGTGATGACTGCTTCACGTGTAGTGCTGATGCTCCTGTGTGGACTTGTTGCCTTCGCGCAGGACGGTGTTCGTGGTGAACGTGCATCCTCGCCCCAAGGTACGAGCAGAGAAACAATCTCGCTGTTTCTCCACTTTCCGGTAGGACGGCTGTTTTCCTACGTTTACCACGACACCACCGACGTTCACCGTGTCTATAGCGATAGCTCGACGCTCGACTATCGGCGGACCGTAACCTACTACCTATCGTTGGAAGCCGTCGAATCACCGCACAATGGTGTGGCCAGTGTGCAGGTGACGATTGATTCGCTCGCCTATAGCTTTTCCAGCGGTGGCAATACCATCAGCTACAAACCTGGCGACCAGATGCCCTTGCAATTTCCCGATTTTGTTGCTGCAGTCGTGCCGGTCAATCGTCAGTTTCGCATGGAGTATTCGCCCTATTGGGACGTTGCCACCATCGAAGGAGACATGCTCGATTGGCTCCGTTCCTACGTTACCGAGGGAGCCGAGAAGGTTTCATCGTTCGATTCGGTGCAGCAATTTGTCTGGTTGCGAAATATCAGCTTGCCGGTGTTAGCGCAGTATGCCGATCCACAGAAGGGGGCGCTTCCTGCGGGACGTGTTGCGCTCGATTCTGTGTGGACCAAGCCGTTTGTGTGTCTTGCTGATGGTATCGAATTCCGTGATGCGTCAGCCAAAACACGCATTGTCGAACAGCGAGGTCCGGTCTTCGTGCTCGAGACGCGGTGTGACAGCTTGCAGCCCAAGCTGGAAGCACTCAAGTTGTATAACATCGGACGTTTTGTTGACATCACGGGGGGAAGTGCTTCCTGTATCCATAGGGTCGATGTGCATAAAGCTGGGTTCATCGAATCCGCATCGAGCATTCTTAGTGCGCTGGTAACCTGCCGTGTGCGGAACGAAGTTTTTCAGCAACATATTCGCTCGCATACGGTGTGGACACTGCGGGGGCAGTACGACTACTGATTCCTATCGCGGGGAGCAATCATCGGCAGACATGAGACCCCGATGACCGTAGGCAAATCGGGAGAGATGCTTTCCCGAAATCCCATGGAGTGTTACTGCTGAACCGTTGCTCAGCAGACGTATATTTGTAGCGCAGCAGGTCCATGCGAGCATACGGCCGCTCGCTCTTTCCATTCACGATGCCACTTCGTTTGAGCGCATGTGCGCACGTTCGATCACAACGACCCGATGGACTCAGTACCTTGCGCCAACCGATGCAGTGTACATCATCGGCATTGTGCTGGGATTGTTTGTTTTGGTTTTTCTCGATGAAACCCCCATTCGTTTAATTGGGGCATGCCTGGTGCTGCTGGCAGGAGTATTCCTTGTGATCAACGTCTCGGCACGGATGCGGGAGAAAGTGTCCTGGAGACCACCGAATGCAACGCAGAAGCTGGAACTCCGAAGTCAGGTACGCACCAGTACCGATGGAACAAAGCGGATTGTGTTTGATGACTATGCCTCCAGTTTCAACGGTGACACCGACGACCAGGAACAGCCAACACCGCCTGTTCGCACCGAGTCTGTCGCACCACCATCGAATCGTCGAACGGAACGTCGGGAGGCACCACCTGTAGGCACAACCGATACAAGCGAACACGGCGATGATATTTCGTCCGTTCGCATTGTGCGTCGGAGTTCACGTGCATCAGAAGTGGCACCGCCGACAGAACCTGCTCCTTCGAATGGGCAATCTCCTGCCGTGTCTCCACCTAACCCGTCAGCGCCGAAGATTCGTCATGTTCAGCTCTCGCTTGCTACGCTGATCGAGGAAGGCTTCGAAGAGGATGCAGCCGAACCACGGCGGGAGTTCGGGCACATCATCAAAGGCGTGATGAACGTCCTGCGTTCGACGATGAATGCACGGACGGTGACGTTCTTCTGGTACAATGCCGATCGAGCAGAGTTGATTTTTGAAGCGTCCATCAGCGATGTTGCCGACTCGATCCGCACCCAGCGAAAATTCCCGCTCGGAGAAGACATCATCTCACACATTGCAACCGATGCACAAGCACAAATTGTGTGCGACATTCAGCAGAGCGCCGAGTGCGATCTATTGCCGTACTACTACCAAGCGACGGGTGCAAAATCGTTTGCGGGTGTGCCGATCTTTCTCTACCGCACGGTTGTCGGTGTCCTGTCGGTAGATTCGGCCGAGAACGATGCCTACGATGAGCAGACCATCGCCATCTTGGGGCAGTCCGCGCGGTTAATCTCGATGCTCGTCCAAAGCTACACCGCAAAGTACGACCTGCAACAGAATGCGCGAACGCTCGAAACAATTGTCCACTTCCGCCGATTGCTCCAGCGTCCCGATTGCAGCATCGGCGATATTGCGCAGGCGCTCGTACACGCAGCGCTCACGCTCATTGAAGCCAAAGGTGCAGGAGTTGTCTTGTTCTCGACAGAGCGGAACTGCTGGGAGGTCGCTGCAGCAAGAGGCGATGAACTGCCACAACCAGGCACCAGTATTGAACTGGAGGGCACGGCGATTGCCCGGACGATATTCGAGGGTGTCACAGTCCACTGTCAACACTGTCAGTCGGTGCAACGGCGCTACTGGCAGCATGAGCAATCCACCGATGAGGGCTACTTCATTGCCGTTCCATTGCGTACACCGAGCGAAAATTTTGGCGCGCTCTTTGTCGAATCCGTCCGCGGTCGAACAAGTCCCCAAGACATCGCGGCGTTAGAAATCGTTGGTGAGCAAGCGGGGATGCTCATTGCTCAATTGGTTCTGGGGCATCGGGTTCGTCACC
Organism: Candidatus Kapaibacterium sp.; assembly: GCA_026003475.1. Classification (GTDB taxonomy): domain Bacteria; phylum Bacteroidota; class Ignavibacteria; order Kapaibacteriales; family NICIL-2; genus NICIL-2. The sequence continues at coordinate 1,460,183 of BPHJ01000001.1, read as the reverse complement.
AAGCGCTGCTCGATCCAACAACACAAGCCTACAACAGTGGTGCATTCACTCGCCGTCTGGAGGAAGAGCTGGCACGGTGCCGCGATACAGGGGAGACGTTGGCGATTGGGTTGATTCAACTCGACCGCTACCGCGCGCTCGACCAACAACCACTGATCCGGCAAACAGTCCAGGAACATGTTATCGCGATCATCCGCTCGCAACTCAAGCCATATCATCTCATCGGTCGGTTCGACGAGGACGGAACAATCGGCCTTGGACTAGTGGCACTCTCCGAGGATCGAGCGCGGTCGCTGGTCGAACACATCCGGAAGAAAATTGCCAGCACTCCAATCGCTATCGAGGGACGAACCGTGGTGGTGACCATAAGCGTAGGACTTGCGACTGTCAAGGGAACGGAAACCGTTGAACAGGCACTTGAACACGCACGCACTGCACTTCACCAAGCGGTGCGCCGCACCAATGCCGTTGTTTTGTACACCTAACACCCCCGTATGGCTATGACCTCGACCGACGACCTCCGCCGGAAGGTGCTTGAACTCTTTGTTAAACACGGCCAAGCGTTGCTTCTCCATGATATTGCTGCAGCCTTTGGGGTCTCGTCGGAATCACCAGCGTATGAATCGTTGCGCGAGACGGTGCTTGAGCTTGTCGAGGAGGGCGTGCTGGTCCGTTCACGCCGCCGCCGTTTTGCACTGGCAGGAACCGAGCATACATTCTTCCGCGGTCGCTTCGTCGTCGAAGCCGACGGTGCAAGCTACGTCGAGACTGCTGACAAAAAGCTCCCACGGATTCACGTGCGTCGCCGCTACGCGGGGACAGCATTGCATGGGGATATCGTCGAGGTGCGATTGTTACCAACACCACCACGCAAGCAACCCCGTGGCGAGATTGTCCGCATCCTCGAACGAAGCCAGGCTCCGATCTCCGGCACGCTCCAGTACGATGGCAGCTTCTATTTCGTTGTCCCCGATGAAGCGGTGTATCCGTTCGACTTCCTCGTTGCTGCTGACCATTTGGGCAGTGCGAAACCGGGCGACAAAGTCATCGCGCGGTTACTCCGATGGGATTCTCCCCAACAGAACCCGCAAGTCATCATCACCGACGTCATTGGCCGGAGTGGCAGTGCGTGGTCCGAGTTTGAGAGCATCTACCGCGAGTTTCAGCTCCCGCGCTCCTTTCCGGAGCCAGCGATAGTCGTTGCGCGCACAATGGCAACGCAGCCCATAACAAGCGGCATGCGCCACGATTTTCGCTCGTGGGAAATTGTGACGATTGATCCACCGGATGCAAAAGATTTCGACGATGCGCTCTCGCTCACGCACCTTCCGAATGGGAACCTGCAGCTTGGTGTCCACATTGCCGACGTCAGTGCCTATGTTCCCGCCGATTCTCCGCTCGATCGCGAAGCACTCGAACGCGCAACGAGCGTGTACTTAGTCAGCGGTGTTGTCCCGATGCTTCCGGAACAGCTTTCCAACGACATTTGCTCCCTTGTACCGGGCAAAGATCGCTGCGCTTTTTCGGTGCTCATGGAATTTGCTCCCGACGGGACTCGAGTTGGATACCAGATCACCGAAAGCACGATTTGTAGTAAGCGCCGGTTTACCTACGAAGAGGTTGACCACATCCTGAGCCGTGGCGAAGGTGATCATGCCGAACTGCTCCAAGCGCTCCAGAAGCTGGCGACCACGCTGCGGCAGCGCCGCTTCGCCAGTGGGGGCATTGATTTTTCGACGATGGAACTGCGCTTCGAGCTCGACCAGTTGGGAAATCCTGTCCGCGCTTACCTGAAGGGCTCGACGAACGCTACCCGTTTAGTCGAGGAATGTATGCTCGCAGCCAATCGGTGTGTGACCGAACACGTTACTGCTCTTGCGAAAACATGGCGCGTACGGGGTGGACTGCCGTTCCTCTATCGCGTCCATGATCAGCCCGATGCAGAAAAGTTGCGGATGGCGATTGCCTTTGTGCAGACCCTTGGGATTGAGGTGCCACCGAATCGGACGCAGCTCAGCGCCTTCGACATCAACCGAATCCTCGAGCAGGTGTCCGAACGTCCTGAAGCAGCGGTGGTGAACATGGTGTTGCTTCGCTCGATGGCGAAGGCACATTATTCGAGTACCAACATCGGACACTACGGTTTGGGCTTCCGAGACTACACCCACTTTACCTCGCCAATTCGCCGGTATCCAGACCTTGTCGTGCACCGGTTGCTCAAAGAGTATGCGCTGGGCAAACCCTCGGCGCAGCGGATTGCCTACCATCGCGATCGGCTTGATCCCATTGCCGAGCACTGTTCCGAACGCGAACGCACTGCTGTCGAAGCCGAGCGTGCATCCCAAAAGGTGGCGCAAATTCTGCTCGCTCGCGCCTATGAGAGCGCTGAGTTCAATGCGACGATCACCGGCGTGGCCGAGTTCGGTGTTTTTGTACTCTGCGACGACATCTTTGCCGAAGGACTCTGTCCGGTGCGGTGGTTACCGCGGGATCGCTACCTGTTCGATCAGGAACGCTATGCCCTCGTGGGGCGACACCACGGTGAACTGTTCCAGTTGGGCAAACGGATACGTGTCCGTCTGGAACAGGTGCACATCGGACGCCGCCAAATTGATTTTCGCTATGTTGGTCCTCCAACCCATTGAAGCACGTGATGGAAATCCGACTGTACAACACGCTTTCGCGCACCATTGAGCAATTCGAGCCCGTCGAAGCCGGATGCGTTCGCATGTACTCATGCGGGCCAACGGTGTACAACCATGTGCACATCGGCAATCTTCGCGCATTCCTGTGTGCGGATATTCTCCAGCGAGTGTTGCGTATTGTTGGTGGGTATCAGGTGCGATGGGTGATGAACATCACCGACATTGACGACAAAACCATTCGCGATAGCCAGCCTGGCAGTGCGGCATGGAAAGCAGACGTCATGGGTGCACAAACTGCTGATCCCCACGAGAATTTGCGACGCCTCACCCGCTACTATGAGCAGGTCTTTCTCCACGACATTGCTGCTATCGGGATTCGGCGGGAGGACCTCTTCGCAATGCCGCGCGCAACCGAGTACATTCCAGCGATGATGGAACTCATCGAGCGAATCTGGCGCAATGGCTATGCTTACGTTGCTGGTGGGAGCGTGTATTTCGACCTTTCTGCGTGGATACGCGAGCATCCCTACGGGCTGCTCTTTGCTGTGGACTTAGAGCATTTTGTCTCTGGCGCACGTATTGATGCTGATCAGTACGAGCGCGAAGAAGTCTCCGACTTCGTGCTATGGAAGGCGCGAAAGGAGGGCGAACCGTGGTGGGATCTGGTTCTTGGCGATCAGGTGTTGCCGGGTCGTCCCGGATGGCATATTGAGTGCTCGGCGATGGGGCATGAGCTGCTGGGACTGCCGTTCGATATTCACACTGGTGGTGTGGACTTGCGCTTTCCGCATCACGAGGATGAAATCGCCCAGAGCGCTGCAGGATATGGCTGCTCGACAGCACGGTTCTGGGTGCACAACGAATTTCTCGAGGTCGAAGGACAGAAGATGAGTAAGTCGTTGGGGAATTTCTACACGCTTGCCGATCTTCTCGAGCGTGGTCTTGATCCGCTCGATGTGCGATATGCAATGCTCGGTGCACACTATCAGTCGGTGTACAACTTCACGTTCGATGGTGTTGCAGCAGCACGCCGTGCCCGCCGGCGCGTGCAGGAGTACATCTACCAGCTTCAGGAACAGAGTGGCCGTCGGAGCTGCGACGTCGAGAAGCTTCGCCAACAGGTCTTTGCCGAGCTTGCCGACAACCTTCATACACCGAAAGCATTGGCAGCACTGTTTACGTTCATTGGTGAGCATCCAGCAGTAGAGTTGGAGCCATCAGCCCAGCGGGCGTTGCTCGAATTTTTCGAGCAGCTCAACAGTATCGTTGGCGTCTGGGAGATTGCGCCTCGTCCACTAGTGGTTGTGCCAGAGCGTGTGCGTCAACTTGCCCAGGAGCGGTGGGAAGCTCGGTTGCAGCGCGACTTTGCTCGTGCTGACCAGCTCCGACAGCAGATTGCTCAAGAGGGATTCGCCGTGCGCGATCGAAGTGATGGATATGACCTTGTTCCCGTGGAGGAGTGATGCTTGTGTCGTCTGAGGAAATGCTCCAGCGTCTGCCACCGGTGCAATCGGCGTTTCCGTATCGGGTGGGAATCATCGGTGGTGGTCGAGCAGGCGGTGCATTGGCTGCTGCGATACCATCTGTGCTCGCATGGATTGTGGCGCGCTCACCATCGAAACGCACCGAACGTCGGCAACAACTACCATCTGTTCCCATCGTCGGGACACTGAGCGAGATCGCCGTTCTGCCCGACATTGTGGTCGTGGCAGTACCCGATCGAGCAATTGCCGAGGCCGCTACTGCACTTGCTCGTCACTTTGGGGAAGCATTGTCCGGCAAAATTGTGCTGCATCTTTCGGGGGCTCGTCTGGCATCGGAGCTTGCTGCCGTTGAGATGTTTGGAGCAGGGACGGCATCTGCCCATCCTTTCACGATGATCCCAACGCCAGAGCCGTCGTGGCTCTTCGGTGCGGTGTGGGGTATCGAGGGGAATGCTGCAGTGCTGCCGGTGGTTGAGCAGCTCGTCCGTCACGCTGGTGGCATTCCCTACCGACTCCACCGAATCACTGCAGAGCAAAAAGCGATTTACCACCTGACAGCAGTGCTGGCGTCGAATGTTGTGACTGAATCTATTCGTACCGCTATGCAGGCAGCGGAGACCGTCGGTATTCCACCAGCGCTGTTTCTCCCTCCGATCCTTCGAGCTACTCTCGAGAACGCTCTTGGTGCGATTGCTTCGCATCAAACGCCTGAGCGAACTGGTCCAGTTGTTCGTGCCGATGTTGAAACGATCGAGCGACATTTGGCGGCCTTGCAGCCCTACCCGATGCTGCTGCGACAGTACGTGTTTTTTGCGTTAGCAATGGCACAAGATACCCTCCATGAAGACGCGCTTTTGAGAGTGCTCGTGCGCTACATACCACAGCCGATGTAACAGAGGTGTACCCGGTGTGCGTCGTATATTTGCGGCCCACCGTTGGTGGAACAACATTGGTTGGGGCGTCGCCAAGTGGCAAGGCAGCGGACTTTGGATCCGCCATTCGTTGGTTCGAATCCAGCCGCCCCAGCAACACACCATGCTGGCTATGCCAGCACACATGTTCTCCCACGTCCTGTGCCCATGAGCCAGCCATCTGTTGCATCTGCGCTGCATCCCCTGCACGAGGGGATTGTCCCGTCAGAAATCAAGATTGTTGCTGGACGCTCGCATCCAGTGCTGGCGCAACACGTCGCCCAGGCTGCTGGGCTTGAGTTAGCCGGCGTGACTATCCGCAATTTCAGCGACGGCGAGATATGGGTCAAGTACGAGGAGAATATTCGCGGGGTGGATCTGTTCATCATTCAATCCACCTACGCGCCAGCGGATAATCTGATGGAGCTGTTGATCTTGGTGGATGCTGCACGGCGAGCCTCGGCATCGCGGATTACTGCGGTCATACCCTACTTCGGCTATGCGCGGCAGGACCGCAAGGACCAACCGCGAGTGTCAATCAGCGCAAAACTGGTGGCGAATTTGCTCACCGTCGCTGGTGCCGACCGCGTTATCACGATTGACTTGCACACGCCACAGCTTCAGGGATTTTTTGATATTCCGCTCGATCACCTCTACGCGTCGCGGGTTCTGCTACCGGTACTCGAGGAAGAAGCGCTCGATAATCTGGCGGTGGCATCTCCTGATGTTGGCGGAGCAAAAACTGCCCGAGCCTATGCCAAACGGCTCAATGCCGACTTAGTGCTTGTGGATAAGCGCCGCCCCGCACCAAATGTGAGCGAGGTAATGACCGTCATTGGCGATGTTGAGGGCAAGGACGTCGTTATTGTCGATGATTTGGTGGATACCGGCGGAACGTTCGTCACGTGCGCGCGCACGCTCAAAGCTCACGGCGCACGGACCATTATCGGCGCCTGTACGCATGCGGTGTTTTCCGGCCATGCGCTCGAGGCAATCGAATCCTGCGCCGACATTGAGCGCGTCTATGTGACCGATACCATACCGCTGCGGCGTCCATCGCCGAAAGTTCGGGTTGTCTCGGTGGCGACCATGCTGGCGGAAGCTATTTTACGAACGCATCGAAACGAATCCATCTCATCCCTCTTCGACATCATTCGGTAAAACACTGTCACAAGGCAAGACCCATGAGTGAATTTGTTGTGAGCGCGGTCAAGCGCCCGACTGGAAAACAACAAGCCAAGCAACTTCGCCGCACCGGATTGGTGCCCGGCATCTTCTACACGCCTGGTACCGAGCCGATTCCTATTGCTGTCAAGTCGTTGGCGCTAAGTCGGCTGGTCTATACCAGCGAGTCGCATGTTGTGCGGCTGGAAATCGAAGGGCATCCGACCCCCTATGAGTGCATCCTCAAGGATGTCTCGTTCGATCCGGTCAGCGATGCTATCGTGCATTTCGATCTCTACGGCATCAGTGCTGATCGAACCATCGAATTCGAAGTGCCAGTGCATCTGGTCGGAACACCAGTCGGCGTTCATGAGCAAGGCGGAATGCTCGAACAGCTCCTACACAAGCTGACGGTTGTCTGTAAGCCAGCGGATCTACCGGAACACATCGAAGTGGATGTTTCCGCTCTACGCATTGGGCAATCTATCCACGTTGGTGATATTCAGATGCCTGGTGTAACCTTCCGTCATCCACCGGAAGTTGCCATTGCCGCTGTCATTGCCAAGCGTGTTGCGGAGGAAACAGCAACGGAACTATCGCAGCCAACTGAACCGGAGTTGGTGGCACAAAAAGGCAAGAAAGCTGAACAGGAATAAAGGCTGCACTGCCATTGCAGGTGACAGGGAGCAGACCACTGGTTGCTCCCTGTTGCATTTTTGAACGTTGTTGTGTTCGAGGATATCCAATGGAGCTCACGCGAGTTATCGGTACGATTGTGGTTGTAGTGATTGCGGGCTGTCGCAGTGCAGCGCCGCCACCGCCACCGTCGGTTGCTATTCCTCGACCACCTGTGCTGCCGTCAACGAACGTTCAATTCATGCGCGGTGGTCTCAACGTCGAGGTTCAGTTTGCCACTCTCCGCGACACCACATCGCCACTCCACCACTTTGTATTCAGCATTGATACGTTGCGGGTACGATTGCAGCTCCGCGGGCGTGCCAGGTTCGATACGCTCCTGTATTTGCCGCTTGTCAATGGGAGCAGTGGTCTTCGGGAGAAAATCGACACCATTACCACCGAAGGCTATGGCCGGTGGTCGAATCCACTGGGACTGCCCTTGGATTCGGTACGCTGCATCTTTGAAGCGACGACGCTGCAACACCAGCAATATGCGATTGCAGTAGATACGGCCTTCCATTTACCACCGGACTCAATCAAGCCTTTCGTGACCGTGACACCATTTATTGACGAGCAGACTGATTCGAGCATTACGTTTGCTCTACTGGCACAGCGGCACCGCGGTTTTGGCGAAGATTACCATCCCACCAGTGAGCGCTTCCGCGTGGAGATTTTCGATCAGAATGGTAACCTTCGATTTAGTAGCAACCACGGGATCGATTACCTGCAAGCAATCTATCCGGTCGAACCACGCATTGCAGGTGAGTTCAAGCGCTACACGTTCGAGTGGCTCGGCTACGACAATGCTGGGGACATACTCCCACCAGGGCGCTATACAGCGGTACTGTCGCTTGTTGCAAAGCCGTATCCGTACACAGCCCGCGTGTCATTCGATTGGCAGGGTAGAGCGCGATGACGGAGTATCAGGCGATGGGGAGGGCGCTCGAGCTGGCCCTGCGTGGCACTGGCAAGGTTAGCCCCAATCCCCGGGTGGGATGTGTGATCCTTCGCGATGGAGAGATCATTGCCGAAGGGTGGCACGATCACTTCGGGGGAATGCATGCAGAAGTTCATGCGCTCACCAGCGCTCGCTCGTCACTCGATGGGGCAACGCTTGTCGTTACGCTTGAGCCGTGTGCTCACCATGGTAAACAACCGCCCTGCACCGACGCAATCATTGCAACCAAACGCCGCCCAGACGGCACGCTCGATCCGGAGCGCGGTATCCGGCGGGTGGTGATTGGAATGCGCGATCCCAACCCAGCAGCAGGCGGTGGCCTTGAAAAGCTCCAGCAAGCCGGCATCGAGGTGACCGTCGGCGTTCGAGAGCAAGAATGCTGGTGGCTCAACCGCTTCTTTGTCAAGCATGTCACAACAGGCAAGCCATACGTGATCGGGAAGGCAGCAATTTCGCTCGATGGATGTATTGCTACGCGTGATGGTGCGTCTGTCTGGATCAGCGGCGAAGAGTCCCGTCGCCGCAGCCATGCCCTCCGAGCAGAAGTTGATGCGGTGTTGGTTGGGCGCGGAACTGTTCAACGAGATGATCCGCACTTGGGCCCGCGCTTGGTACGCGGAAAGATGCCACGGCGAATTGTGCTTGACACGCATCTTCGGCTTGCCCCCACGCATCGCGTGTTTTCCGACTCGCACCGCATGCGGACTGTTGTCTGCACCTCGCCACAAGCAGCTGTAACTTCCACCGCGGAACTGCTCAAACGACGCGGTGTGATGGTTCTTCCTGTTCCGCTCGATGAGAAAGGACGCCTATCACTGGCTGCGGTGTTCGATGTGCTTGGCGAGGAGTTACTGGTGAGTTCTGTTCTGGTTGAAGGTGGACAAGAAGTGCTCTCGGGGTGTGTTGCCGATGGGTTGTTGGATGAGTTGCACCTGTTTGTTGCGCCGATGCTGCTGGGAGCAGGGATTGGCGCATTTGGCCGGCTTGCAGTTGAGTCCCTCAGCGCTGCTCCGCGGTGGCACTACCATGCAATCAGTCGTGCCGGCGATGACCTGCATATTGTGTTGTTCCCCCAACGCTCGAGTGCATAGGTGATGAGACCGCTTGTGCTTCTATTGCTGGTGATAGGAACAACATGCGCGACCGCACAGTCAGCGCGGGAACTTGTTGATCAAGCGTTAGAACGGCTTGGCATGCGGTGGAGCGATCTTGCTTTGCCCAGCGACATGACAAGTCGAGACAAGCATCGTCTCGGGGCAGTTGAGCGCGTCTTTGCTGATCCCTTTGCGCTTGTTGATGCCGCAGAACGCTTCAATCGCTACGCCGATAAACTTCGGACAGCCGACGATGCTGCCGCACTTGCATCGTTGGTGCAAGAATGTGGGTATCAACCTACCACGAGTGTGGCGACATCCGATGGCTGGACCTACTTTCCAATGCGACAACCGGATTCGCTGCTGCTGCGAACATCGCTGGTGTATCAGAGCATCGTCCAGCAATACCTTGCTCCCGTGGCTGCATTCCTGCATGCCAGCAACAACACCAGGAAACTGCTGCGCACTCATCCTGTTCTCTTTGCGCAGAGTGATTCACTCTGGTTGCTCTCAGCTGAGGATGAGCACGCTGATCCTTACCAACTCAAGGCTGCCGAGTTGCGGAGCGATTCGATTGCAAGGCTCTACTTCGAGCAAGCACACCTTGTTGACCTTGGCCCTCTGCTCAACGAAGCACTCAAGCTGTATGCTCAGATCGTGACCACGCTTGAACGCACACGCGATGCCCACCGATTGCTTCGCGATAGCATTCGTACCATCGAATGGGAAACCCCACTTGGTCGTTGTGCGATCGGTGGCCCGGAAGACAACGTCTATCGCGGCGACTATGTGTTCATCTTCGATGTTGGTGGCAACGATGCGTACTTTCTAACGACAACCAAGGAGCGTGCGTTCAGCCGTGGTGTGCAGGTAATCATTGATCTTGCTGGCAACGACCTCTACGTGGGCGGGGATTACACTCTCGGTGCTGGTATTGCTGGTTGCGGTATCCTTGCCGACCTTGCTGGCGACGACATCTACCGTGGAGGAAACTTCTCGCTCGGAAGCGGTCTGTGGGGTTTCGGTATCGTGCGGGATTGGCAGGGAAGCGATTCCTACAGCGGCGGTGTTTGCACGCAAGCTGCTGCTGCATTCGGAATCGGGGCATTGCTTGACCACGCCGGGAACGATCAGTACACGGCCTATGCCCATGGACAAGCATTTGCGGCAACCCGTGGCGTCGCTATCCTCTGCGATGAGAGCGGAAATGATCACTACACAACTGCCAGTCCGTTCGTTGATGTGCTCCGCTATGATTCGCATTACTTGGCGTTCACCCAGGGTGCAGCGCTTGGCTACCGTCCGATTGCCAGCGGTGGTATCGCCTTGCTCAGCGATCGTGCTGGTAACGATGTGTACACCAGCGATATCTACGGACAGGGAACAGCCTACTGGTTCGGAATTGGTCTGCTCGATGATCGCGAAGGGGAAGATCGGTACCTGGCATACCAGTATGCACAGGGAGCAGGTATCCACTTTGCGCATGGATTTCTCTGGGACCGAAGCGGCAACGATATCTACGCTGCTCGAGGCGTCTCGCAAGGATGCGGTCACGATGTCGGCGTTGGTCTGCTCCTCGATTCGATGGGCGACGATGCATACTGCGCAGAATCGCTCTCGCAAGGTGGTGGCAATGCCAATGCTGTCAGCATCTTCGTTGACCGGCACGGCGACGATTGCTACGTTGCTCGGAACGAGAATAACACACGTGGATTTTCTGACTTGCGCCGTGGCTTACCGATGGTTGGCATCTTTGCCGATGGTGGTGGCCAGGATCGGTATGCGCTGGTGCGTGGTAACGGTACATCACTCATCAAATCCACCTTCGGTATTGCGTTCGATAAAGGAGACGACAGTCTCAGCAGCACCACAGCATCGGAACGACCACCGGTAGCGCAACTGGTGCTTCCTGGTTCATTCGATAGTTTGTTTGTCCTTGCCAGCACTGCGCCGCAGAAGTACCAGTATTTGGTCGCGCCGGCACGTTCTGCAATCGTCGAACGTGGCGCCGCAGCACTCGGTTTCCTTGCAACCAAGCTTGGGACCACCTATCCGCGCGAGCGCTTAGCGTTGGAGGATATCATTCCTCGCCTCTTTAGGAAGGATTCCGTTGCTGTCACACAGCTCCTTGCCGATTCACTCCGATCGAAGCAGAACAGTACGACGCTGTTCTGCCTATGGGCGATCGGGAAATGTCGCGTCGAACTGCTTGCAGATTCTGTTGCCACCTACCTTCGGCATCCCGATTGGCGTATTCGTTCGGCGGCAGCACAACAAATCGGCGAAGGCAAATTCCGCCGCTCGAGTCAACGCTTACCGTCGCTTGTGCAAGATGAACATGCATGGGTGCGTGCACGTGCAGCGTTTGCACTTGCAGCAGTGGAGGGCATGGCAGCACGCTCGCAGTTGCTGCGTTTCCTGCGCGACACTTCTTCGATCGTGCGAACAAGTGCGGTGCTCGGTCTCCGCCAGAGCGATGCATGGCATCCTGCGACATTGGCGGCACTCCTCCGCGATGCACCCGGTGATGTTCCTCGTCGGTCGGTGGCGCTCTGTCTTGCTGCGCTGGATTCTTCAGGCAGCACCTTTGCTACCCAGTGGCAGGACTTAGAGCGTGCAATACTCCAGCAGCCACCGGCAGTCCGTGCGACTTGCTACCGTGCCCTTGCTGGTTCGCCGTTGCAGTGCAAGCTTGCAGCGCTGGCGATGCGGGAATCCAATCCGGCGCTCGCTCAAGAAATCAAGCAACTTCTGGCATATCTTCCCTGCACAACGTTGGTCCCACCCGAACGCGTTCGGTTGCCCGGACGATGATCCGCCATTGGACTACACTTGCTGCACTCATCGAGCAGCTCCGATCGGAGATACGTGGCGCTGTGCTGGTTGAATGCGCCCGGACCAATGGCGGTCAAGTGTGGTTCTCCCTTGAAACGCATGCAGGGAGGCTTGCCGTTATTCATGCTCCGCAACAGCCAATCGGGACACTCTACGTTCGGCGTTCAGACCCACCACGCCAACGCGATCACGTTTTCGCGATGCTTGCGATGAAACCGATCGAGGATAGTACAATTGCCGATGCCAATCGTGTTGTTACCTTCGTTCTCGATGATGTCGAGCTGGTCGTCGTTGCGATCCCTGGGGCATGGGCGAACTGTGTGGTGCGTCGGCGTGATGATGGTGTTGTGATTGCGTCGCTCCGACCGATGGCTGGTCTGAGCATTGGCGCGCGATGGGAGCCACCGCCAGTTACGCTGCCAGAGCCGTTGGAGTGCGCAGAGGAGATGAGCGTAGCTGCAGTGCTCGAACGGAGTCGGTTGCTTCTTGCCCAACCGTATGCACAGGATTTCTGCCAGTTGCACAACGTCGAGCCAACAGCCGCATGGGGTAGCTTCGACTCCGCCGATAGGGAGCGCATCATCAAGCTGGCCCAGAAGTATCGCCATCAACTGATCACTGCACCGCACCCAGTGATTGCCCACCAGGGCGAGCGGGAGCAGTTCTTCCTCTGTCCACCAAGCGGTGACGATTGGCGCTACGAGCACGTTCCAACAGTGGAGGAAGGCATCCTGCGGCGTGTACGGTCGCTCTACCGTGCGTGGACGCTCGATTGTGCCCGCCGCCATCTTGCGCAGCGCATTGCAACCGAGCTACGCCATATTGCCAATGCACTCCCGGAGCTGGAGGCTACGATTGCCGATGCACCTGCTGCGGAGCGCTATGAGCAATGGGGACATCTGCTCATTTCACACCCGCAGCGCCATCACCGAGGATTCGAAGAACTGAGCGTAACTGGCTGGGATGGCCAGCAGCAGGTTATTCCTCTCGACCCTGCTCGCACCGTGCTCGACAATGCAGAACGCTACTTTGCCCAAGCACGGAAGATGCGTCGCGGTGCAGAACGCGCACGGGAACGTCGGCATCAATTGGAAACGCGAAAAGCTGCGCTCGAGGCTGCGATGGAGCAAGTGCAGTCCGCAGCGACACTCCAGCAGATCGAATCCATCGAGCAGCAATGCTATCCGAAGCAGCCAGAACCAGTGCAGCAGCGCCCGCTTTCCGATTGGACTCGATCGCGATTGCGCACGGTTGCACTTCCGGGAGGATACTGGTTGCTCATCGGCAAGGATGCCCGAAGTAACGACGAGTTGACATTCCGCATTGCCAGGCCGCATGATCTGTGGCTGCATGCACGCGGTGTCGAGGGAGCCCATGGTGTCATCCCACTCCCAGCGCGCAAACTACCACCACCTGCGGTCATTGAGCACGCCGCAGCGATTGTCGCCTACTATTCGGCTGCACGCACGGCTTCCTATGTTCCGGTCTCCTGGACGCAGCGTAAGTATGTCCGCAAGCCCAAAGCGGCTGGACCCGGTGCTGTGGCGTTGCTCCGTGAGTCTGTTGTCTTCGTCGAGCCGCGGTCACCATCAGAACCGAACAGCTAATCCGATGCTTGCACTGAGTTTTTCCGCGTGCTCCCATTGCGAGCCGATGCCGTGCGAATGCACCATTCCTTCGAGCAAACATTGAACCCCTACGTGGGGAAGTAACTCCCACACTATTCCAATTTCTGCACGCCCAAGCACGCCATATGCACTTGTTCCCAGCAGGATGCCTGCAACGGGACGGAACGAACTGAGCAGGAGATTGTCGTCGCTCCGTGGCAGATAGACGCGCATACCAGCACCAATCCACCAGAGTTGTTGTTCGAGCACGTAGGATTGCACTCCGGTGGGGGATTGATGCACCTGGAAAATCGGGAATTGCTCCTGCCCAGCTTGGATGACAATCCCCACATTTCGCTGTCGGTACTCGATCGAAGCAATCGTATTAGCAAGCGGTGTGCTCGCGATTGGTTGAACAAGCTGGGCTTGGCGCAGCATGACGGTGCTTGTTCGGCGAATGCCGAAGACAAACTGATTGGTCTGCTCTGCTTCGGTGTAGGTCTCGAAGAGCGGGGCGGTATTGCGTAGCGGTGATGAACCGATGGATGGTGCTCGAGGGGCGAGCATACTGTGACGCGCCAAGAGTGTGGGGAGCTGCTCGGCTGTGCTGAGCGTGATCGGCGATGCTCGGGATGCGTCGGCATGCAATGCTGTATCCAGTGGTGACCCAGTGACTGGAGCTGCGGGAACGCGGGATGGTGTGTGTGACCAATTCCGTGGCGCCGCTTGTGGCGCAGCGACTGTTGCCGAAGGGATCGGGCTTGAGTGGATTGGAGCTGAGCGGAAGGCTGACTGGACCGAATGCTGCTCGACCGGAAGTGGTGCAGTAAGACGACCGGTAACAAATCCAATCACAATCGCACCGACCACAGCCACCGTCGTGCGTGCGGCGATGCTGTGCCAGAGGCTCTTGGCAATGCTTGCTACCGGTTGCGGAGGTGCCGCTGATGCTAAAATGCGAGCAGTGAGTGCCGGCGGTGGGACTAAGTGTTGTGCCTGGCCAAGCGCAGCAATGCGGATGGTGTAGGCTTGGTAAAATTCCGCTTGAAGTTCGTCGCTCGACGCCAGTGCGGCAAACAGGGCTGGTCGTTCTTCGGCTGGCAATGCACCATCGAGGAACAGGTCAATGCGATCACGATTGGTCAACTGTTCCATTGCTGCTATCGGGGGATTCAACATCGTGTTCATCGAAGTACGGCTGGAGGATTTCCCGCAGGCGCTGTTTTCCGCGGCAAATCCAATTGCGGACAGTCGTCACGGGCACTTCGAGTACGTGGGCAATGTCCTGGTAGCTCATGTCGGCGTAGAGCTGGAGTACGATGGCTTCGCGCCAGTGGAGAGGCAAAAGCTCGAGCGCCATGGTGATGAGGTGGTTGAGCTCGTCTTGTTCGACCGTGTGGTCGTTGGATGCGCCATGGAGTTCTTCGACCAGTTCGACGTGCGGGCTCCGCTTGTTGAGGATGTCCATGCAGCAATTGCGTGCGATCGTTAGCAGGTAGCCGGGGAGATTGGTCATCTGACGGCTGGCCGAGGCACTATCGAGGAATTTCAGGAAGGTGTCCTGGAAGGCATCTTCTGCATCGTTGGTGTTCTGGAGAATCTTGCGGCAATAGACAAAAACCCGATGGCTGTAGCGTCGGTAAATTTCTGCAAAGGCGCGTTCTCGGTGTTGCCGTTGGGTCAGCAGGCTGTAGAGTTCACCGTCGCCCAACAGTGCGTAGTCTCGATCCATGGCCTCGCGAAGCTGCCAGTCCTACCGCATGCAGTAACGGCTTGCGGGCGAATTTGATTCAGCGGATCGAAATGCCTCCGAAGATTACCGTCGCCCGAATGCGCAACAATGGGGTAGTCTCGGTTGTCGGTCGAGGATACACCTTGCTTTCAATGCCGCCGAATAGGGGTGTGCCTTCGACCAGGACTGACCAGTCTGAAGGAACGATAATTTCGACACCACCAAAGATTGTTTCGACGTCGAGCGATGCCTCCATTGCTGCCATCTGTGCGGGACGAAAATCCAATTCGATGCCACCGAAGATTGTTTGCACCGAGCCTCCCCGAAAGCGCTGTGACGTCACGGTATAGTGAATGCCGCCCAGCAGTGCCGTTGCGTTGATGAGTTCATCGGTGAGGGTACCTTCGCGACCGCCGAATGCAACCGAAACGGTATGGTGCACTCCCTTAGGGCGCGCTGGTCGCAGGATGATACCGATGCCAAGGACGATGAGCAGAACGGGCACAGCGGCAACCCAGAAATCGAATCCTTCGATGACATTGTCTGCAAGGAGCAAACACCCCAGCGCAATCACCAGCAGTCCCCCTGTGAGGTTGTCTGGTTTCCGCAGGATGATCCGCGTTCCAGCGGCGATCAAAAGCAGCGGCCACCAGTTGACTATCCACCCTGGCTCCGGAAGTATTCCAACGGCATGGAGCAGGAAGATCGTACCGACTGCAATCAAGATCAAACCAAGCCACGACGAGCGCTGCATTAGCTGCGGAATGATAGTTCGTTACTGTGCTGCATACGCAGCGATACTTCGAATGTTACGGGGCAATTGTCGGATGTGCAAGATACAGCGTCTGCCAGGCGCTGGCGACATCGCCTTGGCGCAGGAATGCTTGAGCGATGCGGTGTAGCGTCCAGACCGATGGCGAACCCTGCCGGAGTGCTGCATCCAGGGCACCGCGCGCATTGCCTGTGATCAATTCATGCTCGAGCAAATCTGCTGTGGTCTGAGGTTGGGCAAACGTCGGATCGCGCTGCGGCATGCTGAGCACCGAGGCAAGCAAACCAAGCTCGTTTCCTGTCAGGATGGGTGAACTCCGGATCGGTTCGGGCAACGCATCGAGTCCAATCCCGCACTTTGGGCCCGGTTGTGGTAATTCGAAACACACGTCCGGGGTAACGCGAGCGTACCAGTGATACCCCATCCGAGCGACCAGATCCATTTTCCGCGGATCAATTTTCCCATCGGTGAGCACCGATTCCTTGACGTGTATGCGGTGCACGCGGAGCAGCATCAGATTCCCGTTGCCGCCTTCTTCGCGAAACAGTTCGATATTCTCGATCAGGCGGCATTCCATGGCGAAGGGGGATTCAGCCACGTAAGGAACGCCGACAGTTGCCGCTTCTGCTTTGGTCAAGCCCGCTTTGACGAATTCGTCGGTGCCATGAGGATACTCGGCTGCTGCCAGGTTCATCTGGTGGAGAATGCCGTAGGTAACAGCGCTGATCGTGCATTCGCCAGTGTCGAGAATATTACGCCAGGTATCCTTGACCTTGCCGGAACGCACGCTGACCGCTGGACCAATGGCAACAACCGGTGGCTTCGAGGCAAAGGCATTGAAAAAACTAAATGGCGCAAGGTTGACCGCACCTTCCGTGGAGCGCGATGCAACAAACGCAATCGGTCGGGGAGCAACGCCACTGAGCAGGATACCATGCAGTTGAGGATGGGCAATCGTAGCTGGGTCGTAGCTAATCATGCGTTCGAACGAGTTGTGGTTGAACACACCGCGGGTTCGATGCGGCGGTGCAAAATTAGATTCGCCCGCAGAGGACAGAACTGCTCCGTCTCGAGTGTCCTGCATGGTGTTCCCCAGCATTCGTGGGAATATGCGGACGATTTTCTGGCGAGGTTTCCTATTTTCACGCCCTGAGTTCTCTGGACTGTTTTTACGTGTGACTATGCAACGTGCTCTCGTCGCTGCAGGTGTAGCGATTGCGTTTGTGTTTCTGGGTTGTCCATCGAGCAAACGGGCAGTGTCGGCGCCGAGCATGTCGGGCAAGACGTACCTGTGGAAGAAATACACCGTTCCACCTGGTGCTGATCCATCGGTGCCGGATACGTTGGGCGGCGCTGGCTTCGAGCTCATTGCCGACAAGCTTGGCTTTAGCACCTATGTTCCCTCAGCCGACGAAATGAAGTACTTTGGCGACCCGCGAGCGCGAACGGGTGGAGAAATTCACATCATCGCAAACCAATTCCCCGCAACCTTCCGCCCAATTGGGCAGAACAGCAGCACGGTGTACAATACCGAGATCAACAACTTTGTGTACGAGGCGCTTCTTTCGACGCATCCAGTCACACGGGAGTACATACCAGCTCTGGCTTCGCACTGGAAGATTAGCGAGGACAAGATGACCTTCACATTCCGGATTGATCCGAATGCACGCTTTTCGAATGGGTTGCCGGTAACGGCCGAGGATGTGCGCGCAACGTGGCGACTGCTGGTGGACGAGACGATTTTGGAACCGGCACTCCAGGTCGTCTTCAGCAAGTACGAGGAACCCGAAGTGCTCAGCAAATACCTGGTGCGTGTCCGATGCAAAACGTTGAACTTTCGGAACTTTCTCTACTTTGCCGCCAGCATGCAAATTCTTTGTGCTGCCGAGATTGGCAATCTGACGGGCGATGAATTCCTCGATCGGTTCAACTACAACATGCCCTCGGGTAGCGGTGAATACATTGTCCTCGAACAGGATGTCAAGCTTGGCAAGCGATATGTCCTGACGCGGCGCGATGATTATTGGGCTAAAGATTACCCAACTGCCCGCTATTCAGGCAACTTCGATCGCATCGTGTACGAGATCGTCACCGACAATCCCATCGTCGAGTACGAGCGCTTCAAGAAGGGGCAAGCCGACGTGTTCCGCTACAACATGGCAACCACCCTCAAATGGCTTGGCGATACAACCAGCGATGCAATCCGGCTGGGCTGGATACGGCGTGCTCGTGTCTATACCGATGGTCCGGTGGGTACTGGTGGTATTGCGTTCAACATGCGCAAGCCACCGTTCAACGACATCCGCGTCCGCAAAGCCTTTGCATACCTTTTCCCGCGCGAGCAGATCATTCAGAAACTCCTGTTTGGTGAATACGAACCCTACGACACGCAGTATCCAGGGCAAGTCTATGCCAATCCGAATATCCCACAGGTGCGATACAATCCTGAGCTTGCCAATCGCCTCCTCGATGAAGCCGGGTGGGATAAGCGTAATCAGGAAGGCATCCGCATGAAAAATGGTCAGCCCTTCCGCATTGAAATGTCCATTCAACCGCCCGTGGCTCGGTACATCACTCCCTACCAACAAGAGCTTCGCAAAGCGGGTATTGACCTTCAGCTCAAGTACGAGGACTGGATTACGCTCATCAAGAACATTGATGCACGGAATTTCAGCATCTTCTACTTCGGCTATTCGGGCTTGCTGGTGCCCAATCCCGAAACCTCTCTTCGTTCCGATTTAGCCGACAAACCCGACAACAACAACATCCAAGGCGTCAAGAGCAAAGACATTGATGCGCTCATTAGTGCCTACGATACCGCATTTGCGTTTCGCGACCAGGTGCGCATCATTCGCGCCATTGACAGTATCTGTGCGACGATGTGGTTCAACGTGTACTCGTGGATTCCGCGTGGGATTCGCATTGCATATTGGGACAAGTTCGGTATGCCGGAGTATGTGCTTCCACGGTACACGCAACTGAGCTACATCTATGCCACGATTGCAGGAACATGGTGGTACGATCCGGAAAAAGCCGATCGGCTACGTCGCGCGGTGCAACGTCACGAGGACCTCGGCGGACCGAAAGGTATTCAGGAGATCCGCTACTGGAAAGAGCTGGCCGAACGCGATCGGCGCTTTGCTTTTGAATTCTGATGCACAAGTTCCACCGATAACCTTTGTGTGATGGTCGAGTATTTTGTTCGACGCCTGCTGCTGACGATCCCGACGTTTTTGGGAAGCACGTTTGTCGTCTTTCTGGTAGTGCAGTTGGCACCAGGTGGGCCGCTGGAGCAGCAAATTCAAGCGCTCAAGCGTGGCGGCGAGACTGCCGGTGCTGGGCTTGTCGGTGAGCAGGCATTACCCAAAGATGCGATTGAGGAACTCAAGCGCTTTTACGGTTTTGATAAACCCATCTGGCAGCGCTACCTGATTTGGTTGGGTGTGATGAAGCGCGAGGCTAAGTCCTACCGCATTACTCCAGGCAAACCGCGCCTTGTGGGAGACAACGAACGGCTGATCTTGGTCCCGATGGGGAAGAGCTTTGCCCTTCGCAATGCCGACGATCCATCCAAACCAGTGGGAAATTGGCAGTGGCGACAAGAGAATGACCCCGAAACGGGTGCTATTCGATACCGCGTCTATCGCGAAGCCTATAGCGGCATCTTCACCGGTGATTTTGGGCGTTCCTATCGCTTCCGCAAACCGGTCATGGAGCTCATCGCCGAACGGTTGCCCGTTTCGATTCAATTCGGCATCATCAGTTTCGTGCTCAGCTATGCAATCAGCGTCTATCTGGGGGTGCAGAAGGCGTTGCGACATAATACGCCGTTCGACTTTGCAACCTCGAGCGCGGTGTTCATGACCTACTCGATTCCAGGCTGGGCCATTGGCGCCGTTCTGCTGGTGCTGCTGGCAACAGATCGGTTTTTCCCGATCTTCCCACTGGGAGGTTTCGAGGATCCGCTCTACGCTGAGCTCACGTTCTTCGAAAAAATTTGGGATCGAGCGTATCACTTCGTGCTTCCAACGATTGCGTACACAGCGGGGAGCTTTGCCCTGCTAACGATGCTCATGAAGAACTCGCTCATTGATACGTTATCGTCGGACTACATCCGCACTGCATTCGCCAAAGGCATTCGTGAACAACGGGTCATTTGGTTGCACGCTATGCGCAATTCGATTATCCCAATCACAGCGAACATTGGATACGTCATTGGAATTTTCTTTGCGGGTTCGTATCTCATCGAGCGTGTCTTCGATATCCAAGGCATCGGGCAGCTCTCGTTCGAAGCGCTCGTCGCGCGCGACTACCCGATTGTGTTCGCCTTTACGGTGATCAGCGTCGTCGTATCGCTCATAGGCTCGATTCTCTCGGATTTAGCATTGGCAGTTATTGATCCACGGATTCGCTTCAAGTAACGGCTATGGCACACGTCGAGACAGCAACCGAATCAGCACCGAACGGTGCAGCATCAGGTGGTGAGGTTCTTTCCATTCAGCAGCGACGGTGGCGAAAATTCCGATCGTTCGGACGTGGCTACTACTCACTGTTGCTGCTGGTTGGCGCCTATGTGCTCTCGTTTTTCCTACCGTTGCTGGTCAACAACCGAGCACTGGTTGTGCACTACAACGGCCGAACCTACTTCCCAGCAGTGCGTGACTTGCTCGACCTTCCTCTTGTTGGGCAGCTCGGCGGAACACCGTTTCTTTCCGGCGAAGAACTTGGGCAGGTGGGCAATAAAAGCGAGTGCGATTATCGCGCACTCAAGCGGCAGTACCAAGCAGAGGGGAAGGGCAACTACGTCATCATGCCGCCATACCCATTCGGTCCGATCGAGGATATTTCCGTCGAGGGCAACGAACCATTCGCGCCGCCACTCTCGCGCACCGAATTTGGCGATGTGCACCTCTTTGGCACCGACGATCGCGGGCGGGATGTGTTCGCTCGCATGGCGTATGGCTTCCAAATTTCCTTCTCGTTTGCCCTACTGGTGGCGACGCTCTCGTACCTGATCGGCGTGCCGCTTGGGGCAGTCATGGGCTATTTCGGACGGTGGTTTGATTTGCTGATGCAGCGATTCATGGAGATTTGGGGTTCGCTACCGTTTCTGTTTTTGATCATTATTGTTGTTTCGATTGTTCGCCCGAGCTTTTTTGTGTTGGTACTGCTGTTGGTTCTGTTCTCGTGGTTGGGCATTGCGCAGCAAATGCGTGCACAGTTCTACCGCGAGAAAACCCGCGACTACACTGCAGCAGCGATTTCGATCGGTGTGCCGACTCGGCGCGTACTGCTGCGGCATATTCTGCCGAATTCCCTTGTGCCGATCATTACGTTCTTCCCGTTTGCAATCGTTGGTGATATTGGAGCGCTGGTTAGCTTGGACTTTTTGGGTTTTGGGCTGGCGCCACCGACCCCAAGCTGGGGTGAAATGGTTAGCATCGGGATGGAAAATCTTACCAGCGGCTATTGGTGGCTGGTTCTGGTCCCGCTGGGTGCACTGTTTGTGACGCTGATGCTGGTTGTCTTCATCGGCGAGGCAGTCCGCGAAGCGTTCGACCCCAAAACGTTCAGCCGGCTGCGGTAGGCGCAATTATGGTCTAACTGACGCAACACACTGCGGAATGGAACGACAACCCTTGCTACAGGTTCAAAGCCTTCGGACGCATTTCAATATCGAAGGACGTTGGGCGCCAGCCGTTGATGGCGTCAGCTTCGAGGTTTATCCCGGCGAAGTGTTCGGTATTGTCGGCGAGTCGGGTTCGGGAAAATCGGTGACGGCGCTGTCCATCATGAAGTTGATTCCGGATCCGCCCGGTCGGATTATTGGAGGACAGGTGCTGTTCAAGGGACAGGACCTAACAGCGCTGGACTATAGCGACATGTACCGCATCCGCGGGAAAGAAATCGCGATGGTTTTCCAGGAGCCGATGACCTCGCTCAATCCGGTGTTCACCATCGGGATGCAGATTGCCGAAGTGCTCCAAGCGCACGAAGGGCTTTCCGAACGTGATGCGCTCGACCGTGCAGCTGAATTGCTCACCCAGGTTGGTATCCCGGATGCTGAGCGGCGGCTCGGCGATTATCCGCATCAATTCTCCGGAGGGATGCGCCAGCGCGTGATGATCGCGATTGCTCTGGCATGTAATCCAAGCATCCTGATTGCCGATGAGCCAACGACCGCACTCGATGTCACCATTCAGGCGCAGATCCTCGACCTGATGGTGGAGCTCAAATCGCAGCGGAGTGATGCCGCCATTATCTTGATCACCCACAATCTGGCGGTCGTTGCCGAAATGTGCCACCGTGTGATGGTCATGTATGGAGGTAAGGTGCAGGAAATTGCTGATGTGTTTGAATTGTTCGGTAATCCCCTGCACCCCTACACCCAGGGCTTGCTCCAATCCATTCCCCGACCGGAGTTGCCGGAGTATCGCGGCAAGCGGCTGGTAGCAATTCCCGGGAATGTACCGAGCATCATGAACCTACCGCGAGGGTGTAAGTTTTGTACGCGCTGCCCGAAAGCGGTGGAACGCTGTTTTACCGACGAGCCCCCACTGGTCGAGATCACAACCGATCACTTCGTCCGCTGCCACTTGGTCGAAACGCAGCTTACGCATCCTCGCATTCTCGATGGTCAACCACTTGCAGAGTCGGTCTAAGCTATGAGCGAAAACGTTCTCCTCGATGTTCGCGATTTGCGGGTGCATTTTCCCGTCTATGCCGGCATTCTCCAGCGCCGGGTTGCAGAGGTCAAGGCAGTTGATGGGGTTTCCTTTTCGATTCAGCGCGGTGAAACGCTCGGGCTTGTTGGCGAGTCCGGTTGCGGTAAAACGACCGTCGGTCGGGCGCTTGTCAACGTGCTGCGCTACGTTTCCCCCGATGTGTTCATCGGCGGGAGTGCAATGTTCTATCCCAATAGCACCAAGCCGGTTGACCTGCTGCGGCTTTCGACCAAGAAGATGATATCCTACCGAAAGCAGATTGCGATGATCTTTCAGGACCCGTATTCTTCTCTCAATAGCCGACTCTCGGTACGGGAGATTGTCCGCGAGCCGTTGGATTTGCACTTTTCGCACCTGAGCCGCCGCGAGCGGGAAGAGCGCGTCGAATGGCTTTTGGAGAAAGTGGGCCTGCAGCCGGAGTACGCCGAACGTTATCCCCATGAATTCAGCGGTGGGCAGCGCCAACGTATCGGTATAGCGCGTGCACTGGCTACGAATCCAGACTTGATCATTTGCGATGAGCCGGTTTCGGCACTCGATGTATCGGTCCAAGCGCAGGTGATCAACCTGATGGAAGACTTGCGCCACGAGTTCGGCATTGCGTATCTGTTTATTGCCCATGATCTATCGGTGGTATATCATATCTCCCACCGAATTGCTGTGATGTACTTGGGCAACATCGTCGAAATCGGCACCCGAGACGAGGTGTACTTTTCGCCAAAGCATCCCTATACGCAAGCTCTTCTCAGCGCGGTGCCCGTCAGTGATCCGCGCAAACGCGGCAAGAAGCGTATCGTGCTCGATGGAGATATTCCTACACCGATCAACAAGCCAAGCGGTTGCAGCTTTCGGACGCGGTGTCCCATCGCACGCACCGAATGCGCCCACTTTACGCCTGAACTCCAGCAGCACAGCCCAACCCATTTTGTTGCTTGTCCCTTTGTTGATCAAGAGTTCGTCACGGTCAGCGAGGACGAAAACGGACTCTTACAGTAGGCCGTTCCCTCTGCATGCGTGCAGCTCACCGTATTTTTGCAGCGTCCGGTCCCGTAGCATAGTGGCTATGCAGAGGTCTGCAAAACCTCGTACGGCGGTTCGATTCCGCCCGGGACCTCGGAACGACGCGGCAGAAATCGAGCCGCGTTTTTTACGGTGTGTCGTACTTCCCAGTAATTCTCATGGCAACAACATCGGACCTTCGTCCCGGCATTTTTATCCGCTTCAATGGCGAACTCTGCCAGGTCCTCGAATCGGAGCACCGCACGCCCGGGAATCTGCGGGCATTCTACCAGGTCAAGATGCGGATAGTGCGGAGCGGTAAGCTGCTCGAAAATCGGTTCCGCTCCGGCGAAGAAATCGACCTTGTGCGTGTCGAACGTCGCCCATATCAGTTCCTCTACCGCGATGGGGAAGTGTACGTGTTTATGGAGCAGGAGACCTACGAACAAATTCCCGTTGATGGGAGCGTTGTCGGTGACGCGGCTCGTTTCCTCAAGGAGGGACAGGATGTGGAGTTGATGTTCGAGGGCGATACCGTGCTATCGGTCGAGCTTCCACCGCATGTGGTCGTGCGTGTTGAGTACACCGAACCAGGCTTCAAAGGCGATACAACCTCGAATGTGCTCAAGCCAGCACGCTTGGAAACAGGAGCGACCATTGATGTGCCGCTTTTTGTCAACACCGGCGATCTGATCCGCGTGGACACCCGCACCGGGGAATACGTCGAGCGGGTAAAGGAATAGCGTTGTATCTTGCAGCAGTACGTTCAACTACGGTTCACAGAGAAGACGATGGACCTGAACTACCTTCGTCGATTGGTGAAGCTCTTCGATGATTCAACCCTAACCGAACTTACCATTGAGGAGGAAGGAATCACCGTTCACTTAGCCCGCCATCTGGGGACGAACAATGCATCGCCCGTGATGGCACCGATGCTTGTGTCGCAAGCGATTCCGCCTGCGCCGGTAGTCTCGCCCCCACCCACCGACGGCGGACAATCCACCCCCGATGCAGCACCCGCAGCACCTGCAGCCAGCGCCAAGACGCATACTATCGTCTCGCCGATTGTGGGGACGTTCTACCGTGCGCCAGCACCTGATGCCGAACCATTTGTCAAGGTTGGGGATCACGTCGCACCCGGTCAGACCCTCTGCATTGTCGAGGCAATGAAGCTGATGAACGAAATCGAAAGCGATGTCAGCGGCACGGTCGTCAAGGTGCTGGTAGAGAACGGAGAGGCGGTTGAATACAACCAGCCGTTATTCGAGATCGCGCTCGATTGATCGCTGATGCTTCGCCAGAAACAGTTCCCTTTTCGATGGAGGAACGATGTTCCGTAAAGTTCTCGTGGCCAATCGCGGTGAGATTGCGCTCCGGATTATTCGCGCTTGCAAGGAGCTTGGCATCAAGACCGTGGCTGTTTATTCCAAGGCCGATGAAACTTCCTTGCATGTCCGCTTTGCCGATGAAGCAGTATGTATCGGCCCGCCGCCGAGTAAAGAATCGTACCTGAAGATTCCCCATATCATCGCGGCTGCCGAAGTAACCAATGCCGATGCAATCCACCCCGGCTATGGTTTCTTGGCAGAGAACGAGACGTTCGCCGAGATTTGTCGCGACCATGGCATCACCTTCATCGGTCCGACGCCAGAACAAATCGCCGCGATGGGGAACAAGTCCGTTGCCAAAGAAACGATGCGTGCTGCAGGCGTTCCGGTTATTCCCGGTAGCGAAGGTGTTGTGTCGAGTCCTGGCCAAGCAATGGCAATTGCGCGGGAGGTCGGCTATCCAGTCATGCTCAAAGCAGTCGCTGGTGGTGGCGGAAAGGGTATGCGCTATGTGGAAACGGAAGCTGAGCTCGAACAAGCCTTCATCACTGCCCGCAACGAAGCCGATGCAGCCTTTGGGAATCCCGACGTGTACATCGAAAAGTTCCTGGAAGAACCACGGCATATTGAGTTCCAAGTGTTCGGCGATCAGCACGGCAACGTTGTCCACCTCAACGAGCGGGAGTGTTCAATCCAGCGACGGCATCAAAAGCTCATCGAAGAAGCTCCCTCGCCGATCATGACGCCCGAACTACGCGCAACGATGGGCGAGGCAGCCAAGCGTGGTGCTGCTGCCGTTGGATACGTCGGTGCTGGGACGATCGAGTTTCTCGTGGACAAGCACCGCAATTTCTACTTCATGGAGATGAACACCCGTATCCAAGTCGAACATCCGGTTACGGAACAATCGCTGGGGGTTGATCTCATCAAGGAACAGTTGCTTGTCGCGATGGGCGAGCGGCTCAGCGTCCGCGAGCATGATCCAATCGTGCATGCGATCGAATGTCGGATCAACGCCGAAGATCCAACCAAAGGATGGCGGCCATCCCCAGGCAAGATCACATCATTGCATTTCCCCGGTGGGCATGGAGTGCGCATTGATTCGCACATTTACCAGGGCTACACCATTCCACCCTACTACGACTCCATGATTGCCAAGCTCATCACCTTTGCACCGAGTCGCCAAGAGGCAATTGCCAAGATGCGCCGTGCCCTCGATGAGTTCATCGTCGAAGGCATTCATACAACGATCCCCTTTCACCAAGCGATGATGCACAATCCCGACTTCATCGCTGGTCACTTCGATACCAAGTATCTTGACACGAAGGGCTGGCAACCACTTGCGCAATAATTCCCCTATCTGCACCACGAGCGGAAGCGGTGCTGTAAATTCGCCATAGGCACTTCCAATGGCATACCCATGAGAGCAACCGATGCGTTCACGGCGAACTTGAATGCCTCAAATCCGAGCACTCCACCTTCGCTCACGGTCGGTATTGAGGAGGAGTACATGGTGCTCGATCCGCAGACGTTCGATTTGCGGTCGCACATTGACATGGAACTCATCTCCAAAGGGCGCATCGTTCTGCACGAGCACGTCAAACCTGAAATGCATGGCTCGATGCTCGAAATCGGAACGGGTGTTTGCCGTACCATCCAAGAAGCACACTTCGAAATTGTCAAGATCCGCTCGATTATCGCACACATCGCAAGGCAGAATAATCTGCTCATCGGTGCTGCATCAACCCACCCCTTTGCGCGGTGGCAAGACCAGCCAATTTATCCCGACGAACACTACCAAAACGTCGTTCGCGATATGCAGCTTCTGGCGCGGTCACTGCTGATATTTGGCATGCACGTCCACATCGGCATCGAGAACCGCGAGACGCAAATCCAGATCATGAACGTGATCCGGTACTTTTTGCCGCATATCCTTTGCATCTCGACCAATTCGCCGTTCTGGATGGGGATGGACACAGGGTTGATGTCGTACCGTTCGAAGCTGTTCGAGCGTTTCCCGCGCACGGGGATTCCTGACTACTTCAGCAGTTGGGCGCAGTTCGAAAGCTACGTGGATATCCTCATGCGAACGGGCTGCATTGATAATCCCAAAAAAATTTGGTGGGATGTGCGCCCACACCCGAAATTCCCAACGTTGGAAATTCGGGTCTGTGATCTCCCCATGCGAGTAGATGAAACCATTGCCATCGCTGCACTCATTCAAGCGATCGTTGCAAAACTCTACAAGCTCTTCGAGCAAAACCTTACCTTCCGCGTGTACCCACGGATACTGCTTGTCGAGAATAAATGGCGTGCCGTTCGGTATGGATTAGAGGGCAAACTCATTGACTTCGGCAAGCAAAAGGAACTTCCCGCTCCCGACTTGATTCGGGAGTTGATCGAATTTGTTGATGACGTCGTTGATGAGCTTGGCACGCGGCGGTATATCGAGTACATCTACCAGATCCTTGAGATGGGCTCTGGGGCGCAGCGACAGCTTCGCGTCTGGCGCGAAACCAATTCCATGGAGACGGTCGCACGCTACATTCACCAGGAAACAATGATCGGCCTGACGCAGGATGTCGAGCCATACATCGCGACAGCGCTGCACCCGCCATCGGCAGAAGCAGTGAAGGAGAAAATGCAGTCCTTGACAAAGCCAGAGGATCTGCTTTGAGTCGTCGGCTCAAGATTGTTACGTGGAACGTCAACGGACTGCGCTCGGCGTATCGCAAAGGGCTGCGGCAGTACATCGGCGAGGAACAACCTGACGTTCTCTGCCTGCAGGAGATTCGGGTTCATCCTGCAGAACTCGATTCGAGCATGCAGCCGCCGCAAGACTATCACCAGTATTTCGCTCCGGCCTCGATGCGCAAGGGCTATAGCGGCGTTGCCATCATGAGCTGCATCGGGTTCGACACAGTGACTGTTGGCATGGGGATCGAGCGTTTCGATCGGGAAGGGCGCTTTCTCCGAGCTGATCGTGGAAAGCTCACGCTGGTGAGCCTCTATTGTCCCAAAGGGTACAGTCCCGATGATGCGCGTCACGCACCGGAGAAAGTCGAGCGTCTCCGTTTCAAACTCGATTTCTACCGCGCTCTCATAGCAACCGTGCAACAGCTACGCCGGCAGGGGCGGGCGGTTATCCTCAGCGGGGATTTCAACACAGCGCATACCGAACGCGACCTTGCCCGACCAAAGGAGAACACGCAGACGAGCGGCTTCCTTCCCGAGGAACGCGCTGCATTTGACCAACTGCTGGCAACAGGACTTGTGGACGTGTTCCGCCACTTCGTTCCCGATGGAGGACACTACACATGGTGGAGCCAACGACGCGGCGCTCGCGAGCGCAACATCGGCTGGCGTATTGACTACCATCTGGTGGACGAAAAGCTGCTCCCCTTTGTGCGCGCAGCCTATCTCCAACCCCACGTTCTCGGTAGCGACCACTGTCCGGCCGTTGTTGAACTCGACCGCGCTGTACTCGACGGGTAAGCGTCGTTATCGCTTCCGCGCGAAGAATCGAATTTCCTCGCCTCGGCCATCGGCTTCAACGGCGCGTAAAAGGTCTTCGTAGCGGACTGATTCCGGAAGCTGGTGCACAACGCTTTTGATGTAACCCAGCACAACGTCTGCGCCATAGTCGCCTGTTGCAGTGTAGATGCGGAGCACGTCGAAACCGGCGGCTTGCAAATGAGCTCGCAGCGTGGATGGTGTGTAATGGACGTAGTGGTAGTGTGGATCGAGCCATGCCCATCCATCCATGAGGAGCTCCGAGCAGAGGGAGTCGAAGTTGGGCACAATTCCCGCGTAGAGCCCGCCACTATTCAGCGTTACATGCACTTTCCGAAGTGCTTCTGCTGGCTGGGTCAGGTGTTCGAGTACGTGCACCATCGAAATCACCGAGCAGGATTCGGGCGGAATTGCCGATTCGAGCAGGTCGCTGTTAGAAACTGGGATGCCGAGCACCATTGTGGCAAAGTCAACGCAGGAGCGGGTCAGTTCGATGCCACGAGGAACAAATCCACGCTCACGCACGTGATCGAGCATCGCTCCCCAACCGCAACCAACATCCAACCAGATACCGCCGGGTGTGACAAATTCCAGTGCTTCAGCAACGAATTCGGTACGTCGCAAACCCGACGAAGCAATTTCCTCTGGCGTTGCTGGCAGTCGCATATGGGAGCCTTCGTGCGCATAGTGCTGATAGAGCGCATAGAGCGCCTGGGTTGTTAGCCGAGTCCGAAGGTACACAGTTTGGCAATCGGTGCATTGGACAATGTCGGCGCATTGTCGCACTGGAATTGCATTGGTGCTTCGGCAATAGGGGCAGGGAACAGTTTCTGTCTGTGTCATTGGTCGTGTCATGGGTGGAATATGGTGTGAAGTGAAACAACAGGTTCAGATGTTTGCTCGCCGAGGGTGATGCCATTCCACTGGTCGGCATAGTGGGGAAGCCGATCACCAGGAACGATGGTAATGCTGACCAGCCCACCGCGTGCCCATTGTTGCATGCATGCAGTGAAGTAGTGCCGTTGCAGGTGGTCCCACGTGCAGCGAAGCACTGAACGCTTGGGCGGTGGTAGTCGGAGCGCTGTTCCAGCACGGACACGGTGTAGAAGCTGTGCTGCGGCCGTTGCCACCATGGATGGCGAGAGGTTTGCCATACAAGTACGTTTGCATCGGTGCTGGTACCAATAACAGGTATTGCACGTGCTGGCGCGAAGGGTATAGAGCGGTGCAGCAGTGTAATCGCCGATGAGGTACTGGCTGGTTGGTCCTGCCAGCAGCAGCGTTGGTTTCTGCCACACGTTGTGTGCAACGTGGTAAAAGGCGCTATCAATGACCACGGCTGCTGTCGCACGCTCGATGAGGGCAATTTGCTGCCGAAGGGAATAGTTGTTTCGTGCGCAGTCGAGAATGCGTTCGGAGCGGATTGGTGCTGGAGCAGAACCAAGCCACAGAAGCGTGGTATCGTCGGCTGATTGGAGCAGTGCCGTCAGAAGCTCCTGTGCATGGGGATAGGAGCGGACGGGATCCTTGGCAGTATTCAGATGCACAGCAAGAATGGCTTGTTCGCCAGAGAGTTGTTCAGTAGCCCAGTGGCGCTCGTCGTCGCTCATGTAGTACTGGATGCGTTTGCTCGGCAAGCGAATGCCAGCGACATTTGCTAAGATGTCCATCATCGGCAGAATGCCATAGTATTCGGGGAGCTGGTCAATAAGGAAGCGGTAGTCCACAATAACATCAGCGGTGGCCTCCTGGCGAAGATCCTCGCACGAATCAGCGATGATGCATCGGCTGACGTCGGGATTGTCGCGGAAAATATCTGCTGCGAATGCACCGCCGGCGATGGTCAATTCCAGGTGTGGGTATGCCCGCCGGAGGGCTGCAGTAATCGCGGTCATCATGAGTGTATCCCCGACAGCATCGGGCAAGCGGATGAGTACGCGCTCTGCATCTGCATAGGGACGCTCCCAGAAAATGGGATGGAGGCTCGTGAGCGGGTGGTTCGAATTTGTTCGACGGTGGTATTCGATCGGTCGAGGCGTGGGCACCTTGTTCCACGTGAGCGCTGTCCGTTGTGCTAATGCTTCGGTAATGGCGGTTACAGCTTGTTCCCAAGTCCGAACAAGGCGAATGTTCTCCCATGGATCGATGAACGCTGATTGGGAAGGATCGCGCCAAAAGGCTAAGTCATGATTGCCGAGCGGTTCGAAGACAATCGTGGGTATGCCTGCCATTGCCGCGAACGTTTTATGCCACGAGTCGGCGGCGATGACAAGGTCGGCACTGGCGAGGATGCGGAATTGTTGCTCGAACGAATAGCTGCGTTCATCGCGAGCCCACTGGTCACTCGGATAAGCACAAGCTTCTTCGGGTGTGCCGATGATGATCGGACGAATCCCATGTTCGCGAAAGAGAGACAGAAGCGGCTTCCAGTACTGCGGCGGGATAATGTTTCGCTTGCTACGGAACATCCCACAGGTGCTTCCCTTTGGTGCTATCACGATTTGCGGCTGCTCAATCTGTGTGGTCTTGTACCGTTTTACCCATTGGGGATAAAGGCTGACCCCACAGGTTTGGATAATGTCGAGACCTGGTTGCCAGAAGTCATCTTCTCGAGCTGGAGGCGTGACGCCCCGTCCGCGGCAATTGGGGAGGCGATGCGCAACTGCGCGCAGATACATACCGGCGATGTACTGTTCCATTGGATCCGAGTGCCGGGGTATGAGGTACACCTTGGTAACCTGTGGGAGTGCATCAAAGAAAGCTTGCGCAGCAGCAATAGAATTGGGATAGGCAACGACAGTGATGGGATCCTCCCCGTCGAGCGCCGAGCTGAGGGCAAGCAAGAAATCACCAATGCCACCATAGCACAGGTAAAATGGTTCAAGATCGCCGAGCACTCGTGTAATCGCACGCATTGCGTCCTGCTGGCTTGCTGCGGTTAGAGAGTGTGGAAGCAGGACCGGTGAAAGCCAGTGATACTTGCCCTCGACTCGATGCGTGTAGAGGGCCAGCAAGGATTCTTCGGATACAATAGTGCTGGCCTCCGAGCTACAAGCAAGAAGCTGCGCAAGCCATTCGAGCGCGTGCGAGAATTTGACACGATCGAAGGCAATGCGACGCCGCAGGTGATGCCGAAAGTGCCAGGTGCTCCAGTGTGGACCGCTTACCACCTCGATATGCGGGATGTCCTCCCGACACCATGTCGAATTCGATAGACACGATATGGCCGAGCATACACCAATGAACGCGTCGCAACAGTTGTAGAGCTCGGCGTTCAACCGAAACGGAAGGTCACACCAGACGATGTCAGCGTAGTCTGCTGCAAGCTCATCCAAGTAGGGCGGACGGTTCTTTGCTGTGAACACGAACACGGGCTGGAGCGGGCGCAGTGCGGCGATCATGTCGCGCGCAAAGGAGATGTCCCACGGGGATTGGGACGAGAAAAACTCGGTTTCGACCAGAATACGCGGGCGATCGGATGGTAGCTGAGCCCACCACGTGCGCGCCCTTTCGACCTCCTCCTGGGTCAGTTGCATCACCGGTCGGAGCGGAACGGTCAGCTTGCCACCATAGGTTGCGAGCATGAGTTCGGTCAAATCACCGCCAGGCAATTTCTCGTAAGCCAAGTAGGGGGCTGGCACAACAAATTCAGCCCAATCTCGGGATGCACGCAATTGATCAATCTGTGCATCCAGTGCGCGCGGATCGCCGGGAAGTGCGACCAGCTCATCAATATCGGGGTTGTTGTCCAGAGCAAACGCATAGCGTTCGGCAGTGAACCAGACCAGATGGGCATTCGGGTAATCGGTTTTGAGCTGCCGTGCGATGATTGTCGCATTGAGGATGTCGCCTAAGCCGTGGAAGATTGCAATGCCAATATGGGGCGAGCGAACGCGTTCCGGCTTTTGCGGTGGGATGGATTCCAATGATGGACGCCCCAATGCAGGCGCGAAGGTTTTCTCGATCCGATGCACCACGGATTGCCATGCACCGAGCGTCGAAAGAGTACCAACCTCCAAGGGTTGTTTACTGAACAGGTGGAAATTGACGCGGTTGCTGTAGAGGTAGGTATCAAACCGGGCAGCAAGGTAACGCAGAGTTTCGATTGAGTAGAGCGTGACATGCTGCCCGCCATGCAGCGCGTAGTAGTCCCACTCATCAGGTGGCGGTGGTGGTGTTGGAATGAGTACCGTCGAGAAGAGCACCGCGGGAGCGATGGAGAACATGCGTTCGAATTCTTCTATCGGATGGACGAAGTGTTCTGCAACCTCGAAGCAGGTGACAAGGTCCGCGTTGCCTCCTTGCCAGCAGTGCTCTCTGGCAAACAGGTTCTCTGCGAAACGGTCGGACCAGTATGCTTCGATGCCCCGATTCCGCAGCAGGCGAACCAGCATGCCATAGCCGGCGCCGTAGTCAACAACGCGTCCGGACCTGGAAGGAAGGAGTGGCAGCACCGATTCAACGAGTACCGTAGCATACAGGCTCCGCTCGATTTGCCATGTGTCTTGATCGCCAATTGGCTGGCGGTATGCTTCGTCGAGCCAGTAGGGTTCTTCGGTTTGAACAGCCGCACACCGCGAGCACTGGTAGTAGGCGACTGCATGCTTGCTGAGTACCGTTGCGGAAAAGAGGAATGTTGCCGCTTCGCCGCAGACTCTGCACGGGAGGTGGTTCATTGCATCGGTGCTGGAATAGGTGACCTGGGATGATGTTGTTCGGGTTCGCTTGGAAAACGTGCCGCGACGTTGCCAATGATGTGGCAGATTTCTTCGATTTGGTCGTCGCCCAGCGCTGGGTAGCTGGGCAAGTTGATTCCTCGCAGTCCAAGCGATTCCGCGATACGGTGGCGTTCGTAGCGCTGGGAATACATCGGCATTGTATGGACAGGATAGAACGTTGGGCGAGTTTCGATGCCAGCGCGCCGAAGCTCGGAACGAAGGATGTCACGGTCGTGTGCGGTAGGGGTTAGCACCGAGACCATCCACCAGGAGTGTTCCGTGTTCGGTGCTTCGTGCTGGAATTCGAGCGGCGTATCCGCAAGCAATTGACGGTAACACTTGGCAATCGCACGTTTGCGGGTGAGAAAGAGTTCGGCGTTTTCCAGTTGAGCAAGTCCTATAGCGGCAGCAATGTTGGTCATACGGTAGTTGTATCCAACGATATCATGCCAGTATTCGCGGTAGGGTGCTAAGCCTTGCCCTTTGAGGCGATGGACGCGCTCGGCAAGCATGTCGTCGCTGGTGACAACCATACCACCTTCGCCGGTGGTGATTGTTTTGTTGCCGTAGAAGGAAAACGTTGCGATGTCGCCGAATGTGCCGACGTGGTTGCCACGGTAGCGAGCGCCGAAAGCTTCGGCACAATCTTCCACCAAGAATAAGCCATGCTCCCGTGCAAGCGAGCTAAGCGCGTCCATCTCTGCGGGCTGACCATAAAGATGAACGGCAAGAATTGCTTTTGTTCGTGAAGTGATGCGGCGATACACGTCGGTTGGGTCGAGTTGCCAGGTGTGAGGATCGGAATCAACGAAGACCGGCGTGGCACCACAGTACACAATCGCATTGACTGGAGCGATGTAGGTAAACGTTGGGACGATGACTTCGTCGCCTGGACCAATGCCGAGCGCTGCCAACGCAACGTGGAGTGCAACAGTACCGTTGCAGACGCTGATGGCATGACGCACGCCAACGGTTGCAGCGAAACGATCTTCGAATGCGGTGATGTAGGCACCCTTGCTGGAAATCCAATTCGAGCGGAGGCAATCGAGTACGTAGCGTTCCTCGTTGCCACAGAGCCATGGTTGATAGACCGGGATGCGAATGTTCTGACTCATACTGGTTCCCAGATAATGTCGGTTGTTTGCGGTTGCTGGTGCTGAGCATCTCGCCGAGGAAATCGCCGCTCCACGTGAGTGGCCAGCAGTGCATCAATACCGTCCATAGCTTGGTTGCGAAGCAGATTGAGCCGAGTTGTTTCCGTCAGGAGGGGCAGCACCTGGTCATGGGGTAAGGCATAGAGCTTGTCGAGGTCGAAAAAGAGCTCCTGCGCATGCCACATGCGAATGTTCATGATGATGAGTGCATCAATCATTTCACCGAAGGTGCGCGGTCCGAGCCTATCGTGCCGAATGTCCACTGTGCGAGTCATAGCTGGGTATCCGTACGGAAACGACCGTAGAGCTTATTCTGTGGGCTTGTGATGAGCATGTCGGATGGATCGGTGGTTGCTTGTTCGATCCATTGGTCAATGGTTTCGATGAGTCGGTGGCGCTGTTGGAGGAGGGAGCGATTCTTCTCTTCGAGTTCGGAGCGTTGTTCGGGAGGGGTATCTGCAGTTCCGTAGAGGAGCTCTTGGCAATGCCAAAGCTTGAGATTGACTATAGCGAGTTTATCAATGAGTGCACCGAGTGTTTCGGTCGTAAGCATCCGTGCCATTGCATCCGTGCGATGGTGGAACGTTCTCTTCTGGAGCACTGCAAGAACAATGCCAATGCTATTGGGAGGTGGGAGAAAAATCATTTGGTTTTTACCGTTTTGGTGATGGAGAAACGATGGTGTTCGGATGCAGAGGTATTGGCAACATCACCGCTCGTGGGTGCGGCCCAGCCGCAGGGCATGGGGCAGGGCGATGTTTACCGAGCAGAAGCTGACACACACACACATTTACTGGCGTGGCAAGCATGGTTGGAGCGTCCTCCGCCGAGGGAGCATGTCTGGCAGTTTGGGTGCAGGACGTGTAGCAGAGCGGTCGGTAATCCCAATCATGTTTCACAAGTATGGTGATGTTCGATGAAAACGACGCCAGTTGTTGCGGTGCTGTTGATGGCGGTGGTTGGCAGCACAGCGCAACCATGTCGTGGGCCACATTGTGCAGCCATTGATGTTGATACACTGACTACAATGGTGTGTTGGGGTGTATCAACGGTCACATGTTGGTATCGGGTGGACTTGATTTTGTTCCACTGTCCCAATGAGCAGATTGGGGAATACTATTTCAATCGTATGTGCTACACGCCAGTTCTGGGTAGTGCCGGTAAGAGCGATTGTGTGACCAATCCGTCCTTCACGCTGGAGGAACTCATCGGGGCAGTTCGCATGACACTGTTCAGCTACGATCCGTTTCGATGGTTCAACACGTACAATGTGGTTCGCGTAATCCACCCCCAGTTGTTGGGTTGTCGATGGTGCCAATGGTTGTATCGTTGGATGTGGGGATCAGTATTGCTGCTATATCGAGGATGCGTGGGGCAATCCTGGTCCTCGGCAGAATACGGTGACACCGGTTCAGTGCCAGCTATCATGTACGAATGTGTGTCCATAGGGAGGGAGGAGCAATGAAGACATTCGTGGAATTTCTTTTGGTTGCGCTGACCAGCGTAATGATGGCGACGGCGGATGGTGTGATGAGGCGATTTGTTGGGGCCAGTCGTAGTGGTTCGATATTGTGGGTAGGTGGTCGTGATGGCAGCGCATACGTGAGCTTCGACCGAAGTCAGACATGGATGCGAGTGCACCTATCCACACAGGAGGTTGTGGGCCAGCGTTCCGCTGGACGAGAGGTGTTGTGGGTAACGCCAAACCCAGCGTGGGACCGAGTAGAAGTCAGCTTTCGTTTAGTGGCAGCAGGACACAGAGAGATAGTTGTTTATGACATGAATGGTCGCGTAGTTGTGCGAGTACCGAGAGCGAGGTATTCACCAGGAGAACAGCGGGTGGTCGTAGATCTGTCGTCAGTCTTGTCCGGAAGCTACATTGTGGTGGTACGTGGCGATAGTGACGTCGGAGAAGGCATTATTCTTCAGGTTACACGGTGAGGAGCAATGCCATGAAAGCAATGATGCATGGGCAGATGCTATTGTTGATGTCGCTTGTGTGGGCACAGCCGTGGTGCAATCTACCGCCAATGCCGAACTGTTGTCCTCCGACCGATTGCAACTGTGGTGAGTGGGAAGCATGGTATATGAACATTTTACTAACACCACTGGATTACCCATCTCTTAACTGTATCGTTGATGTTCGGTACCGCGTGCGGTACGATTGGACACGGTGGTGTGTCGGGGGAATGTGGTGGTGGTATCGGCAGGGGAAGGGAACAAGATGGGATAGCGGTGGAAGGGGTGGATGTTGTTGCCTGTCAGGGTCAGGCGGTGGAGTTGCCGGTGCGCGATACGGTTGCAGGAGCGGAGTATCGTTGGTACGACAGCAGTAGTCAGGAGGTTGGCCGCGGTGTAGTGGTGACGGTCGTGCTGGATGGGAGCTGTACGTACGTGGTACGGAGGATGCAGGGAGCATGTACGGGCAGCGATACGGTCGAAGTAGGTGTGTATCCGGTGATAGATGTTCGGACGCACGATGTGAGTGTGTGCGCAGGAGAGGAAGCGGAGTTGGTTTTGGAGGGTAATGGAGTGCGGTGTTGGTGGAAGGAGAGCGATGGTCAGGTAGTGAGCAGTGAGTGTCGGTATCGCGTGCGAGGGGACGTGGACCGGCAGTATCGCGGGGTGATGGAGGATGCGCATGGTTGTTGGATGAGTTCGATGGCGTGGGTGCGAGTGCAGCCGCGGTCGAATGTGGAGGTATCGGTAGAGCCGGCGTCAGTGGAGGTTGGTGCTGGAGAGCGAGCGGAGTTATCGGTTCTGGTGCGGTCGTCGTCGTCGGTGTCGCTGCGGGATGTTTGGGTTCGTATGCGAGTGGGGGGGGGTGGCGTTTGTGATGTGGAGGGAAGTCGGTGGGAAGGGATGTGGCAGGTTGTGGATAGGCGATGTTGGGAGCGGTGTGTACGTTGTGCGGATTCGGGTAGGCGACGTGTGGCAGAGTCGGTTGGTGTGGATCGTGCGGTAAGTGGATGGAGCGCGTCGAATAACTGGCAGTGGAACTATCGAGGGAAGTGTCTTGGTTGGGTGCGTTGCATCCATGGTTGAACTGATCAAGTGGCACGCAATGCACCGTCTGTACTGTACTCAACGTGTTGAGCGTCCGATCGAAGAAGTCTTTGCTTTCTTCGAGCGACCAGAAAACCTCGATAGCATCACGCCGCCGGAGTTGAACTTTCGGATCCTGACTCCATCGCCAATAACGATGGAGAAGGGGACACTCATTGACTACACTGTTCGAATTACAGGGATACCGCTGCGATGGACGACCTACATAGCGCGGTATGAACCGCCGCATTGTTTCGTGGATGTTCAAGTGCGGGGTCCGTACTCGTTCTGGCATCACACCCACACGTTTCGTGCTGTGAGCGACCATGCCACACTCATCGAAGATGAAGTGCTGTACCTGTTGCCGTATGGGATCGTGGGTCGTGCGGTGCATGCCCTCTGGGTTCGGCGACAACTCGAGCGCATCTTCGCATATCGAGCACGACGCTACCACGAGCTGTTGGGGTAATGCGTGGGATCGCTGCGAGTGTAGTTTCTTGGTGCAATGCCGATACGTATGGGGAGCTGGTGTCGCAGGCTCTGTGTGGTAGTCAGTGGAGTATGTATGCCACGCTGCGGACTAAACCGCGGTAACTTCGAGTGCGTATGTTTGTAGCGCATCGGAGGTGGCGTTCCCACAGGAGCTTTGGCACAGTTTATGCTGTCAACAATCAAACCGATAACAATTCCCGGGCACGCCATGCGGAAGATGATTGCCGCCGTCTGCGTGCTTGCATCCTGGAATGTGGTGCACGCGCAGATCGTTGTTGATGCCGGGAAGGATACCCTCCAGTTGTGTCAAGGACAGACCGCACAACTTGGTGGCTCGCCGCCAGCGCTCGGCGGCCGCGCACCGTATCGTTACCAATGGGACCCACCTGCTGGGCTTGACGACCCATCTGCACCAAATCCAACGGTGACAGCGTTTCGCTCGATGCAGCGCTATATCCTCACCGTCACCGATGCCGATGGCGCGATCGGTCGTGATACCGTGTTGGTGATGATGTACTCGCCACCGCGAATTACCGCTGGCGGTACAATCGAAGTCTGTGTTGGGCAAGATGTCATCTTGGGTGGAGCACCAACCGCCTATGGTGGATTGCAACCCTACCAATTCGAATGGTTCGGTTTACCGGCAACGACGCAGAATAGCACTTCATCGAATCCGACCTTTCGCGCTGAGCGTGTGCAACAACTTACCATTGTGCTTCGCGTACGGGACGGACGTGGGTGCGATGCTTTCGATACTGCCCGCATCAATGTTACCCAGCCTATTGTACTTGCGATTCCTCGGCGTTCGACGGACATTTGCGCTGGAGAGCCTGTCCAAGTTGGTACCAATCCGTTAGCAACTGGGGGTACAGCGCCGTACCGCATTTCATGGTCGCCAGCAACGATGATTAGCTCGCCGGATATTCCCAATCCCACAGTGTTCCCAACAGCAACGACGATGTACTACTGCACCGTTACGGATGCAAAAGGCTGCACCCGTACCGATAGCGTTCTTGTTCGCGTCAAGCCAGCAATGGTTGTGCGGTTGCGGGATACGTCTATTTGTTTTGGGAAGGAAATCCAGCTTGGGGATTCGGCAATGGTCAGTGGTGGCAGGCCACCGTACCAGTTCGAATGGGAAGCATTCGATGCGCAGGGACGTCCAGTGCAAGACACGTTCGACCGCACCAGCGCGGTACAACGAATTATTCCGCCCGCATCGCGAGTGTACCGCTTGCTGGTACGCGATGCACAAGGGTGCACGCAACGCGCCACAATGACTGTCACTGTCGGCGAACAACCACTGGCGGAATTCGCCTTGCCTCCAGAGATTTGTCAAGGCAAGACCATCGTTTTTGGAACTGCCTACAATCGGCTCTACGACTACCAATGGAGCATTGTGGGTGCAGGCGGTGTCATTATCGGTGACCCGATGTCCAACGTTGTCCGCATCCGCTGGGATAGCAGTGGGATTTCGCGCGTCTCGCTTGCAGTGCACGATCGCGGAAGAGGTTGCGACTACAACGCTGAGGCCTTTGTCCGTGTTCATCCCTTACCGCAACCGGTTGTCGTCGTTGATGGGAGGACGCACCTTTGCCCAGGGGAGACAACCACGCTCGATGCTGGCGAAGGCTATACCGATTACATCTGGTCAAACGGTGAACGCACTCGACGCATCACCATCAGCGATCAGCAAGCAGGCACCTACACGGTGACCGTTACTGACACCAACGGATGCGTGAACACCTCGCCACCACAGACCGTGAGAGCAAATACAACACCACAACCGACAATCACAGGACCGACCAAGTTCTGTGCTGGTACAACAATCCAACTCCGCGCAACACCAGGATTCGCACGGTACCAATGGAGCAGTGGCGAAACGACCGAGACTATTGCTGTAAGCCAGCCGGGAACGTTTACCGTAACAGTGTACGATAGCATCGGCTGTCCGGGAAGTTCACAGCCATTCCGCACAGAATTCAATCCCGTTTCGATGTCAGGTGGTGGGGATAATCGCTTTCTCGACCGAGAAACATTGCTCGAATACCCTGAGCAAACAATCTACTTTGTCAATACCGACGACGAACCTCTTACGCTCAACGCGATTCGTATCACACCGTACTATCCCGACCTTCGGATAACGCGGCTTGCTATTGACGGACGACCTCTTGCCAGCGTTGTCGGTGCAGTACTGCAAGTCGGTCAACGACTCGATGTGTCGCTCAAGTATTCGCCGCAAGTTCCGGATACAACCGTTGTGCGTGTTGAATTGGATGTTGTGCTGCCCTGTCCCTGGACGTTTGTGCAGCCAATCATGCTCTCGTCCTACGACAAACGCATTACTGCTGTTGCCGAGGTGATCAGCGCGCACGGTCTTATTGGTGAGGCGATCTCTATTCCCGTAACAGTGAAGCTTGCTCAGGAACAGGATTCGATCATTGATGCAACGATTGAGTACACGGTACGAATCAACGGTAAGCTTTTCGACTATCGCAGCACACGTCCGGGCATTGTCCTCGATGCCAGCATAGACCGTGATGGGTGGTACACGATTCGTGTGCTCCGTGAAGGAGTCACACTCCGCACAACAGAACCGCAGCTGTTGGGGATGTTTGAAGGAATTGGATTAGCCTCACGGATCTTTCGTGATTCGGTGTACATTACCTCGTTGGTGGTGCGCGATGTTCTCAAACAACCTATCGTCCAAGTGCGGAATGGAATGCTGACGCTCGGAACGTATTGCTTCCCGCGAGAAGTTGTGCTCACCGCCGGATCCATGGCGATGGAACTCAATCCCAATCCAGCAACCGACGAAGCGACTCTGATAATCCGCAAGCCTGTGCAAGGGCAGTATGCTGTCGAGCTTTCCAGTCTCAGTGGTGCAGTGCTCCTCCGCCGAGTGATGGAATTGCCAGCAGGTGATCAGGCCATGATTCCGCTGCCACTGGATGCGATGCCGAGTGGTGTCGTCGTAGTCGTTCTGACAACGCCGGCTGGCACCTATCGAACATTTCTGGCTGTTGCGAAGTGAGATTTCTCTTCCGTGGTGAGAGTGATGGGGTTGTTCGACCTGCGGTGCGGGTGCATCGAAGCAAGGTAATACGCGCAGCCGGACAGGTTCGAAGGCATTGCTACCGATTTAGCAACGCAGCACCAGCCGCGTTCTGACTGCTGCACACGCGTTCACAGGAGAGGCTGGTATATTTGCCCTGCTTGTCCACAGCTTTGCATGCAGCGTGCATGAAGATAGCCGTTTGGCTTGTGCTCATCAGCATTGGTCTCTGGGCACAGGAGCATCCCCAGCCGTGGCTGTACATCGGCGGATGGATAGCCTACCAAAACAACATTCAATCAGCCGATTTCCAGTCGCTCCCTAATGCGTTCCGGTGCGGTCCGAACTACACGACGGGCACCGGCGGTGTCGGGAGCGCCGGACTTCTTGCTACCTATCCACTGGGGAATGTATTTGCCGTCGAGCTCCGTGCTGGGTATGCTCCGCTCAGTGGCAGACTCTTCCGGAGCGAGACAATTGGGAATACTGCCGACATCGGTGGTGGGAATCAAACGACAACCGTCGAGGCGATGCACGAGCTTTTTACAACATTCCCTGCTGCAACGATCGAGCCTGTTCTTGGTGGAGTGCTCTTCCGTCGGGTACGGTTGGGAATCGGTCTGCGCCTGTCGTACCTGCTCGAGCACACGTTCCGCCAAACCGAAACGCTGACCCAACCCGATTACGTGTTCTACCTTCCCGATTCCTCCCGCCAGCGGAATATCAGCACCGGTACAGTCGGCAATGTCAATCGCGCACAACTGCATCTGAGCTTTTCAGCCGGTGTGGACTTTCCCATCGCAAATGAGCTCACCATCACGCCCGAACTGCGGTACTACTACCCCTTAGTCCAAGTCACGCGCGACGTGCAATGGCAGATTGCCCCAATTGCGATTGGTGCAAGTGTGCGCTACGCGTTCTATCCACCGCCACCGCCGCGCTTGTTCCGCGATACGATCTATGCCCGTGATACCAGTACCATCGCTGTTGTTGGGCTTGAGCGGGAGGAAGTGATGCGTACTGCTACCGAAGTTTCGACACGTGAACGCACCGAGATGCAGGGCGATCAAAAGCTCATCTATTCGACAACCACAATCACCGAACACTACCAACGGCGCGTGCCGAGAGCAGCGCTGCTGACTGTGGACGTTGCTGTGCGTCCCCTCCGGAGTGATGGAACGCCGCTCGATAGCATGGAAAAAGTTGTTATCGAAGAAACGGAAGTTGAGGAAAGTTTTCCGTTGCTCCCGCAGGTGTTCTTTCCGGAAGGGAGTGCAACGCTTGAACTAAGTCGGCTTACATTGCTCGAGCAAACCGATACCGCGGGGTTCGACGAAAAACGCTTGCCCCCGGCAACGTTGGAGATATATCGTCACCTGCTCAACATTGTTGGTTCCCGCATGCGTGCGTATCCGGATGCACGACTGGTCTTGACCGGCACAAATGCTGGCGTTGGAGTCGAGTCTGGAAACATCGCACTGTCGAGAGCGCGAGCTGTCGCTGTGCGCGACTACCTTGTGCGCGTCTGGGGAATAGAACCAAGTCGCATCACAATTCAAGCTCGAAATTTGCCAGCGTCGCCATCCAACAACGCAACACCGGAAGGTCAGGAGGAAAACCGCCGCGTCGAAATCAGTGCATCCCGACCAGAAATCCTCCGCCCGGTGAC
Organism: Candidatus Kapaibacterium sp.; assembly: GCA_026003475.1. Lineage (GTDB taxonomy): Bacteria > Bacteroidota > Ignavibacteria > Kapaibacteriales > NICIL-2 > NICIL-2. Next base: position 1,417,605 of record BPHJ01000001.1, on the reverse strand, counting down.
GATTTCCAACCTGACCGTAAGCGCAACGCCTCCGCTGGTCGAGTTTGTGCCGACGGTGCAATCGGAAGCTGGGCTCCAACATTGGCGAGCAAGCATCGAACAAGATGGGCGAACGATGCGAACCATCGCGGGTGAATCCGGCCAGCCAGGACCATACCGGTGGAACGTAACCGAGCAACCATATCCCAAACTTGACGAGCCGGTAACCGTCACCTATGCCGTTCAGGACAGCACGGGGCAAACAATGGAGAAAACGGTTCAGCTCAATGTTCAACAGTTGACCGTTCGCCAAAAGCGCTTCGAGCAACGCGATGACAAACGCATTGATCGGTTCTCGCTGATTGTCTTCGATTTCAACAAAGCGGATCTGACGCCGGTGCATCGCCAGTTTCTGACGGAGGTCAAATCGCGGATTCAGCCGAATTCGCGGGTCCTGATCGCTGGGTATGCCGATCGCAGCGGGGATCCCGACTACAACCGCGAGTTAGCACGGCGGCGCTGTATGGAAGTTCAACGGGTCTTGGGACTCTCTCCAAGTGCGGTCACGCTCGATCCCAAGGGAAGTGATGAGCTGCTCTATGACAATGCAACGCCGGAGGGACGGTCCTACTGCCGCACCGTGCAGATCACCATCGAGACACCAATCACCAATGGCGCCAAGCAATAAGCGCATGAGCTCTCGTTGGTTGATCATGGTGGGCGTGGCGGTGCTCATGCTTAGTGATTGCTCCACGCTTGATCCAGTGGTGCGTCGTCGCATGGAACAAGCCAGCGCTATTCTTGCCGGCAGCGACCAACGCTTTGCACCGACGGTGTACCGGCTCCTCGAACGGGGGGTGGATTCAGCATTCCTCTGGGCTGCCTTCCACCATCCAAACACGACGTTCTTGCCGCAGATGCTCCGAATCAATGTCGTCGGTTTTCTCCGCCGAGTGGATTATTCACCGAACTGGAGCGATGCATCCATTACAGCCTGCCGTGCCTTCATGGATTCCACCCGTGAGCTACTCCAGAAAGCTGAGCGCACGTATGGTGTTCCTGCCGAGATTATCACAGCCATTTTGTGGGTAGAAACCAAGTTCGGCAAATTCACCGGCACCCACCATGTCTGGAGCGTCTATGCATCGCTGGCAACCGCCGATGAACCAGACAACATTGCTGCAAATCAGCAGACCTATCGCGACACGATTGCCGATCCCCAGCGGCGTGCGTATCTGGATTCTCTGGTGGAAGTGCGCTCGCGACGGAAGGCGGCGTGGGCGCTCTCGCAATTGGAAACGCTTGCTCGATTGGCGAAGGACTCAAGCTTCGACGTGCTTTCGCTTACGGGATCATGGGCAGGTGCGTTTGGGTTACCGCAATTTATTCCCTCGAGCTACACGCAGTGGGCACGCGATGGCAACGGCGATGGACGAGTGGACCTGTTCGATCCTGCCGATGCAATCGCCAGTGTAGCAAACTATCTCCGTGCAAATGGTTGGTCGGAGCGCCGTGAGCAACAAGAGGCGGCACTGTTTCACTACAACAACAGCCGCGACTACGTCGAGTGCATCTTTGCTGTTGCCGAACGTCTTGCTCAGCGGTAGCTGTAACCGAACCGACAGTGCATGCGTAGGTACACACCACCCAGCGCGATGAACGTCGAACAACTTTTGTTGATGCAATGCGCAGAGTGCTCATAGCTGGTATCGCGGTGCTTGCATTCTCGCTACCAACAGTAGCGCAGGATGCTGCCCATATTGTTGCCGCCTATCGGCAAGCCATAGGCGATGCAGAGAATCTTTCAACGCTTCGTTCGTGGAGCATCTCGGGAAAAATCTCCAGCCCAGATGGCACGTGGAAACGTAGCTACCGTGCATGGGTCGAGGGCGCCAAGGTTCGCACCGAACTGGTACTCCAACCGGGAATCGTTGCTGCAAGTTGGACCGATGGCACACATGGGTGGAGTATTCAGCCGTGGACGCAGTCCCTGGTTCCCCAGCCACTCAATCAAGCGGCACTGTGGCGATTGCAGGTGATGGCTCGCTTATGGCAGAATGATTTGCTCAACCCCGCTGCAACACTCGAATACGTGGGCACCGAAGAGATCGATGGATCCGATTGCCATAAGCTTCGTGCCCGCCATGCTGATGGGTCGGTCTGGACATACTTTCTCGATCCTGACTTAGGGTTGTTGGTCAAGGTCACCGTCGAAGCTTCCATCAACGGCGAAGAGGTTCAGTGGAACGCGACCCTCGGCAACTACCAGCGTGTCGAAGGCGTCCTGCTGCCGATGGTGCTCGATACCTCCAACGGTCTTCTCCTGGTTGAACGCTACGAGCTCAACCCTGCACTCGATGCTGCATTGTTTGCTCCCCCAGCCAAGTAAAACCACAGGAACAAAGTCACGATGAAATACGTGTGGTGCACACTTGTCCTTCTCGTTGCGATCGAATCGAGTGGAATCGCTCAACAACCAAGTCCTGCAGTGTGGGGGAATCTCACACCGCGTGCTCTCGGACCAGCGACGTGTTCGGGTCGCATCACAGCCATCGAAGCAACCTATGTTCCGGTGGATACGCACCATCCCAACGACCGCCGGCTGGTGATCTATGTCGGTTCTGCTGCTGGTGGCGTGTTCAAATCGCGAGACGGCGGCACAACCTTCGAACCGATTTTCGACAAGCAAGACTACCAATCCATTGGTGCAATGGCGCTCGATCCACGGCACCAAGATTCGGTTCTCTGGGTTGGAACTGGTGAATCGAACGTTCGCAATAGCGTTTCGATCGGTGGTGGTCTCTACCGCACCACCGATGGAGGTAAGACTTGGAAAAAGGTTGGCTTCGATAGTGTCGAGCGCATTGCCAAGATTGCACTGGATCCACGTAACCCGGACCGCATTTTCGTGGCAGCGTTGGGTGCACTGTGGAGCGACTCACCGCACCGCGGACTGTACCGCTCGACCGATGGTGGTGCAACGTTCGAGCGTGTGCTGTATGTGGACGAGAAAACCGGCTGTGCCGATGTTGCCATTGATCCGGCCGATCCACGCATCGTGTACGCTGCGATGTGGCAATTCCGGCGGAAAGCGTGGAGCTTCTCGTCCGGCGGTCCGGGAAGCGGACTCTACAAGTCCACCGATGGCGGCACCACGTGGCGGAAGTTGACAACGGATTTACCCAGCGGGGAGCTCGGACGTGTCGTGCTTGCCATAGCGCCATCGCAGCCGGAGATCGTGTACGCAATGGTTGAAGCAAAAGAGAGTGCGCTCTATCGTACAACCGACCGTGGGGAACACTGGCAACGACGCTCCTCGGCTGTCAACGTAACAGCCCGTCCGTTCTACTTTTCAGCAATGGCAGTGGACCCCGACGACCCAGACCGCGTCTATCGCTTGACGTTCCAGCTTGCGATCAGCGACGACGGCGGAAAAACCTTCAACACGTTCTCCTACGGCGGCGCTCTTCATCCCGATCACCATGCATTCTGGATTGACCCGCTCAATCCGCAGCACCTCCTGATTGGCACCGATGGTGGCGTCTATGAAAGCTTCGACCGCGGGCAAAGCTGGCGTATGTTCCGGAATCTGCCGCTGTCGCAATTCTACCGCATCAGCTACGACTTCGACGATCCATACTCCATCATGGGCGGATTGCAGGACAATGGTTCCTGGATGGCGCCTCATCGCGTGCGAGGTGGAGCAATCACAAACTGCGAGTGGCAAGCAACTGGTTGGGGGGATGGTTTCGCCGTCGTTCGTGATCGCATTCGACCAGAGTTCATCTACTTTGAATCGCAGGGCGGCGATGCTGTCCGTCGAAATTTACGCACCAACGAAACACGCTCGATTCAGCCACGTGCAGGCGTTGGCCAGCCAAAGCTGCGCTTCAACTGGAACACGCCCATTGTCATCAGCAGCGCCAATCCGCGCTACCTCTACATCGGATCGCAGTATCTGCACCGATCTACCGATCACGGTACAACGTGGGAACGAATCTCTCCCGACCTAACAACGAACGACTCTGCCAAGTACGACCCACAGGAAAGCGGGGGTGTCACCCGCGATAACACCAGTGCCGAAAATCACTGTACCATCTACACCATCGCTGATTCCCCCAAGGATGAACGCATCATTTGGGTTGGCACCGACGATGGCAATCTCCAATTGACCACTGACGGTGGAAAACGTTGGACCAATCTTCGGAGCAAGCTTCCACCTTCGCTTCCGACGGGCACGTGGGTTAGTTGTGTCGAGCCGAGTCCTCACCACCCAGGCACGTGCTTTGTTACCTTCGACAACCACACGCGCGGGGATATGTCTCCCTACATCTATCGCACGACCGACTTTGGGCAAACATGGGAACGACTTTCCAGCGATAGCATCCGTGGTTTTGCCCATGTTGTCCGGCAAGATGTGGTCAATCCAAATCTGCTCTTTGTCGGTACGGAGTTGGGGTTGTTCATCTCGATTGATGGCGGTAAACACTTTGCCCGATTCAAAGCAATCCCTGCAACCCCTGTTCGTGACATCCAAATTCACCCACGTGAACACGACCTGATTGTTGCAACGCATGGACGCGGCGCTTACATCCTCGACGACATAACTCCGCTGCGTGCACTGCGACCGGACGATCTCGATTCGGAACTTGTCGTACTGCCCTGCCGCCCGACAGTGCAGCGTTTCGAAAGCGGCTTCCAGGAATTCAGCGGCTCCGATCTGTACGTCGCTCCGTCGCCCAGCGACGATGCATCCATTGTGTACTATTTGCGCACGCGGCACCTGATCGGGCAAATGAAAGTGGAGGTTCTGGATTCGGCGGGAAACGTCATCGCAACGATTCCACCCGGCAAACGCAAAGGGATCAATCGCATCGGGTGGGGTATGCGCATCAATCCGCCCCGTGTGGCGCGCTCGCCCAATCCTGGTGGTGGGTCCTTCGGTCCGATCGTGTTGCCAGGCCGCTACACAATCCGCATTACCAAGGGAGACCGCATCGCCACGACAACGGTGACGATACGCCACGACACCAGTTCGGGCATTACCCTTGCTGAGCGTCGGGCAAATAGTGCTGCGCTGCTGCGACTCTACCGGCTGATCGAGGATTTGGCGTTTATCGTCGAGCGCATGGTAAGAATGCGCGATTCACTGGTGAGCCGGAGTGCCACCGTCACTGAACCGCTGAAAGCTTCGATGCGCCGGCTTGCTGCTCAGCTCGACTCGGCCTACTACACACTCGTTGCGCGGAAAGCCTCGCTGTTTGCCGATACCGAACCGCAACTGCGGGAAAAGCTTGCTGATCTGTACGCCGCAGTTGCCTACTATCCCGGCGCACCAACGGCCGAGCAAGAACAGCTTACCGAGCAATATGCCGATCGCATTGGTCGAGCAGCACAATGGCTCGATCGGATGGTCGCACAAGAGCTATCGCCAATCAACGACCAGCTCCACCGCGATGGTGCGCTGCCAATTCCTGTGCTCTCACGGGCAGAGTTCGATGCAGAGGTTGCCTATTAGGGACGGCAGTACGGTATTTTTGCATCCGCTGCCTCGCCGGAGGCAACCTATTGATGTCAACACACGCCCTGATGGAATCTCTACACGTCGAGTCCCCATCGGCCGAGCTTCGGTCGGAGGTCCCCGTCAACGAATCGCTTGCACTCGAGCTCGGGCTGAGCCAAGAGGAATATGCCCGTATCATCGAGTTGCTTGGTCGAGTGCCGACCTACACCGAGCTGGGCATGTTCAGCGTCATGTGGAGCGAACATTGCTCGTACAAAAACTCGCTCCTGATGCTCAAGACGCTGCCACGAAGTGGGGGACGCGTCCTTGTTGAAGCTGGCAAAGAAAACGCTGGCCTGGTTTCGCTTGGCGACGGATATGCAGTAGCGTTCAAGATCGAATCGCATAATCACCCATCAGCCGTTGAACCGTACCAAGGCGCTGCAACGGGAGTCGGCGGAATTCTGCGCGACATTTTTACCATGGGTGCCCGTCCTATCGCAGCGCTCAACTCGTTGCGCTTTGGCGATCCGGCGATGGCACGTACTGCATACCTTGTGCGGGGAGTGGTGCGCGGAATTGGTGACTATGGCAATTCGTTCGGTGTGCCCACCGTCGGCGGCGAAGTGTACTTCGACTCCTGCTACAACGACAATCCGTTGGTCAATGCGATGGCAGTCGGACTTGTTCGTACTGACCACGTCGTGTCGTCGGCAGCGCGGGGTGTCGGCAACCCTGTGATGCTGATGGGCTCGAGCACAGGGCGCGACGGTATCCACGGTGCGTCGTTGCTTGCCTCACGCGAATTCGACGAATCGAGTGCCGATATGCGACCGACCGTACAAGTGGGTGATCCATTTGCCGAAAAACTGCTCTTGGAAGCAGCGCTCGAATTGATTGAGTCCGGTTGTGTTGTCGGCATGCAGGATATGGGAGCCGCCGGTATTACCTGCTCGACCAGCGAAATGAGCGCCAAAGGTGGCGTCGGCATGGATATTGACCTTGACCGCGTTCCGCTTCGCGAGCAGGACATGAGCGCCTACGAAATTCTCCTGAGCGAATCGCAAGAGCGAATGCTCGTCGTTGTCGAGCGGGGCAAGGAAGCAATCGCAGAGGAGATTTGCCGCAAGTGGGATGTTCCGCTTGTGCAGATTGGCGTCGTCACCGATGATGGCATGGTCCGTTGCTGGCGGAACGGAGAGTGCGTCGCCTGCGTGCCGGCGGATGCACTCGTCGTCGGTGGTGGTGCACCTGTCTATGAGAGGGAGTGGCATCCAGCAGCATATCTGGCACATACTCGCGCATTCGACCAAGCAGCCTTTGAACGCAGCCATGCCGATCGCAGCGTCGAAGAGGTGCTCCTTGCGCTGCTGTCCCGACCGACGATCGCTAACAAGCGCTGGGTTTTCGAGCAGTACGACCGCCATGTAGGAACCAATACTGTCGAGCGGTCGTGCGATGCTGCCATTGTTCGCCTCAAAGAATTGCCCGGCAAAGCGCTCGCGCTCTCGACCGATTGCAACAGCCGGTACGTCTACCTGGACCCACACGTCGGAGCAATGCTCGCCGTTGCGGAAGCGGCGCGGAACTGCGTCTGTGCTGGTGCAGAGCCGGTTGCCATCACCAATTGCTTGAACTTCGGTAATCCCTACGACCCCGAGGTGTACTGGCAATTTCGCGAAGCGGTTCTGGGGATTGGTCGAATGTGTCGCCTCCTGGATACGCCCGTCACGGGTGGCAATGTGAGCTTCTACAATGAGTCGCAGGAACATGCGATTTATCCGACGCCTACGATCGGGATGCTCGGTATCATCGAATCGCTTGAGCATATCACGCCATCAGGATTTCAAGGCGAAGGCGATCGGGTGTATTTGCTCGGTTGGCAGCAAGATCGGCTGGATGGGAGCGAGTTGGTTCTCATGCTTGCGGGTGAACCGCTTGGCACAGCACCACCGTTCGATCCCGAAAACGAAGTGCGGCTGCAGCGTTGCTTGCTGGATGCGATTCGGTCCGGATTGGTACGTTCAGCCCACGACACCGCCGAAGGTGGCCTTGCCGTCGCGCTTGCAGAAGCTGCACTCTGCGAAGGGATTGGCGGGCAGTTCCATCTTCCGTTTGCGCCAACGCTGGGGAATCTTTTTGGCGAAGCTCCCTCGCGGGTTATCGTCAGCGTTGCGCCTACCAATGCCGATGCATTCGAAGCTGTCTGTCGCACGCATGCAGTGCCGTTCTCTGCGATTGGGACAACGGGCGGGGACTCTCTCGTCATCGCGCAGGCGGGCCAATGGCCGTTGTCGTTACTGCAGTATGCATGGGAGCAGGCTCTCCCCCGTCTTTTCGATACAGCGACTGCTGTTCCACACTGACAATCCACCACGATGCGGTCACACGAAATTCGTTCCTCATTTTTAGCGTTCTTTGCTGCCCGTGGGCATCGCATCGTCCCCAGCAGCCCGGTTATTCCGCATGGTGATCCCACGCTGCTCTTTACCAATGCCGGCATGAACCAATTCAAGGATGTTTTCCTCGGCATCGGAACGCGGGAGTACACACGTGCAGTGAATACACAAAAGTGCATACGGGTCAGCGGCAAGCACAACGATCTCGAGGAAGTCGGCTACGATACCTACCATCACACGTTCTTCGAGATGCTGGGGAACTGGTCGTTTGGCGACTACTACAAAGCCGAGGCGATCGCATGGGCATGGGAGCTACTCACCGTCGAATGGAAGCTGCCACCAGAGCGGCTCTACGCAACCGTTCATCACAGCGACGACGAATCCTACGCGCTCTGGAAGCGGCATTTGCCCGAATCCCACATTCTCCGCTTCGGCGATAAGGACAACTTCTGGGAAATGGGAGAAACCGGTCCCTGCGGGCCCTGCACTGAAATACATTACGACCGCACGCCGGATTGCAGTGGGCGGGAGCTGGTCAATGCGGGCACCCAGCATGTCATCGAAATTTGGAACAACGTTTTCATCCAGTACAACCGCACCAGTGACGGAACACTCCAGGAGCTTCCGCGCAAGCATGTGGATACAGGCATGGGACTGGAACGCATCGCTGCCGTGCTCCAGGGCACGGATTCGAACTACGAGACGGATCTTTTCATGCCGCTAATTCGGCGGGTGGAAGAACTCTCCGGCAAACAGTATGACTGCGAGCTTCGTGCACCGGTTGGGGTGGCAATGCGTGTAATGGCAGACCACGTGCGGGCGTTGTCGTTTGCGATTGCAGATGGTGCATTGCCTGGCAACGAAGGGCGTGGCTATGTGCTGCGCCGCATTCTTCGCCGTGCGGTCCGATACGCCCGAAACCTGGATTTCACCGAACCCGTGCTCTATCGCTTGGTCGAGGTTCTTGCCGACATTATGGGGGATGCCTTCCCGGAACTGCGACAGCACCGCGCAACCATTGAACGTGTCATCCGTGGCGAAGAAGAAGCGTTCTACGCTACCCTCGATCGCGGTATTGAGCGCTACATGGCAATTGCAGCGCAGACCAAAGCGCGCGGTGGATCGGTCATCCGCGGCGAGGATGCGTTCTTGCTCTACGATTCGTTCGGCTTCCCTCTGGACCTGACCGAACTAATGGCACGCGATGATGGGTTGAGCGTTGACCATGTCGGCTTCGAAGAGTGTATGGCACAACAGCGGCAGCGATCACGTCAGGCGCAGAAGCGTCAGCATGCCGAAGTGATCCTCCCCAGCATTGATGCTGAGACAGAGTTTGTCGGCTACGACACGCTCGAAGTCGAAACGCGCGTCGTTGCCGTCGAGGGGAATGCGCTCGTGCTGGCTGCAACGCCATTCTACGTTGAGTCTGGCGGGCAAGTCAGCGATACTGGCACCATCACGGTGGATGGTCTGACGCTCGATGTGGAGGATGTTCGGCGCGTTGGTGGAGCCATTGTCCATGTCTGCCGTCAGGAGGTGCCACCCTCATTGCAGGGTCGCATAGCTTATGCACGTGTTGATAGTCAGCGTCGGTGGAGCATTCAGCGTAACCACACGGCAACCCACCTGGTTCACGAGGCGCTCCGGCGTGTGCTCGGCGATCACGTCAAACAGAGCGGTTCACTGGTTGCGCCCGATCGCCTGCGCTTTGATTTTTCGCACTTTGCTAAAGTCAGTGCCGACCAACTCCAGGCAATCGAACAGATCGTCAACGCGAAAATTCTCGAGCGCATTCCCGTTGAAACGCGCATTCTGCCAATCGAGCAAGCCCGTCGCATTCCCGGCGTCAAGATGTTCTTCGGCGATAAGTACGGCGACATCGTCCGCGTCGTCATCGTTGATGAAACATTTTCGGCGGAATTTTGCGGCGGAACGCATGTGCGCAACACCAGCGAGATTGGTTTGTTTGCTCTCACCGACGAATCGGCAATCGCTGCGGGTATGCGGCGGATCGAGGCGGTTACCGGTAGCGGACTTGTCTCGTACATGGAGCGCTTGCGCCAGGCACTCGAAGAAAGCGCCAGCCAACAGACGACGCTGCTCGAACGGCTACGGTCTGTCGAACGCGAGGCAGAGAAACTCCGGCATCAGCAGAAAATGGCAGTGCTCTTGCCTGAGCTTCTCAGCCACGCGGCAATGGTCGGCAGCATCCGCGTTGTCGCTGCAACCGTTGACGCAATCGAGACGACCGACGAGCTGCGTGCGATTGCCGAGTCTCTGCGTCAGCAGATGCGCACTGGCGGCATCGCCTTATTGGCTGCCAAGCTCAACGGCAAAGCGCACCTTGTCTGCGCGGTGACCGACGATCTTGCTTCCCAGTACCATGCAGGCAAATTAGTTGCCAGCGTTGCCGAACAGCTCGGTGGTAAGGGCGGCGGCCGTCCCACGTTGGCGACTGCCGGTGCGCACCAGATCGAACAGCTCGATAGTGTGGTCGCGCAGTTTCCGCTCCTTCTCGAACAATGGATTCCCCAAGACTAACGCACGGTGTGTTATGCCCTACGAAGCAGTTGGAACGCTCTACAAGGTTTTTCCTGAACAGCAGGTCACCGAGCGCTTTCGCAAGCGCGAGTTCATTTTGTGCATTCAAGACGGCATGTATCAGCAGCATGTCAAATTCGTACTCAAGCAGGACCGCTGCGGCTTGATTGATGGATATGACCTTGGAACCGAATTGAAGGTGACCTTCTCCATTTCCGGGCGGGAAGTTCAGGGTCGCGATGGCGAGCCGATATACTTTACCAGCCTCGATGTTTGGCGAATCGAGCCACTTGGGAATGAGTTGCCTGTGCGTGATGCATCCCAAGAGTATCCGTTCGATGCCAGCAATGAAGTCCCATTTTAGGTGGATCCTATGCGTGTTGTTGTGATCGGTTCTGGTGGGCGGGAGCATGCAATTGTGCGAGCGATTGCATCGTCGCCCTCACGTCCGATGGTGTGGGCGGCACCGGGTAATCCTGGTATTTTCCAGATCGCCCAACCTATCCCGCTCACCAATCCGCTCGATCCCAGCGCACTGGCGGAATTCTGCCACGAGCACGAGATTGATTTAGTGGTCATCGGGCCGGAAGCACCGCTGGCTGCTGGGCTGGCAGATGCACTGCGGATCGAAGAGATACCTGTTTTTGGTCCTTCCCAAGCGGCGACGCGTTTGGAGTCCTCAAAATGGTATGCCAAGCGATTCATGCAGCGCTACGGCATCCCGACGGCTCAATGGGCAAGCTTTACCGCCGACGAAGCCGATGATGCGCGGCAGTACGTTGTCTCCCACCCGTTACCGGTTGTCATCAAAGCTGATGGACTGGCAGCGGGGAAAGGGGTCGTCGTTGCTGGTACGCACGAGGAAGCACTGGCAGCGTTGGAGCGAATGTTCAGCGGTGGATTGGGGCCAGCAGGCCAGCGTGTCATCATCGAAGACTTCCTCGCTGGTGATGAAGCATCGGTCTTTGCAATCTGCGATGGGACCACCTACGCACTGCTGGCAACAGCGCAGGATCACAAACGCATCTACGACGGCGACCGCGGTCCCAATACCGGTGGAATGGGCGCCTATGCTCCATCGCCCCTCTTGACAGCAGACCTTCTTACTCAGATCGAACACCAAATCATCGAGCCAACCCTACAGGGGATGGTGACCGAGAATGCGCCGTTTGTTGGCTGCTTGTATGTTGGCTTGATGCTTGCCAACGGCAAACCCTTCGTTGTCGAATACAATGCTCGTTTTGGCGATCCCGAAACGCAGTCTGTTCTCGAGGTTTTCCGCGGTGATTTTGCGCGATTGCTCTACAGTGCGGCACGCGGGCGACTCGATCGCACAGCTATCAACGCCATCGCCGATGGGTGGAGCTGCACCGTCGTCTTAGCAAGCAAAGGGTATCCGGGCAGCTATACAACAGGCCACCGCATCACCGGCATCGAGCAAGCCGAACAACTGGCGCGTGTGTACCATGCTGGAACTGCGCGCGATGCTGATGGAACGCTCATCACCGCCGGCGGACGCGTGCTCAATGTTACCTCGCATGGTGCATCATTGGCAGAAGCCGTCGAGCGGTGCTATCAGGCAGTCCGCTGTATCCACTTCGAGAACATGTACTACCGCACCGATATTGGAGCGCGGGCCCTGCGGATGCTTCACCTGATGGAGGACCGCTTGTGAAGGTGCTCGTTACCGGTGGTGCTGGCTTCATCGGTTCCCACATCGCCGAAGCATACCGCGATCGCGGCCACCAAGTAACCGTTCTCGATGACTTCAGCACGGGCGTTCCGGCGAACGTCCCCGATGGTGTACAGCTTGTCGAGCTTGACATCTGCGATCCTGCCGCGGGCAAACTCATCGAGCGCGAGCGATTCGACGTCATCAACCATCATGCCGGCCTGATTAGCGTTCCGGAGTCATTCCGCATACCGGTTGCATACACAACGGTCAACGTCGTTGGCACGGTGAATTTGCTCGAAGCAGCCGTTCGGAGTGGTGTGGGGCAGTTCATCTTTGTCTCGACCAGCGTTGTGTATGCCGAGCAGGAACGCATGCCCTATCGCGAAGATGATCCGACGGTGCCAACATCTCCGTACGGTGTCTCCAAGCTGGCAGCAGAAGAGTTTGTGAACATGTACGCCCGGCAGTATCCATCGCTTCGGACAACGATTCTGCGGTACGGAAATGTGTTCGGCCCACGCCAGCGCGTTTATGGGGAAGGGAATTTGGTGGCAGCATGCGCAACCAAACTACTCAGCGGCGATCGTCCGACGATCTTCGGCGATGGTACCCATACGCGGGACTACATCTACGTCGGGGATATTGCAGAACTTAACTGTCGGTTACTGGAGCAACCGGTGACCGGAACGTTCAACGTCGGGACGGGCATTGAGCGGACGGTGCTCGAGGTGTACCGTGAAGTTGCCCGAGCGGTAGGCACCGATCGGGAGCCGCTGTTCGGTCCACCCCGAATCGAGCAGGCGCGCATTGTGCTGAGCATAGAGCGGATCCAGCAGGCCGTAGGTTGGCAGCCGTCGGTCTCGTTCTCCGAGGGCATTGCTCGAACAGTCGCGTGGTTCCGTGCACAGATCACAAATGCATCACCGCGGGATGAAGCATCTACCGAACATACTCTCCGCTGCTCGTCTGGCGCTGGCGATACCGCTGGTGTGGGCAATTTACAGCGGTGATCGCGGGTTTGCACTGGTGCTTGGCGTGGTTGCGCTGGCAAGTGATGCGCTCGATGGCGCCATCGCTCGCCGTTATGGTGCAGAATCAGAGCTTGGGCGAATTCTCGATCCGCTTGCCGACAAAGTGTTAGCAGCCTCGGTGGCAGTGGCGCTTCTCTGGCAGGGCGCAGTGCCGCTCTGGTATGCTGCAACCGTTATTGGGCGCGATGTGGTGATCGTCGCTGGTGGTTTGGCATTGCGCTCGCGTGTAGGGAGCGTGCCGCCATCACTACCAATCGGAAAAGTAGCAGCGACAAGCATCGGCATTGTGTTGCTTGCTGCGATTGCGGGCATTGGTGCTCCACTGCTCGATGGTCTTGCGTTGGTCAGTAGCGCGCTGCTGGGCTGGTCGCTGCTGGTGTATGCTGCACGTCTTTGGGGGGCAATTCGTCCCCAACGCACGTCTCACTAACAATTGCATAGTGCTGTGGGTTTGTTCGATAGTCTCAAGGAAAAAGTTCGCTCTGCTGCACAGAAAGTCAGCGATGCGCTTGCCTTGGACCGTCTCAAGGACGGACTTGCCAAGACACGCTCAGCACTGCTGGGTCGGTTGGCTGCAGTCTTGCGCGGACGTTCCCTGGATGAATCCCTACTTGCGGAATTGGAAGAAGCACTGCTCCTTGCCGATGTTGGCGTCCGAACAACCGACCATATCCTCGACCGTTTGCGGCAGCGGGCACGCTCCATTGATGCGAATAATCCAGACGCGGTGCTCGATGCTATCAAAACAGAAATCGCCGAGCGCTTGGTCGCAACACATGCTGCTGCTCCTGCTCGAACCGAACTGCCCTCCCCGTATGTGGTGATGATTGTTGGAGTCAATGGGGTAGGTAAGACCACAACCGTCGGCAAGCTCGCCTACAATTTCCAGCGGGAGGGTAAGCGCGTCATCATCGGTGCAGCCGATACCTTCCGCGCTGCTGCCAATGAGCAACTATCAACCTGGGCCGAGCGTGCGGGCGTTGAAATTGTCCAGCAGTTACGTGGAGCCGATCCTGCTGCCGTTGCATTTGATACACTCAAAGCAGCGATCGCGCGCAAGGTCGATGTATGCTTGATTGATACAGCCGGGCGACTCCACACCAAAGGTGGGCTCATGCAGGAGCTGGAAAAAATATCGCGTGTTCTCAAAAAGCAGCTTCCCGATGCTCCGCACGACGTCTGGTTGGTTCTTGACGCAACCACTGGCCAGAATGCGCTCCAGCAAGCGCGCCAGTTCGCAAAGGTTACTCCGCTGACGGGGCTGATTGTCACCAAGCTCGATGGAACCGCCAAGGGAGGAGTTGTGCTGGCAATCGCCGATGAGCTTCAGCTTCCGGTACGATATATCGGCGTCGGTGAACGCATTGACGACCTGCAGCCATTCGATCCGATTGCATTCGTCGAAGCGCTCTTTGCCGAATCACCTGTGCAACAATCGGTGTAAGGGCGGCAGTGCGCTGGTGGGGCATCGGCAGAGGGTATTTCCGAAATGCAGTCGCTGTTGCCCTGTTAGTGTTGTTGGCCGGGACTTTTGTTGTGCTGCTTACCGTGCAGCGCACTCTTCGTCCACTGATGATCACCGCGCGCAAGGGACCGCTCCCGCCGCTGGCCGAGCAAGTGATGGTGCAAAGCGACTCCATCCCTGATCGCTATTGGCTTGGGGATTGGATGGTCTTTGCGGGAATCTGCGATAGCTGCACGCGGGTCGCAACGCTCCTTGCGCAAGCGACTACTGATTGCAGCGCGATCGAACGAATACACCGTCGTGTGCAGCGGGAGCTTGCAGTCCAGTTGAATCGCTACGGCTGGAGTGCGGCACAATTCCGCGCCTATCATGTCGCCGCTGTTGCGTACCATCGCGATACGATCCCAGCCCGGGTGCGGTGGATCGAGCGATGTGGGTTGCGGCATGTTCCGCCGCCTGAGATACCGGTAGATTCAACGCAAGCGCCACTGGTGCGACCTCTATTGGAGGGGCGGACCTGGTGGCTTCAACTCGGACTTGCCGATGATTACCAGCCTCTGCAGACCTCCATGGGTGAGGGCCGATGAAATGCATGCCTGCAGTACTGCTGCTTGTGATAATGCCCCTTGGCGCATTCGGCAGTACAGATAGCCTCGCCCAGCACGACACTCTTTACCGCCCGTTACCTTTTCACGGAGCAGTCAGCGCGCTCGGCATCGTCGTTCCCTATCGTTCGATGAGCCGAGCAGCAATCAGCTCGCTGCCCTACCGCACCCTTGACGATATCCTCGAGTGGCGCACACCATCCTACACGCTCTCGACAGGACTGCTTGGCGATTGGAATATGCCACTGCTCTTTGGCGAACGTCCGGGCCAGCAGGTTGTCGCCTACGATGGCATTGCCGCGGCGCAGCACACCGTTGGTTTGTATCCGCCAGCGTGGGTAATGCCGGAATTCATGGAGCAACTGGCTATCCTCGTTGGCGTTGATGCAGCTATCCTTGCAGGAGCAACCACCGGCACTGCCTACTGGGTGCAGCAACCGTGGTACAATACACGGACTCCCTACACGCGTGTGTGGTACTGCCAATCAGCCTACGATTTCATCGCGACGGATGGAATCTTTTCGCAGAATGTAGCGCCCAACGTCAATGCAACGCTTGGCTTTCGGCGGATGGTAACACCAGGTCGGTATCAGGGGCAGTGGCTCGACAGTTGGAACACGCGAGCACTGGTGCGATGGAATCCATCGGACGCGCTAAGTATTTCCCTGCTGCACCGCTTCACCAATTGGGGCCTTGGTACTAATGGTGGGCTCAACCCAGTGCTCTCAGAGGACCCAACGAATGAACGAACCGCTGTTGGGCTCTATCCCGGACTTGACCAGCGGCTATTTCGCCACGAATTGCAGTTTCTTGCAACGACGCAGCAAGCCCCGCAACGTGTGATTTCGGCAAGCCTTGGCGTCACGTTTGATGAATGGAATATTTATCGCTCCACTATGCTCGCCACAGCGTCCGACTCGAGCACCCATGTACGGTGGAATGCAACAGCACTTCGTGGTACGGTGCGCTGGGAAGAACAATTATTCCCAGCTTTGGGGCTCATCGCAGGGATGGATGCAGCACTCCTGCAGACGACTGCAGCAGCGTACACGACGGCATCGCGCACAGTAAACCTATCGCCATTTGGATACGCTCGATGGGACATCACACCGACGGTGCTGCTTCGTGGTGGCGGTCGCTTCGTCATCGAAAGTGGTAAGCTCGTACCCATTCTCGGTGCGGCAGTTCAATATCGCCATGCGCCGCTCACCATCACACTCGATGCGAGCACCAGCGCCCAATCTCCTGCCAGTGTTGATGGCGGTCTGGGCACAGAGCGTGCGCACTTGCTTCTTCTTCGAGCCGAACAGAGCGATAGCGTGTTCTCGATTGGGGCCAGTGCATACCTTCGGTGGCGCCAGCAACGCGAGGTTATTCCTCTGCTGCGTGGTGATACCGTTCTTGGCGTTCGCACGCGTCTGCTCGATGGGCAGCAGCTTGCCAGCGGAGTAACCATCGAAGCGACGCAGGCGATCGGAAATATTCGCATCGCACCGCAAGTGGTGTTCAGCTTCGAGGGTGCTCGGCAAGTGCCATTGCTCTACGGCACGATTTCGATTCGATACGAACATCGGATCGGACGGAATCGGCTTCTTGGTGAGCTGTTTGTTCGATCACGGACGGGCGTTGTCGCCGATCGCTTCGTTCCCTTTACATGGGCGTATCTGCCAGGGGATCAGTGGTTGCCTGCCGCATTCGATGGTGGAACAGTCGCGCTGACAGCAGAATTGGGAAATGCAACCGTGAAACTGGCTGTGGGGAATATTCTTTCGACCTACTACTCGACGCTCTCAACTTTTCCGCAGCTTGACCGACATATTACGCTGAGCGTTGCGTGGACATTCTTTGACTAAGCCAACGGACGGGAAGCAATGCTCGCTGTCACGGCACCGTGATATGCCTCAGTGGATGAGATGGTGATGGACCGCACGCGTGGAGTAAGGATGCTCCTGCCTCTGCATCCTGAGAACAATACACAGTTGTGGTTTACACCGATGGAGCATCTTTTTCCAGCAGAAGCAGAGCAACTGCGAGCACTCGAGGTATGCCAGCAGGCATATCGCCTTCACCGCGAGGGTCGCGTTGCAGAAGCGATCGAACTCTACCGTGAGAGCATCAAGCTGCACCCAACGCCCGAAGCACATACATTTTTGGGATGGGCATATTCCTACGTCGGCAATTACCAGCAAGCGATTGCTGAATGCATGCGTGCCATCGAGCTTGATCCTGCCTATGGGAACCCCTACAACGACATTGGCGTGTACTTGATGGAATTGCGACGATTCGACGAGGCGGAATCCTGGTTCGAAAAAGCGATCGCTGCACCGCGGTACGCCACGCGCCACTATGCGCACTACAACTTGGGACGGCTCTATGAACGGCGAGGGAAGTGGATTCGTGCCCTTCACGAATACTACACCGCCTTGATGCTGGAGCCAAGCTACCACCCGGCAGCACTGGCACTGCTCAACCTTCAAGCGAAACTAAACTAAACGCGGACCGAATGCCCGGAGGCGAAGCAGAGGTAGGGGAGGCGGTTGCCACTGGGTGTTCTGCACAATGGGAAGGGGTGCTCGCAGTGTCTCGCGCCGATCGACTGTTGCCATAGCCAGCACCAATGCCACGAACACCTGCCGCGCCCGCTGACGTGCTCGGGAGCTAATCGAGCGATGCCACCAGCTCATTGACCAACTGTGCAGCAGTGATATTTTCTGCCTCGGCTTGGAAATTGAGCACGATCCGATGCTGAAGAACCGATGCAGCAATTGCATCAATGTCGGCAATCTCCGGCGTGAATCGCCCGTCGAGCGCCGCCCGTGTTTTTGCACCTAACACCAAGTACTGCGATGCTCGCGGGCCAGCACCATAGCTCACGTAACGACGCACGATATCGAGCGAGGTCGTCTGCGGTCGCGTTGCCTGCACCAGGCGAACAGCATAGGCGACGACGTTCTCCGCAATCGGTACACGGCGGACAAAGTTCTGGTAGCGCAAGATGTCGGCAGCATGGAGAACCTTCTCGACGCTGGGCATTGTTTCGAGCGTGGTCGTTTGCACGATCCGTACTTCTTCCTCGAACGATGGGTAGTTCAGCTCGAGCATGAACATGAAGCGGTCGAGCTGCGCTTCCGGCAGCGGATAGGTCCCTTCCTGTTCGATGGGGTTCTGGGTTGCAAGCACAAAAAATGGCTCGTCGAGGGGATAGGTTGTTCCTGCAGCAGTGACGCGATGTTCCTGCATTGCTTCCAGCAGTGCTGCCTGCGTCTTGGGTGGCGTGCGATTGATCTCATCGGCCAAAACAATGTTCGCAAAGATTGGTCCACGTACGAAGCGAAATTGCTTGGTGCCAGTGGTAACGTTCTCTTCGATGACTTCGGTGCCGGTGATGTCGCTCGGCATCAGGTCCGGCGTAAATTGAATGCGCGAGAACTTCAGGTCCAGCGTGTCGGCTAGGGTGCGTACGATGAGAGTTTTTGCAAGCCCCGGCACGCCCACCAGAAGGCAGTGACCACGTGCGAACAAGGAGACCAAGAGCTGCTCGATAATCGGCTCCTGACCAATGATCACTTTGGAAACTTCACGGCGGACTCGAGCAATTGCCGAGCCGAGCTCTTTGAGCTGTTCGATGTCAGAACTCATTGCGTGTCTGGCTGGTCGGTGAAACGTCGGGTGCGTTGACACATCGGCGGAAAATTTATTGTTGCTCTTCCTCCAGCAGGATATGCTGCGGTGTGCCGTAGCGTGCCATGACCTCCTGGAGATGTTCGAGCGAACCGACGGCAGCAATGAGCAAGCGTGCTGGGGCGAACACTTGCTCTTGCACCGACAGCAGGTGTGAAGGTTCAAGGCGTTCCAGTGTCGTAAGCAACCTTGTGTAGTAGTCTGGTGGCAGGTCGTCCAGCGCAAGTGTGATCGCTATCGAACCGATTGCATCGGGTGTCTCAATGCTACGCCAGAAACTGCTGTAGAGAAATTGCCGGGCAGCGTGGATTTCGTCCTCGGTGAACGGTTCCGTTGCCAGACGCTGCCACTGTTCCAGAAGCAAGGTCATCATGAGCGGCAGGTTGGCTGGTGTGGTGCTGGTGCTGAGAATGAACGTGCCGGTGTGTTTCCCAGCCGTAAGGTTGCCGAATGCACCATAGGTGAGGCCTTGTTGTTCGCGCACCAGCAGATTGATGCGGGAACGGAAATGTCCGGCAAATGCTGTGCTTGCAAGCAATGCAGCAGGATAGCCATCGCTGGTGTAGGGTAGCGTTGGTACCCCCAAGCGGAGTTCCACTTGCTCGGTCAGAAGTCCCTGTCCAATACCAACTGCTGACGGTGGATCGGGGGCAATGGTGGGTTGCTGCCGTGTGCCAGCACCTAACGTTGCAAAGGACCGCACCAGCAGCTCGCTTGCAGTGGCAGGATCGAACGCACCAATCATGAGAACATGCCATTTGCCCTCCCGGAGGATTGCCTGATACCACTGGCGCACCTGGTCGCATTCGATCGAGGCAACTGACGTTGGCGTTCCGTTCCTGGGACGGCTCAGGGGATGATTGGGAAAGCGGAGTTTGCTGAAGATACGCTCTGCACGATAACCCGATTGCGACAGTGCAAGCGGGAAGGAGGACAGTAACCGCGTTTTGGCTTTCTCAAACTCTGTCGGATCGAAGGCAGGTTCCAGGATGCATTCAGCACCAAGAGCGACAAGCTCGGCAAGGTGTTCGGGTAAGCCAACGATTTCGATACCAATTTTCTGAGCCGACATCAGCGGCTGAATCGTCGCACCAAGCCGATCAATTGCTCGCACAAAGTCAGCTTCGCTGCGCTGGCGTGTTCCGCACACTAGCAGCGATGCAGTCAGTGCCGCAAGGCCACCGATGGGTTCGGTGCTGTATCCCTCCCGTGCAACAACGGCAAGCGAGATTGTCGTAGCCGTTTTCATCGGTACAAGCAAGATGCCTGCGCCGTTGTGTGTTGCGATCGAGATTGGCTCCGGAAAATGGAATTGGGGTACCTCCAGCCGTGGTACCTTCGTCATAGCCACTTGCAGGGGTAGTGAACGTTCGCTGCAAAGATACCCTGCTACCACCAACAGCAGTATTTTCGGCACCTTCCAACACCACTGGCATATCTACATGGGCGCACTCGAAGGACAAATCACGCTGATTACTGGAGCATCCAGCGGCATTGGTGCTGCATGCGCGGACCTATTTGCCGAAGCAGGTTCGCGCTTGATCTTGATTGCCCGTCGTGCTGATCGGCTCGATGCAATTGCGCAGACGATAACCGATCGGACAGGTGTTCCGGTGCGAACAGCCGTCTGCGATGTGCGGGACCGCCAGCAGGTTGCCGATACCATTGGCCAGTTGCCACCAGAATGGAAGGCAGTGGACATCCTGATCAACAACGCTGGACTGGCGCGCGGGTGGTCACCACTGCACGAAGGCTCCTTCGAGGATTGGGACGAAATGATTGACACCAATCTCCGTGGATTGCTCGCCGTTACGCACGCACTCCTTCCGGGAATGATCGAGCGGGGGCGCGGCATGGTCATCAACATTGGCTCTATTGCAGGGCGGGAAGTGTACCCCAATGGGAACGTGTACTGCGCGACAAAGCATGCGGTCCGCGCGCTCAGTCAGGCAATGCGACTGGAGCTCTGCGGCAGCGGCGTGCGTGTGGTGAACATAGACCCAGGCATGGTCGAGACGGAATTTTCGGTGGTGCGCTTCCGAGGAAATACCGAGCGAGCTGCATCCGTCTATGCGGGCATGAAACCACTCAATGGTCGCGATGTTGCCGAAGTGGCGCTGTTTTGTGCGACACGCCCAGCACACGTGACCATTGGGGATGTTCTCATCTTGCCCACTGACCAAGCAAGTGCCACCGTTGTCCATCGCCAGTAGCAGTATGGGCATTTTCAAGCGTATCCTGAGGATCCTTCGCGCCGAAGTACATGATCATCTCGGTTCGTTCGAACACGAGCCATTCGACAATGGCGATCAAGAACTCCGGCGCATCATCGAGGAGCTCAATCGCCCGCGAGCACAGCAGCAGCAAGCCCCTGGCACAACCGGTGTGGTCGAGTGGGCATACCGCACACTCGGTATTTCCCCGTCGGCGACCAACGACGAAATCAAGGCTGCCTACCGACGAGCCATCGCACGCACGCATCCCGATCGCTTTGCGCATGCATCCGAGCAGCAACAACGCGCTGCGGTACTCCGGACCCAAGACATCAACCGTGCCTATGCAATTTTGAAAGCGGTTCGCAAATTCTAATGGATTGGCTACGTCTTGCACAGTACTTTCGCCGGTCAATTCTGTTCAACCGATCATGATCAAACGAACGTTTGCTGAGGTAGCGTTGCTTGTTGGACTGGGCGCTGGGCTTGGTCTGGTGTACAATGCAGCATTTTCGGTCAAACCGTTACCGTGGATTCGTCAGCCGCGTGTTGTGGACACCGCAAGCACCGACTCACTGTTGCGCATTTTGTCCCAACACCGACGCGATACTGTTACCCGAGCCGACGCTAACCGGCTTCCCCTGCGTGATACGGCGCCGCATTCTCACCAAGCACCATCAGCTCAAACAATGCCACTAGCCAAGTCAACCGAACCACGCCTGCCACCACAGAATGACGCTACTCCACCGCCAGCACCTGAGAATGTTCGTGCGGTGACCTACAAGCAAGTGCTCATGATGCTCCGCAATGAAGAGGTGATGTTCCTCGATGCGCGTCGGAAGGATGAGTTCGATGCTGGGCATATACCGCGTGCACAGAATGTGGACATTCAGCAATTCGAGCTTGATCCAATGTATCGTAACCAGGTGATGCAGATGCTCTATAGCCTCGACAAGAGCCGACCCGTGGTCACCTACTGCGGTGGCGGCAACTGTGAGCTAAGCCATAAGCTCTCGGAGTTGCTGCGGTCGGTGGGGTTTGAGCATGTGTTCATCTACCTGGGCGGCTGGAACGAGTACATCACCAAACCAGATGCACCGCGGGAGCAATGAGCCAACAAGCCAAAACTGCTGCACTGCGCCTGTTACAGCTTCGCTATGGGATCATCGGTGAATCACCGGCTATTGTCGAAGCAATTGAGCAATTGTTGCAAGTTGCTCCGACGGATTTGACCGTCCTCATCACGGGAGAAACTGGAACTGGCAAGGATGTCTTCGCGCGTGCAATTCACGGTTTGAGTCCGCGGCGGAAAGCACCCTTTATCAGCGTCAACTGCGGTGCAATCCCTGAAACCTTGCTCGAATCAGAGCTCTTCGGACACGAAAAGGGCGCCTTCACTGGTGCTGTCGAGCAGCGGAAGGGATTCTTCGAGGTAGCAGACGGCGGAACGATTTTCCTCGACGAGATCGGTGAAATGCCGTTAGGCACGCAGGTCAAGTTATTGCGTGTTCTCGAATCGGGTGAATTCACACGGCTTGGATCAACAAAGGTTATTACGGTCAACGTTCGCGTCATTGCAGCGACCAATCGCGACTTGGCATACGAAGTGCGCCAGGGCATGTTCCGCGAAGACCTCTACTACCGACTCAATGCTGTGCACCTGCACCTTCCACCGCTGCGGAAGCGACCTGAGGACATTCCGTTGCTGGTCGAGTACTTTGCTGCTAAGGTTGCCGAGCGCATCGGTACTACCTACGAGGGGATTGATGACGATGCCATTTTCCTCTTGCAGCAGCATAACTGGCGCGGCAACATTCGTGAGCTCCGCAATCTGGTTGAGACGCTAGTTACCATTGGTCATGGGCGGCGAATCACAGCCGAGGATGTGCGGCGGTATCTGAAGCGGGAGGAAATCCCTGAGCCATCGCGTGCATTGGTTCTGCACTCTGCAGCGCATGCGCAAGCGCAGCCCATTGATCTGGCGTTGGTCTATCACACGCTCTTGCAGATTCAAGCAGAAATGAGCGCCCTCCGCGGTGCCTTGGGTGCATTGGCAGAGCGCATCGCCCAGTGGCAACCGATGATCTCAGCCCAGCGCAGCGAGGATGATGTCTTCAGTCGCGATCCGGATGATTTTCGGCTCGATGAAATGGAGCGGCGCTTGATTGTTGCTGCTCTCAAACGCTTCAACGGGAGCCGGCGCAGTGCTGCTCGTGCGTTGGGGATTAGTGAACGCACGCTGTATCGCAAACTGCACGAGTACAACCTTACGGAGATGTTTTAGCTGTTTTGAGCCTGCGGCTGGTCTCCCGGCGGAGCTGCGCTGTTGCTGCCAGTAGTTGCTCGAGAACCTCCACAGCATGTGCAGCCGACGCAATCGGTACATCGAGAATGGCAACAGAGTTGACCTGCCGGAAGCGTGCTCCGGTGATTTCGGCGGCGGCTGCAACGATGGTGGGGAACATCTGCTCGTAGTACCACTGGGGTGCAGCACGCGGCAGCTCGATGCTCAGTAGCGAACCCTCGACGCGGATACGATCGGCGCCAAGTTGCGAACCCAGCATCCGAAGGTGTACCCCGTAGAGGAGCTGCTCGGCTTCGGGCGGAAGCGGACCGTAGCGATCATGCAACTCTTCCCGAATCTGGCTCAACTCTGCAACGGATGTGCAGCGGTAGAGGCGCTTGTACCATTGGAAGCGATCGGCATCGCTGGGAACGTAGGCGGCTGGGAGAAGCGCATCATCGGGCAGTTCGATGGCAATGCTGTCGTTGACAAACGAGCGTTCCTGATCGGGGAACAATTCAGCAAATTCCTCGGTGCGAAGCTCCTGGACCGCTTCGTCGAGAATTCGGTGGTACGTATCAAAGCCGAGTTCGTTGATGTAACCGCTCTGTTCAGCACCGAAGATATTTCCAGCACCGCGAATCTCTAAGTCACGGAGGGCAAGCTGGAAGCCACTGCCAAGATCGGTCAGCTCCTCGATAGCCCGCAATCGCTCCAGTGCCTGTCGATTCAACTTCTGCAACGATTGCACCACAAGATAACAGTACGCCTGCCGATTCGATCGTCCAACGCGACCCCGGAGCTGGTACAATTCGGCAAGCCCGAACCGCTCAGCGTTGACGATGATGATCGTGTTGACGTTGGGCATGTCCAATCCGTTCTCGACGATCTTGGTTGCCAGTAGGACGTCGTACTTGCGCTCCAAGAATCGCTCGACGACGGTTTCGAGTGCGTGGGGGTGCAGTTGTCCATGGGCGATTCCGATACGGAGCGTCGGTACCAGCGCCAGCAGCCGCTGTTGGAGTGCGGGGATGTCCTCAATGGAATCGCTAACGACAAAGAGCTGTCCATCACGTTCAAGCTCCCGTGTGATAGCCGATCGGAGTAGGCCTTCGTCCCACTCGATGACTTCGGTTTCGACCGGCAGACGGTTTCGCGGCGGGGTTTCGATGATGCTCAAATCGCGCGCACCCATGAGCGAAAAGTTCAGCGTTCGCGGAATGGGAGTAGCTGTCAATGTGAGCGTGTCAATCGTAGCGCGAAGTTGACGCAGCTTTTCCTTTGCGGCGACCCCAAAACGCTGCTCTTCGTCAATGATGAGTAAGCCCAGGTCCTGGAATCGAACGTCGTCTGATAGCAGGCGGTGTGTCCCGATGATGATGTCCACTTTTCCTTGAGCTAAGTCGTTCAGCACCGTGTGTTGTTCAGCACTGCTGCGCAGCCGAGAGAGCATCTCGACGCGTACGGGATACCGTGCCAAGCGCTCACTGAACGTTTGATAGTGCTGCCGTGCTAAAATTGTCGTTGGTACCAGAACGGCCACCTGCTTGCCTGCTTGAACTGCTTTGAATGCTGCACGGATGGCAATCTCGGTTTTCCCAAACCCAACATCTCCACAGATCAAGCGATCCATCGGACTGGGGGATTCCATATCGCGTTTGACCTCGTCGGTGGCACGTGCTTGGTCGGGAGTGTCTTCGTACATGAACGACGCTTCCAGCTCGATTTGCCATGCAGTATCGGGCGGGAATGCAAAACCGGTGGATGCTTTGCGCTTGGCGTAGAGGGCGATCAAATCGCGGGCGATGTCCTTGATCTTGCCCTTGACGCGCGCTTTTTTACGTTCCCATTCTCGCGTGCCAAGCTTGCTCAGTGCCGGTGGAGTGCCGTCGGCGGCAGAATAGCGTTCGACCTTGTTGATGTTGTTCAGATGCAAATACACCGTGTCGCCATCGGCAAAGAGCAAGCGTATGCATTCCTGCTGGTGTCCATTGATGGTGATTGTGTCGAGTCCATCGAACTGGCAGATGCCTTTATCAATGTGCACCAAATAATCACCGCGGCGGAGCTGTTGGAGTTCGCGCAGTGTCAGTGCAGAACGTCGCTGCTGCTCGGATCGAACGCGGCGACGCTCAAAAATTTGATGCTCGGTGATAACAGCAACCCCTTCGCGCGGTAAGAGAAAACCAGCATCCGGTGTTCGTGGACACCAGACGATGCGATCCAAACGGAGAGACGTTTCGTGCGCGCGCTGCTCCCCAAGTGAGCGCAGCAGCGCCCGGAGCCGTTCCAGGTGAATAGCGCTGTCGGCACACAACACCACGAGCGATCCGGCATGCTCCAGTTCAGCAAGAAGATCGTACACATGCCCAACGGCTGCCCCCGACGAGGGTTGGGGAGAGGAGACAACCGTGATATCGGCTTTCCCAAGGGGATTGAGCAGCAAGCGCGTGCAGTCGCGGAGTTGTGGTGATACTGCCAGCGCCTCCCACCGTTGCGCTATTTCGTCGGGATGCTCGATAACGATAACCGTCTGCGGTTCGAGAAAATCTTCGATGGACGCAGTAAACAATTGCTCGTCGCGTGGATAGGCGACGAAGATAGACGCCTCCTCCAGTTGGCGAATGCTTCGCTGCGAGAGGGGATCGAATTCTCGGATGGATTCGATTTGGTCGCCGAAAAATTCCAATCGCAATGGCAGCGGCCATCCAAGGGGGAACAGATCCACGATGCCACCGCGAACCGATAGTTCGCCTGGCTCGGTGACATAGTCGGTACGATGGTAACCGCCCAGGACCAAGAACTGCCGGAACTCCTCGAAAGGAAGCTCGTCGCCCACGTGGAGCGTGATCGCGTTTTCCTGGAACCATTCGGGAGGGGGCAAACGCAATTGCCACGTTTCCGGAGCCACAACCAACACGGTTGCCCGTTCCTGCCAGTAAGTGGAGAGAGCATCCAGCGCTGTGTTCAATTCGCTGTGCTCGGGGGCGGTGGTCGCCGTGCGTCGCCGCCGCGTGGGAATGCATGCGCGTGTGCAAATGCCAAACTGCTCTAAATCGTGTGTCCATCGCTCGACAGAATCGGCAGCAGTGACGACGACGATCCGACGGTCAAGCGATGGGTAGAACGCTGCCAGGACAAAACATCCCAGCGAGCCGTGAAGTGTTTTCAGTGACAAACTACGCTCTGTCGGGAGGCGGGATTCGAGCGCGCGGAACCACTCTGTTGACCGAATGCATTCGACGACGCGCTCGAAAGGATCAGTCCGTTTCTGCATGCAGTGGTGATGCAAACGTGGTGCGCAAAAATAGGGGCATTCATCGAGAGTGTACGATATTGCAGTTGTAAAGTACATCCCACGTTCACTCTGTATGAATGCACTACGCAGCGTTGCTTTTCCGCTCGTGGTATGGTCGGAGGGCAACGGTTGTGCCGAGGAAGTTTCTCCATCTATGTTGATGCTATGAGCACAAGCGAGCTCCCTGGAACACCAAGCCCGGCACTTGTTGAGCAATCGCTTGCCGAGCTGGAGTTCAATAAAGTTCTCGAGCTTCTCGTGCCGTTTGCACTTACCGAACGCGCTGCAGCACATCTGCGCAGGCTACGGCCTCTGCTCGATGCCCAGCAGATTGCCAACGAACATGCTGCCATTGCAGAACTGTTGCAACTGCGCGCTCGAGGTGACGACTTGCCATTGGAACGAACCGATGACCCCGCGCGCCTTCTCCACCGATCAATGCTTGCTGGGGCATACCTGAGTGCCAGCGAGCTGCTTTCGATCCTGGAACTGCTTGGCGTCAGTCGTCGCGTTCGCTCCTTCATCGGTGAGCATGCCGACCAGATGCCGACAATTGCTGCTCTTGCAGAGCCGCTGGTCGAACACCGCCTCTTGGAGCGGCACATCCGCGATGCCATTGATCCCACCGGTGCAGTGCGCGATGATGCTTCAGCCGAGCTTCGGCGCATACGCAACAGCATCGCCGAAGTGAGCGCTCGCCTCCGGACCAAGCTCCGGCGCATCCTCCAACGCCTCGGCGATGAAGACTTGCTCCAGGACGATTTCTACACTCAACGCGATGGTCGCTTGGTCGTTCCACTCAAGGTCGAATACAAACGCTCGCTGTCGGGCATCATCCACGGTATTTCGCAGACAGGAGCGACGGTCTTTTTCGAACCGAGTGAGGTATTCGAGCTCAATAACGAGCTTGCTGAACTGCGGAGTGCGGAAGAGCGAGAACTCTTGCGCATTTTGCAAGCACTAACCGCCGAAGTTGGAGCGCATGCCGAGAGCATTCTGGCTGCCGATCGCGTCCTGACAGTGCTCGATTCCTTGCGAGCACGAGCATTGTTTGCTGAGCACTACCGCTGTCACCACCCACGAATTGTTTCCGATGGTACCATCGAACTGGAGAAGGTGTACCATCCACTGCTGGTCGTTGCCAAAGGGCGAGAGCACGTCGTCCCGCTCAGTGTTCGCTTCGACCGTCAACAGCGCGGATACTTGGTCAGTGGGCCGAATGCCGGCGGCAAATCCATCGCAATCAAGACGCTCGGAGTGAGTGCAGCGATGGCATTAGCGGGCATTTATCCGTTGGGCGAAATGACCATCTCACCGGTGACGCTTCTGGCAGCAATTGGCGATCATCAGAGCATCGAGAGCAATCTTTCGACCTTTTCATCCCAGCTGGTGCGGTTGCGGGATATTCTGGCTCTCTGTAACCACCAGACGCTGGTGATCGTGGACGAAATCTGTGCGGGTACCGATCCGAGCGAAGGAAGTGCACTGGCGGCAGCCATTATTGATGGCGTGCTCGATCGCGGTGGTTCCATCGTTGCAACGACGCACCAGTTCACGCTCAAAACCTATGCGCTCACTCGTCCTGGACTCTTGAACGCGTCCATGGAATTCGATACCGCTCGCCTGGAGCCAACATACCGCTTTCTGGCCGGAGTGCCGGGCAATTCGTACGCGCTGGAATTGGCAGCGGCATTGCGCTTACCTGGAGACGTCGTCGAACGTGCGCGCGCCTATGTCGGCACCGATCACGAGCGGATCGAATCGAGCATCCATCAACTCCAGCAATTGCGGGCCGAGATGGAGCAACTTCGTGCAAGCGCTGCCCAGGAGCATGCAGCAGCCGAGCAGTATCGGGCACAGTACGAGGAAAAATTTCAGCAATTCAAAGCCAAGTACACGCAACTCCTCGATGCAGCGCGCCGGGAAGCTGCAGAGCTTATTGCTCGCACGAAGGAAGAGCTGCGCCAGATTCGACACGTGGCGGCGCATGCCTCG
The DNA here is from genome assembly GCA_026003475.1 of Candidatus Kapaibacterium sp. Lineage (GTDB taxonomy): Bacteria > Bacteroidota > Ignavibacteria > Kapaibacteriales > NICIL-2 > NICIL-2. The sequence goes on along the minus strand of BPHJ01000001.1, from coordinate 1,388,936 downwards.
GTGGAGAATGCGCGCCAACAGCTCCGAGAGTTAGAAGAACGCATCACCACGCAATTGCAGCCACAACAATCACCTGCTGCTAAGGCTGAGCCGATTCATCCGGGCGACTACGTCGTGCTTCTGCAATCGGGGCAGCAGGGAAAAGTCCTCGACGTGACATCCAAGCACATTGTGGTCGAAATTGGTTCGGTGCGGGTGCGTGTTTCAGCCGACTCGGTCCGCCGCACGCAGCCACCAGCACAGGAACATCGAACCGGAAACATGCCTCCACCGAAAATGGATTCGCCAACAGCGATTGACATTCGCGGAATGCGTGTGCGCGATGGACTTGCCGCCGTCGAACGCGCACTCAACGATGCTGTGCTCGGTGGGGTATTCCAGTTGACGATTCTGCACGGCACGGGCACTGGGCAACTCCGCCAGGCAATCCATTCGATGCTGGAGGGGCATCCGCTGGTTGCCTCGTATCGCGTCGGACAAGCTGGCTCCACTGACTGGGGGACGACCTACGTCCAGCTACGGTAGGCTGCTGCTGGGACGGTTTTGTAAGTTGCATTCCGAGTTGGTTGCTCCACTATTGTCCCCGGCAGGGTATGTTCGAAGCGGAAATTGAGCGCACAAAAATTCAGCTCGCGGAGCTGCTGCTGCCGCGTGCCGGAGGTGGGCTCCACCTTGCCGACGTGCTCGATCATCCCACGGTTGACCGAGCATACAAGGAATTTCTCCGTGCGGAAGTGGAGTGGCTCCTCTACCAGGATCGTATCCAACGACAATTGAACTTGCCGATTGATCCGACCGACCCGCTCTTCCGTCGTGTCTGGGGGCAAGTCGAGGATTACGTCCGCCGCCATGCGCGATTCGAGCGAAAGCATGCACTTTCACTGTTCGATGCAGCCGTCAAGAGCGTGCTCAACTACCGCGTGCGTCCGCGAGTAACGCTCAAATGGTTCGTCTATCGGGGTGAGCCGACCAAGCCTGTCTGCGAGATTCTCTTGCGCTTGCGCTACTTTGCCGATTATCCCTACATTCGCACCGGTTTTGAGCAGTGGATGCGCGAACGCGAGCTGGATAGTACCAGCACCCATATCATGCCTGTCTTTGAGTTTGAGCGACTCATCAAACAACTCGACGACGAGCATATTCTCGACCTTTCGACAAGCCAATTCATCGAACTCCTCGATCCAGTCTTTCGCTTCTTCAACGAAACACCCACGCCGCCAGCCTTGGAGGCGATTCCCATCGAAGCACTCATCGTCTTCCTCGATGACAAGGACATTCAGGTGATTGCTCAAAAATTCGAGCGCATGCTCTACCACGATGGGATTCGAACGGTAACGCGGGATACGATTCTGCGCGTTGTTGATCAAGTGCTCCAAGAACTCGAGCAGGAACAGGGAAGCCAAACCCCATTGCAAACATCAACGGTCACCGAAACCACTACCTTCGAGACTGATTCGAGTTCGGTGCAGGAAGATGAGCCTGCTGATCTCGAACCGGTCCATCCCGCACCAATAACGGAAACAGTGGAACAGGTGCAGGTGGACGAGCCGCAGCCCGTTGTTGAGGAAGAACCCGTGGTGGATTCAGCTCCGTCGGCGGTCGAGGAGGAGCAAGTCGGTGGTGTATTACCGATGGTACCCGATGATGCTCAAGAGCACTCTCCAGATGATGACCAAAGCAGTGCCATCGACTTGCCAGAGATAAGCGATGCTGCATTGGACGAAATCGAAGCTGCCCAGACGCCCTCAGCACTCGACGAGGTCGAGATAGCAAGCGTAACCGGTAAGGCCGATGCTTTCCCACTTGACGGTGCCGATGAACCGACCGAGGATGCATTGCAAGCTGCGGTGGAGACTGTGGAGGTTTGGTCCCCTGAAGCTGTTGAGCCGGAACAGATATCCAGCAGTCAAGACAGCGAACACCGCCTGCATGGGGATGAGCTCGAGATGCCGCTTTCCGAAGACGAGCCTGCTCCCAGCACTGATGCAGAGGAAGAACTGCTCGACGATGACGTTGTGGAAATCAATGCGCTTCTTGCGCATCCGGAGCAGTCTCAGGGCAGCTTTGAAACTGCAACACCGGAACAGCGCCGTGCACTCGAGCGAGAGTTCATGCTTACAACCACCGACAGCCAAACCGATCAACCTGAACCCGTACCCGACGATCACAGTACAGCATCGAGTCAGACCGCCAAGGAATTTACCCAGAGCAGCGCGGCAGTAGCGGAATTGTCCACGGATTTGGATCAGTTGCTCGAGAGCGGCTTACAGCATGTGCGCGTTCGGGTGCCGGAACAATTGGCTCCACAACCGTTGCTCTCGGATGTGCTCAGCGAGGAGCTCAAAGAGGTGGTGCTCAAGAAACTCTGCGCGCATGACGTGGAGCAATACAACAGTCTGCTCCGTCGCCTTGATGCTGCCACGTCGGTTCGATCGGCACTCAACGAGTTCGATCGCTTCCTTGCTGAGCATGCACTCGATCCCACCATCAAAGCGGCACAAGAACTTCGCTTAGCCCTCGTCAAACGCTACACTATGGCGTAAGGCTGTTTGCCTCAAGATAAACGATACCACCTCCATCTCAACGATGAACTTTGTTGATCGTGTTCGCATTTATGCCAAAGCCGGCTCTGGTGGCGATGGCATGGTTAGTTTCCATCGAGAAAAGTTTGTTCCCAAAGGTGGCCCCGATGGTGGCGATGGTGGCCGTGGGGGTAACGTCGTTGCTATCGCCGATCCCCATCTAAATACGCTGCTGCATTTTCGCTACAAGCGGCACTTCGCAGCAGGCAATGGAGCGCCAGGCGGTCCGAACCGTCGGAGTGGCAAGCGTGGCCGCGATGTTGTGCTCCGCGTGCCGCCGGGAACGGTTATCCGCGATGCCGAAAGCGGTCAGGTGCTGGCTGAACTTATCGAGGCTGGCCAGCGGGAGATTATCCTCCATGGTGGCGCTGGTGGAAGGGGAAATGCAGCATTTGCCACACCGACTAACCGTGCGCCTCGCACAGCAGAACAGGGCAAACCAGGACACGAATGCTGGTTAGAACTCGAGTTGAAACTGTTGGCCGATGTGGGGCTGGTTGGTTTCCCCAATGTTGGCAAATCCACCCTTCTTGCCACTATCTCGGCAGCGAAACCAAAAATCGCCGACTATCCATTCACGACCTTGGTCCCTAATCTTGGCATGGTGCAGCTCGACTTCGAACGCAGCTTTGTCGTTGCTGATATTCCCGGCATCATCGAGGGAGCAAGCACCGGCAAAGGGCTTGGAACGGAGTTCCTGCGGCATATCGAGCGAACCGGTGTGTTGGTGTTCCTTCTGGACCCGCACATGCTTCCACCCGTGGAGGCATACGCAATTCTCGAACGAGAATTGGTCCGCCACAATCCATTGTTGGCCAACAAACGACGCATCATCTGCATCAGCAAGGCTGATACGCTCGACCAGACGCAGCGCGCCGAGCTGAGCCTCCTTGAATTCCCTAACTATGGGAAGCCGCTTTTTGTGTCGTCGGCAACAAGGGAAAGTATTGGCGAGTTGTTGGAATTGATCTGGAGCGCACTCAGTGGTGCTGCCCAGAACGAAGCAGGCGATGTCAACGCATCGCCTGCCCAGAACACAACTGCCACTGTTCGGCTTGGGGCTACCGCAGCAGAACGCCGCCGTACTTGATGAAGAATGGTACAAACACCAAGCTGATAATTGCCATCAGTTTGATCAGGATGTTTAGCGATGGTCCGGAAGTGTCCTTGAACGGATCACCGACGGTATCACCGACGACTGCAGCTTTGTGGGCATCAGAGCCTTTGCCACCGAAGTTTCCTTTCTCGATGAACTTTTTCGCATTGTCCCACGCTGCGCCGGCATTGGCCATCGAGGTTGCCAGCATCACCCCACAGACGAGCGCTCCAATGAGCACACCAGCGAGCGTATGAACTCCAAAGAGAAAACCAACCACCAGCGGCGTGAGAATGACAAGCAAACCAGGTGCGATCATTTGGCGCAGGGATGCTTGCGTAGAGATGTCCACGCATCGGCGATAATCAGCTCGCGCAGTACCTTCGAGTAGTCCCGGAATTTCTCGAAACTGACGGCGCACTTCGGCGATCATGTCGAAGGCAGCTTTGCCCACAGCCCGCATCGTCATTGCGGAGAAAGCAAAAGGAAGTGCACCGCCGATGAGTAATCCTGCAAGTACTGGCGGCGTGGTCAAGCCCAGCGAATCGGGTGCAATCTTGGCACGCGTCAAAAATGCCGACGTCAACGCCAGCGAGGTCAAGGCTGCCGAGCCAATCGCGAAGCCTTTCCCAATAGCAGCGGTTGTATTGCCCGCAGCATCGAGTGCATCGGTCCGCGATCGGATATCCTTGCCCATGTGCGACATTTCCGCAATGCCACCAGCGTTGTCGGAGACTGGACCATACGCGTCAATGGTCAGGCCAACAGCGATCGTCGAAAGCATGCCGAGGGCGCCGATCGCAATGCCGTACATCCCCGCAAACGAAATCCCCACGACAACGGTGAGCGCCAACAGGAGCATCGGCACAACCGACGAATTGTAGCCGAGCGCAAGTCCGTAGATGATGTTCGTTGCTGCACCTGTCTGGGATGCTTCCGCGACGGAGCGAACCGTGCGGTAACGATGTGCAGTGTAGTACTCGGTAACAATACCAACAAGCAGGCCGGATATCAATCCAACCAGCAACGACCAATAAACACCTGCGTTCGTGTAGAGTTTACTGCTCCCTTCCAGGGTAAAGGTTGCTGGCAGCAATGCCATCGTGATGGGGTAGAGTACAATCGCCATGACGACCGTGGCGACAATGAGCACACGCTTGAGGGCACTCTCGATGGAGTCTTCGGACTTTGGCCGAGCAAAAAAGAGCGCAATAAAACTGCCGAGCACACCGACCGCGTTGACCAGGACAGGGAACAGCAATGCACCCTCTTTCATGGATTCGGGCACCATGTGAAAGGCTGATGCACCAATGACCAATGCAGCGCAGGTTGATTCCGCAACCGAGCCGAACAGGTCAGCGCCCATGCCGGCAATATCACCGACATTGTCACCGACGTTATCAGCAATGACCGCTGGGTTCCGAGGATCATCTTCAGGGATGCCAGCTTCAACTTTGCCGACCAGGTCAGCACCGACATCGGCAGCTTTGGTGTAGATGCCACCACCGACGCGCCCGAAGAGTGCAACCGACGAGCCCCCCAATGCAAAGCCGGAGAGGATTTCCATCAGAATATGCCGCTCCAGATTGGGCAAGAGAGCATCGAGCCCTAAGTACACAACGATCAACCCCACAATGGCAATACCGGTCAACCCGAAACCCATCACCGCACCAGATCGGAACGCAATGCTGAAGGCGCGCTGCAGGGAGATTCGCGCTGCTGCGGCAGTCCGGCCGTTCCCGATTGTTGCGATCCGCATTCCGATAAACCCGGCAAGCATTGAGGCGGCAGCACCCGATAGGAAGCTGATCATCGTGTAGAGTCCGTTATCAACGGCCATCCAGATGAGGAAGCCAAAGATCAGCATGAACAGTGCCAACGTCCGATACTCACGGGTAAGAAATGCCATCGCTCCTTCAGCAATGGCAGCAGTGACTTCGGTCAGGCGCTGTGCCTCCTCGGTCGAAGCAACTCCTTCTGCAACCGGAATACCACGGATAGCACGTGCGAAAAACAGTGCAACAAGCAAAGCGAATACGCCACACGCAATAATTGCGACGGTGACCATACACGGACACAAGTAGTTCGACAACAGGTGGAGAATTCAGCCGCACGACCCCTCACAACAGAGGCAGCATCAGGAAGGCGAGACGATCGTGCAAAGCGCAATATACAACGCCCCAGCGCCGACACCCTTGCACAAATAGGCCGAGCTCCCGTATTTTTGCGCCGCCGTGATGCTGCGGTCTTAGCTCAGTTGGTTAGAGCGTCACGTTGACATCGTGAAGGCCAGTGGTTCGAGTCCACTAGACCGCACAAGCACCAAAGCCCTGCCGACAACCGACAGGGCTTTGGCTTTTTCCGGGGAGCTGAGCAGCGCGCGTGTTAGGTAGTGACCGCTGCCCGCCGTGCCATCTGTTCGAGTTCGTCGAGGGTGACCGACTTGGGTCGAACAATTGCCGAACCAACCATGCGATGGAAGAGAATCTGTGCACAAATACCGAGTGCACGCGAGACGCCGAACATGACCGTGTAGAAGGTAAACTCTGTCATCCCGAATTCGTAGAGGAGTGAACCGCTGATAGCATCAACATTGGGGTAGGGATTTTTTGCTTTCCCATGTTGACGAAGGACGTCGGGTACGACTTGATAGAGGCGCTTGGCAATGGCGATGCATTCACGGTCGAGCTTGTACTTTTCCGCAAACGCGTAGAACGCCGTAAAACGCGGGTCGGTGACGCGGAGGACAGCATGTCCGTAGCCGGGAATGACCTGGCCATTATTGAGCCGTTCCCAGCACAGATCGCGCAATTGCTCAGCAGTTGGCACACCACCGAAGCGATCGCGAAGCTCGAGAATAAACGCTAAGCATTCTTGATTGGCAAGCCCATGCAGAGGTCCGGCAAGCCCATTGAGTGCAGCGCTGATTGCGTAGAACACGTCCGATAGTGCAGACGCAACCGTTACACCGGTGAATGCGCTGACATTTCCGCCCTCGTGATCGGCATGGAGCACAAGGTAGAGGCGCACCAAATCTGCCCATGCTGGGTCGTCGCTGACGCCGAGCATCCGCGCGAAGTTGGTGCTCCAATCCAGCGCTGGATCAGGCTCGATGAGCGTTCCATCCCGAAACTTGAGACGGTAAATCGCTGCAGCAATACCAGTGATGCTGGAAAGCAACTGGATGCAATCGGCTAACGCGTACTCCCACAGTTGATCTTTCGGAGTGCCGTCCTCGTAGGCCTTGCGGAAGGCAGACTGATGCTCCATTGCCAACAGACCCGCCGACAGCATCGCCATCGGATGTGCATCCGGGAGCATTGCGCGCAGTACGGCGAGCACACTCTCGGGAACGGTTGCATGCGCCGTTAGCAGTTGGGAGAGAGCGCGCCGTTCGTCCTCGGTTGGGCGTTGGCCAGTAGCCAACAGAAAAAAGATCTCTTCCGGTGTAGCATCGGTCAGCTCGAGGATGGGAATACCTCGAATGCGCAATCCTTCCGACGGCGAAACCGACGACGTATCGCACAGGAGCGATGGGACACCACGCATGCCGCCGATGATTTGTTCGACCGTGACAGTGGCAACAGGAACGTCGCCGTACTGTTCCAAGAGCGCGGAACGCTTGGCACGGAATTGAGGCAAAACTTGCAAGAGCTTGGTTTTGAGTACGTCCATAGGAACCAATCGTACAAAGTGTGTAATACGTGCAATGTGGAACAGCACTGCTGTCGATACCGCGTGCAGCTGGTGTAGCGTGCTCGGGTGTTCAATGCTTGGTGTAACAGGCAGGCTTTTGCAAAACTACAGCAGTTATGTTTTTTAGAAGCAAACCATTCCTTGACGTCATATCTTCATGCTGCGCATTCTTCGTCGGATTCTGTTCGTTAGTGGCTTCGTGCTGGCTGTCGTTGCTATTGCTCTCGGAGCGCTCCTGCTGTCTCCGCTGCCAGTGCATGAGAGGCATGTCCTGTTTGTGCCTGCAGGCGCAACGCTCCAGAGCGTACTAGAGCAGCTCCAATCCGAGGGTGCAGTGCGCGCACCATGGGTCTGGCATCTCTTGGCTCGCGTGGGCAGCCGCGTCATCACACTCGGCGCTCACATGGGTTCCTACGAGCTATCGCCAACAACGACGCATGCAGAGCTGTTCAACAATCTCCTCCGCGGTCGCAATCGGCTTGTACGGCGCCTGACCATCTACGAAGGGGAAACAACCACGCATGTTGCAGGTGCCCTTGCACGCACGCTCGATGATGATTCTGTCCGTGTGCTCCGGTTGTTGCGAAGCGATAGCTTGGCGCAGGCGTGGAACTTGGGAGACGATGCACGCTCGGTAGAAGGTTTTTTACTTCCGGCTACCTATGAATTGTTCGAACGGGAACCAGTTGAGCATGCGCTCGGCCGGTTGGTCAATCGGTTTGAGCGTATCTGGGAAGAGAGTTTTGCCGATCGTGCGCGCCAGTGCCGATTGAGCCGATACCAAATTCTGACTCTTGCAAGCATCGTCGAGGGTGAAGTGGTCAATCCGATTGAGTATCGGCGGGTAGCAGGGGTGTATTGGAACCGTCTCAACCGTGGAATGAAACTGGAAGCAGATCCGACGGTGCAGTATGCATTGGGCTTTCCGTCGCGTCGGCTGACCTTTGATGACTACCGTGTCGAGCATCCCTACAACACTTATCGCATCGTGGGATTGCCGCCTGGACCCGTGAAAGTGGCGACCACCAATGCGATCGAGGCGGTGCTCAATCCTGAACGGCACGACTTTCTCTTCTTCTGTGGTAGCGGTGATAGCAGCGGTACCCATCGCTTTGCGCGTACCTATGCCGAGCACCTTGCAAATGTCCGCCGTTACCACCAAGTGTTACGGCAGCGGGAACAGTTTGCATCAGCACGTTTACTGCGGTAGGTCTCGCCAGGGAGAACGCCGTTGGTATCCATTGACAGCGGCAATTTTGAGCGATGCCCCACCAATCAGGGTGAGCCGAAAGTGTTGCACCCGGGCGTGGAGGTCCTCATCATAGGTGTAGTCGCCGTAGAGTTCTTGGACGCGCGCTCCGTTCGATGGATCCAGGTCGAGCCGTAGGCGCGAGCGTCCGTCGGTTGCCAAGCCGTACCCCCGACAGACAACCACGAACGAACGCTCACCATCACGGCGGACGCTGAGGATTTCTGGCGCTGGATACATTTCACATGGGATGGTGATGACCTGACCGATCCGCTCTTTCCCGGCATACCGTTCGAAGTAAAACAAGCGTCCGGTGTCGCTCAGCGCAGGCGTGAAGGTCATCGGCTCCCCACTGCTGCTGGCACGAATGACGTTCTGCTCATCGCGGAGCAGTGCACGTGTATCAATGCCCGAAAGATTCGACAGATTGGGAAGGAAACGGTACTCGATGCCTGGATGCATGACGGTGGGGAGTATCGGTGGCTGGAGTGGATAGGTGATGACACTGAACGTGGTGCTTGCTTCGACTCCATCTCGGCGGGTAAGACGGACGTTGACGTTTGCGCTGGATGCCTGTGTGCTGATGCTCCGGACGACGATGGTATTCCCCTCGATCGTGACGAAAGCCGACGGTAGTCCGCTCACTTGTGGTGGAGCAGCAATGTCACGCAAGGGCGATGCCCCATACACGGCGATGCGATTTTCCCATTGGACGTAGGGGAGCGTGCCAATGGTTGTGTGCTCTGGTACAAGAGCAAAGCTTCCGAGCTGGGGTTGCGGTTGCCGTTGGGCAACGAGTTCTTCCAACCGTGCAATGATGGTGCTGTCCAATGGCTGGGGCGGTGCTTGTTCCACTGCAGGTTGCTGCGGCAGATAGCCAACGATGAACGAAGTCTGGCTCTGCAGTCGCTGGTCACTCTGGCTTAACAGAAGCGAAAGTTGCTGGCGTTGGTCAGGGGGAAGTGTTGGCGGAAGTTGTGGCAGTGCTGTCGCCTCGATGTGGATGCGGAACAACCGCGGGCTTGGCTGGGCAGATGTAGGGGTCCAGCGAAAGCGCAGCGCTTGCCCAATTTGCTCGATGGTGAAGAGAATGTTCCCTACCCGCGTCGGTGTACCGATAGCAAGTGGTCGCTGCTGGTTTGTCGCTTGATCGTCGGCAATGATGCGGTAGTGGATGCTGTCAACAAATCCCGTCGGGATGATGGTGTTGGTGCTGTCGAAGTGAAGAAAGGCAAGCGAATCGCGCTCCACGAGTGCTCGGCAGAGGAGGGTGGGTTTTTCAGCGATCAAGTTAAACGTGGAAGCGAGCAGATTGCGCAGGGCGGTGCTTGCAAGCTCCCGTTCCTGCTTCGGTGAGTCCGAGAGCAGCAGCATCAGCGCTGCTAAGTACAGAACAAAATAGATTTCGATACCACGGCGGCGCATCAGTGCTGTGGGGGAGCAGATGGTGAGCGATCGCTGATCCGCGCTTCCAGCAACTGTGCAAGCTGCGTGCGGACGGCATGCTCGATACGGTCCTGTTTGATAGCACCAACGGCGTCAGCAAGCATCTCGATGCGGGTGCGCAATTGATCGAGTGCATCATTGACCGAGCGAAGATGTTCGACCAGTGCCGGCGAAGGGGATGTTGCGGCGCTGGCGGCTTGAGCTGCTTGTTCTGCTGCTGCTGCAAGACGAGTTGTCTGGCTGACCAGTTCGGTGATTGCGGTGGTCGTGGTTTCCAATTGATGGAGCACGATGGCATAGTCACGCCCGATCTCCCCAACTTCACTGAGAAGTTCACCGATGGCGGCTGTGTGGGGGTCGTGATCCTCAGCAGGACTAAAAAACATCACCGTGAACAGCAGCAGGAGCAGGAGTGCTTCCAATCCAACGCTGAGGAGAACCACCGTATCGCTGATGCTCGACGAAAAGCGGCGTAGTCCGATGACAACCAGCAGGATCGCTGCACCTCCGTACACGAACGACAGGACTGTTGAGTAGTAGTACCGGCTGACAATTTCCTCAAGCCAAAGTCGTGTGCCTGCAAGGAGCCCTAATGGGTAACGGATGGTAATGTCGTTGCTGCTATACTCTTGCACTGTGCGGGCGCCAGTTGCAACTTGCCAGAGGATGCGGAGCGTTTCGCCTGCGCCACGCTGCTGCTCGGTGCGCAGTGTCGAATACAGTTGCCGGTACAATCTCCGTCCCTCCGGTGAAGCAAGCGAAATCAGTTCGGGCATTGATTACCTGCGGGAGTGGTTAGGTTGGTGTTCGGACAAGGACAATAGCTGCGATAACGCTGAACACAATATTGGCACTCCAACCGACGATGGTTGGTGAAAGGGGTGTTTCAATCCCAATTGCCTGAAAAATTTTGGTCAATACCAAGTACAGAAATGTCAGGGTCATTGCGGCGGCGATATTTGCTGCCAGTCCACTCCGTTTCTTGACAGAGGCAAAAGGTGCAGCTATTGCGACAACGAGGATATTCGCAAAAGGGAAAGCATAGTCGCCGGCATGGGCAATGTCGAGCTGACGAGTGTTACGTCCTCCCTGTCGAAGAAAAGCGATATAGTCGGCTTGTTCGGTGTAGGTCATCTCTTCCAGTGAACGCTGCAGTGTGGCCAGACGGTGGTGGTCAGTAGCAAGGGTAAGGGTCATTGTCGGCAGATACGTTGTCTGCAGCGTTGTGCCCGTTACTGTTCGGAGAAAGCATTCTTCTGCATGCCATGACCGCGTCACGGAATCCCAACAAAAGCGCCGAGCATCGAGTCGTTGCTGCAGGTGAGGATACTGCTCGTCGCGATAGACTTCGATGCTGAGATCGGTGCCGCATGCGGTCTGCAGGTTGTAGGAACCAATCGAAACGATGCGGCCGGGTGTATCCCGTAAGTAGAGACCATAGAGTTGTTCTTGCATTCCTCCCGTATTTCTGCCAAGGTATTGACGCTCGATTGCAAACTTCTTTGTTAGGACGCGGGGAACAACCCATCCATTGAAGTAGAGGTGCCCTGCAGCAATCACGGCACTTAGCAGCAGGAGCGGCAGCATCAACCGGTACAGGCTAATTCCCGCGCTTTTCATCGCCGTTGTTTCGTAGTTGTCGGTTAGCTTACCAACGACGAAGAGCGTTCCAACCAGCACGGTCACCGGAAGTAGGAGTTTGATGATTTCTGGCAGAAAGTACAGGTAGTAGCCGACGATGATACCAATGTTGGCTCGCTGGTCTATGAAACGGTCGAGGCTTTCGATCAGGTTGACCACTATGAACACCAACGAAAGCGCCAGCAAGGCGAAGAGCATACTTGCAACAGTTGCGGTGAGGATGTAGCGATCCAGTATGCGCATTGCGGAGGAAGCTATCGTTCCGTCGGCGTAAAATTACAGCGGTGTCGTATTTTTGCGCTCCAATCCGCACGTGTGTATTCGTTCCACTAATTGCGGTTGCAACGAAGGTGGGCGAGTGCGGCGTCCATGCTCTGTTGCAAACCGAAGGAGATGTGCATGACGGAAACTGCCGATCTGCCAATGACCCAAAATCCCGATACTGGGTCCGGCGAGCAACGCCAGGACAATACGCAAACTATCGAACCGGAGCAGGGTGAGCACCGCGCTCGCCGAACGTCGAAGTCGGTTCTAGCAGCAATTCTTGAGGGCGATATTCCCATTCCCGGAATAGACGATGGAACCTTTGCCGAGATGATCCAGCAGCGGACTCGGCAAATCAAAGAAGACGAGATGGTCCACGGGAAGATCACTGCTATCACCAAAGACGAAATCTGGGTAGATGTTGGCTTCAAATCGCTGGGCGTAATACCACGCGCTGAGTTCAGCGAAGCAGCCGATACCCTCCGCGTGGGAGATGAAATTGATGTTTTTGTCGATCGGCTCGAAGACAGTCAAGGGCGTCTTGTTCTGTCTCGTCGTCGTGCGGATTTCATGAAGACCTGGCAACAGATCGTCGAGCTCTACGAGAAGCAGGAAATTGTCAATGTTCGCATTCTGCGTCGCATCAAGGGTGGCTTCGTCGTGGATCTGCTCGGGATCGAAGCATTCTTGCCCGGTTCGCAGGTGGATATGCGCCCAGTTCGGGATTTCGACGCCTGGATCGGCAAAACACTCGATGTTCGAGTGGTCAAAGTCAACAACCCCAGCGAAAATGTTGTTGTCAGCCACAAGGTTCTGCTCGAAGAGCAAATCCAGGAACAACGGCAGCGCATTCTCAACATGCTCGAGCGCGGACTTGTCCTCGAAGGGCACGTCAAGGCAATTGCCGACTTTGGTGTGTTCATTGACTTGGGCGGTGTTGATGGGTTGGTGCACATTACGGATTTGTCGTGGGGACGGGTCAATCATCCGTCTGAAGTTGTCAGCCTCGACGAAAAGGTCAAAGTGGTCGTCCTCGACTTCGACGATGCGAAAAAGCGGATTTCGCTCGGGATGAAACAACTCACCCCGCATCCGTGGGAGCAGATCGGCGACAAGTACCAACCAGGGACAAAGGTCACCGGTCGCGTGGTGAGCATCACCGACTACGGTGCCTTCATTGAAATTGAAAAGGGCATCGAAGGACTCATCCACATTAGCGAAATGTCCTGGACACAGCACATCAAACACCCCTCGCAGCTTGTGTCCTTGGGGCAAGTCATCGAAGCAGTGGTGTTGAGTATTGATAAGGAAAATCGCAAACTGGCGCTTGGGATCAAGCAACTTCAACCCGATCCATGGAACCAAATTGTGGCCAAGTATCCGGTTGGTTCTGTGCACAAAGGCATCGTCCGCAATATCACCAACTATGGTGTTTTTGTTGAACTCGAGCCTGGTGTCGAGGGCTTGGTCCACATCGGCGACCTATCGTGGACGAAAAAAATCCGCCATCCCGGTGAAATGGTTCGCCGCGGGGATCCGCTCGATGTTGTGGTGCTTGCACTCGATGCTGAACAGCGCCGGATCTCGCTTGGGCATAAACAAGTGACCGAGAACCCATGGGAAATCTACGCTGACCGCTTCGTGCCCGGCAATCTTACGGAAGGCAAAATCCTCCGGATTGTGGACAAAGGCGTCGTCGTAGAATTGCCAGAAGGAGTGGAGGGATTTGTTCCCGCATCGCACTTGTCGTTTGCACCGGTCAAAACCATCGCCGACTACTTTGCCATTGGCGATGTGCTGCCGCTGAAGGTTGTCGAGTTCCATGACGAAGATAAGCGGATCGTACTTTCTGCCGTTGATGCACTCCGCGACAAAGGGGAGGAAGCAATCCGAGCGTACAACCAAGCGCACCCAGTACCTGGAGCAGATGAATACGCATTCACTCCGATTGATGCACTGAGCGCGCTGCCAAGTAGCCCACCACCACCAATGAATCTACCGACCGTGGATGCTGCAATTCCGACGGTTGAAGCAGCGCCATCACCAAGTTCACCGAGCGATTCGTCTGAAGCGACAGCCGAGCAACCCTCGGAGTCAGCGGAGAACTCAGGTGCAGTCGCAGCAGAAGCGCAGCCACAGCAATCGTCCGATTCCACAGCAGCTCCGTCATCGGATGATCTGCCAGCAGACGACACGCCGAACAGTTGACCATTTGAATACACGCATTCCACATGCCCGCTTGCGACTAATTTCGCAGCGGGCATTGCTTTTCTTAGTCGCGTATGAATCTCTATCGCATCACCATCCTCTCGATTGGCAACGAAGTGCTCAGCGGTGATACGCTCAACACCAACGCAGCGTGGTTGGCAGCGCGCTGTGTTTCGCTCGGTGCACTTGTTGTTGAGCAGCGTACTGTTCCCGATCATGTTCCCACCATTGTCGAAGCGCTGGCTGACCTTCGCGAGCGCTGCGATATGGTCATTACAACAGGTGGACTGGGACCAACCCACGATGACTGCACTATTGCTGCACTGATTGAACTCTTCGGTGATCATCTTGTGCTCGATGAACCAACCCTTGCACATCTGGAGCAGTATGCAATCGAGCGCGGTCGCGATCCGAACAGCGAGCGCTTGCGTTCGCAAGCTTTGGTTCCCTCGACGTCGCAGGTGCTTCCCAACCCACTGGGAACAGCACCCGGATTGTACTTTGAGCCTACCACTGGTGCAGCAGTGATTGTCTTGCCTGGTGTACCACGCGAGATGAAGCTGATTATGGAGCAGTCGGGCTTCGAACGAATCGCCGCAGCGATGGAGCGTAGGGAATGCGATGTGGTCGCTGAGCGGGTTCTCCTGACTGCAGGCGTGCCGGAATCGGAGCTTGCGGATCGAATCGAACCTATCCGACGACAATTGCCTTCGACGGTCGAACTGGCGTTTCTTCCTTCGGCACTGAGTGTGCGCCTGCGGCTTCGAGCAGTTGGCAAGCGAGCGGAGGTCCGCCGCATCCTCGATGATGCAGTTTCACTTCTTGCACCAGCGCTCGGTTCTGCGATGCTCTCTGATCGTGATGAACGGTTAGTGGACGTGCTGCATCGCAAGTGTATCGCTCATGGGAAAACGCTTGCTGTCGCCGAGTCCTGCACCGGTGGCATGCTCGGAGCAGAAATCACGTCGGTTCCCGGAAGTTCCTCCTACTTTCTCGGTGGTCTGATCTGTTATGCGGATGCTGTGAAAATCCACTTTGGGGGTGTCCGACCGGAAACACTGGCTCAGTATGGAGCTGTTAGCCAGCAGACTGTCGAGGAGCTTGCACGCTACGTCCGAGCAGCCTACGGCAGCGATATCGCTGTTGCGATCTCGGGTATTGCTGGGCCCAGCGGAGGAAGTGATGAGAAACCAGTCGGTACCATCTGGATCGCCCTTGCTGATGAGCGCGGTGTTGATGCACGACGCTTTGCCTTCGGAACCGATCGCGAGACTAATCGCGTGCGTGCATGTGCTGCGGCGATGCTCATGATTATCGAACGTCTTCGAGCATGCGATGGGTAAGAGCCAGCAGCAGAGGTTTATCGTCACCTGTCCCAAAGGGATTGCCCCGTTTCTCCAGGCGGAGATTGAGTCGCTCGGGTATAAAGCCTTGCAGCGCGGGCATGCTGCAATCGAGCTTGTCGGGGAAACGGATGCGTTGTATCGTCTCAACCTCTGGTTACGGTGTGCGCATCGCGTGCTCCTGTTTGTGGCAAGTGGTGTCGCCTCTACTGCTGCTGATCTCTATCGCTGGGCGGTAAACCTTCCGTGGGAAGACCACATTCTACCATCGCGGGTAGTGACGGTGACTGCTTCGGTCCAGAACGACTCGATCAGAAATTCACTCTACGCCTGTCAAAAGCTCAAGGATGCAATTGCTGATCGTTTGCGGAATCGGCTTGGCCAGCGACCAAACAGCGACGGGCGACGAGAGGGTGTGGTCATTTTCCTCTACTGGCGGAACGAGCACGTGTCGGTTTACGTGGACACCAGCGGCATACCGCTCTCCAAACGAGGGTATCGGAAGAATCCAGCGCATGCACCACTATCGGAAACATTGGCAGCAGCGATTCTCTACGCAACAAAGTGGAGATTCCCGGAAGCCTTAGTGCTTCCAATGTGTGGGAGTGGAACGCTTGCTATCGAGGCGGCATTTCTCGCACAGAACATTCCGCCATCATTGCACCGGACAAGGTTTGCATTCATGCAGTGGCGAGGGTACCAACCCGAATGCTGGGACAACGAACGAGAACGTGCGCGCGCGACGATCAGCGGAGCAACATCGGCAATACTTGCCTGCGACAACGATGCCGCTGCAATAGAAGCAGCAAAAGAGAATGCACGTGCAGCCTTGGTCGAGCAAGCAATTACGTTTTTTCACTGTGATTATCAGCACCTTCCCTTACCAGCACCACCAGCAACAGTGATTGTCAATCCACCGTACGGAGTTCGGATCGGAGAAGAACAAAGCATACCGTTGCTTTATAAGCAACTTGGTGATTGGTTCAAACACGCCTGCACTGGGATGCGTGGATTTGTGCTGACGACGCTCGAGAATGCAAAGCACATCGGGCTACGACCACGCCGTCGCCATCTCTTCTTCAATGCTGACATTGAATGCCGTTTGCTCGAATTCGAGCTCTACTCTGGAAGCAAACCATCGCGTTCGGGTGATGGGGTGGGTTGAGTGGACAGCAACGCTGCTCGGCATTGCATACGTGCTGCTGATGATTCGGCGGAATATCCTCTGTTGGGTTGCAGGCAATATCAGCGTCGCACTGCAGGCGGTTTCGTTCTGGGAAGCACGCTTGTACGCTGATATGCTGTTGCAAGGAGTGTACTTTGCGATGGGATGCTATGGATGGTGGCTGTGGTGGAAACAATCCCCAGAAGCAAAAACAAAACCCATTGGCTCTCTTCGACAACGGCGAACATGGTCCCGTCTTGTGCTGATTTGGATCGGTGGCAGTCTCGTTTGGGCGGCGATGCTCCGGAACTGGACGAACGCAGCTATTCCCGAAATTGATGCAGCCTTAGCAAGCGCAAGCCTGGTTGCTACGTGGATGCAAGCGCACCGCTACCTGGAAAATTGGTTGCTCTGGATTGTCATTGATTCTGCATACGCCCTTGTGTACTGGACGCGAGGGCTACACCTCTACGTTGTCCTGTACGGCATTTTCGTGGTCTTAGCATGGCAAGGGTGGAAAGAGTGGAACCGTTTGCTTGATGAGTATGTTGCTGCTGCTGGTTGATATTGATGGAACGCTGCTTCGTGTCGATCGTACGGTCACACGCCGAGTATGGTCGGATGCATGGGCGGCAGTTCTCGGTGGGCAGGTTCCCTGGAATCGCCTTGATTCGATGGCAGGCAAAACTGATCTCCAGATTTTAGCTCAACTTCTCGGCGATCGCTCTGCTGCACAGGCTATTGCGCCAGCCTTCTTCGATACGCTCGCTCAGGTTGCTGTCGAGTCCATCCAATCGGATGCTATCTCGCTCTGTCCGCACGTAGGCGACTTTCTCCATGCAATGGAACAGAGCGGAACGACACTTGTGATTCTGACAGGTAACGAACGCCGTTGCGGCTGGCATAAGCTGCGCATTGCCGGTGTGGAAGAGTATTTCGTCGAGGGATTTTTCGGTTGCGCTGCATTGAAGCGCAGCGAACTGGTTCGACAAGCACTGCATTGGGCACGGAGTCGCTTTCCCGCGCCGCTCCCTGTGCCACCGATTGTCGTCGGGGATACTCCCAACGATATTGCGTGTGCCCGCGCGCACCAGATCTGGTCGGCTGCTGTTGCGACGGGACCGTTTTCGTTCGATACGCTGCAAGCACACCAACCGACGGCATGTTTTCGTCATCTTGGCGAGGTTGCCCTAAGTTTGCAGCGAATTGTTTCCCAGGCTTCGATGAGTCGTAAGTTGATCATCGCAATTGACGGTCCAGCAGGTTCAGGCAAAACAACCACGGCAAGGCTGCTTGCTGAGCGACTCGGGTACACCTACATCGACACTGGTGCAATGTACCGCGCGCTGACACTAGCCGCATTGGAACAAGGCATACCGTTGACAGATGATGCGCTTGCTGACCTACTGGATCGGATTTCGATCGAACTCCGGCATACACCGAGCGGGCAACGAACCTTCCTCAATGGTCGCGATGTTAGCGAGCGCATTCGTGAGCCCGACGTTACAGCTCATGTGAGTATGGTCAGTTCGTTTCCATCAGTGCGTCGCGTCATGGTGCGTGTACAGCAACAGCTTGGTCGTCACGGGGGAGTTGTGATGGATGGTCGGGATATTGGCACCGCTGTCTTTCCTGATGCCGATATCAAGGTGTTCATGACAGCTGATCTCGACACGCGTGCCCGGCGCCGCCAAGCAGAACTGCACCAGTCCAATCCCACGGTAACGGCAGAGGAAATCAAACGCCAACTCGATCAACGCGACCGTTTCGATTCCACTCGTGAACATAACCCCTTACGAAAAGCAAGCGATGCACTTGTTATTGATACAACGAATTTGACCATCGAAGAACAAGTCGAGCGCATCCTCGACTACGTCCGCCAGCGAACGGCAGTGTTGAATTCATCGAGTCTCGAACAATGAAAGTCACAATTGATCCGCGCGCAGGTTTTTGTTGGGGCGTTGTGCGAACAGTGCAGATCGCCGAGGAGGTGCTGCGCACAAACCCACCGGGCACAGTGTACGTTCTGGGACATATCATTCACAATCCACGCGAAATTGAACGGCTCGAATCCCTTGGGCTTGCAACAATTTCGCGTGATGATATTTCCCGATTGCCCAAAGGTTCGAAAGTTCTTATCCGTGCGCATGGAGAGCCGCCGGAAACCTACCGCCAGGCATTCCAGAACGGGATCGAAATCATTGACGCAACCTGCCCAGTTGTTACCAAGCTCCAAGAACGTGTGCGGAAGTTCTACGACCTCGGCTATCAGATCGTCGTCTTCGGGAAAGCAACCCATGCAGAAGTGCTCGGTGTCCGGGGTGTGTGCAACGATGAGTGTGTCGTCGTCAGCAGCGTCGAGGAAGCGCTCGAACGCGTTGATCTCCGGCGGAAGACTGCACTTTTCTCCCAAACGACAATGGATAGGCCGACATTCATACGGCTCCGCGATGCACTCAGAGCGCGCATTGCCGAATTGGTTGTCGAGGAAATGCAGGGTATCGCATCCGAGTTCCATGCCAAGGACACCATTTGTGGGCAAGTGGCTGGGCGTGAGCAGGACTTGCGCCGCTTTGCTCGTGAGCACGAGGTTATCATCTTCGTTGCTGGTCGGGAGTCGTCGAACGGCAAAGTGCTCTTCCAAGTTGTTCATGAAGAAAATCCTCGGACCTATTTCATCGAGGACAGCAGCGAACTTTGTCCGCAGTGGTTCGAGGGCGTGGAAACGGTGGGCATTACGGGGGCGACCAGCACTCCGCAGTGGTACATGAATCATGTCCGGCAGGAAATTCTCCGCCGCTTTGCTACTGCTTCAGTAACGCAATAGCCGACTCTGCTGCACGAGCGCCGTGGCTTACGGCATTCTCGAAGGCGGGGGAACTATCGTTGTCGGTGTTGGCAAAGAGGATGTGACCAAAGGGGCGGCGTGCTGCTTGAGCAAGGCCGCTGTGCGATCCAGGTGTAGGAACAACGAGAGCATGACCCCAGCCGAATACGTGCACTTCCTCGACCGCATCCGCATTGATGGTAGGGAGTACGTGTGTTGCGCGTTCGGCGATGGTTCGCGCAAACGCTGCCAAGACATCCTCGCTTTGCAGAATCGCTCGGTCTGCCGAGGTTCGGGGTGCGTAGATGCTTGCAACCACGCCATTGTTCGAAGGGGGTGCACTGGTTGCATTCGCGTTGATGATGTCCGTAAAGAGTTTGTCTCCACCAGGAACCCAAACGTCGAAGCCAGGAGGAAGCAAGGTCTCTTTCCCGCACAGGTGTACTGTCAGGAATGGAGCGTACTGCAGCGAACGCATTGCGGCTTGTTGTGCAGCGGGAAGTTCGGGGATGATCCACGGGAGCATGAATTTCTGCGTAGCAACGATCACTGCGCGTGCATGGAAACGATGCAAGCCACCATCCCGATCAATTGCCCAGACATTTGCACCGGTGCGGTCATCACTGATCCGAATGCAGGTAAGTCCGGTATGGAGAGCGCTGCCGAGCATTGCAGCAAGTGGTGCTGCCAGTCCAGCCAATCCACCGGCGAATGTGTAGCGCTGAGTTCCGATCTCGCTTGCGTAGAAGTTGAGCAGTGCATAAGCATTGACTTGCTCGAGCATACCGCCCATCGATGAGCGCGTGTACATATCCAACAAGGAGCGGAGCAGCGGCGATTGGTAGCCAGCAATGTATGTAGCAGCATCCATCGCATCGAGCCTGCGCCAGTGCGGAGGAAGTTCTTCGGGGAGAGGATACTCAGGGACTTGCTCTTGCTGGCGCAGGCGGAGGAGGTCGTCCCGGAAACAACGGAGGGAAGTTTTCTCTGTCGGCTTGATCGGCAGCGAGGTAATAGTTGCGTCGTCCCAGAGATTGGCAAAACTTGCACCGTCGAGGATGAGTGAATCTTCGGGCACCGGAATTGGTGTAACCCCAGCCAGGCGACACAGATCGGCGACGATGCCCTCACGCTCGACAAAGTAAATTGCTGCCAGTGGGTAGCGGACATCGTTGTAGGTGCCTGCGCGGGCGGCGCCACCACCGACAGGTTCGTTTTCGATGAGTGCAACGTCGTATCCTGCCGTGCGCAGAAGAGCAGCGGCTGTGAGCCCTGCCGGACCTGCACCAACGATTGCGACGTCTATGGAAGAGCTGCGGGTTGCTTGCCAATCGAGAGTGTTCGTTTGGTGGTCGCGTATGTAACGGTGGGCGATTTCGAATCGCTGGTGCTCAACGCCTGGGGAATGCCTACTTGCCCGATGGACGGATTGCTGCTTTGTTTGCGTACAACTTCCCAACCCAGGAGCCAAGTACAGTGCCCCTGACCCCAGAAGTAGGATGCGGAGGACATCACGTCGGGAAGGCATCAGCTACAATGTGACAACGTGGGAATACCCTGCATGCAGTGGCGACTGCTATTGAACACGTGTGATGACAAAATACGTCCCACCGAAGTAGAATCGGCCTTTTGGACGGAGCTTCCGTGGTGGTGGATTGTAGGGATCGGTTGTTGCCACTGGCGTCGTGCTGAGCCGAGATGCAGAAATTCCTCGCTGGATAAAGAACTGGCGAATCGCTTCTGCTCGTGCTGCAGCAAGGGTCGAAAGTTGGGATGCTTCATCACTTCGATCGGGGTAACACTCGATGGCGATGTGAACGTCGGGATTATCGCTGAGCAACTCGGCGTAGCTGCCGAGCTCCTCCTCGGCGCCAACCCGAAACGTTACACGGTTGATTTCGAAAAGAGGAATGGTGACAACGAAACGTTGCCCTTGGATTTTGGGCAGAAGGATAAAATCGCGCGATAGTTCGGTGTATGCTCGGACGGGTGGGAGGGTGAGTGTGTCACGACGCTTCATGTATCCGTCGGCTTGCAGCTCCACGGTATAGCGTGTGTTCGGCTTGAGGATGCACTGGTACGTCCCTGCTTCGGCAGCGTTCGAGCGCGTTTCATTGACCTTTGCGCCACTTGCATCACGAATGGTAAGTTGAGCGGTGATTGGTTTCCGCGTCTGTGCATCGAGGACAACACCTTGGAGCAGCACGGTCGCTCCAACCTGTGCATCGGCTGGTGAGGCTCCAAGGACGATGGCAAGGAAGATCATACCAATCGTACGTTTCACTTGCGTCGCTTCGATTTTTTCACCTTCTTCTTTTGGGCTGGCTTCGGCTGCTCAGACTGCTTGGAGGCACTGGCGAACGTCGCACCGATCGAAAAATCCTGCGTCAGTTCCATATACTTGGTTGCAGGCGGCACGGTGTAGGTGAACGTATAGCGATCCAAGTTATCGGTTGTGATGGTCACACCATAGGAATGGCCAGGGGGAAGGATCACTTGATAGGAGCCATCGCTGGCACTTTTGGCACGAATCGTTTTGCCGGATTCGTCACGGAACTGCAGCTCAGCGCGGACGGGCTGGCTACCATCGCGGATGGTTCCACGCAGCAGCGCCGTCGGTTCAATCTGCGCGCAGAGTGGCACGATAGCTAATGCAAGAACGTACAGAACCTGTTTCATCAACGCTTTTTCCGAAGAGGTGGAGATTTCTTGTCATCATTGGTGGCTGTGCGACGCCAGACGCGGAGCGTTCCATCACTGCAGCCAGCGATAACGGTGCCGCCATCGCTGGTTACGTCAATGCTCCAGATCGGGACATCAAGCTGAAGGCTATCGAGTGCTGTGCCGGTGAGGATATCCCAAACGCGAATGGCTCCATCATGCCCAGCACTGATCAGTGTTGTATTGTCGGCTGCGAAGGTGATATCGCTGGCATAGCCATCGTGGGCATCAATGGTGCGCAGCAGTTGTCCCTGCGGAAGGCTCCACACTTTGATGAACCCATCGCGGTCAGCCGATGCAAGATAGCGGCTATCGAACGAAAACAGAACCGCTGTGCACGGCGCGGTATGCGGTGGACCGACCAATGCAATGACTGGTACTGGCTTTGCTGGAGACCAGACCAACACCTGCATATCGTCGCCGCAGGATGCGATGAGGCTATCGTTGTAGCTATAGGCAACGCCCGTAACTGCTCCTGTGTGTCCACGGAGTGTCTTCAGTTCTGCACCGCTGCGCCAATCCCAAATTTTGACAGTTCGATCAGTACCCCCAGTGGCGACATAGTGCCCAGTGTCGCTTTGGCTAAAGTACACGCAAAGAACATCGCCCTGATGGCCACGGAGTACGGTTGCTTGTGTGCAGCTGGTCGCATTCCATATGCGAAGCGTTCGATCACTACTTGCACTGGCAACGAAGGCATCGTCACCGGAGAAGGATACGTTGTTGATGCTGCTGCTATGGCCACTGAGTGTGCAGAGCGGCTCCAGCGTGGGCAAGTGCCAAAGCTTGATGCTTCCGTCAATGCTACAACTGGCGACAGCAGTATTTGCTTCGTTGATGAATACTCCAAGAACATCGCCACTATGGGCATTGGGGATAGTGCGCACAGCCGGTTGCGCTGCTGCACACACAATCAGGATTGCCGCTGCAATCGCATGGGCTGTCAACGTGCGATGGAGCATTATTCGGTATTTCCCAGCAGTTCTTCGATTCGCTTGAGTGTTCCCAGCAGGCGTTCTGCTTCCGCACGGGGAAGCACAACGGTGTCGTCGTTGCCACGGAGCTTTGCCTCCATTGCAGCAGAGCGGCGTTTCTCGGCATACCGCTGCTCGATGCTTGTGTCGTTGGCGATGGGCACCAGCTGGTCTGGTATGCCGTTTGCAAGAAGTTCGCGCACTTCTGCGATGGTTTTGTGTTGCTCGCGAATGAGCACCTTCAGCACACGGAGGATGCGCAGGTCGCGTTCGGTATAGACGCGGTTGCCAGCCCGATTTTTGTTCGGACGCAATGCTGCGATCTCGCGTTCCCAGTGGCGGAGAATGTGTTGCTCTTCGTCGAAAAGCTCGCAGACTTCGCGGATGGAATAGTACAGCTTCGGAATAGACGCCTGCTTCACCGGCTCATGGTGCGATGAATGCACAACACAAAAACACTCAACACAAATATACACGTCTTATGCTGGCGCAATTGGAGCACTCTTATTCCCGCTACATGGAACGGTACCAGTTGATCGAACCAAGTGATCGAGCAATTATCCCGCGCATCGAGTCGTTTCTGCGCAGCATTCCTGCTGTCGAAGAACTGAGCCCAGAGCGACGGTTCAACCTCATCGTTGCAACCATGGAGGCTGTTACCAATGCTATTGTCCATGGCAACAAGTCCAACCCCGAAAAAAATGTTGAGATTTGGGTGGACGAAGACAACGATGCAATCACGGTTCATGTGCGCGATTATGGGAGCGGTTTCGATCCGCAAGCGCTTCCCGATCCCCGGCGGCGAGAAAATCTCCTCCGTGAAGGAGGGCGTGGAGTGTTCTTGATGCGCTCATTGGTTGATGTACTGGAATTTGTGCACCATGATCCCGGTATCGAAGTTGTCATCACCATGCACAGGGCATAAGGTCACCAGAAGGCATTCTTCCAATGGCGAATCGTTGGTTCTGCCGGTGAACCCTCGATGGCTATAACATCGAAGCGGTATTCGCTGGCGGCGTGGGGATGCACAAAGAGGAATCCTTCCGCAACGCGGCGAAGCTGAGCGCGTTTCCGCTCCGTGATTGAATCTTCGGGTGCACCATAAGAGCGGTTTCGCCGATACTTGATCTCGACAAAGACCAGCGTTGTACCGTCGAAAGCGACCAGGTCAATTTCCCCGTGTCGTCCCAGTCGGAAATTCCGTCCCACGATTCGATAACCAAGGCTACGGAGGTACTCTTCCGCGATTGCCTCGCCCTGTCTCCCTGCTGCGCTGGTATCCATCATTCGAACCGGAGTGATTCCGCAATCGGTGTGTGCATGGCGCGACGTGCTGGTGGTACCGACGCAAGGAGCGATGTGCCCATGCTGATGAGAACGACTGCCGCCACTGCACCCCAATCGAGTGCAACGGGGAGTTCTTGCATCACGTACACGTCTGTATCGAGTAGAATCCAGTGGAAGTGCTGCTGTCCAAGACAGAGCACAATTCCCAGTGCAGCACCGAGCGTGGTGCCGATTGCGCCCACCATTGCTCCTTCAAGCCGAAAAATCCGACTAACCGTGCCGGCGGGCGCTCCCATTGTCCGCAGGATGGCAATGTCACGCTGCTTTGAAACAACCGTCATCGTGAGCATTGCCACAATGTTGAAGACCGCCAGCAAAATGATGAGCGAAAGCAGCAGAAACGATGCAATGCGCTCCCACTCCATGACGGCATACATCGGACGGTGGAGATCATACCAACTCAGGACGCGGTAGCGTTGGTCTAACCGTTTGCGAAGATGCTCGACAAGTGCAGTGCCCTGCTCGCGGTCAGGGCAGAACACCTCAAGCGCGGTTGCGTTGCTTTCGGTGGTCGCAAACAGACTAGCTGCTGTGCTGAGCGTTGTCAGTGCAAGGGAGTTGTCGTAGGTGCGATCGCCCGTGAGAGCAAGGCCTACCACACGCACCGGGCGCCAGTTGAGCAGCCCAAACCCTACCGCAGCCGAGTGGATGAACTCCGGAGAAACAAGGTCAATGGTGTCACCCGGTAGAACGCCCAACCGATCGGCAGCGCCTGTACCGAGAATGATTTCGTCGGGTCTCTGCGTCATGGTGCCAACCAGGATAACGCTGCCAAGCGAGCGAAGGCGCACCAGCGACGAATCATCGTAACCACGGACTTGGAGGACGTGCATTGCGCCCCGGTGCATTGCCAAGGCACGACCGTCGAGCACCGCTGCGACGACACCCGTCGTTGCCTGTTGAAGTGTGTGCCGTAACGAATCCAGTGCAGGAAGATATTTCCCCTGGCGCCCGACAATGCGAACATGCGGATCAATGCGGAGCATGAGCTCCTCGAACAGTTGACGGAACCCCAAAAAGATCGAAGCAACACACACGACCGCTGCAACACCGATCGTAATGCCGATCAGCGCAAGACCAGCGATCAGCCCGCTAAATTGAACCGCGCGCTGATTCCGCAGGTAGCGAAAGGCGATCGAGGCTTCCAGTTTCATCGGTGACGATAGGTCTATTTTCGCACAGCCAAACTACGACAACGTGTGCAGATGTTTTCGAAAATTCTCATTGCAAACCGCGGTGAAATCGCCATCCGCATTGCACGTACCTGCCGGCGATTGGGCATCAAGACGGTTGCTATTTATTCGAACGCGGATGTCCATGCACCCCATGTTCGAGCGTGCGACGAGGCTTATCCAATTGGCGGCACAACACCACGGGAGAGCTACCTTGTCATCGAAAAAGTCTTAGATGTTGCTCGGCGTGCTGGTGTAGATGCAATCCACCCAGGATATGGCTTCCTATCCGAAAACGAGCACTTCGCCGAGGAAGTCGCACGGCAAGGCATCGTCTTCATTGGACCATCTGCCGAAGCGATCCGCATGCTGGGGGACAAAACTGCAGCACGCCAATTGGCCATAGAGTTGGGAGTGCCGGTTGCTCCAGGCTCTGATGGCGCAGTTGAGTCGCTCGACCAGGCACGTGCTGTTGCCGATGCAATCGGCTATCCGCTGTTGATCAAAGCTGCTGCTGGTGGTGGCGGGAAGGGAATGCGCTTGGTCGAACGGTCGGAGCAACTCGAGGAATTCTTTGCATCTGCTCAGCGGGAGGCGCTCAGTGCTTTCGGGGATGGCCGGGTTTTCATCGAGCGCTTCATTACGATGCCACGGCATATCGAGATTCAGGTGCTCGCCGATGCATACGGAACGGTGCTCTACTTTCCTGAACGCGAGTGCTCGATTCAGCGCCGTCATCAGAAGGTCATCGAGGAATCGCCCTCGGCTGCTGTCGGCCCCGAACAGCGACGAATCATCGGCCAAGCAGCAGCACGCCTGATCGCTGCAGCAGGGTACACCAACGCTGGAACCGTCGAATTTCTCCTCGATGCCGATGGATCGTTCTACTTCATGGAGGTCAACACCCGACTCCAGGTCGAACATCCCGTGACAGAAATGATCACTGGCGTGGACTTTGTCGAGCAGCAACTTCGCATCGCCGCCGGCGAAAAGCTCCTGCTTGACCAGGACCAGATCATTGTTCCCAACGGGCACGCCATCGAATGCCGGATTGCTGCCGAGGATGTTTTCAACGATTTCCTGCCGGACACGGGGACCATTCGCCGCCTTGTGCTTCCCGAAGGAGAAGGCATCCGCAACGACTGCGGCGTCGAGGAAGGCTCGATCGTCTCGGTGTACTACGACCCCATGATTGCGAAGCTGATCGTTTGGGCACCATCACGGGATGAGTGCATCGAGCGGACGCAAGCAGCGCTTGATCGGTACGTCATTGCAGGTGTACGAACGACGATCCCATTCTGCCATGCAGTGCTTGGCTCCGAGTCCTTCCGCAGCGGGAACTACTCGACACACTACGTGCGGGACTACTGGAATCACGACCAGCCCACCTTCGACGATCCCGAACTCCTCGCAGCTGCTGCTGCAGCGGTGTACGACGACTACGCGCAACGACGCATGCCGCCCTGGGGACCTACGTCGTCGTAAAGCGGTGCGACTGTTCGCAGAAGATTCGCACTAACTCGATGCTGGCAGCGACGTCGTCGCGATGGACGGACTCCACGACCGAATGCGCATACCGGCAGGGAATCGAGATTGTGCAAACAGGGATACCATTTCGCGCAAGCTGCATTCCGGCAGCATCGGTACCACCGCGCGGGAGAATCTCCATCTGGTGGGTGATAGCGCTTTCGCTGGCAAGTGTTCGGAAAAACTGCACCAGCCGACGATCGGAAATCGAGCGCGCATCCATGATCTTGATCGCAGTACCTCCGCCAAGCCGAACGCACCAGTTTCGCTCTTCGATACCGGGAATATCGGCAGCAATGGTGATGTCAATGGCAATCCCGATATCAGGCTCGATCCCAAAGGCTGCAGCGTGTGCACCGCGGACACCAACTTCTTCCTGGACAGTTGCTGCAGCGACGATGGTGTCCTGACTTTCTGCGAAGCGCTTGAAGGCTTCAATCATGACGTAGATACCGATGCGGTCGTCGAGTGTTTTGCCGGTGTAGCAGTGTCCCATCTCTACCAACTCTCGCTCCAGCGTGACAGCATCTCCGATACCGACAAGTTCGGTAACCGACTCGGCCGGAAGCCCAACATCAATGAACATGTCTTCCAGTGGAACTGCTTTTGTGCGTTCTTCGGGGCTGGTAAAGTGGGTTGGTTTGGTACCAAAAACACCGAGGAGACGTTGGCGGCCATGAACCCAAACGCGCTGTGCATCGAGCACGCGTGGATCGAAGCCACCTAACGGTTGCACGTAGAGGAAACCCTCCTTCGAAATGTGGCGGACCAGGAAGGAGATCTCATCCATGTGTGCTGCCAACATGATCGTTCGCGGCGAGCTACTTTTCCCCTTGCGGAAAAAGAACACATTCCCAAGAGCATCGGTGCGTACCTCGTCGGCATAGGGGGAAAGATGCTCAATCATGAATTGGCGGAAGGTTTCTTCTTGCCCCGGTGGTGCGGGGAGCGCGCAGAGTGTTCGGAGAAGTTCGAGGGACATGGATGCAACAACCATTTGTTTGTAGACCATCACAATTGCAATCTACGCACAGCATATCCGTACAATTGCGTATTGCGCTGTGGGGTGTAACGGTGCGAGCTTTGCATCGTGGCACCGGGCGCTGGTTTTGCTTCACCATCGTTGCTGAAACGACTGCCATGCCGCATCCTGTCCCAACGCCGGCTGATCCATCGGCGCTCAGTGATCAATTCCTGGCGCTGGTCGAAATTGTGCGCCTGTTGCGCCGTGAATGTCCGTGGGATCGCGAGCAGACCCACGAGAGCATTTCCCATCTGCTCATTGAGGAATCGTACGAAACGCTCGATGCCATCGAGCGCGGCGACGATGCCGAATTCAAAAAAGAGCTCGGCGATGTGTTGCTGCATGTGATCATGCACTCAGTCATTGCTGAAGAGCGTGGTGCCTTCAAGTTGGCTGATGTGATTGAGCACGTTGCCAGCAAGTTGGTCCGGCGCCATCCGCATGTGTTTGGCGATGTTGCCGTCACCGATGCCGATCAGGTGATGCAGAATTGGGAACAGATCAAAATGCAAGAGGGGCGCGATTCGATTCTTGCTGGCGTGCCACGGCATTTACCGGCATTGCTGCGTGCGCAACGGATGCAGGAAAAGGTTGCACACGTTGGCTTCGATTGGAAGACAAGCCAAGAGGTCTGGGACAAAGTCGGCGAGGAACTTGCCGAGCTTCGGAGCGCTGCGGGTCGGGACCACCATGCAGTGACGGAGGAATTCGGCGATCTCCTGTTCGCACTCGTCAATGCGGCGCGGCATGCTGGTCTGGTGGCAGAAACCACCCTGCAGCAGGCCAACGATAAGTTTCAGCGACGCTTTCGTTATATCGAGCAGCAAGCACGCCAGCACGGAAAGCCACTGGATGCATTCACCTTGGAGCAACTCGATACGTGGTGGAATCAGGCAAAACAGCAAGAATTGTAGCATGGAGATCCTTGCTTGGTGTTCTTGGTGCAGTCGCACTGGTTTGTGTGTCGCTGGGTGCGGTGCCAACCCACAAGCCGCGGGGAGCAAGCAAAGCACCTGCTGCCGATACCGGATCCGATCAAACTGATGCCCAGCGGTACTGGGGACGCTCGGTGACGATTGCGATCAGCGGTATTGATTCGCGGCTCGGTGTCAAACAAGCGCATGCTGATGCAAACCACGTCCTCCGCATCTGGCTCGACCAAGGGAAGATCGAGATTTTGAGCGTTCCCCGCGGCACGCATGCTGATGCTGGCTTTTCGTCTGCATCGCTCAACATTATTGCCAACTACCGCGCTCGGAAAGGCCGGGAAGCCTATCTGCGCAAACTTGCCGAAATGACGGGCGTCGGCAGGATTGACTACTACATCGAGGTTGGGTTTTCCCAAGCGATGGGCATCTTCGAACTGCTTGGCTTCCGCGGTTCGGCGGCAACGACGCTCCACGTTCTGCGCACGCGCAAGGCATTTGGGATCGGCGACCATCAGCGCTGCTATAACCAAGCACAGTTCATTCGGCAGATGATTCTCAAACACTTTCCTCGATCCGAAGGCGCCCTCGATGCAGTCGCGCTCCGCGGAGCATTGGCAATTGCCGAAACCAATCTCCGTTACGATGTAGCACAAATGATCCTGGCCGCGTTGCGATCGAAAGGTTTCCCTCGCAATGAGCGGGATATCAGCATCACGCTCTGTCCGCGGCGCCACCGTCCCCAGCAGTTCGATCTTTCCTCGCCCGCGAAGGTTGTATCCCTTGGCAAGAAGCTCGACCGTAAGCTGCAAGCGCGTGGTGCACTGCCCCGCAAACCAACCTTCCGTGTGGAAACCTATCAGCAGCGCCTGCACCGCATGATTGTCGAAGCTGCTCGTGCGCTCGATCGCAATCAACCAGCGCGAGCAATTGCGCTGTTGGAACGTCCCTATGAGCAACGCGCCTGGCTGCAACTGCCCGAAGAGCGTGGACGCCAGCACTTCATGGAGCTGATGTGTGCAACGCTCATCGAAGCATACTCGGCAACGGGCAACATCCTCAAAGCGGACGACGTGCGCTATTTCCTGGCTCAAATGGGAGTGCCGATGTACCTCAATCTTGGCGTGGGCGGACAACCAGCCGAACCAGCACACTTGCATTGATACGGCATTGGCAGTATCATCACCGGTATTTTTGCCACGTGTTGAATTGTTCTTGTCTGTGCAGGCGTGAATCCACTCGACTATGCCGCATCCTCGCGGCAGCGCTTTCTTGATCAGCTCTTCGAATTTCTCCGCTATCCGAGCATTAGCACGCTCCCCGAGCACAAAACCGATGTTGCCAATGCAGCCGATTGGCTTGCATCACACCTTCGTTCGATTGGGATGCAAACGGTCGAGTGTGTTCCCACCGATGGACACCCGATCGTCTATGCCGAGTGGCTCGGAGCCAACGGGCCAACCTTGCTCTTTTACGGTCATTACGACGTTCAGCCAGTTGACCCACTCGACCAGTGGCAGACACCACCATTTGAACCAACCCTCCGCGACGGCAAAATCTATGCTCGTGGTGCGACCGATGATAAAGGGCAGGTCTGGCTGGTGATCAGTGCCATCGAATCGTGGCTTCGGTCAGTCGGGCATCTGCCGTGCAATGTCAAGCTCCTCATCGAGGGGGAAGAAGAAATTGGCTCGACGCATCTGGGCACGTTTATCCGAGCGTATCAGCAGCGATTGGCATGCGATGCGGTGCTGGTGTGCGATACCGCGATGTTTGCACCGGATATTCCGTCGTTGGTGTATGGGTTGCGTGGGCTGGCGTACGTGGAAGTGCACGTTCGCGGACCCCGTCGGGACTTGCACAGTGGCTCCTATGGTGGGGCAGTCGTCAATCCAGCAAACGCATTGGCAGCAATGATCGCTGCGCTACACGATGAGCACGGACGTGTTGCTGTGCCAGGGTTCTACGATGCTGTCCTTCCGCTCTCAGAGCAGGAGCGCCAGCTCTTGGCAGCATTGCCGTTCGACGAGGAGGCATACCGCCAAGAACTCGATGTTCCCGCCCTCGGTGGTGAAGAAGGCTATAGCGTTCTCGAGCGCATTGGTGCACGACCAACGTTGGACGTCAACGGCATGTGGAGTGGCTTCACGGGGACGGGAGCAAAGACCGTGCTACCGGCGACAGCACATGCCAAAATTTCGATGCGACTGGTACCGGAGCAACAGCCCGATCAGATTGCCCAGCAGGTTGCACGTTTCCTCGAGCAGTGTGCACCCGCTGGTGTGCGTGTGCAGGTGCAGACGCTCCACGGTGCTGAGCCCGTGCTCGTTGATCGAACTTCCCCACCGATGATGGCAGCAGCGCGAGCATTGGAGCAATCGTTCGGTCGGGCGCCTGTCTATCAGCGGGAGGGAGGCTCAATCCCTGTGGTCACTACATTTGTGCGAGAGTTTGGTGTGCCCGTGGTGTTGATGGGATTCGGTCTCCACACCGATGGTGCCCACTCACCGAATGAACATTTTCACCTGGCAAATTTCCATCGTGGCACCGATGCGGTGATCTACTTTTTCGAGGAGCTTGCGCGTGGAGCCTCGTTCTCTCCGTGCTGAGCTTGCTCTGGTGGGAGTGACCATGCTGTGGGCAGGAACATTCCTGCTCATCAAGCGTGCGTTACCGTGGTGCGATCCGATCGCTTTTGTGACGCTACGTTTTGCGCTTGCTAGTGTGGTTGCCGTTGTTGTCTGGCATGCATCCATTCGTCGTCGCACGGATCGTCACCTCTGGAAACATGGCGCCGTGCTTGGGATCACGTACGCGATCGGTTTTTTTCTGCAGACCTGGGGATTAGAGCGGACCACCATTGCCCGGAGTGCATTGTTTACGGGGACCTTCGTGGTATTTGTTCCGATTGTCCAACGGTGGATTTGGCGGCGTCATCCAACCCGGCGTGAATGGTGGGGAGCAGTGCTCGGGATGCTGGGCATTGCTCTGCTGGCGCGGCCTGAAGCGGGAAGCCTCAATGCGGGTGACTGGGCAACGCTCGGTGGAGCATTAGTGTGGTCTTACTACATGGGCTACATGAGTTATGCTGGGATCGAAACGCTGGGCAGTGTCGGAACCGGTGCACTCGTCGTGATTCAGTGTGGCGTGACCGCTACGCTTGGTGGTGCTCTCCATCTGCTTGCGTACGGTCTGCATTCTGCCGATGAACACTTCCTGGGCAAATTTGCGATTGTGTGGAATGGTGATGTGGTGATTGCCCTGTTCTATACGAGCGTGTTGGCAACGGTGGTGACAACCTACATTCAAACGCGGGTGCAACCGGGCATTTCTGCAGCACGCGTTGCTCTCATCTTTGCGCTCGAACCGGTCTTTGCAACGATTCTCGGCATCGTCGCACAGGATGAGCGATTGCGACCGATGGAGATGCTCGGTGCCAGCATGATTGTTACAGCCGCGATGCTGCCTGCGCTGACTGCTGGAGGTGTCCGACGATGACCAAAGCAGAGATCCGCGCACTCAAACTTGCCGAACGTGCGGCGTTGTCTTTGCAGCAGCAGCAGCAGGCAGCTATTGCAATTGCCGAGCATCTTTGGGCGCAGCCGGAATACCTTGTTGCTCCTGCCATCCACGTGTATTTGCCAATTCGCGGTGAAGTGGACACCCAGCCCATCATCGAACGGGCATGGAAGGAGGGGAAGCGTGTTGTCGTCCCCGTCGTGCTTCCGGGTGAGCGCGAGCTGCAGCACGCTCTCTATGCTGAAGATATGCGCCTGGAAGTGGGCCAGTACGGAATTCCACAACCAGCCGAGTGCGCATTCCTTGGCGACAGAGAACTTGCCGAACTCGGCCCGCTCGTCCTTGTGCCCTTGGTGGCGTTCGGCGGGCGGCTGTACCGGATCGGCTACGGCAAGGGATACTACGATCGCTTTTTAGCACGAGTACCCTTCCGACGCTTCGGGTTGGCGTATGCGTTGCAGTACGTCGAGGATTTTCCCGTTGAACCACACGATGTGCCGCTTGATGCTGTGGTCACCGAGCTTGGAGTGGTGCGACGATGATTGCGTGCGTGCTTTTCGTGCTTTTGGTGTTACCAGCAGTCGCGCCGGCGCAGTGCAGTGATGAGCTTCTTCTCGATGGTAGCGAGCAGCTCATTGAAGCTGGGCTCGATACCACGGGCCTTTGGTGGGCCCTTGTCGCACCATATGCTGGACAGCAGCGCCTTATTGTCGGGGGGTATCGGACGGCAGCTTACGACCGAATACTGCCGCCAGTCCTTTCGCGTGACGGCAATCATTGGGCGACGTGGGCACAGCGTGCGGGCATGTGGCAACTTCTGGTTGATACGACAGCTCTTCCCGTACAGTGCGTGTCGCCGGGTATCCTTGCTTTTGCTCCCAATGCTCCAGTACTGGTTGCCTCGTGCTATGATGGCAGCGTCGAGGTCATCGCTCATGGCAACGCGCAGTACACTGTGTTTCGGCGAGTGGGGGATGTTGCCCTCTCTCCCGATGGTAGTCACCTTGCGTGGGTTGAACAGGTGCAAGCTCAACAACGGTTGATGCTCGACGGACGCGAAATCGTCACTGGCGACGCGATTCGCCTCGGTGGGTTCTGGCAGAACGGGCAACTGCTCTATGCGTACCGAGCAGGCGCGCAGTGGCGGCCCTTCCGGGGCACCGAAGAGCTTGCCGGTCCATTTACTGATGTGGGGCATGTGGTAGTCAACCGCTTCGGCACCGCTGCTGTTGTGCATGTCCACCAACAACCCTGGCAACAAATCCTGCTCATCAGCGATGACTTTGCGCGTCCGCTCCCAAGCCAGCAGTACGATAGCATCTGGTCGGTCGTGTGTCACCCATACTTGCCCCAGTACGGTGCAGTGGCGGTGCGACAGAACACCTACTTCCTGCTGCATACGGGGACCGAGTACGGCGTCGGTCGCTACCCACTCGGTGAGCTTACCTTTACACCCGATGGCAGCGAGCTCTACGCGATTGGATGCGACGTGGATTGCTTCCTCATGCTCGATGGGCGGCGGTATCCACTCGGACAAGATTTGAGCACAGCGCTGGTTGTGGCACGCCGTCCCCACTCACAGACCTTTGCCTACAGCACGCCGACCAATCTTTTCGTGCGACGGATTGACAAAGCCGCCTTCACCTACAGCCGTATGTGCGATGCAGTATTGCCGGCAGTGTACAACCGCCGTCGCAATCGGTACGAAGCGCTTGGCATCGTCCAAGGGCGACTCTACTTGCTGTTTTGCCCGTAGTCAGGCGATGGCATTTGCTTGGGCAATCACCTCGTCGTACGGCGGTTCGACGCCGGGGTTCGGTGAAGCGATCCAACTGTACCGGATCATGCCATCGCGGTCGAGAATGAACACGGCGCGGTTGCTGGTGTGATAGCCTTCGACTCCGCCAAGATTTTCGAAGAGAATGCCGTACTGCTGCGTGACGTGGCGATCGAAATCCGACAGTAACACAAACGGCAGTGAATACTTGGTCGCAAATTCTTTGAGAACAAATGGCGAATCAACACTGATACCGATGACCTGCGCTTTCGCCTCGGCAAAGCGGTGCATCGAATCGCGGAGCGTGCACATTTCGGTATCGCATACACCGGTGAAGGCTCCCGGGAAAAAGGCAAGCACAACCGGCGTGCCGAGAAACTCGCTCAGCGAGCGCTTGGTGCGGTCTGCATCGTAGAGCGTAAAATCTGGTGCGCGATTGCCAATCGAAACAGACATAGGAATGACCGCCAATGATGTTCAACATTTACGCTGCAAAACTACAGTGAAACAGTTTGTTGTCCTTGTTGCTCTTGCTCTGATGGCGCTGGCTCTCCGAAGCCAAACCTCCGATCCTGAGCGAATTATCAGTCGTTACGAATTGCCCTCGACAGAGCGCGAGCGCGTCGTGGACTTTGAGCGCATTCGCATTGCCGTGCGTTTCGATCCTGCTCACAAGCGTGTAATGGGGCGCGTCACCTATTTCTTTCTACCCCTCCGCACGGTGGTCGATTCGATTGTGCTCGATGGAGTCCGCATGAGCGTCACCAGTGCCCGTCGAGGTACGCAACCGCTTCGAGTACAAACAACCGACTCGACCGTGGTTGTCTACGGCCGGTGGGAGTATCCGAATCGCGATTCCGTCACGCTGGACTACGAGTGCATTCCTCGCCGCGGCTTGTACTTCCCGGGTTGGGATGACCCAACGAACCGAAAGCGAAAGCAAATCTGGACTCAAGGTCAACCGTTTGATACCCGTCACTGGGTCCCGATCTACGATTACCCCAACGACAAAGCAATGACGGAAACCATCATCACATTCGACTCTGCCTACACAGTTCTCTCGAATGGTGTGCTCCGCAGCAAGCGCCGCAACTCTGATGGTACGATTACTTGGCACTACGAAATGACCAAGCCGCATGCGACCTACCTTATCATGCTTGCCATCGGCAAGTATGGGGTACTCGAACGCCGCACCGGACGTGGAATTCCGCTTCGGCTGCACTACTACGCCGATCACCCTGAGTGGGCCGAACCAACCTATCGCTACTCTGCAGAGATGGTAGATTTTCTCGAAAAGCTTTTGGGAGTGCCATACCCTTGGGATAGCTATGCACAGGTGCCCGTTCAAGACTACATTGCTGGTGCCATGGAGAACACAACCGCGACCGTCTTCGGAGATTTCTTCCACGGCGACATCCGTTCGATGCTCGACCGACCCTACATAGGCGTCAACATGCACGAACTGACCCATCAATGGTTTGGCGATTTCATCACGCAGCGGGATGAGCGGAGCATTTGGCTGCATGAAAGCTTTGCGACGTTCTATCCCAAGTTGTTCTTCCGACAATTTTTTGGTGAGGACATCTACCAATGGATGCGCCGTGGGGAACAGAATGCTGCCTTGGGGGCTGGTAACAATAATGCGCTCCCCATCCTCCATCGCAATGCTGGAACTGCGCGGATTTACTCGAAAGGATCGGCAGTGCTTGATATGCTCATGGATGTGGTTGGAGAAGAGGAGTTCCATCGTGCGATTCAGCATTACCTTCGCCACCATGCCTATGGGACTGTCGAGACACGGGATTTTGAACAGGCATTCGCCGATGCGTTGGGCATGAATCTGCAATGGTTTTTCGATCAGTGGCTCTACCGCGGCGGGGAACCGTCCTACCGTATTCGCTACCAGCCGGTAAGTAACCCGCAAACTGGTCAGCAGTCGGTGGAGTTCACCGTTGAACAAACGCAGGTGAACGATGCCCTGCAGCCCCTGTTCCGCATGCCGGTTGTTCTGGAAGTGCACTACAGCGATGGATCAAGTCAGCGTGTACGGGCATGGATTGCTAACCGTACCGAGCATGTACGGGTACCCAATCCACAGAAGCAGGACGTTGCATTCGCGCTCTTCGACCCTGGCTCGATCATCCTCAAGCGGATTGACTTTCCCAAATCTGCTGACGAATTGATCGCCCAAGCACGCCTTGCTCCACGCATGATTGATCGCTACGATGCACTCGAAGCGCTTGCAGCTGATAGCACCATCGGTGATTCCCTCAAGGTGCATGTTCTTGCTGAACGGTTTCGTGCCGAGCGTTTCCATGCTCCCCGTGCTTTGGTGGTCCGAACCATTGCACGGAGCCAAGCGTTGCAGCGATTTGATGTTGCTCGTGCTGTGCTCGGTGAAGCGATCAGCGATCGCGACGTCGAAGTGCGCCGTGCTGCGATTACGTCGCTTCGTGTTGTTCCGGACTGGCTGCGTCCCCGCGTTGAGGCATTGCTGGCAGATTCGTCGTATGCGGTGGTTGCGCTTGCGCTGGAGCGTCTTGCGGTAGCCAACCCTGACCGTGCGCTCGACTATGCCGACCGTGCTGAGCGTGCGTGTAACGGAAAGGCCCGCGTCAGTATTGTTGCCGACCGCATCCGTGCTGAGCGGGGCGATAGGAGTGCACTCTTGCGACTTGTCGATCATGCTTCGCCAAGCTTTGAATTCACAACGCGCGACCAGGCGATGAATGCACTGCGGGCACTCAACTGGTGTGACAGCACTCTCGCAGGGTATCTAATCGAGGCTCGCTTTCATTTCAATCAGCGGCTGGCAGGTGTTGCCAGGGACGTCATTGCTTTCTTTGCACGGCAAGCGCAATATCGCTCACTCTTCCAGCGGCAGCTTGATGGACTACCTGAACGCTGGCAACGCGAACAACTCGAGGACGAACTGCAATAGTAGTGGTGGCTTGCCGTGAGCAGTGTCTTTGCCGCCACGAGTGCAGCGGAACCCCAAAACGAAGAGCTGCGGTTATCCGTCACCAGTGCCAGAGTTTGTTTCACTCTTCCATGTGAGGAACTGCAATGACCAAAGAGATACTCGCTGCCATTCAAGAGCAGATTCAAGCCGAGTTAGAATCAGCATACTTGTACTTTGCGTTAGCGTTGGAGTGCAAGGATCGCGGGTTGCCTGGTGTTGCGCACTGGCTCATGGTCCAGTACGACGAGGAGCGCGGTCATGCCATGAAGTTCATCGAGCACGCTCACGCCCGAGGGCAATCGGTATCGCTTCGCGACGTTCATATAAAGCGGGTCTCCTGGAATACCATCGGCGATTTGTTCCGTGCGGTTCTCGACCATGAACGCTCGATCACCGCTCGCATTCATGCTCTCTATGAGCAGGCACAGCGCGAACATGACTATCCACTCCTTCCGCTCCTGCAGTGGTTCATCGAGGAGCAAGTGGAAGAAGAGGAGACTGTTCGGACGATTCTCGACAAGATCGCAATGGTAGGCGAGACGGGTTCGAGTTTGTACTTGCTCGATCAAGAGTTGGGCCGGCGAACGAGCTGATCACGCCTTGCCGTAGACGTCGGGGTAGTCGTATTCGAGGTATTTGTCGGAGGTGAAGTATCGCTCGAGGCTGTCGAGGAACCAGAGCCAGCCGGCAGTAAGCTCGTGGTAGTCCTTTTTCGTCTTGATGTGCCAATGGCGGAGCACGATGCGAGTGCTCGACCGTCCAGCACGGACGATTTCGACCACCACTTTGCTGCCGGTGCTGTTGAGCGGACTAATCCACCGCAGCACCCATCGCTGACGCGGAACGTATTCAATGAATTCTGCAATCGGCATGCCGTCGTTGGTGTAAATGCGGCCGCCTTGGGTCCACTCAAATCGGAGTGGTGGATCAAGCCAGAGTGCGCGCTCAGCCTCGGTTTCGATGGCTCGGCACACGCGCTCAATCGGTACGCGAAGCGTACGGCGAAGAGCGACGCAGTACGTGCTGTTGTACGAAACAAATGCCATGGTCCTTCTCCATTCCGTGACTGTCGTCGTCCACAATAATGCAGCGGCACCGACTTTTGTTTCACCATCGGTTCGAGTTGGTGTTATTTTTGCAGCCACTTCGGGGTGTAGCGCAGCCTGGTTAGCGCACCTGCTTTGGGAGCAGGGGGTCGTGTGTTCGAATCACACCACCCCGACTCTGTCGGCTCGAGCGCCAGCGTCATCTCTGCTGGCGCTCGTTGTGTTTCAGAAGGAAAGCACGCCAGTCTGCAATCGTTGTTCCTTGAGGGCACGTGCTACGTAGTCTGGGAGTGCAGTAAAGAAGCGGTAGCCTGTTGCACGTTCAATGTCAGAGACGGTAGTTGCAAACTGCTCCCACGAGCCAGTAATGTCGGGGAGATTGGGCATACGCACTGCAATCACTGGCGTGTTGCTTGTCACTGATTCCTTCGCTCGTCCCTTGGGGAGTACGACAATGATCTTGAAGCATTCAGCCGGCACGCGAACGCCGCGCCCGATTGTAGTGCGGGATGTGTCGTGGTAAATTGGTCCAGCGATGATGAACAATTCGCGGCTGTTCTGCTTGCAGAGATGTTCGACGTATTCCTCCAACCGAAGCCAGGGCCCAGCATTGAGAGCATGGTACTGTGGGAGGATGTTTGTGGTGTAGAACGTCGTACGGTTGTCGCTTGCGCTCCGTGTTCGCTCTTCGGATCGAACAAGGTGTCCGCGATCGAAACCACTCCCGACGTAGTCGCGATGCAGTACTGGTTGAAACTCTGGTGGTAGCAGTGGATCGGGCAGAAATTGGCCGCGATACCGCGGCGCTGATCCGTACCACCAAGCACTCTGATTCCATGCGACCCAGTTAGCACACCGCGTCGTGGGGTTGTAGGAAAGCACATACTGTGTACGCCTAAGGAGAACGTCATTATCGGGTGTTGCGTCGGTAGGGACTCCCAGAGCAACGTGTATAGTCGGATCGCCCACGGAGCGTTCAGCAAGGAATTGTGTCGTGTCCGCTGAGGCAATGCTGTCGCGAACGGATTGCCCGGCAGGTGTTGCCTGATGGTGATTGTTGAACCAAACGATTGCATACCCGATCAGCAGGGCAAGGATGCTCCAGAGAAGTTGTCGCCGATTGCGTCGCGATTGTCGGCGGAGGGAGCGTGTGTAGGGCGTGGGCATGTCAGGTTTGGTGATGGTGGTACGCAAAATGGTTTGCTGCCGGATGCGCTAACCACTCCGAGAGCGTCATACCGTTGGCGTCTTTATCGCTGACGATCGGCTCCCCATCCAGTTGCCAGGGGATCCCAAGCACTGGATCGTTCCAGCGAATCGAGCCTTCCGCTTGTGGATTGTAGAACGCACTGCACTTGTACTGCACGATTGCTGTCTGGCTGAGCACTAAAAATCCGTTGGCAAAGCCAGGAGGAATCCACACGGTGCGATGGTTGTCATCGGAAAGCTCGAGCGTCAGGTGGTTGCCCAAGTATGGTGAGCCCGGACGAATATCGAGCTCGACGAGTTGAATCCGTCCCACGATAACCCGGAGCAACTTTCCAAGGGGTGGGTCCCATTGGAAATGCAACCCGCGAATAACCCCACGCTGTGACTGCGACAGGTTGTCTTGGACAAATTCGGTAGGCAAACCGATCCGCTCGAATTCACGCTTGTTGTAGCTTTCGAGGAAATAACCACGTGCGTCGCGGAAGATGGTTGGACGGAGGACAACAATGCCGTCGAGAGCGGTCAGTTCAACGTCGAATCGCGCCATTATTCCTGGTCGTATGGTGTGCGGAATACTTCGTATCGCGGTGGATAGGTCGCGCGAAAATGCTCAATAGCGGCACAACGCTGCTTCGGTGGGCGGTGTGCCATGCGCCGCAGAAAGTCGGTGTCCCGGTCGAAGCAGCGTGCCTCCAATAAGCGCTTGAGTACAAGCGACGGGGCAAGATCGGCTCGGAACAGTTCGCGTCGTGGAATAGCAACCGAGGGGAGTTCAAGTCTGATTTGTCGCCACAGAGCGTACTGTCGAGCAATACTGATTGCTGCCGATGTCTTGGCATTGGCAGAATGTCCGGCGATGTGGGGTGTTGCCAGCAGTGCACGTGTCGCCAGCATCGGTGAGATGTTCGGCTCACGTTCCCAAACATCAACAGCGACGGCAATACCACGGCGCACAGCATCGTGCAAGGCTCGTTCGACAATAATGCCGCCACGCGAGGTATGCACGATCAATCGAGCTGGACAGCGGCGGAGCTGTTGTGTGCAAAGAAGACCCCGTGTCGGATACTGTCCCGTTGTTGTCAGTGGAACGTGGTTGGTGATAACAGTGCATGTGCCGAGCAGCTCATCGAGGGGTTCGACGTGCACCTGGGGAGGAAACGCAAAACCAGATTCAACCAACGGCGGATCATTGACCACTACCCGCAAGCCAAGCGCGTGCATGTACCATGCAACCCTTCGACCAATGTTCCCAAAACCGATGATGCCTACTGTCAGGTCTGCCGGGTCAACGTGGTTGTGCCAACACCACAGCAGCACGCTTGTCAGAACATACTCTGCAACAGCGTTTGCATTGGCACCACTGGCAAGCGCAACCGTCCACTGAGGATTGGCGAGAATCTCTGGCGCTATGTGATCGCTGCCGCTGGTAACCGAGCCAAGAAAGGTAACTGCTGTTCCCTCGAGCAAGGCAGGTGTGACGCGCAGGGTCGAACGGAAAAAGAGCGCCGTGCACCCAGCTCGTGCTAACATCGTTGCATCCACCTGGTGATGATCGAATAGCTCGACCGGCCCCGCGGAGGAAAGCAGTTGTGCAAGCAATGGAATTGTTCGATCAACGAAAATCACTGCTGCAGCCGAAGAATGATACCTGTGTTCTGCCAACGTGCTTTGACGGCAACCGGCACTGGCTCCTCAGCCAAGCGCTCCCCGGGACGCAGGGGATCAATGCTGCCTGCATCGTAGCGTCTGTTACCATTGTCGTCACAGAATGCATCCAGTTCGTAGTTCCCTTCGGGCAGGTACGAAATGAAAAAACGCCCGCTGGAATCTGCTGCGACCGTGCCCAGCACATCGCCACGCGGTGAGCGTACGAGGACATGACGATTTCGGCATTGGCAACATGAATCCTCGACCACACCACTGATACTTCCGCCGTTGCGCGTGTCGAGCGTGATAATGGTGCGCACGAGCATGCCTGTGTCAGTACTGGGAGCGCCACTCCAGGATCGAATACTATCGAGCCGGAGACGCCACTGGTAGAGCGTCGTGGGACGAAGTGAGTCCAGCGGCTGAGCCAGAATCGTTGCATCGTCGAGCCGCACAACATCGAGCCGAAGAGCGCTACCGCTGCTTGGCTCAATCAATTGGACGACTGGTGCTGCTGCGATGGCATCACTCCACCGGATGCGGAATAGCGGGCGGAGCGACTCATTGCGGGTTGTGTCGTGTGGCGGAAAAACGTCGGCAATGTGGAGAGCAACGCTATCGTTGGTGCTGACTCCTTCGATTGCAATGGCTGCTGTATCGGGGAGCGTGTTGCCCAGAGAGTCGCGGATCGGTGCGATGGGTAAAAGCACGTATTGATGCCCAGGTTGCAGCAAATCGGCTGTAATGAGTTCCAATTGTTCCGCACCGAATGCTGCGCGCAGTGCAACAGTGCGCGTCTCGGAGCGATCCACGAGCTGCCACTGCGATGGGCTGGCGCTGGTGGGTGCACGTGATAGTAGCACACGTATGCGACGGTTCGATACTGCTCTGGCACTGATGATTTCGAGCGGTG
The DNA here is from genome assembly GCA_026003475.1 of Candidatus Kapaibacterium sp. Taxonomy (GTDB): domain Bacteria; phylum Bacteroidota; class Ignavibacteria; order Kapaibacteriales; family NICIL-2; genus NICIL-2. The sequence continues at coordinate 1,346,655 of BPHJ01000001.1, read as the reverse complement.
TGGCTGTTGGTGGTTTGCGGAGCCAAAGCCGGACCTCTTCCAAGGGATCAAGGCGTGCTTGAACTGCATGATGAGCGACAGCACAGTCTTCCCCAGCATCGGGGGTGTGGTTGCTGTTGGCATCGGCAAATGCAGCGACCGTGAATTGTATGCACGGCAGCCCTGCGGCAGTAAAGCGTCCATCGGCAGCGACCGGCACAAGGTAGCGGACGGGTGAGGTCGTATCAGTTGGTATCAGCAGCGCAAAGAGTCTGCTTCCTTGTGGTGCGGTGAGGGAGCCGCCAAGTGTGCAGCTATCGAGTCGCTCGCCCGTGGTAAATAGCAGCAAAAAAGGGTTTGGTGCTCGATTGCCGCGAAGATCACGGTAGCCCGCGCTGATGCTCAGCCGATAGGTTGTCGAGAGTTGAAGACTGTCCAACCGTATCGTGAGAGTGCGTCCGCTCCAATCGAGTGTGTGCGGTGCACTTGGCGTCACCAGGATACTTTGCTCAACATCCGAGCGCTCGACGTACTCGGAGAAACTGACCTCAATGGTGAGCTGGCGCTCAACCTGTGTTGCATTCGGTGGAAGGCTGCATTCTTCGACTTGCGGCGGTGTGCGATCCTCAGGACCACCCGATGGTGGTAACACGACAGCACATCCACCAAGGAAGCATGCGCCTACAACGCAAGTGATCGCTTGCGTAGAAGCCAACCAAACAAGAGAACGAATAGACACCATTCGCTACCGACACAAACAATCGCAAAGGAAGATGCCAAAGGCGGAACGATCCAAGATACTGCTATGGTGCACGCTGCAACCACCATCACGCTTACTGCAACGAGGCGATCGTGACGTCTGCCAATCAGGACCGCTTCGACTGTTGTTTTCAGCGACAGTCCAGCAAATGCGATTGCCATCAGTTCCAGCGGACGAATCGCTTGTTCGAATCCGAATGTGGCTCGAATCAGTGGCGTGCTACTGAGCCACAGCATGCCGGCAACGATCAAGCTAACGGCGAATCCAACCGAAAGAATCCCAGTTCGCAGACGAGCATCGTGCTGCCGTGACGAAAGCTGGGGCAACACTGCATTGAACAGCGATCCAGGAATGATCCGCAACGCACTGTAGATGCGGAATGCTGCAGCATAGTAGCCAAGCTCGCTGGGCAGACCTCGCATGCCGAGCACAACCAGCGGCCCGCGGTGGAGGATAGTGCTGAAGACATTGACCGTCCACAGTTGCCATTGCGCGCGAAGCTGATTGACAATCGTCGCCGGATGAGCATGCGTCCACAGATGTGCAATCGTCAGGTGCTGACGAGTTCTGCGGTGGAGCAGCGCTACTAAGTGAACTGATCGCGCAAATCCAGCAGCCACCATCACACCGACAGCGCACCACAGCGGTGCACCAGTAACGATCGCAATAACCATTCCCGCAGCTGCAACTATGCTGTAGGTGCTGCTCAGCAGACTGGGCCCGATGTACCACTCGATGCCGCGCAGTGCAGCCAGAACGGAGAAGCTGATGCAGCTTGCCAGCACATCCACAGCAACCAACCAGGTCAACACCGCAGCCGTATCGCTCTGTGTTACGGCGATGACCAGCGCTACCGGAAATGCTGCAAACCACAACAGCACCTTCGTCGCAATTGCGCTTGCCAGTACAATGCTCAACTGCGACGGGTTCTGCGCGACTGCACGCGGAAGCCAAATGCTGTATCCAGCATCGGCAACGATCTGAACGATTCCACCGAGTGTTGTTGCAAGCGAGTATGCGCCGAGCTGCTCTGCACCAAGCCGACGCGCGATAACGATCGAGACGGCTGCAAATGCGAGCAGCGTGAGTGCGTCTGCAATGCTCAGCCACAGTGTCGTTCGTAGTATTGCGCGCCGGATCACGTTGATCGTTTCGAAAGACAGCATGCAAGTTACGCAGCCTCCACTACCGGTGGAACGCCTTTTCTCGGCCTCGGATGAAGAACTCGATGCAATGGCAATCCCAGCGGCCTGGTATGCCGGAGATACCATCGCCATTGCTCGAGCGCTTGTTGGATGTGTGCTTGTCCGCCGACACGAGTCCGACAGCAGTATCCTCGCAGCACGGATTGTCGAGACGGAAGCGTATCTACCCAACGATCCTGCAAGCCATTCGTGGCGTGGGCAGACGCATCGGAACCGCGCCATGTTTGAAGCAGGTGGTTGCCTGTACGTGTACCGCATCTACGGTGTGCACCGTTGCGTCAATATCGTAACAGGACTTGCCGGAGAAGGAGCGGCCGTATTGCTGCGTGCTGCAGAACCACTGGCCGGCATTACGCACATGCAGGCTCGGCGAGGCCGTTCCGCTCGGCAAGAAGGTTTGCTTTCCGGACCAGCCAATCTTGCGAGTGCCTTTGGGTTCGACCTCGACGACAACAATCGCCCCTGCACAAGGGACGGTGTGTGGATTGTGCCGCATCTGCAGCAGATTTGCCAGGTCGCTGTTTCGCCTCGCATTGGCATCAGCCGTAACCAGGAAGCACTGCTCCGATTTTTTGACCCCGACTCTGCTGCAGTTTCCGCCCACCGTCGAGCCGTGGAGATTCACCAGTTGTGCACAGGGTTTTCGACATTTTTTCCCCACGCCGCAGCTGCATTTGGAAGCGGTGCAAGCGACGCTGTAAATTTGAACTGCCCAACGCTGATGCAAACACCGTGATGAACTCTCCGGCTGTCGAACATTCATTCCCAGCTCTCCAGTGGAAGACGCTCCAGCGGCGGAGTATCGGAAACTTTCGGCTCTTCGATGCGGAATGGATCAAGCGGCAGCATCCCATCAATGGCGATACGGCGGAGTTCTTGGTGCTGCATACACCGGTTTGGGTCAATGTCATTCCCATCACGACAGCAGGCACAGTCGTCATGGTGCGGCAATATCGCCATGGTATTGACCAGGTGACGCTGGAATTTCCTGGAGGTGTTGCCGCTGAGGCTGAAGATCCCGCCGCCGCAGCCATGCGTGAATGCCAAGAAGAAACCGGCTACTGCGGCAGTCCGAGCACACTCCACCTGCTGGGAATCCAACGGCCCAATCCAGCATTCATGAGCACTCGGTGTTTGTCCTACGTTTGGTACGGCTGTCAATTGCTTGCCGCGCCGCAGTGGGATGCGCATGAGGTGCTCGAAGTTGTCGAGATGTCACCCGAAGACGTTGACCGCCATATTGCCACTGGACAAATCCAACACTCGATCATTTTGGCTGCATGGACACTGTTTCGGCTTCATGCACTACCGGTTGAACATGGACATGGAGGTAGTGATGGGTAAAGTTGTGACGATTGCCAATCAAAAAGGTGGGGTGGGAAAAACCACCACTGCCGTCAACCTTGCCGCATCGCTTGCGGCAGCAGAGCAACCGACGTTGCTCATTGACATTGATCCACAAGCAAACGCATCGAACGGGTTAGGAATTGACACCCGCCAACTGGATCGCACGATTTACGACGTGCTCGTGGGAAACGCAACTATCAGCGAGGTTGTGCTACCGACTGCGATGCCTTTTTTAGAGCTGGTGCCTTCGCATATCAACCTGGTCGGTGCAGAAATCGAGTTAGTGGACTTTCCCCGACGCGAGAACATTCTTCGGAACGCGCTCGAACAAGTGCGCCGCAAGTACACCTACATCCTGATTGATTGCCCGCCATCGCTGGGTTTGCTGACACTCAACGCACTCACCGCAGCCGATTCGGTCTTGATTCCTGTGCAGTGTGAGTACTACGCACTCGAGGGACTGGGGCAACTGCTCCATACCATCTCGATCGTGCGTCGGCATTTGAACCCACAACTTGACATCGAAGGGGTGTTGCTGACGATGTACGACAGTCGCCTTCGTCTGTCGAACCAAGTGGTCGAAGAAGTGCGGAAGCACTTCCAAGAGAAAGCCTGCACAACGGTCATCAGCCGTAACGTGCGCCTATCGGAAGCGCCAAGCCATGGTAAACCGGTGCTGCTCTACGATGCGCTTAGCCTTGGAGCGCGGAACTACCTCGACCTTGCTCGTGAAATCATGGAGCGAAATCCACAGCTCCACCATTCGTCCCACTATGCTGCACACGTCCAACAATGATCGAGCAATCATCTGCCATGAAAAAGAGCAAACCGATTGGTCTGGGGAAGGGTTTAGGGGCGCTCATCCCGCGTGAACTGCCTCCGATCGAGAATCCGGGTGCACTCATTGTGGACGATGGCACGGTCACGGGAGCAACGGCGCTGATCGAGATCACCAAAGTGCGCCCGAATCGCTATCAACCGCGCCAGGATTTCGATGCCGGTGCGCTGGAAGAACTCACGCGCAGCATCAAAGAAAAAGGCGTCATCCAACCGATTACGGTGCGTCGCGTTGATGATGGATACGAACTCATCGCCGGCGAACGCCGGGTCCGTGCTTCAATCGAAGCAGGGTTGACCATGATCCCGGCTTACATTCTCGACGTCGAGCGTGATACCGATATGCTCGAGCTGGCGCTCATCGAGAATGTTCAGCGGGAAAATCTCAATCCCATCGAAGTTGCGCTTGGCTACCAACGGCTCATCGAGGAGTGCCACCTGACCCAAGAAGAAGTTGCTGCCAAAGTGGGGAAGGATCGTTCGACCGTAACCAACTTTCTGCGCTTGCTCAAGCTGAGCGAACCAGTGCAGGATGCTCTCCGAACAAAGAAGATCACGATGGGCCACGCACGCGCGTTGCTTGCGCTTGGAGATCGCTCTCTGCAAGAACGAGTTCTTGCCGACATCATCGCCAAGGATCTCTCGGTCCGCGCAACGGAAGCACTGGTGCGGGACGTGGAGCTCGGAAAAATTCGGTATGACAACGGCAAGCAAGTTGTCAAGAAACCAACCGTGGCAGCCGAATCGGCAGAGGTGCAATCCACCCTTGGTGAAATCGAGCGCCAGCTCCGCGCCATTTTCGCCACCAATGTTCGCGTCAAAACAAAGTCGTCGGTTGGCTCTGGCACGATTGAAATTGACTTTTACTCAATCGAGGATTTGGAGCGCCTGCTTGATCTGTTTGTCCTCATTGAACGTTCGATTCGACCGTAGGCCCCGATGAGCGGTACTACCGACGCACCCATGCTTCGGAATGAGCATCCCTACCGCGTCCGCTACGCCGATACCGATCGCATGGAGTACATGTACAACGGTCACTATCTCCGACTCTTCGAGATTGGTCGGACGGAGCTGCTGCGGCATGCTGGTGTGCCGTATGTTGAGTTGGAAGCGGAGGGTTTTCTGCTTCCGGTGCTCGAAGCGCATGTGAACTACCGCCAACCGGCATTCTACGACGATCTGCTGACGATTGAAACGACTTACCGCGTGCAGTATGCTGCAACGTTACGGCTCGAGTATCGGATTCTACGGGATACTGTGCTGATTGCCGATGGGTACACAATCCATAGTTTTGTCCGTCGTAGTGATCGGCGCGCGGTCCGGCCGCCGCGATGGTTCTTCGAACGATTGCAGCAAACGATACAATGAGCGTGTTTGGTTGGGTTGGTATGGTATGCCTGGTGGCCACGTGCACACTTGGAGCGCAGACCCTTTCGCCGTTCGATTTTCTGCGTTCCACCGAGAGTGCGCGAGCAGCAGGACTTGCGGGTGCATTTGTCGCCATTAGTGGAGATGCCTCCGCCCAGCTCTACAATCCTGCAACACTACCAACGGTGCCCGAGCATGCACTTTCGCTGACGGTAACCAAGCATGTGCTCGACATCAATTCGGGGGTGGCTGCATACGTCGGGCGCATTGGGAGTGGAGCCTGGGGTACCAGCGTTGCGTTCACCAGCTTTGGCTCTTTCACTCGAACTGATGCCGTAGGCAATGCCATTGGGACGTTCGGTGCCTCACAGGTTGCGCTCAATCTGTCCTATGCCAATGCGATTGATTCCAATGCCTACTACGGTGTGACGCTCGGCTACGTGCAGACAACGATTGACCGTCGCGCCGCCAGTGCACTCCAGGTCAGTGGCGGACTGTTCTACGATCTGCCACGCATTCGGACCGCGATCGGGTTGTCGGTGCGGTATGTCGGCGTCAACCTTGCTACGACCAATGGCGAGAACGCCACATTGCCGACCGATGTCCGGCTGGGGGTCAGCCATCGCTTGCGCGGGTTGCCACTGCTGGTCAACGTCAGCTTGACGCGGTTGGCAGAACAAGGGCAATCACTCGGTGAGCGGTTGCGCAATTTCGCACTCGGCGGCGAGCTCTCGATCGGCAAAAGCGTTCAGTTACGGTTGGGATACGACAACGGTATTCGCTCGACACAATCGTCAGCGACGGCGTCGTTCTTGACCGGTTTTGGTATCGGAGCGGGCGTGGTGCTGCGCACTGTGACGCTCGATTACACGATGACCACCTTGAGTGCTCCAGCACTGGTGCATCGCCTTTCGTGTACACTGTTGCTGGATTCGTTCCTTGGCGAGTAATTTTTCCCCGATTGGGGAAGCATTTGTTTCACCACTTGTATTTGGTTCGATGCAACTGTTTCGTGCAATTCTTGCAAGTGTCGTACTGGCGACGGTGCTGACCTCTGTTTCCATTGCGCAGCAACAACAGCAACAGACAACACTGACGACAGAGCAACCTTCACCACAAAACACCATCCTCAAGCCGACGATGACGCTCGGGGACGTGCTCTTTGCCATCAACGTTCTCAACACGGTGGAGATCAAGGGCAACGAGGTCGAAGCATTCCTTGACGTCAAGAACGTGCTTGTCAAGGCAGCACAGGAGGCACAGAAGGCAAAAAAGACGGAGTCCGACCCCGTGACGATTGAAATGAACCTACTGACGGCCAATAATTTCCTGACACTGTTCCAGCGTGCCAGTATTCCCGGCTCTGCTGCTGAGCGTTTCCAGGCAGTCAAGCAGGCGCTCTATGCTTCGGCATCTCCCCAGCAAAGCCAAGGACAAAAGCGCTAACCCGACCCACGGGGCTGCATGGGGCTTTAGCTTGGCTTCGAGACTAGGCTGATTGCCAGGACTATCGCCAGCGTTGCTATTGCGATGGCACTTCCTACTCCGTAGAATCCCAGCCCGTGCCGCAGGCTGTGTGGAAGGAGAACGCTCACTGCGATGACGATCGCAGTTGCTACAGCAATACCGAGCACGGATGCAGTTCCAGCATACACCATCCGGACGCGCCGGGCCATTCCAGCTGGTGCGCCGAGAAGCTCCAACGTTCGATTGCTTCGAGCATCCAAGGGAAGCGTCACGCGGAGGTGAAGCCACCAAACGAAAATGCCCAGCACCAGCCAACCACTTGCCAGGGCTGCCTGAGTCCACCACAGCTCCTGCTGCCGTTGGAAAATACGCGTGACCGTAGCCAGTGGGTACTGCATAGTGCCAACTTCGGTGATCGCATTGCATTGCTCAATGAACGCCGTAAATGATGCTTGACTGAGCTGCTCCGGATGGAAATACACCCGGAGGACGGTCGGTAGAAGACTGTCTTGAGCGATATCGCCTATCGCCATGCCATAGCGCGATTGCAAGCGTTCGGCAAGGACAGAATCGCTGTCGACCTCAACACGTGCAACCAACTCCGGTGCCAAGGCACGTAGATCGCTGGCCAATTCACCAGCACCGCTTGAGCCCTCGGTGGGGTAGATCACTAAGGCAACGCTGAGCCGACGTTTTTCTGCATCGAGATTTCGCTGCTCATGGTCAAGCCACGCATAGGCAGCAAGCGCAGCAACGATCATGGTTGCTGCCATCAATGCAATTTGGAAGGAGCGCCAGAGATACTGCTTCCCAAGCTGCCAAGCAAACCATACTGCAATCATCGTGCGTTACTCCGATCGTGGGGTGATACGTAGACGCTGGCGCATCACTGCGCCCAGGTCGTTGCGAAGATCCAGCAGTACATGCCGAACGTCTCGCGATCGAATGATTCCGTCGCTGTGCAATGTGAACCAGAACAACAGTGCTGTTACTGCTGCGTAGACGACAACACCACTCCCGATGAGCCAGAGCGCACCTGCGATGCCGCTGGCCAGATATGCTCCCAGTGCTGCGCCAACACCAATGGCGGTGATCGCAAGCAAGCGATCAACCCGATGCAGGGCTAAATGCACCGACTGGAGCATTGCAAACGGAAGGAACAACGCCCCAATTGCCATGACGTTGAACATTGCGCTGGTTTCGGCATAGCGAGTTCCCAAAAAGCTTACCACTATAGCCGAGCCACCAAGCTCAAGTATGCCCACGCAGCCAATAGCAATTGCCATCTGCACAACCAGCGCCTTGCCGATCACGGCGCGGAGTTCATCGAGACGCTCCTGGTGGAGAAGTCGAACAGCTGTTGGATACATCAGCCAACTGGCTGCATCGGCACCGGTCTCGAAGACACGGTAGAGCATCTTAGCTGCGTTGTACATCCCAGCAGCACGGGTGGAAAAGAACAGCTGCACCAGAAAAAGATCGAGTTGGCGGACGCTTGTAGCAAGCGCCATCATCACCGCTTGGGGAAGACTAAAGCGAAGCACCGCGCCCAGACGGAGCGATCCTTGGAGTGACCAGCGGATCAAATCAGCAGCCAGAATCAACCCTACTGCTGAACCGATAGCCATACCACCGCATGCTATCAGCGCCATATCCTCGAAGCGATCGAGTGTCCCACGCCAGAGCATCACAATCGTGAGCGCGGTGCAGCTTCCCAGCCACGCAGCGTTGGTCAAGAAAACATCCCGCGCGCGCAATTCTCGCTGGAGGAGCTTCAGCGCATAGGAACGTGGGATGCCAAGCGCGCAGTAGAGTGGAAGCACCGCTGCCACATTACCAAAACGCGGCTCGTCGAACAACCGCGCAAGGACGTTCCCACCCAGCGCAATTGTCGTTGCTATCCCCAGTGTAAAGCAGCCGTGGAGCACAAACGCCAGAAAATTTACGCGGCCGCGTTCGGTGGTGTCTTGACCGTATTGAATCACGCTTTGGAGCAACGAACCCTCAGCAACAATTGCAATCCATGCCTGCAGCGTGAGTAGTTGCGCTGCTAAGCCGTACTCTTCGGGTGCCAGCGCGCGAATCTGGAGCCACGTAACGATGCCATAGCCGAAAAACAGCACTTTGTCGCCTGCGGTCCATGAGAGCAACGGTACGTGCTTTCGGAATTGCATGGATGTGGTAGGGTGATAAATGCCGCTGCAAACTTACGAGCGCCGCTCCCAGCGGAATTCAATCACCAATGCTGTCCCCTGCGGTCGAAATCGGAGCACGGGTGTGCTGCAACAGATGCCATAGGAGTGACTGTAGAGTGTCTGGCTAACGTCGATCGCTGCATCCTGCCAGAAGCAGTGGAGAACCCAGTGAGTGTGGACGGCAACGATTGCTTCTCGCTCGTGCCGAAGCTCAACGGACGGATGGAAATGGAATGCTACGTGCGCCAGCCGTGCAGGGCACCAATCCTGCACGAGGAGTCGGTGCTCGCTGAGATGAACGCGACGTCGGCATGGAACGCCGTATGCACGATGTTCGGCAACGAGGTCTGTCGGTTCCGCTACGAGAATGCGTGCATCGGCTCGGTTACTGGTTAGCCAGAAGAGCGCTTCACCCCTGCCACTTGCCCAGTCGTTTTGCTCCATTCCTTCGACGGCGAGTGTGTTGTGCATCTGCGTTGAACGAAAGCGATTGCGGAGTGCAGGTGAGGGTAAATACACGTAGGTGCCTGGATCAACGAGCACCTCGGATCCATCGAGTGCTAACGTTATCGAGAGCTGATCGTTGTGTGCGTGTCCGCCTTTTCCGTACTGACCGATCGAGCCAGCACGGAGCAAAACCTCCGCCGGACCGGCTCGAACAACTGCAACACCGAAGTCTGGTGCGACAAAACACGGTGATCTCGCTGGTTGCTCTCGATGTTCTCGCGTTACCGGTAATGAATCTGCATTCACTGCAGCCTCGAGGACGCGGTAGGTCTCCTCGTGACTTCGCTGTGCGCAGTAGGGTCGCTCAATCCCGTACCAACGATGAGGTGGAATCCACGATTCGCATGTTGGGATAAGCCAGAGAAAACGTCCGCTGTCATTGTCGCCAATCTGGGGCGCAACGAAAGTGCTCCAGGTGGTTTCGAGCGTGAATTGGAGGATGTGCTCGAGCCGCTGGCGCATACCGGGCGTTGATTCGAGCATCGCGCGTGTTTGATCGAAGCGACTCAAGTACCAGTATGCCCACGCAAGCATCTCCGCGCTCAAGCGGTGATAGGCCAAGGATGCTTCGAAATTTCCACCGTCTGGCAGAAACTGGTAAAATGTTTCCCGAATCAGTTGCTGGGCACACCACCGGCGCAGCGCCTGTGTCCATCGGCAGTCGGGGAAGTAGGATGCTGCGACGGCCAGCCCAGCAACACACGCGAGGTAATGATTGGCACGCATCCCCTCGGACCACTCCAGGTTTGCAGCGACAAAACGCGCGTGGTCGTAGGCATAGAGCGTCATTGCCTCGATTGTTGAACGGCGCATACCACGATCGGCGGCAAGGTCGAGCGTGACGAGGATGTTGGCAAGTCGGATTGCGACGTCCATACTCGACCGCCACTGGATGCCGAAACCCGGTGGGTTCTGGGCAGCAAAGTCGAGCAAGAGCGTCTCGATCTGCTCGATGAGTCGTGTCTGATACGGTACATCATGCGTACCAGCAGCTTCCATCGCCAGCAGGGGAAGTAGTTGCAAGCGACCCAACTCCCACGGTACTTTGGGGTCTGCACCGGCGACTTCGTCCAGTGCGATTGTTTGGTGCCACGACGCCTCGGACCAGCGGTACCCACTCCTGAAATCCCGCTGCCAATCGAACGGGCGGTGATGCAAGCGTTCGATGGAATTCCATAGCCACTGGGCGCGTGGCACCGCACACGAAGGGAGAAGCTGGCAGAGCCACTGTCCCCGCTCGATCATGCCTGCACGAATCCCGTCGTAGTGGTAACAATATTCCTCGAAACCGGGGACCTCCACACCATGCCACGGATGCATCCAGCCACAACCAAGTACCGGGAGCCGATCTTCCACGCAGTGTGCAGCTATTGCCGCACGCTCATCTGTTGCGTTGTCGGTCAGCACTGATTGCGTCAGGTGACGCGCTATTGTGTGCGATGCATCCCACGGTAAGTCCAACACCGTCGAGTAGGGTTGCCTGCGAAAGGCATTGCGGCTGCGCCATCGGTGCACCAGTGGTGCCGAAAGTCGGTGCAAGGCTTTCCGCACAAGGATTGCCGGTGGAAGAATGCGGAGCTGGTACCGCCGAAGCGTGTTCACTGTTGGTTGTCCAGGATTGTTGGTGAGCAATGGCGGCTATCTTTGCGCCCGAGACAACTGCAAAAGTGCAATTGCCCATCCTGCTGGCGCGTGAAGATCACCGTTGTTTTTGGAACAAGACCCGAAGCGATCAAGCTGGCACCGATCATCCATCGGCTGCACGTTGCCGAATGGTGTGCACTTCGGGTGACTGTGACCGGTCAGCACAACCACATGCTCGAGCAAGTGCTCGATGTGTTCCAGATCAAGCCGGATGCAAATCTTGCGATTATGCAGCCGGGACAAAGTCTCTACGACATCACCACACGGAGCATTGCCGGGCTTGGTCAGGAATTTCGACACCATCGCCCCGATATGGTCATCGTCCAAGGGGACACGACAACCACGTTCGCGGCTGCACTGGCTGCATTCTACGAGCGCATTCCGATCGCCCACGTCGAAGCAGGGCTGCGCACTCACCAAAAGTATGCACCGTTTCCGGAAGAAATCAACCGTATGCTCACAGCCCACCTTGCCGATTGGCACTATGCACCGACAACGCGCGCACAAGAAAACCTTCTGCGCGAAGGTATTCCCAGTGATCGCATTCTGGTGACCGGAAATACTGCCATTGATGCTCTCGGCTGGATCGTCGGTACACTTGCCAAACTCGATCGGGAGCAACGGCGGGGCATGTTGGCGTTGCCGGCGGACCTTGTCGAATACTGCGAATGCGGAGAGCGTCCCATCATTTTGGTTACTGGCCATCGGCGTGAAAATTTTGGCGATGGCTTCGAACGAATCTGCACAGCTCTGGCGCAGATTGCCCAGGAAGAGCCCGAAGTGCTCTTGGTGTACCCGGTGCACTTGAATCCAAACGTCCGGGGTCCGGTTGAGCGCATGTTAGCATCGTATCCAAACATTCGGTTGCTCGAGCCGCTTCCATACCGTGAGTTTGCGTACTTGATGCAAGCCGCCCACATAATCATCACCGATTCTGGTGGTATCCAGGAGGAAGCGCCATCACTTGGGAAACCTGTGCTGGTGATGCGGGATGTTACCGAGCGTCCGGAAGCAATCGAGGCAGGAACAGCACGTCTTGTGGGCACCGACGTTGAACGTATCGTCGGGGCAACCCTTCAACTGCTTCACGATCACGACGCATACCGCACCATGGCGCAAGCACATAACCCGTATGGCGATGGCAGAGCCGCTGAGCGTATTGTTGACCACCTTGCATCGCTGCAACGATGAAACGCGCAGGGTTCGTTGCCATTCTTGGAAAGCCCAATGCCGGTAAATCCACGCTCCTAAATGCCCTCATCGGAGAGCCGCTTTCCATCGTTTCGCCAAAGCCAGAGACTACCCGCCGATCTGTTGTCGGCATCCTCACCCGCGGTGATGCGCAGATGGTGTTCCTCGATACTCCTGGCATTGTACACCATCCCAAGTTTGAACTGCACCAACAAATGCTGACCGTGATCAGGCAAGCTATCGCTGATGCGGATGTTTTGCTCGTGCTGCTCGATGCAACCGGTGGCATGGACGAGGCGGACGCACTCTGTGCGGAACCAATCATGGAAGACGTCCGTGCCAGCGGCAAGCCAACGATCTTGGTGCTCACGAAAATGGACGCCGTCGAAGAAAAAGCGTCCGTCCTACCGATAGTCGAGCGGATGATGGCAAGCGGAATGTTTAGTTCCAGTGTTGCTGTCTCGGCGCTGAAGCGAAAATTCCTCGATGAGCTTCTTGCCGTTCTCATTGAACACTTGCCGGAGAGCGAGTTTCTCTACGATCCCGAGCAACTTTCCTCGCAGCAGGAGCGCTTCTTCATCGCCGAGTACATCCGCGAACAAGTCTATCGGCACTGCCAGCAAGAAATACCGTATTCGGTCGAGGTCGTTGTCACCGATGTTACCGAACGTTCCGATGGTCCCTGGTACATTGCTGCCGAACTCATCGTCGAGCGACACTCGCAGAAGAAAATCCTCATTGGCAGAAGTGGTTCGATGATCAAACGAATTGGCGAGGATGCCCGTAAGCGAATCGAAGCACATCTGGGCGTGCCGGTGTATCTGGACCTCTACGTGAAAGTTCGCGAGCATTGGCGCAACGATCCGACCTACCTTCGTGCATTTGGTTACCACGTCAAACCACCCACCCAGCGGTAATGACCACCTACAACCTCGACGAGCCTGTTCCACCGTTGCACGTATCCGAACAGCTCAGCGACGACGACCGTCTGGCACTGCTCGGATACATGATCGCTGCACGTGAGTTTGATAACGCCATGATCCGGCTCTACCGGCAGGGACGAGCCTTTGGTGGTGTCTATGCACAAATCGGCAACGAAGCGACTGCTGTCGGTGCAAGCTACGCGTTGGACCGTACGCGGGATGTGATTTTTCCCATGCATCGCGATATCGGGATGCACTTTGTGTTTGGTGCGCCGCTCGACCAACTTATGCTGAATTTTCTGGCCCGGCAAGGGAGCCAGATGCGCGGGACCGATGGCACTGGACACTACGCCGATCCTACTTTGCGCATTTATGGCAACATCTCGCACCTTGCGGCGATGATGCCCGTTGCTGCTGGTTACGCACTGGCGGCACGGATGCGAAATCAAGAAATCGTCGTTCTGACCACCATCGGCGATGGAGGATCGAACGTGGGTGAATTCCATGAGGCGATGAACTTTGCTGCTGTGCAGAAGCTACCGCTGATTGTCATCATCGAAAACAATCAGTATGCGTACTCTACCCCGCGCGAACTCGAATATGCATGCCGTCAACTCAGTGACCGTGCTATTGGATACGGCTGTCCCGGTGTGACCATTGATGGTACCGACGTGGAATTGGTCTTTGACACCGTGCGGCAGTACGTCGAACAGGCACGGCAAGGTAACGGCCCGGCACTCATCGAGACGGTGACGATGCGCATGCGTGGGCATGCCGAGCACGACGACTTCCGTTACGTGCCCAGAGAACTGCTTGCCTACTGGGATAAGCGCGACCCTCTCCGTCGCTACGAAGCGTTCCTCCTCGAGCGTGGTGTGGTCACCAGCGATGCGCTCGAACAGCTCCATGCTGAGACTGCACGCCAGATGACGGCAGCCATTGACCGAGCACTTGAACAACCCTACCCACCGCCCGAGGAGGCTTTCCGCAACGTGTTCGTTTAGGGAACCACTACTTTGACGGGCACGGAAATATCCGCATCGGTTTCGGTAGATGGACTTTGCCCATCCTTCGTGTTTGGCTCGTAGTGGTAGAGTTGGATGCGAATACTACTGCTGATTGGCGCTTGGACCTGCTTTATTTCCCAGGAGGTCTCCAGCCCCAACGGCATTCCTCGTGCGTCACGGTCGGCGATGGTTATCGTGACGATGTTTGCAAGTGTGGAGCTTGGTGTGTAGAACAGTTGATGCTCGGTGCCTTGCTGTCTGATCACAGTCGTGAGTGTGTCGCCGTCGGCGGTGAAGATTTCCAGCCTCCCTTGATAGGTCCCTGGGCGGAGCTGTAGTGTTGTCGTCTGTGGCTGATTGCCTCCGGGACCATCAAGGTCGGACCAGGTTGCTGTGGCGGTATCTGTTTGGCTGACAAGGAGCAATCGGAAGATTGCTGGGACCATGTGCTCATCGCCGTGGTCCGTGGAATGTTTTTCGCAACTGCTTACTGCAAGCAGAAGCACAAGTGCACTGGCAATGGCAAAAGGAAATTTCATTGTGAGCTTTCGCGAAGTGGGTGATACAAACCAAATGGAATCGTCAATCGAAACGTGATGTTTCTGCCTGGGTCGAGCGCAAAATAGCGGTAGCGACTCAGGTAGTCGCGATACGGCTGGTCAAGGATATTGGTGACGCTGACGGTGGCAGCCATGGTGGTGCCAAGAAGGCGGAATGTCCCCCCAATAGTAAGGTCGAGCGTCGCATAGCCTGGCGGAGGTGGAGCGTAGTCGAATGTGGCGCTGGAGACTGCTGTTTGGCGACGAACTGCGCCGAGAGCAAATTCTCCGTAGAAATCGGTTTCGCTGCTGATGCGGTCCAGGTGGACATGGAGTGCAATGCGTGCGCGGTCTGCTGGGAGAAATGGGAGCCACTCGTTGCTGCTGGGGTCGAAGCCGCGGACGATGGCAAGCTGCGCATCAAGCCGTACTGCTGTAGTCAGTGGAACCGAACACGATGCTTCACTACCGACGAATGCAGCGCGGCGCTGGGTGTAGCGCATCGTTGGGAAGACTCCGCGGTAGGTCACTGTTGGGGTCGGTTCCGGAAGAAGCTGTATCCATCGTGGGAAGTACGTGGCGTATCCAGACAGATCGAGTTGGACATTACCCAGCATTGTTTGCATGTGCAGATCGAGTGTCACCGAGCGCTCGACGCCGAGATGACGGTCGCCGATTTCGTACTGTGCAGTTCCGTGGTGGAGGTCGTTGGCATATAGCTCGACGGCAGAGGGTGGGCGCCAGTGGCTTGCAAGATTGATCTGTATCCGTGTGTGGGTACCGAGAAGCCGTTCTGCACCGCAATGGGCAGCGATGCCTGCAAAGAGCATGGTTGAATCTGGCTCAAGGATTCCACGAGTGCGATCGTAGGGGCGTGCTCGCATCCACTGAAAATCGCTACGGATGCCCGCACTGAGAATCCAGGCTCCGACCGTTCGGGTATGGATGCCAATCAATCCGCCTTCGTAGAGGAGGTAGTCGGGGACAAGATAGACATTCCCACTGCGGATGTTGCTCTGACGAAGGAAATGAACTCCAAACGTTGTGCTCCCATTCGAGGATGACTGGCGATACCGAACCTCGAGTTGATACGTTGCCAACGAAAGCGCGATGGCGGGTTTTTGGAGTGCCTGCTGCAAGGCGGCGCTGTCGCGGTAGCGTGCATTGTGAGCGTCGTATTCGCTGCGATCGTTGCGCTGCCATCCGTAACGAATTTCGAGTGTACCGTTATCGCCCGAATAGGTGCTTGTCACGTGGAGCGTTTGGTGCATAATCTCCTGACGTGGGTTGCCGATGGTATAGGTCCATGGCCGGATGACGAGCGGTGAACCGTTCGCAATGGCTCGCTCCAAATCCGCAGCATTCCCTACGTGCGCGGCAGCTAAGATGCCAAGTTCGGTAGCGAAGAAGGAATAGCTCACCGAGTGTTGCCACGACCCGGCATCGTAGCCGATCGTCACCAGACTACTCAGTTGACGAGAGCCAGTGTTCGAGAGGACGTAGCCTGGGGTGCGACTATCGCCGGCAATGTGCGCGCTGCCCTGCAGCAGGTAGGCCGTGTTTTTGACGAGAGCATCGCTGCCCTTCACAAGGACCGAAGCTGCCGCCATACCGTTGTTGCTTGCACCGACAAGCGAGAGTTTCCCCTCCCAGGGACGATGGAACGCCAACTGTGATTCCTCGATCCGCACGATGCCACCAACAGCCGCGTACGAATCCTCGATACTTGCTGCACCAGTGACGATTGCAATACTCGCCGGTAGGAAGGGATCAAGTGCTGGGGCATGGTCGAGTCCCCATTCCTGTGCTTGATGCGGGATGCCGTTGCTGGTGATGAGGACACGTTGGCTATGGAAGCCACGGATGACCGGCTTTGCAACTGCCGCGCCTGTTTGTAAGAGCGACACCTGCGGCACCTGCTCGATCAATTCGCCGAACGTCTGTCCACGGTGACGATCGAGTTTGCGCGTGTCGAGTTGTTCGACGTGTTCGGTGCCGTGTCCGCCCGGGCGCGAAGCTTCGACAACAACAGGTTCGGTCTGGACGCCCAATGGCAGCAGGAATACCTCGATGGTGGTATCCTGCACAAGAGCAATATCCAGCTGCCGATCGCGGTAGCCCAAAAGCCGAAATCCCAGCCCATACGTGCCGGGTGCAAGATGATCAACGTCGAAACGCCCGTCACTGGCGCTACGCCGAACGATTCGGCTGCCACGGATGACCACCGTGACACCTGCCAACGGTGCACCGCTGCTGCTATCGCGCACGATGCCGTGGAGGTGAACGCTTCGAAGGCTATCAGCCGCCAGTGCAATGTGCGCACTGGCAACTGCCACCGCAATTGGTAACAACATGGAAGCAAGTGGAAATGATGAACTGCGCTGAATGTCGTCGAGAGCTTAGGCGACAGCGCAGAAGGGCGGGGCACGTGATGATGTCGGCGATACGGGTAAGTACTGTTCGCCTTCGCTCGTTGGGAGCACAGTGGGAACAGTTTGCTCAAGTAGGATGCCCGCTTCAGCACTGGAAGGTTCTACCAGCACGAGAGGGACATGGCAGAGCATACAGTGCTGGTGCTCTGCTGTGTCGAGTGCTGGTACGGGATCTGCTTGCCAATGGTGAACGTGCCATGCGCTCAGCAGCTGCAGCAGAAGCGTGCATGCCATGAGCGCAGCAGCAAGCAGGGAGTTTTGGGGTCGAAGCGTTTTCATGCCAGTGCAAAATTAGCGTATGCGGACCAGTGGCGTTGTCCGGACACCACTGGGCGTCCACAGCCGCAGTAGATAAACCCCTGTTGTGTATCGGCTCATGTCGAGCACATACTGGTAAGCCATTCCAGCTTGCAATGTGCCAATGGCGTGTTTTGCCAGCACCGCACCACCATCGAGGGAGACAAGTTCGATCGCATAGGTGCCGCGCTCGTTCGCCGCGATGGTGATGGTAGCTTCGTCGCTTATGGGATTGGGTGCTACCGTGAGCAGGGGAAGTTGAAGCTGCGAGCCCAGAAGCCGTGCACCACCAGCACCGCAGAGCGTCAGGCAGAGCATGCCATTTCCCGAAGAGGGATTATTCCAGGTGGTAGGCTTGATGCCACTATTGGTCCAGCGTACCTGTGCAATGTACGCTGAATCACACTGCCGGTCACCGAGGATTGCATCGCCGAGAAGTTGTGCGATAACTTGCGGCTGGTTGTTGATGGCGTTCAGCAAGGTGTCAACAGTGATCGTGATTACGTGCCGATCATGCGTTCGGCTGTTGAACGAAAGAATGCGCCCACCCCGTGCGCGAACACCACGCGGCATGAAAATTTGATTGGGCAGATCGAGTACCAGCAGGAGCTGAACGTTCGGCAATACCAGGTTTGTGTCCAGTTGTGCGTAGATGTTGAGCGCAACGTCCCGGTCGCGGGGATTGAGAATCTGCAAGGAGTCCAGCCAGATTGAAAATCCTATCCCAGGAAGGGAAATCGCATGCAGGAGGACCGGCATACTATCGGTGCAGTTGAACCCCAAACTGCTAAAACGGACCCAGAGTGTATCCCAATACTGGCCAAGGTCCTGTGCGTTGAACTCGACATCCACGGTGCCGTTCTTGGTCGTCACGTCAATGTTGATCACCGATGGTGTGACGGCAAAGTAATTATCCCACTGTGCGACGTCGAATGTGTACGTCATGCTGCGGGTGTAGTTGTTGACAAGTCGAAGAGGCAGAGTTTTGGAGTCTCCTTGTTTGACCTCGCCGAAGTCGAGCAGCGAGTCAGCATCAATGGGAACGGTTCGTTCACCGCTGAGTTGGACGGTGTCGTCAACTTCCCGACCGCTGATGACATAGCGAATGGCAAAGTGTGCGTCCTTTGGTCCGGGGCGAGTCCCAGCAGGATTGAACTCAATTTCCAGCGTGATGCTAAAACCTGGCGGGATGCTGTAGGGAAGCTGTGACCACGGTGCCCCGGTGATCCGGAAGAGGTTGCTGTCGGTACCGCCAATCGAAACGTTCTCGATGGTGGCGGTATTACCTGGATCGTTGTTCCGGAGCGTGAGCAAGCGCCGCACCGTGGTGCAAGGTGGAACTGCTCCGTAGTCGAGAGGGCGCGGAGTCATTGCCAAACCATTGATGGTCGGAATGATGCGAATTGGAATTTTGAACGTGTCCGTGCAGGGACAGGAGAGAATAATCGTGATGGTATCGTCAATCGGCGTTAGCGATGTTGGCGTGATGTTGAAGTAGAGGTCGCGGCTGGCTGAATAAGGCGGAATGTTGATCGTTCGAATCAGTGGCACGATCTCTGGCCGCGTGGTGCGCACATCAGCGATACAGGCAAGCACGCTGCTGAGATTACGCACGGTCAGTGGTGGCTGTGATTGCGAGGTAAAGTTGACGGGTACATCTATCAAGACGTAGGGTTGCGGCGTGAATTCGAGCACGAGTGCCTGCTGCTGCACACGGAGAGGAATTGTCAGTGTTCGCGTTGAGTCATCGCGGACAGTGACGGTAAGCGTTGCTGTTTTGATACCGTCCGGGTTTTGGGGGAAGATTCGCGCTTCGATGATGATCCGCACAGAATCACCCGCACGAAGTGTAACGACTGCGGGCGGTTCTTCGACGATGGAAAAGTACTGTGTATCGGTGCCGCTGATGGTTGCCGGAAAGAAAACCTCCGCCGTCGTGTTGCCCGTATTCTTGAGCCAAAGTGTATCACGCCGCCTGCCACATTCGAGGATGCCAAAATCAAGCATCGTTTTTGTTGGGACAACCGACGACACTGTCGCTTGACCAAGGAGCAGGAACCGAGCGGTATCGGGGCAACTGACCCCAAAGGGAACAGTGAAAAACACCAGAGAATCGCTTCCAACTCCCATCGCAGTTGGAGCGAAGGTGACATCTATCCAGAGTGTGTCTCCTGCACCAATCGCGCGTGGGAAGGTAAGTCCCGGCGGGACTGTCTGCCACGAAAAAGGTGCCGATGGTTGCAGCGGCGGTTGGACGATCACAGAATCGGTCCTGCTCGGATTAGCAATGCCAATACGCAGCGTTCGGCTGTTGCCGACGCGAACATTGCCAAAGTCCACAACACCGCCAGGAGCACCGATACGCACAATTTGGGAGACAACACCGCGGACATGCAGCGGAATCTGCAGTGTTTGGTTGCACACCGTGCTGACGATGGTGAGTGTGTCGAAATAATCGCCGACGTCGGGCGGTGTTGCTTGCAGGTGAAGATGCACGGTATCGCCAACTCCGAGCGTGGTGCGTGATGGTGTGCTGACGCTAAAAAGCGATGTTCCCGTTGTTATGCTGGTGATTGTTGTTGGTGTGTTGCCGACAAGGCGGAGCGCAAACGTGCGGTCTTTGCTGATTCCGCGGCACGCTTCGGCAAAATCAATGAAGCTGATTGCCTGTACGGTGGCAGTATCGGTCAAGATCACGCCAGCACTGTCAACGGTGATCTCGACCGGAATGCGTGCCAACACTCGCTCTGGTGTGTCCCCACGGATAACGAGCGTATCGCGCTGCACGCCATAGCGCGACGGTTGAATGCGATATTCGATCACGATAGGAATCGTCCCGAGTGGAGCAAGTATTGCTTGCAGTGGCTGTGGGCGCACAATGGTAAATCCGCTGGCTGGATTGAGAAAGCCGCCGCCGGTGATGCTTATCGGCACTGCACCTGGATTTCGCACCTGGAGCGAATCAAGAGCAACGCTGCCGCTGGCACAGGAGATGCGTCCCATGTTGAGTTGTGAAGGGAGTGCCTCAATCGGTGCAGCAAGAATGCGGAGGATACGTCCAGAGGCATGGGAAAAGACGCCAACGGGTCGAGCCACATACCGAGTAGTGATGGAAGGTTGTTCTCGCTGTGCCGCTGCAAGGTACAGCGTGCTTGCCCCGGACGGAAGGCGCACGCGAATACGCCAGCGGCTGTCACTTCCAACTATTGTCGAGTCGAGAATCTGCCAGATGCCGTTCGACGGTTTGCCAAAGAGCAGAATTCGTTTGCCTGGGAAGCCACTTCCCTCTACATCAAAATCGGTGCGGGCGATGGTGAGCGTGTCCATGGTCGGACCGCGATAGGGCGATGGGGTAGTGGATAGGGCTGAAAGATTTCCTGCATCAACACGCGTCCTGCCATCGCCACCTTTGCCCGTCGGTGCGGACTGACCGCCCCCGCGAGCTTGGATCGTAACCTGGTGCACATTGAGTGGGGCGGCAAGGTAGATGCCACCGCCACTGCCACTGCCACCGCGTCGAGAAGTGGTCGAACCGCTCCCAGATCCATCTCCACCGTTGGCAGTGATGGAAAGCTGTTCGATACTCAATCCGAGGACCGCAGTAGCGCCGCCACCGCCGCCACCTCTGCCACCGCATGCGGTGAATGGAAAGGAACTGTTCCGAGGATTACCGCCTGCGCCACCAGAACCACCTGCCAATGGAACGAGCGTACTATCTCCGTGGACTTTGCCGCCGTTGTTCCCATCAATGCTGGTTGAGCTACCCTCGGTTGCGTATCCGCCGCCGGCACCATCGCGGTTATCGGAGACGCCACTTGCACCACCGCGGGCACCATCGGGGGAGCAATTCGGACCACTGCTGCATCCGACACCGCTTGCACCGAAAGGATGTCCTGTCCCTCCACCGGAGGATTCATACGCTCCGCCATCGGTGCCGGGACCTGTCTGGTTGAGAGAGGCGCCGTTGAGTCCGCTGCCCGTACCGGTTGCGCGGTAGCTGTTGGGGGAATTGTTTCCACCACGACCGCCGCCGGTGTAGCCGCTCCCCCCAGCCGAACCACCGCCGACGATGTCGCAAAATTCGCCACCACCGCCCCCGCCACCGGGACCGCCATCAATACCGCTCGCATCCAGACTCAGCCGCGTCTGGGATTCGGAAATTCCGCGTATCGGTCCGCGCGAGAGCAAGACCAGCGGCAAATACCCTTGATTACCGTTTGCAGCGTTCTGGTCTGGATCGTCGGTCGAAACTGTATAGGTTCGCGCGCCCAAAATCAAACTATCGAAGAGCAAGGCTCCACGCCGCGATCGTACCCCAAACGGAGGGCGTCCTAACACAGTTTGACTTTCGGTCCGAAAGTCGCCACCGGGAATCGGCTGGACGATGTAGAACGTGTCGGTAGGGGTTACGCCATTCGGCGTGCGAATCCGAAACGGGATGCGCCATTGGGGAAGAAGCTGACGCCAATCCCATGAATTGGGTGTTGCATCCGGAGAGATGAACACAATCGTGCTGACCAGTCGCCCATACCACGAGACAATGCAGGGACCAAAAACGATCTTCGTGGAATCTTCTGGACGAACAAGCTCAATGCGAAAGGGATCGGCAGGATTGTTCAAATAGATGCCGTCGCTGGCACTGAAGTTTGTACCGTCAACGTCCGCTGTGTTCGGCGCGATAATTTCAACGTACACCGCCATTCCCGGTGCGCCGATGTCGGGTATGAGGTACGACAGAACTGGCTGTGCTGGCAGGGCGCCGGTTAGGATCCATGCCAGGCCGAAAGCAAGCAGAAGACTACGTACCAACATAGGCGATAACTTTCAGTTCGACGGCAATAGGTGTCGGTAGGGAGCCAACTTCAATCGTGGTCCGGCAAGCATTGACTCCTTCGAAATGCTCTTGCCAGAGTTTGTTGAACACAGGGAAGTCGCGCTTCATGTTTGTCAAAAACACGGTCACGTCCACGATGTCCTCCCACCGTGCGCCAGCAGTTTCGAGGATTGCGCGAACATTGCGAAAAACCGATAACACCTGAGCTGTGATGTCGTATGCGACGACGTTCCCCTGCTCATCGAATTGGGTGCCGGGAATCTCGCCACTGCCGGGAAGTCGCGGCCCAACCCCCGAGAGAAACACAAAGCCTCCAACCCTCCGTGCATGGGGATAGGCACCGACTGGTTCAGGGGCGTTTCTGCTGCGGATGATGTGTTGCTCCATGTGCTTAGCGAATGATCACAAGTGGTCGCACAATCACGCTCTTCGCTGTTCGAACGGCGGCGATGTAATAACCCGGTGCAATCGTCGGCAGTTTCAGGTGAAGCGACTGTTGAGGAATTGCCATGGATAAGCTGAGGACACTTCTGCCCAGTCCGTCGCAGATGTGGACGCCCCAAATAGCGCTGGTGCCTGCTTCAATGTGCAGCTCTTCGGCAGTTGGATTGGGCCACAGCGTCACAATATCGGTGCGAGCCCGTTCGACGGACAGGATAGAATCAGCAGCAGCACGGTAGATGCCGCCGTCGGATGTCGTCGCAATCATCTCACCGGAGGATTGACGGCGCAGGTAGAGCACAAGTTCAGCGATGCTGGTGTCGGTCCGATAGTCTGTATCCCGACGACCGATGGTGTAGAGTGCGAGCGCAGCATCGGCTGCAATATGCGCAAACCCTCCACGCGAGAGTGCTATGCTGTGCAATGTTCCCGTCGGAAGAACAACACGGGCTTCGAGCTGACCATCGGTGCGGTAGCGATGATAAACCAGCGTAGCACTCGAGTCAGTTATCACGCCAATTGAACCATCAGCGGCGATGTCGCACCCAACAATTGGTTGGCCAAAGGTTGCGATCGTTCGGTACACTGGTTGTTGCGCAACCGATTCGATAGCAATGACACTGCTTGTTGTTGCAACAATCGCCAAGGAGTCGTTCGACCGAAAGCTGATGATCTGGTTGGAGCCTATCATCGGCAGCCCGAGCTCAAGCCATAAAAGTCCGCCATTCAAGGAAACGTATGCCCGCGACCGGGCTGCAGCGACCGCCGTGCCTTTGAATGTACCAACGCTGACGATTGTGTCGCTAATCGCACCGGTTGCTGTCGAGCATTGACGGATGGTGGCGCCGCCATCGGTGGAGCACCAAGCGCCGTTGGTAGTGCCGACCAGGACAAGACCGTTGGGGCTTACCCACAGGTCGGTTGGCGTGGTGCCAGCAGGTAGTTTGGCAATGGTCGTCCAGCTCAACCCAGCATTGACCGAGCGGAACAGCTCACCGCGTTGGGAGGCTGCCACCAGCGCAACGCTGGGCACATACGATGCACAGATGATGCTGACGCCTTGGATACCGCTGGAGGAATTCGACCAGAACATGCCACTTTCTTCAGAGCGGAACACACCACCCGACGTGGCAACCATCAGCGCGCCACTCAGCGTTGCAATAGCATCGGTGGCGGCGAATCCTTGACGCGTCAGAAGTGCCCATTGGGTCGAACTGGCAAAACGACGGTACACGATTGTTGAATCTCCCAATGGGTTGAAGCAGAACATCGTTCCCTCACGAGCGGGCAACAGCAGAGCCGACGAACTCAGCATGGATAATCCAGCATGGGCATCGGTCCAACTGGTGCCACCATCGGTTGAACGCACAACAGTTTGGTTACGAATCGCCCAGTAGATGACCGGTGCGCCGCTGTATTCCTGGTTTGAAACCAGTGCAGTTACGTGCTCAGTCGCAACACGGGCGATCGTTTGCATGCGCCAGTTGATGCGGTAGAGTCCGGCACTGCCGTAGCAGTAGATTGCCGAGTCGTGCAGTTGAGCAAAGCGCCACGGTGCAGAGGGAATGTCGCCAATCCGCATTACCGATTCGGCGCGATCCCGCGACACGTACACAGCATTGCCACCTGCCGTTTCGGTAAGAATGATCAATTCGCCGTACCGCAACCCTTCAATGCTCAGGATGGATTCGCCCGATGTGATCCCACTTGGAGGCGGAATCTGCTGCCACGATAATCCGTTGTCGGTCGAGCGATAAAAGGCTCCCCCCGTAACGACAACGAGCGCTTCCAACCCCAGCGAATCAGTGCAAGGGGCAAAGTGAATGATGCCCTGAAGCGGGGGTAGCTCTACTGGTGACCATGTTATGCCCCCATCGAACGAACGGAAAATCTTTGTTTGGCTCGACAGTTGCGCAAAGAGCGTACCCGAGGAGCTTTGGAAGAAACGACCAACGTCAGCACCGTCTTTTCGTGCCAGCAGTTGCCACTGTGCCGGCAAATAAGTTGCAAGGAGCGTGGCAACGGCAACAACGGTCCACAGGCGGTAGATCATGGCACAGGCTCTATGTTCGACATGTTCACAGTTTGATGCATATGTTCTGAGGCTCTGTGAAAAAGCGGTATGCTTCCCAGCCACCTTCGCGACCGATGCCACTATCCTTGGTGCCGCCGAAGGGTGTACGAAGATCGCGCACCATCCAGCAGTTGACCCAGACAATTCCCGCGGCAAGGCGCGCTGCAACGCTGTGTGCACGGCTTAGGTGTTGAGTCCAGACGCTCGCAGCTAAGCCGTAGCGGACATTGTTAGCCAGTGCGATAGCCTCCTCGTCGGACGCAAAAGGCATGACCGTTACAACAGGTCCGAAGATTTCTTCTTGATTGGCAGCACACGTTGGCTCCAGACCAGTGATTATCGTGGGTTCGACAAACCATCCCTTGGCGCATCGCCCCGAAGGGTGTACTGCTTTGCCACCGACAACGATCGTGCCACCATCGCGCTGAGCCTGCTCGATTGCACCGAGTACTTTGTGGTAGTGTCCTTCGGAAACGAGCGCACCAATCGTTGTCTGCTCATCGAAGGGGTCACCGACGCGATACGTACGCACATGCTCGCGTAGCCGCAGTAGCACGTCGTCAGCGATTGTTCGTTCCACAAGCAAGCGCGATCCGCACAAGCAAATTTCGCCTTGGTTGAGGAAGGCAGCGCGGGCAATCTCTGGAATGGCACGATCGAGGTCTGCATCGGCAAACACGATCGTGGGGTTCTTGCCACCGAGTTCGAGCGAGAGCTTCTTGAACCGTGGTCCTGCTGTGCGTGCGATGTACTCACCGGTTGCAGTGCTGCCCGTAAACGAAATTGCGCGAATGCTCGGATGTTCCACGATGGCAGCGCCAGCTTCGGGACCGTAGCCGTGCACGATATTGAGCACTCCTGGAGGCAATCCGCACTCTTGGCACAATTCGGCAAAACGCGTCGCGGTCAGTGGCGTCAGCTCGGATGGCTTCGCGACGACCGTATTGCCGAAGGCAAGCGCTGGGGCAATTTTCCACGTGAACAGGTACAGGGGCAAGTTCCAGGGCGAAATGCAGCCGACAACTCCCAATGGATGGCGGAGGGTGTAGTTGAGCAGGCCAGGCGCTGCATGTGTTTCAGACCAAACGTGGAGAGCCGCTGCCGCAAAAAATCGCAGGTTCGCTATCGAGCGTGGAATATCGAGCGTTCGCGCAAGCCACAGGGGCTTTCCTTGATCGAGGGACTCGGCATGGGCAAATGCTTCGAGGCGTTCTTCGAGGAGATCGGCAATGCGAAAAAGAATCGCGGCACGTTCGGTTGCAGGACGCTGAGACCATGCGGGAAACGCTTGCTCTGCCGCAGCAACAGCGCGGGAAACTTCCGTTTGGGTGCCACGGGCAACTTGAGCATAGACACTTCCGGTGGCAGGCTCATAGACATCAATCCAGTCGGATGTGGGAAGGAAGCTGCCATCAATGTAGTGGCAGAGCTGTTCCATCGGCGCATGCGGTGGTGTTCTTGCTGCAGCGAAGATACTCAAACGCTGCGGTGATGGTGCTCGGGCGATGGCACGACAGTTGTATTTTGCTTTGCAGCTGTTCTACCATTGACATCCCATCCCCCGATGGACATCCAGACTGCGCAGGAGCGCTTTGCGATCTGGCTGGCAAGCAGCCGATACCGACCCCACACCCGGAAACGCTATTGTGATACCGTTGCAGAACTGGTGTCTTTCTTGGTAGAGTCCGCAAGTGTATCAATTGACCTGGAGCAGGTAACGCCACAGCACATACGCAGCTTCGTTGCCAGCCTGTACCAGAAAGGAAATGCAAAGCGGACGATCGCGACCAAACTCAGTGCAGCGCGGCGATTTTTCCGATACTGCCAGCAGCACCAGTGGTGCCGGCGCAATCCTGCAGCAGCGATCAGCATGCCGAAGCTCGATAAGCCGCTCCCCGCTGTGCTCCAACAGGACGAAGTTACCAGGGCACTCGAGTGCATTGACCGCTCGACACCGTGGGGACTGTGTCTTGCGGCGCTGGTGGAACTTCTCTACAGCAGTGGCATGCGGATCAGCGAGGCGCTCAGTCTCCGCTGCGATTCGATTGATCGAGCCACACTCTCGGTTCGTGTGATTGGTAAGGGAGGCCGGCAACGAATTGTTCTCCTCGGTCGCCGTGCTCTTGATGCTATCGAACAATATCTGGCGCGCCGGCACGAGCTTGCGGCGTCGCCGGCAGAGCAAGCTCTCTTTGTCTCACCGCGAGGCAAACCACTCCGCCAGCCCCAGGCATGGCGAGCAATCAATGCACTGCTGACAGGTATCAGCGATGCTCCCCGGCGCTCACCCCATATCTTCCGGCACAGTTTTGCCACGCATCTTCTCGATCGTGGCGCTGACCTGCAAGCTGTCTCCGAACTGTTAGGACACGCATCGCTGCGCGCGACGCAAGTCTATACACATGTGTCCATCGAACGACTGCGCGCAGCATACCAACAAGCCCATCCCCGGGCTCACGATGAGAAAAAGCAGTCACCAAGAGCTGCGCACACGAATCCTGCTTCAGAGCTTCCAGCAACGTCCAACCAACTATCAACGACCCGCTCATGAGCATGCTCGGTGTTTCCGTTATTGGCTGTGGGTATCTCGGTAGCATTCACGCACGGCTCTGGATGCAGCAACCAGCAGCACGATTAGTCGGAGTGTACGACCTCGTCCCAGAGCGTGCCCAGGAGCTTGCGCGGGAGCTTGGCGTAACGGCATTTCCCACACTCAGCGATGCACTCGATGCCAGCGATGCTGTTACGGTAGCCGTCTCGACCAGCAGCCATGCGGAAGTGGTATTGGCTGCGCTCGCTCGAGCCAAGCATGTGCTCATCGAGAAGCCTGTGGCTGCAACGGTTGCCGAAGCAGAAGACATTGCACAAGCTGCTGCACGTGCAGGGACAGTGGTCCATGTTGGGCACGTTGAACGGTACAATGCAGCATTCGTCGCAGCGCGACGCTATGTGACCAGGCCCCTCTTTATCGAAGCGCACCGACTCAGTCCGTTTCGCATTCGCGGTACCGATGTGTCGGTGATCGGCGATTTGATGATCCACGATCTGGACCTTGTGGTAGCGTTGGTAGGCGAGCCTGCTTTACGTGTCGAGGCGCACGGGGTTGCAGTCGTCAGTGATTCGGTGGATATTGCCAATGCTCGCATTGAATTTGCTGGTGGGTGCATTGCTAACCTAACGGCATCACGGCTGACGCCGAAGCCGTTGCGCAAGCTGCGGCTCTTCCAACCGAATGCATATCTGTCGCTGGATTTTTCCGCTCCGGACTTGGAAGTCTATCGTCTCGTTGCCGAGGGTGAACAGGCACTTTCCTCCTCCGATCAGGCTGGTATCGAAGTTCCAGGCTTCGGTTCTAAAACGATCCTCTATGACCATCCGCAGCTGGAACCTACCAATGCAATCATGGAAGAGCACCGAGCGTTTGTGGCAAGCATTCTCAATGGTGCACCGGCTGTCGTCGGTCTTGCCGATGGCATCGCTGCACTCCGACTTGCGCAAGAAATCGAACAACGTGTTGCCGAGCGGTTGTCATCGTTGCCGGTACAATGATGCGTGTACTTGTGGCATGGATTGGTCTAAGCGTTGTTTGCTATGGGCAAGTTGAGCTGAGCGATTCGCCACGGTCCGGCGCGGTAGTGCTGGCACCGCTGTTTACCAGTGACTACCAAGCGCTCTGGTGCAATCCTGCTAACCTTGGTTTTGTGCCGGAGACGATTACCTTCACGCTTGGCTCGCCGATGGAATACGGTGAATACATCACCCAGCGCCATTGGAGTATTGGTGCCGGCGAGTTGGGCGCCAGCATCGCGTCGGATGCGCTGCGTACCGATCAACTTCGCTCGATCGTGCTGCAAGTGGGTACCGAGCGATTTTCCCTGGAGGACAAGCGCCAACTTGCCAATCAATTTGCTGGTCGTGGGATCGCCTTCAACATTGACGCACTGCTGCTGGGCGTTGCGTACCAAAGCTCCGGTTGGGGCGGCATTGCTCTCAGCGTACGCGACCGCATGAGTGCGGAATTCCGCTTGAACTCAGTGCTGTCGCGGATTGCATTCTTAGGTAGACTCGATTCCTACTTCGATTCCACGGCACTCAACTGGCAAGGCGACACAGTAGGCTATGCACGCCAACCGAAACGGTATTCGGAACTGTTCGATTCAAGCCGAATCACGATGAGTTGGTTGCGAGACTATGCCATCGGTTACGGTGTGCGGCTGGTTAGCGGGTCTGGCCTTCAGCTCTATGGTGGTGTTACTCTGCGCTTGATCGAGGGGTATATTCTGCTCGATGGACGCATTGACAATCGCACGATTACCGCATACTCGGCAATCTCACCCTATTTCAACGTCAACTACGGCAAAGCGACGACACCATCACTACGACCTGGTAGCGGGCTTCTACCTGTCGGGAGCGGGTATGGCGCCGATGTTGGCTTTACGGTGGAGCTCCATAACACCTGGCGTGCAGCGCTGGCAATGCTCGATATTGGGTCGGTGTATTGGGATGGCAATGTGTTTACCGTTCTCGATACTGTGCTCAATGGGATGATTACGACGGGATTTTCGAGCTTCAACATCTTTGCCGAAGCGCAGAACATCACTGGCGAGGGCGGGTATTTCAAGTGGTCGGGTCTTCGGGGTGTGCGGCGGCAACTGCCGACGAGATTGCGATTGGCGCTGAGCCGCGCTATCGGGATTGAGCGCGATATTGGAGTCGAGGCTACTATCCCGCTGGAACCAACAGCACCCGGCGCGCCGCCGTTCTACGTAACCCTTGGCACGCGCTATTGGATCAATGCGCAGCTGATCGTCAGTGCTGGGATCCGTCTGGGGACGATTGCCGGCTGGGCGCTTCCGCTTGCAATCCAGCTTTCGCTCTGGGATGGACGCTGGGAACTTGGCATTTCGTCGCAAGATGTGGCGTCATTGATCCTGCCGAAGCGTCCGGTCCTATCCGCTGCGGTTGCACTTGCGCGCTTTCACTTCTGAGCAGCTACCTGACGCAGAGCCCGAGCTCGCGCAGAGTCTATCAACACGCGCAAGTTCTCAGGCTCCCGTGCTCGATCGAAAAACTCCCGCCGGAAATCTGCCTCGCTGTATCCATGCTGTGCCAATGCAGCGGCAACTTTGCGCTGTGCTGCCGTGGAGTCTGATTCGCTCATGCGGATGATCAGGATGTCGGTGTAGGTATCGAGAAAACGCTCATCCTGCTGATTGCAATTTGCCAGAGCAAATACCATAAACCCGAGGGCGATAATCCTACCGCGCTGCATGGCCGGTCGTCGTTGTGGTGACGGCTGCTGTTCCATTGCTTTCGGAAGTCAGCGACGAACGGAATACCAGCGGCAATGCCTCTTGGATGCTGCTGATGTACCAGATGGTCATGTCTCCGGTTAGGTGGGAGGGCAATTCCTCGATGTCGCTGCGGTTGTCGGTTGGGACGATGACGTGGGTAATCCCATGCCGCTTGGCTGCCAGGAGTTTTTCATTGAGCCCACCAACAGGCAACACCATGCCGCGGAGGGTGACCTCGCCCGTCATCGCTACGTCACCTCGGACGGGAATGCCTCGTGCGGCAGAGATCAACGCAATGGTCATGGTAATTCCCGCGCTTGGCCCATCTTTAGGGATCGCACCTTCGGGCACGTGGATGTGGATGTCCTTGCCGGTAGCAAAGTTTTCCGGGATGCCAAAGAGTGCTGCATTGCTGCGCACATACGATAGTGCTGCATGAGCAGATTCTTTCATCACTTCACCGAGCTTACCAGTCAGGAGAAGTTTCTCCGTTCCTGGCATGATGGTGACTTCGACAGGGAGCAGGTCACCTCCGGTGCTCGTCCACGCCAATCCGACGGCAACGCCGATGCGATCGCTGTGATCGGTTGCGGAGCTTCGAAAGCGCGGTGCTTTGAGCAACTGGCGAACCATTGCCGTGTCAATGATGAAGTGGTGCGTTCGGACAAAGCGCCGGAAGGTCGGTAGCGAACGCACCGATGATGTAGGCTTGTTCGCCTTAGCGCTGAAACGCTCGACTACCTGTTGAGCAATTTTCCGCAGGATGCGGCTGATTTCTCGTTCCAAATTCCGGACGCCAGCTTCGCGAGTGTATTCTCGAATGATGGTAACGATAGCTTCGTCGGTAAAGCTGATGTCGAGATCCTCAAGTCCCATCTGAGCGATTTGCTTGGGGATGATGTGGCGTTTGGCGATTTCGAGCTTATCGCCGTCGAGGTAGGATGGGATTTCGATGATTTCCATCCGATCGAGCAGAGGCGGGGGAATGTCGTAGATCACGTTGGCGGTTGCGATGAAGAGCACCTGCGACAGGTCGTAATCCACTTCGAGGAAGTGGTCGTTGAAGGCGCGGTTTTGTTCAGGGTCGAGCACTTCCAGAAGCGCTGCGGCTGGATCACCGCGGAAATCGGTGCCAAGCTTATCCACTTCGTCGAGCAGAATGACGGGGTTGATCGTGCCGGCGCGTTTCATCGCTTGGATGATCTTGCCGGGCATTGCGCCGATGTATGTCCGCCGATGTCCGCGAATTTCTGCTTCGTCCCGCACACCGCCGAGGGAGATGCGAACAAAGCGCCGTCCCAAGGCACGTGCGATGGACGATGCAAGCGAGGTTTTGCCAACGCCCGGCGGACCAACAAAACAGAGAATTTGTCCCCGCATCGAGCCGGTCAGATTCAGGACGGAAATGTACTCAAGGATGCGGGCTTTTGGTTTTTCCAGGTCGTAGTGGTCGGCGTCGAGGACCTCACGGACTGCGGTAACGTCCAGGTTGTCTTCGGAGCGGACCGACCACGGCAAGTCTGTCAGCCACTCCAGATAGGTGCGTGTCACACCGTATTCTGGCGAGAGGGGAAATGTTTTCCGCAAGCGCTCGAGTTCTTCGAGGGCGCGATCGCGCACAAGAGCGGGCATCCCGGCCTCTTCGATCCGCTGGCGAAACTTCTCGATGTCGCCAGAGTGGAGCGATTCTTCGTCTTCGCCAAGCTCTTTTTGGAGGGCGCGGATTTGCTCCCGAATGAAGTGCTGGCGCTGCGTGTTGTGGAGCGTGGAAGTGACTTTTTCGATAACTTCTTCTTCGACGTGAAGCCGTGCGGCGATTTCCTCGTGCAGAGTGATTGCCTGTGCCAGCTGATCCTTCAAGCTTTCAATTTCGAGAATCGCCTGAATGCGATCGGGGAATTCTCCTGTCCACTCGTAGAGCAGAGGGTACACGCTGTGGAGGATGTTTGTCATGAGCACACCATTGCGGACGCGCCCCTTGTGTTCTGGGTCCACGTCCTTGAAACGTTCGTTGAACCAATCGAAAAGCTTGGCGTGCTCGCGATTGGTGAATTTACCCTTCTGGGCATAGGTCGTTGCCGTAACCATCAGGAACGGATGCGAGCTTTTGCGAGGAGCGATGCGGATACGCTCTGTGCCGGAGAGTTTGACGCGCAGCAATCCATTGGGCATGTGTGCGGCAGCTTGAATGCGCGCGATTGTCCCAACCGAATGCAGATCGTCGAAGGTCGGTGTATCGGTATCATGACGCTGCATCACCACAGCGATGACCTGGTCGTGCTGCAACGCATACTCGACGGCAGCAATCGAGGTCGGACGCCCGACCATCGTCCAGATTTTTTGCGTCGGGAGTAGGACCTCCTCCCGCAGGGGGAGAACAGGGACAATCCACTGTTGTTCTGCTTTTGTTTTGGGCATGGTCATAATTCAATCGTGGTAACACGAGGAGTGCTTGTGCGACGAACGGCGCGTCGGGATATTACTTCGAGTACGGGGTTTTCAGGTACTGTTCTGCTTCGGCGTGGGCATTTTGCACGTCCTGCCAACGGAGCACTTTTTTGTACTGCATGATGGCCAAGTCGCGTTTGCCCTGGAGGTCGTAGATTTTCCCAACGTAGAGATTGAGCTTGACCATGAATCCCGAGGGATCCTCGTCGAGTAGGCGGCAGGCTTCGTCGCACTTGTAGAAGTAGGCAAGGGCCTGGTCGTACTTGCCACTTATGAACAAATGCCAGCCGATGTAGTAGAGCGCCTCACGCGCTGCATAGGCGTCGTAGTAGGGCGCTTTTGCGCGGTAGGCATCCAGGATGCGGTGCCAGTGGGCGATGCTGCTGTCGTAATTACCCACCTGCAAGAGTGCGACCGCATACCGACGATGGAAGAGGGGATTGGTCGGATAGCGTTCGTAGAGTTCCTGACTTATGCGAAGGTAGTCGTGGGGTTGGTTCTCAAACTGTGCGCCGTAGACCTGCTGGAGGAGCACCTTCGCCTCGATGTCGGCATAGGTTGCATTGCGCGCAGCAGCTTCTAATTGGAGAATGCCGATACGTTTGTCGCCGCTGGGTAGGAAGACCATAATGGGTTTGAGAACGGGGTACTTTTCCGGCAGGGCGGCAGCGTAGTAGTTGTAGATGCCCGTGCCGAGCATGATGTCGTGGTTGCTTGGCGCTAGTTGGTTGCATTTGATCAAGATATCGAGGGCGAGTCTGCCGTCGTTGGCTGCTTTGAGCCAACTTTGGACGGTGGCATAGTATCGCCCTCGATAGCCGAGCGCACCACCTTTGAAAAAGAGTCCGGCAATGTCGTAGGGGTTGTGCTCCAGAATCGAGTCGCAAACGGCCAGCACGCGGTCAATCTTTGCCAGGAAGGTCGCCTCGTAGCGTGCACTATTGCGTCGGTCCAGTTGCATTTGCCACCATTCAATCATGGCGTCGAGGAAATAGCCTGCAGGATGGTGCGGGTATCGCTCGATCACCTGAGCAAAGACCTGCCGAGCTTGGTCGAACCGCGCACCGTAGATGTGGTCGCGCCCGATGCGGATAAGGCTATCAGCATCGGTGCGGAGGAGCGCCCATTGTCCGAGCGCAGGAGTGATGGTAAGCGTTGAGAAGAAAAAGAGTCTGAGTAGAAAACGGTGTGTTCGATGGAGCATGCAATCAGCGGAAATGTGCCGGTGCTACAAACGCAATCACCGGCCTGGTATTGTCAGCGCAGGACGATAAGCGGGGTCCACGTTGTCCATCCCGAGGCAGTCCGGAAACGGAGGAAGTACGTGCCCGCCCCAACCAATGGCAATGGCGCAGCGTAGGTGGTGCCTGCTTTTGCTGCAAATTGGAGCTGCCAGACCATTTGCCCATTACTTGCGAAAAGCTCAAGGCATGCCGGGCCATTATCCACGGCAGTTGCCAGCGCGATAGCATCACCATCGGCCGGGTTCGGTGCTACGTGCAGGAGGACTGTGGGCGTACTGCGCCCAAGTAGGCGCACACCACCAATGCGACAAAGATTGGTGTAGCGCACTCTGCCATCGGCTGGCTCGTAGAGGAGTGGTTGTCTGGCGGTTGCGCGTTCGAGCAGAATACTGTCCTCTTCTCGGTCGCCAAGAAGGACCGTGGCCCGGAGGATTGCAATTGCAACCGTTCGCGGTTGGGGCGGGAGGGTGTCCAGTGGAATTGCTGCCCGCACCACTGCGCGGTCGCCGATAGGAGGAAGCGGCTCGATTCGACCAGGAAGAATGTCCACAGGCATGAGCATCGTGGGATTGTAGCTCAGGTCGAGCCAGAGCGTGTCAATCCGACTGGCACTGGCACTCCAAGCATAGAGCGGAATCAAAACTTGTTGGTCCAGGGGCGAAACATCCACATCCTCAATGTCGAACGTGACCGAGATTGGCTGGGGATTGCTTCTTGTTGCTCGACCGGTCACGACAATCCGGAGCGTTTCTGCACAGGGTGTCATTTGCACGATGATGAGCGTGTCTTGGAATTGACCTTCACTGCTTGGACGGAAGGTGATGACAACATCAAGGGTTTGGCTCGGTGGGATTTCCGCTGAGGATGGCTGAGCTGTAAAGGCGGTGCCTGCACGGAAAACAAGCGCTGTAGAGGCCGCAGTATCTGCACTGTTGACCAGTGCGATGCTCTGTGACGATGATTGCCCGACCTGGAGCGCACCAAAATCCACGGTCACAGTCGTCGTGGTAAGGGGCTGGCGTCGTCCCAAGTAGATCGAGTCAACCGCGATGCATCCAAAACGATCGCGCACTTCGAGCTGATACCATCCAGAGTCGGAGACGATGAGCACCGAGTCACCGAGAGCTTGGTTCCAGCGATAGGAAACAAAGCCGCTTGGAGCTGTGAGGATAGCTTGTTGCCCTGGGCAGAGCCATAGCTGCGAGGGGCGAATACGAATGCGCGGCGGTGCAACAATAGTAACGAGCTGTTGGAGTGTGTCGCTACAGGCGTTGCCTATCCACGTGCGAAGCCGGTACGTCCCGCTTGCAGAGGCCACAAGCGTCACGGTTGCGCTATCTGGATCGGCATTGGTTATCCTCATGCCGGTGGAAACTTCCCAGCGCGCCTGTCCGCTACTGCGAGCGGTGAATGCTGTTCCCATGCAGACCGTGTCGGGAGCTTGCAGTGTCGGTGTGATTCGTTCCTCGAAACGGACAACCAGATCGGACATCACCCAGCGACAGCCCAGCGAGTCCGTGACGGCTGCATTCACTCGAGCTGGGGCAGTGAACACCCGTTGACAGGTTGTGACCCCATCCGACCAGAGACACTGCGCTGCTGCTGGACGTTCGATGTCCACTGCGATCGCAGTGCCCATGCACGCTGTGATAGTGTCAGAAGGAACCGGTAGTAATTGCGCACCAATCCGGTGCAGGTATCGCAGTGCAGGTCGTCCAATAACTTCCACTCGCTGTGGAGCTGATTGGAGCACGCATCCATTGGTGTCTTCGACGATGGTATGGTATCGGCCGGCTGTCGTTACCCAGAGGGTA
The DNA here is from genome assembly GCA_026003475.1 of Candidatus Kapaibacterium sp. Lineage (GTDB taxonomy): Bacteria > Bacteroidota > Ignavibacteria > Kapaibacteriales > NICIL-2 > NICIL-2. The sequence continues at coordinate 1,310,808 of BPHJ01000001.1, read as the reverse complement.
TCATCAGTAGTGATCAGTTCGCCACGTTCATCGAACCAGGCATGACTGCGGTATCGTCCCCGGAGAGTGAACCCAACGCGCTCACCCTCGCAAAGCTGCAATGTGCGACGAGGTGCGATGGTGTCGAGCAAGACAGGTTCGTTGTTGACAATGGCAATGCGGACGGTGTCGCTTGAAACAGTACATCCACTATTGGATATGGCGGTGAACCAATACTCTCCTGCTGTACGAACAGTGATCCGATGTTGGGTATCGCCGGTGCTCCAGAGGATTGTTGCCATTGCTGCGGAGTCGCTTGCCCAGAGTTCAAGGCTTTCACCGTTGCACAGGACCCGCCGTGGTGATGACGCAACGATGGACGGAGTGAACGTGCACAGGCGGAACAGGAAACAGTCGGTGCGATTCGATGGGGATGTGCTCGGAGTGTACTGCGGAGCAACAAGCGGCTCAACATCGCGACTGCGGGTTTCGCCGGTGCCCACAATATCACCCGATGGGAGCACCGCAACTGCGTAGAGGATGTCATCGGCGGAGCCACCGAACGTTGCTGACCAGCGATTGCTCCCATCGCGAAAGAGTGCGACAAAGATGTCGTCTCCGCCGCGTGCAGTTGTAAGGATACTTCGCCGACGAGGAAAATCAGGCGAGGATGTACTGCCAGCCAGCAGAATCTGTCCATCGCTGAGCGCAGCTACACCAAAACCGGACTCTGCCAGTTGCCCACCCCAGTATGTTGACCACTGGAGCGTACCGCTCTCGCTCATGCATGTCAGGAATGCGTCATTGAAGCCGCTTTTGCTGCGTTGGGCGATGCTATCACCTTGGATCGGAAAATCTGCGCTGGAGGTCGTGCCTGCAACGAAGAGCAAGCCGTTCCAATACACCAGACGGTTGCCTAAGTCATAGTCGTTGCCGCCGAGGTATGTTGCCCAGGTGCGACGTCCAGAACTGTTGAGTGCAAGGACGAAGGCGTTATCGAGCATCGGCGGGCGACCTTGATATGCATTGGCTGTCGGGAAATCAGCGCTGACGGTAACACCCGTTACAAACACGCTGCCACCGGGACTAACCGCCACACCGTAGGCTTCGTCGAAAGCACTGCCACCGTAGTACGTTGACCAGAGCACCTGGAGCGTCGGCAGCGACAATGCCGTGATTGTGATATCGTTGTCGCCTGCAAGTGTTGCTTGCTGGGCTTGCGCGACCGGGAAGTCGTTGCTGTTGCTTCGTCCGACGGCGATGAGGCTTCCATCTTGGCGCACTGCCAGAGCGTTGATGAGTTCCTCCCGACTGCCGCCGAGGAATGTGCCGCGAACGAAGGTGCCGTCGGTGCTGCTGAATGCTAATACCACCGCATCGAATGCACCACCAGCTCGATTCGGGTAGGGTTGGTCGAGAATCACCGATGGACTGCTCGACCAGCCGCCAACGTAGAGCATACCGCTGCGGGGATCGACGACAATTGCTTTTGCAACCTCATCTTGTTCACCTCCGAAATATGTTGACCACAGATGCTGGCCATTGGCAGTGAACTTTGCGATGACCATGTTTTGACGTCCGCGATTGAACGTTGCGCCACGCAGCGGGAAATCAATGCTCCGTGTGTTGCCCGCCACGTAGATAGTGCCAGCTCCATCGGTGGCAATATCATTGGCTGCATCTTCCTGTGACCCACCCAGGTACGTGGACCAAACAATTGCTGGATCAATCACCACTTCTCGGCGCGCATCGAAGGCGCCATAGATGCGGTAACCGAACACTGTATCGCTGAGGATGGCGTACTCCACCATCACCGGCACGCGTGTTCCGTCGGGGGATTCCTGGAACGCCACCGGTGGTGCATCGAGGAATTCTTCCGTACCGCAGCGGATGCGGAGAGCACCACCACGGGTTCGCTCGATGCGTCCACCACGCACGGTGAAACGGAACTGGTCGAGCTGCCCACCCGGATGGACAACAACGTCGTATTTGACCTGCGTTGGATTCCAGCGGAGGAAAACGTCAACGCCTGGAGCAACGTTCTCGTATCGTACGACCTCGAATGCACGGAGATCATAACGAGCTGTTGCATTGGTGAAGTGATATTGCTCGCTCCGTTGCTGGTGGGCAGTAATTGTTGGTTGCCAGGTTGCAAAATCCAGGTCCACACGGTGTGCGCGGACAAGTGTATCGGCCACGTGAGCAGCAACAAGGCTGATGCCTGATGAACGGCAGTAGAGATGGAGGGCGCCACTCCGTGCGTGATACCGGTACGGACTGGCAGGGGGTGCTTCGATAAAGCCATGCTGAAACAACAGCGCGGAAGGATGGGCATACGCACACCCAACCAAAAGAACAATGGCGCACAAGTTCGAGCAAAGGTTGCGCACAGTGTCCACTGAGCCGATGATGGTGCGGCAAATTACATATCCTTCCCCGTAAGCTGCCGGTAGAGCTCTTCGTAGAGCGGAACAATGCGGTCCGTTGAATACCGTTCGATTGCCACGGCACGCGCAGCGGTGCTGAAGCGCTGCCATTTTTTGCGATGTGTGGCAAGTTCGACGCAATATCGCGCCATACGCTCGATGTCACCAGGCTCTGCAAGGTAGCCGTTTTCGCCGTGGGTGACCACTTCAGGGATGCCGCCAACGTTGGATGCAACGACAGGTACTCCGCAGCTCATGGCTTCCAAAGCAGCAAGACCGAAGCTTTCGTTTTGGCTGGGCAACAGTGCGATGTCGGCAGCGGCAAGAAGTTCTGCCGTCGCCAACACCTTCCCGACAAAGCGCACTGCTGAGCATAAATCCAGCGTTCGGCACAACTGTTCTGCTTCGGCGCGATCGGGTCCATCGCCAACGAGCACAAGGTGTGCATCTATCCCATGCTCCCGTACCGCTGCCAGAATGCGGATGGTATCGGTGACGCGCTTGACGGGGCGGAAATTCGAAATGTGGATGAGCACCAGTTCAGCATCACCGGCAATCTGACGCCGAATCGCGGCACCATCGTAGAGCGAGCGATCATACACGGTTGGGTCAATGAAGTTGGGGATGACCTCGATGTTATTGCGGTCGGTGAATAATTGCATTGTCCGGTCACGCAGATATGCCGACACGCACGTGACGGCATCCGATTCTTCGATCGAGAACTTGACCAAGGGATGGAAGCCTGGATCGAGTCCGATAAGTGTGATGTCGGTGCCGTGCAGTGTGGTTACCAGTTTCAAAGGAATGCCCTGTTGTTGCAGAACCTGCTTTGCCAAGTAGCCGCTGACAGCATGGGGGATTGCGTAGTGAACATGGAGAACGTCGAGCTGTTCGTATCGGGCAACGTCAATAATTTTGCCAGCCAGAGCAAGCGTATAAAGCTGGTGTTCCATGAGTGGATAGCTCGGGATGTCGACTTCATGGAATGCAATGTTGGCGCGAAAACGATCCAATCGTGATGGCAAGGCATACGTGATGAAGTGCACGCGCCAGCCCCGGTGTGCCAGTGCCATACCGAGTTCCGTTGCGACCACGCCGCTACCCCCGTACGTCGGATAACAGACCATACCGATGTTCATGCAAAACCTCGACGATGAGTGAAACAAGGGTTCTCTACTACACGCTCTCGGGCGAATCGCGCCAGGAGATCGTGATCAATGGCTCGCGCTTTATCGCCACCGCAGTGCCGGTGGCAAGCAAAGAAGACGCATTGATCCATCTTGAGCGTGTGCGCCAGTTGTTTCCCGGTGCGACCCATTACTGTTACGCCTACCGACTCGGTGCGGATGGATTGGACTTTCGTACCTGGGACGACGGTGAACCAAAAGGAAGTGCGGGGAAACCCATTCTGTTTGTGATTCAAAAGTATCGCCTCAGCGACGTGCTGGTTGTCGTCACGCGGTATTTCGGCGGCACCAAACTCGGCCTGGCCAGATTGGCACGTGCCTATGCTCATGCAACGGAAATGGCACTCTCCGGTGCTGAGCGCGTAGCGGTGGTTCGGTATGTACGGGTGCGGGTGTTCTGTGGGTATCCGGACGTTGATGCTGTCGTCCGTATTCTCGATCGCCATGCACTCGACTTCGATGCCGAGTACCGCGATGCAGTAGAGTTCAGCGCCCGGATACGCGAGGATGCGCTCGAGCACTTTGCAAGAGATCTTGCCGATGCGACCAATGCCAGGGCGGGGTTTGTGCTCCTGGAGCAATCGTAGCACCTGGTCGTTCGTCTTCAGAGCTGAGCTTGTCGTATTCACTCCCTCCAGACAATGCAACGATCAACTAGCACCAATCCGCTCGATTACGAAATCTTGATCCGGCGCTACGACATGGGCAATCGCTACGCATCCTATTGTCCCCAGTTGGGGGAGATGATCAAGGGGACAAGCCATCAAGAAGTTGAGGAAGCAATGAAGCAACGTATCCTCCAGCACATCGAAGAGCTTAAGCGCACTGCTGCGAACCCATCATCGTCGGAGGCGTAAAAAATATTTGGTTTGCAATGCATTATTTCTGATTTTCGCGCGCCATTTCGAGCAACACTTTCACCACAGGAGTTTGTGCTGATGAAGGTTCCAGAGCAGTTGCGCTATACTCGCGAACACGAATGGATTCGCATCGAAGGCACCACCGGATGGATTGGCATCACCGATCACGCTCAGAGCGAATTGGGCGACATTGTCTTTGTTGACATTCCTGCAAATCTCCACCACATCGAGCAGGGCAAGGTCTTCGGTACCATTGAAGCTGTCAAAACTGTTGCTGATCTCTATGCACCATGCAGTGGTACGGTGCTCGAAGTCAACCCTGCCATTGCCACCTCGCCGGAAATCATCAACAACGATTGCTACGGCAACGGATGGATACTCAAAATCGAACTGGACAACCCCGCCGAACTCGATGGTTTGATGGATGCGGCGGCGTATCGCCAATTCATCGGTGTTCCACCGCAATAACCAGTTCAACACTCACCGCCGGCTGAAATGGATTTCCTAACAGAGTTGCATGGGAGCATTCGGTGGTTGGTTGCCCTTGCGCTTGTTGGTGGAATTGCGCTTGCATTCATCGCATTAGTGCAACAGCGTTGGTCGCGATTGCACGCTGGTGTTCTCCGGAGCATCGCCATCCTGCTCACGCTCCAATTGCTGCTGGGGGCGGTGCTCCTGATTCGGTTGGGAATTGATGCGGAATGGAGCTTTGCCGCCTTACGGATTCCCATTGAACATGCAGTCACGATGCTCATCGCTGTGGGGCTTGCACACATGCTCCCACGAATGGCTCAAGCGCAGGCTATTCGTGCCCGTGCCGCCAGAGTTCTGCTGGTACTCCTTGCGATCTTGATGCTGGTTGTTGTCGGCGTGATTCGTATCCGCGGTGTCGAGTACTGGTTGCGCTTTTAGCGCCGCGTTAGTGATGCCAGTCGCATGCAGATAAGGTCCTGCAGGTTCCGCGCGACGGATTCGGGTACAAGAAGGTGGTTGGTCATGATCACCACCGAGAGCACTTCACCGTCACGAGTGGTCACATAGCCGGCCAGATTGGAGACATTGTTGAGCGTACCAGTTTTCGCAGTAACACTCCGCTCAGCAAGTGTCCCGATCATGCGCGTCCGCAGTGTGCCTGGTTCGCCTGGTCGTGGCAGGGAGCTGAGCACGTCATTGCGAAATCGGCTCCGCCACAGATGCCACAGCAGGCGCGCTACCAGAGATGGGGTGCACAAGTTCAAGCGCGACAGCCCGCTACCATCACTCATCGAAAGCTCCTCACTGGGAAGCCCGTTGCGTTGGAGAACGGAGCTAACGAATTCTGTGCCTGCTGCGAAGCTCCCGCTACCGCTGTTTTCTTTGGCGATTGTCTTGAGAAGCATTTCGGCGCAGAGGTTATGGCTGGTGCGGTTCATCACGGTGAGGATTTGCCGCAGTGGGATCGAGGTGTATTCTGCCAGAACCGGTAAGCGGCTGTAGAGAATCGGTTCGCCCCAATCGGTGGCGGTCATGACGCTTCCGCGAACGCGAATCCGATGGCGGTCGAGAGCATCACGGAAGAGCGCAGCAACATATGCTGCAGGGTTTTCGACCGGAACGCTCAGATTCAGTCCTCCCTCGCTGGTGTTGGTGGGCAGTGGGATAGTGCCGTGCAGCTCGATGGTGCTGGATCCAAAATCGCGGTAGGGGATCAGCTCGGGGGTGTGATCAATGGCAGTCGTACGCACATCGTTGACGATTTTGATCATACCATTCCCATTGAGGACGCTTACCGTTGCCGGATCGCCTACGGCAGCACCTGGTCGGATGAGCAGTTGCACACAGTTATCGTTGGCTGCTAATGCCGAGACCGGTGGGGAATATGGCATCACAAAATCGTCCCACATCCAGCCGGGTCCATAGCGCACGGCATCGAAGTAGGAGTCGTCGGCGATGATGTTGCCCTTGATCGTCGTGATCCCCAGAGAATCCAAAGCCCGAATCCAGACAGCAAAAACCGAATCGGGTGGTGTTCCAAAACTTTCGCTCCAGGTTGGATCACCGCTGCCGCGGATGATGATGTTGCCCTCGAAATCCCCACCCTGACGGATGCGTCCGTCCAAGTACACGCGCGTGGTGAATCGGAAATCCGGACCGAGCAGTTCCAATGCCGCTGCGGTCGTGAACAGCTTCAGCAGAGAGGCAGGGATGAACGCTTTCCCATCGTTGAAGCGAAACAGGTATTCCCCTGTTTCGGTCGAGAGAATGCAAATGCCGATATGAGCAGCAGCAAGCTCACGGTTCTTGAGCAAGGCGTCCAGATCTGCTTGTAGCTCCCGAATCGGGGACCGGACAACCGCGGTCGCTTCGCGATGGCGGAGTGAATCATTTTTCCGTTGGGGAGCAGGTTGTGGCTGTGCCCAAAGTTGGACGATGCAAACGATGCCTGCGATACACCGTGCTACGTTCTGTGCCATACTGCCCTTGCAACATGGTATGCTGATTTGATGTGTTCCTGCGATGCAACCAATGCCGCGACATCGAGCGCCTCGCATATAGCATCGAACAGAATGCCTTCGCGTGCAAGTGCCTGAAGGTGTGATCGTAGCTGCGGCAACCATCCGGCAACAGCAAGCGCAACTGCAGCGCAGAGTTCACGTTCAACGAAAGTAATCGGCCCTGGCCGGGAGAGCACTTTGCCGTAACCCTCGGTGATCATCCATGCATCAAGTTCCGGAGATAGTTCCTGCATCCGATCGCGTACCCGTCCTGCTTGCTCTCCATACACTCGAGCAAAGAGCGCCTCTCCGCGAGGGATAAATCGCCGCACGTCGTAATCCTCGATCGCAACCGGACCCATGGCAAGCCCCTGTTCGGCTGCGCAGCGGTGCGCAACCTTGAGTGCTTCGATTGCAGCGGGAAAACCTGCGAAGAGATACGTCTGCAACAGTGCTTCGTAGAGCACCGATGGGTTGCCGCCAAGCCGGAAGTAGCCTCCGATCACCTCCGCAAGCAGGGTGTGATTGCCGGCAACTTCTGCTGCGACTGCGCTGAGCAGTGCAAGTACTTGTGGCGAAAGCGCTCGTGCCCGAGCGGTTACATGGTCAAAGGTTAGTGGTTCCATAGCGCAATCAGTTGCGATACCAATGATGTCGCTGCGCGACCGCGATGTGAGATGCGGTGCTTTTCCTGGGGGTCCATCTCAGCGAAGGAACGATCATAACCATCGGGAATGAACAGCGGATCATAGCCGAAGCCGTGAATGCCGCGAGGCTGCTCAGCAATCGTACCCTGGACGATGCCTTCGGCAAAGATTGTGCGGAGCCTGTCGCGATAGCAGAGCACCGTTCGGAACCGAGCGCGGCGATCTATGCAACCACCAAGCCGTTCCAGTAAGAGGGCATTATTCTCGTCGGCGGTTGCGTTCGGTCCGGCAAATCGCGCTGTGTGTACCCCTGGCAGACCATCGAGTGCAGCAACCTCCAATCCCGTATCATCGGCAATGGTTGGATGCCAGAGGCGCTCGAAGACATGCGTTGCTTTTAGGTATGCGTTTTCTTCCAGTGTTGCTCCTGTCTCCGCTACATGCCAATCGTTGCCTAAGAATAGGCTGGCGGGAAGAATCTCGATCTCCGGAAGCAACGGGCGAAGGATTTGCTCGAATTCCATTGCCTTCGATGGATTCGCAGTTGCAAGAACAATCCTCATGCCTTCGAAGCGAGGTGGTACATCACAATCGCTGCTGCAACTGCAGCATTGAGCGAATCGAACGAACCCTGCCCTTCGATCGTGACGCAATCATGCACCAACGATCGAACCGAGGGCGATAATCCATGCGCTTCACTGCCAATGACCAGGACGTGCGGCTGCAATGGTGCGGTGTAGGCTGCCAGTGGTATTCCATTGCTTGTACAGGTGCCAATGATGCGATGTGAAGCCGATACCTGTTGCATGATAGTCTCGATTGGTGCTTCGATGAGCTGCAGGTGGAAGAGCGCACCCATCGTTGCGCGCACAAATTTGGGGTGGTACCGATCCACGCTCTCCTGTCCGAAGACTACTGCGGCATATCCAAACCAGAGTGCAGTTCGAACAATCGTTCCCGCATTGCCAGGATCGTTGATCCCATCGAGTGCGACCACGGAGCCCTCCGGGATGCTCGATGGTTCGGGTTCGGGATACTCCACCACCGCAAGCATTCCTTGTGGCGATGTCGTCTGTGCCAGTCGTGCAAGGGTTTGCCCATCGGTGACGTAACAGGGCACACCACGTTTGATGAAGCCTTCGACGATTGTGCGATGCTCCCGAGCGGTTTCCTCGGTACAGACGGCAAACCGTGCCCGATACGTCGAAGCGAGCAATTCGCTCAATGTGCGGATTCCTTCGGCAAGGAAGCAGCGCTCGCGATCGCGGTGGCGCTTCGAGTGCAGGTGGCTAATCCAGCGTTGTCGCGATTTGGGCAGGAGTGGTAGTTCCATTTTTGCAGTGTGTTTGGTGCAAAAATACTTGGCTCTGCAATGGTGATTCCCGCAGAAATACTTCGCAAAAAACGTGATGGAGGTGTACTCAGCCCCGACGAAATTTCGTGGTTCGTCCGTGGTGTCGTTGAGGGTACGATTACCGTAGGACAAACGGCTGCATTCCTGATGGCATCCTGCATCCGCGGGCTTAGTCGGGACGAGACAATTGCACTGACAACCGCAATGGCCCAAAGCGGTGTCCGCTACGACTGGCAGCACCTTGGGTATGCAGTGGATAAACATTCCACTGGTGGTGTGGGGGATAAACTTTCGCTGCTGGTAGCGCCAATTGCTGCAAGCGCTGGTGCACTGGTGCCCATGATGAGCGGTCGTGGGTTAGGACACACCGGCGGCACTGTGGATAAGCTCGAATCTATCGTCGGATTCCGCACGCAGCTCGATCAGGAGCGTATTCGTGCACAACTGAAAGCGATTGGTGCTGTCATGCTGGCGCAGAGCGAACAGCTTGCACCGGCAGATCGAATTCTCTACGCCTTGCGCGACGAGACGGGAACTGTCGAATCGGTGGGCTTGATTGTTGCATCCATCTTGAGCAAAAAAATCGCCGAGGGTGCACGTGGGTTGGTGCTCGACGTCAAAGTTGGCCGCGGTGCATTCATGGAACAGCTCGAGCAGGCACATTCGCTTGCAGCAATGCTGCTCGATGTGGGACGCGGTGTCGGGTTGGACATGCACGTTGCGATTACCGACATGAACGATCCCATCGGCTTTGCGGCGGGTAATTGGGTAGAAGTGCTCGAAGCCGAACGCGCGCTGGCAGAACCGGATCAGTGTCCAGCCGACCTCGCCGAGCTTACGATGCACCTCTCGGGTGCAATGCTCCACTTGAGCGGGGTTGCATCATCACTGGAGGAAGGGAAGGCAGTTGCGCGGGACGTCTGGCATAGTGGCCGTGCTCACGAGCGATTTCACCAGCTCGTCGCAGCGCAAGGAGGAAGTTGGGCCGCATCCATGGAGCGCTACCGCTTGGCAGCAAGCCAGGTGATCTGCAGCACAGAGGAAGGCTACGTTGTTGGTTTTGCGACCCGGCGTATTGGATTAGCACTCGTCGAACTTGGCGCTGGCAGACATCGCGCATCCGATGCTGTTGACCCCTTGGCTGGAGTCATCTTTCATTGCAAGCGTGGCGATTGGATCGAGCGGGGACAGCCACTGGCAACGCTTACTGCGACCGATGCTGAGCGCTTTGCTGCGGTTGCTCAGCAGATTAGTAATGCGATTGAAATCAGCTCCCAGCCACCTGTTGCGCGCTCAACGCTGCTGATCGAAACGCTCTGATGGAAACCCCGAATCAACCTCAACCGGCGCGGTCCTACATCGCCTTCTTGACCGCTTCCATGAAGTAGCTCTTTGTGTTAGCGCCGATAATCGTTTGCTTGTGATTGCCGTTGCGGTCGAAAATCAGGGTTGTTGGAATGGCATTGATCGGTGCGATGATGGTGTACGCTTCGGCAATACTCTTGGTGTTGAGCGTAGCGCTGGGAACGATGTTGATGTAGGTGATGCCTTTGTCGGTTGCAAACTTGGTCACCTTGGTTTTGGCATCGGCGCCATCATCAAGCGAGATACCAACGACAACCAGGTCCTTTGCCATTTCGCGCGAAAGCTCGATGATGTCGGGAATTTCGCGTCGGCAAGGCGGACACCACGTTGCCCAGAAGTTGAGGAATACGACTTTCCCTTGAGCGTAATCGGAGAGACGAACGGTTTTTCCGCTGGCATCTTTCCACGTAATGTCAATGAGTTTGCCTGCTGCGGGCTTGCCAACAGCAATGGCATCTACGATGTAATCGGCTGGTCCAGCGGGAGCTGGTGGGGCTACCTGTGAGGAAAACGATTGCTGGACGTTCGCAAGCGCAGACTGCTGCAGTTGATCTGGCGCTTTGTTGCACGCAATCAGGCTCAGGACGACCGCGAGGCTGAGGGCAAAGACTGCTTTCATAAGACACCTTCGACAAAATAGGTTGCTAACACTTCCTTTGGGACGCTTGCGACGACCGAGCAATAAACTGATTGTACGCGCCAGAACATCCACGAGTTATTGGCGATGTTTTCGGCGTACCACTTGCCCGACTCTGCATAGGGCTCGATCGTGGCTGGCACTGCTAAAATACCGCGTTTGAAGAGTTCTTGTGGTGCTTGGTACATGTAGATAAGCGTGTCGCCGCGGCGATAGACAAAATGAGCGAGTTTGACGCCATTGTGTTCGGATACAACCCCGCCAACTAATTCTGCTCGGAGCGGCACTGTCACCAATTGGTAGCCGACGCCCTGCGCGCGGAAGAAGGCGACAAGTTCGTTGAAGTTCGATGTTGCTTTTGCAACGCTGAGCTTGCCGCTCATGATGCGCTGGAAGTTCTCCAATGATTCAGCGCGGAAATCAACAGCCGACGAGCGCCAGGGGGCAACGATCCACACAAGAGCAATGACCGCAGCGGCTGCCGCAATCCACCACCACTGCACGGGTGCTCGGCGGGGAAGCGGCTCTACTGTTTCTACTGCTCCGCGAATACGCGCGAGCAGGTCAGTTGTGTCGGATGCTTCACTTGCTTGTGCAGCGCGTCGGAGTCGTTGCCGTGTCGCACGGAGTAGCGCAACGTACTGTTCGAGGTGTGGGTCATCCTGGCAAAGCTTTCGGTACCGCTCGTATTCCTGGGCAGATGCTCTGCCGTCAGCAATGGCGATGAGAAAATCTTTGTCTTGCTCGATCATGGCTGCTCTCCCTTGAATGGTGGTGCCTCGATGTTGAAGCGCTGCTGTGCCTGGTCGGTTGCATAGCCACGACTGCGAGCATAGTCAAGTAAGCGTTTTGCAAGTGCGGCACGTGCACGGTGCAACCGAGACCGGACCGTCCCAACCGGACAGCCGAGAAATTCGGCAGCTTCCTCGTAGGAAAAATCTTCGATGTCGCAGAGGATGACTACGGTTCGGTACTCATCGGATAGTGCATCAAGCGCTGTCAGTACCTGGTCGTCGAGGAGTCGGTCGAACTGCAGTTCCAGCGCGTCGTTGCTGGGGACTTCGTCCGGGCGGAGCGCTTCGTAGAATTCCTCGATTTCCTCGTACGAAATGGTTGGCCCGCTTCGTTGCTGACTGCGGTACATGTTGATGAAGGTGTTCTTGAGAATTGTCAGCAGCCAAGCTTTGGCGTTTGTTCCCGGGGTAAAGCTATCCAAAAAACGGAATGCTTTCAGGTACGTTTCCTGCACCAAATCGTCGGCATCGTCGGAGTCACGGCACAGCCGCCGAGCAAAGGCACGGACAGCCGCCAGATGGGGCACAAGTTCGCGCTCGAACAATGCCCGTCGTTCGCTCTGAGTCATTGGCGGGGCGTTCTGTAATGAGCTACTCAAATTTACACCATGAGGTGCTTCCGCAGCAGCAGTCGTTGCATGCATCGCGATGATGCTGTCCGGTAGTGATGGTTGTCGAAAGCGAAAACCACCCTGCTAGTGGGAGAAGTTCCATCCCTCGGATGGCATTTTTGTTACCCCGATGGTTCAACAACCCACGACGAGCAATGGCACAGACCCAGCTTCGCCCCCTCGATCCGGATCAGTTACGCTGGCGGTGTGATGAGCGAATGTTTACGTTTCGGACCACGAAGGAACTAGTTCCCCTGCGGGGAATTGTCGGGCAGCAGCGAGCTATCGAGGCAATCAAGCTTGGCGCAGCGATCGAATCTCGCGGCTTCAACATTTTCGTCATGAGCTTGCTCGGAACGGGACGACTAACGACGATCAAACAGGTGCTCGAGCCGATCGCACAACAACGCCGGGAGTTCTACGATTTTGCCTATGTTCACAACTTCGCCGACCCAACAATGCCGCGGCTGCTTCGGTTTCGTGCCGGACGTGCTCGGCAGTTTGCGCGTGCTCTCCAGGAGACATTAGCATTCTTGCGTCAGCGGATCGCAGAACTCTTCCGCGAGGAGTCTTTCCAACGGAGCCGAAATGCCATCTCCCAACGCTTCCGATCCAAAGAAGCAGCACTGATTGAGCAATTCAACAAACGCATTGCACCCGAAGGATTCACCTTAGGGCAGCTCAGTCAACCTGACGGGAGCACCCACTACGACCTGTTTGCCGTCATTCGGGGGAAGCCAACTTCGATTGACCAATTGGGCGTACTTGTCAGCGAAGGCAAGCTCAGCGAGCGCCGCGCTGAACGTCTTGTGCGGACCTACATGCGGCTGCGCGAGGAGTTGGCCACCATGAGCTATCAGGGACTGGAAATGCAGCGTGCCTTCGAACAAGCGCTCCTCGACCATGCACGAAAAGCTGCCAGCATCATCGTCTCGGCTGCATTCGACGAATTGCGTGAACGCTTCCGCGGGGAGAGCGTCACAGACTTCCTGAGCCAGTGCGAGCAGGACATCATCGCCAACGTAGAACTGTTTTCGCCCCAGTTTGCTGCATCGCCAGAAGCAGAACTGCCCGGTGGCAAGACTATTGCCGATAAGCTCAAAGAGTACACGGTCAATATCCTCGTGGATAACTCGCAAACACTCTCTGCACCGATCATCATCGAGACGTTCCCCACCTACACGAACCTATTTGGCACCATCGAACGGCGCTACGATCGGAGCGGTATGGTGCATAGCGACTTTACGATGATCAAGGCAGGGGATGTTCTCCGCGCCGATGGCGGGTACTTGATTGTCAATGCCAACGATGTGTTGAATGATCCCCTCGTCTGGCAGACACTCAAGCGCGTACTGCTCTACGGCAAACTCGAGATTCAACCGCCCGATGGTTTGGGTGGCACGATCGTGCTCAAGCCAGAGTTGATTGATGTCAACGTCAAGGTTATCATGCTCGGCGACTACCAAACCTATCTGGCGCTTTCGGCGATCGAAGAAGACTTCAACAAGATGTTCAAGATAGCAGCCGAATTCGATTACGAGACCGATCGCTCCGAGAAAATGCTGCAGAACTATGCACGGTTTGTTGCCCGGCTCTGCGAGGAGGAAAACGTCCTCCATGCTCGCCCCTCGGGTGTTGCGGCGCTGATCGAATGGGCAGTCGAACGTGCTGAGGACAAAAACAAAATCACGATCAACTTCAGTGATGTATCCGACGTCATCCGCGAAGCATCCTTTGTGGCGCGACAGCAGCGGAAAAAGTATTTCGATCGCGACTGCGTCGAGGAAGCGCTCCGGTTGCGTCGCCGTCGGACGGAGCTGCAGGACGTCAAGATCAAAAGCCAAATTCTCCATGGGGTGCTAATGATCGACACCCACGGCGAACGCATCGGGCAGATCAACGGACTAACGGTGTACTCGACGGGTCTGGTTTCGTTTGGCAAGCCCGCGCGCATTACAGCGTCCACTGGAGCGGGAAATGCCGGCATCATTGACATCGAACATGAAGCCTCGCTGGGCGGCAATATCTACCGCAAAGGCGTGCTGACGATTCCAGGCTTGCTGCGGGAGTACTTCGGTCAGCGCCGGCCACTTGCACTCTCGGCGAGCATCAGCTTCGAGCAGAACTACGGCGGTATTGAAGGCGATAGCGCTTCGCTTGCGGAGCTGTATGCGATTCTTTCCTCTCTGGCACGGGTGCCGATCAAACAAGCAATTGCTGTAACCGGAAGCATCAACCAAAAAGGCGACGTCCAGCCTGTCGGTGGGGTCAACGAAAAAATCATCGGCTTTTTCGAGATTTGTCAGCAGCAGGGGCTCGATGGCATGCATGGTGTGATCATCCCTCACCAAAATATCGCCGACTTGATGCTCCCGGAGCCGATCCTCCGTGCCTGCAGTGAGGGCACATTCCACGTCTGGGCTATCCGACACTTTACTGAGGGAATTCCGATCCTGACCGGGATGGAAGCGGGTTCGATACTGCCAGACTTTACGTATCCTCCTGGTACGTTCCTTCACGCTGTTGATCAGCGGCTGGAAGAATTAGCGCTGGTGGCCCGAGAGTACACGCGAACACTCTGAGCGCACACCATCAACGCTTGACAATACGGTCGGGATTCTGCTGGAGGAATTCTTGCCAACGTGTCGCTCTGCGGGTGTTGGATGTTTTGCCAGAGGTTCCACTCCGGAGTGCATGCGTGATGGCGATTGCCAACGCATCGGTTGCATCGAAGAATTCTGGGGTTTCGGTAATGCCGAGCATGGATTTGACCATGAAGGAGACTTGCTCTTTCGAGGCATTTCCTTTGCCCGAAATGCTCCGTTTGACCAGACGTGCTGCGTATTCTGCGATCGGCAAGTTGTGTTGGGCCAGCACCAGCATTGCTACACCGCGTGCATGGGATAGCTTCAGGAGCGACTGGACATTTCGTGCATGGAAGAGAGCCTCCATTGCTGCCATTTCCGGGCGGGTCCGCTCGATGACGGCATGCAGCCGGTCGTAGATCAGTTCTAAGCGTCGGGGAAGTTCAGGGCTGTGGCGTTGTGCCTCGACGACGCCGTACTCGACCAGCTCAAGGCGGGTGCCGCGCTGCTCGACGACGCCATACCCACACACCAGCGACCCAGGATCAATGCCGATGATACGCATTCGATGTTCCAAAGAAGGGATTCTAAACCGAACAATTACCCAGCATTTCGAGCGCTTCGCTTGCGGAAAGGACAATTCCTGTGCGCTCGATGTGAGCAATCAGCTCGGCAAAGATCGTGTTGTGCTCGAGAATTCTGCGACATCCAACCACAATGACTTGGTGCCGGGCACGCGTTAGCGCGACGTTGAGTTTACGATCAACTGGTCGCCCATCGAGTTCAATGATGGATTCGATAAGCCGAAGATCGCTTGGTTGATTGATGGCACAGGAGATGATGATGTGATCGCGTTGGGATCCTTGGAATCGCTCGACGGTGTCAACGGTCACCTGCGCGCGGAGCGCTTCAGGGAGCTGCTCGATGATCGTGCGAATCTGTTTGCGGAATGGAGCGATGATCCCCAGTGTGTTGCTCGGCAATGGGTCAAGAACTGTCGCCAATGCAGTCGTGCACGCTGCTACCAGGCGAGCTTCGCCAACGTTGTATCCCTGGTGGAGTTCGGGTGACGTATCAACAAACACCAAGCGATGACGCAAGAAGGAGGGCAACTGTTCGTGGGGAAGAAGCGCAGGGTCATTCCGTTGCCAAGCGTGGAGCGTACCAAATTCCCTACCGTAGAAGCGTGTGCCCGGGAATTGGGCGATGATGTGGTGCATGCGTGCTTGTTCGGTCAGTCGTCCCCATGCGTGATGCCATCCATTCCGCTGTGCGATGCGGAGCAGACGCTCAAACAACGATGTGTCCAGCCGGCGGAGCTCGATTGCGTCCAGCAAGGGATGGGAAACACGCATACTGCGCTCGGATTGCTGTACGACCGCTGGGAGCTGGTGTGCGTCACCAATCATGATGAAGCGCTCCACGCGCGAAACAATACCGACCACTTGTGGCTCGACAAGTTGTGCAGCCTCGTCAATGATGGCAGTTGTAAACCGTTTGAGCGTGAACACTGAAGGATTCGCGTTCAGGTATGGCACCGTCGCAACAATGATCCGCGCCCGTTCGACGAGCTGTTGGAGTTCGTCGAATGGTCTCGTGCGGGCAGCGCCAGCGAAAGCCAGTGCTGGGTGCTCGGTGCTTTCGATGCTGCCCATGCGAAGGAGCAGCCCGTCGCCTGCAAGATGTTTGAGCGCTGAACAGATTTCGTCCACTGCGCGGTTAGTCAACGCTGCACACAGAAGGGTTTCGCGCTCATCGGTAAGCAGATGTTCAACCAATGCACGGAGCATCGTGCTGGTTTTACCGGTGCCTGGGGGGCCTTCCAGCAAGAAGTAGTCCCGTGCTCCGATCGCTGCGCTGTACACAGCAAATTGTGCATCGGTCAATCGAGCGGGGCGCTGCACCGATCGTGGTTCGGTTCGCGGCGGCACCAGACCCAACAACAGTTGTCGCCGCTGTTGAGGCAGCAGGGTGAACTCCGCACATGCGCGCACCATGGTGTCGATGTTTGTCGAGAGAATATCTGCATCGAGCGCCCACCATTGGTCATCGGTAAACACCGTTCTGTCGAAGAGCTTGTTGCGCAAGCTCACCACGACTTTCACGTCGCCAAGCTCTCGGATCGAGCACTTGAACACTTGTCCTTGGATGCTACCATCCGAGGTAAGTGCTGTGTGTGGATAGAGCACGGCAATATCACCGGCACGGAAGGGCGTAGTCCGTGGCGTCTGGTCGCTGAACGTGAATGCAAGGTATCCGCGCGTGATATCGCTGCCCTCTGGATCATACCGCAAGTAGGTCAGAGCGAGCAGTTGTTCTGTTTTTTCGGGGATGCTCAGCCGCCAGAGTGTTGCATACCCACTGAGTCGCCAGGGATTGCCGACAAGTTGGGCAATCCACTCGGCAAATGCGAAGCTGATCAATGCTCGGATGTAGAGCGCTTCTTGGTCGGTCAGCGACCCCATTGCACTCTTCCATTGAGCGAAAGCGGATTGGTGGAAGGGAGGAAGCGTGTGTGTATCGAGACGCAGCAGATGGTCAAGGTCACCAAACAACCGCTGCGCCAATGCAACGTACATGGCGACGATTCGGTTTCGCATCACAAGGAAATCCGCCTTCAGATCATGCGCGTTTGGTGCATTCCGGAGCGGGGCATCCGGGGCTGCGCTGTAGAGGATTTGGCTACTGCCCGTCCGTCCGGGATAGGCAGCATCCAAGAGTAGGTTGTATCCGGCAATTTGCATTGCGTGGTTCGGGCGCATCCCTATCGAGAAGCTCTTGCCGCTCGAGGCTGCAAGCAGAAGGTTCGATGGTGGTGCTGAACCGGACTTGAGTTCGACAACCGAGCGCCAGTCTCCTTCAGTTTCGGAGAGAACATCGAGCCGACCCTGGATTCCATAGTGAGGTGCCAGAAAGGTTGGCTCGGTTGTCAGACGACCTTTGTCGAGGTGGGGCAGTACTGATTGGATGGTTGCGATGTGTGGCTCGATGTCGCTCTGGAGAGATGAAATCGACAAGGACTGCGAGTTGATGGCTGCCAGCACATCCAGGTATCGCATCCGGAGAGCACGATCAATGGCAGCACCGATGCTCACCGTGGGATCGGAAAGCAGCTCATCGAAGCAGGCGTTGACAACCGTGCCAACAACGGCCGAAGCTCCTTTTGTTGTTTCGGTCGCGAACAATCGCAATAGTGCTAAAAGATGCGAGTTGAAGTTTCCGGTGAAGCATTCTGCCACTGTCGTCACATCGAGCAGTAGATCAGGTTCAAGCACCAGCAGCGCTTGCGAACCGCAGTGGAGGGTGTTCGTATCACTCCACCGTCCAGCAATGATGTGCAGCACAGTGCCCGACCGAATGAGGTTGCCCATTGCACGCCACCGGTCATGCAGGTGCAGCGTGATGCGCTCGGATGTTGCCTCGACGACACCGCTGAAGGTCGGAATTGCTTCACCTTTGCTGTCGTGGACAGTGTGGCGATCGCTGACAACCATGCGGACAGACAATGGTTGCAAGGACGTGTCTGTTTCGTCGGGGACCTGGGGTTGCGCTGCTATCGGTTGTGCGGCTCTGTTCCGGTGCCATTCAATCCAGCATTGGAGTGCCTCGATTGCGTCGCGAAGCTGCTCGTGCGGATACTCCGTCTTGGTAAGCAGTGCGCGGTGAATCTTCCTGCGATGGTATTCAAGGCTACGGGCAAGCTGCTCAGGAACGCCGAGGGCTTGGTGCACGTAGAGCTGGCGCGCGGCAAGGGTCGCAAAGCGTTGCACCTCGTCGTCGGTTGCATACAGGTAGCTGGTGCGGAGGACCTCACTGAACAAATTACAGCGATCAAGCCATGGAGCTTGCTTTGCGTCTGCAAGCTGTTCGAGATCCTCGAGTAGTTCGGCACATTCGCTTGGGGTCAGACGTCGAGCCATCGCAAAGGCTCCAGGACGTGGCCAGGGACAACGGTGAGATCAGTTTTGATTCGGAGGCGAATCACCCGGACGCACATCGCGGACACGGAGGAGTGGCACACCCCTGGCTTCTTCTTCGATGCTGAAGATCATCGAAAACATGGGGCTTTGTTGGACGACGGCAGCTTTGTCGCTGCTGAACGTGGCGACGGCGTCAATAGCGAAGTTCGATTGGAGCGTGCGGAAGCGAAATTGATTCCGACCATTAGGGCGAAGATTGCCGACTAAGTGAACGCCTGTTGCCAGGAAGAGTGGTTTGTTGTTGTTGAAACCGTAGGGAGCAAAGCGCGGCAGGATTTCCAGCAAGCTGGGAGTCAACTCGGTAAGCTGCATTGGTGCATCAATGGTCAGCTCCGGCAGGAGCATATCCTCGGTGATTTGCTGGTGTGCGATGCGCTCGAATTGTTCTGCCAAGAGTGGGATGTTGTCCGGGTGCAGAGCCAATCCAGCGGCGTACTTGTGTCCACCAAACTCGATCAGCAGCGATTCGCATTGCTTGAGTGCAGCATGGATATCGAAGTTGCGGATGCTGCGTGCCGAACCCTTGGCGATTCCATCACTCGAGGTGAGAAGGATGGTTGGCACATGGAAACGTTCAACCAGGCGGGATGCAACGATGCCGATCACACCGGGATGCCAGGACGGCGAATGGAGCACCAACGATCGCCGCTGCTGCGTTGCCATGATTTGCTCAGCTTGTTGCCGGGCTTGATCAAAGGTGATTTCGTCGAACGAGCGTCGCTTGCGATTGTCATGCTCGAGCGATTGCGCGATGCGGAATGCCAGAACGGGATTGGGTTGCAGCATCATCTCGACGGCGCGACGAGCATCGCCGAGGCGTCCGGCAGCGTTGATGCGTGGTGCAATGCCATAGACGATGCTCGATGTGGTGATACTGCCGTAATCGGCGCCGACGCAGTCAATAAGTCCACGGAAGCCTGGTCGGGGGTCGGTGTTGAGTTTGCGTAGGCCATGCGCAACCAGGATGCGATTTTCCCCGACAAGTGGTACGATGTCTGCGGCAGAGGCAATTGCTACATAGTCGAGATACTCAAATGCACGCTGGTGCATGCCGCGGCGAATGCAGATTGCTTCAATGAGCTTGAACGTGACGCCACAGGCTGCCAGATGCTTGAACGGGTACGGACAGTCGGGAATCAACGGGTCTAAAATGGCAAAGGCTGGTGGGAGGCAGTCGCCGGGTTCATGGTGATCGCAAATAATCACATCGAGTCCGCGGGACTGTGCGTAGGTAAGGACCTCGCTGCTGGTGATACCGCAGTCCACCGTAATCAGCAGTTGTGCTCTGTGCTCGAGTGCAGCGTTGATGCTTTGTGTCGAAATCCCGTATCCCTCACTGAGTCGGTCGGGGATGTAGTAGCAGACGTTCGCACCCAGCGAACGCAAAAACTCAACGAGCATCGCCGTGGATGCGGTGCCGTCCACGTCGTAATCGCCGTGAATCCAGATCATCTCGTTGCCCGCAATTGCCCGTTCGATCCGCTCGACCGCGCGCTCCATGTCTGTCATCAGAAATGGATCGTGCAGGTCTTCCAGACGTGGGGCAAAGTACTGCTGGGCGTCTGCTGGTTTACTCATCCCACGCGAGGCAAGCACCCGCGCGATTGGTCGTGGGATGGCTAAATGCTGGCAGAGCGTCGAGACAACAGATTCATCCGGCTGTGCACGAAGTACCCAACGGTAATGTGACAAGGTTCAATAGTGTGTCAACAATAAACTGTTGCAAACTTAGCGAACCAGCAGGGAAATTATCCCACTAGTCCACGATATTTGTGGCGCTTGGTGTATGACCTTGGATTTTCGGCCCTCATTGCCGCGATGCCTTACTTTCGACGCAAACCCCACCGCAAAGCGATCCTGCGCGACGACGCTGTCCGCCAGGAAGGGACAGTCCTTCCGGAACGGTCCGTGGTTCGTTCCACACAGCTGAAGAAAAATCCCACAAAGCATCGCCAACGAGCCGATTGCCAGGGGCGCATCGTTGGCGTCGCCAGTGCAGTGTGGCTGGTCGAGGAAAGTAGCTCCTACCACGCAGCTAACGATGAACCTTTCCGTGCTACGCATCAGTGCACAGCCAGGGGGGTAGTTTCAAGTGACAATCCGCCCGAAGAATCACTGCTGGCCGTTGGTGACTGGGTGGATTTCGCTACAATCCCTGGGGAGGAGGGAAAAGGTGTCATTGTTCACGTTCGCCAGCGACAGAACCGACTCTTTCGCCTATCACCCTCGAGCCGCGAGGTGGACATACTGGCTGCCAATGTTGATCGTGCTTTCCTGGTACATGCTGTGCGCCAACCGTACTTCAGTCGCCGGTTGTTGGATCGCCACGTGGTAGCCTGTGAGCAAGGGCAAGTTGAGCCGGTGATTGTGATAAATAAAATTGATTTGGGTGTTCCACCGGAGCTGGCAGCGGCTCTGTGTTACTATCACGAGCGGTTAGGAGTGAGGCTCTGCTACACCAGCACCATCACCGGCGAAGGGCTTGGCGAGCTCATGGCGCTGATGCACGGCTGCACCAGTGTGCTGGTCGGAGCATCAGGAGTGGGCAAATCAGCGATCTTGAATGCATGCTTTGGGCAGCCAATCCAAGCAGTGCGAGAAATCTCGAGCAAGTATCAGCGTGGACGCCATACGACCACAAATGCGAGGCTCTTCCATCTTCCTGGTGGAGGAAAGCTCATTGACACTCCCGGATTGCGTGAATTTGCATTGGCGCAGATTGCACCCGAAGAGCTTGCGTTTTATTTCCACGACTTCGATCCCTTCTATCCGCAGTGTAAATACTTACCCTGCACGCATACGCATGAACCAGACTGTGCGGTACGCGCAGCGGTTGCAGCGGGACATATTCAAACTGAACGCTACGACAGCTACGTACGTATGCTCGAATCTCTCACCTACCATTCGGAGGAGCGATGATTGCTCGATGGTTGTTGTTGATGTGCTTCGTCGCTGGTATTGCATCTGCACAGCGCGGCGCAACTGGATTTGGGATTATTCTCGGTGACCCAACGGGGCTAACGCTCAAGCATTGGGTTAGCCGCGATCAAGCAATGACAGCAAGCCTGGGTGGGTCATACTTTGGAGCGCCACGTATTGGGGTGGATTACCTGTGGCACTTCAATGCATTCCGCAGCTCGGTTGTTCTGCTCTATGGCGACGTTGGTGTTGCCGTTGGGCTCGGCAAGGGAGTGCGCTGGTGGGGCGATCGCGGCTACAAGTACTACGACCGCGACGAAACGCGGCTCGGGGTGCGGGGTATGTTCGGGGTCAGTGTCCTTCCGCGCGGGGTTCCGCTGGAGTTCTTCCTTGAGTTCGGTCCACTCATTGGCATTGCTCCTGGCTTCGGATCGGCCATTGATGTGGGACTCGGCATGCGGTTCTACCCATAGAAGGAGGGGCACGCTGCTATTTTCGCAGAAAGCACTGCCCGAACAAGCAATAGGGACAGTGCATTTCGTTGCGAGCACTACTTTTGTTGTCAGCGTATGCCCACCATCACGATTGACGGTCACAAAATCGAAGCGCAACCCGGCAAAACGATCATCGAGGCTGCGCTCGATAGTGGCATCGTTATCCCACACTTTTGCTGGCATCCTGCGCTGAGTGTGGCGGGGAATTGCCGCATGTGCCTTGTCCGCGTTGGCTCGTACAAGAAAGCTGCTGATGGAACGCTTGAACTCGACGAGAATGGCAATCCCGTCGTCCAGTGGATGCCAAAGCTCCAAATTGCCTGTGCAACACCAGTCGCCGAAGGTATGGTCGTTGATACCACTGGCGACAAGACCACGGAAGCACAGAATGCAGTCATGGAGTTTTTGCTCATCAACCATCCCCTCGATTGCCCGATCTGCGATGAAGCCGGTCAGTGTAAGCTTCAAGAATACGCTTTCAAGCATTCGCGAGGCGAGAGCAGATTCGTTGAAGAGAAAGTCCACAAACCCAAGCGAGTCCACTGGAGCGACCGTATCGTGTTCGATGGCGAACGCTGCATCCTCTGCTCGCGTTGCATTCGGTTTGCAAACGAGATTGCCCAGCAGCCGGTGCTGACGTTTGTCGAGCGTGGCGACCATGTCACCATTGAGTTGTTCGAAGGTACGCAGTTCGATTCACCCTATTCGATGAACGTTATCGAGCTGTGCCCAGTGGGAGCGCTCACCAGTGCCGACTTTCGTTTTCGGTCGCGTGTTTGGGAAATGAGCTTTACCCCAAGCGTCTGTCCTGGCTGTGCGCGTGGATGCAACATCAATATCGGTGTCCGCAATAACGAGATTCTGCGTCTGGAGCCACGTCCGAACCCGCACGTCAATCAATACTGGATGTGCGACGATGGACGCCTGAACCAGTACCGCTGGGTCAATACTGGTCGCATCAGTGGTGCGTGGTTACGGCAGGGGAGCCAACTTCAGTCCGTTTCTATCGAACAAGCACTCGAGGTCGTTGCTCGTGCCCTTGCCGATCAAGGAGGAATGCTGATCCTCTCGGGATCACTCACCAACGAAGATGGCTACTTGGCGCGGAAACTTGCCACCGCACTCAACACTCTCGAGCTTGTCTTTGTTGAGCGCAATGACCCTTCGTTCGGGGATAGTTTCCTTCGGTGCAGTGATCGCAATGCCAACAGCACAGGATTGGAAGCACTCGGCATCAAACGGGTCAGTTGGGATCAACTCGCTGCGCACGTCGCATCGCGAAAACCATCGGTGCTGTATTTCCTCGGCGCGGATCCACTGGCAGAGCAAGCAACCGGCTGGGACGCGATTATCGCAACGGTTCCGCTGGTCGTTGCACAGTTGACCAACCATTCACCGCTGGAAGCATTCGCACACGTGGTCTTGCCAGCATCAACCTATGCGGAAATTGAGGGTACCTTTACCAACATAGATGGTTGGGTTCAGCACCTACGACCAGCGGTGGAAACTCAAGAGACGCTCCGCATCAATGGAATGAAGCAAAGTCGGCTGGACAAGTTCGGTGCGCCTAACGATCGCTGGACGCACGGCGAGCGTCGGTTGTGCCGGCCGCATTGGCAGTTGATTGCAGGCATTGCGACTGCCCTTGGGCTGACGTGGCACTATAGCACTGCTGCTGATGTGTTTGCTGAATTGAGCCAGACAGTTCCAGCATTCGGTGGAATGGATTATTCGGTACTTGATCATTTCCGTGGAGTTCGGTTGGGTGCACAGCCGGAGCCACTGGGCGTTGTGTACGAATCGCACTTTATGAAACCGCAGTCGGAGTAATCGCGTGCAAGATGCTATGTCGTCTTTTGTTGTTACGCTTATCAAAGGTGCTATTGCGCTGAATTTCGCGCTCGTCATCGCTGCCGCGCTGGTGTACTTAGAACGGCGGATCTCGGCATGGATGCAGTATCGCATTGGCCCGAATCGCGTTGGTCCGTTTGGGCTGTTGCAACCACTGGCCGATGTGCTCAAGCTCTACACCAAAGAGGACGTCGTCCCGTACAATGCCAACCGAGCCTTTCACCGCTTGGCACCGCTCATTTCGATTGCAGTTGCACTTTCGATACTTTGCGTGATCACCCCAGCAAGCTACCTCTTGCTCGAGGATGGCACGAAGTTGTTCATCGCAGTTGCACCGAACGTGAACGTCGGGTTCCTCTTGATTTTAGCGCTCACGTCGATTGGTGTCTATGGCATCACGCTGGCGGGCTGGTCGTCGAACAACAAGTACTCGCTCATGGGCGGGCTGCGATCATCGGCACAGATGATTTCCTACGAATTGGCAATGGGCTTAGCCGCGGTGGCAGCGTTGATGCTCAGTGGCTCACTGGATATGAATCAGATCATCGCCTCTCAAGCCAATGGCCGATGGAATATCTGGTTCCAGCCGCTTGGCTTTGTGATTTTTTTGGTTGCATCATTCGCCGAAACAAACCGCGCACCGTTCGACCTTCCCGAAGCTGAGCCAGAATTGGTCGGCGGCTACCATACCGAATACTCCGGGATGAAGTTCGGGCTTTTCTACCTTGCCGAGTATGCCAACATGTTCACCGCATCGGCTGTGATGACCACGCTCTATTTGGGCGGGTATGATCTGCCGTTGGTGCCACAGCTACTTGGCGTGCAGGAGGGAACTCTTCCCCGCGTGTTGCTCGAACTGGCAACATTTTTCGGGAAGGTAAGTGTGCTGCTGTTTTTCTTCATCTGGGTTCGATGGACGCTGCCGCGCTTTCGCTACGACCAATTGATGAACCTTGGCTGGCGTGTACTTCTCCCGCTGGGCTTGGTCAACATTATCATCACTGGTGCAATCGTCTTTTTTGTCCGCTAACTGTGCTCGGAATGTAGCCATGAACGTAACGACCAACACGCGTGCCCAACGAATGAATTTCTGGGAGAAGCTCTATCTCCCTGAAATTGCCAAGGGCTTGGCATTGACGTTCAAGACAATGTTCAGGCCAAAGCTGACGCGGCAGTACCCCGAAGAGCGATGGGAACCGCTGGGAAGCTACCGTGGGCGACCGGTCCTGGTTCTGGAAGAAGATGGGGAGCGCTGCGTGGCGTGTGGCTTGTGTTCGCGGGTGTGTCCGGCGCTGGCGATCGAAGTGCAAGCGGCGGAAACTGACCGAGACAAAGAACGCTATCCGAGCAAGTTCGAAATCAACATGTTACGATGCATCTACTGTGGGCTCTGCGAGGAAGTCTGTCCCGAAGAAGCAATCGTCATGAGCAAGGATTACGATATTGTTTTCCACTCTCAAGAAGAAGCCATCTTCGGCAAGGATAAACTTTTGGTGCCGATTGCTCGGCTTCAAGAGCGACTCGAGTTTTTGCGTCAGTACAAGTAGCCCATCCGATGGTGCGTGGGGTTATCCGCATTGGTAGCATTAGTTTTCTGGTTGTGGCGGTGGTTTTGCTTCTGGGGTCGCTTCTATGGCGGATGGTGATACGGCCACCCGTTTCGGCAGAGCGTCAGCCCGGCAGTGGACGTGTCATCCAGCTTCGCGTGCTCAATGGTGCTGGCGTTCCTGGTCTTGCGCGCCAGGTTCAGCAGTACTTGCGGCGCCGAGGATTCGATGTGGTCGAAGCGACCAACGCTCCCACGCCACAGCCACAGAGTCTGGTGCTCGATCACTATGGCGATAGCCTTGCGGCAGCACGGGTCTGCTATGCGCTTGGGTTAGCACCCACTGCTGTGCGTCAGGAGATTGATTCCGATCTTGTTCTCAACTGCAGCGTGATTATCGGTTACGATTGGCAACAACTGCGCCCTTTCCGCTAATGATGATGTGTTATCGCTCGACGAGTGTGTCGTGACAAGTAACCTACGAGGCGCTGCAATGGCGCGACTGCGCATTCGCACCGCCCGCGATCTTGCGCGACTGTGTGCATACTGTGCTCACGAAAAAAAAGGCGAGAATATCCTTGCCATTGACATCGGTGCTATTGACGGTTCGCCTGCGGAATGGTTTGTTCTCGTGACATGCTCATCCGAACAACAGATTCGCGCCATTGCAGAGCATATCGAACACTGCACCAGTGCTGCAGGCCTCCGACCGCCACGCAGTGAAGGCTGGGAAGCCTGCCAGTGGGTGATTGTCGATTACTTCGATGTTGTCGTCCACTTGATGCGCCCCGAACAGCGTGCCTTCTACAAACTCGAGACTCTCTGGGGCGATGGGATTGCCTATCATCTTTCCAGCGACGGACGCTTGATCCGCCAGCGAAGTCAACCGTAAAGACAACCAGACCATGCTTTTCGACTACGTACGCACCGTTCTCGGTACTGCTCTCGAACGCCTTGGCCTCAATGCCGACGTAACCGTCGAGCTTCCTCGCCATGCCAGCCACGGAGATGCTGCAACGACAGTTGCTCTGCAGCTTGCTCGGACTCTGGGCAAATCACCACGCTCAGTTGCTCAAGATATCGTTGCTGCGATGGACTACGATCCTGCGCGTATCAGCAGCGTCGAAATCGCCGGACCAGGCTTTATCAATCTGCGCTTTGGTCCTGCCTACTATGCCGATCTTTTCGAGCGCATCCGGGCGCAGGGAGAACGCTTCGGATACACCGAGCGCTACGCGCGCAAGCGTGCAAATGTCGAGTACGTGAGCGCTAATCCAACCGGACCGCTCCATCCCGGTCATGGACGGAATATTGCCCTGGGCGACAGCATTGCCCGACTCCTCGAAGCGGTTGGTTACCGCGTCACGCGCGAGTACTACTTCAACAATGCCGGACGGCAGATGCAGAACCTGGCGCGCTCGATCTATGCACGCTACCGGCAACTGCTCGGTGAGCCGGACTATCCCTTCGATGAAGACAATGGCTATCGCGGGGAGTACATCCTGGACATTGCCCGTGAACTCATCGCTGAGTATGGGGACAGTCTGCGGGAAGAAACCGACGCCAACCTTGCCATCTGTCGCACCAAAGGAGAACAATGGTGCTTTGCATCCATACGGTCAACCCTCGAACGGCTTGGTGTTCGGCATGATGTGTACTTCAACGAACACTCGCTCTATACCGATGGACATATTGCGCGCGTCGTGGAAGACTTGCGCGCGCGTGGGCTGGTCTACGAACACGACGGCGCAACGTGGATCGCAACGACTAAGCTGGGTTTGGAGCAAGACCGCGTCATCATCAAATCGAGCGGTGAACCCACCTATCGGTTGCCCGATATTGCCTACCACCGCATCAAGCTCGAACGCGGCGATGACTTGATCGTGGACGTCTTCGGTGCTGACCATATCGCTACAATCCAAGAAGTTCTTGCCGCCGTCCGTGCACTTGGCTACGATACATCACCGATCAAGGTGGTGCTGCACCAGATGGTCACGTTCATGAAAGATGGTGTGCCCTACAAACTCTCCAAGCGGAGTGGGGAACAATACACGCTCGATGACCTCATTGATGAAGTCGGCCCAGATGTTGTTCGGTTCTTCTTTGTGATGCGTGCAGCGGAGACGCAGTTGGTATTCGACCTGAACCTGGCGCGTGAGCAGAGCGAGGTAAACCCGGTGTTCTACCTGCAGTATGCGCACGCACGGATATGCTCGGTCTTTGCCAATGCACGGGAGCACGGGATTGAGTGGGAAAATACCGGAGCCATGGTCCTTGACCATCCTGCAGAGCATGCTCTCGTGAAGATGCTTGCGCAGTTTCCCTCAACCGTTGAGCGTGCTGCTGAGCAACTGGCACCCTCCATTGTTGCTGACTTCCTCCATTCTGTCGCAGAGGCTTTCCACACCTTCTACCACGAGTGCCGAATTCTTGGTGCTGATCGCGATGATGTTCGCTCGACGCGGCTTGCATTGGCAGCCGCTACGCAGACGGTACTCCGCAATGGTTTGCACCTTCTCGGTGTTCGTGCACCGGAGCGAATGTAGCTATTGGCGCCACTTGATGCTGCATCCGATCGAGGGGCGCTGTAGGGCAGGAATCGGTTCTCTGCTGATGAGTGCATCGAGCGCAGCGCGGAGGTCCGCTCCCGTTGGTGGGATTTGGTTCGAAGGGCGTGAACTGTCGAACTGTCCACGATAGACAAGCCGATGTTCACCATCGAAAACGAATAGGTCCGGTGTGCAGGTCGCGCTGTATGCTCGGGCGACGTCCTGCGTTTCATCGAATAGGTATGGGAAGGGAAAGTTCAGCTCCCGTGCAAGCTGTGCCATTGCATCGGGGCTATCTTCGGGATAGGCAACAGGGTCGTTGGGGTTGATGCCAACAAACGAAATTCCTTTTTGGATGTACTCGCGTGCTACGGAGAGCAATGCAGGTAGTATGTGCTGGACATATGGGCAGTGGTTGCACATGAAGACAATCACCGTTGCTGTTCTCGATCTAAGTTCATCGAGAGAGCGCCACTGACCCGTGAGAGGTTCGAACAAGCGAAAAGGAGGCGCGATCGTTCCAAGTGGGATCATTGCGGATTCAACTGCAGCCATTGCGGTAGTGTCGTCGGTTGTGAAACACCAGAGCCAACGTAGAGGACTGGGCAGCGCAGCACCAGCTGCGGCACCTGGAGGAATTCGCTGCGGAGAGTGGTCAGGGAGGGAATCGAACCCCCGACACACGGATTTTCAGTCCGTTGCTCTACCAACTGAGCTACCTGACCATCACAATGCCAAAAAGCGGGCGCAAAAATACGCCTTACAAGACCAAATGCAAACGCTCATCGCGGTGACGCTTGGAGAAGACCTGCTTTGCGGAGAAACCACTGATGCTCTTCTGGGGCACGTGTGTAGGTGACAAGCGGTGCGCGGCGCATCGGTGCAGGGAGTTCGTCAACGGTGTTTGTATCGGGCCGCACAAAAAGGCACCATTGGTCTTGATCGCGTGGGCTTTTGGTGCTTGTGCCAAGCAGCCCAGAAAGGATTGCCAGCGGTGTTGTTTGGCGTGGGTGATACTCGATACGCAGGGCTTCAGAGTAGTGGGTACCGTCGCCGGCGAAGCCACATTCGACCCAGAGCACGCCTGGTAGTCGTGCAGCGCGTTCTTGGTACTGATGAAAATCGGGTACACCCACGACAAGCTGCTGTTTGTCCGCAGGATGGAACACCAAAGAACTGCTATTGACGCAGTGGCGTGTATTGGTGGGTGTGAATCCTTCTCCCTCGAAGACGTGCCCAAGATGCCCGCCACAGTGAGCACAGAGAATTTCCGTCCGAACCATTCCGTGGGAGAAATCCGGTTTGCGAATGACTGCCCCGGGTATTTCCTGATCGAAGGCGGGCCAGCCACAACCGGAATGAAACTTGGCGCTGCTGCGATAGAGTGCTGCGCCACATGCACGGCAGTGGTAGGTTCCTTCCTCGAAATGATCTGTGTAGACGCCACTGCCAGGTGGATCGGTTGCTTTCTCAACCAAGACGCGATACTCCCACGGAGTAAGGTGAGCAGTGTATTCCGACTTCATTGGAGTAAGCGATGGATGGTGATCTTGACAAGCACACGGCGAAAGAAGCACCGCGCAAACGGTAGCAACACGATGCAATTTTGTTGCAATTGATGAAGAGAGCATTTGTTGCCATGCGAACATACTTCTACCGGCTGACCGCACGCGGAGAATTGCTCCACGAGGGCATCACCGTTGACGATGAACAATTCCGCGATATTTTCTTCGGCAACTTACAGCCCAACACGACGGGACTGCATCCCGACTACCCGTACTGTTCCCCGTGCGGGGCGGAAATGAATTTTCTCCTTCCCGAAGATACGCCGTATGTGTTCACTCGGTTTGATGGGGAGCGGCTCTACTTCGCACCACGGCGAAGCGTTCAGTTTGATCCGGAACAGTTAGTCTTCGATGCTGGCGTGCTCTACCATCGAGCACCTCACCAGCAATGGGGACGGCTCAGTCTTGCTGTTCTGACGGAGCTTGCGCCTCTGCTGTCGCCGTGGGGGGACTGGTATGCAATCGTTTGGAAAGGAACACTGTCTGTGATTCCACCGCGACAGATACCAGAGCATTTGCACTTGATTTGCCCGCGTGCTGGTAACATGTGTGCCGGTTGTGGTCGTGACAACCCCAGTAGTCTGCAGATAACGGCGCTCTTCGATGCCGCAACGTTGCAGGCGGATTCTTGGCTCCAGGTGCCTGTGCATACGAGCGGATCGCTTGGCATCATGCATGGGGGATTCGTTGCACTGGTGCTCGATGAGATCATGGGTAAGGTTCTCAGTGGAATGGGGATCAAAGCACCGACAGCCGAACTGACGATCCGCTATCAGGCTCCTGTGCGGATTGGTTCGTGGATTCAACTGCACGCAGAGTATTTGCGCTCCGAACGCCGGGCGCATCACGTCCGTGGCGAGGTGCGCGATGGAGCAACACGTGCAGTTCTGGCATCGGGTTCGGCAGTGTTCGTCGTGCCGCGCGGTACAATGCAGTAACGCTGCTGTGCGTCGTAACCGGCGCAGAACCGATCGTGTGCAGTCGTCGGCAGTATGGATCCCAAGCGTTGGCTCTGGTTTGTTTTGACCTCGGCAATTGTGCTGTTTGCCATAGACGTTGTGGTGCTGACGGCGTGGCAACGTTTTGTGCGTCAGCGTGGCTGGAATCGGTGGCTCTACCGCATTCCATGGGTGGTGGCGCTGGTGTTTTTGGTGCTTTCCCCGTACGTCTCGTACCAACGCACGAGCATTACCAACCTCAACCGACTGGAAGAAGGAATGTTTCTGGTTTTTGCCGCTTCGACGCTCTGGTACTTGCCGAAAATTCCGATTGCACTCGGTGTGATCATCGCTGGAGGGTTTCGAATGGTCAAGCGTATCGTCGGTCGCGTGCTGGAATGGATCAAACCAACGCAACGCAATCAGCAGCAGCCACTGGCAATCAATTCTGGACGGCGGCAAGCGCTGGGCACTCTTGCGTGGAGCGGTGCCATGATTCCGTTTGGGATTGTCGGGAAGGGATTTTTCGATACCGATGACTTGACCATCTACGAAGAGGAAATTGTCCTCCGCTCTCTGCCGCGGGCATTCGATGGGATTCGGATTGTGCAGATCAGCGATATTCATGCTGGCTCGTGGCGCAGTCCCGATCCATTTCGTCGAGCGCGGGCGATGATCGAACAGCTCAAGCCTGATGTGCTCGTCATTACCGGTGATTTTGTCAACTTCGATCCCAAAGAACTCGAGTTCATTCGGCGGGACTTGGTACGCCTCCGTGCTGATGTGGGTGTTTTCGCTTCGCTTGGCAACCATGATCACTACTGCTCACCTCAGAATCACTCGCTCTTGCGCTCGATGATTTCCAACTCGGGTATCAAGCTGCTGGTTAACACCAACGTCCCGTTGACGGTCAGCGGGGAGACTATCTACCTGCTTGGTACCGACAATACTGGACTGGGCCAAAACTTCGCGGACCTTCCTGCAGCGCTGGTAGGAGTTGAGCCTGGCGCACCAACGATTCTGCTGGCGCACGATCCAACATTTTGGGATAAGCAGGTGCGCCGGAAAGCACCCGTTGATCTGATGCTCAGCGGTCATACCCATGGTGGGCAGGTGGGTATCCATTTCTTGGGTGTTGAGCTGAGCGTCGCGCAGGTAG
Source organism: Candidatus Kapaibacterium sp. (assembly GCA_026003475.1). Classification (GTDB taxonomy): domain Bacteria; phylum Bacteroidota; class Ignavibacteria; order Kapaibacteriales; family NICIL-2; genus NICIL-2. Next base: position 1,278,888 of record BPHJ01000001.1, on the reverse strand, counting down.
TCTATAAGCAGTGGGCGGGTCTCTACCGTGACGGTGAGCAGTACCTCTACGTCAACCGAGGATTAGGAACCGTTGGCCCACCGATTCGTATCGGCATTCCGCCAGAAATTACCGTCCTGACACTTCGATCGCCGAAGCCACAGTATGGCTAACGTGCCAGCCACGCAGTCGCAACAGCAGCCAGCATAGCTGCGCCAATCGGGAGTGCATCTTCATCGGGATTGAACAGCGGCGAGTGGAGCCCAGGCATTGTTGAGCGCTCCGGCGGTCGGCAACCGAGCATCCAGAATGCTGCCGGGATGCGCTCAGCATAGAAGGCGAAGTCTTCTGCCCACATCTTCGGTTCGAAGGTTCGGACATGGTCAGTGCCAACGAGCTGTTGTGCTACAGCGCGAGCATGGTTGGTTGCCTCAGGGTTGTTGACCAGTGGTGGATAGCCAGTGACGATTTCGACCGTGCATTCGACGTCGTGAAGGCTTGCGAGTACTCTACTGTGTGCCTCAATGCGGTTCCACATTTGCCGTCGCCACTGGTCATCGAAGCTGCGGAGCGTCCCTTTGAGTCGGACACAATCGGGGACGACATTGGTTGCTGTTCCTCCTTCGATAGCAGTAACGGCAAGCACTGCTGGATGGAGTGGATCCCGCCGTTGTTGAACAATGCCTTCCAAATGCACGATCAGTTCTGCTGCAGCGCGTATCGGGTTAGAGCCTTTGTGGGGTTGGGCTGCGTGCGAGCCTTTCCCGTGCAAGGTCCAATACAGCTCGTCAGCACTTGCCATGATGGGACCGCTGGTTAGTTCGATAGTGCCCGTTGGTGCGTCCGGATAGAGATGCTGCCCAAAGATCGCCTCAGGGTGATACCGATCGAGCACGCCATCAGCAATGACAAGCGATGCACCGCCAGGGGATTTTTCCTCACCAGGCTGGAAGATCAACAGCACACGTCCAGGAAGCATGTGCTCGTGTTGCTTGAGCATGAGCGCTGCGCCGAGCAACATTGCTGTGTGGCAATCATGACCGCATGCGTGCATGACGCCATCGCATTCCGACGCAAAGGGAAGTCCGGTGCGTTCTGTGATAGGAAGTGCGTCAATATCAGCGCGAATTGCAACGCTCCGCTCACCCGTGCCGATTGTCGCTACGACGCCAGTTTGTGCAACCGTGTGCGGCGTAATACCTGCGCGCTGAAGCACAGACGAAATAAAATCGTGCGTTCGATGCTCGGCAAACGATAGCTCGGGGTGCTGGTGCAAGTGCCGACGATAGGCGATGATCTGCTCGGAATGTTCTCGTGCAGCTGTGAGCCAATGCTGCAGTTCCATTTATCCTTGAAGGGGTAGTTCGACGGTTGCGTGTGCAATAAACTCTGCTGGTCCGCCGAGCGCCAATGCTGCGATGGTCTTTCCCTCCGTGTGGATGTGCACCTGGAGCATTCGTCCACTTGGCGGCAGGATGGGGATAGTCTGTGCTGGGTACTCTCGGCGGCGCCAGAGCACAACTGCCGTTGCCAAGGCTCCCGTCCCACATGCACCGGTTATTGCCTCGACGCCGCGTTCGTAGGTCGTAAGCTCAACAGCGTCGGGGTGAACGTGGTAGAGATTCACGTTGCACCCACGTGGAAAAGCCGAATGCCAGCGAATGCGCGGAGCAACTTCAGTAACGGCGCAGGGCGATCCCGTGGCTGCGCACCACTGCTCCAGCTCGTGCTGGCTGATGACTACGTGGTCGGAGCCAACGTCCACGTAAGCGCAGGTGAGCGGGTGACCACTGACGGTAAGTGTCAGCGGATCGGTTAGTGTCTGCGGCGGTGGAAAAATGACAGTAATGTGATCGCCGTCGAGTAGTGCGCGGTAGCTGGTCCCTGCCATGTTCAAACGGAGCGTCGGCGAGGGTGGGACAATGTCACTATCGAGCGCAAACCGAACAGCACATCGGGCACCATTACCGCACATCATGCCTGTTGACCCGTCGGGGTTGAAAAAGTGCACGGTAATACCCTGCTCGTCCGGTGCCACGATGAGCAGGCCATCGGTTCGCTGGCCGATCGTTGCGCGGGCATCGCAGAGGAATGGTGCAAGGCGCGTTGCATTCTCGGGAGATACTTCCGCAGCATTGGTGATGGTGAAGAGGTTTCCTGCTCCAGACATGTACGCAACGGTGCATTTCATCGCTGATGCTGGGTCAAGAATTCGACTAATTGGCGATGAATTCTCCCGTTTGACGCTACAATCGTGCGGGTATCGAGGGTGTGTGGGGAGCCATCGTAGGCGCTGACGGTTCCCCCCGCTTCCGTGATGAGCAGCGTGCCCGCGGCAATATCCCACGGGTGTAAGCCTACTTCCCAAAAACCATCGAATCGTCCTGCAGCAACATAGGCTAAGTCCAGCGCTGCCGATCCAAGCCTGCGAATAGGAATGCCCCGCCGAACGAGCGCAGCAAAATGTTCTTCGCTGTACTCCGGGAAGGAGGCAATGTTGTACGGGAAGCCTGTCACCAAAAACGCATCGGCAAGCTCTGCGCATGAGGAGACTTCCAACCGCTTGCCATTGAGGAATGCTCCCTGCCCACGACGCGCAGAGAACAATTCATCGAGCATCGGATGATAGACGACTCCAACGACAACGGCTCCTTCGAATTCGACGGCGATGCTCACCGAGAAAATCGGTACGCCATGGGCAAAGTTGACCGTTCCATCGAGTGGGTCAACGATCCAGCGGTAGGGAGAGGATGCGCTCTGCGAGCCAGCTTCTTCGGCAAGGACCGCATGCGTGGGGAATGCAGACCGGATAGTCCCGAGAATGCGCTGCTCTGCAGCAAGGTCGGAATCGGTGACAATGTTGTGGACACCTTCTTTGTAGCGCAGTTGTTTTGTTTGGTCGAAATTATTTCGCAGTAATGCGCCGGCTACTCGAGCAGCAGTGATGGCAACATGTTCGAGATGGTCAAGCGAAATGGGTGCTATTGTCATGCGAACGTAGTGGCAAGTAGAGGGCACAAAATTATCCAGTGGTTGGCGTTCGTATTAGCCCAAGAACTTGTTTTGCTCCTTACGCAGCTCGGCAGCCAGGTACTGGAGGTGAGGATTCTGGCGAGCTTCCGCCAGTGGAATGTAGCGTTCCATCGTTTCGGCGATGTAGCGGAGAGGATTCCGTTTGAGGTCAAATTGCAGACAGCGGAAGTTGTCCAACCGTGCGGCAAGGCGAATGATCAGACAATCATCGCTGGCATGCTTGAGACGCTCGACGTGTTCCAGGTCCACAGCGTCGTGATCGAGTTCTTGCCGGCGGAGGTCTTTGGTGAGCGTCTCGACGATGTAGGCGCAGTACTCACCGAAGTTGTAGGCGATGATGTCGCGGGTGATTTCGTCGGAATCCTCGAGAACGTCGTGAAGGAGCGCAGCACAGAGGACGTCGGGATCGGTGATACCGAGTTCCTCGATGAGCAGCTTGCACACCCGAGAGCAGTGAAAAAAGTACGGTGATCCATCGCGGCGCACTTGTCCCTCGTGGACGCTCTCTGCCATTTCGTAGGCACTAACGACCTTATTGAGTTCGACCGGATCCATCTTGTCTCGCAGGAGCTGCTCCAGCTCGGAGATGGTCAAGTGGGTCAGGTGATACATCCACAACTCCTGGTGATGAAAACTATCGCCGCTGGAGGAGAGCCTTGAGGTCCCCGCCAAAATTACGAATCAATGTACGGAGCTGGTCGTAGTCGCGATCGGTTGCTGGGGCAAGGCCCTCGATGCTGTAGGCATCGTAGAGAATCTGTCTGCCGGTTGGTGTGCGCTGGAATTGCATCAGCGCTCGGACAATGGTATCGCGTAGTTCGGCAGGAAATCCACGCCGAAAGATGATCGGATCGTTCGGGATCGGCTCGGTGAGCGCAAGAATACGCACTTTCTCGAGAACGTCGGGGTATTGTGCGCGCACGCGCGCCCGTGCGTCGAGCACTTCGCCTGTGTGGGGGTCCGGTGGGGAATAGTACGTCGCTCCTGCATCAACTTGGCGTTGGTAGACCATTGTCACCACGTTATCGTGACGCCCGGCAAAGAGAACCTGGCCAAGTTTGATACCCGTGCTCTCGAGCAGAGCTTTCGGCAGAATGTAGCCCGAAGTGGATGCTGCATCCACGTATGCAAAACGTTTACCATTGAGATCCTCCAGCCGGGAGATGCCACTTTCGACGTGGGTGATGATTTGCCCGCGGTAGTGGGTTTCGCCACCCCGTCGCACGACCATCATTGCAGCTTCGGCCCCGTACTTTTCGTGAGCGAGCACGTAGCTGAAGGTGTTGGTAATTGCCATGTCCACGCCACCGCTTCCGAACGATTCGACCACAACAATGTAGCTGGAAGGAACCGCTGCGGTGAAGTAGAGACCGGTTGCTCGATGGAGAAAGCTGACAAGTGAATCGGCACTGGTGGTGACTTTTTGGTTCTCAACGGATGGGGTGAGCATTAGTTGAATCGGCCGCGACGCACTACCGAGCGATGCATCACGCCCGCTCCACAACGGTCGAATGGTGAGCCAAATAATTGCTCCGACTGTGAGAGTGCCATACACGAGAACATAGCGCATGGTCGGTCGCTTTAGCACGGTGGTACATTGCAGGTGGAGCATGCTGCCACGGTTACATGCCGTAGTTTTGCAGCCGTTTGTTGCTCCGCTCAACTGCAAAGTTCGGCATTGAGTGGTGCCTCGAATGCTTTTTCGGGTGATTGTCACACCATTGTGCAGATGCAATGAACATTCACGAATACCAAGCCAAGCACCTGTTACGACAATTCGATGTTCCGGTGCTCGATGGCAAGCCTGTATTCAGCGCAGAAGATGCTGGCGTGGTTGCCTACCATCACTTCGAAGCACGCGGGATCAGCACAATTGTCGTCAAAGCCCAAATCCATGCCGGCGGACGAGGAAAAGGAATCATCTACGACCCGACGACTAATACCCCCCGACTGCTGTTTGGGAAGGAGCTGCGCGGTGTCGTCGTGATTCGGCCTGATGAATACGGTAACATTGCCCACAAGGCATACCTTGCTGCTCGGCAGATGATTGGCGGCAAGCTCGTTACCCACCAAACTGGACCGCAGGGCAAAATCGTCCGCCGGTTGCTCATCGAAGAAGGTGCTGCAATCAAGAAGGAGTACTACTGCTCGATCTTGCTCGACCGGAGCCGCTCGCAGAACGTCATCATGGTGAGCACCGAAGGCGGCGTTGATATCGAGCGCGTTGCTGAAGAAAGTCCAGAAAAAATTCTTCAGGTGCATATTGATCCCGTCGTGGGGTGCCAACCATACCTGCGGCGGCGGTTGGCTTTCGGACTCGGTTTGCAGGGTGCTGCTTTTGCGAGTTTCATGGACTTTGTCGAAAAGCTCTACCGCGCCTACGAGGAGCTCGATTGCTCACTGCTCGAAATCAATCCGCTGATCCTGACCAGCGACGATCGGTTCGTTGCACTCGATGCGAAAGTGAATTTTGACGATAACGCACTCTTCCGTCATCCAGACTATCTCGATCTTGTCGACACCGATGAAGAAGATCCGCTCGAGCGTGAAGCTGCAAAGTACCACCTAAGCTACGTCAAGCTTGATGGCAATGTTGGATGCATGGTCAACGGCGCTGGGCTTGCAATGGCGACGATGGATATTATCCAGCTTGCTGGAGGGAAGCCTGCGAATTTCCTCGACGTTGGCGGTGGTGCAAATGTTGAACGCATCGCAAATGGATTTCGGATCATGATGAGCGATCCGGATGTGCGTGCTGTCCTGGTCAACATTTTTGGAGGCATTGTCCGCTGTGATCGTGTCGCCAATGGAATCGTGCAAGCGCTCCAGCAAGTGGAAGTCCGTGTGCCGGTCATCGTTCGCTTGGAAGGGACCAACGCCAAGGAAGCGCTCGAGATCCTTCGAGCAAGCCACCTGGATTTCCTCCTGGCCGAAACGTTCGAGGATGCAGCACGGCTGGTGACCGAAGCGCTCCATCGCGAGCTGGCCGCCGAGAGCAACTGACCTATTGTCTCACATTTGTGTACAAACACGATGAATTCACACAGCGTTGATGTCGTTGTCGTTGGTGCTGGTCCGGGTGGGTATGTTGCAGCCATCCGTGCAGCGCAGTTGGGAATGAAGACAATCTGCATCGAGCGTGATCGGCTCGGTGGCGTCTGTCTCAACTGGGGGTGCATTCCGTCGAAGGCGCTCCTCAAAAGTGCCGAGTACAAACAGTTCCTCGATCACGCCGGCGACTATGGATTCAAGCTCGAAAATGTTGCGGTAGAGTTCGACAAAGTCATTGCTCGTAGCCGTGCTGTTGCCGATCGGATGAACAATGGCGTGGCGTTCTTGTTCAAAAAGTATAAGGTGCAGCACATTGCCGGTAGTGGCAAATTGCTCGATGCGCGAACGGTTGAAGTGACGGACTCCAACGGAAATGTCACCGACCGGATCACCGCCAAGCATGTCATCATTGCTACCGGAGCGCGGACGCGGGTGATTCCCGGAATCGAAGTTGACCGAAAGCGGGTGTGGACAAGCACCGAGGCAATGCTTTCCCCAAGTATCCCCTCAACGATGGTGGTCATTGGTTCGGGAGCAATTGGTGTGGAGTTCGCCTACTTCTACAATGCCTTTGGCACAAAGGTCACGATCGTCGAGATGATGCCAACGCTCGTCCCGAACGAAGACGAGGAGATTGCCCGCGAGCTGGAACGCAGCTTCAAAAAGCAGGGCATGACCATCATGACCAAAACCAAAGTAGTCAGTACACGTAGTGTCGGCGACGGGGTCGAAGTCGTCGTCGAAAGCGCTGACGGAAAACAGCAAACTCTCCGTGCCGACGTCGCACTCAATGCCGTTGGAGTTCAAGGGAACATCGAACACTTGGGGTTGGAGACCGTTGGGGTCACGGTTGAGCGCGGCTGGATTAAAGTTGATCAGTACATGCGTACCAACGTTGAGGGCGTCTATGCCATTGGCGATATTGCTGGTCCACCCTGGCTTGCGCACAAAGCATCCGCAGAAGGAATTCTCTGCGTTGAGAACATTGCTGGTTTGGATGTCCATCCGCTCGACTACGGCAACATACCAGGGTGCACCTACTGCCAGCCACAGATTGCCAGCATTGGGCTGACCGAGAAAAAGGCACGTGAAGCAGGCTACCAGGTCAAGATTGGCAAGTTCCCCTTCACTGCCAGCGGCAAAGCATGGGGGATCGGCAAAACGGAAGGCTTCGTCAAACTGGTTATTGATGCCAAGTATGGTGAAGTCTTGGGAGCGCATATGATTGGTCCGGATGTCACCGAGCTCATTGCGGAAATCGGGGTTGCACGCTCACTCGATGCGACAGCACACACACTCATCAAGACCATTCATGCACATCCGACCTTGAGCGAAGCTGTCATGGAATCGGCAGCAACGGCGTATGGCGAGTCGGTGAATTTCTGAGTGTTCACCGTGCGGCGGTAAGCCCACACCGAGCAACAACGACAGAGCCGCTGTCGGTCGTTTCAGGCAGGCAGCGGCTTTCCTTTGGTTTCCACTGCCCAAAAGGCTGCAAGTACCGCGAGCAAGTATGCCAGAGCAAATAGAATCGCTGATTCGGCAAAGCCTCCGAGTATGCGCACAATGACCCCCACAAACAATACTGCAACGGCAGTCGAAAGCCGCCCTGCATTGAGGCAAAATCCAACGGCAGTGGCGCGAATCCGTGTTGGGAAAAGCTCCGGCAGGTAGATGTACATAATCGCTTGTGCTAAGCCGATGAACAGACCAAGCAAAGCAGATTCGGCATAGATCAGATCGCTAAAACGATCGTTGGTCAAAAACAAAAGTGCCGATGCCATGAAGCATCCCGTGTAGCTGATGACGATGGTCGGCACACGCCCGATGCGATCGGAAATCCATCCAGCAGCGGAACAACCGAGCACGGCAGCAAATCCCTGCCACATCGTTGCAATTGCGCGTTCGGATGCACCCGCCGGCGGCGTAAAAAATGTCTGAATCCATGCCGGTATCCAGGACAGTGAGGCCCAATACCCAATCAGAAGACCGCCGAAGGCAACAGCACCAACGGTAACGTTTCGGCGATGCTCCCGGCGGAAGAGTTCCCGCAAAAGCCGGTAGTCCTCGCTGCTCTGTTGCTTACTTTCCAGCCATCGGTCGCTTTCGCGCAGCGTCAGACGCAGAAACACCGTCAGCACCGCTGGTAATGCACCGATCAAAAAAACGGTTCGCCAGTGGGGGAACATCTTGACGATAGCTCCAGCCACAAGAACACCGGCTTGGTAGGAGGTGATGAGTATGCCAATTGCGATCGAGCGTGAGCGTTCGGGCCAAACTTCCGCTAAGAAAGTCGTGATGCTTACTAACTCACCACCGATGCCGAGGCCAGTCAGAAACCGGCAAATTGCAAGTTGCCACCAGGTCTGTGAAAGTCCTGCCAGGCCAGTGAATACTGCGTAGAGCGTGATCGAAAGGATCATCGAACGAACACGTCCCAACCGGTCTCCAACCATCCCGATCAGAATACCGCCGAGCATCCACCCAAAGAGAAACGCTGAACCGACCAGCGATCCATAGTGCCCGATGGTATTGGCTGCTGTCGAGTGTGTCAACTCGCCAATTGCAGACGGCAGCACGACGGTCATCAGTGTTGAGTCCATGCCGTCGAACATGCCCCCAAGCCAACAGCCAAGGAAAACCAAAAGGTGATACCGCGTCAATGGCTGTGATGATGCAGTCGAAACGGTCATTGCTGTTACCCGCAGTTGCGCAAAACGGCGCAAACTTACAGCGCTATCCCCGACGATGAGAAGAGCGGACTGTAACGAATACCTGATCTTTCCAGCGGATCGAACGCGAAAGTGCCAATAGTGGGAGCAATACCTCCAGTACGCCAAATGCAAGCGTTGTCGGTACTACCGCAGGAATGAGCCACGCTCGCCCCAGGATACGGAGCGGTGGTATGTTGAGTGCCAGATCAGCAAGAATGCGCATGCCAAGTATCGCAAGCAACCAACCCCAGGCGTGCACCGAGAGCGAGGCAATAATCCCCAGCCAGTAGAGCGACGTTGTTGCAACAAACACGTACGCGCGCCATCCGAGTTGTCGTCCGCCGTGAACCCAGCGTTGATGTTGGCGAATGTATTCCCGAATCGTTTGGCATGGCTCGGTTTCAACGCTCGATTCTGCAGAGCAGAGGTAGCGTATCGTGTGCCCATACTTACCAACTGCCTGTAACAATGCTAAATCCTCGGTGACCGAAAACGGAATTGCGCGGTAGCCACCGATGGTATCGTACACATCACGACGGATGGACATGTTATTGCCGAAGCATCCCAAATATTGCCGGAAGAAGACACCAGCACTTGCCATGGTGTGTGTGGTATTCCACTCGACTGCTTGATAGCGGGCGAAGGCGTCTGTTCCGGCGATGAGGGTGTACGCACAGACCATGGCGACCATGCCATCGCGGTACTGAGCAACGTGTGCGCGTACCCAGCGTGGATGAACAGCACAGTCGGCGTCGGTCAAGAGTATGATCGTTCCGCGTGCGGTGGCAATGCCGACATCGAGTGCGCCAGCTTTTCCGCGTAGGTTCCCTTCGTTGGATGCGTCAATAGTGACAAGCCGCAGCACGGGAAGTTGCGCCTGGTAGGATGCAACAATCTCGGCTGTTCGGTCGCTGGAGCGATCGTTGACGACGATGATTTCGAGGCACTCTCGGGGGTAGTCGAGCCTCAGCAGCGATTCAAGGCAGCGGCGGATCCGCTGCTCTTCATTCCGAGCGGGGATGACGATACTCACCATCGGTACGGTGTCGTTGGCAGATGGCTTGCCGAGCTGACGCTCCCGCCACGATCCCCACACCATCACAAAGGTTCGGAGAGCGTAAACGACGATCGAACAGATGACAAGTGTTTCGATCATGGGTGCTCGGCAGAATCCATCATTTCACGCAAAATGCTCCGGACTGTTTCGGGTGGGAAACCCTGTCGCACCAGCCGATCGCGAATCCTGCGGTAACGTTGCTCAGGGGTTGCATTGCGAAGATGCCGCAGTATTTTGCGCGCCAGCGATCGTGCGCGTTGCATGTCTAGATCTGCTGGATACTCAGCAGTAAGGGCGCGATCAGCAAGGTCTGGTGCGATACCAGCGGCAACCAACTTCCGACGGATCGCCTGCGCGGACCGTGTGCCAAGCCGAACGCAATCGCGAACGTATGCATAGGCAAAGCGTTCGTCATTGATGACCCCATTGCCTCTGAGCAAGTCGAGAGCAAGCGCTATGTGCTCGTGTGTCGCTCCCAGTGTGCGGAGACGTTGCGCGACTTCACCGCTGGAGCGCAGACGGTGCGCCAGGAAACGTTGCATGCGTCGGATAAACCCCAGCGCGGTGTGAACCTGTTCAAGTCTGGCCAGTTCATCGGCGGAAAGCTCTCGTCCGACACTGAGCTGGAACTGCTCGGCAGTAGTGGTGTCAACATCGAAAATGCAGCGCTTGCCATCGTCGGATTCAACGTCAATTTGCATTCCGCCGATGCTGCTCCTTGCATACCACCAGCGGACGACTCGCGCCGGCATGTGTGCACTTAGGATGGGGATTCAACAGGTAAGCCGAGCTTGGTGCGAACCTCTCGCTCGAGCGTTGCCAGTAGCTCTGGATTATCTTGGAGCAGCTTCCGCAGTGCATCGCGCCCTTGGACACGTTCGCCACCCAGCGCCAGCCATGAGCCGCTTCGGGTGATGATACCATGCTCGAGCCCGATGTCAATCATGTCGCCAATCTTGGAGATGCCTTCGTTGTAGAGAATGTCGAACTCGCATTCGCGGAAGGGAGGAGCCACTTTGTTCTTGACGATTTTGGCGCGGACGCGATTACCGATGATTTCGTTGCCATCCTTGATGACGTCCTTGCGGCGGATGTCAATACGCACAGATGCATAGTACTTGAGCGCATTTCCACCGGTGGTTGTCTCGGGATTGCCGTAAACGATGCCAATCTTCTGTCGCAGTTGGTTGGTGAAGATCACCACCGCATTCGAGCGTCCGATAGCTGCTTGCAACTTGCGCATGGCTTGGCTCATCAGCCGTGCCTGGGAGCCCATCTGTGCTTCGCCCATTTCTCCTTCAATCTCAACGCGGGGTGTCAGTGCGGCTACCGAGTCAATGACGACCACGTCAACAGCTCCGCTGCGAACGAGTGTTTCGACGATTTCGAGTGCTTGCTCACCAAATTCCGGTTGAGAAACCAGCAAACTGTCGAGATTTACCCCCAACCGCTGAGCATAGTTGATGTCGAGTGCATGCTCGGTATCCACAATTGCTGCGATGCCACCGCGTTTCTGGGCTTCGGCAACGACCTGCAAGCAGACGGTCGTTTTCCCCGAAGATTCGGGACCGAAAATTTCAATAATGCGTCCCCGTGGAAAACCACCGACACCAATGGCTGCATCTAAGGACAAACACCCCGTTGAGATTGCTTCGACCTGCATGGGGGTTACATCGGTGAAGCGTAAGATAGCGCCCTTCCCGTGCTGGCGTTCGATCTGTTCAATCGCTTGAAGGGCAAGTTTGAGTTTCTCGGGGGCAGGGGAGGGTGTAGCAGCAGGCGAAGAGCCGCCGTTTTTTGCTTGTGGCATGATCATGCTCCAGAAAGTGTTCGATGCAAAAATATCGCGCTCGGCAAAAAGAAAAAACGCTGGAAAGGTGCAGCTCTTTCCAGCGTTGCGCGGCTGTTGATATCCGACTGCAGAATCAATCTTGGTGCAGCTTGCGGCGAATCTTGCGTTCGGACATTCCACGCAGGTAGAAGAGCTTTGCCCGGCGGACATGCCCTCGCCGTTCGACTGTGATTTTTTCGATAAATGGCGAGTAGAGGGGAAACACCCGTTCGACGCCGACACCGTTGGAAATTTTCCGCACGCGGAAGGTTTTGTTCGGACCCGAACCGCGGCGGGCAATAACGACACCGGTAAAGTTTTGGATGCGTTCTTTATCACCCTCGATGACACGGAGCGAAACCGTAATGGTATCGCCGGGGCCGAAGTCGGGTAATGGCTCGCCACCACGGAGCGCTGTGGCTTGCTCGATGAGCATTTGCTCAACTTTCTGCAACTTGTTCATGGCTGGTCGTATGTCGTGATCAGTACTGCGAACGGCCAACATTGGCTTGCAAAAATACGTCTTTGTTGCCCGTAGCCCAAAGTATTCACAGTATTTTTGCTTTCCTACACGCATGCTATGGCATCACTGATTCCGATGGAGCGCTACCGAAACTTTTGCATCATTGCCCACATTGACCACGGGAAGTCAACGCTTGCCGATCGCTTGCTCGAACGGACCGGCAGAGTTACTGCCCGCGATATGGTCACCGATCAGATCCTCGACGATAATCCGCTGGAGCAAGAACGGGGCATCACGATCAAGCTCCATGCTGTCCAGATGGACTATACCGCTCGAGACGGGAGGACCTATACGCTGAACTTGATCGACACGCCCGGTCATGTGGATTTTTCCTACGAAGTATCGCGTTCGCTTGCTGCCTGTGAGGGTGCGCTCTTGGTGGTTGACGCTACGCAAGGTGTCGAAGCGCAAACGATCTCGAATCTCTACTTAGCGGTGGATGCTGGGCTGGAGATCATTCCCGTCATCAACAAAATTGACCTGCCCAGCGCTTCGACGATGATCGAGAACGTCAAGGCACAAATCATTGATTTGATCGGGTGCAAGGAGGAGGAAATTCTGCTTGCCTCTGCGAAAGCCGGTATTGGAATCGAGGATATTTTGGAAGCAGTTGTTCATCGCATCCCGCCACCGACAGGTGATCCAGATGCACCATTGCGCGCGCTCATTTACGATTCGCTCTACGATCCCTACCGAGGTGTTGTGGTCAATGTGCGGATCTTCGATGGGACGCTCCGTGAAAAAGACAAGGTGCTCTTCATGGCAACAGGGCAAGTCTATGAAGTGGATGAAGTCGGTGTGCTCTATATGGAACAGCACCGCACCGGAGTGCTCAGTGCCGGCAATGTGGGGTACTTCACGGCTGCGATACGGCGCGTTCGGGATACCAAAGTCGGCGATACGGTCACACATGCGCAGCGCCCTTGCAGAGAGCCAATCGCAGGCTTTCGCGAAGTCAAACCCATGGTGTTTAGCGGCATTTATCCAGCCGATAGCGACGACTTCGAAGACCTCCGCGATGCGCTCGAAAAACTCGCGCTCAACGATGCTGCAATACACTTCGAGCCGGAAACATCGGCAGCACTTGGATTCGGCTTCCGCTGCGGCTTCCTGGGCTTGCTCCACATGGAGATCGTGCAAGAACGGCTCGAGCGTGAGTTCAATCAAACCATTGTCACAACAGTCCCCAACGTTCGTTACTTGGTTCGCCGAACCGACGGAACGGAGCTGTGGGTAGAAAACCCTGCGCAAATGCCGGAGCCTGTCAAGATCGCCGAGATCTTCGAACCCTACATCCGAGCACAAATCATTACACCCACCGAGTACATCGGACCAATCATGCAGCTCTGCATTGAGCGGCGGGGGACACTCTTGGGGCAGCATTACCTGACCCAGACACGTGTTGATATGGCTGTCGAGCTACCGTTGGCAGAGGTGGTCTTCGATTTCTATGACAAACTCAAGAGCATTTCGCGTGGATATGCATCGCTCGACTACGAGTACAGCGATTATAAACCAGGCGACTTAGTCAAGCTCGACATTTTGCTCAACGGTGATCCGGTGGATGCGCTCTCGACGATTGTTCATCGGCAAAAAGCCTACGAATGGGGCAGGCGACTGTGCTCGAAGCTCAAAAAGATCATCCCCCGCCACTTGTTCGAGGTCGTCATTCAGGCAGCCATTGGGTCGAAGATTATCGCACGCGATAGCATCGCACCATTGCGCAAGAATGTCCTTGCCAAGTGCTACGGCGGCGATGTTACCCGCAAACGCAAACTGCTGGAAAAACAGAAAGAAGGCAAAAAGCGAATGAAACAGATCGGACGTGTCGAAGTGCCACAGGAAGCCTTCTTAGCAGTGCTGAGTTTGGATGACCAATCATAGTGGTTCACGCATGAAAAATCCCTGGCAGTACATTGTGCAGTTGTGGCAATGGCGGAAAGCGCGGAAAGCCGAGCGAAAACGCCGCTACCAACAAATGAGCTTCCCGCAAAAGGTTGTTGCATGGGTCCGCTCTCTGGCAGGAGCGTTTGCGGTGGTCGTGATCTTGAACGGATTAGCAATTGCTGCGTTCGAAGTGCCGACTGGTTCAATGGAGAACACCGTCCTGGCTGGCGAAAACTTGTTCGTCAACAAATTCATCTTTGGCCCTTCGACACCCCAGATCATCCCACTGTTCAACATTCCGCTGCCCTACTACAAGCTCCCACCGTTGCGCGATCCGGAGCGCGGTGATGTGATTGTGTTCATCTACCCTGGTGATCGCGATGAGGTCAAAGCCAAGGAGTTCATGTACTATCTCAAACGCTGCATTGCCGTCGCCGGCGATACGCTCCTGATTCGCAACGACAGCGTGTACGTCAATGGAGTATTCACGCCGTTCCCTGATCATGCAAAGTTCCTCCCAACCCCGGACGATCCATCGCGCATTTTTCCACCTGGAAAAGGCTGGACTCGCAGCAATTATGGTCCGCTCCGTATCCCGAAAAAGGGAGATGTGATTAGGCTGAGTGCTGCAAACTTCATCGAGTGGGAAATTTTCATCAAACGCGAAGGTCATGATGCCGATCTGCGGATGGGACAGGTGTTCATTGACGGCAAACCGGCGACATCGTACACCGTCGAGCGGGACTACGTCTTCGGCATGGGCGATAACCGCAACAATTCGCTCGACAGCCGATATTGGGGATTCATTCCCAAAGAGGATGTGGTAGGAACGCCACTGTTTGTGTATTGGTCGTGGGAAAAGACGGACCTCAACGGCAACCCACTCTCGCTTGGGAAGCGACTGGCACGAATTCGATGGTCGCGGCTTGGTACCATTGTTCGATGAGCATTCGTGAAACGGCGTTGCCTCGATCGCGCACAAATCAGTCACTCTGGAGGCAGCTTTTGCGATGGCTTGCACTTGCCGGATTGTCTATCGCGTTTGCGGTTGTGATCCGCACCGTGGTGGTGGGTATCTACGTTATTCCGACCAGTTCGATGGAACCAACCCTGGTAGCTGGCGACGTTGTGTTGGTAAGTAAGCTACGCTACGGTCCCGGATTGCCACCGGTGATACCGCTGACCGATATTGTCGTGACCAGACCGCTGCGCTGGTGGTGGAAACATCCGCAGCGTGGGGACGTCGTCGTGTTCCGTTTTGCGTATCACGCCCGCTATCCCAGCGAACCGGAGTACTTTGTCAAGCGCATCGTCGGCGAACCAGGCGATACGCTCTGGGTCGAGGGAGACAGCCTCTGGTTACATTTGCCTCGGCGACGACATACCGCACCGGATCAACCATACACAGGCAGAGTGATTGTACCAATGGCTGGCATGACCATACCACTCGATGCAGGAACGATTGAGTACTGGCGTCCGTTCATCGAACGCGAAGGCAACACCGTGGACGTTGTGCGGAAGCTGGTGTTGATCAATCGAGAATCACGCACCGACTATACGTTCAAATCCGACTACTACTACGTTCTCGGCGACAATCGCGCGCGAAGTTTTGATTCCCGCTGGTGGGGATTTGTCAGCAGTGCTGATATCATCGGATCGCCGGTGCTGGTGCTCTGGTCGAAAAGTCCCGCACTCGGTACATTTCGATGGGAACGAATCGGAACGGTGCCGCGATGAGAACAGCTCGTCCGATCGGACTCTACGTTCATGTCCCATTCTGCCAGCATAAGTGCGCCTACTGCGACTTTTACTCGGTTGTTACGCTCGAAGCAATGGAGCGCTATGTGGAGGCACTCTGCCGGGAGATCGCTCTACGTGCGGAATTCGGTGCTGCTAATGCTGAGGTGGTAACAGTTTTCTGGGGAGGTGGAACGCCGTCGCTGCTTACTCCGGCTCAGGTCGAGCAGATTGCCCGCGCGCTTAGCGAAACGTTCCGTTTTGCGTCGGACGTCGAATGGACAATCGAAGCCAATCCAGGCACGATTTCCATGGACAAACTCCGGTTGTACCGCCAGTTGGGTGTCAATCGTCTCAGCTTTGGGGTGCAGTCCTTCGACGAGCACGAATTGAGATTTCTCGAGCGGATTCACACCGTCACTGAGGCGGAGGAAGCGATCAATTCTGCCCGTGCTGCAGGATTCGACAACATCAACCTCGACATCATGTACGCACTTCCTGGACAAGAACCCCAGACGCATAAACGCAATCTGGAGCGAGCGTGCAGGCTGGGTACCGATCACATTTCGGCGTATAGCTTGGTGTACGAGCCCGGAACGCCACTGTACACTCGTCGGCAACGGGGACAGATCATTCCCCTCAACGATGAGCAAGAAGCCATGCTCTATGCAATGACGGTTGCAATTCTGGAAGACCATGGATTTCGCCAGTACGAGGTTTCAAATTTTGCCCGAGAAGGAAAGCAGTGTCGGCATAATCTCCTCTATTGGCACCGCGGGGAGTACGTTGGTTTTGGTCCATCGGCACATAGTCATTGGGAGAATGTTCGCTGGAGCAATGTGCGAAATATTCACCGATACGTCGAGGCACTCGAACGCGGCGAACTTCCCATTGCACAGAAAGAACAACTATCAGAACTGGAGCAACGGACCGAATACGTGTTCTTAGGGCTGCGTGCGGATGGAATCGAACTACAGTCAGTGGTGGAGTGGGTAGGGAGCGATCATGCCGGCGATGTCCTCCGCCTCATCGAGCAGTGGGCATATGCTGGTTGGGCAACGATCGAGCAGGGATGGATACACCTGACGTCGGCTGGTTATGCGCTCTGCGATGCCTTAACGGTTGAGCTTTTGGATGTGCTCGACCGTGCTCATGAAGCGATATTCACGCATCGGTGATTTTGTAGATTGCGCCGCTTTGATTTTGGTTACGTAACGTCGAACTGTACGGAGCATCACTCGATGAGCAAGACCACACGATGGATTCACCGTGCTTTTGCACTGGTAGCCTTTGTTGTTTCACTGATGACCTATTCGCTGACGGTGCAGCCAACGGTGCCGTTCTGGGACTGCGGCGAATTCTCGGCAGCAACAGCATGGCAACAAGTTCCGCATCCGCCAGGGGCACCGTTTTTTCTTGCCGTTGCGCGATTGATGCACTTAGTACTACCCATCAATGGTCAGCCGACGTGGGACACGGGAATCCGCATCAACTTTGTGTCGGTTCTTGCATCGGCGTTTACGATCTGGTTGCTCTACTTGACGATCGTGAAAGTGATCGAGCATTTCCGTGGACGACGGATTGAAAGCACCGGAGATGCTCTTGCTGTTTGCGGTGCAGCATTAGTGGGAGCGCTTGCACTCAACTTTTCGGATACGTTCTGGTTCAACGGTGTCGAATCCGAAGTGTATGCGATGTCCTCGCTGCTGGTGCAAATCATCGTGTATGCTATGATGCGATGGAATGAAGAAGCCGATTCAGTTGGGCATGAACGGTACTTGCTCGTTATTGCCTATCTGATCGGGCTTTCGACGGGCGTCCATTTGCTCTCGATCCTGGCGATCTTTTCGATTGTGTACCTTGTGTACTTCCGCCTCTATCCCCAGAGTACGCGGAATTTTCTGATCGCAACGGGGATAGGTCTTGTTGCCTTCTTTTTGGTCTACAAAGTGATCTTGATGTGGGTGCCGACGCTGCTTGCGGGGAACTTGCCGTTCAAAAACGAGCTTCGAGAGTACTACATCGAGAACCAAACGTGGGTGCGAATTCTGGCTGTGCTGATTGTTGGGCTCATCGGGTATGGTGTCTATTACGGTGCGAAGCGATCCAAGCCGGTTGTTCAGTTGGTGTGTGGGGGATTTCTGCTCATGCTGCTTGGGTATACCACCTACACGCATGTGCTGCTCCGCGCGAATGCCGATCCGCCAATGAATGAAAACAGCCCCAAAACGTTTCGTGCGCTGATTGCGTATTTGGGACGCGAACAGTATGGCGAGGCACCGCTCCTGTTCCCACGGCGCTACGATTTCAACGACAATACCAAGGTGAGAAACTATCAGAAATACGGCAAATGGTACGGTCCAAGCTCAAAAACAGTGACAACAAAAGACGGTCAGGTAGTCTCCATTCCGGTGCTAACGCGGCTGAACTATGCCGGTGAGATCAATTACCTTTGGAAGTACCAAATCAACCACATGTACATCCGTTACTTCCTCTGGAATTTTGTTGGCCGAAGCAGCGATGTTCAAGATGCGGGGTGGACGTTCGTATCGAGTAAAGAAGCTGACGAGATGAACTTCGCCAGCGGATACCGCGATCGTTTCCCCGTTCGCTTTTTTGCGCTGCCGTTGATTGTTGGGTTGATCGGATTTTTCTACCACCTGCGTGCTAACCGCTCGATGTGGTTTGTGTATTTAGTGATGTTTTTGATGATGGGAGTCTTGGCGGCGATTGCGCAAAATCAGCAAGAGCCACAACCACGCGAGCGCGATTACTTCTATGCCGGGTCGTTCATGGTATGGTGCATCTGGATTGGCATCGGTACCTACGCGATTATCGAACAACTTGCAGCTCGGCTCAAACAGCTCCCCGCTGCTGCAATCGGTACGGTCGCACTGCTATTGGCGGTGCCAGTGAACATGGCCATTGGTGGGTGGCCGATCCACTCGCGCGCCGGAAACTACGTGCCCTTCGACTATTCGTACAACATCCTGCAGAGCTGCCAGAAGGATGCCATACTCTTCACCAACGGGGATAACGATACTTTCCCCTTGTGGTACTTGCAGGATGTTGCGGGCATCCGGCGAGATGTTCGCGTTGTCAACCTGAGCTTGGGCAACACGCTGTGGTACATTGACCAGCTCAAGAACCTTGAGCCGTGGGGTGCAAAGAAAGTGCCCATCTCATTCCCGGACGCAATGCTCCGCGCCGATGAAAATAGCCAAGAGGCGCTCCGTTATCGGTTCGGTCCAGCAGAAACTGTCACCGTTCCGGTCGAACCCGAGATTCTCCGGCAGTTCACGTCCGATACGGCGATCATCAACAACAAGAAGATGGAGTGGGTCTTTACCGGACAACTCACCCGTGAGCAACCATCAGCCGAATACCTCTTCCGGGTTCAGGACCTGTTAGTGCGCAACATCATCGAAACCAGTCGCTTTACCCGACCGATTTACTTTTCCACAACGGTTGGCTATCCACGCGCCAGCGATGTGTTCGTTGGACTTGATCGCTACCTTCGCCTCGAAGGAATGGCCTACCGCGTTTGTCCGGTACCGCAGGAGTTGAGTACTTCCTTCGGAGTTGGGATCGATGAGGTGGCAGTGGAGAAATGCCTAATGACAAGCATCCCCGATGATGTAGCCTACACCGAGCCGCACTATGGCTTCAAGTTCCGAAACCTCAACAATAGCGGCGTCTATTACGACGAGCCAACACGGAACTACCTCGATAGCTACCGTCGTCTGTTCATGGAGTACGCCGGCTATCTCCTCCAGCGGAAGTCCAATCCCGATCATGCTGCCGCTGTGCTCGATCGCATGAACCAGGTTATCTCCCCAGACCAATTCCCGATCAATTACATTGATTTGCAGACGATCGCGGAGTTCTATTTCGCCAGCGGACGACTCGAGAAAGCGCAGCACTTTGCTCGGCGCTTGCTTGAGCGTACCACACAACTGATCAACAATCCCGGCTATGCTGACTACGAAAGCGGTGCACGGAGCACCGTGTATGCACCGTACCTATACCAAGCGGAGGCCTATGCGATGCTTGGTCGGATCAGCGATGCTGGACGAGCTCTCGATTCGTACGCTGCTGTCTCGAATGGTGATCCGCGCATTCCGGTGCGGCGAAAGCTTCTGCCCGTATGGGAGCTCATCGCGCAGCAGAAATACAGCCAGGCGCTTACTCAACTCGACCAACTCATGATGCAGGCACTATCGGCTAACGATGAGTTTCTGCAACGAGATGTGCAGCGTCTCCGACTGGACCTTCAACTACTGCTCAAACGGAATCAAAACACCTAATGCATGTCCCAACTTTCAGCATCCAATGCCGGCACGCCGTACCTGACGCTGATCATCCCAGCTTACAACGAGGAGGAACGCATCGGCGGTACGCTGGAGAAGGTATTGGCATTCCTGCGGCTTCAGCCGTACACGTGGGAGCTCATCGTCGTTGATGATGGCTCGCAGGATCGTACTGCTGAGATCGTCAGCTCATTTGCTCCATCGGTTGTGCTGTACCGCTTGACCGCGAACAGGGGCAAAGGTGCAGCGGTCCGGACGGGAATGCTTCTTGCGCAGGGTCAATATCGCGCTTTTACTGATGCCGATCTTTCGACACCGATCGAAGAGCTGGGAAAAATGCTTGCTGCATTCGAACGCGGTGCTGATGTTGTCATCGGTAGTCGCCGCGTTGATCGTAAGTTGGTCCGAAAGCGGCAGCCATGGTATCGCGAGATGATTGGGGTGGCGGGGAATCTGCTCGTTCAACTGGTCTTAGTACGTGGCTATCAGGACACGCAGTGTGGCTTCAAAGGGTGTACTGCTCCGGCTGCAATCGAAATTTTTTCCCGTGCGATCATTGATGGCTTCGCCTTCGACATCGAGATGATCTATCTGGCAACACGGTTGGGGTTTCGCATCGAACAAATCGGCGTTGAGTGGTACAACGACGAGCGGAGCCGCGTGCGAGCAGTTCGCGATACAATGCGGACGCTTGCAGAAGTGTTCACCATTCGGCGTTACCACAACCGAACGTAGCTTACTCGATCGTGATGACTGCCCGATAGCGTCGGGCAATGTCGTTGGCAGCAGCAATGGCTTCCTGCCGGGTGGCATAGCCCCAGAGCTTGATTCGGAGCGCAGCTCGTCCATGGAGGAGTACATCCTCGATGTAGGCACGATAGCCGCGTTGTTCCCACTCCTGCACCATCGAAAGGGCTTCCTGTTCGCTGTAAGTGTAGCCTGCAACCAATTCGTAGGGCAGCAACGAAGGATCAAGCCAGCGCAGCTCCACACGACGATTGAACGCCAGTTCGGTTGGTGTCTCGGCAGCCGGATAGAGCGGCTTGAGATCTCCCATTGCCCGAATGCGTATGCGCTTGGCGCTAATACCTGCCGCTACGATGGCATCCTTTACGGCGCGGGCACGGCGAACCGCGAGAGCTGCCTGCTGAGTGGGCGTCCCTTCCTTGAAAGAATGTCCGACAAGCTCGATCGCCTGTGCTGGGTTCGAACGGAGCAACTCTGCAAGCGCTTCGATGATTGGTGCCGTGGTTGGATCGAGTGCGCTCGAGCGCTCGGAGA
Source organism: Candidatus Kapaibacterium sp. (assembly GCA_026003475.1). Classification (GTDB taxonomy): domain Bacteria; phylum Bacteroidota; class Ignavibacteria; order Kapaibacteriales; family NICIL-2; genus NICIL-2. The sequence continues at coordinate 1,257,485 of BPHJ01000001.1, read as the reverse complement.
ATACAGCAAGGATTTGTCTGGTTGGGTTGAGTGCGCTCGATGGTGGAAGCGTAAGAGAATCACTCAACGTCGTTCCTGCGTACCTGCAGCGCAGGGTGAGGATGCAACCGCCATTGGTGACTACCTGCACGCTCGTCGGCAGTGAGAATACCGCTGTGCTGGCTACCTGCTCACCGCGAATGATCTCGTGAACAGCAGACCTGAGCTGCTCGGGGTACGTTGTGTAGAAACGGTAGAATGCGCCACCGGTGTGGGCAGCAATGAGCTCCAGCGGACCTGTCTCGATGTTATCACCGATGGCGATGGTATAGACGCGGGTTTTGTCACGTATCGCTTTTTCGATAATGTCGCGTGTCACAACGTCGAGCGATGCATGGTCATCGCATGCAGTCAGCACGATCACTACCGATGGCGCTGCCTCCTCGAGTGCTGCCAATATCCCGTAGCTGAGCCGATTGACACCGGTGAAGGGGAGCTGCTGTGCCACCTGAGCCAGGTCAGCCGGAAGCGAATCCCGCAGGGTCATCGGTACAAGCAGCTTCGGTTGAACCCCAGCTCCGATGATCGAAAGAGAGTCGTATGGGCCGAGAGCGGTGCAGAACGCATTGAGCGCTTGTGCAAGGAGTAGTCGGTAGGGTGCACTGATGAGCGAATGTTCCAAAACCACAGCAACTCGCAATCGAGCTGTTATCCAGACGGAGCTGCGCAAGGTGGGAGTAACGCTGTCCCGGTACTGATAGCCATCAGCAGTGACAAGGTGTGTTTCCCATTGTTGGTAGGTTGTATCACTGATTCCAATGATTGCATTACCGCTACTATCGAGCACAGCAAAGCGTAGCTCTATCGCAGGTGCCTCGCCTGCTACCGGAACTCGGACTCCAAGTAAACGCAGTCGCGCCGGGATGGTTGTACTGCGGGTTGTTTGGGAACGAAGCATCGGCGAAGTTCCACTCTCTGGGTGAAGGTAGAAGCTCTGTGGCGGCTGCTTGCCGCTCAGAATTGTTGTGTCTGATTGCGCATACACCGCGACCGCCAGTGCAGTCGCGATGATGGTGAACAATGCCCAAGTAGTCGGAATTCGCATCCGTGGGAGAAGCGGTTATGATGCCAACAAATTTACACTGCGCCTTGGTGCATGCTGATGCAACAGTTTTTCGCCCGACCGCCGATATTCGATACAGGTGCAATTGGCACGCTTTTTACGTGCTGTGCAATACAAACGCTTCATGGAGGAATAGCCATGGCCGATCTCGAACACGAAGTGCCAACGCCGGAAGAGACACCCAAAAAGGGTATTCGCTTACCGGTGCTCATCGGAATCATCTTGGGCATTATCGTCGTGCAAGCTGGTATTGTGCTTGCTGCGCTGAAGATATTTGCTCCATCAGCAGACCATCCCTCACCGGCGGCGCAACATACGACCGAGCTGTCTCAGGACTCAACCGATGAAGAAGAAACCGGTCCGATCCTTGTCCAGAAAGTGGAAGGTATCGTGACACCCAAAGCCGATCTCTACATCAATCCACGTGGTTCGGCATCTCACATTGTTGTTCTCTCGGTCGGGATTGAAGTTTCTCCAGCAGAGAAAGCCAAAGAAGTCGAGGAAAAGCTCATGATCCCGATCCAGGATCGGATCATCGCGCGTGTGTCGAGTTACACTCTCGAGGAACTCCAGGACTTGAAGCTACGCGACTCATTGCGGACGATCTTGCGCAGCGATCTGAAGCCCTATTTCAATGCGCTCGAGGGCGTCAAGCTTCGCAACGTGTACTTTCCCAAGTTTGTTATTCAGTAGCGACTGCTATGCCGGAATACCTCAGCCAGGATGAAATTGATAGTCTGCTGCAGGCAGCAAAACAGGATGCGACGACTTCGGATACGTTCAGTCGGCAAGACGTCGCAAGCTACGATTTCCGTCGTCCCAATCGCATCTCGAAAAATCAGCTTCGCACGATCCAAAACATCCATGAAACGTTCGCCGAAACACTCAGCTACTACTTTGTCTCTAAGCTCCAGACAGTTGCAACCGTCAACGTGACGTCGGTTGATCAACTTTTTTATTCGGAGTACATTCTCTCAGTCACCAATCCGAATTGCTTGTACGTGTTCGACATCGAGGGAGCCGATGGTTCTGGCGTTCTCGAGATTGGTCCGCCGCTTGCACTGTCATTGATCGAGCGTCTCCTAGGTGGATCTGCTGAGCAGCAGGTTCGCAAGCCCCGCTCGATTACGCCCATCGAACAGGCGGTTCTGCGTGGAGTCGTCGAGCATATTCTGTCTGATTTATCGGGAGCGTGGAAGTCTGTTACCGATTGCACACTCCGGTACAATCGTTTTGAGAGCGAACCAGACTTTGTGCAAATCGCTCCAGCATCGGAGATCGTGCTGGTTGTTTCGTTCGACGTGAGCATCGGGTTGAATGCATTCGTGATGAATATCTGCTACCCAACGTTCGCACTGGAGGAAATCATTGCCCGGCTCAACAGGGAAGCGCTCGGTGCTCGGCTCGCAGGCCGCCGCCGCGACCGCGAGCAGGAAAGCGTACGTGTACTGCAACAACTGCTGAGCGTGGTCGAGCTGACGCTGGTTGCCGAACTGGGTAAGGCGACCATTTCTGTGCGTGAATTGCTCGATCTGAAGGTTGGCGATGTTCTCAAGCTTGATACCGAGATTACCGGCGAACTGCTGGTGACACTCGATGGCAAACCACGCTTTGCCGCACGACCAGGAAAGGTCGGCGATCACAAAGCAATTCGCATCCGACGCAGCCTTGATACCGACGACATTCTCGTGTATTCGACGTGACACCATTACTGTTGAAACGCCATGACCCTCTCGCAAGATGAAATTGATGCCATGCTCAAGGCGATGCCAGAGCAGCAAGCCGTCAACGAGGAAGATAAAGTCCAGGTTGCCGAGCCAGCATTTTCCGACCTCGATACCCAAGGAGATGACCAATCTTCCAACGGTGGGCAGGGGCTCAATCCGAAACTTGATCTGCTCTACGACTTGCAGCTTGTCCTTTCGATCGAGCTGGGACGAACGACGATGATGATCCGCGATATTCTTCGCTTGTCGCGCGGATCGGTCATCGAATTCGATAAACTCGTCAGTGAGCCGGTAGATGTTCTGGTCAACGGTCGGAAAATTGCCGAAGGCGAAGTCGTTGTTATTGACAAGCACTTCGGTATTCGCATAACATCGCTGGTTGATCCGAGCGATCGGCTGCGTTCACTGCGGCGGTAGCAATAGAACAGCGGGGGTGGTCGTTTACGCACGTGTAACTTTGCAGTGTGTACTCGACCAATAGACGTGCTATGCGACGCATCATGTTCAAATCGAAAATTCATCGCGCAACGATCACCGAAGCAAACCTCCACTACGAGGGCAGTCTCACGCTCGACGAGCAGTTGATGGAAGCAGCCGATATGCTGCCCTACGAACAGGTTTCGGTTCTCAACATCAACAACGGCGAGCGGTTCGAGACGTACGTCATCCCAGGCGAGCGGGGAAGTGGTATGGTCTGTCTCAATGGTGCTGCAGCCCGCAAAGGGCACGTTGGTGATCGAGTCATCATCTTGACCTACGCCCAGATGACCGACGACGAAGCACGACGCCATCAACCGACGGTTGTTTTGGTCGACGAGCGCAACTCGATCATCGAACTGAGCACAAGCGTCCAAGCCCACCGGTGGCTTGAGTAATGGAGACTGTTGGTGTTGTCTTGGCGGCAGGCAAGGGCAAGCGGATGGGCAACCCAGCGCTGCCGAAAGTATTAGTTCCGTTAGCGGGAAAGCCCCTGCTGGGGTACGTGCTCGACTCGTTACAGTCACTGTCCTTGGATCGGATTATCGTCGTCGTTGGCTTCGGACGCGAACAGGTTATTGCCTACGTGAACGAATACTATCGGGGAATCGAAATCGCCGTGCAGACACAACAGCGCGGTACCGCACATGCAGTGCTACAGGTAGCACCCCTGCTGGATGAGTGGAACGGCACGCTCTTGATTGCTAACGGTGATGTTCCCATGGTTCGCAGCCAGACGGTGCGGGAATTCCTCGACCACCACCATCGCAGTGATGCTGCGTTGAGCGTTCTTTCAACCATAGTCCCTGATCCCCAAGGTTACGGTCGAATTCTTCGCGCATCGGACGGAACATTCGAAGCAATCGTCGAGGATGCGGACCTGCTGCCTCAGCAACGTTCCATCACCGAGATCAACACTGGAACGTATGCTGCTACTAGTAAAGTCTCTGCTCGATGCGCTCACGTCCGTCACTGCATCGAATGCGCAAGGCGAATACTACCTGACCGATGCAGTTTCGGTTTTGCGTGAGCGTGGGCACCGAGTTGATGCGTGGATGCATCCGGAGTGGCAGCAGTTCTGTGGAGTCAATACCCCCGACCAACTCCGCCAATTGGAGCACTACTACTTTTTGAGCAAACACATCCCTGTGCAGTCGGAATGATTCAGCGACTTTCCCATATCGGCATTGCTGTCGCGGATCTCGAAAAGAGCCTTGCTCTCTATCAGCAGATTTTTCAACCAGCGGCGATTCATCGCGAAGTTGTCCCCGAACAACGGGTCGAAGTGGCGTCGTTCGTTGTCGGTGGTGTTCGGATCGAGCTTGTCGCGCCCACATCGCCGGACTCACCAATTGCACGCTTTCTTGAGCAGCGAGGCGATGGAATTCACCACCTTGCATTCGAGAGTGACGACGTTGCTGCCGAGCTCGACCGTCTGGCACAACAGGGTATCCAACTTATCAATGCAACGCCGACACGGGGAGCACACGATATGCTCATTGCATTCTTGCACCCCAAATCCACCGGTGGCGTGTTGCTGGAGTTATGTCAGCATCACCAGACTGCTCACAAATGACACGCCGCGGCTGGTTGGAGGTGGTGTTCCATGCGGGGTGGGGCGTTGGTTTGGGTTGGTTGATGGCGGCACTGCTTCGCCAAGAGCCGCTGCGGCGAGCCCAGTTTCGAAAGGTCGCAGCGTGCACCGAAACGGAGCTCCGTAGCAGTGGATTGCTCCACATGGAAATCAACCGACGCCCGATCGTGATGCGTGCCCATGGCCAAGACATTCTTGCCCTCGACTTGCGCTGCACACACGGCAACTGCATAGTGCGCTACGAACCAGCAGCCGAGCAATTTTTCTGTCCGTGCCATGGGGGTGTATTCGATGCGGAAGGGAAAGTTGTCAGCGGTCCGCCGCCTGCACCCTTGTCGCGTGTGCCGCTTCGCAGAGAGAACGGCATCGTATATGTGCTCGATCAGTCGTAGGGGACTGTTGTAAGCATGTTGTCAATGAGCCGGGTTGAACCGATGCGAACTGCCAGGAGGAGCACGACGCTTGCACCAGGAGGGAATTCATCTGGTTCTTCCAATCGCTCCGCCGTTGCGGCGGCAGCATAATCAATCCGTGCATCGGGTATCTGGTCGAGTATTTCCTGCATCCGCTTATTGATATGCTCCCGTCGCCGTTCGCCCCGAGCGATCGCGTCTATGCCTGCTTGGAGCGCACGGTAGAGCAGGGATGCGGTGCGCCGTTGCTCCGCCGACAGATACACGTTCCGCGAACTCATGGCAAGACCGTCCTGATCCCGGACCGTTGGAAGAATCCGTAGTGTGATGTCCATGTTCAGGTCGCGTACCATTTGGGAGATTACCAGGCACTGCTGGTAGTCTTTCTGCCCGAAGTACGCAACGTGGGGCTGTGTAAGGTTGAACAGCTTTGCCACAACGGTTGCTACACCGCGGAAGTGCCCAGGACGGAACGCGCCCTCGAAGCGTTCGGCGATGGGGCCGACGTCAATTGTTGTTGCAAAACCGGATGGATACATCTCTGCGGTGGTTGGTGCAAAAACAACGCTGCTCCCAGCAGCACGTGCAATAGTTGTGTCTCGCTCCATATCGCGGGGATACCGTTCGAAGTCCTCACCCTGACCGAATTGGAGAGGGTTGACAAAGATCGTCGTGACGACGGCATCACACTCGGTGGCAGCACGCTCAATCAGCGAACAGTGTCCGTCATGAAGGTAGCCCATCGTTGGTACAACGCCAATGGTTTTACCCATCCGGCGCTGCTGTTGGCTCCATTGCTGCATCTCGGAGATGGCGGTAATTACCTGCATCGTGTGCGTGAAACTGTTGGACACTGGCGAATATACCGGCTTCTCTGAAGTCGAGCTGCCGTAGTTTTGCGGCGGTAGTCATACCACTTGTCGGTGATCCAATGCGTTACGATCCTTTATTTGTTGCCCCGATGCGCGAGGAGCTGGTTCGTCTGGGGTTTGAAGAATTGCGCACACCAGACGATGTTGACCGCGCGCTGTCCCGTAGCGGGACAACCTTGCTGGTGATTAACTCTGTCTGTGGCTGTGCTGCTGGGAGTGCTCGACCAGCGGTTGCATTGTCGCTCCATCACAGCGTCAAGCCCGATCATCTGGTGACCGTATTTGCTGGTATGGATACGGAAGCTACCCAGTATGCGCGCGAGAAATATCTTGCTGGGCAACCACCGTCGTCGCCCTCGATGGCACTCTTTGTTGATGGTACCCTGGCAGTAATGATTCACCGCCACCAGATCGAGGGGAACTATCCCGAAACGATTGCGCGCCTCCTGGTGGATGCTTACGATCGGTACTGCCAGCGGGCCAATGCGGATGCGGAAGTCTAAGGTATCTTGTCCGACGGTACCCTTGTGCGCGGCACGACGACGGTCCTTGGCGGAATTGCGATTGCGGCGGTCCTGATCGCGGTCTTTTTCCATTCGGCAGGACTGCTGGCAGGCCCCTTGACGCCGCTACTGCTCTATGGGAGTGCGATGGTGTTTTTAGTACCGCTTCGCGCGCAGGTTCCACTGGCACGACGCCTCTCGAACTGGGCCACGCTACTCTTTGCTCTGTGGATTGTTGCCGATTTGGGGACCGTCCTTCTCCCATTCGCGCTGGCGTTTTTCATCGCCTACGTTCTCGACCCACTGGTCACACGCGCCGAGCGCTGGGGAATACGGCGGTGGGTATCAGCATTGGTCGTCAATGCCATGCTGATTGGTATCACGACTGTCATCGCGATATTTCTGGCGCCGGTGGTTTGGTCCCAGTTGCAGGAGCTGGTCAAGAGCATTTCCTCGTTGGTTACAGCATCTCAGCAATTTCTCGAAAGTCGGCAGTTCTATCGCTGGCTACGCTCACTGGGAATTCCAAGCGACCAGATTCGATCGTTGGTGCAAGATTATTTGATGCCACGGCTGGAGAATCTCTCCCAGTACCTGTTCTCGCTGGTGTTGGTTTTTTTGGAAGGTGCTGCTGGTGTTATTGCTCAGGTGGTCAATATCATCTTGGTACCCCTGCTGGCGTTTTACTTGCTGATGGATATGCCTCGCTTGAAAACGCTCATTGTTCAGCTCCTCAGCCGGCGTTCTCCACGGCTCCTCCGTGATATTGTCGAAATCAACCGCATCATACGCGCCTACATCACGGGCCAGCTTATCACCGCTACATTTGTCGGCGTCCTCGGCATTGGTGGTTTTGTCGCTGCTGGAATTCCGTACGGTGTGTTCCTGGGTGTCATTTGTGGGTTGCTCAATCCAATCCCCTATGTTGGTTTGCTTGCCAGCTTGCTCATTGCCATCGTTGCGATCATCTTAGCTGAATCGCCACACCCGATTCTGGACATCGTTTTGGTCACCATCATCATCAACTTGTTGCACTTCATCGGCACGTACGTCATTGATCCGCGCGTGACCGGCAAGCGTGTTGGCTTGCATCCCGTGCTGCTGATCGTTTCCCTGTTTGTGTTCGGACATTTCTTCGGACTGCTTGGGCTCATTGGTGCTGTGCCAGTTACGGCAGTTCTCATGATGTATTTCAATCGGTGGGTGTCGTCGCTCGAGCAACAGATTGTCGAACAGCCAGTCTCGGACGATGCCGCGTAAAGAATTACCCCTGGTGCCTGGTGCGGAGGAAGTCTTCGAGCCAGTCAGCCTCTCCCCTGCGGATATATCGGAGCACGTTGCCAGCTACATTGTCTCGCTGCGCGACTACAGCCCACAATCGGTTGGAACCTACAAGCGGTGCTTGCGCGAGTTTGTGTACTATGTCACCTCGATTGATCGGCGATTTCGGTTCTTGCCCAGGGACGTCGAACGCTACCGCGACTATTTGCTTCACCGCAAACGTCGTCGCCGTGGAAGTGGAGGTGTCGGGCTGACGGAAGTGGCAATGTCGCAGTACCTAACCGCGCTGCGGCGGTTCTGCCAGTTTCTGGTCGAGCGCGGCATCCTGTCGAAGAATCCAGCACGAGAGGTAAGCGGTGGCAAGCGTCCAATGCGCTACCACCGGCGAGCACTCACCCTGGAACAGCTCGATCGGCTCTTGGCAACACTCAATGGGGAGGATGAAGAAAGCCGTCGCGATCGAGCAATGATCTTGCTCATGCTCGGTGCAGGACTATCCGAAGTTGAGCTGCATCATCTCGACGTTGGGGATATTGAGCGCATTGGGAAGCGCTGGTACGCCCGTGTTCGCGGGAAGGGGAAGCGGCTCAAGATCGAGCGCGTCTTCTTGCCGTCCATCGCCGTGGAAGCTGTCCAGGCCTACACTGCGCTGTATCCCAATGCTGCACCATCGGATCCAGTCTTCCGTAGCTTGAGCAAGCGAAGCAAGGGGAAACGGTTGAGTATTCGTTCCATGCATGTTGCAATCGAACGCCGATTCATCCTTGCAGGAATTCGCACCGAACAGGATGCCTTGCGTCTGACCCCGTTTTCATTACGGCACACTGGTGGCATCATTCTTGCAGAAAGTGGAATACCCATTGAACAACTGATGGAGCGTTGGCGCATCTACTGGCGGCCGACTGCTGAGCGCTACTACAAACTGGCAGGTACACTTGGCAGCGCCGCCCGACCCGATGTGCAAGGATTAGTCGGTATCGAACAACGTGATCGTCCTTCGCCGCAAGACGTATGAAGGTGGTCGCCGCTACAGCAATGGTATTGGCTATTGGTGCTTTGCTCCAAGCAGCGCCCGCACTGACGATCGTCTCCAGCGGAAAATCGCATCGTGTTGCTGTGCATCGAATAAACGGTGTTACCTACGTTTCACTGCAAGCGCTCTCTCGGTCGCTGGGGCAATTCCGTAAACCCGACGAACTGTTGAGTCCCCGCTATTCCATGCGATGGAGTGCACCAGGGTTCTTCGTCAGGATTACTCACCGTCGCACTGTGCAGATCGTCCAAAGCCTTCGTCCCTCGATCGTGTATCGTGGAGAGATTCTTGTTCCGCTCGATGATTGCATGCAACATTTAGCACAAGCCGGGATCCTTCGGTGGGATGCATCGCAATTGCGAGCAACGCGTGTGCGCGAGGATTATCCACCACCCGTGACGCCAACCTATCCACCACGGTATCAATTGCCACCCTTGCTCCGCCGTCCCTCGTTGGAACGGCTTCGCAAACACAAGCTCGGTGGAGAGCAGTCCAGCACCGAAAGTAGCCGCATTATCAGTGCATCGCCGCTGCTTGCCTCGCTACTCCCTGTTCCGACCGATCCCCCGAAGCGCAGTGTGGTTCGTGTGACCCCAACATTTTGTGGCGATACGACCGCAATTGTGCTCACGTTCGATGCTGCAGTAGCACCCGAGGATATCACGCTCAACAAACAGGGAAGCACAATCACCGTGGACTTTCGCCATGTGCGCGCAACACCAGCAACGTTTCGTACCCTATCGGCCGTGCGGCTTCGCCGCTATAGCGTCGAACGGCGCGATAACGACCTGCGATTGGTACTGCACCTTGTATCAGCAGAACGGACAGTGCGCACATATTTCCGCTCATCAAGAACGGCAGTTATCGAGATTGCGCCAGCAGCCGTTGATTCTCGCTGGGTGATTGATTGCATCGTCCTTGATGCTGGTCATGGCGGACAGGATGTGGGCACGATTGGTGTTCGTGGCACACTGGAAAAAACGGTATCGCTTGCGGTCGCTCGGCTGCTGGCTGGAGAGCTTTCGACGTTGTTGCCTGGTGTCCGCGTTGTCCTTACCCGCAGCAATGATAGCTTTGTCGAGCTCCATCGCCGCGGTGAAATTGCCAATCGGGCTGGTGGTAAGCTTTTTGTGTCGCTCCACTGCAACGCTGCGCCAACAAAACCACATCCAGCGCGTGGGGTCGAGGTGTATGTGCTCAGTCCCGCGCGAACCGATGCCGCGGCTGCTGTTGCTGCCCGGGAGAATGCATCCATTTCGCTCGAACACGACAGCACGCGATACGGGAGCGTTGAGCAACAGATACTGGCAAACGTTGCGCAGCAGGGATTCCTTGCCCTCAGCCATCGGCTGGCATCGCTTGTGGATAGCACCCTTCGCTTGCGCGCCGCGCTCCCATCACGCGGGGTACATAGCGCTGGCTTCCTGGTGCTTGTCGGTGCAGCAATGCCGAGCGTCTTGGTCGAGATGGGATTTTTGTCGAACACCACCGACGAGCGATTGCTTTCATCGAAAGCTGGCCAGAAACGAATAGCGCGCGCGCTTGCCGAAGCAATTGCGGCGTATGTTCGCGAATACAACGTCATGATTTCACGAAACGGTCGGCATCCATGAGACGGAGCAAAACAATTGCACCCAGTCTGACGCAGAACGGTCGCAGAAAAGACAGCCAGAACCTCCACGATCCAGCGCTCTACATCAATCGAGAGTTGAGTGCACTCGATTTCCAAGAAGAGGTGCTCGAGGAAGCACTCGATACATCGCATCCGCTCATGGAGCGGCTCAAATTGCTCTGCATTGTTGCTTCCAATCTCGATGAATTCTTCATGATTCGTGTCGCTGCTCTCAAGGAGCAGATCGAAGCGGGCATTGTCGAACCCACACCCGACCGACTTTCGCCCCACGAACAATTACGGCGCATCCGGGAACGATTGCTCGCGCTCTACGCACGACACGAACAGGCGCTACTGGAGGATGTTCTGCCCGCGCTCGCAGCCGAAGGCGTTCGCATTGTTCGCTATCGAGAGCTGACCAGACAGCAACAGGAGCATTTCCGGCAGTACTTTACGAGTGATGTGTTCCCGGTGCTGACACCGTTGATCCTCGATCCTGGTCATCCATTCCCGCGATTGCTCAATCGGAGCATCAACATTGCTTTCAACCTTAGCTCTCGCGATGATCGAAGCGAGCGTTCGGTGGGAGTGCTGCAATTACCCCCTGTGTTGCAGCGGCTGCTCCGCGTGCCCGATACCGAGGGATATGCATTCGTCTTGTTGGAAGAAGTTGTGCAAGCCAATGCCGATCAGCTCTACTGCGGCTGGGAAATTCGCGATAGCTACTGCTTCCGCGTCACCCGCGATGCCGAAATCGAAATTGCCGAGGATGAAGCAGAAGATTTGCTCCGGGAAATCGCCGAGCAAACCCGCGTTCGGAACTGGGGAGCCGATGCAGTGCGGCTGGAGGTTGATGCTGCCATGCCAGCAGGATTACGGCAGTTGCTGATGCGGTCGCTCGGTTTGGAGCCCGACGACGTCTATGCACACCGCCGACCGATGAATCTCCACGACTTCCTGACCTTGCTCAAGCTTGATCTGCGCCATCTCAAGGATCCACCGTTTACGACTCGGATTCCGCCTGAATTCCAGGGCGATTCATCGCATGTGTTCCAGATGCTTCGCTCGCGGGATGTGCTGGTTCATCACCCATTCGATTCGTTCTCGAACACGGTGGTCAAACTGCTCCGTACTGCAGCCGAGGATGCCGCCGTTGTCGCAATCAAAATCATTTTGTACCGCACCGGTGGGGATTCTCCGGTGATTGAAGCACTCAAGACTGCTGCGATGAATGGTAAAAGCGTTACCGCTGTTGTTGAACTCAAAGCCCGGTTCGACGAGGAAAACAACATCGTTTGGGCGCGCCAACTGGAGCAGGCCGGCGTGCATGTCGTCTATGGAGTGCTCGGGCTGAAGGTGCATGCAAAGGCGATGATGATCGTTCGGCGCGAGGAGGGTTCGCTGCGGACCTACGTGCACATTGGGACGGGGAACTATAACCAAACGACCGCACGCATCTACACCGACTTTGGGTACTTCACTGCACGTCCGCAGGTGGGGCAGGATATAGCGCAGCTTTTCAACGTGCTCACCGCCAATGCGCGGCACGTTCAGACCGAAACCGTCGTGCTTGCGCCGGAGCATCTTGGTACACACTTGCTTTCACTGCTCAACGATGTTACCGAAGCAAGTGCCAACGGCAAGCGGTGCCGGATAAGTGCCAAGCTCAATGCACTGGTTGATCCGGATATCATTCGTATGCTCTATCGAGCTTCGATGGCCGGTGTCCAGATCCGACTTGTGGTCCGTGGCATTTGCTGCTTGCGGCCAGGGATCGAAGGCATTAGCGACAATATCGAAGTGCGAAGCATTGTGGGGCGCTTTTTAGAACACTCGCGGATGATCATCATCGAGCACGAATCGGAGCGGCGTGTGTTCCTGAGTAGTGCCGACTGGATGCCGCGCAATTTTTACCGTCGTGTCGAGCTTCTCTTCCAGGTTCCCGATTCTACTATCGCCGACGAGTTGTCGCAGGTGTTCGAGGTGTATTGGCGTGATACCGTCAAAGCACGCATCCTCCAACCAGATGGCAAGCGTACTCGGCCCGACCTCTCCGATGGCGCTCCATTGCTGAGCGCACAGCACTATTTTCTCGACCGCATCCGCCGCACTACCACTTGAGGACGTTCACTTCGTCCACGTACACGGTACGCTTATTCCGGAACAGCGCAAGGACGATCGCCAGACCAATGGCAGCTTCGCCGGCAGCAATCGCCATGACGAAGAGCACAAAGATCTGGCCGGTGATATCACCCAAAAACTGCGCAAAGCTGATGAGGACAAGGTTGACGGCGTTGAGCATCATCTCGATGGCCATGAAGATGATGATCGCATTCCGGCGGGTGACAACGCCAACAACACCGATCGTAAAGAGCACCGCCGCAACCAAAAGGTACCAATCGAGAGGGATTGTCTGTATGTTCATCGAGACAGCGTCCGTCATTATTCGACTTTCCGTTTTGCCAGGATAATTGCACCGACCAGTGCTGCCAGCAACAAGAGCGAGATCGCCTCGAACGGGAACAGGTACTGGGTGAACAATGCACGCCCAATGCTTTCGGCGGTGCCCAACGCTGCAGCCTGTGGCGATTGGTAGAGTGCTCCGGTTGGACGTGCATTGACCAACACACCAATCTGGAGCAGAAAGATTGCTGCCAATACAACACCGAGCACTTTTCGAAGGGTGAACTGTTCACGCAGTGCTTCCTCGTTGCCTAAGTTGAGGAGCATGATCACAAAGACAACCAAGACCATGATGGCGCCAGCATAGACCAGGATCTGCAGCACGGCTAAAAATTGCGCTTGCAGCGTTAGGTACAACCCCGCGAGCATGAAAAAATGTGCGATGAGGTTGACAGCGGCTGCAACGGGATTGCGTCGGGTGACAGTGCCGATGGCGGTCGCAATCGCTCCGATGCCGAATAGCAGAAACAACGCAACATGCAATGGCATACAGCTTCGGTGTCGGTATTGGGAAACGAGTGCAAAAATAGAGCCCAGCCCAACTTGGGCAAGGTCAGGCAGGCTCGTCGGCGTTGGTGGTGATGATGCCGTCGTCGTGAAGCTGGCGAATGCGGCAGACGCTACCATACGGACACTGCAAGCAAATGTGGTCGTGGCGTGGCGCTACGGGGAAAAGTCCGCCGCGAATGTTCCAGACAATCTGTTCGGCATGCTCGATTGCTGATCGAAGGAGTGCAGCCTGCTCGTCGTAGCTGCCGAGTACCTGGGATCGTCTCTTTGCGCGCTGGGCTGCTACTGCGTTTGCCTCTGCAGGCATAGCGATCAAGGAGAGATCATCTTGCTTGGGACGGATGATGTAGTAGGCGCCGCCATCAAGGACCGGTTCGATGCCATAGCGCCGTTCGAAGAGCGCTTTGGTAGCCACAAGATATAGCGGCATTTGGAATGCCTCGCCGCGTTCGATGTCGTGGTTTGTAGCACCGGCTGAGCGGAGCTTGTAGTCGGCAACCATTACGTGGAAGCGGTCCCCCCGCTCGACGATTTCGATGCGGTCAATCCGACCGCGCACCGATAGCGTTGGGGATAGGTTTATGGGTTCTTCGACTGGTTGTGTGCGCAAGCCAGGCATGCCAAAGGCAGTCTCCAGAAGTGATACGCGATAGTCCCAGCCATTGGCAATTCGGGCAAGTTCGCGATCGAGCCATTCGGTAAGGATGCCGGGTTGTTCGGCGGTGCCGAGCAACTGTTCGCACTCGAGAGTAAACAAGGGGTGACTGTGCCGCACACGGTCCAGTTCGGCGGTGGCTGCGGCGGCAAGAATGCGGGCGTACTCTTCTCGGCGCGATGGATCCAGTTGTACGCTGCGAAGGTCGGTGCCTTCATGAGCGATGCCTTCCTGTTCGAGGATGGTCCGATAGAAGCGGTGAAGGATGCGGTGGATGAGGGTGCCACTTTCCAAACTGCTGAGCGCCAATTCATAGGTGGGCGGCTGGCGGAGGCTCAGAATGTGTTGAGCAAAGTACTGGTAAGGGCATTGAGCGTAGCGTTCGAGTTCTGCTGCAGAAAAGGGATGCTCGGTTGTTGGGGCAATGACTTTTGTTGCTACTGGATCGAGCGCAACGGTTGCCACCGGTTCCCACCGTTCCGTGGTTGACCAGTGCAGTGCTTCCTCCGGAGCGGTGATGGCTGCGATCCATTCCATGCCTGGCGGGAGGATGTGCTCCTGGTTCCACTGTGCCCAGAGCGTGTGCGATAGGAAACACCGCTCAGCCAGAGTTGTCACCTTGAGCAGCTTGTCAATGAACGACGAGCGCACCAAAGGTTCACCGTTTGTCGAAAGGCGAGGGTAGGTGATGAGCATGTGCCAACGCCCGTGCTCGAGTGCTGCTGGGTTGTTTGTCAATGCTTCGTAGAACTGGATTCGCTCGGCCCGGATATGGCGCTGTTCGCTATCGGGAAGCTCTTTGCCGAGAAAATGCTCGGTCGAGTACGCACGAGGAAATTCACCGTCAACCATCCCGCAAAGAATGTACACATCGTAGGGAATGCCCCGTGTTTGCTCGATGGAGGTGACAGTGACGCCGTAGGAGGGTTTTTCGGCAATCTGATAGCGTGCTGCTCGAATCATGGTCGTGAACAGTTCGGTGTACTCCTCGAGTGACCGTCGCTGCTGATCGTCCAGGAGCGACCAGGCGTGTTCGATCTCTGCCAGCACATCGAGAAGGGCAGCATAGGCGCGTGTTTCTTGTTCGAGGAGTTCGGCATAGGTGATGTCGTCGGGGGATGATTTGCTCAGCGACCATGAACGCTCGGCTGCTTCCTCGATGCTATCGGTGATACCAAAGTCATCAAGGATTGTGCGACGAACAAAGGTGCAGAAGGCCGTTGGCGTCATGGATGGAGCGGGCTCAGAAAGCTTTGTGGCAAGGATTTGCAAGTCCGACCGCGCTTGCTCCAGTTGGGCAACGTCTTGCTCTGCTTGTCGAAGGTCGAGTGGATCGCTGTAGGGATGCTCGCGTAGTGATTCGGCATAGGCGCGTGCTGCTTCGAGTGCGCCGTCAAGTCGGCGGAACCAACCGGAGATTCCGCCTTGCCGATGACCACCGCTAATTCGATAACGCTCGGCAACATTGCGGATCGTTGCTGCATCAAGACGCGATCCATCGGGTCGCAAACACCGAATGAGCGGATTCGAGAGCACTCGGTGGATGTCCTCCCGTCGCCAGCCCCGAACAAGCAGCTCCAGCACTGATACCACCGCGACGGCAACCGGTGAACGATCAAGTTGAAAACGGTCACTGATGTTTGCCGGTATGCCGTGAACAGCGAATAGTTCCCGAAAGAGCCCAGCATACAACTCCGGATCGCGCATTGCAACGCAAATCTGGTGCGGGCGGAAATCGCCATGAAGCAAGCAATGCTTGACGTACTTGGCAATCAGTGTTACTTCTTCCACCCGATTGGTGCATCCAAGAATGGCAAGAGCATCATCGAACCCCGGATTACGGATTTCTTGCTCGGTGTTGAATAGCCAGCGACGAAGGTAGACGCTCCGACGTTGGCTGAGCGGTGATAGTTGTACGGTGTCGGAGTCATCGGCTGTATGCACGCGGTAACCAAGTGAGGTGAGCCTGGAGTAGGTCTCTTCGAGATTGCCAAAGAGCGGACCATTGACGCGGGAATAGGTCAACACGATGCACGTGGGTATGTCCGTGCTTGCCAGCGTGCCGAGCAGCCGCAGTTCAGGAACGCGGAACTCGGTGAAGCCTTCGATGAGGATTGGTCGCTGCTCGATCGTGCTGGTGGAGTTGCGCAGCCCAGCACTTGTGCGGTCGAAGATGGCGGTGTCGTCGCGGAAGCGCTCAGCGATGAGCTCCAGGTATCGCTCGTAGATGGAGAGAATATCCGTCAGTCGGGCGCGGTCGAGTGCGTAAGGGTCGGTTGCTGTGTCCAAATCGTGTCGTAGATCGTCTGGTGTGATGCCATCATCGCGCAAACCGCTGATGACTTCTGCCAGCCGCTCGATGATTCCCCATGATGGTTTGCCGTTTGGAGCGTAGAAGGGGAGCCGGTGGTCGGATGCAAGTTCGGCAATGGCTTGTTCGAAGAGGGCAAGTCGCAACGAGTCCGACAGTGGCAATGCATTGTCGTCGGGAAACAGTTGTTGGTGTAGCAGGGCACCCAACTGTGCCAGGTTGAGGATCGAAAACCCAATCAGGGGACGACCTGTTTGCTCTGCTACACGCCGAGTAATTTCGCGCAGAAGCCAGCGGACACGCCGTCCCGTTGGAACGACGTACCGGAGCGATACTGGCTGGTGCACCGAGCAATGATGCACTAAGAACGAAAGGCTGTCGAGTCCATCCGCGCCAACGTAGGGTTCGATTTGCCGTGCCAGCTCGCCAGCCGCGCTATTTGCCAGAATGTAGGGCATTGGTTCACCGTGCTCGCAGAATAGCACTCATCTGCCACCAAATTACAGGTCAACAATGTTCACAGGTTTGGTTGAGGAAATCGGCATTCTTCGTTCGTCCCAGATACGGGATGGTGGGCGGGTGCTTACCATCGAAGCAGAGGTAGTGATGGAGGACCTTTCGATTGGCGACTCCATTGCCGTACAGGGCGTGTGCCAAACCGTGGTCGAGCGCGGTCAGGGATGGTTTCGGGTAGTTGCCGTCGAGGAAACGCTCCGGAAGACAACGCTGGGAATGCTCGGTGAGGGCGAACCGGTGAATTTGGAGCGCGCGCTGCTGCCAACAAAACGATTGGGAGGACACATCGTCCAGGGACACGTCGAAACAGTCGGCCGGATTGTATCGCTGGAGCCTGTGGGAACAAGCCGGGAACTCTGGGTTACGACTCCGCCGGAGTTTCAGCGCTACCTCGTTCCTCTTGGATCGATTGCGCTTGATGGCATCAGTCTGACCATTGCCCGAACGGATGGGGAACTGTTTATGGTTGCAATCATTCCGCACACGTGGGAGCAGACAACGCTGCAGTATCGCCGCTCGGGGGATTCTGTCAACCTTGAATTCGACATCCTGGCCAAGTATGTGGAACAGCTCATTCGGTGGCGCTCCGAGCAGCAAGCCAATATTCCACGTTGAGGCTTGGTTGTGTCACAGTGCTGCTTGAGAGAGTGCCTGTTGCTTGAGAAAGCGATTGTGATTCTTTCCTGGTCGTAAGGAGCGATTTAGTTGCCGATCACGATCACCAGTTGCTCACGAATGCTTTCCCTGGAAAGTGCATCACTGGCTTCCAAGAGAAGGACATACGCGCCAGCACCTACGGCAAACCCAGCGTTGTTCCGACCATCCCAGAGCAAGGCACCCTCGGCGGCGGAGTATTGACCATTGGCAAGCTCTCGAATAGGAATTCCCGATGCATCGAAGATGCGAAGCGTGATCCGTGCGCTTTGCCAGGGCAGACGGTACGTGATAGTGGTTTGCTGCAGCCGTGCATCCGTACTGGTTGGCGAGAAGGGATTGGGAGAAGCGCTCAGTCGGGTATCTCGTTCCGCCGAGGCAAGGATACTGTTGGGCTTTGCTGGCGTGCCGCCGCGAGGGTCGGTCGAACTTGACCATGACCGCGGATCATCCGATGGAAGCGAGGGCTGCAGTTTTTCGAGTGCGCGTCCCTTCGTGATGCGAAGTCCCCAGAAATGCCATGAAGGTAGGTAATGCACCGAGTCAATGATGCGACCGTCCGGATTAGCAAGGCGTATAACGTCACCGCTGTTGCTGAGCGTCCAAGATGCTTTGAGGATGATGCCACGCGGATCGCCGCGGATCTCCGGAAAGGTGTTCCAAATTCCAGTGTCGAGCGCAACGACAGCATATTCGCCTGCTGCCAATGAAACAGCTGGTAAGCTGCTCTGCGGCGGGATTCCATCACCAAGAAGCAAGTCGCCAAGCTCGACGGTGTCGCCGCTACGATTGACCAACTCGACATATTCGCTCTTGCCGTCGGTGGGATCAAACATGATTTCGTTGATGCCGATGCTCCCAGGCAAGAAGGGAAGGAACATGCTCGTCGAAGCAGTGTCGTTCCAGGCGCGCTCGTCGGTGTTCTCCAAGAAGGCACGCAGTACATACTGTCCCGGGCGGAGTGCTACGGTGCCTGCAAGTTCGGTGAGCGGAATTGCCAGGTTCGAGGTTGCCGATGGGGGAAGGTACTCGGCAACCCACTGCCCAAGTTCGCTCCAGGAAGGGTTACGCCCATGCCGTGCTTGAAGTCGTATGCTGATACGCTCGAATGCAGTCCGACCGCGATTGACCAGCTCGATCCTGATGACCTGTGCCGAATCAACCGCGACGGAGCGAAGCTGCGCGTCCCGCTCGACTAAACTGAGCGAGTTGTCATATCCACACGTTGCTGAATCCGGTGCAATGCAGACACCAATATTTTCCCGCACATGTCCCGGTTGGAATGGGTCTATTCGTTCCAGGGTTCTGCCGCGAATACCCCAACGCATGTCGTAGTACACCGAATCCATGACGAGGGTATCACGCGTGGCCAGGAATACATTCTCGGTCGTATTGTTGAGCGTTGGGAGGGCAACTTGGTAAAGTCGCGCGATCGGAGGAATTCGGCGTAAGAGCTTCAGGTCATCGGTGTCCCGCGTCAGGATGGCAAATCCTCGTGGCCGAATTTGAACACCCGCAAGACTTGCCCGAGATGTGCGGTCGTAGATGTAGAAACCGCTCAGATCAACGGCGGTATCACTGCGATTGAAGAGCTCAACCCATTCCGGCTCACCAGTGGGTGGTACTGGCTGCAGTTCGTTGATGACAACCTGCGCCCAAAGCCCAATGTGCATGCCGACGCTCAAAAGCAAGAAGCGTCCCATTGCTCATGATGCCGTTCGTTCCAGAAGCATTGCGGCGATGGTTTCCAGAAACGGTGCATCGTGCTGTGTGAATCGTCCGGGGAGTGGCGAGTCCAGATCCAGCACGCCAACGACAGTGCCCTGCTCGATGAGCGGCACAACAATTTCTGATCGCGATGCGGGGTCACAGGCAATATGGTCGGGAAACGCGTTGACGTCGCTTACTACAATGGTGCGTTGCTCTGCTGCAGCGCGTCCACAGACGCCGCGTCCGAAGGAGATTTCCAAACATGCAGGCTTCCCTTGAAAGGGTCCGACAATGAGCCGATTGCCAACGGTTCGGTAGAATCCACACCAATTGACATCAGGCAAACTGTAGTAGAGCAGGCTGGCAATAGTTGCCATTGCTGCAATACGGTCGGTTCCCGGCGGAACAAGCGCTGCCGCAGCCTGAGTGATAGCTTCGAATCGCTTATCGGGCGGAAGTTCGCGGTCGCTGATAACGTAGGTCGCCTCGTGCATGCTTGACAATGCATGGTCAACGCACCGCAAAAGTAACGTCGATGGGCAATGTAAATTCGTACCACTGAACACTCTTTGCCCGATGAATACATCGCAGGTTGTCAACGATACTCCCGAGAAACGTCGCGCGTGTGAACGCATCGAAGAGCTGCGTTCGTTGATTCGCCGGTACGACGAAGCCTACTACACCGAAGCACAGCCACTCATCAGCGATCGGGATTACGATCGCCTCTTTGCCGAACTGGTCGAGTTGGAGCGCCAGTACCCGGACTTGGTAACACCGGATTCACCGACGCAGCGCGTTGGTGGTGCACCGCTCCAAGAGTTCGCGCCTGTTCACCATCGGCGACCAATGCTATCGCTGGCTAATACCTACACCCGCCAGGAAGTGATCGACTTCGATCAACGAATTCGCAACGCGCTCAAGGGTGAGCCGTACCAGTACTGCTGCGAACTCAAATTCGATGGTGTTGCCATATCGCTTCATTACCAGGAAGGACGGTTCGTGCTTGGTGCTACTCGCGGGGATGGTCTCACCGGCGACGACATCACCGAGAATCTTCGCACGATTCGTTCATTGCCCTTGGTGGTGCGGCCTGTTCACGTCGGGGGAAAAGTGCTTGCCGATTTCGAGGTACGTGGTGAAGCCTACATGCTCCGACGTGACTTTGACCGTCTCAACCACCAACGTATTGCTGCAGGTGAAAAACCATTTGCCAATCCGCGTAACTTGACAGCCGGAACGTTGAAGTTGCTCGACCCGCGCGAGGTTGCTCGGCGTCCCCTCCAGCTTGTTTGCTACTACCTCGACAGCGAGAGTGTGCAATTAGAGCGGCAAAGTCGCAACCTTGAGCTTCTGGCAGCACTCGGTTTTCCAACAAGCCCACACTGGCGACTTTGTCCAACGCTCGAGGACGTGTTTGCGTTCATTGACGAATGGGAGGAGCGCCGCCGAAGCTTACCCTTCGACATTGATGGGATTGTCATCAAGCTTGATTCCCTGACGCAGCAAGAAAAACTCGGTACCGTCGCACGGTCTCCTCGGTGGGCGATTGCCTACAAGTACGAAGCCGAACAAGCACGCACAGTGCTCCAAGCCATTACACTCCAGGTTGGGCGCACTGGCGTTGTGACTCCCGTTGCTGAACTAGAGCCGGTATTTCTGTCGGGTTCGACTGTCTCGCGTGCGACCTTGCACAACGCCTCGTTTGTCGAACAACTCGATCTTCGGATCGGCGACACGGTGTATGTCGAAAAGGGAGGAGAGGTCATTCCCAAAATTGTCAGCGTGGACTATAGCGCACGACCCAGCCACACGAAACCGTGGCGAATGCCGCAGCACTGTCCCTGTCCGCACCAAAGCATACTCCACCGTCCGCCTGGCGAGGTGAACTACTACTGCGAATCGCCAGCATGTCCGTGGCAGATTCGCCGGCGTCTGGAGCATTTCGCGTCACGGGGAGCGATGGACATCGAAGGGTTGGGTGAAAAAGTTATTGCGGAGTTAGTCGAGGCAGGATTCCTCCAAACCGTTGCCGACATCTATGACCTTCCGCGGCGACGTGATGAGCTTATCGGACGTCCTGGGTGGGGAGAAAAACGTGTGCAGAACCTTCTGGGTGCGATCGAAGCAAGTAAGGTGCAGCCGTTCCACCGCGTTCTCTACGCGCTCGGAATCCGGCACGTTGGCGAGGTAACGGCAAAGCTCCTGGCACAGCATTTCGGCTCACTCAAAGCAATTTGCAGTGCCTCGCGGGAGCAATTAGAAGCGATCCCCGAAATTGGTCCACGCATTGCAGACTCTCTCCGCACGTTCTGTGTTGATCCCGAAGAGCGCCAAATCGTCGAGCGGTTGGCCATGGCGGGGTTGTCGCTGGCAGAGCATCCAACCAAACAGGAACATGCCAAAAAACCACTTGCAGGAACAACGTTCGTTTTCACCGGTGAGCTGGATTCAATGCCACGTTCCCGCGCCGAAGAGCTCGTCGAATCGCTGGGAGGGCGAGCAACCTCGTCGGTTAGCCGTGCAACGAGCTACGTCGTTGTTGGTCGTCAGCCCGGATCCAAATTTGCCAAAGCGCAGCAGCTTGGCATTCCGATTTTGAATGAAGCTGAGTTCTTGGATATTCTTCGCACTCACGGAGTCAAGGTATGAAGCAGATTGCGGTATTGATGGCGCTTGTGTTCTGCTCGGCAAGTGCACAGCAAACGACGCGCCCTATCGAGGGCATTCGCTCCAAACCCATAACACTTGTGGCACTGACGAACCTGGTGGTGATTCCTGAACCAGGTGTCCGCCTGGAACGTGCCACTGTTCTCATTCGCGATGGGGTGATTGAGGCAGTTGGTAGCAACATTTCCATTCCACCCGGAGCAACAGTCCTCGATTGTCGCGGGCAGTGGTGCTATGCTGGTTTTCTTGAGCCTTATGCTGTCATGCGCGACACGCTTTACCGCATCGACGACGATGAGTCGCCGCAAACCCCCTCAGTACCGACCGCACATCACTGGAATCAAGCGGTTCATCCCGAGTTGCGGGCTGTCGAACGACCGGTTCTCAGAGATAACGATGTCGAGCAGTATCGTAAGCTTGGTTTCTGCGTGCTCCATGTTGGTGTCGGTGATGGCATCTTCCGTGGATCTTCGGCTCTCGTCAGTGCAAAAGGTGGTGCTCTTGCCGATGCTGCGATCGTGGCCGATGCTGCGCAGTTGGTCTCTTTCCGGAAGGGAAGCTCTCGGACTCCCTACCCAAGTTCGCTCATGGGTTCGATTGCCTTGATCCGCCAGACGCTCCTGGATGCAGTTTGGTACCTCCAAGCTCAAAGTGCCTACGCTGAGGGAAAACTCGGTGGTAGCGAGCGACCGGAAACCAACGTGGCTCTTGAATCGCTCGGACGAGCAATCAAGGGCGGGAAGCTGTTCGTGTTCGAAGCCGACGATGAGCACGACATTCTCCGTGCTCATGCAATCGCAGCCGAACAGGGATTGAATGCGGTGTATGTTGGGACAGGGAGTGAGTATCGGCGATTGCCCTCGCTTCTGCGTATCAAACCAAAGCTTATTGTGCCACTCAATTTCCCGGACGTCCCCGATGTTTCGAGCTACGACCACGCATTGGATGTTTCGTTGGAGGACTTGCTCCATTGGGATGCAGCCCCGGAAAATCCCTATCGGTGCGATTCGGTGGGATTGTGGTTTTGCTTGAGCACGTACCGGCTCGACGATCGGAGCAGTTTTTGGTCGCGTGTTCGGCGTGCTGTTCAGTATGGGCTCTCGCCCGATCGAGCACTGGCGGCAATGACCATTCGGCCGGCTGAACTCTTGGGTCTTAGCTCACAGTATGGCAAAGTTCGAGCTGGGTATCGCGCAAATCTCGTTCTTGCCAGTGGCGACCTGTTTGCAACCGATGCAACAATCCAGACAGTCTATGTGGATGGCCAGCAATTCCGCATCGGCGATGATGCTCCCGACATTCGCGGACGGTGGCAGATCGTGGTCGGCAGCGATACGCTCGAGCTTTCGATCAGCGGAGAGCGATCACGGCCAATGGCAATGATCCGTCGGGACACGCAGCGGATACGAGCAGACCTTACCTACCGCGACCGTGCGGTCACGCTCCACATCGTTGCTGATTCGCTGCAGTGGGGAAGCGGTATCCTCCGCTTGAGTGCCCATCTGGATACGGGAGCTGCTGCGCTTGGCGGGGCGGCGGCTTTCCCCGATGGAACGGTGCGACGGTGGTATGCACGTCGAATCGAGTACTTCAAGGATACTTCACAGAAGGAAACGCCATACCCGCGCCGCCGGTCGTTGGGAGTGGTGATGTATCCGTACGGTCCGTTTGGGTACGAGAGCAGACCACCGCAACGCTCCGTGCTTTTCAAGGGTGCAACGGTTTGGACGTGTGCTGCTGCCGGTGTGCTCGATAGCACCGACGTCCTCATTCGCGACGGGAAAATCGCCGCTATCGGACGCAATCTCCGTGGGGGTGATACAGTGGTGGATGCTCGCGCTTTGCATCTGACCCCTGGAATCATTGACGAGCATTCCCATATTGCGATCGCACGTGGTGTCAACGAAGGTACGCATGCTGTCACTGCTGAAGTTGAGATCGGGCGTGTCATCAATTCTGATGACATCAACATCTATCGCCAGCTTGCTGGGGGTGTCACGTCGTCGCACTTGCTGCACGGATCGGCAAATCCAATTGGGGGGCAGTTGCAGCTTATCAAACTTCGGTGGGGAGAGGATGCCGAAGGGCTCAAGTTCACGCAAGCGCCACCAACGATCAAGTTCGCTCTCGGTGAGAACGTCAAGCAGTCCAACTGGGGCGACCGCTATACAACGCGATACCCGCAGACACGCATGGGTGTGGAGGAAATCATGCGCGATGCATTCCGCGCTGCCAGCGAGTACGAGCGTGCGCGAGATAGTGCACGTCGGGTGGGGCTGCCGTTCCGTCGGGACCTGCAATTGGAAACGCTGTTGGAAATTCTCCGCGGCAAACGCTTCATCCACTGCCACAGTTATGTTCAGAGTGAAATTGTGATGCTCATGCGCTTGGCTGAAGAGTTCGGTTTTCGCGTTCAAACATTCACACACATTCTCGAAGGCTACAAAGTCGCGCGGGAGATGAAAGCACACGGCGCAACAGCATCGAGCTTTTCGGATTGGTGGGCGTACAAGTTCGAGGTGTATGATGCAATCCCCCAAAATCCAGCGATCATGGCAGAGCAGGGTATTGTGACATCGGTCAATAGCGATGATGCTGAGGTGGCTCGCCGGCTGAACCAAGAGGCAGCCAAGAGCGTCAAGTATGGTGGTATCAGTCCGGAGGAAGCGCTCAAGATGTGCACCATCAACCCAGCAATCCAGCTCAAGGTGGATGCCTATACCGGTTCAATCGAAGTTGGAAAAGATGCTGACCTGGTGCTCTGGAGCGGCAATCCACTCTCGAGCACGTCGCGGGTTGAACAGACCTATGTGGACGGACGATGTTACTTTGATCGCTCTCGTGATGAGCAGCTCCGCCAGCGTGATCAGCGCCTGCGCGCGTTGTTGGAGCAGCGTGCGCTGGAAGCGCTGCGGCAGGGTGAACAACCCAGCACCCAAGCACCCCGCCGACGCAGCCGGCTCTATCACTGCGAGGATATCGAAGACGAAGTCGCCGGCTGGTAGAGGTGGAACTTCCTGTTCCGGATTCTGTGTTGGTGCTCTCGGTTCAATTGCCGATAGCTCTTCATGCGCATTGGTGCACCAAGCTGGTCGTTGGATCAATGGCTGGAATTTTACGATGTGCTGCGACGACGTCTTGATTGCGTTCAAACCGATACTCAAGCCCGCAGACTGATCGCAGATGCATCCTGGCAAGTGATACGCCGCTACAGTACGAGCTTTTTCATCGTGACGCGCTTTCTCCCTCGTGTCAAACGGCGGGACGTGGAAATTATTTATGCGGCTGTGCGCTACCCCGATGAGGTTGTTGATACTTTCCCATTAGATGCGCAGGAGAAATACCGCCTGATTAATCAATGGCGGCAGCAGTACTGTTCCGCTCTGGAGCAGCCAACGTTGCTCGATAGCGTTCGGCGTGGCTGTAATCCATTTGTTGCTGGTTTTGCTGACCTTGTGCGGCGCTATGGCATTCCTGCTGAGTACTACCACGCATTTCTTGATGCCATGGAATGCGACATCCAGCCCCGCACATTCGACACCTTCGAGGACCTCATCGAAGGCTACGTCTATGGCAGTGCCATTGTGGTCGGATATTTTTTAGCATACGTGTATGGCGTTGCCCCGGGGCATACGATGGCGGAAGCGCTCGAAGCAAGTCGTGCGCTTGGTATTGCACTACAGCTAACCAACTTCTTGCGCGATGTAGGGGAAGATCACCACCGCAGCCGTTGTTATGTGCCTCACGAGCTTATGCTCGGTGCGGGAATAAGCTATCCTGAATTTATCGGAACAACCAACCAACAAGCAACCGCGTACGTTGTCCGGCGATATGCTCAAACTGCATGGAAATACTATCGCCGCGCAGAGCAAATGCTCGGTGTGTTCTCGCACGATTGTATTGCTGCAATTGATGCGTGCATCAAGGTGTATAGTGAGCTGACTGCAATCCTGGAGCACTCGTGGGATGCTGAGCGCCGAGCAAGCGTGCCCTGGCGGCGAAAACTTGCAGCACTGCCACGATCGAAGTACTGGGTGCTGCCGCTTGCACTCATCACACCAGAGTATGGCAAATGAGCAAACCGATTGTTATCATTGGTGCTGGACTTGGCGGCTTGAGCGCAGCAATTCATCTCCGAGCAAAAGGATTCAAGGTTGAGCTGTATGAGCAGAATCCTTTACCCGGTGGACGCGCAAATCGGATCAGCACGGATGGATTTTCCTTCGATACCGGTCCGTCGCTGATCAATTATCCGTGGGTGTTTGAGGAGCTGTTTGCTGCCAGTGGAGCCGATATGCATCGCTATCTAACGCTCAAGCCGCTCGATCCCTCGGTTGTGTTCTTCTGGCGTGATGGTGATCGCTTAGCACTCAGTGCTGATTTCCAAACGTTGGCTGCAGAGCTGGAGCGGTTCGAAGATGGAGCACATGCGAAGCTGACTCTGTTCCTGGCAGAAACCCAGCGGCGATTCCACTACCTGTTCAGGCATTTGGTGACATCGAATGCCCGAACAATTCTGGAATGGATAGCACCGGCACCCAAGGGTGAATTGGTAAGGCTTGGTTTGCATCGCTCGCTCGATCGTGAGCTTGCTCGATATTTCCGATCCGAACGGCTGCGAGCTGCGCTCGGTTCGTATGCAATGTATCTTGGAGGGTCGCCCTACGAGTTGCCCGGCACGTTTAGCATCTTACCATTTGGCGAGCTTTACTATGGCTTGTGGTATCCTGAGGGTGGCATTTATTCACTGGTTGAAGCAGTCTGCCGACGTGCTGAGGAGATCGGTGTTCGAATTCACAGCAATTGCCCGGTCCGAGCAATTTGGGTAGATGGTTCTTGTGTCAATGGAATTGAGCTTGCCGACGGTCGGGTCATCGAAGCCAGCATTGTTATCTCGAACGTGGATGTCCCTACAACGCATGAATTGCTCCTTGGGCAGTCGTATCCCCAACGTCGCTGGCGGATGACTCCTGGCGTCATCACGTTCTATTGGGGTATTCGCGGGCAATCAAGCACCATGCACCATCACTGCATTTTTTTGCCGGATGTACCGCGCCGTGCCTATCGGCAATTGCAGCGGCAACTACCCGATGATCTGCCCTTCTATCTGAGCATGCCATCGAGAAGCGATCCAAGCGTTGCACCGCCGGGCAGCAGTACTGCTTTCGTTCTCGTTCCAGTGCCGACGCTCAGCGCTGCTGGCACTGCTTTCGATTGGGAGAAGGCGGTTGAGCAGGCTCGATTCGAGGTGCTGCGGCGCCTTGAACACCATGGGTTTAGCATCACGCCAAGCGACATCGTGGTTGAACATGTTTGGACCCCACACCAATGGCGAAAGCACTTTGGACTCCACGATGGCTCTGCATTCGGTGCTGTGCATACACTGACGAACATTGGACCCCTCCGCTGGCACCCACGAGACCGAAAGTATCAAGGGCTCTACTACGTTGGAGCAAGTACAACACCAGGTACAGGGCTACCAATGGTTACCCTTAGCGGAAAGATGGTTGCAGATATGATTGCTGCTAATGTTTGTGGCTGAGTATGGTTCGGGTCGGAAGGTCGTGCTTGGTATTCATGGGTGGGGCGGGGATCACCGAACCTTCGCACCGCTCCAGCGTTGGATTCCATATGACTGGACGATCATCGCTCCAGACCTACCTGGGTATGGACGATCGCCGCTCCCGATGCCGCTGGAGATTGAGAAGGTCGCCAAGTCCCTGGCGTTGCTTATCGAAGCGCAGCGTGGGAAGGAGGTGGTTATTGTTGGGTCGTGCAGTGGTGCTCTCCTCGGATTGGAAACAGCACTGCTTGTCCCGAACCACATACAGCGAATTGTTGCACTTGACTTGTTTGCATACATGCCGTGGTATTTCCGCTTCTTTGTGACTGAGCCTGTCGGATCCATTGCCTATCGGCTAACATTTGCCTCCCGGATCGGTCGAGCGATCGTCAATGCTGCATTGCAATCACGCAGAACGCAACAATCCAATTTGATGGAGTCCTTTTCCGATAAGGATCACGCCGTGACTCGTGCATATTTGAAAGCCCTATCCTTGCTACCGGGACCTCAACGATATGCGACCCTGAATATACCTGTAACTTTGGTGTGGGGCGAACGGACTTTTGCTGCTGTCCGTCGGTCGGTTGCGATTTGGCGTCAGTACTTGCGCAATGCAAAGGCATGCTGTATTGGGGGAGCTGGTCACCTGCTCTTGGATGAAGCACCCGAAAAGGTTGCACCATTGATTTTCGGTGAGTAATGATCGAATGGGCAATTGCTGGACTTGCTGCAGTGTTCTCTGGGCTGGCGGTGGTCAACGCAATAGTGTTCTTGCGAGCCCGACACAGCAGAGGCTCATTCGATGCGCAAGTCAGCGTTCTGATTCCCGCTCGTAACGAAGAATCGAACTTGGATGGATGTATCGAAAGCGTTCTTCGGCAGGGAGACAGTGTCGCCGAAGTCCTGATCTACGATGACCAATCCGATGATGCAACCCCACAAGTCAGCAGAGAATGGTCACGTCGTGATCGGCGTGTTCGCTTGCTCGAGACTGTACCATTGCCGGAAGGATGGTTGGGGAAGCCGCATGCCTGCTACCGTTTGGCAATGGCAGCACGCAGTCGGTGGCTGCTTTTTCTTGATGCGGATGCGCGCTTAGAAGCAGGTGCCATTGAGCAGCTTCTGGCAACTGCCCAGGAACACAATGCATCACTGCTATCGGCTTGGCCAGCCATCGAAATGCATACACCAGCAGAGCAACTTCTGATGCCAATGCTCACTTTCTACGTGATGACGCTCTTTCCCTCGCCATTACAACTATTCTCGATACACCAACGCTATGCTCTTGCGCATGGTGCTTGTATTCTGAGCAGGCGGGATGTGTATCTCCGAATAGGCGGGCATAGGTTGGTGCGCACAGAATTGTTTGAGGATACTGCACTGGCGCGCCACTGGCGCCGGAGGAAAGAACGCTCTCTCTGTTGCGATGGAGGTGGAATCGTGCGCGTGCGTATGTATCGTACCATTGGCGACATCTGGCGTGGTTTCCAAAAAAATTTCTATCCAGGCTTTCGCAAAAAATGGCTGTTCCCAATGGTACTTGCTCTGCACGCAGTGGTGTTTGCTGCGCCATTTTTTGTGTTCGTGGCATCGCCGAACGTTCCAGCTTTTGTTGCTCTCAGTAGTGTAGTGGTGGCACGCGTCGTTCTTGCTGTTCGATTCAGGCATCCTCTTTGGTCCGTCCTTGCACATCCACCGGCGGAACTGTTTTTGATCGCCCTCGGAATACGTTCGTGGTGGCAATTCAGTCGTGGGCATGGCATTGAGTGGAAGCAGCGGCAATACGCGATAGGTCGAATAGTCAAGTCTGTGCGATGAAGAAACGTCTGATTATTGTTGGTTCTGGCCTCGGTGGTTTGTCGCTTGCGTTGCGGGCTTCAAGCAACGACTGGGAAGTCAGCATCCTTGAACGTAACGATACTCTTGGCGGAAAGCTGAACATCTTCGAACAGAATGGATTTCGCTTCGATACGGGACCATCGCTGATAACATTGCCCCAGGTATTTGCCGAGCTCTTTGAGCAGTGTGGCGTCGAGCACGAGCATCTTCGCTTTCGCCACCTTGTACCCTTGACGCAGTATCGCTTTGCCAATGATGAACAGATCACGTATCCGGATACGCTGCCAGCAACTGCTGCTCTGCTGGAACGCATAGAAGCAGACCGGGGACGTGGCTACTGGCAGCTCATGGCAACAGCAGCAAAACTATTCGAGCTTTCCAGTCGGACGTTCTTTGAAAGTGTGCCGACAGAAATACCCAGCAGGGAGCAAGTGCAAATGTTGCTGCACTCGTTGCGGTGGCTGCCATTGCGGAATGCGTGGGGCAACTATGCCCGTACAGTCGATCGGCACATCACTAGTCCCCAGTTGCGACAAATTTTCTATCGGTACCCAACCTATGTGGGGTCATCGCCGTACCGTGCGCCAGCAACATTCCTGGTTATTCCATATCTGGAAGCTGCATTCGGTGGGTGGTATGTCGAGGGCGGCTTGTATCGAATCGTGGAAACAATTGTAGCTGCACTCGAGCAACGAGGCGTGAGGACGTACACATCGGCCCCCGTGACAGCAATCCTACATCGCAATGGAAAAGTAGAGGGGGTGCGCCTTGCAACCGGCGATGTCCTTGAAGGCGATGTTGTCGTGTTCAACGGCGATGCCACGACGGTCAACGCGTTGTTGGGTATGCCTGCGCAGCCTAACAAAGCTGAACGCTCGATGTCAGGGGTGATTTATTTGCTCGGGCTGCGACGTCGCTTGCCCACAGACGTCCACCATCATACGATCGCATTTTCGTCCGACTACCGGCGTGAGTTCGACCAGATATTCGAACAGCGGCAATTTCCGGACGAACCGACGGTGTACGTCAACGTCACAAGCAAGACCGATCCAACGACAGCACCGCAAGGGTGTGAGACAGTGTTCGTGATGGCTAATGCTCCGGCTGTGGAGGGCAAGCGGTGGGAGCAAGAAATGTCAATGCTATGGGAACGCATCAATGGCGTGTTGGAGCGCCGCGGAATTACGATTGCCGAAAGTGACGTTGTGGTTCGCTCAGTATGGACACCGGAACGATTCGAGCGCACCTATGCGATGCCAGGTGGTGCGATCTATGGTCTTGCTTCGCATTCGTACCGCACAGCATTCCTGCGTCCCACCATGCGTCATCGCCGTATCAAGGGTTTGTACTTCGTCGGTGGTAGTACGCATCCTGGGGGTGGTACGCCAATGGTTATTCTTTCCTCAAAGCTGGCCTACAATCTCATCCTGCGGTATGAAGTGGATTCGTAAGGTTTTGGTTGGACTCTTTGTTGTGCTCAGTGTGGGTGGAGTGGTGACAAACTCGGCAGAAAGCGATCTGTCGGTGCTGCGGCGCTCCGGTGAAATGCTCTTTCTGTGGATTGCTGCTGCTGTTGTTCTGGTGCACACACCGACTGGGGTTGCTTCTCTGTTCATGGGTGCAATGATTGGCTTCCTGAGCGAGGTGCTTGGTGTCACGACTGGTCTTCCATTCGGCTACTACCATTACACCGACACTCTTGGCTTTGCAATCGCAGGTGTTCCGGTTGTTATGCTTGCTGCATGGATGGTGCTGTTAGCGTACGCATGGAGTTTGGCATCAGTAATAACTGTCCGCGCAAGCTACTGTCGGTGGGTGGCTGCACTGATCATGACTGCTTTCGACTTGCTGATCGATCCTGTTGCGATTGGACCACTGCACCTCTGGACATGGGATCAGAGTGGGAGTTATTATGGTGTTCCGCTCGTCAACTTTGCTGGGTGGTTCGTGGTTAGTTGGATAGCGCTGGTACCGTTGTCTGGTCAACGCAAGCAGCATCCTGCATCGCATCTTGTCGGGTTTGCCATCATCACATTTTTCACGATCCACGCCATTCGTAGCGAGTTGATTGTTGCAGCATTGGTTGGTATCGGTCTGCTTGCTATGGATGTTTGGGTGTGTTGGTGCTGGTGGATGCAGTATTTTGTAACCTGGAAACCACTATCTGCCCTCCGCTCGAAGCAATGAATACGCGTACGTGTGTGGCTCTGTGTTGGCTTATGCTCTGGCCGAGCATCCTCTGTGGGCAGGAAATCTCTTCCCCGACGCTCTATCGCGAGCAATCGTTTGATGTGCTCCACTATGATGCAATGCTCGCACTGGATTCACTGCCTCGGCCGGTTCTGAGTACCAGCGTGTGCACCTGGCAAGTCTGGTGGCGGCGCGATCCCGATACTATTCGTTTTCACCTGCGCTCGCTGTCGGTCGAGCAAGTGGAATACCTCGATGGCGTCAATGCCTATCCTGCTGAGTGGTATGCGCGTGGTACCCCTAACGATGCAACGTTCCACTATGCCGTTCCCGCACTCCCCTCGCATCGAAGGGGCGATACGATTGTGCTGCGCATAACGTACCGCGGTACAATGACCGGTGAACCAACACGCAACGGGTTTTCCTGGGGTGGTGTCCAGCAGGAGGGGAGCATAGTCTATGCTCTCGGCGTTGGGTTCTACAATAACTACGTTTCCGCTACGCAGCACTGGCTGGCATGCTACGACCACCCATCGGATAAAGCAACATTCCGACTTCGCTTTCGGGTGCCGGCTTCGTATGTGGTCGCTTCCAACGGTGAAGAACTGCCGCCGACCCTTGGTGCTGGTTGGCAAGTGTTTACCTTCCAAAGCGAGCACCCGATTGCAACCTACCTATTGACCTTTGCTGCGTTGCCACAGAGCGTTGTGACCACACTACGCGATACCACTTCGCTTCCCGTGCCGATTGTGCTCTACGCGCGGAGGAGTGATTCCCTCGCGACTGTCCGGAGCTTCCGCTTACTCCCCAGAATGGTGCAGACCTACCAACGCCTCTACGGTCCGTATCCGTTCGAGAAGGTCGGCTATGTGATGACCCAGAAAGGTGCGATGGAACACCAGACGATGATTTCGTACCCAACCTCGCTGGCTCGCAGTGGTGATACGGTGAACCTGGTCGCAGCGCATGAGCTGGCGCACCAGTGGTTTGGCGACTGCGTCACGCCCTATGATTTTCGCGATGCATGGTTCAACGAAAGCTTTGCCACGTTCAGCGAGTCGCTCTGGCGGGAAGAATTAGGCGGCTACAGTGCTTACCTCGACGAGCAGCAACGAAAAATCAACGCTTACCTCAACCAGTATGCAAAGCCGGGCAATCCTGCGTTCGAAGGTGTGCTGACGATGTACGATTTCGACCGCACGCCGCCAGCATCGAATTACCCCCACGTGATTTACGAAAAAGGTGCAGCAGTCTTGGGTATGCTCCGTTGGCTGATGGGTGATAGTGCATTCTTTGGTTGGTGTCGCTACCTGATGCAACGGTACCGCTTCGGGAATATCTCGATTGACTCTCTCGAGCAATCTGCCTCAGCGTTTGTGTCAATGGCTGGGATGGTGCCAACATTCTTCAATGAGTGGGTTCGCGGCAAGGGATGGGCAGTGTTGCGCATCGAAGCAGTACGCTTAGAATCGCCACACGGATGGAAAGCAGTTTTATCGGTTACCCAAGTGCAGCCGGACTCACTGGGAATCTACACGACCCTCCCCGTGGAATTGAGCTTTGTGGGGAAAGATACTGTCCACCGCACAGTTGTCCTCACTGCGCGCGAGCAAACCATCGAGCTTGATTCGCTCAACGCATTCTCCACACTTGCTGTCAACATCGGTCGGCGCGTTCGTTCACTGGTACTCCTATCGAGCAATCCTGTTGTCAGCGAAACGGCCGTCGAAACAGAGCAGAAGCCACTTGTCATCTATCCCAGTCCTGCCAGTGAGCGAGTGTTGATCATTATGACGCGGCCGCTGGATGCACCCATTGCCATCTATGATGCGCGTGGCGTGCTTGTGCAGACAGTGAGTCAGATGCGCGCGACTCTCCTGCCAACGACGGACATGCCTGCAGGAATCTACTATGCCGTCGCACACACGAACAAGCAGCAATTCATGGTGCCATTTGTTGTGGTGCACTGATCGCGATGAGCACAGCAGCAGTCCTCCGTGTTGCGATTCTGTGGCATTTTCACCAACCCGATTACCGCAGAGGAGAACGTGCCATTCTTCCATGGGCGCGCTTGCACGCGACGAAGGACTACATCGAGTTGCCCGCGCTTCACCGTGAATTCCCACGGTTGCGCTTGACCTACAATCTCAGCCCCATTCTCCTTGAGCAAATCGAATGCTACAGGCACGGTAGCATCGGTGATGAACATGCCAAGCTATCGAACTGGCCTCAGCGGCGGCTTTCACCCGTGGAACGCCGACAGTTGCTCGAATGGGCATTCGTGGGCAATGCCGAGCGTATGATTGCGCCCTTCGAACGTTACCGCGAGCTGTATGAGCAGTACCAAGCGGGAAACGTTCACACCTGGAGCGACACGGAGTGGCTGGATGTATCGGTCTGGATGCGGCTTGCGTGGCTTGGGGAAACCGTTCGCCAAACCGAGGCTATTGACAGACTCGTGCGGAAGGGCAAGCATTTCTCCGGTGATGATCTTGCTGTTCTCTGTTCGACGGAAGCTGAGCTTCTGGAGGTGATGCTCCCGCGGCTTCGTGGACTGGAGCGATGCGGCTTGGCCGAGTTGGCGGTCTCGCCCTACCACCACCCGATACTGCCGCTGCTGTGTTCGACCGACGTGGTTGCTGAGTCCGATCCTGGCATGGAGAAACTTTCGCCATCGTTTGCTTGGCGGGAGGATGCGATCGCACAGGTCGAGCGCGCTATTGCACAAATCGAGCCATACCGCACACCGACACCGCTTGGGATGTGGCTTGCCGAAGGAGGTATCAGCGATGATGCACTCTCGGTACTTGCTGAGTGTGGCGTCCAGTGGACAGCCAGCGATCGCACAATTCTGGTACGCACTCTCGGCAGCGATGCACCAACGCTCCACTATCGCCCGTACCGGTGGAAAGAAGCAGGTGGAAAGCAGATTATCGTGTTCTTCCGTGATCACGCGCTCAGCGATGCAATCGGGTTTGTGTACAGCTCGTGGGACGAACGCCAGGCAGTGCGTGATTTTCTGGAACGGCTCCGGAGCATTCGTGCGGTATTGATCGCCGAGCATGGTGAGGCATTTCTGGAAACAGCGGTTGTGCCGATTATCCTCGATGGGGAAAACTGTTGGGAATACTATCGGCACAACGGCGCCCCGTTTCTACGGGCACTCTACGATGCCTTGACAACCGACGAGCAGATCCAAACAGTTACCTTTGGCCAGGTGGCAGCACAAGCGGCCACCAGCCCTGCCACACCTGTGTTGCGTCATGTCGTTCCCGGCTCGTGGATCGAGGGGAGTTTCCGGATTTGGATTGGCCATCGAGAAGATCGCCGTGCGTGGGAATTACTTCGGGATGCTCGAGTGTGCTTTGCCGAGCGGGAGTCGTTCCTAAGCGAGGATGCCCGAGAAACGGCGTACCGACATTTGCTCACCGCTGAAGGGAGCGATTGGTTCTGGTGGTTTGGCGATGACCACCGGGCAGCATATCGCTCCGCTTTTGATGGGCTCTTCCGTTTTCATCTTGCAGAGGCGTATCGAGCAATGGGGGTGCCTGTGCCCGCCGAGCTCACTGTTCCGATCATGACGAGGGATTCAACCTCTGGCGAACACTTTGGAGCAATGCATCCGGCTACTCCTCCCAGCGAATTTCCACGCGACGGTTGAGGGCGCGGTTCGCTTCGGTGTCGTTGGGGGCGATAGGGCTTGTGCGACCGTGTCCGCGAACGCTGATACGTTCTGATGGAATGCCGTGCCTGCGAAGGTAGGCTTCGACGGCACGCGCTCGGGCAAGCGCAAGATGCTCGTTGTAGGCGTCGCTTCCGAGTGAATCGGTGTGACCATCGAGTTGTATGTGTCGTGCGCGTCCCAGCCGCACAAGGATGCTGTCGGGAACTGCTTGTGGCGGGAGAGTGCTGCTATTGAAGGCAAAGCGAACACTCCAAAGTCGCTGAGGCAGCGGTTGGTATTGCTGTGCCAGCGTTGCAAGGTAAATGCCCATTCGCTGCGCACCGTCGTCGGTGGAAATGTAGATCGCTGTATCACCAGTTGGAAACAGCCACCAGCAAAGGTCCATTTCGTCGGTGTTGATGGGTTCGGGGAGTCGAACCGGCTCTGACCATCGTTCCCACGAATCGTCGAGGCGCCGGGTCAGGTAGATGTCGTACTTGCCGTTCGATTGAAAGCCGCTCGAGGCATAGTAGAGCGTGCGACCATCGCGTGCTAAAAATGGTGATGTCTCCATACCGTTCGAATTGACCGTACTGCCAAGATTGCGCGGGGATGACCAGTGCAGAGAGTCCCCGATCCGATGACTCACGTAGAGGTCGAGCCCGCCGCGAGAGTCGGGTCCTTCGATAGAAAGCAGCAGTGTTCGCATGTCCGGCGAAAGGAATGCGTAGTAGTAGCTGGAACGGTTCGTGTAGCCTTCGATGGTGATGGGATCGAAGGTCCACTGACTACCGACTTGGCGTGCTAAGGCAAACTGTTCGGTTTCCCCGTTACCGCTACCGCGTTGAATGAGCGCTGTTTTACCATCGGCAGCAAAACCAAAAAGCACATCGCTGTTGGGCGTGTTGAGCGCATCGAGTCGCCGGGGTGTGCTCCAGGTCGAGTCGCTGGTGCGATGTGCATACCAGATGTCGTCGGGATCGCGCGAGCCGCCGACGTTACCTGGGTAGTACTTGCGTGAAAAGTACAGAATGCTGCCATCTGGCGAAAGGACAGGTGCCACAACTGGCTGATGGGCGTTGACATCACCCGGTATGCGCCACTTGCGATTGATGGTTGGCAGATCGCCATCGGTCGCAGAGCAGACGACAACCGTCAGCATGAACAGAGAACCTACTCGAAGCCACATCGTTTGTATAGGTACGGAATGTTGACAAGGGAATGCTCGCCGCGAAAGATCGCGTCGAGTTCTTCAGGCTGAAGGTATTGACGAATACGCGGATCTTCTCCGATCGTTTGGCGAAGATGGATCCCCGACTCCCACGACCGCATAGCCGCCGATTGCACAATGGCATAAGCATCCTCGCGCGTTAACCCTCGGCGCACAAGCTCGAGTAACACTGCCTGGGAATAAATCACGCCGTGCGATCGTTCGATTGTCTCGAGCATGCGTTCGGGATACACCACCAATGTTTCGACTAGCTCGGTTGTCAGTGCGAGCATGTAGTCGAGCGCAATGGTCGAATCGGGACAAATGACGCGTTCGACACTGCTATGCGAGATGTCACGCTCATGCCAGAGTGCGTTGTTTTCGAGTGCTGCCATGGCGTTACTTCGGAGCAGCCGGGCCAGTCCACAGATGCGTTCACTGACGATTGGATTACGCTTGTGTGGCATCGCGGAGGAACCCTTCTGCCCACGGCTGAAGTGCTCTTCTGCTTCGCGCACCTCAGTGCGCTGCAAGTGGCGCACTTCGAGCGCGATTTTCTCCAAGGAGCTGGCGATGATTGCCAGTGTGGTTAAAAACTCCGCGTGACGATCGCGCTGAATGATCTGCGTTGTAATGGGATCGGGTCGCAGCCCCAGTCGAGCGCAGACGTACTCTTCGACGCGGGGATCGAGATGTTCGAACGTTCCGATTGCACCGCTGAGCTTGCCAACAGCGATCGTCTCGATTGCGCGTTGCATCCGTTCAATGTTTCGCTGGCATTCTTGATGGTAGAGCAGAAATTTGAGTCCAAAGACCATCGGCTCGGCATGGATGCCATGGGTGCGTCCGACGCAGATTGTGGAGCGATGCGCGAGCGCTTTTGCTGCCAGTGCTGTGCGCAACTGCTCCAGATCGCCGAGCAAAAGTTCGCCGGCTTGCTTGAGCTGCACGGCTAAGCACGTATCGAGCACATCACTGCTGGTCATGCCCAGGTGCAGCCAGCGCGAGGCGGGCGAGCCGACCTTTTCGGCAACACAGGTCAGGAAGGCGATCACATCGTGCTTTGTCTGCTGTTCAATTTCGGCGATTCGTTCAACCGAAAACCCAGCTTTTGCTCGAAGCTCTTCGTAGTCGCTGGCAGGAACGACGCCGAGCTTGACGTGCGCTTCGACCGCCAGCAGTTCGATTTCAAGCCAGATGCGGAATTTGTTTTCATCACTCCAAATGGCGCCCATCTCCGGGCGGGTGTAGCGTTCGATCATTGCACAGAATTCCGATACTCGGACGAAATGGTTCGTTTCAGAACAATGTCGCTGCGAAGATAGGGCAGCGTTAGAGCGGCGGGTGTATCACCGCAGTCCTGCGGGGGACGAATTCTTCGAGGTAGAGGGGCGTTGCTGTTGAGGGGTCGGCGAATCTGCCCTGCCGGAAGTATTCGAGCGCTTGACGTGCGATGAATCGTGCTGTCAGTCGCTCCAAGCCTGGCACGTGCAGGCCTTGTCGGAATGCTGCAGCTCCTGGGCCGCAGAGGAGTGTTTGGGTCAAGATGCGCTGCTGAAGAGACGTGCTGTCGGTAAGGTATGGTTCCGTCAAGGGTTGGCCCTCGGCAGAAAAATGCTGTGCATACCAGCGATCGTCGCGTGCGTGGATGACTGCCGCGATGTCGCAATCATGCAGCATACGAGCAATCGGAACAGCAGCACCAGCACAAGCTTCGAGAGTTGGTACAGGGATGAAGGCAATGTTGCTTGCCAAGCACATTCCTTTTGCGAACGCGAAACCAATCCGCAAGCCCGTAAACGATCCAGGTCCAGCACTGACTGCAATAGCACTGAGCAGATCCGCTCGGCTGGAAGTTTCGCTCAGTACTCGCTCGACCAATGTCGCAAGCATGCGATCGTGAACGTTCGGCTCATCGAGGGTGTACTCGGCAAGCATCCGATTATCGCGCAGAAGGCACACCGAGCAGACACTTCCGCTGGTTTCGATTGCCAACAGATGGATACCCAAATCAGCACTGGTCGAGGGCATGGCGAACATCGTCGCGAAGGTCGTTGGTATCCTCGATGCCAATACTCAATCGCACAAGCCCATCGGTGATGCCACGTGCACGGCGTTGCGCTTCAGGAATGCTTGCGTGGGTCATTGTTGCTGGGTGGCATACCAGCGACTCCACACCACCGAGCGATTCTGCCAGTGTGATGATGCGCAAGCCCGCGATGAAGCGGTCTGCCTTTTCTCGCGAACCCAGGTCAATCGAGACCATGCCCGAGAATCCGCTCATCTGCCGGAGTGCCAGTTCGTGCTGGGGATGCGAAGGCAAGCCAGGGTAGTGCACACGCGCAACGGCAGGATGGGTGCTACACAGTTCTGCAATCACCTGCGCGTTCCGCTGATGCTGCTCCATTCGGAGCGCCAAGGTTTTGACCGAGCGCAGCAGCAGCCAACAGTCAAATGGTCCAGGCACGGCACCAGCAGCATTCTGCAGGAAGTAGAGCCGTTCGGCAAGCTCCGAAGAGTGGACGATCACTACGCCATGCACAAGGTCAGAATGACCACCGAGATACTTGGTCGCTGAGTGGACGACGATGTCGGCGCCCCATCGAAGGGGTTGTTGGAAGTAAGGCGATGCAAAGGTGTTGTCAACGGCCAGCAGCGCACCGGCAGAGTGAGCAATATCTGCCAATGCTGCAATGTCGCTGAGGTTCATCAATGGATTGGTCGGCGTTTCGGTAAACAGGAGCCGCGTCGTTGGACGCAGTGCAGCGCGGACGGCGCGCAGGTCGCGCATGTCCACGGTATCGAAGAGCACGCCATGGCGTCGTAGCACGGTGTCGAAGAGGCGAAATGTTCCCCCGTACATGTCCTCTGCCAGGAGAAGGTGGTCGCCGGCATCGAAGAGCCGTGCGATAGCATCAATTGCAGCCATCCCGCTGGCAAAAGCAATAGCATGACTACCATTTTCGAGAGCGGCAATATTCCGCTCCCATGCTGTGCGCGTCGGATTCTGCGTCCGCGCGTATTCGAAACCCTTGTGGACTCCGATGGCCTCTTGTGCAAAGGTCGAGGTTTGGTAGAGCGGAACGGTGACACTTCCCGTGAGGGCATCAGGTTCTTGGCCGATGTGTATTGCCTTCGTTGCAAAACCCAATGGCATAACACTCAGTGCTGCAATGGTGGAAAAACGACTTGCGAAGATAGTGCTGCCATGGGCTCAAGTATGGACGAGCCGGCGTTTTCGTACCCAGCCCCCTCGGAGGTCTTTTGCCGTTGTCATGACAATGAATGCATCCGGATCGAGTCCGCGGACGGTGCTCAAAAATTTGGTTACCTCGAGCCGCGTGATGATGCTGTAGAGAATCTCGGTTCGTCGCAACGCACCATGCTCGAGCGAATAGCCACGTTTTCCTTCGATCACGGTGCAGCCATGCCCGAGCTGAGTAATAATCGCACGACGAATCGCATCGCTCTGATCGGAAATAATCAGGACGGCGATATACTCTTCGATGCCATCAACGATGAAGTCCACTGCTTTCGACGCTACGGCATAGGTGATGATCGCGTAGAGTGCAACTTCGACTGACAGCACAAATGCAGCAATGCTGAAGAGGGCAATGTTGAACAGCAAGATCACGTCACCGATGCTGAGAATTGTGTGGCGGCTGATCATTACTGCCAAGATTTCAGTCCCATCGAGGACCGCACCGCCGCGGATAGCTAAACCAATGCCTGCACCTAAGAAGATGCCACCAAAGATTGCGTCGAGGAATTTATCCTGCGTGATAGCGTTCACCGGTAGCACAGCGACCATTCCTGAAAGGAGTGCGATTGCTGCAAGCGTGCGGAGGGCAAAGTGCATTCCCTGGTTGCGATAGGCAAGCACGATAAACGGCGTGTTCAGGAGCAACAGCCAAGCCGACAGTGGAATGCCGGTGACAGCAGTCAGAAGAAGCGAGCTCCCGGTAACGCCACCGTCAATGAATCCCACAGGAAGCAGGAACCCTCGCAAACCGACACTTGCCGAGAGCACACCTGCAAGGAGAAGGATGAGTTCGTAGATCGTCACGGTCAGTCGGGAACGTGGCATGGAGCGATTGCACGTGAGTTCGTGCCGCAAAGCTACAGCCTGTGGCTACCGATGCTTTTCTTTCCGAAATATGCTGTAGATCAAAATCGCGGCAAGCATGACCAGCACGTTTGCAATCGCTTGGACGATGATCCGGACTGGATGATCAAACGACAGGAGTGCAACGCTCAACAGTCCGAGCAGCGCCAGTCCGAGCAGGATGAGCGATGTACCCAATGCAGTTCGTCGTTGCATCACTGCTTCCTCCGTACAAGAAATGTACACTGCGACTTTTCGAAGCCGAGATGGTGATAAAAGGAAGTTGCTTCCGCTGCAGCGACCACCACCAATTGCACTGTCTGGCCCAGAAGTGCACGCAGATGTTCGATCAACGCACGACCAATGCCTTGTCGCTGATGCGGGCGCGCCACAGCAAGATCG
Source organism: Candidatus Kapaibacterium sp. (assembly GCA_026003475.1). Lineage (GTDB taxonomy): Bacteria > Bacteroidota > Ignavibacteria > Kapaibacteriales > NICIL-2 > NICIL-2. Next base: position 1,216,412 of record BPHJ01000001.1, on the reverse strand, counting down.
GCTATGTAACAAACATACACCCAATCGCTCCAAGCACGGAGCATTGCGATGGGCTGACCACGGAACCAACAGCTCAAGAAGATATTCGCTTCGCCAATCATACGGACGATTCGATCGGGTTGATCAATGGGTCTGCGCAACCCACTATCGCGACAGAGCGCGATGTATTGATTGGCGGTGAGCGGTCGTTGCACAATTTCCATCGAAAAAACCGGGTTGGTTTGTTGATGTGCACCTACGCACGACTGTGGACAGCAGTTACAAGCTGGCCGACAAGTAGCCGCAATGGGATTCGGTATTTTTGCAGTGCGACCGAAACTATTTTTTGATGCACGTACCTGGCTGATATGGATATTTCACGCTCCGGGCATATTGTCCCTGTGCTCTTTGAAGATGAGATGCGTTCGGCGTATCTCGACTATGCAATGTCGGTCATCGTTGCACGGGCACTTCCCGACGTTCGGGATGGGCTCAAGCCAGTGCAGCGCCGAATTCTCTACGCGATGAACGAGCTTGGATTGCTACCGAATCGTCCGTACCGCAAGTCGGCACGGTTGGTCGGGGAGGTGCTCGGTAAGTACCATCCACACGGCGATTCATCGGTTTACGATGCGATGGTCCGTATGGCGCAGGAGTGGTCCTTGCGCTATCCTCTGGTTGATGGTCAAGGGAATTTTGGCTCGATTGACAATGATGCGCCGGCAGCAATGCGGTACACCGAGGCGCGCTTAGCCTCGATCGCACTCGAAGTACTGCGCGATATCGAAAAAAATACGGTTGATTTCCGCCCCAATTTCGACGAATCCCTTCAAGAGCCCAAAGTTCTTCCTACGGCTGTTCCGCTGCTGTTGGTCAATGGTGCTGAAGGCATTGCCGTCGGGATGAGCACCAAGATTCCCCCCCACAACCTCCGCGAAATTGTCGTCGCACTTCAAGCACTCATTGCCAATCCAGCAATCAGTGATGAAGAGTTGCTCCAGTACGTCAAAGCGCCGGACTTCCCGACCGGTGGTATCATTTATGGGTACGAAGGTGTGCGCGAGACATACTTGACCGGTCATGGTTCGATACAGGTGCGCGCACGGGCAAGTATCGAAATCGCAAAGTCGGGCAAAGAATCTATCGTTGTCACTGAGATTCCCTACGGCGTAACCAAGTCTGCTCTCATCGAGAAAATCGCCGATTTGGTCCGGAGCAAATCACTCGATGGCATCACGGACATCCGCGACGAGTCCGATCGTGATGGAATCCGTATCGTCCTGGAATTGCGGCGCGATGCAATACCGCGGGTTGTTCTCAACAACTTGTACAAGAAGACGCAGCTCCAGACCACCTTCGCCGCAAACATGATTGCGCTTGTCGGTGGACGCCCGCGCTTGCTCACGCTCCGGCAATTGTTGGAACATTTCCTTGAATTCCGCAACGAGGTTGTTGTTCGACGAACACAGTTCGAGCTCGATCAAGCCGAACGCCGTGCACACATCTTGGAGGGATTCATCATCGCGCTCGATAACATCGATGCTGTTATCGAGACGATCAAGAAATCCGAAACGCCCGAGATTGCGTCGGTGCGGCTCCAAGAGCGGTTCGGCTTGAGTGAGATTCAAGCCAAAGCGATTCTTGATATGCGTCTGCAACGCTTGACAGGACTGGAGCGAGAGAAAATCCAGCACGAATACCGGGAACTTCTCAAGACCATCGAGCGGCTCCGTGCAATCCTTGCCAGCAAAGAACTCCAACTCCAGGTGATCAACGAGGAGCTGACAGCGCTGGCAACCAAATTCGGCGATGAACGGCGCACCGACATCGTTTACAACGCACGTGAATTCACCATCGAGGACATGATCGCCAACGAGGATGTGATCGTGACCATCTCCCGCAAAGGGATGATCAAACGCACACCTCTTGCCAGTTTCCGTCGTCAGGGACGTGGCGGCAAAGGACTCAGCGGTGCCAGCACCTACGACGACGACTTTGTCCAACACCTGCTCCGTGCTTCCACGCACGACTACCTACTCTTTTTCACCGACCGCGGGCGCGTTTTCCGCGTGAAAGTGTACGATATTCCCGAAGGGGGACGAACGGCGAAAGGACGCTCGATCGCCAATATCATCAGCGTCGAGTCTGGTGAGCGTGTCACTGCGTATTTGCTCGTCCAAGGGGAGTTCTCCGACGATAAGTACATCTTCATGTGCACGCGGCAGGGAACGGTCAAGAAAACGGTGCTCTCGGAATTCGAGAGTGTGCGCTCGAGCGGAAAAATTGCCATTACCTTGTCCGAGGGTGATATTCTGCTCGACGCGCGGTTGACCGATGGCAGCTACGACATCATCATTGGTACGCATCACGGTATGGCATGCCGGTTCCGAGAAAGCGATGTGCGCCCGATGGGACGAAATGCTGCCGGTGTTCGCGGGATCAAGCTCGAAGACGACGACTATGTGGTTTCGATGGTTGCCATCAAGCATCCCGAGACACAAGTGGTCGTTGTTGGAGAAAAAGGGTACGGCAAACGGACGCGTTACCAAGACTTCCGACTGACACGACGCGGTGCAAAAGGCGTGATCTCGATGAACATCACCGAAAAAACGGGGAATGTCGTTGCGCTCCTGGAAATCACCGATGACGATGATCTGGTTGTTATCACCAAATCTGGTCGGCTTATTCGTCAGCCAGCACGAGACATTCGTCTCATCGGGCGCAACACACAAGGAGTGCGCTTGATCCGCTTGGAAGAAGACGAAGAAATTGCTGACATCGCCGTTGCACCTCAAGACGAGAACGAGGAATCCAACGGCGATGACACTGAACCGGCCGATGCTCCCAGTGCCGATGGGTTACCACTCCATCAGCTCAACTGAATCGTTCCCAGTGGTGATGCATCTGATGGCGTAGCACAACGAGTTTGAATGCGATGGAAATTCTTCAGCACACTGACATTGCTGTTCTTGGTTCAGGTCCGGCAGGGTTGACAGCTGCACTCTATGCGGCACGGGCCCAACAGCGTGTACTGATCTTCGAGGGCAATCAACCTGGCGGTCAATTGACCATTACTACTGAGGTCGAAAATTATCCTGGATTCGAACACGGTATCATGGGACCAGAGTTGATGGACATCATGCGGAAGCAAGCGCAGCGCTTCGGTGCGGTGTCCCTCTTTGAGCATGTGACCGATGTTGCCCTCGATGCACACCCGTTTGTCCTTACAACCGATCGCAATCGCCATTACAGTGCCGATGCACTGATCGTCGCAACGGGTGCCAGCGCCAAGATGCTCGGCGTACCAGGCGAAGCAGATTACATGGGCTATGGTGTTTCCGCCTGTGCAACCTGTGATGGCTTTTTCTTCCGGAACCAGCGTGTGGCAGTTATCGGTGGGGGTGATACTGCGATGGAAGAGGCGCTCTATCTGACACGTTTCGCATCGGAGGTTGTCATTATCCATCGCCGGGAGGAGTTCCGTGCATCGAAGATCATGCTTGATCGTGCCCGGCAGCATGAAAAAATTCGTTGGATAACTTCGACAGTCGTTGAAGAGTTCATTGGCGAGACGCTCCCGACAGGAGTCCGGAAACTTACGGCTCTCCGTCTCCGAAATACCGCAACAGGGCAGCAATGGACCGAACCATTCGATGGTGCTTTTGTCGCGATCGGTCATCAACCGAACACGGATTTGTTTCAGGGAAAACTTGCCATGGATGCCAATGGCTACTTGCTGACCGAGTGCAAGTCAACACGGACCTCCGTCGAAGGGGTCTTTGCCTGTGGCGATGTTCAAGATCATGTGTATCGTCAAGCGATTACAGCCGCGGGGAGTGGATGCATGGCAGCAATTGATGCAACACGCTGGTTGGAGACTGTCCGGCACCAACAAAATACGGGGGTCTCGGTATAGCTCATTATGGAGCTGTGGCGCCGAAACCTATGGTCACTATGGGCAGCGCAGGTGCTCGCAATGATTGGTATGAGCGCAGTAGTGCCCTTCCTGCCGCTGTTTATTCGTGAACTGGGAGTCAGCGATGCAGTCGGAGCACACCACTGGAGCGGGTACATTTTCTCAGCACCGTTTTTGACGGCAATCATCGCACAGCCAATTTGGGGTGCGCTGGCTGACCGATACAGCCGCAAAACGATGGTCGTCCGTGCCGTTGGTGGAATTGCCATTGCTTTATTGCTGATGGGGTTTTCTCGGACCGTGGAAGAGTTGTTCGTATGGCGATTGTTGCAGGGTGCCATCAGTGGCTTTATTGCTGCTGCGCTTGGATTTGTTGCTGCCGAAACCCCTCCGAATCATCGGGGATATGCGATTGGGATTCTTCAGACGTCGCAATCGGTCGGCGCGGTTGTTGGTCCGTTCGTTGGGGGCGTAATCTCACAGTATGCAGGAATGCGGCCCGTGTTTTGGGTGATGAGTGGATTGAGCCTGGTCAGCGGCATCGTTGTTGTGGCAACAGTGAGAGAATCGAATGCATCTGGTCTTCGTTCTGCAAAGCGTGTCTCTGCGATGGATAATCTTCGCGAGGCGCTCACAATCCCGAGCTTTGGCATCGCACTGTTGTGTATCGTGCTTTCCCAAATGGGGACGGTGATGCCGAGTCCGCAGATGCCCTTTTTCCTCGAGCACATTGGGGTGCCGACAAGTCACCTTCAACTGGTCACTGGTATTGTCGTCGGGATTACAGGATTGAGTACGTTAGTCAGTGCCCCAATGATCGGCAAGCAAGTTGATCGTCGTGGTGCTCGAACGGTTGTTCTCACAAGTGCAGTGGTTGCAAGTGTGATGCTCTTGCTGCAGGGAGTAACTTCGTCGCTCTGGACGATATTGGTTGCTCGTGCAATGCTTGGTATGGCGCTCAGTGGGTTGGTGCCGGCGCTGAATGCGTTCTTGAGCACGCGAATACCGGAAGGGCGGCAGAGTGGGATGATGTCGTTGGCTTCGAGTGCGATGCTGCTGGGGAATTTGATTGCGCCGCCAATCGGTGGATGGGTTGCTGCGCAGTGGAGTATGCGATGGATGTTCGTAGCTGCAGCCTTGTGTGTTGGATGCATACCCGTGCTGCTATGGTGGGTACGGCGACAGCGCGCAGGGTCACATCCAGCTCCCGCCGGAGTGAACTAGCCCGACTGAGTATTTTTGCAACGCTCGGAGTGTAGCGCAGCCCGGTAGCGCACACCTTTGGGGTGGGTGTGGTCGCGGGTTCAAATCCCGCCACTCCGACAGCAAAGGCGCCTGTGATTTCTGCAGGCGCCTTTTGCGTTGCGATCGCTAACTTTGCTTCGAAATGTTGCTTAGGTGTTCGAACGGTGAAGCTTTCAGAATTCGGTTATTTGCGCGTTGCGGCATGTAGTCCATCGGTCCGCGTTGCCGATGTTGAATTCAACGTTGCAGCGATTGTCGAAGCATATCAACATCTTCGTCGGGAAGGAGTGCAGATTGCGCTCTTCCCCGAGCTTGCAACGGTGGGATATTCGTCTGGCGACCTTCTTCTCCAAGCACAACTGCTGGACTCATCCGATCGTGCTCTCGGTGAGCTTGCCGAGCTTGTTCGTGTCGAAGGTGGCGTGTTGGTTGTCGGTGCGCCGGTGCGTGCCATGGGGAGGCTCTACAATTGTGCTGTCGTCATTGGCCGAACAGGTATCAGCGGCATTGTACCCAAACAATTCATTCCGAACTATGGCGAGTACTACGAACAGCGCTGGTTCAGCCGAGCCGATCGAGCGCTGATTCCCACACTTTGGCTCGGCAGTGCGGAGGTCCCATTCGGGACAGATCTTCTTTTCGAATGCATCGTTGATGAGCGTCATGCTGCAACAGTCGGCATTGAGTTGTGCGAGGATTTATGGGCAGTCCAACCGCCGAGCGAGACATTGGCGCTGGGTGGGGCAGAGATTGTGCTCAACCCATCAGCCAGCAACGAATTGTTGCTCAAGGCAGAATACCGTCGGGACCTGGTGCGCATGCAATCGGCACGATGCATTGCTGGGTATGTGTATGCATCGGCGGGTGCCGGTGAATCCACAACCGATACTATCTTCAGCGGGCACTGCATCATCGCAGAAAACGGTGTAATCCTTGCGGAAGATCGTGCGTTTTCATTCCAGACGCGGTGGGTCGTTGCTGATCTCGACTGTGAGCGGCTCGCGTTTGATCGGCGCAGGATTGCAACATTTGGTCAGCATCAGTCGCCCAACTATCGGCGTCTCCGGATTGAGATATCGCATCTGGATGGGGATCGCCCTCGTCGCTGGATTCCGGCGTTTCCGTTTGTGCCCACAGGGGAGACTGAGCGCACCGAGCGTTGTCAGGAGATCGTCACAATTCAGCAGATAGCACTCGCAAAACGACTATTACACACTGGCATTAGGGATGTAGTGATTGGCGTGTCGGGTGGGCTTGATTCCGCACTGGCGCTGTTAGTGTGTGTTGGAGCGTTCGATCAGCTTGGGTATGAACGCAACCGCATTCACGCAGTCATCATGCCCGGACCGGGGACGAGCGAGCAAACCCGCAAACAAGCCGAAGCACTGGCTCGTGCACTGAAAACAGACGTTTTGATCATTCCCATCGAGAATGCTCTCCGCCAGCACCTTGATGATGTGGGGCATTCGGGGGAACACGACCTCCTCTTCGAGAATGCCCAAGCCAGAGAGCGAACCCAAATTCTGATGGATCTATGCAATCGGTTTCATGCCTTGATGGTTGGTACCAGTGATTTATCGGAACTTGCGTTGGGGTGGACCACCTATGCTGGCGACCACATGAGCATGTATGGCGTCAATGCTGGAGTACCGAAAACGCTTGTTCGGTACATCATCGAATGGTTGGCTGCAAGCATTCCCGACGGTGATGCCCGTCAGGCGCTGGCAGCGATTCTTTCGACGCCGATCAGTCCCGAATTACTACCACCGAACACCGATGGCACCATCAGCCAACGTACTGAAGATGTCCTCGGACCCTACGCAGTTCATGATTTTTATCTCTATGCATTCCTCCGGTGGGGAGATTCGCCATCGAAAATGCTGCATTTGGCACAGTGGGCATTCGATGGCAGATACAGCCGTGCGGAACTGGCACAGTGGCTCCGAGTGTTCATCGAGCGCTTTTTCGCTAATCAGTTCAAGCGTTCCTGCCTCCCCGATGGTCCCAAAGTAGGAACGGTTGCACTGTCTCCGCGCGCTGATTGGCGTATGCCCAGCGATGCCTCCGACGCACTCTGGAAAACGCTCATATCGTAAATTTGAATCTGTGGGTGCGGGGGGTGAAATAAATTTTCCATTGTCCTGACCGACAATGTAGTCAAGGTTGTTTTCAATGAGGTGCTTGATGGGACGAATGCCACTTACTGCGCGAAGCACAATTCGTGTGGTGATTGCTGACGATCATGAACTGGCACGCGTCGGGCTGTATCGTATTCTTGCTGCTGATACTGAAGTTGAGGTTGTTGGGGAAGCCAGTGATGGTGAGCAGGCACTTGCTTTAGTCGAGTCGCTCAAGCCGGATGTTCTCTTGCTTGATATCCTCATGCCACGGAAAAATGGTTTAGAAACTGTTCGTGCATTACGGGAGCAAATTCCAGCTGGGCGGCCATACATTATCATGTTGACAACCTTTGAGGATCGGTACTACCTCGAACAGGCATTAGCGATCGGTGCCGATGGGTATCTATCGAAAGACGTCACGCGACAAGAGCTGCTCGATGCTCTCCGGTCGGTGCTTAAAGGAGAGCGGGTGTTTTCGCGCTCAGTCTTGGCGCTCATGCACGGTTCGCATGACTCCCCGCGCGACCCGCTACCGCCCGTGACGCTGACCAAACGAGAGGAGGAAATTCTCGAACTGGTTGCTCAAGGCCTAACCAGCAACGAAATTGCCGACAGGCTCTTCATCAGCCCACGCACGGTTGAGACGCACCGCGCCCACTTGATGGAGAAACTTGGTGCAAAAAATGCAGCCTCGCTTGTGCGGTACGCCCTCATGCACTCGATGTTTTTTGTTCCTCACCGCAGCAAAGATCCCAGCAATACCTAAGAGTTGGTCTCTACCTGCTTCGGGTGAAATTACGTAGTAGTACGTATTGCTGCCGGTAAAAGGGAGTTCTAATTTGCACTTGTATCGCGACGAGCATTACACTCGCACTGTAGCGGTACGCAGAATCTCATTGACAGCGGCAATAGTACCACAACCGAATCAGGTTCCGACGATGCGACAGCGATCCTTTCTCCGAATCTGTAGTGCAGCAGTTGTCTTGCTTGTGGGAGCCACAACTACCCGTCTCTGGGCAGACGGAAACGTTGGTATCGGCACCACGACGCCGGATACGTCGGCGTTGCTGGAACTACGCTCCCAGCGCCAAGGGCTGCTTATTCCCCGCTTGACAACTACGCAACGGAATACCATCGTGCTTCCAGCGAAAAGCCTTTTGATCTTCAATTCAACCACTAACCGCTTTGAGTACAACGAGGGCACGCCCACGGAGCCTAACTGGGTACCGTTCGCGACGGGAAGTGGAAGTTTTTGGAGCCTGCAGGGGAATACCGGTATTGATCCCACGATGAATTTTCTTGGAACGACCGATGCTCAACCGCTGATTTTGAAGACAAACGGTCAAGAACGTCTTCGGATTACTCCATCGGGCAATGTTGGGATTGGGACAAACAATCCGCTATCACTGCTGTCGGTTGGGAACGCTTCGCAGTTCCAAGTCAACGCAGGAGGTCAGATTACCGCTGCAGGGCTCAACTTGCAAGGACCAAGTGCATTGCTCCAACTGAGCGGAAATGCTGGGCAACCTGGTGACTTGTTGGTAAGCAATGGTCCAGCGTCCCAGCCGCAATGGACAAAAACACTCGATTCCCTCCATGTGCGCCGTCTGATACTCCAACAGTTGGCAACGGATACACTCTATGCACGTGCGGGCCGGATTGATACTCTTTACACGCGCATAGGCCGAGCCGACACGATTTATTCGCGTGATGGGCGGATTGATACGCTGTGGAGCCAGATTGCGCGTATAGACAGTTTGATTGGACGTTTTGGACGGTTCGACACGCTGTACGTTCGGGACGGCCGGATTGATACGCTTTACACGCAGGTAGGCCGAGCCGACACGATTTACTCGCGTGATGGGCGGATTGATACGCTGTGGAGCCAGATTGCGCGTATAGACAGTTTGATTGGGCGCTTTGGACGGTTCGACACGCTGTACGTTCGGGATGGCCGGATTGATACGCTTTACACGCAGGTAGGCCGAGCCGACACGATTTATTCGCGTGATGGGCGGATTGATACGCTGTGGAGCCAGATTGCGCGTATAGACAGTTTGATTGGGCGCTTTGGACGGTTCGACACGCTGTACGTTCGGGATGGCCGGATTGATACGCTTTACACGCAGGTAGGCCGAGCCGACACGATTTATTCGCGTGATGGGCGGATTGATACGCTGTGGAGCCAGATTGCGCGTATAGACAGTTTGATTGGACGTTTTGGACGGTTCGACACGCTGTACGTTCGGGACGGCCGGATTGATACGCTGTCGGTCTCTATTCTCCGGACAGACTCACTCATCATAACCAAGCCGATTAATATTTCGGTACCCTTCGACTCGATCAAGACTGGGGTCAATACCAACCAAACGCTCACAGTGGGGAGTGGTTCGGTGCTATTGCCCGGTGGAACGGGCATTGTGCAAGCAAATCAGTTCGTTGGGCTTGGTTCGTTGACAACGGCGGTGGACCTTGGAACGCAGGAAGTTGCTGGTGTGCTACCCATAAACAAAGGTGGCACTGGTATCAGCACCATCGGCTCTGCAGGCTCCATTGCATATTCCAATGGGATAACCCTTGCATTCACCAGTACCGGTTCGCCTGGACAAGTACTCATTTCAAATGGGTCGGCTGCACCGAGCTGGCAAACAATCACAGCGGCATCCCTGGGAGCATGGACGATTCTCGGTAATAGTGGCACCAATCCCGACGCCCCCCAATTCAATTTCCTTGGTACGACGGATAACCGGGCATTGGCAATTCGCACCAACAACACCGAACGCATGCGAATCAAAGCTGATGGCAAAATTGCGCTCGGCATCGGGACAAGTTCAACAGCCAGCAACGCTTTCGGAACCGTCCAAATCTCGGACAATACAACCCAAGCCAACTACAGTGCGCTTGCAGTGTATTCGATCGGAAGCGTTCCTGGTTCGGATGCTGCGAGCACGGTGACGATGGCATTCTCGGCATCCAAGCAAGCGACCTCGTACCTCAACGTCGGCGGGTATCTTGTTGCTGCTGGAGGAACGAACAACTACGCACTTGTTTCCGGTGCCGGTGGGAACGTGTATTTGGGACATGTGGACTCACTGACTCCCACACCGCTTCGGAATACACTTTTGCCCAACGGAAATCCCAACCGCACCTACGTCCATCACCTCAACATTTCTGGAGAGCTGGTGGCATCGCTTCAGGGTGGTGGCTTCGGAGCAGGTTCTCCAGGTCAAGTTCTTATCTCACAGGGGCTATCGGCAGCTCCGCAATGGGCATCGCCGACAAGCGTATTCGGTGGGACGACCTGGCTGCTTGGGGGGAATACTCTCGGTACAGAGCAAGCGTTCGGCTCCAAAGATAACGTTGCACTTCCGCTCATGACCAACAACCAAGAGCGGCTTCGTATCACGGCTGACGGGCGTATCGGCATCGGTACGAACGCACCGCAAAGCTCCGCCGCTGTTGAAATCAGTAGCACAACCAGAGGATTTTTGCCTCCACGTATGACAGCAACCGAACGTGATGCGATTGCCTCGCCAGCAGAAGGGTTGATTGTCTACGTAACCACGACATCGCAGGAAGGCTACTGGTACTATGACGGTACGCGGTGGTTACCGCTCATCAGTACCGTTTCTGCTAATTCAACCATTGTAACGCGCTACAAAACCAGTGATGAAAGTGTTAGCAATTCGAATGCACTGCAGGATGATGACCACTTGTTTGCAACGCTCGGTGCAGGTGAAGTGTGGGAAGTCGAAGGGATGCTCGATTTTAGCTCATCGTCGACAACACCTGATGTTGCGTTCGGGTTGAGCGTACCCTCGGGTGCGACATTCAAGCTCAGTTACCATAGCAACGATGGCTCGCCAACAGGTTTCCGGGCTGGCGTACTCAGTAGCGGCAGTGCATCGGTTGAGATTCCTGCTGGTGGCTCTGCTGTTGTCTTCGTCCGCGGTATTGTCATCATGGGCAGTGGTAGCGGCACTGTGCGGCTGCAGTGGGCACAGAACACTGCAGATGCTACCCCAACGACTGCTCGCACAAGCTCGTATCTGAAGTTTACGCGAATTCAGTAATTCCTCGTAGTAAAGCCTCTTGTTGCGATGCCGATACTTGATGTGATGATAACCACTCTGATGAAAATGGCAGCAGTGCGTGTGATCCTGAGCGTTGGTTTGATGTTGGCACTAAGCAGTCTGGCTGCAGAGGCACAGATTATGACCAACAATGGCGGCACCGTTTACCTTTCACCCCGAGCAGTCATGCAGGTAAGCGGTACCTACACAAGTGTAGCCAACGGTCAGCTCACCGCCGAGGATAGCGCATCGTTGAGTGTTACTGGTTCGATGCACGTAACCTCTGGTCGGGCTACATTCAACGGGCGATCGATTGCGGTGGTGGATAGTAATCTGACCACAGGTGGGGTACCATGCACGGTTGCGTATGGCTTTCTGGTCCGCGCTGGAACAGGAACACTGACGATCAAAGGTGGACTTACCAGCGAAGGTGAAATCCAGAATAGTGCGACGATAGTTGTCTGGCGCGACTTCGTCAATCGGGGCACACTTACCAACAGTGGAACTATCGAGGTCGGACAGCCATGATTGCTCCACTATTGCTTTTCCTGCTTGGGTTCGTTGCAGCCTCTGCGCAGAACGTCGTCAATGACGCCTGTGGCCGAATCAACAACACTGGAACAATCCGCCTCCGGACCGTCAATGCTGTCTTCCAAAACGAAGCTCCGATTTCCCAAGTCACCAATGCCGGCACGATCGAAATGGCTGCCATTGGGAATCGGTTCACTGGTAGCGTTGCGCTCGGATCAACTCAATCGCGTCGAATCGGTGGCATTGTGCTCTGGTCGGCAACCGACAATGCCCAACGTGTGCAGTCGCGGTGGTACACAAATTTGCACCTCAGCGGTGGCTCAAAAGCAGTTAGTGATTCGGTGTTCGTTGGTGCAGAGTATCGCATCGCACCGCTGACCGGTATCCGTACCTACGAGGGAACGTTCTACTACGATGGCATGCAGCAACAACGCGTCGTCCCGGAAAAAGGGGGTAACGCCTACCAAAACCTTGTCCTGCTCAATGGCGCAAGTGGCCAAGGCAAGCTCTTATCCACCGACACGGCAACCGTGCGTGGTTTCTTCATCAATCATGCTTCGAATGCTGGCGGCTTTAGTGTCAACAGTGCCGGTGTTCTCGATTTGCGTGGACGCTCGGAAACGGCAGCTCCGATGGCGGTTGTCGGAACCGGTAGTGCCGTACTGTTGCAGGTACCGACCGCATGGCTTCGGGTGACCAACTCCTCGCGCTTGACTGCCGATAACAGTGGACACGTGCTTGTCTCGAGCACCCAACAACCTGCTGCAATTGTCATTGACTCAGGTTCGATCTTCCGCATCAACGCAAGCGGGATCGCTGGGCGTTTCTCGTTGCTTGGTACAGCAGCAATGGATGTCGTTGGTACCTACCTCAATACGGCACCCTCACTGCTCAATGCTACCTACGAATGTGGAACAACCGTTCGATACCTGAGCAGTGTGGATGGGCAGACGCTTCAAGCAACCGCTGCTGAACCCGATCATCGCTATGGAAAGCTGGAAACTCAAGGGGGATCCAAAGTGGCAAACGGCGATGTCCATGTCGGGTGTGGGTTAGTGGTGAACACCGGTCCAACGCCTCATGCAATCAGGATGGAAGACTACACGCTCACCATCCATCATAGCGATTCCTCACTGACACCAATTGCCTACGATACGCAACTCAGCGACTGCCAATCCAGCTCAGAAGTGATCGGACGATTGCGCCACGAAGGATTGCACAGCACCACCGTTGGCACGCAGCCTCTGGTCTTCAACAATCGGTTTACAACGCTCGTGTTTAGTGATACAAGCGGAATGCCGTCGAGCATCACGCTGAGCGTTCTGCCTTCGACCGCGCCAAATAGTTACAATGCAACTACCGACGTCCGACGAAAGATTACCATCGGATATGGCACAAGCAGTGGTCCGGCTGCGTGGGTAGCGCGTGTGCGTGCGGCATTTCGACTCGACGAAGCACGTCAGCTCTCCGGTTTGGCATCCATTCGAGGGCTGCGGACCTACAATGCACCGCGCTCAAGTCTGCCGAACCGCATTGGTACGGCATACACACGCAGCCTCGATACAAACTGTCAGTTTCTTTGGATCGAAGCGCGTTCGATTGCATCGAGTGGAGCAAATGGTTTGCTCGATGGGAGCGACCTGCTCTTACGGGCCGCACCTTCGCGTGTGATCAGCGTGCGTGATGGTCGGTGGTCGAACCCGCAGACGTGGATGGACCAAAGCGAACCACTGCCGTACGACACTGCGTTGGTGCTGCATAACGTATGGGTTGGGTTTACTCGTCCGGCTGCTAATGGTTGGGATGGCTATTCAGTGCCAGAAGCATATCCGCTTGCAATGGCAGCACGCGTAATCGTTGACCATTCGACCAGCACCGCAGCCTTGATCTTCGGAACCGATTCGACAGCACCGGCAACGGGCGGCTTGTTCATCATTGGTGGTGCCAACGATTACCTGTCCTCGACGATTGGGCGCAACGGCGAACTCGTCATCACTGGCTGCGACACAACAGCAACGCCTCGCGAGAACCTCTCGGCAGGAGATTTCGAACAGTTTGCGATTCGAACCACATCGGCTCAACCGAAGGAACGTGGCTTGGTCATCTTCGCATCGGAGCCACGCCCAACGGTCCGGGTCAACACTCTTCGTAACACTGGCTGGATACAAAATGCAGGACGACTGCAAGTTGGCGATGAATAGAGTGCTCGCTTCAATTGTTGCTATCTTCTGGCTGGCTGTGGTGTCTATCCACGCACAGCAAGTGCTCGACAATTCGGCCTGCGGACGAATCGTCAACGCCGGTCGCATTGAGGTACGGGGGCATTTGCAGAGCCATTCAGGTGCGACGGTCAGCAACGGTAGAGGAGTGATCACCATTACCGGTGATGCACAGATTGAGCAGCCGGTGTTGGATGGGCGTACCGAATTCCTCGGTGATACAATCAATGCATCCCAACGCGTACCACAGATTACCTACGCGGTCCTGTACTTCCGCGGTCGAAGCATTAAGCAACTTGATTCATCGTCTGGGCGCTCGCTGGTGAGCCGCGATACGCTTGTCGTCGAACAGCCGAGTCAACTTAAAATTTCCCAAGCATATCCTCTCATCGCTCAGGGACGAGTGCATCACGATGGCTCGGTAAACGATGATGGAAGCTGGGGAGCAGTCATTCTCCAAGGGGCAACCGAACAATTGCTCAGCGGACGCGGCAGAATGAGTGCACTTGAGCTCGATAATGCTGCCGGTGCAACCATGAGCGATTCTGCAGCGATCGCACTCCGGCATACCTTGTTTCTCCATCGTGGCGAACTTCGGAATTCAGACACGAACAACGTGATCATGCTACCACGATCGCTGGTTATTCGAACAGATTCTGCGTCAGTGGCTGCATTCCTGCGTTGGACCGATGGCTACTCGATTCGGTACGAAGGAGTAGGACGGATTCTGACGGGAAATGAAGTGCCTCCGTCGGATACTGTGCTGCAATCGTTGGTGGTCTATGCACGCGGAGGAGTGCAGCTCGATCGTCACGTGACGGTCAACGATTCGCTCGTTGTTGGCACACAGACCTATCCGACGTTCCTTGTCACTGAGCGTGATTCCGTCGAGCGGTATATCCTGACCTACACTCCAGCATTGCTGGACCCGATCTATTCCCACCCACGGTCGGAGGTTGTGGGATCGTTGCGGCGAACAGGCTTGCGGGGGGACAGCACGCAGCAACTCTACACGAATCGTTTCACCTGGCTTGCGCTTCGCGTGCCATCAAGCAGCCTTCCCGGTGCTGTAACAGTTAGAACACTTCCGGCGACGTTTCCCCCATATCCCGATGGTACGAGCAAGGCACGCCGCGCATTCTTTGTGGACGCAACCGATCGACAGGGAGCGCTCCTTGCATCCATGCCATACACGTTCGGCTATGGGTGGCTCGATACGCCGTCCGAACCAGCAACCGACGAATCCAATGGTCTTGATCGAACAAAGGTCATCCTCCTTCACTGGAATGGTGCGCGGTGGCGGAATGTACGTTCATCGCGGATACCAGCTACTCTCGATTCCAGTGGCTGGGCCTACTCGCTTGCCGATACTCTGTCGGTGCTCGGTCCATTTGCGATAGGGTATCCAGTGCCGGTGCAAGTTTGCTTGGATGCACGGGTCCTCCTCGAAGGTCCATACCGTAATGGCGCCATGGCGACCGATCTTGCACGCCGCCGACTCATTCCCTCAACGCCACCGAACATCTACCCCTACAACCGCGATCCCAACCGGACTGCAATCAATGCGCGGACAATTGATTCGAGCATCGTTGATTGGGTGCTCGTCGAGCTGCGACCGGGGAGCCCATCAAACCAGCAGCGGGTTTATCGCACTGCACTTCTGCGTGCCGATGGTGTGATTGTTGATGTGGATGGGAGCTCGCGGCTCTGCTTCGATCCAACAGTGGATAGCATTACCTATTACGTTGCGATTCACCACCGGACGCACCTTGCCATCATGACTGCAGCACCGATTCGCTTGGCAAGCGATGACCAACCTGCTCATGTACAGCTCCTCAGCGCACCAACGGCTGTTTTCGGTGGCGCGGTAGCACTCAAACCGATTGATTACAGCCCCACCGATGGTGTTGTGTTCGGGATGGTCGCCGGGGACGTCAATGGCGACGGCAGTATTGATGCAGCCGACCGTACTGACTACGATGCAATCTGGAATGGTTGTGTGCAGGAAGGATATCTCAATCGCGATACCGATCTCAGCGGCATCGTGACTACGCGCGATGCAAATAAAACCTGGAATAACCGCGGTCGAACAACGAACGTGCCACGATGAGACGAATCATTACGATAGTAGCTCGACTTCTTGTTGGCGTCGCCTGCGTGCTGACCGCTCCAGCACAGCAAGTCCAGCGCGATATTCTCTCGATTGTCTCGATCGAAAACGTTGCCGTTGTTGATCCGCAGACGCTGGAGTTTACACTCACGCTCAAACGCACATCCTCAGTCTGGGAACGGTGGGCCAATGGAACCTTCCAGTTCCAACTTGTTGGTGTCTCCAGTGGTCGGTACGATCCTTCCGCCATGCGAGTTGAGCTCTTGCCAAACACATCAGACCTGCCAATTGCTGCTTACGCGAACGCTCCGCTCTCTGCCTATAGCTACTGCATCACCCAGCACGAAGGGTGGATCTCGGTGTTCATCTATGGTCCCGATCAGTTCCGCGATGCGAAGTATTTCCCGCTCGATTCAGCGCTCCGATTGGGACGCTTTCGGGTGACAATGACCGATGGCGGACGCATCGGAACTGCTGTCGCGTGGATGGAACCGCTCGATTACTACCAAGCCAACGCGTACAAACTCGAGGTTGACAGCATTGCCTATGGTGTGCGTTGGTATCGAGCCGACGATAACATCGAGATGCGAAACTATCCGCGTGTGGATGATTCGGTACAGAATGTGATCGTGCGTACCGATTCATTCAGAGTTGCACCGGCACCCGAGCCGTGCTTGACTCTCAAGACCGATAGTTTCCGAGCAGAGTACCTTGGCGATCGTCTTGTGCAACTGTACTGGTCAACCTTGTGCGAACAGGGTGTGCGGGGGTTTATCATCCGTCGGCGCTGCCTCTGTTCAACACTGCCACCAAGCGAGACCGAGTTCCGCGAAGTACGCCGATTCGGTATTCCGTTCGACACAGCACTCTTCTCGAAAGGCACAACCACCGTTGGGTTCGACTACACTATGTCAACGCCGGACACGGTGAACCTTCGGGACCTGGAATATGAATACGAGCTATCGGCAATCATGTACGATGGCAGCCGACGCTTTTTGGATACAACTTCCATTCGCATTCCCAACAGCATCATCTCATCGGCAACGGTCTTTCCGAATCCGACAACAACCCAAGCAACCATCCGCTACACGGTCGAGGATCGCGTCCGCCTGTCAGCGAAAGTGTATGATGTCACAGGCAAGGAATTGGCACTGCTCCTCGACAATGAAATTGTGCCTCGATCGCAGCCAGGAACGGTGAACACGATTATCTGGAATGCACCAGATCAAGCATCGCAAGGACTCTACACCGTCGTCCTCATTGCTCGGCCGGTTGATGACCCAACCATCGAGCTTTCGCGTGCGATACTGAAGATTCAACTACTGCGCTAATTGCCATGCGAAGCCTGCGTGTATGTTTCGGTGTGTTGATAATAGTGAGCGTGTCTCTGTGGTCACAGGTGGCTGGGATTGATACGCTCGGGCTGCGCTATGTTCGCGACGATGGCGATACTGTCGTTCTGATGCGGTCGCCTGGTGATTGGCGCGTAGGACCGATGATCTCGGGTACATATCACATGCACTTTGGGAAGCTGATTATCCCTGCTAATTTGGTCTGTCCCACCGATGGCTATTTACTCCTGAACAGTGGGGGTGTTGGTGGTGGTGGTCTTGGCATTGGTGGACAGTATGTTTTCCACCCACAAGGATCGAAGTGGGGCGTTTCGTTTATGGTCAGCATCGTTGATATTCGGCAGACAACATCGGTGACACGCCTGCCTGATATGCCCGTGAATCCATCCTTCGAACTGGATAACACCATCGTTGCACAAAACACGCTCACCTACATCACGTTCATGCCACAAGCTCGCTACAACTACAGCGACTACCCCGGGCTGCATTTTCTGGCTGGGTTGGATGTTGACGTGCTCACAACAAAAACACTCCAGCGGACCGATGTTCACTACAACGATGAGCGCATTGATGTGCAACGGCGGGTTGGTTTCCAGCCGAACTATTTGCGAGTTGGCGGGCATATTGGTGCTGGTTGGGACTTGTTTGCTGGCTTGATTGGCAATTGGCGCATGACGCTCACGCCGTTTGTGACGCTGCACGTTGGAACAACGAGCTACTCGAAGAACGGTTCGAACTGGAACAGCGCCTATCTCCGCGGTGGTGCAAGCTTGACCTTCGGACATGACGTCATCACGGAGATGATTCTGCCTCGTGATCCGACGGTACCGCAGGCAGCACCACCACCGATTGCGGCTGCGTCGTCGCAACAGTTGAGCCTCCCCGTCCAACCAACGCAGGGCCTCTACATTGCGACGCTGCTACCGACCGTTGCACCAGTGGATATTGCTCCACCGCCAGCACCGACAGCGACTCCTGCGCCACCACTGCCGCGGGTTGTGCCCAATCAACTCCAAATCTTCACTGGCTACCGAAACCCAACCGACACAGCACTGACTGATGAGCTGCGCCGCTACTTGGATGCACTGGCTGAGTATCTCAAGCAGAATCCACGCGCCGAAGTACGGATCGTCGGACACTCGGACAACTTCGGTGGCACGCCTGCAGCAACCCAGCGTGCATCCGACGAACGAGCGCTCCAGGTGGTTCGCTACCTCTTGAGCAAAGGAATCCCACGTGAACGACTCCTCGCATCCGGGATGGGCGCTCGGAGCCCGATTCAGAGCAATCGTACGCCGCAAGGCCGCTTGGCCAATCGCCGCGTCGAAATCACTGTCGTTCAGTAGGAGGAGGCGGGGCTACGTCGCGCCACAAGGGCGGCCGAGGGCAGCTACACTTTTTCTGACAAGTGCCGATACACTAACCGTCAGTATGCTTACAGGTTAGAACGGCATGTACACAGCAAGCACCGTTACAGCCGCGCCCTCGACGGTTCGTCTTCCCCGGTCGAAGTATCTTCAGGTTACCGCAATTGCGCTGGTTGGTTTTGCCATCAGCTATGGGGTAATGCGGTTGCTCGACGACTCGCTCCATGCCAAACGTCAGATGGAGTTCGATAAGGCAGTCAATTCGGTCGTCGCGCGGTTAGAGCAGGGAACTACCACGTACGAAAACGTCCTCCACAACCTTGACGCACTCTACCGAAACAGTGTCCAAGTTGTCCGCGATGTGTTCGAGCTGTACTCAACCGTTCCGGCAGAGTCGAACCCTGCCATCCGCAGTATTGGCTATGCAAACCTTGTTTCAGAGGCAGAGCTGGGGGAGTTTGTTTTTTACGCACGGTCGGAACGGTACTACAACTACCGCATCCATCCCGAAGGTAAGCGAGCGCTCTATGCACCGGTGCTGTATCTGGTGCCGTACCCTAAGCAGAGTGCAATGGTTGGGTATGACCTTCTGAGCCGACCTGAGTTTGCGGAAGTAATAACACGCGCCCAACAGTTGCGATCCGCAGTTGCAACGGAAGTGTTCCCCTTTCGGCGTGATACGTCGAGCCTTTTTCTGATGATCGCCACGCAGCACAAGCAGCGCACCGATGAAGTGCTCCTGCCTACCGCACATTCCAGGTTCGATGGTGTGCTCTTCGTCGAAATTGACATGAAGGAATTTCTCCGCCGTTCCCTTGGTGATAGCGTTGCGTCTGATCGCAATATCGAATTCCGGGTATTGGATCATTGGTCGGAGCGTTCGCCGAGTGTCATCGCCACCTTTGCACCAGCAGGAGCATCGTTTGGGAGCCGTCCCGAGGCGTTGAAAGCAGAAAAGCTATTGACAATAGCAGATCGCCGGTTCAAGCTCGAATTCCAAAGTGCACCCGATTTTACATCAGGAATCGAGAACTACTTTGGTCTTTTTGCTTTGCTCGGTGGGATAGCAACAACCCTCATTCTGTGCGGATTTATATTGTCGGTGCTCAGCGGGCACCAACGTGCGCTTGCGCTTGCCGATCGAATCACCGAGGGTAACCGTCGAATCTTGGAGGCATCGCGCGACATCATTGGTACCATTACACTCGATGGCAAGTGGCAATCAGTGAACCCGGCAATCGAAGGAGTTCTGGGGTATTTGCCCGAGAGCGTGATCGGATCGCTTGTGACGCAACACATCGCCAATGAACAAGCGCGAATTCAATTCCTCAGCGCCCTTTCCAAGAGAGATGTCAGCAATCACGTGAATCTTCCCATGCTCGCAGCCGACGGAACGCTACGCTGGATTAGCTGGAAACTCTCCATTGCGGCTGATGAGCAGATTGCGTACGTCGTTGGGCGTGATATCACACTCGAGCGTGAGGCGCAAGCTGAACTGGAGCTTCGCACACGACAAGTTCAACTGGCAGAACAATTGGCACTGGAAGCAAATGCCTCGAAGTCTTCGTTCATCCGACGCTTGACGCGGTATTTGCGTTCGTCGCTGGTAACGACACTGGAAGGCATGCACCAAATGGTGATGAGCATGGACGCAAGCGACAATCGCCAGCTTCAGTTCGTCAAACTTGCCAACGAGAGTTCCGATCGGCTCTTTGCAATCGTCAGTGACTTACTCGATGCTGCCCATGATGAGCTGAACGGAACAGAACATGCCGTCCAATTGGAAGCTATTCTGCGCCAGGCGCAACACCGTTATCGAGCTACCGATGGCATGTGTTCATTCATCGAGCGAAGCGTCGCTGGTAGTGCGCTCCTCAACGTCGAAGAGCAGACCGCAGTACAAGCATTGACACACCTTTTTGCAGCGCTCACAACGCAGCTCCAGACCGGATCAATCGAAGTAACAACTATCGTCAACACCCAAGAACAAGTCCTCGAAGTGCAGATTCTTGCGCCCTATGCCAAGCATGTTGCCGAGATGATCCAGCTCTACAACCGGCATCAACGAAACCTTGTTGAGGCGTTAGCTGATGACCAGAATGACATTCTCTTCCGGTTGGGGTTGGTTGCTACGCAGATCCGTCGAATGGGCGGAACGGTTAGCGTCGAATCGCTCGGTGACGACGGAGGAAACGTTGCGCTGATTACTCTGCCGCTGGCAGTGTCTTAAAAAACCTAAGGCACCCTCGGTGCGAGAGTGCCTTGGTCAAAGGATTGGATACCTCACACAGTGCGCAGCACGACTTGCTAACGGACAATGAGGAGTTGCTTGGTGTGCTGAACGTGGGCGCTTTCGTATCGCACAAAGTAGAGTCCACTGCTGAGTGACGAAACTGGCACTTCAATCTCGTATCCTCCAGCAGGTAAAGTGCCGTCAAGTACAGTGCGGATTGGCGTACCGAGCGCATCGTAGATGCGAATGCTGGTCGGAGCTTCGAACCCAACGCTGAAACGAATGGAGATCGTATTTCCGCTGACGGGATGGGGACTAACGTCCATCAGTGAGAACGTTGTTGCCGAGATCCTGACAAACCGCCCATCAATGAAGCACGTCGTCGGCAGTAAGCTATCGGGAAGGAGCGTCGCAACCACGCAGCGTCGAGGATTACCCGTGCTACCGTAGGGAACAAATTCATCCAGATCAGTTCGTGCGAAACGCTGCTCGGGCATATCGGACATGAGCACGGTGTAGTGCAGGCGGATTATTGCGCCGTTTGCATTGATGGGGGTTTGTCCGCGCCCTCGGATATGGAGCTCTGCGATGTTTGTTGTTGGATCTACGGTTTCCTGTGCATCCAACTGCCAGGATTGATCGAGCCCACCACCGAGACGCTCGATACTATTGGGCACATAGAGGAGCTGCTTTGCCGAGTACCGAAGACGCATATCGAATCCAGATACAGCAGCAGCGCCCCAATTGAGCGAGCGAACAGACAGATCTTCAGTGGTTTGGGTGCCACTGCGGAAGTTGAACAGGGGCGAAGCGAACGTTGTGTGCACTTCGATCGGGATAACGAAACCTGCCCCGACTAACTCTGCTGTATCGGCGTCTCCGCCGCGATACTCAACGCGAATGAATGCGCGGTAGCCGCGAGGCATGTCGGGACTAAACCGAACCTCGATTGGGCGGGATTCTCCTGCAGGGACAAGGAGCGGACTTGTTGGGGTCGGTGGAGCAACGAGCGTGAAGTATGCTGCATCGGGACCGAAGATCTGCGCTCCAATAACTTCAACGTCAGATGCAGGTGTGCCTGCCGGAGCGGTATTGGTCACTGTCGCTGCGCCAATGGGTTCGTCGCAGGTAGTGACAGAACCAAAATCGTGGCCCGTAAGTGTTGGTTCGTGGACGGTGTAACCAAAACCGATGATCTCAACGATGGTTTCTGCCTGACCTGTTGGCTCGGGCACCGGCGGCTCAGCATTGTGGAGAATGCGGACAAGTGCCTTGCGCTGACCAGCGCCAGAGGGACGAAACTCGACAGCCAACAATTCCGGTGCAGCACCAATCGGAATGGTGACATCTTGGAGGGTGTTGAGCAAACGGAAATCTTCCGGATAGATGTTCTGGGTTGGGTCGCGTGTTGGGAGAATTTCGACCGAATACACCTTGAGTTCTGCAGATTGGCTGGTGTTGGTCACCGTGACGAACTGCTCAGTGTTGCCGGCTTGGCTTTGAGTTGTTGTTCCAACCAGAAGAGGTGTCCGGAAAATGGCGCCGGTTGCTTCGATTTTTTCCAGGTAACCAAAAGCGGTCAGTGCGTCCGATCGGGTTCCAACGCCAGTAAAGTCTCCATTGAGGCGGCTGGTAAGATCGAACTCAGCTTGCGGGGTACATGCAATGCGCACGTTGATCACATCCTGCCCGCTGGGAAAGACGGTGAACGGAGGGTTACGGTCCATGCCGACGATGCGGAAGTTCTGCTCGCCGGTAGGCAGATAGACTGCGCTGCATTCAACCTGGTCGCGCCCATCGTTTCGGATGAGGCCATTGAGGATGCGAGTTGTGCCCAGACGGACACGCCCCCAATTGTTCCCGATCACGATTGGGCCGGGTGAGATAGATTGCCCACGCCAGACGGACCACGGCTTATCTCCGCCTGTGCCAGCAGCATCGCTTTCGAAGCGGACAGTGATCGAGAAGGTGTCTTCAACCGCTGGCGAGAAGCACATCTCCTTGAGGTAAACCTCACCACCAGGTGGAATGGTGATGGGAAGCGGTGGATCGGTTGGGTCCGTCAGCGAGAACGGTGGAACGATTGTTGAACGGTCAATTGCTGTGATCGTCAGCACATCAGTTCCGGGGTTACGAACACGGAGCCCGCGGCTAAGTTGTTGGCTGTGGCAACGCGTTTGGCCAGCAGAGATGGTGCCGGCATCCCAATCATCAACAACGATATGGGGAAGAACACCCCTCCCGATCACGAGGACCGAGATTGGTGTACACTGTTCGATGATGAGGAGCGAATCGGCATCGCGTTCATTGTCGCGGATGTGCTCAGTTTGTGGGCTGTAGCGTAGGCGCACTTGGATACTCTGACGCGGTAAGAGGGCAATTCCACCCGTCGGGATCGTTGGCTCGATAATGGTGAAGACACTGCCATTCTGCATGCGCAAATCAGTTATCAGGTACGTTGAATCTGCATTGTTGGTGATTGTTGCGGTAATATCCCCAGAACGCCCCACACGCACCTTGCCCGCATCAATTGGATTGGGAGTGACTGTGATTTTGGGAGCAACCCAAAAGACACTGTCGTAGCTGAAGTTGAGCGCACGATCACCGACGTAGAAGTATGCCTGTGCATCTTTGGTTTTGTCGATGACGCGTAGACGGAATTTGACAATACTGTTTTTCTGATCGTGTGGCAGAAGATTATTGATCACAGGATTGCCATCGGCTTCCAGAATTTCGATTGCATAGTTGAACGATGGTTTCCCCTCGACAAAGTCAATCGCATTGATTCCCGTTCCGACATGGCGGAGCGTATCGTTGATGGGGAAGTCCTGTCCGGTCTCAACGGCGGTGTAAAGGTAGTCACCACACTCGCTTTCTCTGCTCAACGGCGGTGGGATGGTGTCGAACTCGTCGAGTTTCCGGTACGCTGTTGCTGCTGGCCACCCGTAGGAATCGAAGCTACCCCATCCATACACGTATGCGCCAAAGGGCGCATCCCCTTCGATCAAATGCGGACCATTGTTGATAAAAATCCGCGCATAGTGGAAATTTGTTCCCGGAATGCGATTACCGAGAATATCTGGTGCTACGGTTGTAATTGGTTGTCCATCGAGCTTGATGGAACGGATATCCTTTTGCTCGGGGTCGTTGATGTTTGCTGCAACTATCAGATTGAACCGGTGCCGGGTATACGCAGGGTTGGATGGCGATTGGAAGATTGTGGACTTGGTGTATTGCTCGACCGGTACGATGTAGATCATGAATGGATCGAACAAATTGTTGTTGTCCCATTCGGCTGAGGGTGAATATTGCATCAAGAAAAATGGCTTGTTGCTTCTCCAAACCGACATACCGCGGACACCGGTTGCTTGGCCAGGACCGGTGACGACCAAACTCACATCCGGTATCGAGCGTACCTCACCACGCTTGAGACCGGCCATAATCACTTCTTCGAGCTTTTGCTTGGTCTTGAAGTCGTACGAAGTACACACGATGTTTGTCCCATCCTGGAGAGCAACGACACGGAAGAAGTCCCCATAACCGCCACGCTCGTATTCTACGCTGACATACGAACGTCCCCACATAGAGGTCGGCGGAACCATTTCAATCATATGGTCACGACCGTTGAAGATATCGAAGCAGGGAACCATCGTGCGTTGATGGTAGGGGATGAATCCAATAGGTTTGTTCGATTGGATGATGCTTCCTGAAAGATCGAATTCACCGCGTGTCGTACCATCGCCCTGGACGAGGTAACATTGCCCTGGTTGGAGTGTGACATTCCAGACAGTACCATATCGGCGCCCTTTTTCCGTACGTGCTGAGGTAATCCCGTAGTCGCCGATATTGGGTTTCCGTAGTTGAATCGTGATGCGTGTGTCAGGGTACGCTGCAACAATTGCGAATCCGCCCTTCCAATTCCTGAACTCGCGGAAATCAGGCCAGCCTAAGTGTATGTATTCAGTGCCCCACGACTGAACGGGGATCGCCAGGTAGCCATCCGAGGAGACTTGCTTGCCATTGTACACATACACCGATATCGGGTCATCGGCGGTGATACGGGCCGCAAGGTCAAGAGGAACTTCGCTTTCTTCAGCTTCTGGCATCGGGACATCACGCAGCGTGAGCACTGTTACCCGCATTGCTTGAACAGTGAACACTTTCGTAAACCCCAACCCCGGCAGCTCATACTTGAACTTGGTGTTCCGCGACGAGGTGACGTAGATTTCTCGCGCAGTGATTGGTTGAATGGGACTATCGTTGAGTGGGAAACAGAAGACGAACTCGCGTCCCTGTGAACCATTGGTGAGCAGCTCAGCAGCGGTAGGCACCCGACCTGCGAAACGGGGTGCACCCATGTACTGGGCCTGTGTCGTTATCGCACTTAGTGCACTCAATAGCAGTGCACTCACGCATTGGGAAATAAAGCGATTCATGTACCTCCTCCGATACAGTGACGATCAAATAATTGCAAACGAAAATAATCAACATTTTTGTAATATCCAACAGGGAATGTGGCTTCTCATTGATGATCTCGGCATACATCCTAAATCATGCAAGAGGTTACGTGTTCATCGTACGGAGTAGCTTCAGCATCGCCGCGTGGGGGAATCGAACGCACACCTATTTTTGCACTGTGTTTGCATGAATCGTTCTCTATGCTGATGAGCGCTGAATTTCCTGTCGTCTTCGAGATGCGAACCTTCGACAACCGTCGCCGCCAACCCGACGAATTCGCCGAGATTGCCCGCATGATTCGTCGTGACATCATCAAGTCGTTGGTCCTTGCGGGCTCAGGCCATAGTGGTGGCCCGCTTGGCTCCGCAGACATTTTTGCGGTGCTCTACTTCGGCGGTTACATGCGGTACAACCCACAGGATTGGTGGACTCCACGTGATCGGTTCGTCTTGAGTGCGGGGCATATGTGCCCGGTACTCTATGCAACACTGGCAAATACTGGCGCCTTTCCCAAGGAAGAGCTTGGCACCCTTCGCAAGTACAACTCTCGATTGCAAGGACACCCTGGGCGGGACATGGGACTTCCAGGCGTTGAGACGTCGACAGGCTCACTCGGACAGGGTATCTCCATTGCCGTCGGTATGGCCATGGCAGATAAACTGCTCGATCGGAATGGGTATCGGGTTTTCACTCTCACCGGTGATGGAGAGTTGCAAGAAGGAAGTGTATGGGAAGCTGCAATGGCAGCCTCGAATTTCAAGCTCGACAACTTCTGCTGGATTATTGACAACAATGATTGCCAAATTGATGGGCGCGTCCACGATGTGATGAGCATCTATCCGCTCGAGGATAAGTGTCGCGCGTTCGGCTTCGATGTTGTCACTGTTGACGGCCACAACTATCACGAACTCTGCAGCGCCTTCGATCGCTTCGTCACTAATAGCCAGCAAGAGTGCGGCAAGCCAACTGCCATCATTGCAAAGACACTCATGGGCAAAGGCGTTTCCTTCATGGAAGACCGGTACGAATGGCATGGCAAGCCGCCCACATGGGAACAAGCCCGCCTCGCGCTTCGCGAATTGGGTGAAGACATCCCCGAACCAGTCACTGTGTAGTCATATCACTCATTGTTGCCGTTCATGAGCATTCCGTTTCAACTCCGTGGATCCAAACCAACCCGCCAAGGTTTCGGCGAGGGACTAGTTGTCCTCGGAGAACGCTATGATAATGTTGTCGTCCTTGGTGGCGATATCACCGGTTCAGTCATGACCTCGCTATTCAAGGAGCGTTTTCCCGATCGCTTCTTCTCGATCGGTGTTGCAGAGCAGAACGCCACAACCATTGCCGCAGGTTTGGCCTTGAGCGGTAAGATTCCCTTCTTTGCGTCGTACGGAGCGTTCTGTGCACTGCGCAACGCTGATCAGCTTCGCATCAGCGTCTGCTACAACGAGGTCAATGTCAAAATCGGCGGGGGGCACGCTGGCATCAGCGTTGGACCTGATGGTGCAACGCATCAGGTTCTCGAGGAAATTGCTTATCTCCGTACACTCCCGCACATGACACTCTTGGTGCCATGCGATTATTTGGAAGCAAAAAAAGCGACCATTGCAATGGGAGAAATGGTTGGACCTGCCTACATCCGTTTTGGGCGCGCAGCGATACCGTTTTTCACTAGCGACGACACACCATTCCAAATCGGCAAAGCGCAGGTGTTCCGCGACGGAACCGACGTTGCACTCATCGCATGTGGCGCGATGGTGTGGGAAGCGCTCCTTGCCGCTGATAAGCTCAGCCAGCGCGGTATCCAAGCCAGAGTGATCAACGTTTCTACCATCAAACCGTTCGACGTCGAAACTGTTGTGGACGCAGCACGCGAGTGTGGTGCAATCGTGACCGCAGAAGAACATCAAGTCCATGCCGGATTGGGCGGTGCCGTTGCCGAAGTTGTTGCGAAAAACTATCCCGTCCCCATCGAGTTCGTTGGCGTCAAGGATAGCTTCGGCGGCAGCGGTGAGCCGGAAGAACTTATGGAAAAATTTGGCTTGACGTGGAAAGAAATTTATGCTGCGGCACTTGTCGCAATCGAGCGACGGGACCGCGGCTTCATTAGTTATCGGATGGTCAAGGATGTTCCCCGTTACGATGATGTTCATGCGAATGCGCATTCTGCCCTGTAGTGCTGCACTCAGTCTTGTCGCAATCTCAGCAGCGTGGTCACAACAGCCGATCGTTCTGCAGGCAGACTCAGCCTTGCAAACATCAGCGACCATCTACTCGAATGCAGCGATTGTTCGCCAGCAATTCCAGCTACCCTTGGAAAAAGGCGAAAACCTGGTTTCTATCGAACGACTCCCAGAGTTCATCGCTCCAAATTCTCTGGTGCTCCGTCCCCGTAGTGGAGGAGTATCGGTCACATTGGTTTCGTTCGAGCCAACCGTTACATCGAGCATTGACATTCTGCAGGCGTATGCTGGGAGAACGGTCACCCTCCGCCAACGCAGCGGGGTTATCGAAGGCCAACTCCTGACACCACCGACTTCGATCGTTGGGGGAACCGAGCCTTGTTACAACGGTGCCATCCTCCGAACAAGTACAGGTGAACTACTCCTTTCACCATGCGGGGAACTGGTGCTGCCTCCGCCATCACCACCAGTGACCATAGCACCGCGCATTCGTACAGTGCTTAGTGCACAGTCTGCCTCACCAAAGCCGTTGGAGCTACTCTACCAGTGCGATGGGCTGCAGTGGCAAGCGACGTATAGTGCAACGCTCATGGACAATCGAACGTTGGAACTAGTTGGGTACATCAATGTGAGCAATACAACTCGCACAACGTTTCGCTGCAATCCGCTGCAACTGGTTGCCGGATCGGTCAACATCCAACGTTCGTCACAGCGCTACAAAACCGGCACTGCCGAGCTCCGTATGGCAAGCGCTTCAACCGATGCCGAGCTTCCGACGCAAGAAACACTCGACGAGTACCACATCTACACGGTCCCATCGGGAGCAACGATCCTTCCGAACTCCGTGACGACACTCTTACTCGGCGGACCTGTCACGCTCTCCTACAACCAGCGATTAGTCGTCCGCGGCCGATATTACTACGGTGGCTATGGACACGACGATCAGGAATCGCAGGTTCCCGTTGCCACCGTTGTCGAATTTTCCAATGCTGGAAGTGAGCCACTACCGGCTGGATCGGTGCGTGTTTGGCAGCAGGATCGGCAAGGTGCGCTGCAGTTCCTTGGGGAGGATAACATTGCCCACACACCATCGAATGAGAAGGTGACGCTTACAATTGGCGAATCGTTCGACGTGAAAGCATCGCGGCGCGAAATTGACTACAAGCGTCTTGCCGAACGCGCGGCACAGTACACCGTCGAGTACACAATCCGCAATCGCAAAAACAGCCCTGCACAGGTCAGCGTGCTCGAATCATTTGCTGGTGATTGGGAGATCACCGCGAGCACATTGCCGTACACGAAGCGATCCGCACGTCAAGTCGAATTTGTTGTCTCTGCTGCAGCAGGCCAGGTGGTGATGCTCCGCTATACGGTGCAGCATCGTTGGTAGAGGGGAGAGTATGCCCCGCGTGTTAGCAATAGAAACATCGTGCGACGAGACGGCAGCAGCAATCATTGCCGATCGGCACGTTATCAGCAACATCATAGCCTCCCAACACGTGCACCACACGTGGGGCGGTATCGTACCAGAACTCGCATCCCGTGCGCATGTTGAGCGAATAAGCGGTGTTGTGGCTGCTGCGTTGGCTGAAGCCCAGATGCATCCATCGGCGCTCGATGCCGTTGCCTGCACGGTGCGACCTGGTCTTGCCGGTTCGCTTGTGGTTGGTTCATCGTTTGCGAAAGGTATTGCTGTTCGCTGGCACTTGCCCTGTGTCCCCATCCACCACTTAGAGGGGCATTTGCTCTCGGGTTTTTTAGCTGATCCGAAGTTGCCCTTACCGTCGGTTGTCTTGGTTGCCAGTGGCGGTCACACGCTGCTTTTCTTGCTCGAGAGTACGTCCCAGTATCGGTTGATCGGCTCAACGCGAGACGATGCAGCCGGAGAGGCATTCGACAAGATTGCAACACTCCTTGGGTTAGGGTATCCAGGCGGGCCGGCAGTGGAACAGCTTGCTGCGGCAGGCAACGTGCGGTTCGAGTTACCTCGACCGTTGCTCCACGACCCAAGCTACGAGTTCAGTTTCAGCGGTCTCAAGACAGCAGTTCGCCGCTTACTGGCATCGCAACCAACTGTGGATGAGCAGCTCCGAGCCGATATCGCAGCATCGGTTCAGCAAGCCATTGTCGAGGTGTTGGTCGCCAAAACTATCCGTGCTGCTGCTCACTTTGCGGCCAAGAGCATGGTTATCGCTGGTGGAGTTGCAGCAAATCGAGCGTTACAGCACATGATGCGCCAACGCGCCGAGCAACTGGGCATTCCTGTGGTTGTGCCGGATCGGCAGTACGTCCTCGACAATGCAGCAATGATCGGCTTGGTTGCCCACATCAAGCTTGAACTTCACGGTCCAGCCATTTATCGCAAGCTTGATTTTGAGATTGACCCTACACCCTGGCGCATCCATCGCCATGGTGCAGGTAAACACCAAGTTTATGATGCAGCAGTGTTCTCTTTGTAGAAGTCGGGGAGTCCCCGTTCGTCAAGCCGTGCGACGACTCGATCGCCAGCAGCGAAATCACCTGCCAAAACGCGGAGAGCGAGCGGATCGGCAATGTACCGCTGAATCGCCCGCTTGAGTGGTCGTGCTCCGAATTGTGGATCGAAGCCGATGGAACCAAGCCAATCGGCAACCTCATCGCTCAGCTCGAAGTGAATGCCAATACCGTCGAGACGTTTCTGCAGAGCGCTGACCTGCAAGCGAACGATCTGGCGAATTTCGCTCTGAACCAGCGGCTTGAAGATGATGATCTCGTCAATACGGTTGAGAAACTCCGGACGGAATCGCTGACGGAGAATGTTGGCAATTTGCACGCGCGCTTCGCGCATGATTTCGTCGCGGTTCTCTTCGGTAACGTGGGGAAGACGCTCCAGAAGGACTTCGGTGCCAAGATTCGATGTCATGATGATGATCGTGTTGCGGAAGTTTACCGTCCGTCCCTTGTTGTCGGTGAGCCGGCCATCGTCGAGAACCTGGAGCAGGACGTTGAACACGTCGTTGTGCGCTTTTTCGATTTCGTCGAAGAGCACCACCGAGTATGGACGCCGCCGAACCGCTTCCGTCAATTGGCCGCCTTCTTCGTAGCCGACGTAGCCTGGTGGCGCACCAATCAAGCGTGAGACGGAGTGTTTTTCCATGTACTCGCTCATGTCAATGCGGACGATGGCATTTTCATCGTCGAAGAGAAATTCGGCTAATGCTTTGGCCATTTCGGTTTTCCCGACTCCTGTCGTTCCCAGGAAGATGAACGAGCCAATGGGGCGGTGGGGATCGGACAGTCCAGCGCGGGCACGACGAATGGCATTGGCGATCGTTGTTATGGCTTCGTCTTGGTCAACGATACGCTGGTGGAGTCGTTCTTCCATCTTGAGGAGCTTAGTCCGCTCGGACTCCAGCATGCGCTGAACCGGAATGCCGGTCCACTTGGCGACGATTTCGGCGATGTCTTCAGCATCAACTTCCTCTTTCAGCATAGCGCCGCTGGATTGAAGCTGTGCAAGCTGTCCATTGAGTTGCTCGAGTTCCTTCTGAAGCGATAGAAGGGCACCGTACCGCAGTTCGGCGACACGACCATAGTCCCCGATGCGTTCGGCTTCGGCAGCTTCGAGCTTGGTTTGCTCGATCTGCTCCTTGATGTCGCGGATACGGCTGATGAGGGTTTTCTCCTCTTCCCAACGAGCCTTGAGCCGAGCGTGTTCTTCGCGGAGTTGGGCAAGCTCACGTTCGATTTCTTCCAGTCGGCGTCGCGTTGCGTGCATTGGGTCTGTCATGCTTCCATCAATTCAATGGGGTTCAATTTACTTGGGGCAATGACGATGCATGCACTGTTTTATGTGATTGTCCGTCGCTGGAGACGGTATTTTTGCGCGCACTCAAACCGGATTTGTTGAACTATTCTGCAATCATCGTCCATGGTGTTCGATCCGCCACTGCGATTGCTCATCGTCGCGCTGGTGAGTTATCTGCTCGGTTCATTCCCAACAGCAGTCGTTGTGAGCCGACTGTTTTTTGGCTTCGATATTCGCATGCGGGGCAGTGGGAATATGGGCAGCACGAATGCCTTCCGAGTGCTGGGCTGGAAGTGGGGATTGGTCGTTCAGATCGTTGATGTTCTCAAGGGTGTGGCTGCTGTTACCGTGGTTGCGCACTTGATGGTAGGTCAGGTATTGCCGTTCACCAACTACACACCGTTCGAGGACATCACCGTCGTTCGGCTGATTGCAGGGACGTCGGCAGTGATTGGGCACATCTTCAGCGTATTCGTTGGTTTCCGCGGTGGCAAGGGCGTCAACACGGCTGCTGGAATGCTCGTGGGGATCGCGCCAATCGAGATCGCTATTGCCGTAGGAGTGTTCGCGCTGGCAGTTGCCTTGAGTGGGTACATTTCGCTTGGTTCGGTGTCAGCCGCAATTGTGTTTCCGAGCGCGATGCTTATTCGTCACAACGTGTGTGGAGCCGAGATCAACGGATACCACATCCTCATCTGGTTTGCAATTGCCGTCTCTGCGCTTGTGATCTATGCGCACCGAAGCAACATCAAGCGACTACTGGCGGGGAACGAAAATCGCTTCGATAAGCTCTGGCTTATTCGTCTGCGGTGTGCGGTGAAGGGAAAATGATGCGAGCGATTCAATGACTATTGCGATCCTGGGCGCGGGTGGATGGGGCACAGCCTTAGCGTGTATTGCTGCATCCAACGGGCATCATGTTATCCTCTGGGCGCGCAATGAGAGCGTTGCCCACCACATCAACCAATCCCGGGACAATCCGGTGTACCTTCCCGGCATTGCAATCCCGGCTGGCGTAGTCGCAACCACCGACCCCGCTGCGATCGAGGATGCGGATTTGGTGATCAATGCGGTCCCAACCCAGTACCTTCGGGTGGTTGTCGAACGCAATCGCTTTCCCATTCGGGGGAAATTGATCGTCAATGCCGCCAAAGGAATCGAACGAGGGACGCACCTACGGATTTCCCAAGTCCTGCGCGAGGTTCTCGGGACGCCCAGTGATGACTATGCGGTCTTGAGCGGTCCAAGTCACGCCGAGGAAGTTGCCCGTGGCGTTCCCACGACGGTGGTTGTTGCCTCAACCAGCGAAAGTGCTGCGGAAATTGTCCAGCGCGCGCTGAGTACACCCACGTTTCGCATATACCGCTCGCTCGACGTTGTCGGTGTCGAACTTGGTGGTGCACTCAAAAATGTCATCGCCATTGCTGCCGGTATTATTGACGGCCTTGCAATGGGCGATAACACCAAAGCAGCGCTGGTCACGCGCGGTCTTGCGGAAATTACCCGGCTTGGCACTGAGCTGGGAGCCAATCCCCTAACGTTTAGTGGACTCAGTGGACTGGGGGACTTGTTTGTGACCTGCACCTCGCGCCATTCACGGAATCGTCTGGTCGGTGAGCGTATCGGGCGTGGAGAAACTCTCGAAGAAATCATCGCCTCCATGACAATGGTTGCCGAAGGAATCGCGACGACCATTTCCACGCTCGAGCTTGCCAGCGACTACGGCATTGAAATGCCAATTGCTGAGCAAGTCTATTGCATCCTCTTCGAAGGGAAAAATCCACGCAGCGCCATCACCGAACTCATGACGCGCCAAATGAAGCGCGAACACTAAATGTCTTCTTCCGATGAGGATTGGTCGGATGCTCCAAGTTGCTTGCCAACAGTGATAATGCGCTGGCGAACGGTCTGCAAGCGCTGGCGCACGTGCTCAGCGATCGCAATGCCTTCCTCATAGAGCTTGACTAAGTCCTCGATCGGGAGTTCGGCGCGTTCAAGCTCAGCGCGAATCGCTTCGAGGCGGCGCAACTGTTCTTCCAATGTCGGGTGCTTTTTAGCCATGATGGTGGAATGGGTCGTAGGATGGTGAGACAACGTCGGTGACCACAGCCGATGCAGTTTCAGTGCGCCGGTGCAGTCGAATGCGATCATCAGCTCTAAGCAAATCTGCTGACGATAAAAGTTTTCCGTTTCGTTCGATTAGTGCAAATCCACGTTCCAGAGGTGCGAGGGGATGCAAAAGCGGAAGTGCGCTCAGGAGCTGCTCGGCTTGATGCGCCAACTGTTGCCACGTGCCAAGGAGCGCGCGCTCTGCGTGCAATGCAAGTGTGTGTGCCGAAAACTCTGTCGCATCGCACCGAGCCAGCAACGCATGCAACGTCGAACGCGAAAGGAAGGTTTCGATGATGTGCTCGGCATCCTCAAGGCAGCCGTTGAGCGCTTTGGTGGCTTCGTCGGTCCACTGATCGAGATATTCGAGGATATCCTCACGGCGAAGTGGTGTGCAGAGCTCGGCTGCGGCGGTCGGTGTCGCAGCACGGAGATCAGCAACAAAATCGGCGATGGTAACATCAGTCTCATGACCAACGGCAGAAATAATGGGCACCTGTGCGTGAAAAATTGCGTCGGCAACAGTGCGCGTATTGAATGCCCAGAGGTCTTCGATCGAGCCGCCCCCACGCCCGACGATGATGACGTCGCAACCAGCAGCTTCCAAGTCTGCAATGGCACGTGCGATGTCGGCAGCAGCATCGGTGCCTTGCACCAGCGTTGGACGAACGATGATTGTCACGGCAGGGTTTCGGCGTTGAAGTGTCGAGACAATGTCCCGAATCGCTGCACCCGTTGGCGATGTTGCCACACCAATGATGTCGGGAAAACGAGGGATCGGACGCTTCCGGGATGCATCGAAGTATCCAGCAGCTGCAAGCTCACGTTTGAGCTCTTCGAAGGCAAGGTACAGATCACCGACACCAGCAGGAATTGCCGAGAAGCAGTCAATCTGGTAGTTGCCCTGCAGCGGATAGACCGAAAGTCGTCCCCGAACCTTGATTTGCATACCGTCCCGAAGCGCGATGTCCACTTGACGCCCCCGCCAGATCACGCAGCGAATTTGCGCTCCTTCATCCTTGAGCGTAAAATAACGGTGGCCCGACTGGTGGTGCTTGTAGTTGGATATCTCGCCGACGACGTGCACGATCGGGAACTCGGTTTCCAGTTTTTCGCGAATCGCCTGCGTCAGGCTTGTGACTGTGAGCACATGTTCGTTCATACTCTTGCAAATTAGTAGTACGAAACAATTCCCACTCAAGCATGCGTGTTGGATTTGGCGTGGATGTTCATCGTTTTGGCAGTGGCGATCATTTGATGCTCGGCGGCATTCGCATTCCAGCTCCGCACGGAGTCGTTGCACACAGCGATGGGGATGTTGTGCTGCATGCACTCTGCGATGCATTGCTCGGGGCGGCTGCGTTAGGCGATATTGGCGAGCACTTCCCCGATTCGGATCCAGCATGGCACCAATCGCCAAGCCGGCTCTTTGTTGAACACGTGCTCCAACGCTTGGAAGAACATTCCTGGCGCGTTGTCCATGTTGATGTGAGCATCCTACTGGAATCACCAAAGCTGGCGTCCTACAAGCAGGCGATGCGTGAAAACATTGCATCATTGTGTCGAATTCCACCGGATGCAGTTTCGATCAAAGCGACAACGAGCGAAGGGATCGGCTTTGTCGGACGTAGCGAGGGAATCGTTGCGTACTGTGTGTGCACCATCGAGCGGCAATGATGAAGTACGTGCTAATTACTGCTACCATCTTGATGGCAGGTTGTATCGGCAGGGAAGAAGCATCGTATCCAATCAAGCTCTCCGTCACCGTGCAATCAACGCACGGACGGCTCCAGGTTCCCATGCTGGCCGATAGTGAAAAACTTGTAGGATACGATCCCATCGGTGGTGCAGTTGTGGAGCAGCGTGCTGGCCGAGAGAGGGTTTCCTTTGCAAGCTCCGATACAATCCTCGATGCACGCCCCACACGCAACGGATACGTTCTCGCTCTGCGGGAAGGGGATTCCATCCGATTCGTCCGACTGCACGGCAATGGCGCTCTATTGCTGGGAACAATTCCCGCTACCACGGGACGCTTTGTGCCGACAGTCGCCGATGTACAGCTTGCGTGGCAGAGCAATACACAGTTCTTCCTGCTTACACCGGGACGCGGATATAGTCGCGGGAATGTTGTTGTGCGGGAGGGTGCAACCGTTGTGCTCGATGGTGATGTCCTTGTTGTGCTCGATCGCATAGAACCGCAACTTCTTCTTTGGGAAGGGACCGAGCTTTCAACCGGGCGCAAACTCTTTTCGTGTGTCGTCGCAGGGCGCATCGAACAAGCCATTGCCACGGCGGAGAAGGCCATCGGACTCATCCGACACGATAGCGCTTATGCGCTCGAATGGTACGGTCGAAACCTGCGCGGTGATGCAGTCGCTGAGCGAACGGTTGTCTTGCCCCCGGCATACTACGAACCACGACTGCTGGTATCGGTTAGTGATACGATTGCTGCGCTCTTTGCCAGTGGAGTGGCGCTTGTCACGTCGGATGGTGTTGTCGGGGAATATCGCAGCCGACTTGGGGAATTGCCCGATACGATTCTGGTTGCTTTCCGGCGAGATGGTGCGATTTTCCTGAGTGGTCTCTTGTCGGTTGTACGCATCGAGCTTAGCAACAATTCCTGGTGGTGGGTTGATCGAGCCATACCGATTGCCGTGCGGATCGTTCTTGCAGTGATTGGTGTTGCTGTGTTCGTGATCGTGGCAAGTCGGATTGGTCGTTATCGGCGATTGGTGGGTGCATTGCTCAATCGTGGCAGCGGTGGTGCACTCCTGGTGGTTGATCGGCATTCTCGTCTGCGGCGACTCAATACCGCTGCGCGCGCAATGTTTGGCATCAACCACAGCGTTCCACTCCGTCGGCCGATCGAGGAGTATTTGTCGGGTCGCAGGTGGATCCGGTTGCGGGAGATCATCGAGCAATCGGTCCGGCACCGGCAGCCGATGGTCGAGGAAATTGCTCTTCCGACAAATGGAGAACAACGATTCATCGTTAGTGCAGAGCCGCTACTGACGCTCTTGAATCACTTTGAAGGTGTGCTTGTGTCGCTGGTGGATGTGACAGCACAGTACCAACAGTGGCGCCTGCTCAACTGGGCACAGATTGCCCACGATATGCAGACACACCTAACGACAATCCGGCTCACAGCCGAGCAGCTTGCGGGCAGCCTTCCACCAGATCGCGAACAACAGCGCGTGCGAATCCTGCGCCAGACCAGTATCCTCTTGGATCGCGTCCGAGACGTCCTTGCACTCGGGCGCGGTGACCAGATGCAGTGGGAAGAATGCTCGTTGGCTGAGCTACTGGAAGATGTTGTTGGAGAGATTGCCGCTATGGTTCCTGCACAGATTTCGTTCGATGTTCGTCCTACACCGCTGGTCGTGCGACTCGATCGCCGCCGCATTGCGCGAGCGCTCCATAACGCGCTCACCAATGCAATCCGTGCAATCGAGCCAGCCAGTGGAACCGTCAAAGTGTGGGCAGAGCTGGAACGCGGTGGCATTGTCATCGCTGTCGAGGATACCGGTCACGGCATGGATCCAGAGACGCGTGCCCGTTTCCTGCAGCCCCTGTACACCACAAATCCAAAAGGACACGGCTTTGGCTCGATGATCATGCAGCGAATGATCGAACTCCATGGCGGTCGTATCGAGGTCCGCTCGGAACCGGGCAAAGGAACGACCATCTTGTTTCATCTCCCAGGAACGCTCTATGTACGACACCAGCGTTGATCCTCGCTCCCTCCGCGACATTGTCCAGCAATGCCGCGGTGCTGCATTCGACTACGGTCGCAAGCGAATCGGCTGGGCTGTCTGCGATGAGTATCACGTAACCATTACGCCGAAAGGAACCTTCCAGCGCCAATCGCCGACGCTGTGGACGGATATTCTCGAGGCACTCGAGCAAGAACGCGTTCGCTTTTGCTTGGTCGGGCTCCCGTTGCGGGATGATGGGATGGTCTCTCCGTTGATGTTCGAGATTGCCAATTTTGCACGCCAACTGGAAGACTACTCCGGGTTGCCTGTGATTCTTGTGGACGAGTCGTACACATCGCGGCGTGCAGTAGCAACGATGGTGGAAATCGGTGTTCGCCGACAGGAACGCCGTCGCCGTGGTCGAACCGATGAGATTGCTGCCGCACTGATCCTGCGCGATTTCCTCGAAGATGTCGGATGAGGATGAGTGCCGTCGTTTTGCTCCTTGCGGCACTGAGTCTTGGTGCGCAGCCCTATAGCCGCCGTGCACCGTCAGGGGCGATTGCCCGTTCGAGTTTGGTTGGTATTGTCCACGCCTATCCGCGCGCTGGTGCTGATTCGAGCATCTGCATAGTGGGATATCAACTCAACGCTGGCGATCTGGTCTTCTTCCAGCGGAGGCAGTCGCCACCTACGTATGTGGCACTCTTCGTAGTGACGGTAGAAATGCGCGACACAATCGGCGTAGTCCGGTATGCAACGGTGTTTCGCGATAGCGTGGTGCTTGACCAGCCTCCACCGCCGACGGTGCGTGCTCCTGTTGCAAACGTCGAGATTGCAACACTTGCCAATGGGCAATACACCGTGAGTATTGATGTCTCCCAACAGCAGCAGCAGCGACTGGTGTGGCACTCAACGATCACCCTTGGTCCTTCGCCGCAGTCTGTTGCCGCAGCTTCACTAATGTTTCTCGACCAAGCAGATCGGGGCGATACCGCCTGTGCTCAGTTGTGGG
This sequence comes from Candidatus Kapaibacterium sp., assembly GCA_026003475.1. Classification (GTDB taxonomy): domain Bacteria; phylum Bacteroidota; class Ignavibacteria; order Kapaibacteriales; family NICIL-2; genus NICIL-2. The sequence continues at coordinate 1,178,020 of BPHJ01000001.1, read as the reverse complement.
GACAAACTATTCCCTTCGGCACGCGACGCAGTGCAGCTCTGTTAGTTGTACCGCGTCAGTGGTCCGGTCGAGACAAGCTGGTTGCTGCCTGCCGTCTGCGAGAGCAGTACTTTCCGTTTTACCGCGGGGACGACACTGTAGCAACAATTTTGGTGACCATTGATCCTCGAGCGATCTTCGCTGTGCCTGTGTGGTCGGTTCAAAGTGGAGGAGCACTGCGCACGTTATGCATGCACCAACTACTAACTGAGCAGCATCGGCTGGTTTTGATGGAGCTGGACCTTCGGCGTGCCATCCCGGGTGATTATGAGTTACTGCTCATTCGTCCAGCAACGAGCGATACACTCGAAATTCCGTTCCGAGTGCAATGGTTCGCACCGCCGCCACATCTGTTCGTGTCTCGCTATGCAGTCGAGGTGATGCGCTACGTGTTGACCGATCAGGAGTACACCGCCTTGCTCGACACGCCCGATTCCAATCGCACTGCGGCAATCATCCGATGGTGGACGCAGCACGATCCGACACCAGCTACACGGTACAACGAAGCAATGGTGGAGTACTTCCGGCGCGCCTTTGCGGCTCGAACGAAACTTGCAACAGCGCAAGAACCAGATGGCGCCCTTAGCGAACGCGGAAAAGTATTCATTCTTTTCGGGGAGCCGAGTCGCATTGAAACATCGCTTGAACCAGACAAACCTGGCGTTGAAGTCTGGCAATACACCAACGCTGTGCGCAAGCGGTTTACCTTCGAGGTTACCGACCAAGGACGTTACCGCTTGGTCAAAGTGGATGCGCTATGATGGCTCCCAATCACTGCCACCACAGGGGATGTAATCGGGGCGAACGTGCTCGTCGTAGAGTTGGCAATAGTGTCCGCTGCGGTTGAAGTGGATACACGAACTGCAGAGCAACTCCTCCTCGATCTGTTGGCTCTGCTCGCTGTAGACCACCAGTTGACGGTACGCGGGATACACTGCATATCCCCAGAGCAATAGCAGGGAGGCCGGAATGGACACCTCGATGCCTGCATACTGCCACAGCACAAATCCAGCGATAATCACCAGCAACGATCGCAGCAGTGCACCGAAAACCACAGCTCCTGTGGCTAAGCGTGGGCTGCCGCGGTCGTCGTAGAAACCCCTCCGGAGGAGAAGGTGGTCAACAAAAAAATCAAGCATTGCCTTGGTGTAAGACGGTGTATTTTCGCTGCGAGCAGTTTGCACTTCAAAGCTACGCATCCCACGCACGTTGCAATGGAACACCCTCGCATCACAATTCTCCCCGACCATATCGCCAATCAAATCGCTGCCGGTGAGGTTGTCCAGCGACCAGAATCGGTTGTCAAGGAGTTGATCGAAAACGCCCTCGATGCAGGTGCACGTGAGATTGCAGTCTTTGTGCGCGATGGTGGAAAGTCGCTCATCCATGTCCTCGACGATGGTTGCGGTATGCATCGGGAGGATTTAGAGCTTGCCACCGTGCGCCACGCAACATCGAAGATTCGATCACTCGAGGATCTGCAACGGCTGGCGACGCTAGGTTTTCGGGGAGAAGCGCTTGCTTCCATTGCATCAGTCGCTGATCTTGAAATCATTACCCGCCAGGCTGGCGATGAGCATGGATGGAAGTTAGTGTGCCAGCCTCTCAAGCCACAACGGATTGAACCAACCGATTGCCCCGCCGGTACGCAAGTCATCGTGCGGAATCTGTTTTTTAACGTTCCTGCTCGCCGAAAATTCCTTCGCAGTGATACAACCGAGCTGCGCTACATCAGCGAAACAATGATCCGCTACGGTTTGAGCTACCCTGATCGCTCGTGGACATTCCACGACGGCAGAGGGATGGTTTTTCAGCTTCAGCCTCAACCCTTGCTCGAACGTATTGGCGCGCTCTTCCATGCCGACATTGCTGGATCACTGATCCCTGTGGACCATCAGACCGACCTTGTTCGTATCGAAGGATTCTTGGGTTTACCCTCAATTGCGCGGACAACGAAAGCATCACAGTACCTGTTTCTCAACCACCGTCCCATTACCAATCGTGCGCTGGCACATGCGATCTACCAGGGCTACGAGCACATGCTCGAAAAATCCGAACATCCATTTTTTGTGCTGTTCATCTGGCTCGATCCGGAACGTGTGGACGTCAACGTGCACCCGCAAAAACATGAAGTCAAGTTCGACGACGAACGGGCCATGTACCATGCGGTGCTCGAAGCAGTACTCCAGAGCATGCGTCAGCACGAGCTTATTCCCCAGCTTCGGGTCAAACAGGTCGAATCGAGCGCGCCGTTGATCGCTGTGCCCAACAGTGGGGGCGCGCCGCTGGTTGTCAATCGCCTCACCGGTGAGGTGATCCCGCTTCAATCGCCACCAACCCTGCCGTCGTCTCCGGGACGACCAAGGAGCTCAAGCTACCAGCTTCGAACCGAGCAGCCGCAGTGGCAGCCAGCAACAAGCCAGCAGTTGGCGAGCATCCTTGCGCCCGCATCGTCGTCGGCAGTGGAGAGGGAGACCTTCCCCGAACAGCCACGCATGTGGCAGATGCACAATAAGTACATTTTCGTTCAAACCGACGATGGAATCATGATCATTGATCAGCACATCGCTCACGAACGCATACTCTACGAGCGTGCACTCGATGCGCTCGAGCATGCCAGCGCCGATCGTTCTCAGCGGTTGATGTTTCCAGTGGAACTCCCCCTCAATGCCCGCGAGATTGCCATCTTCCGTGAACTTGCTGAAGACCTACAGCGGCTTGGATACGATTGCTGCTTGCATGAAGATCGTGCCACCGTCGAGATTCGCGCAGTGCCAACCGAGATTCGTCCAGGAGAGGAAGCCACATCACTGCGCGAGGTGCTGGAGCAATACGCAGAGTATCAAACGATCCGACCAGCATCAGCGCGAGATAACCTTGCAGCATCCTACGGATGTCGCGCGGCAATCAAAGCAGGTGATCCGCTCAGCGTCGCTGAAATGCGGCGATTAGTCGAGGACCTGTTCCGCTGCCGAACGCCGGAAGTGTGTCCGCACGGGCGTCCGGTCATGATCCACTTTGCGCTTCGCGAACTCGATCGCCGTTTCGGTCGAACCTCATAGGCATTCGAGCAGTGAAGCGCATACACTTTGTTGGCATTGGTGGAATTGGCATGAGCGGGCTTGCAGAAGTGGTCCGTGCTCGTGGATTCGAGGTGAGCGGCTCGGATACTGCTGAGTCGGACAATACCCGCCTTCTCTGCGTTCGTGGAATATCGGTTGCAATTGGTCATGCTGCCAGCCACGTTGATGGAGCTGATCTGGTGGTGTACTCCAGTGCAATCAACCCTGGAACAAACCCAGAAACACTCGAGGCACTGCGACGCGGTATTCCCTTGGTGCGCCGCGCCGAGTTGCTGGCACACGTTACACGGCTGGGCAAATCCCTTGCAATTGCTGGAACCCACGGCAAAACAACAACTACTTCGCTCTGCGGTCGCGTCCTGATCGAAGCCGGGTTCGATCCGACGGTGATTGTCGGCGGTCGGCTTCGTGATTTCGGCGGATCGAATGCGCGTGTCGGAGCTGGTCAATGGTTCGTCGTCGAAGCCGACGAGTACGACCGCTCTTTCCTGCAGCTAACACCAACGATTGCAGTCATCACCAACATCGAAGCTGAGCACCTGGACATCTACGGCTCATTCGATGCAGTCGAGCACGCATTCTTCGAGTTTGCACAGCGAGTTTCGCTACTCGGTGCGCTGATCATCTGTGGTGATGATCCCGGTTGCATGCGTCTTGCAGCACGCGTGCCGCATCGAGTGGTCACCTATGGTTTCGGCCAAGGTTGCATGTTGCGCGCGACCGATCTTCGATACACCGACACAGGCGTCGTTGCTACCGTTCTCTGGCACGGAAATACCCTCGGACCGCTGACCATGCATATACCCGGTGCTCATAATGTCGCTAACGCCCTGGCAGCAGTTGCGGTGGGGTTGGAATTGGACGTGCCCTATGCGACAATCCACCAAGCCCTGAAGACCTTTCGTGGAGTCATTCGCCGTTTCCAAATTCTGGGTCAGTACCGAGGCGCAACCGTTGTTGACGATTATGCACACCATCCAACGGAAGTTCGTGCAACGCTTCGAACAGCACGGGAACGCTTTCCGGGAAGGCGAATCATCGTCGTTTTCCAACCACACACCTACACACGAACGCGCGATTTTGCAGATGCATTTGCTGATGAATTGGCGCAGGCGGATCTTGCGATTGTCACTGACGTTTACGCAGCACGCGAAGCCCCGCTCGACGGCATCAGTGGAGAAACAATCCTTGTGCGATTGCAGCATCGGCATTCAAGGGCATTTTTTGCGCCAACCCGCGCCGATGTCTGCCGTTTGCTCGACCAGGTGCTGCGTCCGGGAGATGTGCTTATCACAATGGGGGCCGGTGATATTGTGCGTCTAGCACACGACCTAATCGAGCAGCAGGCAGCCGATACTGCTGGTTCCCGCTAATTTTGCGTTTTGTTCGGCGAATTTTTTACCATTGCGTCATTGCATCATGCGTGCACATGCAATCGCTACTCTTGCCGTTATCCTCTCGATAGGTGTCGTTTACGCTCAACCATCACGAGCGAAAGCTCGCGGTCCCGCACCAACACCATCTGCTCCAGCACCGACGACAATTCTTGCGCGGGTCGGTCCGGAAGTGGTAACCTACGAGGACATCGAAGCAACTTACTTGCGCAATTCGAATCGGGGAACTCGCTCACTGGTATCGCTGCCGCGGGATACGGTGCTGGAATTTTTGCGATTGTACACGAACTACCGCCTCAAGGTGCTCGATGCTATTAGCCGTGGCTACGACAAAGACTCCAGCATTTTGGCGGAGGTCGCTGCTAATCGCCGATTGGTGGCAGAAACGTACCTCTACGAAAAACGCATCATCGAACCCAACGTCGAGCGTGCATTGGAGCGCCGCGCATACGAAGTCAAGCCTGCCGTTATTGTGGTGACCATTCCGCAGGGGGAAAATGCCGATACGACTGCTGCCTACGCAAAAGCACAGGCCTGTTTGCGGTTGGTACAATCGGGAACACAATTCGAGCAGGTTGCCAAAGATTCCTCCGACGATAAGGAAACCGGCCGCAACGGCGGAGTGCTGCCGTACATTACAGCGTTGTCGGGTGTGGTTCGCCCGCTCGAAGATGCTGTGTTCTCCTTGAAGCCGGGTGAAGTTTATCCGCACCCAATTCGGACCCGCTTTGTGTACATTCTTGCGAAGCTTTTGGACAAAAGACCGCGGGAGATGGTCCGTGTGCGGCATATTCTCCTTACACCGACCGAGGAATTCGATTCACTTGCCGTCGAGCGTCGTGCCGATAGTTTGCTCAAGGCACTTGAGCATGGCGCCGCTGAGCAATTTGCCGAGGCTGCACGCCGCTTCTCCAGCGATAAGTCCTCTGCGAACAATGGCGGCGTGCTCGGTGGCGGGAGCTACTATTGCCGCTCGCTTGGCTTTGAATCGGATAATCGTCGCTTGCTGCCACAGTTTGAGGAGGTGCTCTTTTCGCTCCGTGATGGACAAGTGGGCATTGCGCGCACCGTCTATGGAGTGCATTTGATTCGGCGGGACTCGACCAAGAGCTACAATCCAAACGAAGAGCGGGAAGCCGTTCGCCGGCTCTATCGGCGCTACAATTTCGAGGACGACAAGCGCGCCTTCCTCGATGCCGAAAAGCAGCGTGCTGGGTGGATGCTCCGCGAATCGGTACTGGCAGCGTTGCGCACTGTGGTCAATCCATCCCGTACCACACGTGATAGTGCCTGGGATGCATCGGTGAGTGCGTCGCTGCGGGCAGAGGTCCTCTACTCACTCGGCACACATGATGGATTGACGGTCGGGGCCTTCATTGATTCGCTCAAGGCTCGCCGTGAACCCTACACACTCAACCACCAGGGATTGACCACCGCGCTCAACAAAATCACTGATCCGATGATCATTACGCGCTTGACCGCACACCTGGACCGCGAGTATCCTGACTTTGCGCGCCTTGTCCGCGAGTTTCGCGATGGCATTCTGCTGTTCAAGGTCGAAGACCAAGAAGTGTGGTCCAAACTCAAGTTCGATACCACACTGGCGCGTGTGTATTGGGACACAACCCAAACACGCTATCGTACTGAGCTTACCTACGACCTGAGCGAAATTTTTGTGCTCAACGATAGCATGGCAACCGAGCTTCGAAAACGTGCCGATCAGACGACAACTCAAGAGGAGTTCGAAAAACTTGCTGCTGAGTTCACGCAACGTGCCGGTTACCGTGAGAAAAATGGACACTGGGGGAAGGTGACGCCTCGCACGTCGAAAATTGCAGCATTGGTAGAACAGTCGAGTCCTCATGCGGGACAAGTACTCGGTCCGCTCAAGTTCGAAAACGGATACAGCATCATCCGGGTCAATGCAGTCTTTCCACCGCGACAGAAAACCTTCGAGGAAGCCATACCCGACCTTGCCGCAGCAGTACAGGAAATCAAGCAGCGCATACTCACCGAACAGTGGCTCGGACAATTACGTAAGCGATTCCCTGTTGAGTATCGGATGGCGACGATCAACAAGCTCTTCCGCAAGTGATGCGATTGTTGGCATCATTAGTGGCTTTGTCGGTGCTGGCCGCAGCACAGCAACCGTCGATTCGCGAAGGGGACGTCCTCGATCGCGTCGAAGCTATTGCTGGGGGCGAGCCAATCCTCAAAAGCGAAGTGGATGCGCAACTGCTGCTTCTTGCTCAACAGAATCCCACGGTCAAACCAACCGATCCAGCGATCCGACAACGTGTGCTCGATGCACTCATCAACGACCGGCTTATGTACGTCCAAGCACAGTTGGATAGCATCACGGTGAGCGATGAAGAAGTCAACCTACAACTGGAGGCAACGATCCAGCAGCTCATTCGCCAAGTCGGGTCTGAAGAGCGGCTGGAAAACATCTATCAAATGCCGATGTGGAAGATTCGGCGGGATGGGCGGGAAGAGATTCGCAAACGCTTGCTCACCGAACGGTATCGTATGCTCAAACTTGGGGATGTCAAGGTCACTCCGCGCGAAGTCGAAGAATTTTACCAACTGTATCGGGACTCGTTGCCGGTTATCAGTAAGCAATACGAGCTCTACCATATTGTGCGCTACGTAACACCGACGCAGGATGCTCGTCAAGCTGCTGCCACACGGGCCAGAGCCATTCGCGATTCAATCCTGCGCGGTGAGGATTTCTGCGTCGTTGCTGCTCGGACTTCCGAAGATCCGAACACACGCTCATCGTGTGGCGACTTAGGCATGCGCAACTGTAACGACTTTGTGCCGGAGTTCTGTTCTGCATGCAAGAAGCTGCAGAACGGTGAAATTTCTATGCCGATCGAAACACCATTCGGCTATCACATTGTGCAGATGATCGAGCGCACCGTTGACCAGATTCATGTTCGTCACATCCTCATCAGCATACCGCGTCAGGAGAGCGACCAAGAGCGCGTTCGAACCGAGTTGGAAAACCTCCGCGCGCGCATACTCACTGGCGAGCTTTCCTTCGAAGAAGCGGCGCGGCAGTACTCCGACGAGCAGGACACGCGCGGCTTTGGTGGTGCATTGGGCAGACTTGCAGCATCAACCTTAGAACCGAGCCTGGCGCAACTGCTCGATAGCTTAGCAGATGGGCAGATTACCCAACCGCTCCCGTACTCGACAAATCCGACCAAGCAGGGCTTCCACATTCTGTGGAAAAAGCGAACCATCCCACCCCATAAGCCAACGCTCGACAACGACTACAAGGAACTGGAAAATTTTGCCATCTCGATCAAGCAGCAGCAACTCTACGAACGCTTGGTTGCAACGCTTCGGCGTCAACTGCATTGGGAGATACTGCACTGATGGTGGTCGGGTGGCTCGTATTTTTGCATCGCAGTGGAGAGGTGCGAGAGTGGCTGAATCGGGCGGTCTCGAAAACCGTTAGGTCCGGCAACGGGCCTCGTGGGTTCGAATCCCACCCTCTCCGCATGATGGTTGCCCGGATGGCGGAATTGGCAGACGCGCTACATTCAGGGTGTAGTGTCCGTAAGGACGTGCAGGTTCGACTCCTGTTCCGGGCACTGGGTATGCTGATCTTGTTCTGCCCGTTGGCAGCGCAACAGGCTCAGCGCATACCGCAGCCGCTTGTTTCGACCAGCACTGCTCGTGAGCGTGCCGATTACTTCCTCAAACAGGGGAATGCCGATTCGGCAGTGGCATACTACCGCCTTTGGACGGCTGCCAATCCACGTGATACAACGGCATTGGTTTCACTGGCTCGGCTTCTTGCCAGTCGTGGCGCATGGTCCGACGCACAGGAAACGCTCTCGAGCGCTGCATCTGCTGGGTTGAGCAGTCTCGCCGCTATTGAACAAGACACCCTCCTGGCGTCCATCCTCCGCACTCCGCAGGGTCGCTTGATCCGCCTCCGGATCGAGCGCAATGCAACCGAACTGGCATCCTATCCGATTCGCTATGCACGTCAAGAGCGCATCGGACGCTATCGCGTGTTGTTTCCTCCAGGTTACGATCCTCTCCAGCGCTACCATCTGGTGCTGCTACTCCATGGCAACGGAAACGAACCGCTTATGATGCTTCGTTGGGCAAAGGCGCTGGACCTCCAACGCGCAATTATCGTGTGCCCGGAAGCGCCATACGTCAAGGTGGCGGAAACAATCGCACAGGGACGCTTGCGCCTGTCAGCCGCGGGTGAGGACCTCCCAGCGCCCGATTCGATGAATCCTACCATTGTTGAGCTATCGGCGCAGTGGTACCGCACAGTGCTCGACGATGCAGAACGCACCTTGCCGATTGTAAAAGGATCACTTCCGATCGTGGTCGGATTCTCACAGGGTGGATTCTACGCCCAGGTGTTAGCAACGCGCTATCCCGATCGGATCCGTGCGGCAGTTCTCCTGGCGCCGAGCTATTACGCGTGGGGTGGTATTACCGAGCGCTTGGAGAATCTCCGCCGGTATGGGATCGAAGTGCTCCATGTCCACGGTCGCCAGGATCCCATTGTACCGATCCAAACAGGGTGGTTGATTGCCGAACTCTATCGGCGTGCCGGTGTCAACTACACATTGTTCGAGTTTGATGGTGAACATTGGATTCCCGATAGTGTAACGTCACGCATCGGGCAATGGATCACCGAGCGGTGCCAATGACAATAAACTTGCAAGCCCGTTCGTTTGAGTGCCACTGGTACACGGAGTTCCTGTATGCGAAAAATTGCTCTCACTGCTGCACTCGCAATTAGCCTTGCATTTGCGATCATCAGCAGTTGCAATGCGCATCGGTCGAGTGAGCGTCCGATCTACGAAGAAACACAATCGAAAAGTACGACCGCGGCTGCAAACACCGCTATCACAGGATCGCGGCAGACGGTCATCACCGAGGTTGCCAAACGATGCTCGCCGGCAATCGTGGGTATCAACGTCATCGAAGAGCGCGAAGTCGTGGCAAACCCGTTCGGAGACATGTTCATGGATGATCCGTTCTTCCGCTACTTCTTCCGCGGTTTCCCCCAGTTTCGCCAGCGGCAGCAGATTCGGTCCTTGGGTTCGGGCTTCTTGATTTCACCCGATGGTTACATTATCACCAACGATCACGTTGCTGGTCGAGCAACCAAGATTGTTGTTACTACCGCTGGAGGCAAAAAGTACAACGCCGAGATTATCGGCAGCGATCCAGTCACTGACGTGGCGTTACTCAAAATCGAGGGAAAGAATTTACCTTACCTTCGCCTGGGTAATTCCGATGATGTCATGGTGGGCGAATGGGCGATTGCATTTGGGAATCCGTTTGGTCTTTTCGACCGGAATGCAAAACCAACGCTTACGGTGGGCGTTGTGAGCAATGTTGGTGTGAACCTTGTCGAGCCAGCATCGTATGTCCCGAACGGGAAGCGTATTTATCGCGGTATGATCCAGACCGACGCGGCGATCAGTTCTGGAAATTCTGGTGGTCCACTGCTCAATGCGGATGGGGATGTCATCGGTGTCAACACGATCATTTTTTCGACTGCAACTTCCTACCAAGGAGCAGGCTCGATAGGTATTGGTTTTGCCATTCCTATCAACCGTGTCAAGCGCATTGTCAATCTTCTCCGCGACGGAAAAACGCTTGACCGGAATTTCTACACCGGCTTGACTGTGGACTTTTTGAACGAAGATTACCGCCGCGCCTACCGCACCGATCGTGAAGATGGGATCATCGTTACGCAGGTGGAGCGCCGGTCTCCAGCCGAGAAAGCTGGCATTGAACCTGGCGATATTCTCGTCGAGATTGACGGCACACTGATTCATTCGCGGGACGATCTCGACGTGGCAATCAATGATGGCGTTGTTGGTCAGTCGCTCCGTGTCGTCATCGAGCGCGATGGGAAACTCTTGACGAAAACGCTGACGCTTGAGCGACGCCGGTAATCGCCGATGGAAACACGCAGTATCCTCGAGGCGCACGATCTGGTGAAGGTGTACAAAAAACGGAGAGTGGTACACGGGGCAAGTTATGCAGTCCGACAGGGGGAATGCGTCGGCTTACTCGGACCCAACGGCGCAGGAAAAACGACATCGTTCTACATGATCGTTGGCATGGTGCGTCCTGATGGAGGGCGCGTCCTCCTCGATGGGCAAGACATTACCCATGCCCCAATGTACAAGCGTGCTCGCATGGGCATTGCATACCTGCCTCAGGAAGCCTCGATCTTCCGGCGTCTGACAGTGGAGCAAAATATTCTTGCAGTTCTGCAACTCCAACCGCTGAGCCGCCAGGAACGACACCAGCGGCTCGAGCAGCTTTTGGAGGAATTCGGCATCGCACATATCCGCAAAAGCAAGGGTTATATGCTCTCCGGTGGTGAACGGCGACGCACCGAAATTGCTCGCGCTCTTGCCGCGAATCCTCGCTTTGTGTTGCTCGATGAACCCTTCGCTGGCATTGATCCTATTGCCGTCGAGGACATCATGGGCATGGTTGAGCGACTCAAAGAGCGGAACATCGGCGTCCTCATCACCGACCACAACGTCCACGAGACCCTCTCCATCACTGACCGTGCGTACATCCTCATCGAAGGGAGAGTATTCTGCGCAGGGACCCCAGAAGAAATCGCATCCAATCCCGACGTGCGTCGGCTCTACTTAGGACAGCACTTCTCGCTTGAGCGCTACGGCGACGAAGCCTGACGGCGCAGTATTCGCAGCACAAGCGCTCGATCGTCCCAATCGACAACCCTAATTGCTACTGCCATCCCGAGGATACCCACGCTAATCGCGAAGCCGCGTCCCAACATCGCGGTCGGAAGCAAACCATAGGCACCGCCAACGACAGCGCCCCCCGCACTCATCCACAGAAGAAGCCGCCCGATTTCTCGACCAATCTCGGGAAATTCACTGCGAACGAACATCACCGCCGCAATTATGCATGCCAGGATATGCGACAGCAGTTTCGCCAGCAACAATCCCACCGTTGCCCATGCTCCAATAAGCCACCAATCGAACAGGAACGATCCAATGACTAAACCGCTCGTTGCAGCAAGTGCGATGCGGTACTGGGACAACAGGATTCCATAGTGCTGGACGGCAAACAGAATTGCCGCAAATCCAAACACCCAGAGTTGCAGCAGAAATTCGACCGTGTGGTCGCGATAGGTTCCCCGTGTGAGCAAGGTAATGACCAGCGGAGCAGCAGCAGCAAGGATGCTTCCGACGAATCCGATCAAGAAAGGCACCAGGCGAACGGCACGCACCAACAGTGGGCGTGCAGCATGCAGATTCTCACCGATTGCTTGACTTAGCAGTGGAATCAATGGTGTCCAGAGCACCCCCTGCAGGACCGAGAGTGGAACGGTTGCATAGTTTGTGGCACCAAGTATCCCAACCGATGCTTTGCCGCTGAGAAACGCCAAGAGCGTAATGTCAACAATAGTGTGCGTGTAGATGAAAACGGTCACTAAGCTCAATGGTGTTGCATGGCGGAAGAGGATGTCCAGCGCACTTCGATCGAAGGAGAGCTTGAGCGCATTCTGCCGCCATGCAATCACAAGGAGTGTGATAAAGCTGGGCAATGTACCGAGGGCTTGAATGGCGAAAATTGTCAATGCGTTCAAGCAGGACTGATTCCACCATAGCAACAGCACAATCAGGATGCTATCGAGGATACTGAGCAGCACAATTGTTGCAAAGCGCATTTGTGCTTGGAGATGCAGTTCCAGCGTCGTGCGGAGGGTATTGCTGCTTGCCAAGAGCAGTACTGCCGTCGCACCGATCAATGTTACTGCTGGATGAATCCCAGCAAGGACGGTCAAGGCGACTGAAAGACCCAATGCACCAAGAATACCAAGTCCTGCACGCAACCAGACGACCGTCGAATAGAGTTGACGCTGGGTGTGTTCGGTGCGAAGTTGGTGGACAAGGAAAGTGTTGTATCCGGTCATGAGTAGGATCGAGAACACTGTCATTGACCACTGCTGGACTAGTGTTACGATCCCGTTTTCTTCCTTCGGCAGTGTGCTCAATATGATGCGTATGCCCCAGAAGTACACGGCGTAGTAAATGAGCTGCCCGAGCAGGAGCGTCATGCTCATGGAGGCGTACTGACGGACGCGCGAAGGATGGGCTCCCATCAGTTGACGTCGAAGCGGAAGGTAATGATGCCCACCACAGGACTGTCCGTCCTGAGTGGTCGGAAACGCCATTGCCGCAATGCGCGGATGGCTGCACTTTCAGCTTCGGGAACGCCTCGAACCAGTGGGCGGACGTCTATGACATCGCCGTCGGGTGAGACAACAAATCGCAGCTTGACAATGGTAGAGCGCAAAAGACCATCGGGAGCACTTGGGATTACCTTCCGAACGACAATGGCGCTTCCACCACCACCCCATTCGATATCGCCATAGCCAAGACCAGCACCACTGCCACTGCCTTTAGTGCCGCGTCCGCTACCACTTATTGTGCCATCGCGATCGCCGCTGGTTTGTGTCGCAGAACCAGTCGAATGGTCCCGAGCAGATGCAGTATCGCGTGGCGTGGAGCGCTCGCGACGACGATCACTGGTGACGGGGACGAACTTGCCGCCCTCGGTGTTCGATCGTTGTTTGGTCGTGCGGGGCATGTGTGACCGGACGGATGCCCGCTCTGCATCCGCAAGGGGCTGTGCGACGCGGGGTGCGCGGAGTCGGGCGCCTTCGAGTGTGAGATTGCCTTTACTCTGCCCGCTACCGTCGCCAGGACCAAGTGTGATGGTTGCGAGTACGTCGTAGGGAAGCGTCGACGGCTGGGGTGACGGCGCAGGGAGCATATCCACTAGCAACGCCAAGAGTACCAAGAGAAGCAGTGCAGCAGCAAAGCCTTTGGCAGTATTCGAATCCCACGGAATACGCAGCCGCAGTTCGAATCCAGATGGTGGGTGGTATGACCGTTTCATCGGCACTTGAGTACGCTCCTGCAGAAAAAATATTGCGCCTATTCAATCCGGACGATCCAGACTGCAGCCGGGTTGAGCCCAAGCTCCATAGCAGCTTCGCGTGCTTGGTCAGCAGTGTGAAAGGTGCCTACGCGTACGCGGTAGTACGTCTGTTCACGCATGCGATAGCGTACGATGGTAGCCGTATGGTTGCCCCGTTCCTCAATGAAAGTCTTCCAGCGCATTGCCTCCGCATACGATGGCGAAGAACATACTTGGATGGTAAATGTGCCCGTGGAAGGGGGCGGCGGGAGAGATGGGGGCGATACAATAGTCACATCAGGTTCACGAGGTTCACGCGAGCGTGCCGCTGCTGCTCGGCGACTCGGTCGCTCAAGACGCGCGGTCGTGTCGGACGGTGTCGCTGGTACTGAGCGTTCACGAACGGTTGTGGACTCATGCTCAACGGCTACAATTTGTTCGGGGCCAGAGAGCGTATCCAGCGATGCTGGTGGGGGCGTCGTTTGTGCTGCTGGCTCGGGTGTTGGCTGAATTCCTGCTGTTGTTGTATCAGCCCGGAATGTTGCCGGTGAGTGATGAGACGATCGGGACATGAAAAACAGCACCGCACCAGTGACCACAAGCAGGCAAAGCACGATCAATACCACCAGACGTCCAACCGAGCGGCGACGCACTGGCGGCGGCTCTGGTTCGCTATCGGATGATGCTTCAGCATGCTCTGGTTCCGGCTCGATTGGTTCATCGCTCGACGGAGGAATTGCACTGCCAGGTTCTTCTGGTGTAAGTGGTGTGCTCGCAGATGGCGGTGGAATGCTGAGCGAATCGAGCTGCTGCGCCAAACGCTCTAAGGAATCATCTGCGGAAGGTGCAGTACGTGCTCGCTCCAGATCGCTGACGATTGCTGCAACAAGGTCTGGATCGAGATGAGTGGAAGCGTCAGCTGGGTTATTCGATACAGGTGCCAGATCGAATGGGAGTGGGCCGGGATACCGATCGAGAGTGTCGAGCGCAAAGTGCGTCGAATCAGTGCCGGGGATTCCATACTCGGCAGCCAGCGTGAGCAAATGTTCTTGTGTGCGCTCGTCCATGGTTGCAGTCGGCTATAGGCGGACTATGGCACCAATCCCGACAAAACTACCACGTTCGCGATACCCAAGCCATCGTTCATAGATGCTCCCGAGAAGATTATCGAACGTTGCCGTGATTGCGATCATGGGACTGAGTTGATACTCGACGTGGGCGCCGAGGAGGAAAAAGCCACCGAGAGAACTTGTACTGCTCCGCGCGGGCAACCGAGTAGAAACATACCCGCATTGCACGCTCCCAATGAGCCGATCACTAATGGCGCGTCCGTACTCGACCGTTGCTCGAAGAATTGGTTGGTATGGAACGCGCGACCCATCGCTGAACTGAGCATCCCGAAGATGGACGGTGGCGGCAATATGGTTGCTCGAAGCTGGGATGTATTGAAAACGCAAATCCGCCGATCGAACCAGTTGAGCAGCGTAGAACGGTGCCATTGTTGCATCCGGTAGCGTTTCGAGAAAAGGAGCATCAGCGAACGATGCCATGGCTGCCGATAGCTCGACCATGAATGCGTCCGTTGGAGCGTAAGTAGCCGTAATGCCGACTCGGTACGATGCTCGACGAACACCGATTGCAGCAGTGTCGGTAATGTACAGGGACTCGGCCGAAAGTTCGGCGAACCGGACCACTTCCATGCCAGTGCTGAGCGAGGCATCAAGCCAGAGTGATTCGAAGGTTCTCCAGGTTGCACCGATTTCGACGCGCGGTGAAAATTCGGTCGAGCGCCACGAGGTGGTCGCGATCTGTGCTGCCAAGGTTGCACGGAGAGCTAGCGTGCTATCGTCGCGGTGTCCGATCAGGCCGATGGTGTGGAAATGGAGCGCTGTACCGCGGTAGTTACGATAGCTAAGGTCCGCCATTGCTTCGATACGTTGCTCATCAAGGTGGAGGGCATCAACGCGCACTGTTCCGCCCAGCTCACTTTCGTCGGTGCTTATCGAATCGGTGTGAGTCAGGTGTGTATTACGGATGCCAAGCGTTGCGTTGAAACTGCGCTCCCCCAGTGTGCCCTGTTGAGCGATTGCAAGGGAGAGCCTGCGCAGCGATCGTTGCGGTGCCGTCGCTTGTGCGAAGAGTTGGTAACGATGGTGGTCGAACAAGAATTCGCCGCTGTTGACCGTGTATGGCTGATCAGCAGAAGTTTGATACGCGGTACGCGTGATTGCATGCAATCGCGTGCGAAGGTAGTCTGCATTGGGAACGTAGTCGCCACCCCGATCGAGCAGGGCATCCAGGTCGAGCGTGTAGTGTGCAACAGGCGTTTGCAGGTGTCCAGCAATGGTTGCAAAACCATACAGTCCTGCGCTTGCCTCCAGCGTTAGTTTGTCGTTTGATTGCAGCACAATGTGTCGGGGTTGTTCCGGTGGTGAGCTCCGAAACAGTGGCACCTTTTCCAGCGGGTTGATGCTATCGAGCGCGACACTGTCGTACGGAGCTGGTAACTGCGGTGCAACTTTGAGGAGACTCTTCGGCAAGTTGAGCGTTTCCTTCCCCTCAATGACAATGGTCATGAAGTCAATTGGTTCGCCTGGTTGCGGCTGCGTGCCTTGTTGCGCAAGCAGCAGCGTAGGCACAAGAGCGAAAAGGAGCACAGCAGGTTTCATCGCATTTTCTCCAATCGTCGTCGTCGAGCTGCAGCAGTGCGGCCAAAATCATCGTCAGGCCGCAGTATCATGAGCGTTTGGTAAAGTTCGCGTGCTTTGGTGATGTTGCCCAAGGATTCGGCACACTCGGCAAGACCGAGCAGAGAGAGGGTGTACCAATCTTCAACGCCCTCGTAGCGATCGAGCACAATTGCAAAGGTATCCTGTGCGGCGGTGCAGTTACCCTCTCGCTGCCAAAGTTCGGCAATCCGGTAGGCGGCTTCTGCTGCCAGTGGGGCATTGTCCGCATAGGTGACCAAGGGACGGAACATCGCACGGGCACTATCGGCAGCATTGCGTTGGCGATACCACATTCCTAGGCGATAGAACGACTGAAAAGCATACTCCCCAGTGCCGGTGGTCGCTGTGCGCCAGAGCGCAAGTGCTGCACCTGTGTCGCCACGACTGAGCGCAATACGTGCACGCTCGAAAGCAGCACGAGCAAAGCTTTGCGTTGATGGGTAGCGCTGCATAATTGCGGCAAAGAGCGAGTCTGCTTGCTGGGTATAGGCTTGTTGTGCCAGCAGAACAGCAAGATCAATGGTCGCAAGTTCGGTGAACTCGCTTGCGGGATATTTCCGCTCGAGCCGCTCCAGCACGGCGCGTGCTTGGTCGTGTTTACCGAGCGCAAGAAGACTCTTGAGCAAGCCGTAGAGTGCTTCCGGCGTATGGCGGCTGTCGGGATACTGCTCGAGGAAACGCTCATACTCGCGTACGGCAGCCGCAAAGTCCCGGTTGCGAACGAAGATGTCAGTCGTCCGGAGCATGACTTGGGCACTTTGTTCCGATGCGGGGTTGTGTTCGATGAATTCCCGGGCAACTTCGACAGCGAGCGAATCTTGTCCTAAGCTGATGTAGGCATCTTGAATCGCTTCAATTGCTTGACCTGCCAAGCCGCTCGAAGGATAGTCGGCAAGAAACTGCCGGTACAGGTCTATGGCGCGGACGTATTGGCCGCTGTTGTAGGTACACTGAGCAATGTAGAAGCGTGCCTGTGGTGCAAGCTCGCTATTGCGATAGCTTTTGAGCAACGTTTCGAACATCGTGATTGCATCATTCCAGCGTCCCTGGAGCATCCGAATCCAGGCGATGTTGTAGAGAGCATCATCAGCGATGGCTGATTCGGGAAAATTGCGCACGAAGAGACGGAATTGCTCGGCTGCGTTGTTGTAGTCGCCGAGCCGGTAAAGCGATTGACCAATTTGGTAGTGCGCATATTCACCGTCGTCGCTGGTGGGAGTCGTCTTGAGGACCTGGCGATAGAGTCGGGCAGCATCGGCGTACTTTTTGGTCAGGTAGAACATGTCCGCTTTGCGAAGCGTTACATCCAGGGCAAAGCGAGAACGCGGGAATTCGCTGAGCAAGCGATCGAAGATTGTTGTCGCTTGGTCGAAGCGGCGGAGTCGGAACAGCGCCCACCCCTGATTGTAGAGTGCATCCTCCCGACGAGGGGAGTTCGGATACTGGTTGAGCAACTGTTCCAGCGCTGCAACAGCATTGTCAACCATGTTCGCACGTTCGTAGCTTTCAGCAAGCCAAAGCAGTGCTTCGTCCCGACGGGGATGCTGTGGTTGCTGTTCGATAAACTTTCCCAAATCGGCAATAGATTCGGCATAGCGCGCTTCATTGCCATACGCGATGCCACGGAGCAGTAATGCCTCGGCACTTAGGCGGTTGATGTTCGGGACGGTTGTCGGACTGATGCGATGGGCATAGGTGAGCACGTCGGTACAGGTGCGGATTGTTGCTGCCCACTGGTGTTGCGCCAGTTGCGATCCAGCCTGAAGGACAAGTGCTCGAAGCATGGTTGCAGGATCGGCTGCCGCCCGGTAGGCGCGTTCGAACAGCGATGCAGCGGTAGCGTACTGGGCACGTTCGTATTCGATTTGTCCGCGTTCCAGCAATGCTTGCGCGCGGAGCGGGAATGATTCCTCGGCAATCAACGCGTCGAGCGACTCGATGGCAGCAAGAATATCGCCGCTGCGTTTGGTAGCGATCGCGCGGAACAGAAGCGCTTGAGCACGGTGTGGTGAGAGCGCATCCCCGACTGAGTCAATGACTGTTTGGTATGCAGCAATGGCGGCACTGAAATGTGCTTGGTTGAGTTCTGCCCAGCCAAGCCCAAGTATGGCTTGCCACCGCAACAGGCCTGTCGTCAGCGAGGGTTGTGTGAGCAGAGCCCGATACTGCTCGGCAGCAGCGGAAAACTGTCCGAGCTGGTTGAGTGCTTCGGCGCTGAGGAGTTCAATGAGTGCTCGCGTTGGCGTTTGGGTTGAATCAGCGGTAGCAGCAAACAGCTCGCGCGCAGCAGCAAGTCGGCGCAGTGCATGTGCAGGCTTCCGCAGCACGATGAGTTGCTGAGCAGCGCGAACATGCGCGATTGCAGCATGCTTTCCACTGGGAGACCAGACCAGGACGCTATCATAGTAACGGAGCGCTTGGCTATAGTCCCCGATCAATTCCGCGATTGTTCCTAATCCCAAGTAGGCATCGTCAATGCTGGAGCTATCGGCGATCAAGTCACGGAACGTTGATGCAGCAAGCTCGTACGACGAGTGATGCACGTAGGCGACAGCTTTCCAGTAGGTAGCACGCAGTCGGAGTTGGCGACTTGTGACTGAATCGGTTTGGCTACGGGCCAGCGTGGCTGCGGTGTCGAACGACTGTGCCGACGACAGGTACCGTTCCTGCTCAAAGTATGCCACGCCACGCAGGTAATACGCCTGAGCACGGTAAGGGAGCAGTGGACGATGGGCGATATAGTCTGCAAGGCGTGCATGGGCTATGTCGTAGCGGCCATGGGCAATGTCCAGATGCGCAGCGTGCAATTGGGGGACAGCTTCCAGCAAGGATGCAATCGAGCCGGGAACAAGTTCGCCGAGCTGGTAGGTGGCGCGTAGCTGCTGGCGAGTCTGCTCCAGAAGCGTAGCACGGAGCAATTGGTGAACGTGGTCTGCATGGTCGGTTATCTCCCGCGTATGGTGCAACGCTGAGGTTTCCCAAGCCGAGGGTGTCGTGACGTGCTGCTGAGCTGGCAGAATTCCGGCTACGATGATGAGGAGGGCACTTGCACGTGCAGCGATGGTAGTGATGAATCTACGCAGATGCATTCGCCTGTCCTCCGTGTCTGCTGATGTTGAGAAGAATCCCAAGCGCAGCTGCGGTGAAGACAATACTGCTACCACCGTAGCTGACCAAGGGAAGGGGAATCCCTGTCGTCGGGAGTAGCCCGCAGCTAACCGCGATGTTGACCAATGCATACCAACCCACAATCAGGGTCACTGCCCACGCAAGCAGGTACCCCAACCTGTCAGGAGCTCGTCGCGCAATCATTGTTCCACGGACAACCAGCGTTCCGTAACACCCCAGGAGGAGCAATACACCGATCAACCCATATTCTTCGCCAACGATTGCTGCGATGAAGTCCCCATACGATTCAGGTAAGAACAAATCGCGTTGACGGCTCTGCCCAGGTCCAACGCCGACAATACCGCCTTGTGCGTAGCCAATGAGTGCTTGTTGGAGTTGGTAAGATTCCGCTGTATTGCCGCTGCGCCCAAGGTATGCGGTAAGACGCTGGAGGCGATACTCTGCACCAACGGCGTAGATACTGGCGATAACAAGTCCAGCCGTACCGATGATTGCAAGTTGACCAACCCGTGCACCGCCGACAAATAAAAGCATCATCGCTACCATAAACACCAACAGTGCAGTGGACATATTTGGCTGGAGCGCGATCGGTGCGCAGACAACGGCAGTCCAACCCAGCAGTGGCAGTAACCCTCTCTTCCAATCCCAGAGCTCGACGTCGAGTTGGTCCATGCGGACGGCCAGGTGGAAGAGTAACGCAAATTTTGCCAGCTCGGATGGCTGAAAACTTAACCCGGCAATATCCAGCCACCGGATTGCACCCTTGATTTGCGTTCCCTGTACCAGAACAAAGAGGAGCAAAACCACACTCAGCACCAGGAAGGGACGACTGAGCTGTTGAAGGATGTGGTAATCTACGCGGCTGACAATGAGCATTACCGCAAGCGAAACGACGACTCGGATTGCGTGATTGATGAGCAGTTGTTCGGGGCTGCCCAGACGGACGGTGGCAAATTCTGCACTCGCTGAATAGACAAATGTAATCCCTGCCAGAAGCAGCAACACTGCTACCGCTAACGTCGGACGGTCGCTATGTCCGTGAGCGCGCGGCATTAGCATTCTGGTAACTGATGAACCAGCTCTTTGAACACTTGCCCGCGGTGCTCAAAGTTCATGAATTGATCAAACGACTTGCAGGCAGGTGAAAACAGCACGATATCGCCTTCACAAGCGACCGACCAAGCGCACTCGACAGCTTCTGACAGCGTCGCGGTTCGGTAACAGCGGACGCTCGTGCAGAAATGGTTGAAGATGGTCTCTGCTTCTTCACCGAAACAGATGATGCACCGACACCGCTGGCGAACCAGGTCGTCGAGCATTGCGTAGTTGTTCTGATCAGCTTGCCCACCGAGGATCAGCACGATCGGTTGTTCGAAGGCTTGGAGTGCGTACCAGGTGGCGTTGATGTTGGTTGCTTTCGAATCGTTGATGTATTCGGCACCGCGGACGATGCGCACGTGCTCAAGGCGATGTTCAACACCGGTGAACGATAGCAGGCTGTCGCGGAGATTTTCATTGGTGACTTCGAACGCGCGGGCGGCAAGCGCTGCTGCCATCGAATTGTACACGTTATGCACACCGCGCAAGGGGAGCTCGGTGTAGGACATCAGTTTTACCTCCGTGTTGCTGCTGACAACGATGATGCTTCGGTCGTCGGCACGTGCATACATCCCTGCTGCAACGGGATGCACACTAAACCATTCAATCCGAGACCGAGCATGCCGCGATGCCTCTGCTGCATAAGGATCGTCGGCGCACAAAATTAGCACATCCGATGGTGTCTGCTGCTGAAAAATCTTCCATTTTGCACGGACATACTCATCGAATGTTCCGTGGTATTGCAGATGGTCCGGGGTAATGTTCAAGATTGCAGCAACACGGGGATGGAATGTTTCGCAGAGAGCGAGCTGATAGGAACTTGCTTCAGCCACGTACACGCGGCGGTCGGAGGCTGGTCTGTCCAGATCGTCTGCGACAAGCTGGGCAAGTGGGACGCCAATATTACCGCAGGCAATGGCATCAAAGCCACCTGCTCGGAGCAGATGAGCCGTAAGCGCTGTGGTTGTGGTTTTCCCGTTTGTGCCTGTAATAGCGACAATCGGTGCTGTGGCATACCGACTGGCAAATTCTAATTCGCTGATGAGCGGGATTCCTGCTTGGCGTGCTGCGCTGAGCACTGGCGACGATGGGGGCACACCCGGCGAGCTGATCATCAAATCGGTATCGAGCGCACGCTTGAGTGAGTGCCCGCCAAATTCGACATCGATACCGCTCTTGATAAGAATGATCGCCTCGGGGCAGGACTCTGCTGGCCCAGATTCGGTAACGAAGACCGAGAAACCAAGCTTTTGCGCCAGGATTGCGGCCGCAGTCCCACTTCGCCGAGCGCCAACAATTGTACAATGCATGGTGAGAACGTTATCGTCTATCGGGAAATCAGTTGCTGCCGCTTCAGAATCGGCGCAGCAAAACTACACCAGGTTCAAGTGCAGCAAGTTGCCTGCCGATAATTTGCCAGAGATTGGTTCCAATGGATGCACGAACTCTACCGAGCATGGCTGCGCGTCACAAACTCTTGGACCGCTTCTTCCGTCGCGCCGACGATGGGAGTGTGTACTTTGTCTGGAATGCATCCGACGAAATAAAAGAAAAGGTTGCACACATTCTCGACCGTGCAGCATATCATTGGCGTCGGGGGGAACTCGACAAAGCAATCGAGCAAGCAGAAGCTGCACTGCGCATCGCTCCCGATTCACCAACTGCCAACGAGATCGCTATCGTTTATGCGATTGAAGCAGAGCGAAGTCAGCAGCTTAAGCACATGTTCGACCGAATACCGCGTGACTTAGCAAACACAATGCCCTTGGCTGTATTGCAGGCTGTTGCCCTCGCACAGAGTGGACGCGAAAGCGATGCTCGAATCCTTGTAGGAAAGTTCGCAGAACAATACACGAACGATGCGTATGTTCTGTTCGCACGTGCTGAAGTTTCTTATGCAACGCAGCAATGGAACGCTGCAGCGGATACATTCCGCACGCTCTACGGTATCCACGCTGACTTTCCGTATGGACACATTCATGCTGCGAAAGCTCTCCTCGCCAGTGGTGATGCGGACACAGCTCGCGGATTGCTGGAGTTGCGATTGCAAACCCAACCACGGAACGCCGATGTGTACCACCTGCTGGGGAATTGCTTTGAAGCGTTGGGCCAGATCACGCGTGCGCGCCAGCAGTACCGCGAAGCGTTGAGCATTCAGCCAGACCGAGGCGAATCCCATTTCCGACTTGGCTGCTTGGAACGCCGTGCCGGTCAATTCCAGGCGGCGGGCCAGCACTTGCGCCGTGCACTCGAGCAGAATCCCGATTCAACCGAGATCGTGCGCGAACTGCTCGCGGTGTACGTCGCCACCAAACAATGGGACGATGCACATGGCTTGATACCATTGCTGTTCCGTGCTCGGCCGACCTGGGATGATGTCGGGATGCTTGTCACAGCACTCACCGAAGGAGCCTCCTTCCCCACATTGGAAACGCATCTGGTGGAGGCGCTCAAGGAGCAACCGAACAACGTTGCGTTGCTCTACTTGTGCGGATACATTGCGTATCAAAACGCTCGCTATGCCGAAGCATCCCGTGCGCTCGAAGCTGTTACGCAGGTTGTCTCTCGCCAAGAGGTATGGCTCACTCTTGCACGGGTCTATCGAGCAATGGACAATCCCAGCCAAGCTCTCGAGGCATATTCCCGTGTCATTGAACTCGACCCCACCAACATTGCTGCGCTCAGTGAACGCTGCCAGTTGCGGATTCAATTGAAACAGGTCCAGGGAGCACTCGACGACATCGAAACAGCGATCGCAGCATCTCCTGAGATCGGGCAACTCTACTATCTCCGTGCACGCTGCCTGTTGGAGGTTGGCGATCAACAGGGGGCACTGGAAAGCTTGACGCTTGCACTTCAGCGGGACCAACACTTGTTCGATGCCTGGGTTCTGAGTAGCCAGCTCTGGCGATCGCGTGGGGACTATGCCCAAGCGATTTATGCGCTCAAACAAGTACTGGCTGAAGCACCAGACGACGTGGCTGCACTCAGTGCCATGGCAGAAACGCAGTTGGCGATTGGACGCGTCAGTGCTGCCAAACAGCACATTGCTCGAATTCTCCACCTGCATCCGGAGAAGGGGGAAGAACTGTACTTGACGCTGGGGACATCGCTCGAAAGACGGAATCTGTTCAATCAGGCACTCGATCTCTACGAAGATGGATTGCTCTATTTCCCCAACTCATCCGAGTTACGATTTCGCTGTGGAGTAGCTGCGCTCAAATCGGGTGCCTTCCATATTTGCAATCGGCAGATTGAGGAGCTTTCTGCGCTCGATCCTATCCGCGCGACCACCTTGCGAGACGTGCTTGCTGCGATGCTCCAAGCAATGCGTCAGCCACGTCCATAATGCCGAGCGCTTCGCAAAAGGTAGGTAGCTGCTGCAATCTTGCCTATCGAAATCGCAAACGTGGTGGCAAAAACACCAGCCAACCGAACTTCCATCAGTGCCAAAACACTCAAGAACGCAACCGTAACTCCTGCCTCGATGAACGTCGAATACGCAACCAGCTTCGAGTGATCTGCGACAATCAACACCGCCCGTTCGATCGAGTACACGGCACTGGCAAATGGTAGCGGTAGAAGAATTGCGGTTGCATAGACTGCGTAGAGTTCCAACGACGTGCTTAGTTGGTACGGGAACACACCATACACAATCGCTGCCAGCGGAGTAGCCACAACAGTAGCCAGTACACCCGTCGAAATGGCTGCAATGCAGTATCCGACATGCTTGATCATGCGTTCGGTAAATCCATAGACCGCAAAGAGCGAAATCGCCACTTCTTGGTATGCAAACAGTGGGCTTCGGAACTGAAACACAAAACCATCAACAACTGGATACACTGCCAATGATTCGATCGCGTTGGGGAATCGGGTCATGAATGCTGTCAGAACAGGTCCAATACCCATTGCGACGATCGAGGTCAGTGCCAGCGGAATGTAGAGTCGTGCCAGTTGCGAAGTAGTAAGTCGGTAGCTACTGGGATCGTTTTCATCGAGAGTGCGACGGAGTGCGGTTTGTGCCATCCATCGCGTGGCAATTGTTTCGAGCGCAACGGCACAGGTAAGCACCCCACACGCTGCAATGGCACTATTGGAATGGGGCGGAAGCAGAGAGTACATCGCGAATGCACCGATGACGATCGTGAACAGTCGGAAGAGCGTCCCTGCAGCGATGTACGTGTTCAGGCGTGCGCGGATAATTACCCCTTGGTAAAATCGGCGGACTCCAATCAATCCCGGCCACGGAAGCAGTGCAACAATGCACCAATAGACAGTCGTTGAAACATGCGACGGAAGTGCGAGCACGCTCTCGGCGAGCACGTCGTACACCGGTGGTAGCATCAGCAGGAGCATGACCGCTGTTACACCTGCCGATAAACCGAAGGCGAATCGCCGAACGACCCGGTAGCTAGCAGCACCTTTGACGTAGGCAGTGCTGGCGCTCAAGAGCATGATGATCGGCGACTCGACGATAAACGCAATTCCAATGGCAACCCCGAATGCGGCAAGGTTCGCTGCTGCTGCTGGCAAACGCGAGAGTACGCTCTGGAGGATCAGACCTTCGGCAGCCATCATTGCCCATGTCAGTGCCAGCGGCAGCCACAGGCGCGCAATTGTCCATGGTCGAAGGTGGAGTTCCATCATTGTGGATGCTCAAGTTCCACTTCGATCGTCCGACTGTAGAACCGCCCTTCGGGTGTCGCGTTGTCATAGAGCAACACTTGCGAGCCTATCGCCTGGATTTGGGCGCGATCAGTTATTCCGAGTGCTCGAGCAACGGCTACTGCACGCCGCTCGGCAAGGCGTCGGTTGTGCAGCGCGTCGCCCAGTTGATCGGTGTAGCCAGAGATGGTAATCCTGCTCGATGGTCGGATGCGCTTACCGATATGTTCAAGCACCGATTGATGAGCTGGTGTGATCGTTGCGTCGTCGAAGTCGAACAGGATCAAACTGAACACCTCTCGTTGTGGGCTGATACTGTCGCTTCGCAACGCAACGACAATGTCCTGGTGGTGGCGTGCTGTAAGGGCGTTGCTGCCGTAGCGCTCGAGACTGCCATCAATCTCACCACGGATCCGCGTGCTGCCAAGACGATTCCATTGCACCGCGACTGGTATGAGCGTTGGAATGGCTCCGCTCCCGCTCTGACGCGTCAGCACTGTGTCGCTGTTAGCCAGCGTCCATTCCCAGTGACTCAGTTGAGATGGCGCGGCCTCGATCTGAGCATAGAGGCGCGGCGGTATCACTCTGCTCTGCTGTTCGATGCCAACAATTGCATCCAGGATTGCTGCATCATTGCTGGAAAGTTCGACTCGAGCATTTTCGGCGTTGCCGTCGGGATGACCGACCGGCGATGGATGCTCGGGCAAGCTCCGCACGACAATGTGCAGTCGTCCCGTGTCAATGCCCCACCGTTTGTGTAAGTAGGTGCGGACCCGTTCTGCTCGTTGACGCGCAAGGTCGAGACGATTACTTTCAACACCCGTGTTATTGGTGCATCCTGTGATCGTCAGTTCGGCATTCGGTCGACTCCGGAGTCGGGCTGCAACGATGTTGAGCAGGTGGTAGTATGCCTCAAGCGTCGAAAGCGAAGCGATTTCGGCTTCGTCGAACGTCGCAACGCCGATGGAATCGAGCAGGACGTACCGCGATGGGATGGTAGCGCTCCCTTCGTCGAAGAACACGTAGGGTAGCAGCGGGCGAATGTGGCGGCGGTAGTAGGTTTCCAGCGTGACACGCTCAACGGGAATGAGCATCCCGCTACTGTCACGCGTGACAAAGCGCACTAGAAGCGTGAGTGTCGGCTTAGCCGCTGGTGTAGGCAGTGTCGGTGGTG
This sequence comes from Candidatus Kapaibacterium sp., assembly GCA_026003475.1. GTDB lineage: Bacteria > Bacteroidota > Ignavibacteria > Kapaibacteriales > NICIL-2 > NICIL-2. The sequence goes on along the minus strand of BPHJ01000001.1, from coordinate 1,151,742 downwards.
GGGTTGGCTCTGGTGCCGGTGGTTCTGGTTGCGATGGCTCCGATTCTGGTGCAACAATTGTCCGATGCAGACTCAACCCAGCACGAAGGGAGAAAATCCGCCAATCGTTGCTCGAGAGTGCGCTCGTCAACGATACCGAAATCCCAACTTCGGGGCGCAGGGTGAACGTGGGCGAAAGCGAAAGCTCCCATCCACTGGTAAGGCCAAGACCGAATTGGACGGGCTCGACGCTCTGCAAGCGCCCACTACTGGTGTTGCGCATGCGGGTGCCTGTTTCAGGGAAGCGTCCGCGGTTTGCGGGTTCGACAAGGTATTCGCCCTGCTCGAACCGGGCAGGCAATGCAAAGGATGCCCACACGGTGGGTTCAACGTAGAGCGGGAGATCCCCCACGAGCGTTCCCAAACCAACATTGACTCGAGCCGAAGGCATTACCACCACGGCACGATGTTCGAGCGTCGCCGTCGCACGCTGCGTATCGAGCAGGATAGGTTGGTGCTCCGTTGCAACAAATGATGCACCGGTGCTCCAATAACCGATGCGCACCACGGGATGACTCTGTCGGAACAACCGAGTGGATCCAAATGCCCAACTTTGGAAACTTGCGACTGCACCGAGCCCGAAACCGCTGCCAACACTTGTGCCAAATCCTGGTGAACAGCTAAATGTACCCGGCAGCGATTGGAATGCAGTGCTATGAACATCGCATCCACCTTCGACGAATGCACCAAGACGCAATCGTTGCGCTGTTGCGTTTGATACCGCAACCGACAACAGACACAACACAAGCGCAGCAGCTTTCATCGCACAATCACAAGGGATGTCCAGGTCCGGAGCGTGAGCGAACCAAGCTCGAGCACGTAGTACCCTGGTGATACTGCCGACAGATCGAGCGCTACAGCGTACGTACCGGCTCTGAGTGGCTCCCGGAACAATGTTTGCGTGCGACCATCCATGCTGCGCAGCACCAGTGCGTGTTCGGCATCCTCGATAGCGCCAATGATGACGGTTGCTCCCTCCGACGCTGGTTGTGGCACAATCGAGCGAATCCCAAATTCTCCCGTGTCCTCAAATAGCCGTGTTGCACCAGCGCGACAGAAGCCAAGGAGCTGAACCCGACCATCAGTCCACGTTGTGGAAACCAAAGGAGATCCCCATTCGACGGCTTCAACAACGATCTCCGATGATTCGGCATTGCCCCAGACAGCCAGAAAATTTAGCACTGCCAGTGTATCGCGATCCAGCAAGGAAATGGATAGCGTGACCGTTGCTGTACGGTCAGCGTGGAGTTCGACTCCGGTGTATTCTATGCCCGTCGCAGGTGTTGGAAGTAATTGCAACACCGTTGCATTGTAGCCAATGCGGAGAAGAAGCCGGCTGACACCCAAGCGATCGAGTCTATGGGTCGTGGTGAATTGGATGGGAATGCCGATGCGTTCACCTATGGCTGCTGTTGCCGAGCCGATGCTGATGTGCGTTTGGGCAGAGAGGGCAATGTCGAGCGGGTTGGACGTCGCACTGCACCCGAGTGAATCAACCTCGACCCAGTAAGTGCCGATGCGTGGAGGCTCGATCGCCTGCGTGGTTGCGCCGGGGAGCAGGTTACCATCGAGATACCATTGGTAGCGATCGTACGAGCTGCTCGTGGCAAGAAATATGCCGTCGAAGGTGATTGTTGGTTGCGGATGGGGGCGAACGACCACTGGAATGGTGTCGCTGTATCCTTCGCAGCCGCTTGGTAAGCGAATGTGGGCATGGTACAAACCCGTCGTGCGGACAGTGATGCGGGGGCTGCGCTCGCCAGTGTTCCATTCGATCGTGCCGATATTGCCGGGCAGTTCGAGTACGACGGAGTCACCCTCGCAGAAGGTGCGCTCACCGAAGACTGTGACTGCAAGTTGCGATATAGGCAGCACGACCACGGGAAATGTGCGTTCGGCACTGCATCCATGTGCATCGGTGACGTGGAGTGTGTAAGTGGTTGTCTGTTGTGGATGAACAATGGGTGCGGGTGCAGTTGGATCATCCGGTGGCGGATCGCCAGACCATTGGTAGCGAAAAGGTGGTGTCCCTTCGATGGTGATTGAATCCAGTCGAATGGGGTCGCCGGTGCACACTGCAAATTGTCGGGCTGCTATCCGAGGGGGCGCGTAGATGCGGACAATAATCGTGTCGGTCACGGCCGGGCAGCGGGCAGTGTTGGTCACACGGCAAACGAAGCGATACGTTCCCGAATCCTGCGAGGGTGGGATCACGTACGTGGCATTGGTAGCACCTTCGATGGGTGTACCGTTGAGTTCCCATTGGTACGAATCATACTGCACGCTCGAACCACGGTTGAGCGCACTCAGTGTCCGGGTTTCGCCCTGGCAGTATTCAGGTGTTGCCGATACAAAGGCGGTCGGAATCGCAATGTTGCAGAACTTGATGATGACGCCATCGTCGGTACCTGCCAGATTACCCAGCGTCGGTTGCTCGGCATCACCGATGATCGGAAAATCGGAGCTTGCGCTGTATCCAACGACGACGAAGTTGGTGTTCCCATCAATTGCAACGTCGGATGCGCGATCGAGGGCAGAACCGCCCGCATACGTTGCCCACTGCGTGATGCCGTCGGCGCCGAGTTTTGCGATGAACATGTCACCGCCGCCACCGTTGTAGGTTGGCTGCTGCGCGCTCCGCGTCGGATAGCCTCCCAGCGAGCGACCAACGGCAATGATATTGTTGTCCGGGTCAACAGCGAGGGCGGTCAGCTCATCGTAGCTTGTGCCGCCGTGGTACTGCACCCAATCGGCTGCACCGGTTCGTATGTCGAGTGCTGCAATGAATCCATCGTTACTTCCCCCCAGTGTTCGGCCTTCTCGTCCGAGAAACCATAAATCGGAACTGCTGGTCATGCCACCGACGATGATGCGACGGTCGAAGGAGGAGTCTATCGCAATTGTGGCGCAGTAGTCTTCCCCGTTGCCACCAAGAAGCGTGGACCATTGCAGCCGCCCTAATCCATCGAGCTTGAAAATGTAGCCATCGTTCTTGGGGGTCTTGATGCGTTGGTAAATCTGATCTCCCCGCGTTGGAAAGTTCTCGCTTTGGGTGTAGCCGCAAACGTAAATCCCGCCACTTCGATCGCAAACAACATCGGTGGCATACTCGAGATCATTGCCGCCCAGAAAGAACACCCACACCGGTTGATGCTGCGCGGTAAGCTTGAGCACAAAGACATCTTGCGACGTCGTTGGCTTGGGGGCGACCACTGCTGGCGAAGGGGACGAGGCTGGAAAGTTGCTTGAGGAGGTATGGCCGACAACATAGACATTGCCAGATGGATCGAGGCTCAACCCAAAGGCATCTTCGTTGTCATTGCCGCCGCAGTAGGATGCCCAGAGCAATTGCCCACTGGGACTAAAGCTTGCCAGAAACAGATCATAGCCGGTCGGCATGCTCGATCCTTTGGCTCGTTGAAATGCGGTGGGTGTCAAGGGTAAGTCGTCGCTTTGGGTGCAACCAGTGATCGTGATCGAACCGGTGCGATCAACGACGAGGTCGCAGTGGTCCAGGTTATGAATCTCACGTCGAGAACCGCCGTAGTAGGTAGCCCACTGAAGCGTGCCACTGGCGCTATACTTGGCAACACATGCATCAAAGTCGCCGCGGTGGATCGAGGAATATCCCAACTTGGTAGGGAAATTCGCCGACTGCGTTCGCCCAAGGATGATGATGTTTCGAGCAGGGTCGGTTTGCACATGGGCAATTTGATCGGTAAGTCCACCACCGGCAAAAGTTGACCACTCGATTTCGGGATCGATTGTGAGCGTTCGGTTGCGGTCGTAGGGTCCCTCGATGGTGAAACGGAGAATCTGCCCATCACTCTGGTAGCGTGCAGGGATCGCGGTTGTGCCTTGAAAAGCAATCGGTGCTGCTTCGGTGATTGTCCCGACAGGCGTTGTGTGCTGGAGGCGTCCGTCGGGGGTGATAGTAGTCACGGCACCTGAAATCCGAAATGCGATACAACTGGCGTCAACGCCCGGGGAAAGGATGTAATCGCACTTGATTCGTCCGCTGGGCGTGTAGCGAATGATTGCGTCAACACCGGGGAAAAGCCCACGAAGACGGATGCTCAGAACCATTCGCACACCCTCGATGCGGTGGTGAGCGTGGTAAAAATTGAGGACGGTCGGAAGAACTCCATCCGGTTCGAGGCTCGCGTGCGTGCGGCTTAGAGCACGCATCTCAAGCCGGCATGCAGCACTCCGTTGGCGACCAGCAGTGTCCCACAGCACGTAGCCATACCCTCGGGCAGTAACGTAGAACATCCCGTTTGACCGGATCGCATAGTAACGAATATGCCGGGGGAATTGACCAGCATTCTCGATGAAACCCGTTGGCAGACCTACCACTGCCACCACCCACAGATGGATGGTGGCTAGAGCCAGAAGAAGTGCTTTGGGTGGCATGAACATATCCAGCGTAGCGATGGCGCAAAAATACTCACCCTTTCGTATGGGTTTGGTATGCGTTGAGTGCCGAATGGCGCTAGTAGAGCAGTGAGGGAAAACCTATGTGGAGTGTCTGCTCGTGCTGGGTATGGTCGGGAAAAGTGGGAGCAGAAGACCTATGCATACTGTGGCTTGACCGCGTAGGGAAGCGGGTCTTCGATCCCAGCACGTTGGAAGCCACGCAAGCGGAGTGCGCAAGAATCACACTCTCCACAGGCGATGTCGTTGCGTGTATAGCAGCTCCAACTGAGGTGAAACGGGGCGTTCAATTCAGCCCCACGACGCACAATCTCGTCTTTGCGAAGATGGATTACCGGCGTCAGGAGTGCAATCTGGGTGTCGGGCTTCGTTCCGAGTTCAATGACGCGTTCGAAGGCTCGGAAGAACTCTTCGCGGCAATCAGGATAACCGCTGGAATCCTCTTCGACTGCACCGATTGCGATGGCACGAGCACTGAGCACTTCCGCCCAACTTGTCGCAATAGCGAGTATGTTCGCGTTGCGGAAGGGGACATAGCTGCTTGGAATGCCCTGGCGATGGAGATTTGCTCGTTCGACAGCGATGCTCGGATCGGTCAGACTGCTCGATCCGATCGCTGCCAAGTGTGCGACGTCCACGACTAAGCGGTCGCTGATCTGGTAGTGGTCACAAATGGCATGGAAGGCAGCAAGCTCGCGCTGCTCGGTGCGCTGCCCGTAGTTGAGATGGAGTGCCGCCAGGCGGTACCCCATTGCGTGCGTCAGTGCAAGGGTTACCAAGGAATCCATTCCACCCGATAGCAATACAACAGCGTACGGAGTCATGGTGCTTTTCCTGTATCTGTTCGGGACAGGAGGTCTGGTCGCCGGCTGCGAGTGCGCTGGAGTGCTTGTTCCAATCGCCACCTGCGGATTGCATCGTGATCGCCGCTGCGGAGAACTGCGGGTACTTCCATCCCACGGAACACGGCCGGCCGTGTATAAACCGGTGCTGCAAGCAAGCCATCTTGGAAGGAATCGTCGAGCGCACTTTCGGCGTCGCTCATTGCGCCAGGAAGCAATCGCACCACTGCATCAATGACGACTGCCGCTGCTAATTCGCCGCCACTGAGAACATAGTCACCGATGGATAGCTCGCGGGTTACCAGCGCATCGCGAATGCGTTGGTCAACGCCCTTGTAGCGCCCGGCAAGCAGAATCAACGACTCAGCAAGCGACAGCTTGTTGGCAATGGCTTGGGTGAATTGTTCGCCGTCTGCTGTCAGGTATATCACCTCGTCGTAGCGACGTTCGGCAAGCAGGCGCTCAATACATGCAAACACCGGCTCGCAGCGAATGACCATCCCTGCACCACCACCGTATGGTTCATCATCAATATGGCCGAAGCGATTATCGGCATAGTCGTGCAAGTTGTGCAGTGCGATCTGGACAAGTCCGCGCTCACGCGCTCGTCCGACGATACCGGTTTCCAGGCACGAGGTGATGACATGGGGGATTGGACAGACAACGTCAATTCGCATGGAGATAACGAAACAACTCGAAGGTAATACCCGCCGTCGAAGGACGAACGAGCTTCTGGAGCATTGACGGGACGCTGAAAAGTTGCTGGTATATTTGCACGCATCCACGATGCGGACTATTTTCCAAGCACTATGAGTACCGATTTCGAGAACGACCAAATACAACGCCGCTACGAAGAGCTCGAGGAGCTTATCAAGCGCGGCGTCGAACCATATCCCTACACCTTCGACCGCACGCACCAGTCCCGGCAAATTCTCGATACCTTTCGCGATGACGACGCCGGTGGACTGGCCGATGTGGCTGTTGCCGGACGGATCATGGCGCTGCGTCGGATGGGGAAAGCTACATTTTTTCACATCCAAGATGCTCAAGGGAAGATTCAGTGCTACATCAAAGCTGATGAGCTTCCCCAGCAATACGAAATGCTGCGGTTGCTCGATATCGGCGATATTGTTGGCGTTCGAGGGTTTGTCTTCCGCACGCGAACGGGTGAGGTGACCGTCCATGCGCGCGCGCTGGTGCTGCTCTGCAAATCGTTGCGCCCGCTACCCGTGGTCAAAGAAGAGCGCGATGAACAGGGAAATATCATTGTCCACGATGCTTTCAGCGACAAAGAACAACGGTACCGCCGCCGGTACATTGACCTGATCGTCAATCCCCATGTGCGGCAGGTGTTCATCACACGCAGTCGGATGATTACCGCTCTCCGCCGTTACTTCGATGAGCGAGGGTGGCTGGAAGTCGAAACTCCCGTCCTCCAGCCGATCTACGGTGGTGCATCAGCCCGACCCTTCGTGACACATCACAACGCCCTGGATATGCCGCTCTACCTCCGAATTGCAGACGAACTCTACCTCAAGCGTCTCATCGTCGGTGGCTTCGAAGGGGTGTATGAAATTTCGAAAAATTTCCGGAACGAGGGAATTGACCGTATGCACAACCCAGAGTTTACTGCTCTGGAGATCTACGTTGCCTATCGGGACTACCATTGGCTTATGGATATGGTCGAAGATTTGCTGATAACAGTAACCGAGCAAGTGCGCGGTCAGGCATCGCTGGTGCAAGCTGATGGCACCCAGATCCCACTGCGGAAGCCCTTTCCTCGCATTCGTCTGCTCGAGGCAATCAGCCAGGCCGTTGGTGAACCAGTCGCGGAGAAAACGCAACAAGAACTGCTCAGTATTTGCAAGCGGCATTCGGTGGATGTGGCGCCCTCGGCATCCCGAGCCAAACTGATTGATGAGCTGTTTAGCACGCTGGTACAACCTCGGCTGATCGAGCCGACTTTCGTGGTGGACTATCCTGTTGAGATGTCGCCCTTGGCCAAGCGGCATCGTACCGATCCAACGCTGGTCGAGCGCTTTGAACTCTACCTTGGTGGAATGGAGATTGCCAATGCGTTCAGCGAACTCAACGATCCGCGCGATCAGCGTGCTCGCTTCGAGGAGCAAGCCCGTCTGCGCGCTGGTGGAGACGATGAAGCAATGGTGCTTGATGAAGATTTCCTGACAGCACTCGAGATTGGCATGCCACCAACAGCGGGCCTTGGTATCGGCATTGACCGACTTGCAATGCTAATGACCGGTGCTGCCTCGATTCGCGATGTGATTCTGTTCCCCTTGATGCGACCAGAACCAACCCACACACCTTCTCAGCACTGCTAATGGGTTATACGCGCCTTGCACCATCCGATGTAACAGCCCCACCATTTCGGCAGCGGTACGTTCTGCATGCGGTGCTCTTTGTCTTGACGTTCTTTTCCGCGCTCATGGCAGGAACTGCCTGGGCAGGGCGAGACTTTACAGCTGTCGAAAATTGGGGAGCCGGCACGACCTACGCAGTGGTGCTGCTTGCCTTCATTTCGGCGCATGAGTTCGGACATTACATCGCTGCACGAATGCATGGCGTGGCCGCAACGCTCCCTTACTACATCCCAATGCCACTTCCTTGGCTGATGCCATTTGGTACGCTCGGTGCGGTTATTCGGACACGTTCTCCTATCCGAACACGTGCGGCGCTGTTCGACATTGGCGTTGCTGGACCATTGGCCGGCTTTGTCGTCTGCTTGATTATGCTTGTGGTCGGGTTTTGGACACTTCCACCGAAGGAATACCTTTTCACGATCCATCCAGAGTACCGGCAGCTTCCAGCAATTCCGACCTACGGGTTGACCTTCGGCGATACGCTCCTGTTTGCATTCCTGCGGACGCATCTTGTTCCCGAGGGCGTTTTTGTACCGCCGATGAACGAAATCTACCACTATCCGCTGCTGTGTGTGGGATGGTTCGGTCTTTTTGTGACTGCGCTGAATTTGTTGCCGATTGGTCAGCTCGATGGCGGACATATGCTCTACGCAATGATTGGTCAGCACCAGCGCGCAGTAGCGCGAGGTGTTGTTATCGTCATGGCTATCGTCGGTGTCGGTCCGCTGTTGGGAGCACTCCGCGACTTTTTGCACGCAGACCATCCAGATCGTGTGGTGATGATCCTGCAGCAAGTGTTGCTGCCGGGACTCGATGCTATCGCACGTGTTGCGCCATGGGCATACAGTGGGTGGTCTGGATGGCTCATGTGGGCAATCCTTGCGCGATTTTTGTTTGGCATCGAGCATCCACCGATCGCCGATCCTGAACCGCTCGACCGCAAGCGCATGGCGATTGGAATTCTGGCGATGGTCATCTTTGTTTGCTCTATTGCGCCAGCAGGAATCTACGAGGTTCCCCGTCTTGATGACGCCACCATCCTTGGCTTGAAAGCGCTTCATCCATGATTGTCCGAACAGATGTTGATCTGCAACCGCTAACAACTTTCCGTACACGTGGTGCTCGTGCGCAGTACTTGTACCAGGCCGAACACCTCGATGATGTAGTCGAAATTGCCGCGACAGTTCTTGCCGATTCGGTGGATTGGTTTGTGCTTGGTGGAGGAAGCAATTTACTCCTGACGCGTCCGATCGAGCACGTTATCCGGCTTGAGCTACGCGATCGGCGCATCGTTGTAGAAAGCGCCGACACGGTCACCATAGAACTCGGTGCGGGGAATGTCTGGCATGAGTGCGTGCAGTGGGCGGTAGCCAACGGTTGGGCAGGCATCGAGGCAATGGCGCTTATCCCAGGTACGGTGGGTGCTGCTCCAATCCAGAACATAGGTGCGTATGGGCAGCAGTTATCCGATGTGTGTGCCTGGGTCGAAGGCGTCGAAATCCCTAGCGGGCAAATTCGTCGCCTCGATCGCCAGCAGTGCCAATTCGATTACCGCGATTCCATCTTCAAACGCCAGCTACAAAGACGGTTTTTGATCACCAGCATCGGGCTAACCCTGCACAAACGGCCGACCGCTACGGTTACGTACGCAGAGCTTGCTCGCGCTCTTGGCAATCGGACCGCTCCGACGATCGAAGAGGTCTTTGCCAGCGTCGTAGCCATTCGGCGAGCAAAGCTTCCGCCGGATACCATCGGAAGTGCGGGCAGTTTCTTCAAAAATCCCATCGTGTCTTCGCAGCATGCAGCGCTGCTTCGTGCCGAGCATCCGACAATGCCGCAGTATCCTCAAAACGGTGCGGTCAAACTTTCGGCAGGTTGGCTCATTGAGCAGTGCGGGTTCAAAGGAATCCGCCGCGGCGATGCGGGGGTCTATGAGCGCCATGCACTGGTGTTAGTCAACTATGGCAATGCGGATGCAGCCGAAATCCTCGCGCTGGCAACTGAGATCAAAGCTGCCGTGTGGAAGCAATTCGGCGTCGAATTGGAAGAAGAAGTCGTCATAGTGTGAATCCATCCATGAAGCCAACAGCAACTACCCTCGGACAATTGAAAGCATCGGGCTACCGACCACGCTCGGTCAAAGATGAAATCCGCCAAAACCTAATTACCAAGATCCAACGACATGAGCAACTGTTCCCCGGTATCATCGGGTTCGACGAGACGGTCCTCCCTGAGTTGATCAATGCTCTCCTTGCGCGACACGATATTCTCTTGCTGGGACTCCGCGGGCAAGCAAAGACGCGACTGGCCCGGCAATTGGTCAATCTGCTCGACGAATACATCCCCATCGTCGCTGGATCGGAAATCAACGACGATCCGTTCCAACCGTTATCGCGCTATGCACGCGAGCGTCTCGCTGCTGATGGCGATGCTACGCCGATCGAATGGGTGCATCGCTCGGAACGCTATGGCGAAAAACTCGCAACGCCCGATGTAACGGTTGCGGATTTGATCGGCGACATTGATCCGATCAAAGCCGCCGTCCGACGACTATCCTATTCGGACGAAGGTGCCATGCACTTTGGGATCATCCCACGGACAAACCGCGGCATCTTCGTTATCAACGAGCTTCCCGATTTGCAGCCACGCATCCAAGTTGCCCTATTCAACATCCTCCAAGAGCGAGACATTCAGATTCGAGGCTTTTCGGTGCGTCTTCCGCTCGATGTGCTCATGGTGTTCACCGCCAATCCGGAGGACTACACCAGTCGCGGTCGAATTGTGACGCCACTCAAGGACCGCATCGAGTCCCAAATCCTGACCCACTACCCGCGCACACTCGACGATGCAATCGCAATCACGCGGGAGAATGCTCAGATTGTGCACGCAGAGCGGGTTGTTGTTCCACGCTTTGTCCGAGAACTGATCGAGATGGTTGGTTTTGTGGCGCGCCAGAGTGAGTATGTTGACCAGTCCTCCGGTGTATCGGCACGCATGACTATTGCACTCATGGAGCTGGTCGTCTCGAACGCTGAACGACGAGCAATTCTCACTGGTGAGGAAACCATCGCGGTCCGAATTCTCGACCTGCAGCGCGCCCTGCCGGCGATTACCGGCAAGATTGAATTAGTCTTCGAAGGAGAGCAAGAGGGAATGGTGAAGGTGGCGAAAGCACTCGTCGGTCGTGCCGTGCGCGAACTCCTCCTTCGGTATGCGCCCGATCCACTGGCAAAAGTCCGTCAAGGGGAACGCGATGTCTATGCACCAATTGTTGCGTACTTCGAACAGGGAAATACCGTCGAGATTGGCGATGAACAACCGCTCGTGGAATATTACGCGCGCTTGGCTGCGGTCCCTGCGTTGGAAGAGCTTGCAGCGACATACTTAGCATCCGATACCGACGATCGCGCTGTTCGAGCGGTGGCGATGGAATTCATCCTCGAAGCGCTCCACAACTGCTCCAAGATCGCCAAAGAAGAAGGAACAGGCACGGCTCATTTCACCGGCATGCTAGGGACGCTCCTGCGAGGGGGGCGCTTTCGCGAGGAAGAGGAAGAGTAGCTCAGCGGTACCAAGCAACGCTCCCAAAACTAACGGCAGACTTGGTGGGCAGATCGTTCCACTGCCCGTAGTCGAGAGCAATGCCCGTTCCGGGGCGAAATGCTTCCAGAAATGTCATCGCAGGCGGAAACCCACAGATACGGCGGCAATCGCTTGTTGCAGCAATGGTCTGGAAGAGCGCGTCACTCTTACCCCGGGCGATTGCATCGAGCACCTGGTAGTCCTCGCCACGAAGCTGATCCAGCATTGGTGCTGCATCCCACTGGTCACCGAATCGGCGTCCGATGTGCGCAAGGTCCCCACTGACGAGCACGATCGGCGTGCGTCCGCTCTGTTCAACCACCTGCCGGAGCGCTGCGGTGAATGCTGCAAACTTTGCGTCCGTGCGTGGGTGCGACTGGCTGAGCACCAGATCGTGGAAGGATGTGACCAGCACGGGCAATACTGTGTATTTCCGTTCCGGGAACAAATGCTGAAGGAACACGTGATGAAGTTCCAAGGCATGTTCGTGTTGGTAGGCAATATCGTTTCGGACAAGTGGCAGCCCGACTTCCTTGCGGAGTGCCTCGACCAGTTCCGTGTCGGTGCGGAGCCGTCCCAGTGGCGTTTGGAAGTCTTTCGTCGTCAGCAGAAAGCGGTCCTGCCACCCGTAGTGTGACGTGCCGATGTGAACAACTACGTCGAAGGTGGATTCTCGAATCGCATTGAACGGGTAAGCATAGTGTTCGGCTGCAACACGGTAGTCAATGTGAGGGATGAATGCAGCCCATGCAGACTGTGGGTAGGCACGTGCTGGAGAGGAAGCCAGAATGCGCTCGATGAATGCATGTAGTTCGGTTGGGTTGTCCGGGTACACTTTGCCTGCGCAGACCGGTTCGATGCAATCACGCTCGAGGAACTGGCGGGCACGAGCAAAGGAAGGTGAGTCCAGGATCAGCTCTTCATCGAGCATTTGCACTAACGCAGACAGGTGCTGCAATGCTTGATTGCTATCGGTTGGATGGTCAATACGGTCGAGAAGCTGATCAATGCGATGCGAGCCATCGAACATTTCGAAGAGGGCCGCAAACGTGTGCTCAAATTCCAGGTCCGGACGAACGTACCCAAGCGGGTCTTCGAAGCTGATGGTGCCACGATCAGCGTGGTAAATGATAGAAAGCTCTGCGCGAAGCTTTGGGAAAAGCGGTCGTTTCATCGCCGATAGGGATCGAGTTTGCGCTCGATGTGCCGCATGAACAGATAGAACCCAACTCCTGCGATGACCGACAAGAGTGCGGCAACAGCAAACCACATCTCGAACCCATCACCACTGATAAATGCTGCTGCTAGCATAACAACCGCCGTCGCGTAGTGGGCAAGCGGGACATAGCGTCGAACTTTGGCGATGTTACTGTGGATGGACATAGGGCACTACGTGTTGTGCGAACACTACCGAAGAGCTTCTTCCAGCGCGGTGCGTGCGTCGGTGCGATCGTCGCGGTACTTGACAATGAGCGCACACGATGCTGCCAGACCGTGCTCGCGGGCAAAAGACGAACTGGCAAGCGTTCTTGTGCCAGCGATGACAACTGCACCAGCTGGAATTTCGAGCGGGTGGTCGCTACTGCCGCGGAGAATTCGCTCGTGAACCAGATCGTATACAGGCACTGATGCGGTCAGAACCACTCCAGCAGCAATCACCGCACGCGAACGCACTCGGACACCTTCGTACACACCAGCATTACCGCCAATGAAGGCCTCGTCTTCAACAATCACCGGGAGAGCACTTGCCGGTTCGAGTACACCGCCGATCTGAGCGGCTGCACTGATGTGAACTCGTTTTCCAATTTGTGCGCAGGTGCCTACGAGAGCATGCGAATCAACCATCGTTCCTTCGTCCACGTAGGCGCCGATGTTGATGTACATAGGTGGCATGCAAATCACTCCAGCAGCAACGTATGCGCCACGTCGAATGGCAGAACCACCGGGAACCAGTCGCACGCCATCTTCAGCCGAGAGCATACGCACTGGAAGAGTGTGTTTGTCGAAAAAATGCTCGTAGGGTGGTGGCATCGAACGGAGTCGTCCAGCACGGAACAGCAGCAGGATACCTTGCTTGACCCATTGATTGACGTGCCAGGTGCCATCACTTCTGGGTTCGGCAGCCCGAATAGCACCCTGTTCGAGGGCGGTCAAGAATGCGTCCGCAAAATCATCCACCACCGACGGTGAAAGCTCAGCGTGTCCGGCGAGGTTTTCGACCGTTGCCCGCAGATTGTCGTGCAGTACGGCGTTGTGCATGAGAAAAAGCAATGTTCAACAACTTGTACACCAACCGTGCAGCAGTCAAATTCGGATGGTGCAACTTCTTGATGGGGGCGAGCTCGACAACATCGAGGCCAACAATTCGGCGTCCGCTCTCGACGATTGCGCGAGCAATGCGGATGCATTCCGAATAGCTCAAGCCTTCTGGTTCAGGTGTGCCCGTTGCGGGCATAATGCTTGGATCGAGTGCATCAACATCGAACGTCAGATAGACCTCACCGGTGAGGGACTCAACCAGACGCTTGATCCAATCCTGGCCATACCTGTCTTGCCGAATGCCGCTGGCGAAGAACGTTGCCATTTGGTGACGCTTGATGAAGGCAGCTTCCTCCCGACACAATGCACGAATTCCGACCTGGACAATACGCGTTGGTGGAAGGAACTCAGCCACACGTGCCATCACGCATGCATGCGACAAGGGGGTTCCGTCGTATTCATTCCGGAGGTCTGCATGTGCATCGAACTGAAGGACGCTCAGCTCAGCATAACGCTCAGCATGGGCTCGGATCAGCGGAGCGCTGATGGTGTGTTCTCCGCCAATCCCAACACAAAAGCGATTGGCAGCAATGATGGCACTGGCACGTGTGTGGATGAGCGTCAATGCTTCCGGAATGGAAAGCTTTTTCAGAGGAAGGGGGTCCAGTGTAGCGATGCCGCACTCAAAACACAGCTCTCGCTCGAATTCGTCGTCGTAGAATTCGACGTAGTGACTGGCTTTGAGCAGTTCGCGCGGTCCATCGGCAGTGCCTTTGCCGTAGCTGGTTGTTCGCTCAAACGGGAGCGGTTGAATGACGATCCCTGCTGTTGCATCGCTGTGCGCGGCTTCGAGGCCAAGAAAGTTCTCGTCTTGAGGCAAATATAGGAGCATATTGTTCGTTGAATCGGCAATTTGCGGCGCGAAAATACGCCTATCGTTTCTGGCATTGGTTCACTGATAATGGATTGTGCGAAATGTTCACACTGGAACACCTGATTGGTTTCCTTACCCTAACGGCGTTGGAGATTGTCCTTGGCATTGACAACATCATCTTCATCAGCATTGTCACCGAGCGATTGCCCGCAGAGCGTCGGCAGAGCGCGCGAACGTTGGGACTGGCGTTGGCGCTGATCTTCCGGATTGGACTGCTCCTGAGCATTGCGTGGATAGCCGGTCTGACCGCACCATTGGTCACCATTGCTGGGCACGATGTCAGTGGGAGAGACCTGGTTCTGTTGGCGGGTGGATTGTTCCTGCTTGCGAAAGCGACACGGGAAATTCACCACCGTGTTGAAGGGCTTGATGTCCTTGGCGAACAACAGCGTCCGGCTGCGTCCTTCGGGGGAGTCATAGTCCAGATTGTGCTGCTGGATTTGGTGTTCTCGCTCGACTCGGTCATTACGGCGGTGGGACTGTCGCAACACCTTGCTGTGATGATTAGCGCCAATGTCGCTGCAATGGTGGTGATGGTGGCAAGCAGTGCTGCGATTGCCACCTTCTTGAATCGGCATCCAACGCTGGTGATGCTGGCTCTGGCGTTCCTGATCTTGGTCGGGTTTGTACTAGTGCTCGATGGCGTTGGCGTCGAGGTCAGTCGAGGCTACGTGTACACCGCGATGGCATTCTCCGTCGGTGTTGAATTCCTCAACATGCGTCGTCAGGAAGCACTACGGAAGCGGCGGCAGACTACTTCAACGCCGGAACAAGTTTCCTGACTGCTGCCGGTAGCACGTCGAAAATGTTTTCTGGCGCTTTGAACAGATTGCGCGCTGTGTTCGTTTGGTCGGCAAGTTTGGTCGCAACATCGTATGCATAAAGGTTGAGCACCATCCGACCGCCGGTGATTTCAAACGAACCAGTGATGGCATACTGACAGTTGAGCTTGGCTATCCCTCTCCAGAGGTCAGACTCAAACTGTGGAGAACTGGGATCGAGGTTGAATTCTGCCAGCGCTTGTTCCATTGTATCTGCAGGGATGACGACGAACTTCGTGCCGTGGTCAGGGTGTCGCATAAGCAACGCACGGAGACTATCGGCAATAGCATAGCTGTACGTGAGCAGTTGCATATTTCCATCGAGGTTTTTGATGGGTAAAACTGCCACACGCACCTGCGCCATCAGCGAACACACAGACACAACAATGACAGCAACACGCATGATGACCTCACATGTTGGTGGCACTACTTTGGGGTAGGGGCAGATTGTGGCTTCGAGCAAGCTGTTCGATGTCGGCAAGATACTGCGAAATGCGCTGCGTGATCTCGTCGAGCGCATCCCACTGGGTGCTGCGGGCAAGTTCCATAATTTCAGCGCCGCAGTCGGCAAGTTCCGCAAAGCCGAATTGACGGGCCGAGCCTTTGAGCGTGTGTCCGAAGCGGTAGAGTTCGTTGCTATCCTGTGTGGCGACAAGCGCGGGGAGAGTCGTGCTTAGATCAGCACGCCAGGAGATGATAAACTCCGGGACAAGTTCGCGCAAGATGGGGTCGTCGGGTAATTGCATCGCTCCAGGCGTTGATGGTTGAAAAAACGAACGGGCGAAAAGTCCTGTAAGCCGGATTCTGTGACGGTCCCCCTCGGGGTGAGGACACGCCTGCAGCCATGAACCTTGGCGGGTGCATTGCTGCGCCGCTCCTGTGCGACCTACCCGATGCGTGCTTCCCAGAAGGAAGCGCCTGCCACGCCGCAGGACAAACGCATCTGCTCGGTCTTGCACCGCGTGGGGTTTTCCCTGCCACACGTGTCACCACGTGTGCGGTGCGCTCTTACCGCACCATTTCACCCTTACCCCAACCGACATGCGGTCGGGGCGGTATTGTTTCTGTGGCACTATCCGTCGGCTTTGCATCGCGACGGGGCGATTGCATTGCCGCCTCGACGTTATCGAGCACGCTGCGTGGTGGTGTCCGGACTTTCCTCACTGGCTCGAAAGAACCAGCGCGGCTGCACGGACTTCCCGCCCGTTCCTACATCAACTCTTCTTCCTCGATTCGATAATGCTCCGGATAGAGGATGCGTCCGCAGTGTTCACAGACGAACATCCGGTCGGGTTGATTCCGCATTTCGACTTGCACTTGTGGTGGAATTGCGCTGAAACAACCGCTGCAGCTACCTTTGTGAACATAGACTGCTGCATCGGCATGGTAGGTGCGAATCCGCTCGTACTCAGCATACCAATCGGCAGCAAGTTGCTCGATGATCGCTTTGCGCTCGGATTGGAGGGCGCGAAACTCGTTATCTTGCTCCGACGAAAGACTGCTCAGCTCATCCTCTCGTTGCTGTAGCTCGGCGCGTGCTTCCTCGAAGTCCGACATCTGGCGCTCCAGCAAGCCATGCAAGTTTTCCTTCTTGATCTCGCTCTGCGCTAACTCCTGTTCGATGCGCGTCCGTTCGCTGCGAATGAACTCGATCTCCTTCGTGATAGCGTCGAATTCCCGGTTGTTTCGAACTTGGCCGCTGAACTGCACCTGCTGGAGCTTGGATTCTTTGTCGGCGAATTCTTGCAGCCGGAGACGCATCGTTGTACGGTAGTGCTCGATTTCCTCGAGCGCTTTCTGCGTTTCCTCCACTAAGCGACGACGCTGGCGGAGTTTGTCTTCCAACTTCTTGACTTGTTTGGGAAGCTCGCCAAGCTCTTCGTGCATGTCGTCGAGTTTCTCGTCAATGTGCGCAAGTCGCGCGATAAGTTCAACGTTGGTGGGCATCGGTCTCTGAAACAGCGATGGTGGAACTGTCAATGTCAATGGTAATGGAAATTTCCGTTCGCACGGGCGAGGTACGTGTTGTGCTCGGGAGAACGTCTAGTGAGCAACCATTGTGCGCAAGGATTTGCTGGAGTATGCCAGCCAGTATCACGGGGACGTGTTGCTCCATCTCGAAATGACCAGCATCAATAAGCGTAAGCTGGCCACTGGCACGGTGGAACGTGTGGTATTTGACGTCGGCAGTGATAAATGCATCCACACCGCTCTCAAGTGCAGCAGCAAGCAACGAAGAGCCGCTTCCAGCTACCAAGGCAACGCGCTCGATCTGGCTGGATGCACCGGTGCAGTACCGAACAGTTGTCCCCAGCATGTCTGCCACACGACGCGCTAATTGACTGGGGCTGCATGGCTCGCGAAGCCGTCCGACGACACCCATCCCGTACCCTGCTCGCTCGGCAGAGGGAAGCAACGGGCGCTCACATTCTATGCCCAGCATCTGTGCCAGTGTTGCATTGGTGCCCGCTGGATGTGCATCGAGCGTTGTGTGAATGCTCACGATCGCAATTCCCTTAACGATTGCTCGCATGACACACCGGCCAACACGATCAGCGGGGCGCAATGCTTGCAGGGGTTCAAAGATGAGAGGATGAAACGTGACAATGCAGTTGCATCCGCGCTGACATGCTTCGTCGAGTACTGTGTCGGTGACTTCCAATGCAGTCAACACTCGTTCGATGCGATGGTCTGGCGGCTCAACTTGAATACCAAGCCGATCGCCCACCATCGCTTCTGCAACAGGAAGTTCGGTCTGCAAGAGTGCGTAGAGTTTCTCGACGGTCATGCGTGTTGGAGCCGGTGCTGACGGTGCACTGCAAAACTACGACACACTTTGGCGTTGCTGGTGCCGATGGTGCGCATTCGAAGGGTGTTGGGGTTGTCAGGATGAATGCTCATCGTTGATGATCAGCCCCAACTCGCGGAGCTGGTCGGGAGAAACTTCCGAAGGCGCACCATCCATGAGCGAGAGTCCGCTTGTAGTCTTGGGGAACGCAATGACATCACGAATGTTGTCGGTACCAGCCAGGATCATGATCCACCGATCGAAACCCAGCGCGATACCACCATGCGGTGGTGCACCGTAGCGAAGCGCTTCCAGTAGAAATCCAAAGCGGCGGTGTGCTTCCTCTGACGAAAAACCCAGCAACTTCAGCATGCGCTCTTGCAAGTCCGGACGGTGAATCCGAATGCTGCCGCCACCGATTTCGTATCCATTGCACACCAAGTCGTAGGCTTGTGCACGGACACGCAGAGGGTCGCTCTGGAGCAATGGAATATCCTCCTCGGCTGGTGCGGTGAAGGGATGGTGGCGAGCAACGTAGCGCTGTTCGGTATCATCCCATTCGAGCAGGGGAAAATCCACGATCCATGCGAAGCGATAGGTGTCGCTTTGTGCAAGGCTCAGCCGGCGCCCCAGCTCGCTTCGGAGCGCACCGAGAACGGTCAAGCATCGTTCCCACCGATCCGCAACGATGAGCACCGCATCGCCATCGCGTGCACCGGTACTGCTCCGAATCTGCTCGAGCACGCCGTCGCCGAGGTGCTTTGCGATGGGCGAATTGACGGCACCACCGTCAGACCACTTGATCCATGCCATGCCGTGGGCACCATGTTTTTTTGCCAGTTCTCCTAACTCATCGAACTGCTTGCGTGAGTAGGAAGCGCAGCCCGGCGCTCGGAGTCCCGCAACTGTTCCATCAGGATATTCGGCAACCACTGAACGAAATGCATCAAGTTGGCTGGCTGTGCCGAGCCAGGTCAGGTCGCACAACTCCAGCCCGAAACGAAGGTCGGGTTTATCACTGCCATAGCGTTCGAGTGCTTCCCGCCATTGAAGGCGTGGGAATGGACGCTCCAATTCGATGCCTAGTACCTCTTGCCAGACAGTTGCAGTGAAGCCTTCGATGAGGTCGAAAATGTCCTCCCGCGTTATGAACGACATTTCCACGTCAATCTGCGTAAACTCGGGTTGGCGGTCGGCGCGGAGGTCTTCATCGCGAAAACATTTGGCGATCTGCATGTAGCGATCGAAGCCGGCGATCATCAAAATTTGCTTGTAGAGTTGGGGCGATTGCGGCAGGGCGTAGAACTTCCCTTTGTGCAAGCGGCTTGGTACGAGAAAATCCCGCGCTCCTTCTGGTGTGGACTTCATCAAAATGGGCGTTTCGACCTCGATGAATCCATGGTCGGCAAAGTAGCGATGGGCAAGCTGATAGAGAGTGTTGCGCACCAGGAATTTCCTCTGGAGCGACGGACGGCGCAGGTCCAAGTACCGGTAGCGCAAGCGGAGTTCCTCGCTGGCAAGTGGCTTTTCGTCATGTTCGAGGATTTCGAATGGAGGAATCTCCGACTCGGCAAGAATGGTGATCTGCTGGGCAAGCACTTCGATGAGTCCAGTCTCACGGCGGGGATTGGGATTTTCTCGCAAGCGAACCGTGCCCTCGACAGCAAGCACGAATTCAGCGCGGAGCTGGCGTACCAGTTGGCGTACTGTGTCCGGCGAAGAGTCGTTGACCAGAATCTGCGTGATACCCGTGCGGTCGCGAAGGTCGAAAAAGGTTACTCCACCAAATGTTCGGAGGGCATGAACCCAACCGTTCAAGACAACACGTTCTCCAACGTGCGATGGGCGAAGCTCGCCGCACGAATGCGTTCGTTTGAGGAATTGCATGGAATGTTTGGGATCGGTTACTCGACTGCAGGGGCAAAGATACGCTCTGCTTGCGTGGGACCTGTTCCCAAGAGCAGCTCAATTGCGGCATCGAGGACAGCTTGCGGTGGAATGGTGTTGATTGTACCGGTACAGCGTGCGACGAGCGCTCGATACGGTGAGCGGTAGGGATACCACGGGAGCAGCTCGGGATCGTGCTGATGGTAAAGCACAACGGCTGGTAGCTTGAATGCTGCTGCTACGTGAACGACGGCAGTGTCGGGTGTGATGAGCAGTCGGGCATGAGAGAGCACTGCTGCATATTCCTCGAACGAGCATGGCGGTATGACGAATGTGCCCGTCTGCTGCGCCAGCTTGTGGGCGCGGTGGCGATCCTCTGGCGCCACACCAATGCCAATCGCAATGGAAGGGAAGCGCGTGCGGAGTTGCTCGATGGTGTGTGCAAAGGATTGGTCGTCCCACTGGTGTGTCTGGTGGCGCGAGCTGAGGTGAATGAGCACGTGACCATTCCGTTCGGGGTGTTGATCCAGTTCAATGAGTGCGCGGGCGTGATCGCGTGCTGCTTGGCTTAGAGGAAAGAGCAGATCCAGAGGCTCTGCGGCTGGATCAATGCCGAACGGGAGTAACAATTGAGCAATTCGCTCGACGTAATGGTACTGCGACCGATCAAGCAGCGGCACGCAGTGGGTGTAAACCCATGCATTCTGTTTGTACACACCGATCCTGATGGGTGCATTGGTTGCTTGGAGGAAGAGCGTTGAGGTCGTCGAGGGGTTGTCCATCAGGTCCACGACCACGTCGTAGCGCGCCGAGCGCAACTGCCGTCGAAGCTGGAGGTATGATCGGAGCGTTTTATCGTACCGCCACCAGCGATTGCACCAGGTGTGGAGCATGGGGGCAAGTGCAGCGTTATTACGACTGAGCAGAATGTCAATGCATGCCTGCGGGAATCGAGTGCGAAGTGCACGCAGAACAGGCGTTGAACAAATCACATCGCCAATTCGATCTTGCCGCAGCAGGAGAATGCGTGGATTATCGGTATCAACAACACAGCGGGGCGAGACCACCAGTTGCCCACGGAAGGGTCGTTCGCTCCGCCGCAGGTAGAATCGCCGAAGACGAAGTTCCAGTTGCTTGAGCTGCTGCCTGATCATGGCCAGAAGGTGAGGTTCAACATGAGGTGCCCTGCTCAACGACGCTCGATGAAATTGCGGTATTCACCAATGCGCCAACCTGTCCGTCGCTCGATCCAATCGCTGATGGCAACCAGGAGTGGTTTACGGGAACGCTTGTTCGGATCGAACATCACAGTCCACTGCCGATCGCGTTCAATTCGCAGGCGCATGATTGCTGGATGAGTTCCGGTGTAGCGGGCAAGTTCGTAGCACGTAGCGGGAAAGTCAGCGCTTTGGGGTAAATGCGCAACCAGCCAGGCATCATCGTGGTAGAGGCGCTGGAAAGCGTGCTGCTTTGCCTGCATTGCGTGTGGATGCCGCACCCAACCGTAGTGGAAGATGCGAACGGCGGTCTGCCGAGCGTAGAGCTTGCGAATCCGTCCCCGATCGTCGCGCGTACGGAATCCCTGCGCATCGCGCCAGGAAAGGACGCGACCGGTGTTTCGAAACGCTCGGATTTCGCGACGGTACCACTGCCTGCCGACGCCGATGTAATCGTAGCTGCCGTAGAAATGCAGCCACGTGAACAAGAGCGCTTCGATACGTGGGTCACGATCGGCACGGGCTATTTCATCACGGAGGAGAGCAAAGTCGTCCTCGTGGATGAGTTCATCACCTTGCAGGTAAAGACACCATTCTCCGCGGGCATGGCGAAGGGCGATGTTGGTTTGCCGCGCAAGTTCTGTTCCACCGACACGGTTGTTATCGTCCCACTGCGTTTCAACGATGCGCAGGTTGGGCAATCCAGCCTCGACCAGGGCTTGGCGAGTTCCGTCGGTCGAGTCGCCAACGGCAACAATCACCTCGTCGCACAACACGGACAAGGTTTGGATAGCTTCCATGAACGGGTAGCCGCGTTCGATGCCGTTTCGGATGAAGCTAATGCCCGAGAGCGTTGGCATGGGGTCAAGCAGTTGTAATCGTGGATGCAAAACTACTGGTGGTTTTGGCGCAGTATTTTTGCGTTGCGTTCATTGCAGGTGCCTGCTCCGCGTGCGGATGCAGGAGAATAGGGAAGCAGGTGCAAATCCTGCGCGGTTGCGCCGCCGTTACGGGTGACAACGCGTTCACAGATGCCACTGCAGCCATCGTTGCTGTGGGAAGGCGAACGCCGAGGATGACCCCGAAGCCGGAAGACCTGCCTGCAATGCTCATCAGTACGCCTGTACAGCGCTGCGCCAACAGCGCGATGAGAGACGCTCCCGCGAGCATCCTACTGTTGTGTCCGCTGGAGTTCTCTCCGTGTTTCTTTTCCAATGCCACTTGTTGGCGCAAGTGGGATGTTCAACCATTTTCGGAGTACCCATGCGGAACTATGTCTCCATGCTGCATCGTGCGGCAATTTGCCTCCTCTGCTTGTTGTGGGCGTGCCAGTCAAACACGCCAACAGAGCCACCCGTCACAGCAACACCTCCTGATAGTGTGGCGATCATCGTCAACCAAGGGACCTTCGGACAAGACAACGCAAGCCTTACACGCATTGACTTTCGCACAGGCCAAGTCGTGCAGGATTGGTTCGCTGCTGCAAACAACGGGCAAAAACTCGGTGCAACAGCCAATGATATTGCCCTCAAGGGGGACACTGCCTTCGTAACGGTGACAACCTCCAAAACAATCGAAGCGATCAACATTCGCACGGGGCGATCCGTTGGGCGAATTCAACTGACTGGCTCCAGCGAGCCGTGGCGCATTACGCTCGTGTCGCCGTCGCTTGGGGTGGTGAGCACAACCAACGGCGATGGTATTGCACTTTTCAATCCGACCACACTCACGCTAACGGCGACCATTACCACGGGACCGGCTACCGAGGGTGTGGCAGTTATCGGCAACTACGCTTTCGTCGCCAATAGTGGTTATGGCGATCTGCGACAGGGCGAACCGCATGCAGGGACAATTGCTGTGGTGAACCTTGAAAAAAAGCAGGTGGAACGCTACCTTGCTGCTGGACCGAATGTTCGGGAAGTTGTTGCCTCTACCGATGGGCGGCGGCTCTATGCATTCTACCAACACCTGTTTAGCCAACCTGACTCACTGCAAGGAATCATTGAGTACGATGCGACCACCTTCCAAGAAGTACGCCGGTGGCGCTTGCGGTGTGGTGGGTCGCTTCAGTATTACGGGAATGCTCTCTATGCCCTCGACTACGACCCACAGACTTACGGTGCGAAAAACATCTTGCGCTTTGATCTATCGCAACCATCGAGCAGTCCAATATCCATACCCCTTCCTTCCGATGTCACAGCAAACGGATTCGCTATCAATCGGCTCGATGGGACGTTTCTGCTCTTCGATGCCCGGGACTACCAAAGCAATGGGCGGGTGATCGTGCTCAATCCAAACGGGCAACGCGTGCGCGAGTACAATTGTGGAGTTGCGCCGGTGCGAGCAGTGGTCTTCTGACGTGATCGCAATGTATCGTTGGTGCGGACAGGTCCTCGTCGTAGCGGTTGCAACTGTGCAGCTCATTGCACAACGCGAGGACTCTGCTCGCGTTGTCTTTCGGCCTGTTCTCGTGGAAGATTCGCTTGGAGCTCCCGTCGTTGTTGCAATTCCTCGTGTGGAGCTGCCGCGTGCGAGATTGGATCAATTGCCCGCCACAACCGTTGCTGATGCTGCGCAAGGACTGCCGGGTGTTTTTGTACGGAACTATGGAGGATTGGGTGGACTCAAGACGATTTCGATTCGTGGCGCAACCGCAGCGCAGACGGCAGTTGTGCTCGATGGTATTCGACTCAATTCGATTGCCAATGGTTTGGTGGACTTAGGGCAAATACCGCTGGCGCTGCTTGAGAACCTGACCATCGAACGTGGAAGCCAAAGTGCACGATGGGGCGCCCATGCGGTCGGAGGAACGGTGCTCCTGTCTCTCCGGCAGCAGTCCAGCGGAGTTATCGCAAGTGGAGCACTCGGAGCATTTGGGGAACGATGCGGCACGCTCCAAGCGACAATCCACCCCGGCAACCACACGATCACAGCACTGGCGGACGTTCAATACTCGCAAGGGAACTATCCTTTCCGCATTGATCAATTCGGTGTCAGACGTCGTCTGGAACGGACCAACGGCGATGCACTCTTAGCAAGCGGTGCGCTGCTATGGCGTATTGCTGGCGTGGCGCAGAGCGGATCGGTCGCTGTCATCGCACGATCGAGTCAACGCGGGGCACCAGGCGCAGTCTTGCAAGGAGCCATCGAAAACACTGCCGCACGGTTGGATGAACGTGAAGTGCTGACAATCAGTTCGATGCAATTTGGGCAAGAGTCTTCCTGGACGCTGCGTGCAGCTGTGCGATGGTTCCAGCAACACTATCGCGATTCCCTGGCTCGCTTCCGCGGGCCGAGCGGCGCTGACGATCAATTCACCGCCTACGATGGCGCTCTGGTCCTCGAGATGTCACGGATTGATGGCAACAACTGGTACGTCGCACCAGCGGCTGAGTTGTACGCAAACACCTTGCGCGGTAACCTGTACCGAAGTGGAGCAGGCTCCTTTGTGCGACGAGTGCAATTGGGCGTGGCCGCTCAAGCAGGTGCAACGCTCCACACAACTACAGCGTACGTGCTTGGCCTTGGCGCTGCACTGCGTGCCGATGCCTACAGCGATGTCCCGAGTGCACTCAGTGGCTCGGTAGATCTGCGATGGATTAGTGCATCGGTGCCGCTTGCCCTCCGACTGAGCGTAGGAACGAGCTACCGCCCCCCATCATTCAACGAGCTGTACTACCAAAATTTTGGTTCGACATCCATTCGGCCAGAACGCGGCGTCACCGTTAGCGGTGGAGCAGTTGCTACTCTTGGTGCATGCTCCCTTCAAGCTGATGCCTTCGTGCTTTGGGTGCGTGATCAAATCATTGCCGTTCCACGCAGTGCGCTCACCTGGTCGGTTCAGAATGCTGGTCGCGTTCTCTCGCGTGGGGTTGAACTATTGGCAGCGTACGCAGACGGGGGGTGGAATCTGAACTTATCGGGCACGTATCAACAGGTCACCTACGATGACCCTACAACGTTCACCTACGGCAAACAGGTGATCTATACGCCATCGCTTCTCGGGATGGTGCGCGCTGAACGTGTGTTCTGGAGAGGTATTGCTGCACTCGTGCAAGCAACGTACCTGGGTACTCGCTACAGCCAGACCGACAATGCACCATCGTCAGCGTTGGAGGCAGTGCTGACCGTGGATGCATCCCTTCGCGCTCTTCTGCTTGAGTGGCCTGTAGAAGTGGAGCTTCGCGGTGAGCTCCTCAATTTATTCGATGCTACCTATGCCATCATCAGCAATTACCCAATGCCAGGACGAAGCTGGCGAATACGCCTTCTTGCACGGTGGAGATAAGCGCCAGTAGTTTTGCATTCTGTTTGATACAGACTGCTCCGAGCATACAACTGCTTATGCCTGTCAAGACACCCAGCCAGCACCGAACGACCGCTACTATCGAAGTTGTTGGTGCTCAGGTCAACAATCTGAAGAATATTTCCCTCAGCATTCCGCGAAATCGGCTGACCGTGATTACCGGCGTCAGCGGATCCGGGAAGTCGTCCCTTGCATTCGACACACTCTATGCCGAAGGTCAGCGGCGTTTTGTGGAATCGCTGTCGGCCTATGCACGTCAGTTTCTGGAGCGAAAAGGGCGTCCTGCTGTCGAGCAAGTAACTGGTCTTCCGCCGGCGATCGCCCTGGAGCAAAAGCCGCTTGCACGAAATCCGCGCTCGATTGTTGCCACGACGACGGAAGTGTACGATTACCTCCGGCTGCTTTTCGGGCATGTCGGAAAAACGTACTGCCATCAGTGCCAACGGCAGGTTCGGAAGGATTCGCCACAGCAGGTGGTTGCCGATGTTCTCACCTGGGAAAGTGATGAGCGGATCATCGTTGGTTTTACCCTCAGTGCTGATGCCTTCGATCGGGAAGCGTTGCTTGCAGCAGGGTTTGTTCGTGTCATGAATCTCGACACATGGGAAGTACTTCACCTCGATAGTGACGGTAACTCGCTGCCTGCGCCATCGTCTGTTGCTGTTGTTGTGGATCGGCTGGCAGTGCGTCGGGACGATCCCGAGTTTCGCACGCGGCTCACCGATGCGGTCGAGACTGCATTCCGGCTTGGCGAAAAAGTGCTTGTCGCGTGCGTTGCTCGACAGACGGCATACTACTACTCGCCTCGCTATGAATGCAGCTACTGTGGCATTCGATTCCTTGAGCCCGAACCACGGCTGTTTTCGTTCAATAGTCCAGCCGGTGCGTGTCCGACGTGTGAAGGATTTGGACGAACAATCGGGATTGATGAGGACTTGGTCATTCCTGAACGTCAGCGCTCGCTGTCGGCAGGTGCGATTCATCCCTTTCGCAATTATCCCATCCAAGCTGAAATGCTCGCCGCAGCACGCAAAAAGGGGATACCGGTCAATGTGCCTATTGCTACGCTAACACCAGAGCAGTATCGGTGGCTCTGGGAGGGAGACGACCACTTCATCGGCATCAAGGGTTACTTCAGGTATCTCGAGGACAACGCCTACAAGGTTCAGAATCGGATTCAGCTCGCCCGGTATCGCGGGTACACACGGTGCCCAAGTTGTCAAGGATCGCGCTTGCGCCGATCGGCGCGGCAGGTGTTCGTTGGAGGAGTCAATTTACCAACACTGTTGGCGATGACGATTGAGCAGGCACGATTTTTTTTCGATCACCTGGAGCTTGAGCCTGCTGAGTTGGCGATCGTTGAGCATGTTCTCCGTGAGATTCGCTGGCGATTGCAGTTGCTCTGCGAGATCGGCGTTGGGTATCTGACACTCGATCGCGTCTCACACACTCTCAGCGGTGGGGAAGCCCAGCGGCTCAGCATTGCAACATCGCTTGGCTCAACGTTGGTCGGCACGCTCTACGTGCTTGACGAACCCAGCATCGGTCTCCACTGGCGCGACACAAATCGTCTCATCGCCATGCTGCAACGGCTTCGATCGCTGGGGAATACCGTTGTTGTCGTCGAGCATGATCCCGACATTATCCGAGCAGCTGACTACATCGTGGACATGGGTCCGGGCGCGGGCGAGGCAGGCGGACAGGTCGTTGCTGCTGGAACAGTTGAACAAATCGCCAAACACCCGACATCGCTAACGGGGGCATATCTATCGAACAGGTTATACGTGTCGTCCGAACACAAGCGTCGTAAGCCGTGCACGCAGAAGCTTACAATTGTTGGAGCGCGGGAGAATAACCTGCGCATCGAAGCGCTCGAGATACCATTGCACTGCTTTGTCGTGGTGACTGGCGTCAGTGGTTCGGGAAAAAGCACACTTGTTGAACAGGTGCTCTATGCCAATGCCAAGAAACACTTCGGTGGCGCGTCGCTACCAGCGGGACACTGTCAGGAAATACGGGGGTTGGAGCATCTCGATGACATCGAGCTTGTCGATCAGACACCGGTCGGACGTTCATCGCGTTCGACACCAGCAACCTATACGAAAGCGTTCGACGCCATTCGAGAAGTGTTCGCTGATACGCCCGATGCACGGGAGCATGGATGGACGAGCAGCCATTTTTCGTTCAACGTACCAGGTGGGCGGTGTGATGTGTGTGAAGGAGCGGGAAGCATTTTGGTCGAGATGCAATTTCTTCCGGACATCGAAATCCCGTGCGAAGCTTGCGGTGGAACGCGCTACAAGCGGCAAGCACGCTCCATCCGCTACAACGGCAAGTCTATCATTGACGTGCTGGCAATGACCGTGGACGAGGCAGCGACGTTTTTCAGGGGGAAGCCGAAAGTACTCCAGCGATTGCGCCTGCTGCAGGAAGTAGGGCTTGGATATCTGCGACTCGGTCAATCGAGTGTCACGCTCAGTGGCGGAGAGGCACAACGACTCAAGCTTGCCTCCTTCCTCGATACCGCTGCGAAGGGACATGTGCTCTACCTCTTCGACGAGCCAACAACCGGTTTACATCTCCACGATGTGGCAACCTTGATCGGCTGTTTTGAGCGACTCATTGAGCAGGGGCAGAGTGTGGTTGTCATTGAGCACAACCTCCACGTCATTGCAGCAGCCGATTGGATTATTGACCTCGGCCCAGAAGGAGGAGACGGCGGGGGTAAAGTTGTGTGCACCGGAACACCCGAGGACGTTGCTGCCTGTGAGGAGTCGTGGACTGGGAAAGCGCTCAGGGAATTCTTCGCGCAGATCAAGCAATCCAAACCCACCCGACGGAGGAGGAAACGATGATCACCTGTGAGCGGTGGGGATTGATCGAGTACCGGCAAGCGTGGGCGCGGCAGCGCGAATATGTGCAGCAAATCCACGCCGGGCAGCGGGGAAGTGTGCTGGTTCTGTGCGAACACCCGTCGGTGATTACCGTTGGCCGGGCAGGAACAACTGCGCATGTCCTTTGCAGCCTGGAGGAACTCTCCCAGCGAGGAATTGATTTGGTTGAGACCGATCGCGGCGGGGACGTTACGCTTCACAATCCGGGGCAGCTTGTGGGTTATCCGATTTTCAATCTTGCAGAATTTCGGATGGACTTGCATTGGTTTGTGCGGCAGATCGAGCATTGCATTATCGAAGCAATCGGACGGTGGGGAATTGTTGGTCAGCAGGTTCCTGGGCTGACGGGAGTGTGGGTCGGAGGACAGCGGAAAATTTGCGCAATCGGGATACGGTGTTCGCGGTGGGTTACGATGCATGGATTTGCGCTCAACGTTGCCAACGATCTTCGTGAATTCGAGTGCATTGTTCCCTGCGGTATAGCCGATCGCGAGGTAACCTCGATGGAGCGTGAACTTGGCACGCCAGTTGCACTTGAACAGGTCGCCACGGCAGTCGAGGACGTGTTCTGTTCCAACTTTGGCTGATGTGATTGCAGAAATATTGTCGGCGCTGTATTTTTGCGCCACGTCGTCGCGGGAATAGCTCAGTTGGTAGAGCACAACCTTGCCAAGGTTGGGGTCGCGGGTTCGAGTCCCGTTTCCCGCTCGAGGCTGGAGACAGCCTCCGGTTTTATCTCCCCTTATGCTGCATGTCCGGCAGTCACCTTCCCCCCAGACTGTCGGGCATTTTGTTTTGAAGCGATGTTGTATTTTGCATCGGTAGCCACTCTCAGCCATTGATGATGATCACATTCCCGACAATTCTGATTCCGACGGATTTTTCCGACTGTGCGCAGGTAGCCGAACACTATGGCATCGAGCTGGCTCTCACGTTTGGCGCAGCGGTCCACTACCTGTATGCCGTTGAGCCCATTGACACGTTTGCAACGATTAATGGCGTCGAGCAAAGTATCTACTTCGACGTGCTGAAAGATTTGCGGGCATCAGCAGAAGAGCGTCTTGCGCAAATCGCGACGCAGTTGAGCAGCGAGGGAATTCGGGTGACGACGGCTGTCCGGGAAGGGCGTGCATCGGAAGTGATTGTCGAGTATGCGCAGCAGGAGAATATTTCGCTGATTTGCATCGCTACACACGGGCGGCGCGGGTTCAGTCACCTGATATTGGGCAGCACCACCGAGCGAGTTGTCCGCCGGGCACCGTGTCCGGTCTTCGTGGTTCGCGCAACCAAGCAGTGAAAGTTAGCTTACAGCCGTGTCAACCGTCCGATACCGTAGCGGATACTGACGTACACCAAGCCAACAAACAGCACGAGTGCCAGGAGGACACTCACCTCCTGTCCGATGACGACAAGGGCGATCGTGCAGATGAATACAGCCGCTGCCAGAAGAACAAACGCAAGCAGAGTTTTCATGATTGCTCCAGTGAATATTCAACCGACGGTGCGAACGGTTCGACCAGAGAGAGAAGTTGTCCTGCCTGTGCACGTGGCACAAGAAATTCGATGGTGATGCCCTCATCGGCATCAGTCCGATGCTCGACGGTAGCGTTGGCGTAAATATACGCCAGCTCCCTCATGGCGTGGTAGGGCACATGGACGCGCATCCGCATGCATGCAGATAGCAAGTATTCCTCCATCCGCAAAAGCAAGGAATGGATGTTGTAGCAGGTTCGCGCTGAAATCAGAAGTGCGTTCGGGTAGCGATAGGCAAGCTGATGGCGTGCATCGCGATCGCTGAGTGCATCCACTTTGTTAAGGAGGAGCAGATGCGGCTTCTGTTCGATTCCCAGGGTTGCTAAAGTTTCGGTGACGGTCTCGATCTGGTGATCGAGTGCTGGATGGGTTGCATCAGCAACATGGAGGAGAACATCGGACTCGACCGCTTCGGCGAGGGTGCTTTTGAACGAAGCAACCAGATGAGCAGGCAGTTTCCGGATAAATCCGACTGTGTCCGAGAGCAGGACTTTTCTGCCAGAGGGAAGTTGGCAGCGCCGAACCGTGGTATCCAACGTGGCGAAGAGCTTATCCTCGGCGCGGACCGTTGCGTTCGTCAGCTGGTTGAAGAGGGTGGACTTTCCAGCGTTGGTATAACCAACGAGCGCAAAACGGAAGCTGTCTTTCCGCTCCGAACGTTGGACGGCGCGTTGGCGTTCGATGTCGAAGAGCCGTTGTTTGAGATGAGCGATCCGTTCTTTGATGAGCCGGCGGTCGGTTTCAATTTGTGTCTCGCCTGGTCCTCTGGTACCGATGCCTCCGTACTGGCGTGATAGGTGCGTCCATAGCCGCGTCAATCGGGGGTAGAGGTATTGTAATTGTGCTAATTCAACCTGCGTTTTGGCTTCCAGGGTGCGGGCGTGCTTAGCAAAAATGTCCAGGATGATCATCGAACGATCGAGCACTTTTACGCCGAGTGCAGTTTGGAGATTTCGCACCTGCACCGGACTGAGACCTTCGTCGAAGATCACAAACTGGACAGCATAGTCGCGAACAAACTGCAGCAGCTCAGCGAGCTTTCCTTTGCCGAGCAAAGTTGCTGGATCGAAGCGGTCTCGTTCTTGGACGATACGAAGGACAATTTCTGCGCCCGCTGTTGCGCAGAGCTGTTCGAGTTCGTCGAGATACTCGTCTATGCTGCTGCGGTCTGTACCTTTGCGCACGACAGCGATAGCGATTCCCCGTTCTGCCGGCTGCTCGTCGCTACGGTCAACGTGATTGAACGTCAACAATGATTGCATGAAGCGGTATCGGTCACTGGATGCGATAGTTCAACATGTCCTGGTGTTATTGACGTGGAGTAGCACTATCTTCGTGCTGAGTTTATTCTGCTATGCGCAAAATACGGAGCGCACTCCCTTGGTAATCCGCCATGCTGATCAGATGGTAGGGTATGAAACCGAGAGTGGTCCTATTCGGGAGCTGCAGGGAAATGTCGTCCTCCAACAAGGGACGGTCGAGATTCGCTGCGATCGAGCACGCCAATTTCTTGCCACCGGAGTCGCAGAACTCATCGGCAATGTGGTTATTACCCAGGGTGCCCTCCGTATGACTATGGACAGGGGAGAGTACCGTTCATCAGAACGCGTCGCGCGCGGCGAGGGAAATGTTGTCATTCGCGATAGTGTCGCTACGTTGGTCGCACCACAAGGCATCTACCGGCTCAATGAGCAACAAGCCATCTTCCGGCGTGGCGTTGTGCTCCGCGATTCGTCAACGACAGTTACCAGCGATAGCCTTGCCTACAACCGGCGTAGCGGTGAGCGTCGAGGGTGGGGGCACGTGCAGATTGAGCTCCATCGCGAGCGCGCACGTGCCTCTGGGGATTCGGCATACCAGTCGCCAGCCGATAATCGCATCTGGATTTGCGGGCAGAGCTTGCTTATCCAGTGGGACTCAACTGCGCACGATACGCTCTATCTTCGATCCGACTGTTTGCATCTTGTCACCGATTCGCTCCGTGGTAGTGGCCGTCGTCGGTTGGAGAGTGTGGGTCATGTTCGGTTGGTGCGCGGTTCGATGAGCGCTCGCGCTGATAGTGCTGTCCTTGTTGCCGGTGAATCTATGGTACTCAGTGGGAAACAACCCATCGTCTGGGCCGATTCGTCGCAGCTTACATCACAGGGGAGCATTGTTGCCGCCCTCCATGAGCAACGGATTGAGCGACTTACTGCAACTCCCAATGCAACGCTCGGCGTCATCGAGGATACAGCGTCGCGTGCACCACACCAATTGATGGCTGATACAATCACACTCGAATTTGAACGCGATTCACTCCGTACCGTTCGCGGGCATGGCACGGCGCGAACGCTCTATCAGCTCCGTACGGATACAGGAGAACCCGACGGCATAACACGCGTGGCCAGCGATAGAGTCCTCCTTACTTTCGCTGGCGGAAAGATCGTCCGAAGCTCGTGGTACGGTAACATCCGCAGCGAATACGTTCCCGAGCATCTGGTCACGCCGACGGAACGATATTTGCTTGGTTTCCGCTGGAGTACTGAAACAAAGCCCACACGCGGCGAATTACTGCAGGTAACCGTTGTTCCTACCAAGGATACCAAGGACTAATGCGCCAGGCATGGTTGATGACACTGCTGCTTTTCGTGCTGGCACTGCCGGGATGGGTCCTCCGTGCGCAGGTCCTCGATACGTTACCAGTGCAACGCCCAAGCACAATTGAAGGCACGCACTTCCTGGTGGGGTTTATGGAAAATGAAAATTTTATCCAGGCATCGGGCTTACGCTTGCGGCTGCTGATCGCCAGTGCCTATCCGAATCGGGTAACGGTGCGATTCCCGGACGGTAGCGAGAAGCTGTACCAACTTGGTGCCTACCAGACCCTGCCATTGTTGCTGCCGGATACTCTCGAGTTGCGCCAGTCGGAGACGCCACTGCGTCGAGCAGTGGAAGTTCGATCGGAGCTCCCGGTTTCTGTGTTTGCCATGAGTAGCCAGTACACCACCAGCGACAGCTACACCGCGCTTCCGCTGGATATGTGGGGAACAGAATACACCGTGCTTTCGCTCCCCAACGATACCTATGGCGATGGGCTCGGTACGCCCGTGGATCCGCTTGACATTCGGCAATCGGAGTTCATGATCATCGCAAGTAGCGATCAAACGGAGGTGGAATTCCGCCCGACCGCCACAACAGAGGGAGGACGCGCAGCCAATCTCTGGCATCGCGTCCAGCTCCAACGTGGGGAATGCTTTCTGGTCAAGTCGTTTCCTTCGCCACAAGGTACCGGTGATTTGACTGCTACGATGGTTCGAGCCAATAAACCGATTGCCGTGCTATCGGGGCATGTTCGAGCGTCGCTGCCCATTGGGCTACCGCCAACGCTCGATAGCAAGGACCATCTTGCCGAGATGCTGCTTCCGAATAACCTGTTGGGGTGGAGTTACATCACAGTGCCATTCGCGACAGGAGCACGCCTACCGATCGGCGATTACCTCCGCGCTGTGGCGATCGAACCGGATACGCGGATTACAGTGTACACTGAGCGGAACGATTTCTCGTTCATCTTAGCCGATGCTGGTGATACGCTGACGCTCCCGCGCGTCAATTCCCCAACGTGGTGGTTTGCGAACAAACCATTTGCCCTTGCGCAGTACATGACCACCGCAACTGTTGCCAATGCCATCACGTTCGATCCGGCAATGGTCATTGCTGTGCCGATGCACCTATACGTGTCGCGCTGTGTCTTGCAAGCGCCGGCAAATTTGAACGACGCAACGTTTTCGCGTCAGTTTGATCGCCACTGGCTCAACGTTATCTGTGATGAGCGGGCGCGAACCTCGCTCAAGCTCGATGGCAAGCGTGTCGCTGATTCGATAGCTCCAGAGCTTGCGACGCAAGCTTTCCGAAGCAGTAGGATGTTCTGGGCTCAGATTCCAATCACGCCGGGAATGCACATTCTCGAAGCCGATAGTGGGGTTTTTACTGGGGTGCTCTACGGTATGGGCTATACCGATTCGTATGCGCACGTCGTTGGGGTAACAAGCGCAACTGCTCGTGACACGGTGCTTCCGCGAATTGCGGTGGCAGATAGCTGCTCGTGGCTCATCGGCACTGCATGGGATGAAGGCGATTCTGGTCTTGCACTTGTTGCTGTTGAATCCGATAGCACTCGTAACTACGACTTCCGTGTCGTTGACCAGGGGAATGATCGAGCTGCATTCCGCGCATCATTGCTTGATCCGTACCGCGATGGGAACATTGCAATCATCATTCGAGACGGGGCGGGCAATGGCATCCGGTATCGGTACCGCTACACAGCCCCGGTGGTGGATCTATCGCCGCGTCCACTGCGCTTCCAAGCGACGGGCATGGGGGAAGTCCTCTGCCAGGATGCAGTGATTAGGAATTTCAGCTTTCGTGATACTCTTTGGGTCGAATCACTTGACTTTGCTCAACGTGGCAGTGGTGTGTTCAGCATCCAAGCAGGATCATTGCCATTGGTCTGCCCACCACGCCGGCAGGTGAGTGTTCAGCTCTGCTACAGTGCAACAATCGAGGGTATCAGTCGCGATACCTTGATTTGGAATCTTGGGTGTGGTCGTCAATACTACCACCCGATCGAGGCACGGACACCGCGACCGGAGTTGAGTGCGGGGGATGTTGACTTCGGCGATGTGCTCGTCGGGGATTCGAGTTGTCGCTTTGTGAGTATCATCAATACGGGAACGGAACCTGTTCGTCTCGAGCAGTTGCTTGCTGATTCAGCGCTCCAGAGCTTTCGCCTTCGGCAACCAGCACTGCCACAGACGCTTCTGCCCGGGGATTCACTGCATGTGGAGGTGTGTTTTCTACCGGTAGATACTGGGGGTATCCGACTACAGATTGAGGTGGTAAACGATAAATCGTTGCCCACACGTTTTGAACTCCGCGGAAGAGGAATTCGTGCCGACCTTGTAGCGGAGTTGCTCGACTGTGGTCCGCGGCGGGTGGGTGTGCGATTCGATACTGTTGCCCATATCCACAACCGTGGTACTGCTGATGCGACTGTTCGATACCAGCAGCAACGAGGGGACGTCCAAGCAGTGCTCCATTCTCTTGCGCAGGGAGATCTGCTGCGCATTCCAGCTAAGAGTAGCATTACGTTGCCAATCCGATTTAGTCCGAGCGCTGTAGGGTCGTTTGCATCGGTGCTGGAATTCTCCACCGATGGTGGTGATCTGGTCCAGCTTGCCATCCAGGGTGCTGGAACGCTCCCGATCATTACGATGGTGGATACGACAATCGGACCAATCAAACTCGGGCAACGTGCCGATGTGACGGTGATTGTTGTGCGATCGGAAGGGAATGAAGCACTCACGGTGGATTCGCTCTGGCTCGATGGTCCCGACCGCAGTTCATTCCGCATTCAAGCGATGCCAGCGATGCCAGCAGTTGTACCACCCGGCCAAGCAATCGCGATACCGATTACCTTCGAGCCGAGCCGTGTTGGGTTGCACCAAGTGGCCGTCTATGCACTCAACGATGCGCGACCGAACTACCTCCGCACGCTCTCAGCCGGAACGTTGCGCGGGATCGCACTGGAGCAAGACTCCAGCGGTGGCGGTCCGACCGACACAACGGAGATTGTTGATACCGTTGACTTTCGATTCGACGTAACGTACAATCCCGTTCCCAACCGCTGCGAGCAGGCAGAAGCAACGCTGATTGTGGAGAACACAGGCTCAGCACCACTTCGATTTTCCTCGGCGGAGTTGCTCGACCGCGGGCAACCAGTGGATATTCTCAGTCGCTTTCCGGCCTGGCTTGCACCCAAGGACCAAACACGTATTCGCATTGTGTTTCCACCACCGCAAGCCAAGCGCAATGTGACTGTTCGGATTGTTGCCAATGATACCTTGGTGCGGCAGCGCATTCTGCGCTTTGACCCACGGTTTGACACTCTTACTGTTCAGCTCGACTCCATGAGTGGAGTCGTTGATAGTACCGCTACGCTTACGATTCGGGGCAGCATCAATTCTGGCAGTACGCGACCGATTTCTGTGATGCTTGATCTCGATGTCCCAGCTAACCTCATCGAATATCGCGGTGGAGCAACACTGCCGGTCACGTTCGGCTGTGGTGGAGCATCGCAGATGCAATCAGCAACTGTTGCTGTTCAAGCAGATCGGTATGTCGCAGTCTGGAGCATCCCGCCATCGGCTACGGACTGCTGGTGGCAGTTGGCAGTACCAATTCGGTTTCTGTTTTCCTTGGAGACCGAGGGGACGATTCATGCACGCGTCTTCGCCGGAGATTGCTACGATACTGCAATGGCTTCTGCCACGGTTACAGTTAGTGCCGTCTGTGGTCAACAGTTGCGGGGCATTCAACTTGTGGGAGCAACAATTCGGTCGGTTACACCGAACCCATTTTCTGACCAGGTGCGGCTCGATGTGGATGTGTTCAGTACCCAAGTGCTGCGAGCTTGGGCATACGACGGGATCGGCAGAAAATATTTTGTCGGGGAACGTGCCCTCTTGCAAACTGGGGAGTACGTTGTTATTTTTGACACCGACACATTGCCGTCTGGTTGGTATCTGTTTGTGCTCGAAACTGCCGACGGCCGTCGCAGTGAAATCTGTTGTTTCTTCAAACAATGATTGGAGTAGGTGCCATGACGCAATTGCGCATTCTTGCTGTGGTGATGATACTGGCCTCATGGAGCGCCAGTCTGTGGGCTCAAGATGATCTTGCCAATCCACTTGAGCCTGCGAAAGCTCCATCGCGAATTTTCATCGGACCGGTGATTGGTTTTAACCGCGTGATGCAGACAGGGGGATTCCAGTACTATGCCAGCCCTGATCAAGCGCCGCTCTGTCCTATTCTCGAAGATGGAAGCGCCAATGGTTTCTTTGCCGGTATCAACACCGAAATCATCCTCGGCAACCCGAAAGACTCACGATCATCGCTGATCTTCCGGCTGCTGTACAATCGCATGCCGTCGTCGTTTGAACAACTCAACGACCGCTTGCCGACACGGATCATTGATGCTAACGGGAACAGCCAAACTATCATCACCACGACGACATTCACTGCAAACGTCACCTACACCACCATTGACTTCGAGGCGATGTATCGCTTCGGGATTGGAACCACAGGGTTCGGTATACAAGCTGGTCCTGTCGTGAGCTATGCTATCGAGAAAAAAGTGGAGCAATTGTTCAAGCTGCTCGAACCCGATAATGCACAATTCGTTCCAGCACCGGGCTATGAATATCGCGATAATCTCCGCACAGCGGTTATTTACAGCGGCGACATCCCGTCGTCAAATGCCTTGCGCATTGGCCTGAAAGCAGGCATTCAGTATGAAATTTTCTTGCGGAGAATGACCATTGTTCCATCGCTCAACTACAACTTTGGCATCACAAACCTGACGCAGAACGAGAGCTGGCGGGTCAATACCGTTCAAGCACAGCTCGACGTCCGGTTCGCATTCTGACATCGCTGAATAGAGCCACCGGCTTGATAAATCAGCGGCGTGCTGAAAAAAGACTGCTCAACATTCTCGCCTCGTGATAGACTACGGGGCGAGAATTATTTTCTGTGCGAACGTCTGCGTTCCAATTGTTGCACACAGTGCGTACACCCCTGGCGGAAGTGAATTGAGCGAAAACGTCTGCACGTCGGACGATGATTGCACGGCACGATGATCCCAATCTGCAAGAATGCGCCCATCAAGGCTCAACAGCCGTACTCGAAGCGGGGTACCCTCGGCAAAACCGCGGAGTTCGAGTGTGAGTTGCCCTAATGCTGTGTAGGCATGGATGTCTTGGGTTGGTAGGTTCTCGGGCGCTGTTGATGGAGTGCTCGTGCGGATAAATCGTGCTGCATACCAGACGGTACGATCAGCACGTTGATCAACGGTGAAACGGAATCGTCCGCCAGTTGCTTTACCGATTCCCCGTGCTCGAGCAGAGATCGGTCGCCCCATTGAATCGAGAGGAACAAGGATCAATGAATCAGCGCTATGCAGCCATCCTATGGTGGCGGTGATTGCTTCCACTTGCATCGGTTCAGTACCCCAGTTGCGGTACGTCGAGGAATCCCCACTCCAGACTGCACCTGTTGCACAGCTTCGAGTGGTCAGCGCAAGAAGCACTTGTTGAGCAGAGTCCAGGGAAAGACTATCGAGCGAGAGGAATTCGACGGTTCCAATCCAGCCATTGTCGAGACGCTCGACCGTATGTGTGGATCTTCCGCTCAGGTCGAGGATTTTGCCGCGGAGGACACCACTTGCTGCGCGATACCGAGGCGTTCGGATTGTCAAGACAGTGTCGGCGGCATTCCAGAGTAACTGACCGGTATCGCTGAGGAGATCGGAGATGTTGACGCTTGCCTGATCTGCCAGTGCGGGAATCTCACGATGAGGTTGGTAACTCTGCACGGACGCAACGAACGAGTCAATTGCCACCCGTCGGAAAAGTGGTATTCGGGCATCGGCACCACTGGAAAGGAAGAAGGCGCCGAACTGATTGTAGGGTGGATAGGCAAGTGCTTCGCTGGTTTGTTCAAGGAGCAATTGCTCTTGCGCTGGCGAGATCAAACCATTGCGAAAAACATATGCTGAGATTGGCAGCATTGC
This sequence comes from Candidatus Kapaibacterium sp., assembly GCA_026003475.1. GTDB lineage: Bacteria > Bacteroidota > Ignavibacteria > Kapaibacteriales > NICIL-2 > NICIL-2. The sequence goes on along the minus strand of BPHJ01000001.1, from coordinate 1,113,220 downwards.
CATGAGCGCTGGATTACCTGCAAACTCATAGTGCGTAATCGTCCCCACACCGTTGGGGCCGTAGCGATCACGTATCCAGGGTGTTACTAGACTTGAGCGATTGTAGGCGTAGTAAGCAAGCACGTACACGTCGGCATCCTGGTAAGCAAGGTATGCTGGCAGGAGCGTCGTCATTTCCGATAACGACGCATGAGGATACGGCATGGCAAAAGCATCCACCATGAGCGGTTTTCCTGCAATACGTGCACGTGCTGGAACGTAGATGATGCCACCATTTCGATTGCCGAGTTGTGGATCGTTGAGGATGTACCAAGCTGAGTCGCTCGTAGCACCGCTGATCCGTCGGTATGGGCTATCCCATCCAGTGCCAACCGATGGAAGGTCGAGAAGCCGTGCAGCGTAAACGTCATTGAGTAGCACTTGCTGGTTCCCCGGAGCGATCAATGCTGCGCACCGTACCGTATCGTGAATCAACCGCCGCATCCAATTGAACCAATTTTCGGTGAGCGTTTGGTAGAACTCCAAGTTGTCGCGCCATCGGGGAAGCGAATAGAGCATGTGTTCGTTGTAGCCACTACGTGCAACGGTGTACGAAGCGAACGACTCACCCGATCGCAGGGCTGGCTCATCGAGCGCGGTAATCCGGACGTTATCGAGCCAGACGTCGCCATTGGTTCCACCAACATCCACGACAAAAACGGCAGAACCTTCGACGTTACTCCGGAATGTGTAGCTGTATTCTTTCCACTGTGGCAGGAGCGTGTCCCGGAAGGAAAAATTAGCGATGGCAAATGTTGCAAGTCGGCGCGGTGAATCCGTTTTTGCCCAGAATTGGATCCGGTAGAGTGCATAGCGTTGGAGTTGTGGTGCGATGTTGATAAATCGCACATTCGCTGGAGCAGAACCAGGCTGTGAAATGCGAATGCGCATGGAGTATGCCCCGTCCTTTCGGTCCAGGGGATCGCGCTCGGTGACGGCACGTGCGTTGCCACTAAGATTGAGCGTCCATGTGTTATCGAATGGATCCTCGAAACTGGGATTGCCAACAACGTTTGCCATCGAGCGCGGAGTGAAATGCCATGCAGTCTGGGCTGCTTGTGCGGACCGGTATTTGGCAAGCACAAACCGGATGAATGCGCTATCGAGCATTCGCGAATGCAACCACGAAAGCTGCCCACCTTGAGCAATTGGAAATACGTACCCAACGACCCATTGGGTAAACAGGGAGTTGTCTTGGTCGAGCTCGAGGATGGCGATGGTGGGGTCATCCTTGTAGGGAATTCCGGTGAATTGATTGCGCCGCAACAAGAGGTCGCGGACGAAGTCACGCACGACCATTTGATAACCAGGCAAGAAGTACGAATAGATGCGACCCGCATAGCGAACTGAGTCCCAACCGGCGATTCCATCATCGCGGCGTGCCCCGCGGACAGAGCGCAGTACTAACGAAACGTAGATCCCGTGTTTACGTAGCTGGGCGATGAACCAATCGAAGCGGCGAAGCATGGTGCTATCGAAACCGCGGCTACTCGTGTTGGAACGAACCAGAATCGAAGCATCATTGTAGGTAGTGTAGTCGAAGTAGGTCAAGCGAACAAGGTTGATTCCCATACTCTGCAGTCGCTGGGCGACGGCGATCGCTTGGGCACTGTCGGGAAAAACTGCTGGACCGGCAATAGTTACACCATATAACCGTGCGCGAGAACCATCGGGATACACCAATTTCCCATCACGAATTGTGATCCTCCCTTTCTGTGCTGTGCTGAGTTGTTCACTCCCTGGGATGACACTATTGTCCAGTGGTCGGGTTGGGTCGAGTGTCCAGGAAAAAGGGTTAAGCAATGGTTGTGCGCTCAAAGAAGCAACCGAGAGAACCGCTACCAAAAGAGTTGTCTTCAGCATCGGTAGAACTCCACTACTGTGGGGGAATGTACGCGTCGAAAATACGAGTAACGCTAACAAAAAAGCGTGCCCTTTTGCACGAAGGCAAAAGGGCACAGGGGATGGAGGAGGAACCACGAAACGCACTATGCTGCGGTTGCCTGCAGCACTTTCTCGATGATGGCAATCGCCTCATCAATTCGTTGTTGTGTGACATCAAGCGTTGGACGGAAGCGGATGCTCTGTTCGCCGCACCCCAAGATCAAGAGCCCCTCTGCATGGGAGCGTTGCAGAAACTGACGGCGTACCATGGGCGAGGGTAAATCGAATGCGCAGAACAGCCCGCGTCCGCGAGCATTGCTGACCAAGTGTGGATACTGCTGTGCCAGTCGTTCGAGTCGCGCCTGCAAATAGGCACCTTGCTGCCGGGCATTGTCGAGGTAGTTTCGCTCGGCAATAATCTGGAGGTATGCTGTTGCTCGAGCCATGTCAGTCAGATTGCCACCCCACGTCGAATTGATGCGGCTGGAAACATGGAAGACGTTCTCGGGCACGTCGTCTATACGGGTGGTTGCAACAATACCGCATACCTGCATCTTTTTGCCGAAGGTCATGATATCGGGTACGACATCGAGCTGTTCGTATGCCCACCACGTGCCGGTGATCCCGACTCCAGTCTGAACCTCATCGAAGATGAGTAGGATGTCGTTTTCATCGCAGAGTGTGCGAAGCGCTTGGAGGAATTCTGGACGGAAATGATTGTCGCCGCCTTCCCCTTGAATGGGCTCGATGATGAGTGCAGCGATGTCGTCACCATGCTCACAGAGGGCGGTCTTGATCTGGTTGAGAGCAAGCTGTTCGTCGGCGATTGTTCGAGCAAGCGATTCCTCAGTGATGGGGAATCGAAGCTTGGGGTTGAGGACGCGTGGCCAGTCGAATTTGGGAAAGTATGCAACCTTGGTTGGATCGGTATTTGTCATCGAGAGAGTGTAACCGCTCCGTCCATGAAATGCCTGGCGGAAGTGGATCACTTTATGCCCCACTTCACGAGTATAGCCCTTCTGGAAGTTTTTCCGGACTTTCCAATCGAAGGCAACCTTGAGAGCATTCTCCACTGCCAGAGCGCCACCCTCGATAAAGAAGGCGTACTTGAATGGTTCCTTGATTGCTATGCGGAAGAGAGTATCCACGAACGTGGCGTACACACTCGTGTAGAGATCGGAATTGGTGAGCTTATGGAGCGCAACGGTGCCGAGTTGTTCAATGGTTTCGCTGTTTCGAAGGTCCGGATGATTGAGTGATAGTGGCAACGACGCAAAGCAAGAGAACATATCAACGTATCGCCGACCACTTCGCACATCAACAAAGTACCCACAACCGCTTCGGTCGAGATCAACGACAAGATCGAAGCCATCGACCAGGAGGTGGCGGCGGAGGGTATCGTGAACATGTGAAGCGTCAAGCCACGATAACTTCATAGCGTCGGTACTGATACTGAGTTGTTCGACAATTGGATAAGGCCGGGAAGCGAAGGGGCTATGCGTTGCCCTCGAAACGGAGTGTAGCAGGCAAGTGCTACACAGTCGGTATGGCGTGAGGCAGGCTTGAGAGAATAACGGACCCCAGCAGTGCATTCCGTACCGAATGCGCGCTGACAAACGAGCTCCCACGGATTGTGCCGTGTTCAGCCCGGACGGTCGAACCAACTAACGTCGAAGTCCGCATACGGTTGCAAAAGTACGAAATCGCGGTGCCTAATTCCGCGTGCAAAAAATATGTTGCATATGCAAACAAGGCTTGCTATTTTTGCTGCGGTTCTTTCTGCCTGCAGTTCACATTCGTCTGCGGCGGTGGTGATCTCTCGATACATCATGCGTTTGTTCAATCGTTCAAGGATACTGCAACCATGAGCGCACGCACAAATCCGAATGCGCCCGAACATACCCTCTACAAAGCAGGGTTTGTCCACTACGTGGTGTTTTTCGCTATCTTCTTGGCAACAGCGGTCATCTTCCACAAGTTTCTCTTAGTTCGCATCGTTGAGAGCTTTGTGGTGTTCCAGTTCAAACCCGAACGGGAGGAGCTTGCCAACTTCAATGGTGTCCGCGCCGTACCGTCAGCCGAGGGACTCAAGCATATCGGTGAAGAAGTCAAGCGCGAGTACATCAAACCAGAGTACATCTTCGATTTCACCAACAAGGCGCGGCAGGAAAAAGTCCACGGCTATCCGAAAGCTCCAGATGAATGGGTCGTCAAAGCTCCCAAGCTTGGTGATGATCCGATTTATCTTGATCCGAATGTTGGCTTCGTGATTTTCTCGATCGACATTGGCTTTGTGGTTGCTGTTCTGCTGACACTGATCATGCCACCAGGCTTTGGATTTATGTCACTCAAGGTTGAGCGGGAAATACACAACAACAAAGCAAAAATTCGGCTCCAAACGGGCTTCTCGGAAGAAATTGTCGAGTTGCTCGTTATGCCCGATGACCGCCTTGCAGCGCTTGCGGAAACTGACCGTCGCAAGATCGTTGAAGCCTTCCGTGTTGTCTGGAATCGCACGATTCCCGAAGAAGAAATCGGCAGCAGCCACCGCCAAGTTATTGGATTCGACGATGCTTTCGACCGCAACACCGATCCGGTTGTCTTCCGCAACAACGTTTTGTATATCCGCATTCGTGAGCACTTCAGCGAATTTGTCGAGCGTAGCATCGAGGATATCAAAGCAGCGATCGGTTGGCAGCGGAATCGTCTTCGCATCGGCTCAGCACTGCGGCTGTACATGGCTCATCACTTCACCGAGCAGTACTCGAATAACGTCACCGGCTTTGCGTATGGTGGCGCTGCGTTGCTGATTGTTGCTGTCGGTATCCGCGGTCTGAAGTTTATTCCTCCGACACGTCCCTCGCTGATTCTGGGTGCGATCTTTCTGGAATTCTCCATGTTGGCTCTGCTGGCATTCACGCTATTCTACACCGAAGAAGAAGAGCGCATGGATAAAATGCTCAAAAAGATGGAGGATGCCAGTCGCAGCCAGCTCGACATCCTGCAAGAACAACAGCGTGATATTCGGCTCTTTGTGGACAAGCTCATCGGCGAGTCATCCGAAATGATCAAACGCCGCGTTGAGGAAGCAATTAGCGAGCATCTATCCAACGATCAAGCAATGCGTGAAAAAATAAGCAAAGCCATCGTGGAAAATCTCAAGATCGGATTCAAGGAATCGCTTGACCGGTAGCGTACCACAACCGCTCTCTTGAACATGCAACAATGAATACAGCGCTGGGCCTGGCAGTAGTGGTCCAGCGCTGTATTGCTTTTGTCTTGGCGAAACACACCGAACGTGCTATGCATTATTGCCAGCAGAATGGACACCTCCTGCGAGTCTGTATGCTGCGAATCTGTTGTCTTGCTCTGCTGTTCGTTGTCGGTTGGTATTCGGCGGCGCAAGCACAGACTGCCACTCCGCATGCTCGCCCTAGAGTCACCACAGTGCAACAACTTCCGCTTGCGTACATCGAAACTACGCGAGATGGCGTTGCCCAGCTCCTCGTATCCGAACTGCTCGGCGTTGCTCCGATGCTGCGGAACTTGCCAAGCGATGGATTACACCTTCTCCGAAAAGGACATTTCATACCCGTTGCACTGGTCGATCACGATGGTCGTTTGACCGATGATGATACACTTCTCTTTGTTGGTTCTCATCCGACCGGGGATACAACCTACTTCGACGCGTACACCGATCGTGCTGCTTTTGAGGTCTGGTACGATCCATCGCAGCCACCATACCGGCTGCAGCTAGATACCGCAACAGGAGAAGGGCTGCCATTACGCCGCCACATTGTTGTGGAACGCCACATCGAGTACGATCGCGAATACGTTCAAGGATGGCTCGACAACGATCGCTACAGTCAAACGCAGAGCACATTCGTCACCGAAACCGTGCCTGGTGAGGGATGGGCATGGGCGATAACGTATCCACTTCGTCCCTTTTCGACGTTCTTGCCGGTCGCACCCGAACCCTCCAGTGATGATAGCATCGAGGTGAAGATTGTCTATTCGGCTATCAGCGACGACATCTTCACCGCCCCCGACCATCGCCTTCAGTGCCGCTATGGCGGAATCCTTCGCGATAGCACCACCTTCGATGGACCGCGCTACGATACCCTTGGGTTTGTGCTCCGTCCCCGCCGTGATGGCTGCATTGTGGATTCACTCGTTTTCCAGAATACCGCAACGACTATCGCTGCAGAAGCAGTGGACTACATCACAACACGTGGAACAGAACGAGCTGTTGCCACTGGCGATTACCTTGCGGGAAGGTGTCAATCAACCCAGGACGAAGAGCTTGAGCTGCTCAATTTTGTTTCATCGCGCGCGCTGGTATTCGACACCCTGCGCCGAACGTGGCGATGGATGACCGGTGAGCGTGGGGTCCTCTTTCGACTCTCTGCACGGCAATCCCCACAGCGTTTGGGTATAGCGATCGGCGATACGGCAATTGTAACGACGCGCCAACCGATCACCGTCGCATGGCTTGATGAGCAGCAAACGGTCCAGCTCTTTTCCGAGAATGCACCAACGGTTGCGGGGCTGATCCGGGCGTTGCCAGTCGGGACGCCGTTCGCCATACTGATCGCTGATGGGCAAACACTCGATCAAACACTCCGCGATCAGCTCACCAGCGAAGGGAGTTCGTCCGTTTCAGCAATTACCTCTGGCGTCGCCTACGTTGGTTGTGGTGTGCGTGGCCAGCCGCTCCAGTACCAGGAGGCACTGGCATCGGGCGCAGCAGTGCTCATCGCTTGGGTGCCGACCGAACGTGGAAACGCATACCGCGTTGTCGTTCCGCTCTCGCGTGGTGACCATGCTCTCGTGGCAACAGGTAGTACTGCGATTGAACATGCGCGCATTCGCCCATGTGGAGGAAGCGACCTCTACGCCGACACCAACCGCGCAGATTATGTCATCATCACCCATCGCTTTTTTCGTGCTGCCGCAGAGCGATTAGCGCGTTATCGGTCGCAGCATCATCATGTGCGTGCGCGTGTCGTCGAAGTGCAAGACATCTTCGATGCCTTTGGCCGGGGTGAGAAATCGCCGCATGCAATCAAAGCATTTCTTCGGTATGCCTACCGACAGTGGGGAGCTCCGCCTCCACGTGCAATTCTGCTCATGGGCGATGCAAGTTGGGATCCCCGCCGCGTCTCTCCGACCACGATCAACGAGGACTTCATCCCGAGTTATGGAAAGCCAGTCAGCGATTTCTGGTACACACTCTTGGAAGGTGATGACTACATTCCGGAGATGAGCATTGGCAGACTTCCCGTGACCACGTTAGTGCAAGCCGATGCGATCGTTGATAAACTCATCGAGTATGACACGCTCCCACCTGCTCGTTGGCACAAACGCTTCCTTTTCATCACGGGCGGTGCTGATCCAGCCGAGCAAGTGGACTTCTACGAATCGGTGGTCTATTCGCTGCTTCCTCTGCTGGTTGATCCGTACCAACGCGCCCTCTGTGCCGATACAGTGCTGGCATCGTTCTATGCTGGCACTGCCGATGGTTCGCCTGTACCCACAGCAATCGTCAATACGATCAACAGCGGTGCAGTGTGGGTCAATTACATCGGTCACGGTGCACCACGCACACTGGAAGTTGCTGGATGGGAGCCTGAACGCCTGCGGAATCGGGGCAGGTATCCGATTCTGGCGAGTTTTTCTTGTCAAATTGGGGCTTTTGCAGAACCAGCCATCCAAGCATTGGGAGAAGATTTTCTGGCGGCGCCATCGGCGGGGATGGTCGCGGTCATTGCAACGACAGGATTCGGCATCCGTTCCTATGACGACATCGTCAACGCCGGCATCTTCGCATCCTTAGCACGAAGCACCAGCCGCGCGCTCGGAGACGTCCTCAATCGTGCAAAGCTCTACTTGTTCGACGGTACGCAACTGGCGATCAACACCATTCTCCAGACAACACTTTTTGGGGATCCTCTTACCCGGATTCCGATTGATACACTACCACATCCTGTGCTGGATGGCTCATCGCTGACGATCCGGAGTGTCCCTGATGCACCGACCTTGACTACCAATGCTGAAAGTGCTATTGTCGAGGTAATGGCGTTCAACGCTGGTGTATATACGGATTCCACGATCGAAGTTCGGTTGGTTCGAACCTATCAGCAGCAGCGCGATACGTTCCGCACTGTGCTCTCGCAGCTATGCTATCCAGTCCGCTTACGGTTTGTACTCCCCATTCACAACATGCCAGGCAGCCATGCCCTCCACATTGAGATTGACACGGTAGGGAGGAGCGGACCAATGGCGCAATTGGACATTCCACTGTATGTGTATGCCGAACAACTCTATCCTGTCGAGCCGCAAGCTGGGTGGAATATTGCGCCAACCGATACCATCGTTCGGTTCCTGAATCCGTTTGCCACAGCGGCTCCCTTCACCTACGAAGCGTTGCTCCTTTCTGATCGTGGCGATACCCTCGCCACGAGTGCGGAATATCCGGTGAATGTGCTCCCTACGCATTGTCAATGGCACTTTCCGCCCCTGCTCACGGTTGGCAGGGAATACCGCATCGTTATCCGTGGATACAATACCGAGCGCCAAGTTTGGACACCACCTTTGATCATTCCAATCGTGATTACCGAGCAAGCAGCGGTCAATCGAATAGACCACGTGCAGGGAGTCGGGGGTGGCGCTTGGTCCCGGAGCATCGTTAGTGGAATGGAACAAACTCCATCGGGGACCCTAACCTTCGCACAGTCCATTGGCGTCGAGCTGCTCTCGGCAGGTGGATACCAGTTCGATCAACGTGATTCAGTACGACTGCCGATACAGCCAGCATATCGCCTTCGGATTGGAGGGGTAAATGTAGCCAGCGAACGCAACGATGAGATCGGCGTTCATCTTGCAGTTCTTTCGCCGTACACCGGAGCAGTGAAGGCGGTGCGCTGGTACGCAACCTGGACGACGACACCTATCAATCGAAGCAATGGTGGTGCACCGGAACTCATCGAATTCTTGCGGGATTCCGTTGCTGATCGTGATTACGTTCTCTTGACCTCTTGCGGTGGAGCCTGGGCGCTGCAGTTTCGGCAATACGCGGCAGCGTTTCGCACCGTTCTTGCAGAGTTTGGAGCGCGATACGCCGACTCACTGAATGCAACGCGCTCCTACCTGTTTGTGGGGATGAGGTCGGGCAACCGTCCGTTCATGCTTGAACGCCTCGGTATCGACGACGCCACACAGGGAAGCGATACCATCTCGGCAGTTTTTGAGCTACCGATATTTCCCTTGGAAGCACAGCTTGTGCTACCGCCAGCAGGACCAGCCGAACAGTGGAAGAGCGCCCGCCTTGATGTATCACTGACGACCGCACGACTGCAGCTCGCAGCGTATGGCAGCAAAGCTCCCAATGACCAGACGCAGATTGTTGCATCGAGCGATAGCAGTTTCTTGTCGCTTGCTGATCTCGATGCTGCCGAGTACCCCTACCTTCAGATTGTCTGTACACTCCAACGCGACAGCACCGATTTTACCCCGTGCACGATTGCATCGGCTCTGGTGGAATACACTCCTTTGCCTGAGATTGCAGCCGCACTCGATGTTGGTGACCGATCGCCGCTGCGTGGCGATACGGTCGCTATCCGTGCTCGCGTGATCAACCTGGTCTCGCGCTCCGGAGTTCGATTGATGACCGGGCAATGGCAGGTGATCGGTGTTGGGGGAGAGGCGATCACGATCGAGACCTTGCCCGCGGAGTTCACCGTTGGTCTCGGCGATACAACGCTCAACGCACTGCTTCCAACACTTGATTTACCAGACGCTGTAACGCTTCAGCTCACGCTTGTGCCGCAACGTGACCAGTACCAATTCAACAATTTTTCATCACAGATGCTTCGGATTCGCTCTGATAGCGATCCGCCACGAGTGCTGTTGCTTGCCAATGGTGTTCCGGCTGGGGATACGACCATCGTCGCGCAGCATGTTTTGCTGGAGTGTGCACTGCTCGATTCGGCGCGTGTTGCGATCACCGATAGCACTGCGATCGTGTTGCGCCTCAACGGACTGCGGCTTCCTCAAGGTACGCAACCGTACACGTTCTTTCCGACCTCGGCACTTCCGCAAAGCGAACGCTGGAGTGCTGAACCGCTCGCACGCGCAGCAGTCTCAACAGCAGTTGAACTGGAGCAGGGGGTCAACATTCTTTTGGTTACTGCCCGCGATGCTACAGGCAATACCACGACAGCACAGTTTGTGCTGGTGGTGCCATCCTCACTGTGGATTGATAGTGTGGCCGTGTCTCCTAATCCGTGTGCTGTTGGCCAAGAAGCAGTTGTCACCGCCACCTACCATGGCTTCGAGCAGAGCGCACCGGCGCGTCTGGAGGTCTTCGATGTTTTGGGCAAGAAAGTGTACGGTGCGGCTGTGACTGTCGTCAATGGGATCAATCACATTGCATTCCCGTTGATTGACCAGTCCAGCGGTGGTTCACTTCAGAGCGGTGCGTACTACTGGCGTCTGTGGCTGGAGCCCCTGGGAGCTACCGATGCAGTTGGTGGGGTGCTTATCGTTCTACAGTAAGCCTGTCTGCGGCTGCTATCTTTGCAGCCCGTGATTGTCTCCTACTCGAAGTGTATGCAGCGTCAATTCGATCGCCACTACAACCCTTCCGCAATCGAACGTCCATGGTACGAACATTGGCTGGAACTGGACCTTTTCTCGTGTCCGGATTCTACTGACCAGCCCCGCTACAGTATCCTGATGCCACCGCCCAACGTGACCGGTGTGCTGACGATGGGGCATGTTCTCAACAACACCATCCAGGACCTTTACATTCGGTACCATCGCAAGCTGGGAAAGGTCGCCTGTTGGTTCCCTGGGCTTGATCATGCCGGCATCGCAACGCAGAGCAAGGTGGAAGCAGAGCTCCTCCGCACAGAGGGGAAAACGCGCTGGGACCTTGGACGGGAGGAATTCCTTCGCCGAGTCTGGCAATGGAAGGAACAGTACGGTGGCATCATCCTCGAACAGCTTCGCTCCTTGGGCGTCTCGTGTGATTGGAAACGAACGCTCTTTACCATGGACGAGAGCGCTTCCAATGCTGTCCGTGAGGTGTTCATCCGATTGTTCGATGCTGGCTTGATCTATCGCGGTAAGCGCATTATCAACTGGTCCCCCGTGCTTCAATCGGCTCTCTCGGATGAAGAGGTTGTGTACCGCCAGGTGGAAGACACGCTCTACACGCTCAAGTATCAGCTCGAAGGCGATGGGGATGAATTTGTGGCTGTCGCAACCGTGCGACCGGAGACGATTTTCGGCGATGTCGCAGTTGCTGTGCATCCTGAGGATGAGCGCTATCGGCATCTGATTGGGAAGAAGGTTCGTGTTCCATTGACCGATCGCCTAGTGCCGATCATCGCCGATTCCTATGTCGATCCTACCTTCGGGACAGGTTGCCTCAAGATCACTCCCGCGCATGATCCCAATGATTTCGAGATCGGAGTGCGGCATTCGCTGCCGGTCCTTGCTTCGATCAACGCGGACGGACGGCTCAATCACGTCGCTGGTCCCTACGAAGGCATGGAACGCTTTGCTGCGCGCACACAGATCGTCGCGGATTTGCGCGCTGCCGGCTTGCTAGTCAACGAACAACCCTACGTCCACAACGTCGGATTCTCCGAACGCAGTGGAGAACCCGTCGAACCCTTCTACAGCGATCAGTGGTTTGTTCGTATGCAACCACTGGCCGAGCCTGCGCTCCAAGTCGTTCTCGATGGTACGATACGCTTTTTCCCAGAGCACTGGACCAAGACCTACGAACACTGGATGCGGAACATTCGCGATTGGTGTATTTCGCGGCAACTCTGGTGGGGACATCGTATCCCTGTGTACTATGCTGCCGACGGGCGTTACACTGCAGCGCGGAGTGCCGAGCACGCTCGTGAAAAATTGGGACTGTCGCCAACGGCTGAGCTGCGACAGGATGAGGACTCGCTCGACACCTGGTTTTCGTCCTGGCTCTGGATGCTCACCACGATGCGATGGCTCCACGATGGCAAAACCGAGGACACACCGATTCTGCGGACATACCTTCCGACGGACTTGCTTGTGACGGGGCCGGACATCATCTTCTTCTGGGTCGCGCGCATGATTATGGCATCGCTCTATTTCCGCGGCGTCGTGCCCTTCCGGGATGTGTACTTCACGAGCATTATCCGCGACGACAAGGGACGCAAGATGTCCAAATCGCTGGGTAACTCGCCAGACCCACTCAAGTTGATCGCAACCTACGGAGCAGATGCCGTGCGCTATACGGTGCTCTACCTGGCACCGGTTGGTCAGGACGTACGCATCACGGTTGATCCAGTCACGCAAGATGCTCCGCAGATGGAATTGGGACGAAACTTTGCCAACAAGTTGTGGAATGCAGCACGCTTTTTAGCGCTCAAAGCAGATGAGGTCGGCGTTGGAGCTGACCGAACCCCACAACCGACCGATGACGAGCTCGGGCTTCCCGAACGGTGGATTCGATCCCGATTGCATGCAACGATCCGCCTTGTTGATGAGCACTTGGAACGCTACCGAATCAACGACTACGTGCGAACGCTCTACGACTTCTTCTGGCACGACTACTGCGACTGGTATATCGAGCTGCTCAAGATTCGATTGCAGCAGCTTGAATCACTTCAGCAGCGTCAGGGCCTTGTTCGGTTCTCGCTGCAGGTCTTCGAGGATGCATTAGGGTTGCTTCACCCGCTCATGCCGTTCATCACGGAAGAGCTCTGGCATCGTCTGGGGTTGCGTGAGCCGGACCGCTCGTTGTGCACAGAGTTGCTGCCGAAACACAATCCCCACTTCGAGCTGCCCCACGTGGAACAGCAGATGGCACTGCTGATGAACGCCATCGAACAATTCCGCATGCTCAAAGCAACAGCGAATCTCAAACCGACCGATCTCCCGCCGGCATCATTCCGTGCCGATGGGAGCACTGCAGAGATGCTCAGAGCAAATGCTCCGCTCATTGCCGCACTGGCACGTATCGAGCTGCCGACGCTTGTTGACACAAACGCGCAGAAGCCTCGGGGAGCGCTCAGTGCCATCGTCGGCGATGCCGAAGTGTTCATTGTTGTTGGCGATCACGTACTCCAACGGGAGCGAGAGCGTTTGCTTGCTGAGCGTGCACGATTGGAACACTTGCTTGCGCAAACCCGAGCACGCTTGGCCAACGAGCAGTTCCTCCAGCGAGCTAAACCCGACGTCGTCGAAAACGAACGTGCAAAGGAAGCAACCTTTGCAGAAGCACTCGAGAAAATCAACGCGAGTTTGCACCACCTTATGGAACAGCAATGATGCAGGATGTTTTTCTGTGCAGTCCAGTTCGTACGCCAGTAGGAAAGTATGGCGGGGCACTCAGTTCGGTGCGCGCCGACGATCTGGCAGCGCTCGTGCTACGTGCCATAGTGGAGCATGCAGCGATCGATCCTTCTGCTGTTGATGATGTCATCCTGGGTTGCGCAAACCAAGCCGGTGAAGATAATCGCAACGTTGCCCGAATGGCGTTGCTGCTGGCGGGATTTCCACATCGAGTTCCAGGTGTGACCGTCAATCGGCTCTGTGCTTCGTCGCTGGAGGCAATCATCGTTGCAGCACGAGCAATCCGTGCTGGTGAAGCCGATATGATCATCGCTGGCGGAGTTGAGTCTATGTCGCGCGCGCCCTATGTCCTTCCCAAGAATGTTAGTGGACGCGCTGTCTTTGGGAACTTGACAGCATACGACACAGCATTGGGGTGGCGCTTTCCCAATCCAGCGATGGAGAAGCTTTTTCCCCTTGAGTCTATGGGCGAGACAGCCGAGAACGTTGCCGAGCGCTACCACATCAACCGTGATGACCAAGATCAGTATGCGTTGCGCTCGCATCAATCTGCCTTGCGTGCATACGAGGATGGATTCTTGCCTGGTGAGATTGTCCCCGTTCCGATCCAAGACTACAAAGGAAATCGAACGCTTGTCGAACGGGACGAAGGGCCCCGTCCTGATACGTCAATCGAGAAGTTAGCCAAGTTACCGCCAGCATTCCGAGCCAATGGGACCGTCACAGCGGGGAATTCGTCCTCGCTCAATGATGGTGCCGGCGCGCTCATCGTAGCCAGCGAACGTGCAGTTGTCCAGCACAAGCTCCAGCCCTTGGCGCGTTACTGTGCCGGACATGCAGCTGGTGTGGATCCTCGATACATGGGCATCGGTCCCGTGGAAGCAATACCGGGTGCATTGGCAAAAGCAGGTCTCTCGATCGAGGATGTTGGATTGTTCGAGATCAATGAAGCATTTGCCGCACAAGTACTCGCCTGCCAACGGTTGCTCGGTATCCCGCTTGAGAAGCTCAACATCCATGGTGGCGCTATTGCGATCGGTCATCCACTGGGTATGAGCGGCGTCCGGATTATGGGGACCCTCATCCGCGCTCTCCATCGTACGGGCGAGAAGTTCGGTGTCGCATCGCTCTGTATCGGAGTTGGGCAGGGACTTGCTGCCGTTGTCGAACGCGTGTAGCTCAAATGATGGCCGCGCTCGCTGAACATGCAGCCTCGCGTTTGGCAGACGCTCTCGGACCAGCCAAGGTGTCAACCGATCTTCTCGATCGCATCGCGTACTCGTGCGATGCCAGTCTTTACCAACTGGTGCCCGAGATTGTTGTTCGTGCAGAAAGCATTGCCGATGTCATCGAACTTTTTGCGTGGAGCCGGCGCGAACGCATACCGCTGACGTTCCGCGCTGCCGGTACTAGTCTTTCCGGTCAGGCAGTCACCAACCATGCTCTGGTTGTGCTCCGTGGGTTCGATTGCCTTCATATCCCATCGAACGGGCAAGCGGTACGTGCAGGGTGCACTCTGCGCGGTGGCTATGTCAATGGGCGATTGCGCTCCTACCACCGGCGCATTGGTCCTGATCCTGCGTCGATTGATGCTTGCACGATCGGTGGAATTGTTGCAAACAACGCCAGCGGTATGTGTTGCGGAATTGCGCAGAACGCCTACCATACGCTGGTAGCGATGAGGTTGGTTCTTCTGTCGGGAACCGTTCTCGATACATCCGATCTCGAGGCAGCCGATCAACTCCTTGCCGAGCGAGAGCCAGCGGTGTACGCAGGACTTTGCGCACTTCGTGATCAGGTGCGAGGTGATGCCGAGCTTGCGCGTATCATTCGTCATCGCACGCGACTGAAGAACACGATGGGATATTCAATCGCAGCATTTCTCGACTTCGAGCGTCCAGCAGATATTCTCCAACATTTGCTCGTTGGTAGCGAAGGGACGTTGGGGTTTATTGCCGACGTCACACTTCGAACGATTGACGAGCCACCACATGCGACAACCGCGCTTCTGGGCTATCGGAGCCTTCATGATGCGTGTGCAGCAGTCGATGCATTCGATGCCGAGGGTGCCGTTGCCATTGAATTGATGGACCAGGCAACACTGGCAGCAATTGCTCTCCACGCAGGAGGGCGAGCGTTCGCACCGCTCCCGCGCACGGCAGCACTGCTCGTTGAATTCCGCTATGATGATCCAGAGCAATCTGCCGCCATGAGTTCCCGCGTAACTACCCTCGCGCAGAAGACAGCTGCAACCTCGCTAACACTTGCAGCCAGCGACCGGGAGCGTCACCTGCTCTGGCAACTTCGCAAGGGCGCAATGCCGAGCGTTGGGGCGGCACGACCACCAGAGACCGCGCTCATCAACGAAGATGTCGCATTCCCGCGGCAGCACCTTGCCGCAGCAGTGCATGATTTGCGATCGCTGCTTCTCGAGTTCTGCTTCAGCGATGCGGTCATTTTCGGGCATGCTCGGGATGGAAACATGCACTTTGCCTTCGCACTCGATGCAGCCGAGCCTTCGATTGAACGCTATGGACGCTTCATGGATGAGGTCGCAGCGCTCGTTGTGGAGCGCTACGATGGTTCGCTCAAAGCTGAGCATAGCACAGGTCGGAACATGGCACCGTACCTCGAACGTCAGTGGGGAGAACGTGCTACCGCGCTGATGTGGCAGCTCAAAGAACTCCTCGATCCGGACCGCCTGCTCAATCGAGATGTTCTGCTCAGCCGTGACCAGCGCATTCATCTGCGCAATATCAAGCAGCTACCCTCGGTGCACCATAGCATTGACCGGTGTATCGAGTGTGGTTTCTGCGAGCGCGCCTGCCCATCGAGTGGCGTGACGTTATCCCCGCGGCAACGGATCGTCGCTCTCCGACAGATTGAGCGCGCAACAGCATTGCATCAATACCAGGATGCACGTGCGCTCCGCCGACGCTTCCGATATGCGGGAGAGCAAACCTGCGCCGCCGATGGTGTGTGCCAGCTTGCATGCCCGGTTGGAATCAACACTGGTGACTTCATCATCGAGCAACGCGGCAAGCGCTCGCATCCGATAGCGACTGCACTGGCAAAAGCTTCAGCACACAACATCGCTGCGTGGATCGCTGCTAACCGGACTGCACTGTATTTAGCGCGCGCGCTTGCTGACACCGTTGGGGAAAGGCCCGTTGCAGCGCTGACGGCAGGGCTGGCACGCTGGCTGCGGACGCCAGCATGGTTGCCAACAATGGGACTGCCCGACAGAATAGAACGCCGCTCACCGCCAGATGCGGCAATGGTGTATGTGCCCTCGTGCATGGCATGGTTTGGTGGGCGCTCACCCGAGGGCGACTCAACAGCGAATGCACTTCTGGCGCTTGCTGACCGTGCCGGAATACCCCTCGTTGTTGCAGAGAAAGCAGGTTCGGTCTGCTGCGGGCATCCCTGGCATTCGAAGGGAATCAAGGATGCCTATCGCCGCGTCTGCGAAGAATGGATCGCTGCAGCGTACCAAGCAAGTCGTGGCGGTCGCTTGCCGGTCATCACCGATAGCAGCTCCTGTGCCTTATCGCTCCGGAATGCTCCACCGCTCCTCAGCCGTGAACGTGCCGAACAACTGAAACAGCTGCAGATTCTCGGTCCCGTCCATGCAGCAGAGATTCTGCTCGAGAAGCTGGCAGCGCGCATTCGCGGCCAGTTCCAGATCGTGCTTCATCCAACCTGCGCGCTCGACCGTAGCCACGAGCGAGAACGTTTGGTGGATTTGCTGCGCTCGATCGGTGCAACGGTGATTGTTCCTCATTCGGCAAGTTGTTGTGGAGTAGCAGGCGATCGGGGGTTACGGTTTCCAGAATTGCCCGCTGCCGCACTTGCAATGCAGAAAGCAGAAATTGCCCAGACGGATGCGGATTTTTACGTGAGCACAAATCTCCCTTGCCAATGGCAGCTTTCTGCAACGACTGGGAAGCAGTATCGTTCGCTCTGGTGTGTCCTCGAACAGATAACCCGATGATGCTGCCTCCTCCGCTCGATCGTTACTATGCTCGTTTCGAAAAAGCGATCTCTGCGCGGTTGGCTGAATTTGCTGCCCCCAAAAGCGAGAAGGAGATTTTCTACGAATTATGCTACTGCATTTGTACGCCGCAAAGCAAGGCGCAACATGCGCTCCACGTCGTCGAGCAACTCGAGCAACAGCAGTTTTTCGAGCGACCGTTCGACCCGACACCACTGTTGGCTCAGCGCGAGCACTACATTCGCTTTCATCGTACGAAAGCAGCACGATTGCTGGGGCTTCGCGATCAATTTCCAGCGATCCTTGCGATGCTCCGGGATGAGCCGGATCCACGTGTGCTCCGAGCATGGGTTGCGACAACTGTTCCCGGCCTTGGTTTCAAGGAAGCAAGTCATGTTCTCCGAAATCTTGGCTATGCTGACCTGGCGATTCTGGACCGTCACATTCTCCGTAATCTTGCACGGTACGGTGTGATTGCTGATCCAATGCCACCCCGCACGCGACAAGACTACGAAGTGCTCGAAGAACGATTCCAGAATTTTGCCATCCGCTGTGGTCTTCCTCTTCAGGCTTTGGATTTGTTGCTATGGGCAATCGAAACAGGTCTCGTGCTCAAATGAGTCGCAATGGGTTTACCGACTACATCACCAAACAATGTGCTTTTATCCACCCAAATGGTGAGCGCTGCCGACGCTTGACGACTATTACCCATCCATACTGCGCACAGCATACGCGGGTGGTGCATGGTGTCGAGGTACGGCCATCAACCATTCCGGGAGCAGGACTGGGGCTCTTTGCCGTGCGGTATTTGCCAAAGGGTGTGTTCCTGTTCAACTACGACGGCGATCGGCTCAGCGTGGCTGATTACAATGCTCGCTATGCAGACATGGGGTTTGGTCCGTATGCAATCGAGCTGACCGCATCGGTGATTATTGACGCTCGGCGGACAGATGCAGGCGTTGCGCGCTTCATCTGTTCGTATCACGGATCCGGGAAACGTCCCAACGTTGAATACGTCAGCAGTGGAAAATGCGTCGAGGTATGGACAATTGCGCCGATTGAGACGGGAGAAGAGCTCCTTGCCGATTACGGGGAAGAGATGATCGCCGCAATGGGATTAGGGTAACGGGAGTCCGTGCATTGCATACGCACGTGCTACTTTATCGGCAATCGTGGTTGCTGGAAGCACGATTTGCGTTTGTGTTCCCCGTGCGATTTCGGTCTGCGTTGTCCGGGCGAGGATCGAGCAAACGATGCGATTGTCAGTATAGTCAACGACTGTTGCTGTGACGGTCACACTGGCACCGATCGGGCACATTCCTCGATGCTCAAGCTGAAGGCCAGCACCAACGGCGTTTTCTCCATCCTCGAAGAATGGTTCAATTGCTTTGCGTGCTACAACTTCAGCATGGTAGGCAAGCCAGAACGTCGCGTAGAGGGGATGAATCACTCGTCCGTCGAGGGATGCTGCCATGTCGGGGGTTACGGTTATCTGCACAGTCGCGCTACTGGAGCGAACGTCGGGTTTCATGGTTCAGGTGTCAAAAGGGACTAATTTTGCAGCGATGAAAGCCGCTATCTACACATTTGGTTGCAAGCAAAACTACGTCGAAAGTTCCTCGATCGCCGACCAACTGGAGCGATACGGGTATGAGCTGGTGCCGTTTGGTGAAGCTGCCGATGTTGTCGTGGTCAACACCTGCACAGTAACCGAAACAGCCGATCGGGAGTGCCGAAAAATTGTGCATCGGGCATTGCATCGCTCTCCGGATGCGGTCGTCGTTGTGACGGGGTGTTATGCGCAGCTTCAGCCTCAAGAGATTACCGCAATTGACGGTGTGCGCCTTGTGGTTGGCAATGCCGAAAAGCATCATCTGCCACGATTGATTGAGCGCGCGTTGGGTTCGACTGAGCCGCTGATTGTTCATACGCCCGATCTCCGTTCGGCAGACCTGGAGTTTGTTCCTGCGGCATTTTCTGAGCACGATAGCCGCACCCGTGCATTCCTCAAGCTACAGGATGGATGTGACTACTCCTGTTCATTCTGTACTATCCCGCATGCACGTGGCAAGAGTCGTTCGATGCCGTTCGAGGATATTCCTTCCCATGTTCAGCGTTTGGTCAAGGCTGGCTACCGTGAGATCGTGCTCACCGGCATCAATCTTGGCGAGTACCGATCGCCGACAGGTGAGCGACTGTTGGACGTTCTGCGTCTGCTTGTTGGGATGAAGGTTGCGTGTCGCTTCCGGATGAGTTCGGTTGAACCCAATCGTATGCATCCGGACATTGTCGCAGTCGTGAGCGAGCATCCGAGCATCTGTCCGCACTTTCACCTTCCACTCCAGAGCGGCTCGCCCGAAGTCCTCCGGGCAATGCGGCGGCGCTACAATCGCGAGCTCTATGCCGAGCGTGTACACATGATCAAGGAGCGAATACCGCATGCATGCATTGGCGCCGACGTCCTGACCGGATTTCCTGGAGAAACAGACGAGCATTTCGAGGAAACCTACCGCTTTATTGAATCGTTGCCACTGTCGTACCTCCATGTCTTCACCTACAGCGAGCGAGAACTGACTGATGCCGCTCAGCGAACTGATCGAGTTCCTTATCGCGTGCGGAAAGAGCGCACCGCCCGTCTGCGTGCACTCAGCGATGCCAAGAGAGAAGCATTCTACCATGCCAACGTGGGTACAGAGCGAACAGTGCTTGTGGAGTGTTACGATGCTACCATTGGAGCCTGGACGGGGTACACCGAAAACTACTGCCGTGTTGCCCTGCCAGCAGCAACCGATGGCGAGCTGATGAATGTTGCGATCACACGATGCGAGAGCATGCTCCTATGGGCAGAGGCACCGGACTCGAATGAGCAGCTGTCACGATATGTTGCGCTCCCTGTTGTGGCATAGCACGGCATGAAGACACTGGTGCTCAAGGTTGCCTACGATGGAACGGAGTTTGTTGGAATGCAACGGCAACCAAATGGGCGAACCGTCGAGGAGGTTCTCAGCACTGCAATCGAGCAGACCTACCAGGAGCCTGTAAGGGTCGTTCCTGCGGGGCGCACCGACGCAGGCGTCCATGCACAGGGGATGGTTGTCCACGTGCGGCTTTCTACTGCCGAGCGCATCCCGATCGAACGAATTGCTCGTGCCCTCAATGCACGGTTGCCTGCCGATGTTCGTGTGATAGGGGTCCACCTGCGTGACGACACGACCTTTCATGCTCGCTACGATGCTATCCGTCGCCGCTACAGTTACACGATTGCACGCTGCGACAACCCACTGCGCCGTCGGTTCGAATGGTACGTTCGTGCTCCGATCCGCGAAGAGTTGTTGCACGAGTGCGCCCAACTATTCCTTGGCACGCATGATTTTACGACATTTTCGAAACTCAATGCCTCGCAGCGCACGTACATTTGCACCGTGGAGCAGTGCCAATGGCAGGCATGCGGTAGTGGGCGGTTCCGACTCGAGATTGCTGCAAATCGTTTTGTCTATGGAATGGTTCGCTCGCTTGTTGGTGCCATGGTGGACTGTGCACGCGGCAAGCGCTCGCTCGATGAGCTTGCCGAGGCCTTCGCAATCCGCGATCGTCGCGTCGCCAGTGCCCTTGCTCCACCGCATGGCCTGGTTTTCGAATCAGTCGAGTATCCTCACCATCTCAACGTCATGTTCCACCCAGAGTGCTCGCCGTCATGAAACCAATTATCGTTCGTGCGTTCGTTGCCATTGCGATAGCGATTGCTGCTATCACCTGTGGGGTCAACATTTTTCCAGCCTCCTACGATGCGCAGCTTGGTGCGAACTTGGATCAGGAGATTCGAAAGAATCCGCGGGAGTACCCATTGTTGAACAACGAAACTGTTCGCAGCACGGTGCAAGGGATGGTCAACGAGATAATCCGATCGCCGCTGCTTGAGTATCGCGACCGGTTCCCGTACAAAGTTTCGATCATCAACGATCCGGGCACGCTGAACGCATTCTGTACGCCGGGTGGCTACATTTACGTGTACACCGGATTGATGAAAGCAGTTGATAACGAAGCGACGCTTGCCGCGGTGCTTGGTCACGAGATCGCTCATGCCGAACGGCGCCACGCAACCAAGCGCATGACAAAAGCGCTCGGGGCACAGTTGCTCATGGATATTGCACTGGGGCAGAATTCCTCGCGCACAACTGAGCTGGCAGCGAATTTGTTCGTTGGGCTCGCGCTGCTCAAAAACAGTCGTGACGACGAAGCCGAAAGCGATGAGTATTCGTTCCGCTATCTGCAAACGACGCGATGGTACCCCGGCGCACTCGGCTTTTTCTTTGAGAAAATCAGGGGTCGCAGTGGCGGTGCCATTGAGCGCTTGCTGAGCACGCACCCGCTTCCGCAGGACCGCATCGAAGCCAATGCCGAACGTGTACGCAAAGCCAATCTTCCACCACCGACGGAAGCGAATCTCCGAACGCAACCCTATCAAGAACTCAAACGCATGCTTCCATGAACGAAGCCACACTGCGAGGTCGTGAAAAATTACTGGCTGCGCTCGAACGGTCCGGTTCACGGCTCTGCATCGGAATTGATCCACACCGCTCGTTCCTCGACGAGTCCACGACGGAAGAGTTGCTTGCGTGGGGACTGCCGCTGATCGAAACTGGCGCGCGCTGGTGTGCTGCCTTCAAATTCAATATGGCATTCTTCGAAGTACTCGGTGCCGATGGCTGGAGCGCGCTCAGTCACTTGGTTGAGGCTGTGCCCGATGACCTGTTAGTCATACTCGATGGAAAGCGCGGCGATATTGGCTCAACTGCTACTGCGTATGCGACGTCCGCCTTCGAGACACTCGGTGCTGATGCCGTTACGGTCAATCCCTATATGGGGACCGATGCGATCGAACCGTTCATTTACGATGGGCGGTTAGTGTTTGTGCTGGCGCTCACCTCGAATGCAGGAGCGAAGGATTTCCAGTTGCTCTGTTGCGATGGTGCACCGCTCTATGAACACGTGATCCGGTCGCTCATTGCCACGCGCTGGCACGACGCACTTGGATTCGTTGTCGGAGCAACATATCCCGATCGGCTGGCATCGGTGCGACAGCTTGTCGGACCGGACGTGCCACTGTTGATTCCGGGAGTTGGTGCCCAAGGTGGTGACCTTGATGCTGTCTGCCGTGCCAATGATGGCGGAGTAGCGCTGGTCAACGTCTCGCGTGGACTTCTCCAAGCCTATCAGGATGGGGGAGTAGCTGGATTTGAAGAAGCGGCAAAGTGGTACTACACCCAGCTTGCACGGTGATGAATGATGCGCTCACGAAGCTGTTTGCATCCCACGAAACACAGATTCACCCTGCGGTCCATCGCTGGCTGAGCGAACCCTCCCGCGTGCATCGAACCGTGTCGGGTAAACGCTTGCAAGTATTGTCGCCAGGTCGGATCAATCCACATCACGATGGACCCGACTTTCTCGATGCTGCAATCTTGCTCGATAGTGTTGTCTTGGTCGGCTCGATCGAGTTCGATAAACAGCGTAGTCTTTGGGTGGCTCATCATCATACCACGAATGCACGCTATCAGAGTGTGGTCCTCCACGTCGTGCTCGAATCCGACACAGACCGCGATGACTTGCCAGAAGCGCTCGTTGTCCCTGCCGACGAGCTTCTCAATGTCATCGAGACCCCCATGCCGTCGGAGCCAAACACCACGCTCGACGAAATTCAAGGCTATGCACTCCTGCGCTTGTTACGACTTAGCGCACAGCATGCCGAGTACTACCGCAACCGTACCATTCGGGAGGGGTTCGCTTACTCGGTGCGGACGTTCCTTGAGCAATATGCCAAAAAACGTCGCCGTCCAACGTATGCAGCCGAGCGACTGGACTACCTGCTTGGTCGAGTTGCAGAGTCCGAACATGTGCAATTTCTGGAAGCAATCGTTGGCGGGCAAGTGCTCGTGGTTGTCCAGCGACTGGCTGAACTGACACGAACACCTATCGCCGACGAAGGGCAGCATTTGCGGAACGAAATCATGACCAATTGTGTGGTGCCATCGGCGTGTGTGCTTGCTTCCGACCGCGATCGGATTGGTGTGTTCACTTGGTACTGGAGTGCCGAGGCAACAACACCCTACGCACACTTAGTGCGCGAATTCCCGTTGGTTCCGCAGCGGTACGTATGGCAGCAACAGGGTATGCTCGAAATGCTCCGCCAACAGCATGCGACAACGACGGTAGGCGATGTCTTCCGGACCTATGGAACGCTGCTTGCGCTCGATTTCTACCGTGCTGCCGAAGAGCCGCCAGCCTTGGAAGATGAACGGTGATTGATTAGGAGAGAGCTGGAGCAGCCGCGCGTGAATGGATAAGCTCAAGTGTTGCGTGGATAATCTTTTCTGCAGGAATGCTCCCGGGCAATGTGCCCAATTCGGCGATGAGTTGTACTGCGTTAGGATGGCAGAACGGTGCCCAATAGTGTTCGGCTTTTCCATCGCTCCGATAAAGCGCGACCAGTGGTGTGCCTAAAGCAGTTGCTAAATGGACGATACCTGTGTCTGGAGTTATGATGCAGCGAGCATTTGCGATGAGTCCAGCGATTTGATGGATGTCATGTGTTGGTGGGTAGCTGGGGACACCAAGGGAGTCGAGAATATCCCGATAGCTGGCCAGATCCGATTCGATACCGCAGGCGATAAGGTGCAGACCTTCAGAGCAGAGTGCTGCAAGTGTTGTATGAAGTTGTGCGGTATTCCATTTGTTGCGTGCTTGATAGACGCTGAGGTTGACCACGACATACGATCCCAGCGCCAGCCCCAGTCTTTTGCAGTGTTGAGCGGCGATTTGCCAGGAGCGTTCGACGCGAGGAAAAAAGGGTTCACAGTCGCGCTCGGTGAGTGTGTACCCGAATAACTCAGCGACAAGGTTAAGCGTGGCTTGCCATTCGTTCGTGGCTGCAGATGCGATACGACTGCAGAAATCGAAATGCCATCGGTATTTCTGTCCGCGATCGGATGCTGCTCGGATTGTGTGCGGTGATGCAATTGCTCGCATCAACAGCGCCGACGCAGTGGTCTTGTTCCGAACAGTCAAGAGAATGACGTCGTACTGCTCGCGGCGAAGCCGCAGGAGTAACCGGAGGAGATCAGCACTGCTGGTAGGGCGAAACCAAAGGCGCGTCACATCGGGTAATGCGGCAAACACTTGAGCATTGCGGTGGGTACAGAGAACGTCTATGGAAGCACTCGGTGGCAGTAGGCGCCGGAGCAGTCGGATCATTGGCAGTGTCGTGATGGCATCACCCAAGCCATCGTCGCGAATGACCAGCACGCGTTTGGTTGAAGCAGGGTCCAGGGGAAATGCGACCGACCGTCCCCGTCGAAGGAGGAGCTGGAGCAACGGAAGTGTTGCATACCGTCGAGCACGGTCGAGCCTGCGAAGGAATGTTCTCATGCGGTGCTCCATTTGACGGGCGCGAAAATATTGCACTCGAGAGCAATTCTATTTTTGCGCACTATTTACTCCATGTGTATCGCATGCCATCCTCGTGGATTCTTGTCACTGGTGCCGGTGGTGAAATGGGACATGCGCTTATCCACGCATTGTCCCAAACCGGTGCAGCAATTGTCGCAACCGATCTTCGCCCCTTGCCGGATGGAATTGCTGATTCCTGCGCCGCAGTTCTTACTGGCCCTGAAGGTGATGTTACGCGTACTGAATTTGTTCAATCGGCGCTCCGTTATCCGATTGAGCGGATTTTTCACCTTGCGGCGGTCCTTTCCACTGCGGCAGAGCGCGATCCCGTCCGAGCGCACCACATCAACGTTGATGGGACACTCAACGTCCTGGAGTTAGCCCACCAGCTTGGGAGCGAGCACCAACGGTCTATCCGGGTGCTTTTCCCGAGCACGATCGCAGTGTATGGTTTTGCATCGCTCGAGGAGAAAATGCGCCATGTGCAGGTGCGAGAGGATCAGGCACTCCAACCGCAAACGCTCTATGGTATTGCCAAACTTCACTGCGAACGGCTCGGAGAATACTACGCGCGTTACTACCGCCGATTGAGCGGGGAGGCGCCATGGGTTGATTTCCGTGCAATCCGATTTCCTGGCTTGATCAGTGCCGATACGCTGCCAACCGGCGGCACCAGCGACTACGCACCGGAAATGCTCCATGCGGCTGCGCAGGGACAGCCGTACCGATGCTTCGTTCGTCCCGACACGCAAATTCCCTTCATGGCAATGCCGGATGGCGTTCGTGCGCTGTTGATGCTTGCTGATGCCGACCGTGAGCAACTTTCGCAGCACGTGTACAACATTGGTGCATTTGCACCGACCGCTGCCGACCTTGCTCAGACGATCGCTGGGTACTTTCCGGGCGCAACAATTTCCTTCGACGTTGACCAACGACGCCAGGCTATCGTGGATTCATGGTGCGCCGATGTGGACGATACGGCTGCCCGTCAAGATTGGGGATGGATGCCGCAATACACCTACGAACGGGCGTTTTCGGAGTACCTGATCCCCGCAATCAAACATCGCTACGCAAACGTTCTGGCATCGTAAGCTACACGATATTCATGCCAAATGCGCTGAGCACAGAACGCTCTCTTTACTTGCGGCAGCATGCAGGTAATCCTGTTGCGTGGATGCCGTGGGGTGATGCAGTGTTCGAGCGTGCACGGCGGGAAGGGAAGCTGGTGTTTGTCAGCATTGGGTATGCTGCGTGCCACTGGTGCCACGTGATGGAACGCGAGTCGTTCGATGACGACGAGGTTGCCAGCATACTCAATACAAAGTTTATTCCGGTCAAGGTTGATCGTCAAGAGCGCCCCGATATTGACGCTGTTTACATGAGCATTTGCCAGGCAGCAACAGGGCATGGTGGCTGGCCATTGACGGTTGTGCTGACCCCAGACAAGCAGGTTGTGTTTGTTGGAACGTACTTCCCCAAGCGGAGCACTCCCTACCGGATAGGATTGCTTGAACTGCTCGAGCGGATTGCATCACTCTGGGAACAGCAGCGGCAGGATGTTGTTGCGGCTGCATCGGCGTTGATGGAACGTGCGGCACCATTGTTTCGCGTTGCGGAGCCAGGTCGAGTTGACCGGGCTACCTGCGAATTGGCAGCGATTCAGCTTGCGCAGTCGTATGATGAACGCTTCGGTGGATTTGGTCAACAGCCAAAGTTCCCGATGGCGTCCACGCTGTGGTTTCTTCTGGTGTGGGGAAGTGTCGGTGGTGATTCCACAACGCTATCTATGGTGACCCGAACCTTAGATGCCATGCGCTGGAGCGGGCTCTGGGATCATGTGGGATTGGGGTTCCATCGCTACTGCACCGATCAGCAGTGGTTCTTACCGCACTTCGAGAAAATGCTCTACGATCAGGCACTGCTGCTCATGCTCTATGCCGAAGCGGCAGCATGCACGGGCAACGTGCTCTACCGGCGCACAGCGTTTGAGATCGCCGACTACATGGAACGTTGTCTGTTGCTTGGTTGTGGTGCCTTCGCAGCAGCAGAGGATGCCGATACTGCTGATGGAGAAGGAGCCTACTACCAATGGCGGTACGATGAACTGGCGACGATTGTATCATCGGAGGACCTGGCACGTATGTGCGCGCTGTTCGGTGTGACTGAACGCGGAAACGCGCATGATGAGGCAAGCGGCGAGCCGACGGGACGGAACATCCTCTATGCGGGGACGAGCACCGAGCGCGTTGCGAAACAATTCGGTTCTTCGCTGGATGACTATTGGGAGTGGTGGGAACCGGTGCGTTGCCGTCTGCTGGAGCACCGCTTGGTGCGCCCACGTCCACTGCGTGATGAGCAAATCCTCTGCGACTGGAATGCACTGGCGATTGTCGGGTTGGCACGCGCTGGGCGTCTGCTGGGCGAGCGCTCCTTCATCGAACGGGCAGAGCGATGTTGGCGTTACCTTGAGCATGCTCACCGCTTACCGGATGGAGGACTTGCGCATTGCTCCTACGACGGCGAGTGCTCTGGCTACGGCTTTCTCGATGACCATGCCTTTGTTGCATGGGGATTGCTCGAGCTGTATCAAGCGACCAGTTCTGATTCTTATCTCGAAGCTGCCTGTCACGTGACGGACATCATTGCAACGCACTTTACCACCACCGATGGTCTGCTTCTCAATACAACAGGTCAGGACGTTCCGGCGTTTACCGAACCATTCGATGGAGCGACGGTGTCTGCCGTTGGGATTACTGCCTACGTCGAAGCCACATTGGGAATGCTCTGCTCGAACCCAGAACGCAGCAAACGTGCAGAGCGTCTTCTGGAGCGGTACGGTTCAACAGTCAACAAGCACCCGACTGCTTCGTGTACGATGATGGTTGCCTATCTGATGCTGACTGCTGGTGAGACGCTCAGCATTGAGCTTCCCGACCGCGATTGGTATCGTCTCAGCGAGCTGCTTACCAGACAGCATTCCCCGTTGCGCCTGATTGCAGCAACCACGTACACCGATCCATCGAGGAATGCTCCGCATGCAATTCTCTGCACACCGGATGCATGTAGCGCTCCACTGACGGAGTGGACTGCAATTGAGCATGCCCTCCGGGCATCGAAGGCATGAGTTTTTTCAACCTACTTTGCTGGAACGATGATTCTTGATGGTAAGACCGTTGCTTCCCAGATTCACGACGAGCTCCGCATCGAAGTCGAAAGCCTCCGTGCACGCGGCATAGTGCCTCACATTGCGCTGTTGCTTGTTGGGGACAATGCTGCGTCGCTGTCGTACGTTCAATCCAAAAGTCGGGCGTGCGAGAAAATCGGCATCGCTTCGACGGTCCATCGGCTTCCAGCATCAGCGTCACATCAGGAGGTAATCGAACTGATATGCCGATGGAACCAGGACCCAACCATTCACGGCATATTAGTTCAACTGCCCTTGCCAGCACACATCAGGACCGATGACGTACTCCAAACCATTGATCCGCAAAAAGACGTTGATGGCTTTCATCCGGTCAACGTCGGGCGAGCGGTTCTCGGATTGCCGTCGTTTGTTCCGTGTACTCCAGCAGGAATTGTGGAATTGCTGCGTCGCTACAGAATCACTGTTCGCGGCAAACACGTCGTTGTACTCGGACGGAGCAACATCGTCGGGAAGCCACTTGCGAATTTGTTGATGCAGAAAGCGCCGTGGGCGGATGCTATTGTCACTGTATGCCACAGCGCAGCAGACGATGTCCAGGCATACACGCGTCAGGCTGATATTCTCGTCGTCGCGGTTGGGCGCGCAGGTCTTATCCATGGCGATGATGTGCGAGAAGGTGCGGTCGTTGTCGATGTTGGGATCAATCGCATCGAGGATTCAACCGCTCCACGAGGATATCGGATTGTCGGAGATGTGGATTTTGCATCGGTTGCGCCCAAAGCGTCTGCAATCACACCCGTTCCTGGTGGTGTTGGGCCAATGACAATTGCACTCTTGCTTCGCAATACTGTTTACTCTGCAGCAGGGATAGCATGGGAAAAGCCACTTTTCCAGTAATTCTCCACGAGGATGATGCCATCCTGGTGGTAGCCAAACCGCCGTCGTTCCATTCGCTGCCGGATCGCTTCCGACCCGATATACCCAATCTGCGGGAATGGCTGCGTCAGCGCTATGGGGAGGTATTTGTCGTTCATCGTCTCGATCATGATACCAGTGGTGTGATGGTCTTTGCGCGCACGCCAGAGGCACACCGCGATCTGTCGCTGCAATTTGAGCATCGCCGTGTAAGTAAGGTGTACCACGCGGTCGTTGTTGGTGTTGTTGAGGATGATGCATTCGACATTGATATACCGTTGCTTGTTGATCCATCGGCGCCAGGGAGGGTGATTCCATCGGCGCGCGGGAAAGAGTCACTCACGCGCGTTCGTGTTCGCGAGCGATTCCAAAGTGCTACACTTCTCGAATGCGAGCCCGTCACGGGCCGCCAGCATCAGGTACGCGTACACGTAGCGGCAGTTGGACATCCGCTCCTTGTTGATTCGCTCTATGGTGTCGGCGATGGTGTGTATCTATCGGCGCTCAAGCCACGGTACAAGAAAAAGCGCACCGATCCAGAACGCCCAATCATCAACCGTGCCACGCTCCATGCGTGGAGTATCACGATTCTGCATCCAGCCAACGGAGAGCCAGCGACGTTTACTGCCGAACATCCCAAGGATTTTCGAGCACTCCTCCATGCCTTGCGCAAGTATTCTGCATCTTCCTGGGGAGAGGAACATGGGGAGGCGATTTAGTAACTTGTAGTGTGTTCTACGATTGAAGAATTGAATGAACATCGTTCTTTTCGGACCACCAGGAGCAGGGAAGGGTACGCAAGCAGCGTTACTCAACCAGCGGTTGGGACTGGCTCACTTTTCGACTGGTGAGGAGTTCCGCCGACATATTGAGGCTGGTACACCGCTTGGCGCGCGGATTCGTGCAATCGTAGAATCCGGCGATCTGGTTCCTGATGACATTGTGCTTGACGTTGTCCGGGAGGCGCTCTCCACAGAGCACTACCGGCAGGGGTGCGTTTTCGATGGCTTCCCGCGAACATTGGCGCAAGCGCAAGCCCTCGATAATCTGTTGGCTGAGCGTGGCAGCGCAATTGATCTGGTGTTGACTATTGATGTACCAGAAGAAGAACTGGTCCGTCGTATGCTCCAGCGCGGCAGAAGCGACGACAACGAAGCCGTTATCCGTGAGCGTCTCCGCGTTTACCAAGAGCGAACAGCACCAGTGCTCGATTACTACGCTCAGCGCGGTAAGCTCCGCCGCATCGCAGGCAATGCCACGATCGAGCAGGTACATCAGGCAATCCGCCAGACTCTCTCGACAGTAGCAGCAAACGAAACTATGTCCAACCTCTCATCATCCTGATCCAATGGTTAGCGTTACCTACCGACTCTGGATAGTACTCCTTGTGTTGCTCTGGAGCTGGTCGTGTCTATGGGCGCAGTACGATGCTCGGACTATCCCTTTGTTCCTCCAGCCATCGAGTTCGTGGGAGGGGGTCGGCATGCGCAAACCATCGCTGTGGATGAAAGCGCCATGGTATCCGCCCGGTACCGAAAAACATGTTTCGCGCTACCAAAACGGCTTGGTTTCTCCTGATGGCTTTCCGATTGCCAATGCCAGTACCGGTGCACCGTACGACCAGACAGAGACATGGATTGCAGTCAATCCCCGTAATCCGCAAAACATCGTTGCCAATTCCAACGACATTCAGTACAACGGCGTCAACGGATATCGAATGACGGCGTTCGTTAGCAACGATGGTGGACGCACCTGGACGCGAACGCTTCTACCGAACAACGCAACCATTGGCAGACCAGCCGGTGGAGGTCAAACAAATTTTGATCCTGCGCTGGCATTTGATGCCGATGGGAATTTGTACTACGGCTATGGTTGGGCGCGCTTGACGCAGGGTGATGGCAACGGTGATAATTACGTCATCGTCTGCAAATCCACCGATGGTGGAGTCACCTGGACGATGCTCCCGTATGTATGGTACTACGAGAACCAGACTGATCCACCCTTCAACGACAAATGGCTCATTGATGCCGATAGCGATCCATCATCACCGTACAAAAACAGCATCTACGTCGCCTGGACGCATTTCAGCAAGGGTGGATCGCCAAACTTCATTGCGTTCTCGCGCTCCACCGATGGTGGTCAATCCTGGGATCAACCGCCGTTGGAGCTTGCCTACGGCTCGATTCAGTCCCCTATGCCGCGAGTGGGACCAGGAGGCATACTCTACGTTGCCTATCGCTCCGGGTCGAGTGGGCGTACTGATGCTATCGTTCGCGTCAGCACTGATGGTGGGTATTCGTTCCGTCCCGGGAGGATCGCACAGACGGTGCTGTCACTGGGCACCTACAACTCCACCAATAATCGCTACGAACTGGCACAGAAGCAAAATATGCGCGTTAGCTCTTATCCAGCGATTGATGTTGACCGCTCCAATGGTCCGCGACGGGGCTGGGTCTACCTTGTACAAGCCGGACGCCATACCACAACGCAGCAGACAGGGGTGTACCTTGTGCGTTCCACCGATCAAGGTCAGACATGGTCCTCTTCTATCCGCGTGGACGATAATTCGCTCAATAATGATGTCTTCATGCCAGCAATTGCGGTTGATCCACTCACGGGCACAATAGGAGTGCTCTACTACAGCTCACAGAATTCTCCCGACAACACCGGTGCAGATGCTTACCTTGCTCTTTCGCGGGATGGAGGCTCGACCTGGCGACGCTTTCGATTGACGCCCCAAACGTGGTACTTCCGTTCACCGAACACTGTCTCCCCACAGGGAGGAAGTGGTGGGAATTATTGGGGGGATTACACAAGCATTACGGCATGGGGTGGGAAGTTTTACCCTTGCTGGTGGATGCCGGACTCACCAACAGGTGCCATGTCAACAAATGACACGTACGTGGCGATTGTCTCCCTTGGTCCGCGACCGGTGGAAAATCTTGCGTTGACGAACACCTACCAAAATCCGACCACCGTCGAATTGCGCTGGACGAACCCCACAACGACCATGCTCGGCGATGCACTCGGAGATTATGTCCTGCTCATTTATCGCAATGGCCAACAAATCGCTCAGCTTCCAGGTGGTACGACGACCTACACCGACACCGGACTCGAGGACGGTCAGCAGTACACTTACGACGTTATCGTTCGCACCAGTGATGGTTTAGAGAGCACACCCATCAGCGGGAGTGTTTTCACTGGCGGCGCACTGGAGCCACTCCCACCATCGGTGGTTGTTGCCAAACCTCATAGCGAAGGGATCGAGGTCCTCTGGACAAATCCGAGTGCGCATGTGGACAGTTCGTACTTCCATGATTTTGATCGCATCGTGTTCTATAGCAATGACCAAGCAGTTGATAGCATCAGTGCGCCGCAGGTTCAAGCAGGGAGTCGGAGTCGGTACCTTTTGCGACTGCCGACGAAGCAATTTGTCTGGTTGACACTTCGTGCAGTTGG
This sequence comes from Candidatus Kapaibacterium sp., assembly GCA_026003475.1. Lineage (GTDB taxonomy): Bacteria > Bacteroidota > Ignavibacteria > Kapaibacteriales > NICIL-2 > NICIL-2. The sequence continues at coordinate 1,080,989 of BPHJ01000001.1, read as the reverse complement.
TAAACGCGGTGAGCGCTTCACCTACAGCGTCCCAACAGCGCCAGTGCTTGCATACAGCGGCGCTCCCTTGGGTCAATTTGTTGCGACGTTCGACCGTGATGCTGTCGATACAGTGGCATTCTATGGATTCAACGTTCGCACAAATGATGGAACAATCATCCCCAGCAATCCACAGTGGTCGCGCACAAGCGTTCGTTCGCTGAGTGCACCGAACAGTTTGACCGATTCGCCAAGCGGAAACTATACCCCCGGCACAACGAACTTTCTGCTCATGGCACCATTTGTCGTGCCGGCTGAGCGGACGACATTCTCGTTTGCCCACATCGCGCTGATTCGGGGTACCTCTTCGCACTTTGGTGGGGTCGAGTACAGCACAGATTTTGGGCAGAGCTGGAACTGGTGGGGATCCTTCAACCGACTCTCAGCACCCGAATGGGGAGGCAGTGCCACGGTGCAGAATGCCCCATGGTACTGGGTGCACCGTTCCCTTGCTGAGCATGTCGGTGATACCATCTATGTCCGCTTTGTGCTTGTTGCCGGTGCGCTTGGTACCGATGATGGATGGTATCTCGACAATGTTGGCTTGACCGATAGTGTCGCCTCCGTTGAACAGCCTATTGCAGCCGGTGCTGCGACGATAACGCTTGCACCGAATCCAGCAAGTGACCAAGTCGAGATTCACGTGCAACTCTTACTGCCAACCCCATCGGTCCAAGTTGAGCTGCTCGATCTTATGGGCAGAGTTGTTGCAACAGTGCCTCAGCAGACAACAAGCGATGGCACACACCGATTCAATCTGGATGTGAGTGCCCTTGCCAGTGGGATGTACCTTGTTCGATGCACGACGACCTCTGGCAGCGTGGTAGAGCGGCTCACTATTGCTCGCTGATGTATGCAGAATGCCCCAGAGCGTGGTGCACAATCACCCAGAAGGGTATTCTGGAAAATCGTGCTCGGTGGAATTGTCTTTGCGGCCATACTGCTATGGGTAGCATCGGTTCTGGATTTGCGCCGTGTCTGGGAAACGCTTCAACAGGTTGATTATCTCCTTGCACTGACGAGCATTGCACCAGTCCTTGCCTCACATCTGGTGCGCGCAATACGCTGGCGCACAATGCTCCGGGCAGTGGGGATACAACCGCTTCCGCTCTGGGATTTGTTTTCGGCAGTCATGGTCGGCTATACCGCGAACAACATCATTCCTCGCAGCGGGGAACTGCTCCGTCCGTACGTGCTGGCCAAGCGTCATGGTATTTCGAATGCCCTGTTGATTGCCTCTGTTCTCGCTGAGCGGCTCTTTGATGTGATTCAGCTTCTGGTTTTTCTGGCTGCCGCACTGCTGCTGCTACCACAGCTTGTTGCCGGTGCACTCCCACCCTGGATGCTTGGCGAAGGGATGCGTTCGCTTGCACTGGTCGTACTAGTACTGACCGCAATCGTTGTCGCACTTGGGGTGACATCGCTGGGGGAACGTCTCCTGGTCCAGATCGTCAAGCTTCTCAATCGTCAGCTTGCCGAACGGATTGCAACAGCGTTCGATTCATTCCGGCGCGGATTGCGCATCATGCGCAATGGCCGAGACGTGCTCCGATTGTCTCTCGAATCAATAGCAATTTGGGTGCTCTATGTGCTCCCACTCTGGATCGTTTTGCATGCGGTACCACTGTCCGGCGGTCACCAGTGGTCGTTCCTCGATGCTATTGTTCTTTTGCTCGTCGTTGCGATTGGAACAACGATTGCCCCGACACCAGGAGCAATCGGGGTTGTTCATGCGCTGGTTGCGGAAGCAATGAATCATCTCTACGGTGTTACGCTCGAAGAAGCATTCGTCTACATTACCGTTGCACACGCGCTCAATTACCTCTCGGTGATGCTCGTCGGCGGAGCGCTCGCGGCGCGCGAGGGACTTTCGCTGGCGGGCCTTGTTCGCGCTAAGCCGAGCGCAGAAATTGAACCGACCGCCACGGGGCAAACAAATGCTTGACTCGGTTGCGTTGATACTTTCCCGTTGAGGTTACTGGCAGCGTGTCGGTAAAGAGCACAACCTTTGGGCACTTGTGGAACGGCAAGTGTTCACAGCAGAATGCAAGGATAGCCTCTTTGGATGCTCCCTGCTCAGGGATGACCAGAGCACCAACTTCTTCGCCGTAGAGATCATGCTCAAACCCAACGGCGATCCCAGCGCGTACACCTGGTGCTCGTGCAAGGACTTCGTCAATTTCGAGCGGAGCAATGTTGACGCCGCCACGAATGATCAGCTCTTTGATGCGACCGGTGATGAAAAAGTATGGCTTGCCATCGTCAGATCGGACATAGAAGCCTTCGTCACCGCTGCGGAACCATCCATAGGTGAAAGCCGCCTCGTTTGCGCTGGGATTGGCGTCGTATCCTTTCATGACGTTCCATCCACGGATGACGATTTCGCCGCGTTCACCCTCGCCGAGTGGATTCCCATTTGGATCATGGATTGCCATTTCATTCTGTGGTATCGGTGTGCCAATGGAAGGGAAGCCATAGCTGAGCATCCAGCGCCGATGCTCTTCGGCTGGCAATTCAATTTCGAGAAAACAGGAGTAGCAGGTAGTTTCCGAGAGTCCGTATCCGTGGATGATGGGTATGCGATAGCGCTCTTCGAATCGTTGAGCAAGTTCGCAGGTGAGCGGACCAGCACCGCAGATGATATGCCGGAATCCACGCTCGACCACACCACACGAATCAGCATTTGCTTCCAGCAGAAATGCAAGAAGCGTCGGCACCACTGAAACAACGGTGACACCTTCAGCCGCTATGCGAGGGAAAAAATGCTCGGTCTGAAACTTGCGATTGAGCACCACCGACGACCCAGCGACGAAGGGTGTCACATGCGTAACGATGGTGCCATTGACATGGTGCACGGGCAATACACACATCATACGGTCGCTCGGTGTGATCCGATGCCAGTCTGCAATGCCTTCAGCATCGGCGATCAGGTTCCGTTGAACGAGCACAACACCTTTGGGATTACCCGTTGTACCACTGGTGAAAACAAGCAGCGCTTCGGTTTCCAACTCGGAGGTGCTTTCGTCGAGTGGGATTGGCTTGCTCTGCTCGATGGCTGCATGGTAGGTATCATCAACGACAATCGTCTCGATCGAAGCTGAGGCTGTCATTGCCGGGAGACGGTCGGTATAGTCTGGGCGGCATAAGAGCAATCGAGCACCAGCGGTCTTGAGAATGTACGCTAAGCGTGCATCGTCCTCGGTCATGTTGAGTGGCACAACGCAGCAACCAAGCATCCAACCGGCAAAGTACTGCACGATGGTATCGGTGTGGTTGTGAGCTGCTGTCGCGAAGCGATCTCCTCGGCGAAGGCCACGCGATCGCAAGAACGTAGCCGTGCGCAGAACGCGTTCGATGAAGTCCCGATACCGCAGTGCAGAGCGGCGGCCGACGTCGTCGTAGTAGATGAGGAACTCCTGGTCAGGGCGTGCGGCCAGGTTGGCAACTGCAACCTGAGCGATCGAATGAAAACGGAGCGGTGCGCGTTCAGGTGGAATTCCATGGGCAGTCTGGGCGTTTCGGATGCGTTCGTGCAGCGCTGCCATAGCGAACCATGCAAGCGGATGGTACAACTGCTCCCACAAAATTCGCACACATACTGCCGATTGCAAGCCAGTGGGGATGGCTGGTATTTTTGTGCTGTTATGAGACCAATTGACCTTCGGAGCGATACCGTTACAACTCCCACGGAACCAATGCGGCGAGCGATGGTTGCTGCCGAGGTTGGCGACGATGTCTTCGGAGAAGACCCAACGACCATCCGGTTGGAGGAGACGGTTGCTGCGCTGCTCGGTAAAGAGGCTGCGCTATTCGTCCCCAGTGGAACCATGGGCAATCAACTTGCTCTTGCAGTGCAAGCAACCGTTGGCGACGAGGTGATCGTGGATGCGCAGTGCCACATCCTGCACTACGAAACCGGTGCACCGGCGCTTGTGTCCCGTGTGCAGCTTCGAGCTGTCGAACTGCATGCGCACGGTACCGACCAACTCCGTACGTTGGATGAGGCCCTCCGTCCACCGGACTACTATTACCCGCGAACGCGAGGTGTCTGCATCGAGAACACGCACAACCGCAATAGCGGTGCAATCACCCCTTTGGAGCAGGTTCAACGCATTGGTGCCTGGTGTGCCGAGCATAATCTCTTTCTGCACTGCGACGGCGCACGACTCTGGAATGCTTCGGTTGCAACCGGCGTCTCGCTTGCAGACTATGCTGCACCATGTACGACAGTCATGGTTTGTTTGTCCAAAGGGCTGGGGGCGCCTGTTGGTTCGTTGCTTGTCGGTCCACGAGAACTTATCGCCAACGCACGACGATGGCGAAAGATGCTCGGTGGTGGTATGCGACAGACGGGGATACTTGCTGCCGCTGGACTCTATGCGATAGAGCATCACTTCCCACTTCTTGCCGAAGACCACCGTCGCGCCTCGATGTTCGCCTCGACTATAGCCGACGAATTCGAGATTATGCTCAATCCGCCACCAACGAACATTGTGATGTTTCGTTCACGATTGGGTGTCCGTGCCGATAGGTTGCGAGCTGCATTTGCGCAGAATGGTGTGCTGGTATCGCCAGGACCGGCGGATTGGCTGCGGGCAGTGTTCCACCTGTGCGTTGACGATGAGCAAACTCGCCAAGCTATCGAAGTCATTCGTCGTGTTCATGCTGAATGTACTGATCGTTTTACCATCGCTGCAGCATCACCATGAGTGTCGGAATCGTTCATTCCACAGTCCTCCCGACGGCATCCCAACGAGCAGAGCGCATACTGGCCGAGGAACGACCACTCTACAAACACATCGTCCGGACCAGAGTTCGCACGTACGACGTTGACCGTCAAGGCATTGTCCATAACGCAGTGTACTTCTACTGGTTGGAAGCAGCGCGGGTTGAGTATTTCCGCTCGATCGGCTTGCCAATTGATCGAGACACGTTTGTCACCAAGCACCGTTTTGTGGTTGCTCACCAGGAGATAGACTACTTCGCCGCTGCACAATTCGATGACGAATACGAGGTGCTCACGCGGATTCCTTCTGTTCGGCGGTCGTCCCTGGTGTTCGAGCAGCTTGTGGTGTTAGTTGAGGGGCCGTTGCTGGTCAAAGCAAGTGCAGTTTTGGTCCATCTCAATCCAGCAACCAACGTGCCAGAGCGAATTCCTGATTCCTATCGGTCACTCATCCGCGACTACGAAGGTGAAAACGTCACCATTGCCGATGAAGCATAGCTGGCAAGCGGCCGAACACTTCCTCTGTGCTGATGATGTTCGGGCATGTTTTTCGTGTCGAGATGCTGCGGAGCTTGCAACAGTACTCAGCCGAATCCTGCACGATGGTGGCGCTGCGTGGTCGTTGATCGCATCCGGCAGTGGTGATGCCTACCGCGTGCTGGCAGCAACCGGAATTCAGGTTCCGCCAATTGTTCACATCACCTACCAGAACACAACACCTACTATCGCTGAGCGTCCAGATTCAATCGTTCTGCACCGCATTGGGCAATGGGAGAATCAAGAATTGATTGCTGCCACTCCATCCGGCGATGATCGAATCAGCCTCGCAATAGCACTTGCCCAAGTAGCGCTTGAATCACTTGTGGAACGCCATCAGGCTGCATTGCTTGAACAAACCTTGCTCGAGCGCAATCAACTGCTCGAGACGATGTTCGAGCTGACGCGGGATGTCACGATTGCAACATCACGCGAACGGTTGCTCCATATCGCTGGGTTGCGGCTGCTGACGCATGTAATGACGACGCGACTGCTCATTGCCGCAGTGGATCGCCGGAATACCTGTACCGTGTGGTCACGCGGAATACGGTTGGAGCAGCAGGTCATTATCGATCTTGCTCGCGCTGTGAACGCATCTTGCCCAAGCCATTCACTCCCGGACCAACTCCGCCTTGCAGTGGAAAATCAGGGCGTGGAAATGGTGCTACCTCTGCGTGTGCGGGAGCAGACCGTCGGTGTTGTCCTGGTCGGCCCTCGGCGCGACGGACGCCGGATTCACGCAGGTGATGCGTTTTTACGCGCGTATGCGAATGCGCTGGCAGCGGCGCTCGAGCAGCTTCAACTTGTGGAAGCACTCGTTGAGCAAGAGCGCTTAGAACAAGAGTTGATGGTCGCGCGTTCGATTCAACGACGATTGCTTCCAACCCACGAACAGCTTTCGGCAATCAATGCAGCCGACATTGCGGCATTTCTCGAGCCTGCCCGCCATGTTAGCGGGGATTACTTCGACGTCGTCGAGCGCGGTGGGAACATCATTATCATTGTTGCTGATGTCTGTGGTAAGGGTGTAGCAGCAGCACTGCTGATGGCGCATCTTCATGCTGCTTTTCACATGCTGGTTCGCACTGGTTCCTCACCGGCGCAGATTTTGACGGAACTGAATCGTCTGCTCTGCAAACACACCGATAGTGGTGCATTCGTGACGGCAATTGTGGCTGCGTACGATCCCACATCCGGACAGGTGCGGTACTGCAACGCTGGGCACCCGCGACCACTTTTGACTGTTGACGGAAATCGAAGCAGTGTCCTCGATGGTGGTTCGCTTGTTCTCGGTGTGCTCGAGGATGTTCGCTATCAAGAGCATGTTGTCGAGCTACGAACCGGTGAAATGGTTTGCTTCTACACAGATGGGATCATCGAGGCTCCTTCTGTCGATGGAGAAGAATTCGGTGTTGAACGCTTGCAACGGGTGCTCTCTCAGACTGCAGAGCAACCCCTCGAGAGTGTGCTTGCCGCTGTGCGGTCTGCTGTTGCAGGGCACACAGGTGTGCAAACCCTCACCGATGATCAAACACTTGTGTTACTTCGATCAAAGCATCCATGATTGCCCGACTCGAAGGACGAATTCTCGAGAAATCCCCATCGCATGTAATCATTGACTGCGGTGGCGTTGGTTATCGCGTTCACATATCGCTGACGACATCGGAAGCCCTACCTCCGGTCGGTCATCAAACGCTTCTGCATACACATTTGATCGTTCGGGAAGACAGCATGGAGCTTGTCGGTTTCGCAACACAAAGCGAGCGTGATGCATTCTTGCTGCTGACGGCGATACCGGGTGTCGGAATGCGAATTGCACTGGGGATACTCTCGGCGATGAGTGTAACTGAGCTGCAACACGCAGTACTTGCCAATAATACCGTTCAGCTCCAACGAATACCTGGCGTGGGGCGAAAGACTGCCGAGCGTCTTGTGCTCGAGCTTCGCGAGCGCATTGCTGCCATTGCACCAGCACCAAGTTTGGATGGAAATATTGCATCACTGCTGGGCGAATCGCTGAGTGCATTGTTAGTGCTCGGTTACAACCGCCAAGTCGCAGAGAAAGCGCTCCGCACCGCATTCGAGCAGTGTCAAGACGATGGTGAACATCCCAACGTCGAACAACTGGTCAAACGTGCACTTCGCATTGTCGCGGGACAAGGATAATGGTACTCGTCATTCCAGCAATTGAGCTTTGCAATGGGCGCTGCCGCCGACGTATCCAGGGCGACCCTGCGCTCGAGGGGTACTACACCTACCTCCAAGAACACCCAGATGAGCTTGCACGACTCTACCGCCAGGAAAATGCACGGTCGCTCCACATAGTGGACATAGACGCAATCGAGGGTAGCAGTGATGCTCGCAGCGAAGCGAATCGTCGTGCGATTGTCACAATTGCACACGCTGTGGATATTCCCATCGAGTTGCTTTCGACGTTTTCCAGTGCCGCCGAATGCAGAGAATGGCTCGATAGTGGTGTTTTCCGGCTGGTCGTCAGCGACCTTGTTCTGACCGATCCAGACTCGCTCAAAACACTCGTGGAGCGATACACTGCATCGCGCATCGTGGTTGGGATTCGTGCGCACAACCGACAGGTGCATGTTGCTGGTACGACGATGGATGATGTCTCCTTTGCACTCGCTGCAAAAGCTGTAGGGATTCGCCGCGTGGTTTATAGCGATGTTCGCTGGGAGGGTACCTACGAGGGGCCAGATTTTGACCTTGTCGAAATGTTTGCCCGATCGGTTCAGATGAATATCACGATCGCTGGTGGTATTGACAGCCCGGAAGAACTCTGGCGTTGCAATGCATTGCGTTCGTGTGGTGTTGATTCGGTGATTGTCGGTCGAGCAATTGTTGAAAACCGATTCCCGTGCCAGTACATTTGGCGAATGGTCGAGGCGACTGTACAAAAAAATTTTGTTCCACCCCCAAAAAGTACTTGACAAGTACCCTTGGCTGTGCTATTTTTGCCACGCGTTTGCAGTAGATGCAGCACTACTGCAGATGGCTCAATCCTAACGTTCCTTGCCGTGTCTGTTCACAACTCGGTACCACCGATGCTCAGCGGAAGGGCTTGGTGTCTTGAGCCCTGTTTCCAATAGCACCGTTGGTACCAGGAGCATGTATCCATGAACGACCGCGCGCAGCAGGCGCCAGTTCGGCAATTGTTCGGCCTGAGCCAGTTCTTGACGGTACTGGTGCTTGTGGTTGCGCTGCTCGCAGCCGCCGTGCTCTGGAATCGAAACCGACCTATCCGAACGCTCCAGGTGGACGGGTGGGAACATGTTGCGATGCGCTACCGCGATTCGATTGAGCGTGCCCTTCAGGGCGCAATCGAGCGCGGCCAGCTCGGCTCTCTGCGTGATGCCGAAGAGCGCGTTGAAGCGTTCCCGTTTGTTCAGGCAGCGATTGCGCGAAAAGTCGGTTCAACACTCCAGGTAACAGTCACCGAACGGCTACCCGTTGCGCTGGTTGTGATTACCGATACCGCAATGGCTTGGATGGATCGTGATGGCCAAATGCTGCCATACCATCCATGGTACGAGCGCGTGACTGTGCCGCTTGTAGTTGCCAATAGTCGCGAGACTGCACGATCTGCGCTGCCGATTGTATTGGCGATGGAGCAGTTCCCGCAGGTAGATGCAATGTGTTCGGAAGTGCATGTTGATCGCGGTGGCGCTTGGCTCTGGCTTACACCGCATCAGTGTCGAGTGCTGCTGGGACCAACTGCCGACGTCCAGAGCAAAGTTCGCCGTCTTGCGTGGGTGCTCACGACCAACTGGATCTATGCGGCACGGAGCCTGGACATTCGATGGAATCAACGGATAATTGTGTCAACAGCCACTACTGCTGAAACAGAATCATGAACACGACCTCTGCAGCAGCAAAACGGCAGCAGCGAACAAGTCGTAACACCAGCGACATTGTTGTCGGGCTCGATATCGGCACAACCAAGGTCTGCGCGATCGTGGCTGCACCCGACGAACGCACCCACACGCTCACGGTGCTTGGAGTCGGGATGGCGGAAAATTCGGGGCTTGCCCGCGGGATCGTGGTGAATTTGGACAAAACGGTGCAAGCAATCGAGCGTGCAGTTGAGCAAGCCGAGACAACGTCCGGTGTTGCGATTAGTAGCGTGGTGGTTGGTATTGCAGGCGATCACATCCAATCCTTCCAGAGCCGCAGTGCAGTAGCTATTGCAGGTGCCGGGCATGAAATCTCGCGCAACGACTTAGAGCGCTTGCTCGATGATGCACGGATGATTGCACTGCCATCTGATCGAGTGATTCTGCATCTTTTCCCCCAAGACTACATCCTCGACGGGCAGGATGGCATCATTGATCCCGTTGGCATGAGTGGTGTTCGGTTGGAAGCTAATATCCATGTTGTCACAGGAGCACGGACAGCAGTCGAGAACCTTCACCGCTGCATTGAGCGTGCAGGATTAACCGTCCGGGACATCATTCTCCAGCCGGTTGCAAGTAGCATGGCTGTGCTCGACAGTGCCGAGCGTGAAGTCGGTGTTGCGCTGGTTGATATTGGCGGTGGAACGACCGACATCGCCATCTTCGAAGATGGAGTAATCCGTCACACTTCCATGTTTGCCATCGCTGGCAATAAGGTTACCGACGACATCAAGAAAGGCCTTGGAATAGTCCATGCACAAGCCGAGCAGATCAAGATTGCCTACGGACATGCACTCCAAGAGAGCATCCTCGACGATGAAGTATTCATGATTCCAGGGATCAACGGGCGAAAACCCATCGAGGTGACCAAGAGCATCTTGTGTCAGATCATCCAACCGCGCATGGAGGAAATTTTCGAGTTCGCATTCGCTGAGATTCGGCGCAGTGGCTATGCACGGAATTTGTCGGCTGGAATCGTTCTGACCGGTGGCTGTGCCCAACTCTGCGGTGCAGCAGAACTGGCCGAGCGGATATTCGGCATGCCCGTCAAAGTTGGCGTCCCCATGGTCGGCATTAGCGGAGGCTTCGCACCCGAAGTGCAATCACCCATGTATGCAACGGCAGTTGGTCTGGTGCTCTACGCACATCAGATGAACTCGTATTCGACATCGCTTGGCCGGAGTTTCCGTGCCATGCAACAACGGCGACATCACGGGCTCGGTTATCGCAGCATCATCGAGCGTGTCAAGCATTTTTTTGAACAATTGTAACACAAACCTGTGGGGCAGCTATGACTCCTCAACAACTACCTTCGGATGTTCGCATCCATCTCGATGCACCAGCAATGGCGGGTGCACGCATCCGTGTTGTCGGTGTCGGTGGAGGCGGTGGTAATGCTGTCAACAGCATGATTCGCCGTGGCTTGACCGGTGTTGATTTTGTTGTTGCCAACACCGATGCACAAGCTCTGGAAGCAAGCCCGGCTCCAACCAAGATTCAGTTGGGTAAACAGCTCACGCGCGGACTTGGAGCGGGAGCTGATCCAACGATCGGACAGCGAGCAGTTGAGGAAAGCATTGATGAAGTGCGCGATGCCCTGCAGGGTAGCGACATGATCTTTATCACGGCGGGCATGGGAGGTGGCACCGGCACCGGGGCTGCTCCGATCATTGCGCAAATCGGCCGGGAGTTGGGAGCTCTCGTCGTCGGCATTGTCACCAAGCCGTTCAAGTGGGAAGCACGCCGCCGGATGGTTGTTGCACTCGAAGGCATCGAGCTTCTCCGACAGCAGGTTGATGCGCTCATTGTGATTCCCAACCAACGACTCATGGATCTGGTTGATCGTTCGATGCCACTCATCGAAGCATTCCAGCGCGTTGACGATGTGCTCTACAATGCAACACGCGGTATTGCCGACATTATCAGCGGCAGCGGCTATGTGAACGTGGATTTTGCCGATGTGCGAACGATCATGAAGAACAAAGGCGATGCAATTATGGGGATTGGGACGGCAGTAGGCGAGTATCGTGCGCGCGAAGCTGCAATCAACGCGATCAATTCGCCTCTCCTCGACGGGATCTCCATTGCTGGTGCTGAAGGTGTTCTCATCAATATCACCGCGCGTGAGGATGTGAGCATGGCAGAAATCGGCGAAACCGTTCAAACGATCGAAGAAGCAGCCGGCGATCAGGCCAATATCATTTTCGGTGTTGTTTTCAAAGAGGAAATTGGCGATGCACTCATGGTCACCGTTGTGGCGACGGGATTTGGGAATGCTTCCACAGAATTGCTGGATGCAGCTCAACCGGTAATGTCCGTACAGCAGAGCCACGTTGAACAGCAGGTTCAGCCGGCAGTTCGTCATGCGGCCAATGCACCTGATGGAATCGTCCCCATTCCCATCGGTTCGCGTCCATTACCTGATGCCGCACCCATTGGACATGAGCAAACCGCTGCCTACGACACACCAGCATACCTTCGCCGCAATGATGCGCTTTCGAACAATTCATCTAATGCATCAACACCGACGAACACGAAAGCTCCCAGTGATAAACCAGCGTTCTTGCGTCGAATCATGGATTAGGTCGTCATAGTCAGCTTTTCGGCAAGCCGTATTCCGGAGGGGAGATGGTACACCTCCACCAAGCGCTGTCGCGACTGCGGCAGCGCTTTGTTGTTGTACACGGAGCAATGGCCACATCCGTCCCCACCCCAGGTTGCACCAACGAGCCAAGGTTTCGCGTGAAGTGGTTAGCACTTTTTCTGCTCACTGCCTACAGTGTCGCGCGTGCACAAGCTCCACTCCCTGGTGAGCGGGGAACCACTCCGGGTGCTGGTGAGGAAGTTCCTCCGGATACAGTGTTCGTGTTCGCATCGCCGCGACCACTTGTCAATCATGCTGCAGCTCAGGTCAAACGTACAAGTGGTGGTATTGCGGTGCTGTTTTCGCAAAGTGGTTTCGGGATGGGAGTGTTCTATCAGCATTGGGTGACCGATCTGCTCTGGGCGTCGCTGGAGCTTGGTATATCCGGGGCACGCAATAGTAGCGAGATCGAGTCGCTCTACGACCCGATCAGTGGACGGTTGCTGGTTCCCGGCAAAATCAACAGACTGTTCATCTTTCCATTGACCATTGGCATTGGGCACCGCTTGTTTGATGAAAGTTTGAGTGAATCGCTGCGTCCCTTTGTCAGCGCAGGTGTTGGTCCGACGCTGGTTGTCTCAACACCCTATGAGTACGAATTTTTCCAATCATGGAGCTATGCGCGTGGGTATGTGCGATTCGGCTCCTTTGTGGGGGTTGGGTTACTGTTTGGTCCGCAATCAAAGAGTGACGCATCGTTCAACATTCGCTACTACTACATTCCGTTTGGTGGCAATGGTCTCGAGAGCATCCAAGGGCAGCCAATCAGAACGTTCGGCGGTGTCTTCCTTACACTCGCGATCGGATTTTAGAGAGCGTATCTTTGCCGCTTGCTGAACCATTTTCGATGACCTATGCCCCAAACGCGTCTTGAATCCGATACCATGGGCACCATTGAGGTGCCGGCGGACAAGTATTACGGCGCACAAACTGCGCGCTCGTTGATCCACTTTGCAATTGGTACTGAACGAATGCCACGCGAATTGATCCGCGCCTTCGGAATTCTCAAAAAAGCCGCAGCACTGGTCAATGCTGAGTTGGGGTTGCTTACCACCGCAAAACGCGATCTGATCGTTGCAGCAGCCGAGGAGGTTATCGCTGGAACGCTCGATGAGCATTTCCCACTCTCAGTGTGGCAGACTGGTTCCGGTACGCAAACCAACATGAATGTCAACGAAGTCATTGCCAATCGAGCCATCGAGCGTGCTGGCGGTGTGATGGGATCGAAAGCGCCTATTCATCCCAATGATGATGTCAACAAATCGCAGAGCTCCAACGATACATTCCCGACAGCAATGCATATTGCTGCCGCCGAGCAACTAGTCAAACACCTGCTTCCTGCGGTGCGGCAACTCCAATCCACACTTGAGCAGAAAGCACACGCTTTTGCAGACATCATCAAAATTGGACGCACGCACTTGATGGATGCTGTGCCCTTGACGCTGGGACAAGAGTTCAGCGGCTACGTCCAACAGCTTGCCTATGGAATCGAACGCATTGAAGCCTCGCTCGAACGACTCTATGATCTGGCAATCGGTGGAACGGCGGTCGGTACGGGATTGAACACGCACCCAGCGTTTGCAGAGCGCGTGGCTGCTCGCATTGCTGAGTTGACGGGATTGCCGTTCCGAAGCGCACCGAATAAGTTCGAAGCGCTCGCGGCCCATGATGCACTTGTCTTTGCCCATGGGGGACTCAAGACGCTCGCATGTTCACTCATGAAAATTGCCAATGATATTCGATGGATGGCCTCGGGACCTCGCTGCGGTTTGAACGAAATTTTCATTCCCGAAAATGAACCCGGTAGCTCGATCATGCCGGGCAAAGTCAACCCTACCCAGAGCGAAGCTATGACGATGGTCTGCGCCCAGGTGCTTGGAAACGACGTTGCCATCAACATTGGTGGAGCATCGGGTAACTTCGAACTGAATGTGTTCAAGCCAATGATCATCTACAATGTGCTGCAGAGCATCCGCCTTCTTGGGGATGCCTGCCGCATGTTTGATGAACACTGCGCGCGGGGGATTGAGCCGAATCGTGAACGGTTGCAGTACTACGTCCAGCATTCGCTGATGCTTGTTACTGCACTCAATCCGCATGTTGGCTACGACAACGCTGCCCGCATTGCCAAGCATGCCTATACGAACGGACTCTCGCTCCGCCAAGCAGCGATCGAGCTCGGCATTCTCGATGGCGAAACCTTCGATCGCATCGTCCGCCCGGAAGCTATGCTCGGACCCAACCTATCGGCATGAAACGCATCTGCATTCTGCTGGTTATGATGATGGGGCTTGGTCTGGCGATCAGCGCACAAGTACCCCAATCAGCAGTGCGCCAGCTCGAGCGTGCCATCGAGGCAATCAACGCAAAGCGCTATGCCGAAGCTGAGCGTACTCTCCGTGCGGTAATCAAGCGCCATCCAACCTACTACGATGCTCGATACGAATTAGCATTGGTGCTTTCGCTCCAGAAGCGCTACGATGAGGCGCTCGCTGAATGCGCGATAATCTGCGACACGACAATTCCCAAACACCAGCAGCACGACCACTATTTTCAGCTACTCGGAAATCTCTACGCACAGAAAGATGACTCGGTCAATGCCGACGCAAGCTACCAGCGCGGGCTCCAACGCTTTCCAACGTCGGCACGGTTGCATGTCGAACAAGCGATCCGTCTTGTCCAGCGGGGCAATCTCGAGGAAGCACTGGAGGAAATCGAAAGTGCCATCAGCGGTGATCCAACTTATCCGCTGAGCTACTACTGGGGCGCGCGAATGTACCGTGCATCATCGGAACGGATATGGGCAATCTTCTACGCGGAAGTGTTCATCAACCTTCGACCCAATAGCGCAAAAGCTGATGAAATGAGCGCGCTCTGGTACAACATGTTCCGCGAAGCCATCGAACAATTCGATCATGTAGGGAAGATCGTGCTTTCACGGGAAATTCGCATCGGCGGTCCATCAGGTCCGAGTTTTCCCGACGCATTCAGTGCAGTGCTTACCGAATCTGCTCGCGTTCTCCGCTTCAATCGTGATTTCGAGCTACCCATCGCTTCGATTGATACGCTGCTTGGTGACTTCCTGCAGCGTTGGAAGCAACGCGGATACGACACGACGTTCCGGAATATCATCATCGAGCGCTACCAACAACTCAAGCAAGAAGGTCTGCTCGATGCCTACGTCCATGTGGTAGCACAGCACGGCAAACCAATGCAGTTTTCTGAGTTTGCCCAAAAAAATCAAGCGCGGTTGCAGCAACTGGAACGCTGGATTCGGCGCCACCAGTTGCGACTAACCCGCGACAATTACGTGAGTCGGTATCGTTGGTAACATGCAAGGCTTGCTAATTTCGCTTTACCTGATCGTGTCAACCATTTCACAATTGCAATGAAAGTTGATGTTGTCATGCCCAAGATGGGCGAATCGGTGCAAGAAGGAAAGATTCTGCGGTGGGTCAAAAATGTTGGCGACCGTATCGAGCGCGATGAGGTGTTGCTCGAAATCTCGACCGACAAGGTGGATACCGAAGTACCATCGCCCGCGGCGGGAGTGCTTGTTGAGCGTCTTGCCAACGAGGGGGATACGGTCGAGGTCGGCACTGTCATTGCACGGATTGAAACCGAGGCAACCGCAACGGTCGCACCGCAACCGCAGCCCTCGAAATCAACGCCTGTAGCAGCGCCGGCGCAGCCTCAACCAAGTGCTCCACCAACGCAACATGCTTCTCCGCAACCTGCACCACCAGCGCAACCTGCTCCCGCTTCATCGGTACAGAACAGTGGCGTTCACGTTGATGTTGTCATGCCCAAGATGGGTGAATCGGTGCAAGAAGGAAAGATTCTACGGTGGGTGAAAAACGTTGGCGATCGAGTCGAGCGCGATGAGGTGTTGCTCGAGATTTCGACCGATAAGGTAGATACCGAAGTGCCATCGCCCGCGGCGGGAGTACTTGTTGAGCGTCTTGCCAACGAGGGAGATACGGTCGAGGTCGGTACTGTGATTGCGCGCATTGCTACAGGGGCACAAGCAGCAACACCCCAACCACCACCACCTGCTCCGTCGCCAGCCTCGCAGCAGACAAGCACACCGACTGCGCCGGTTCAGTCATCAGCACCACCTCCTCCTGGGCCGACCAATGGTTCGCAGCAGCGTACTGCTCCGGAACCTGCTGCACCAATTCACGCCACCACCCGTACGATGAAGATTCCTCGCCAGCATGGCGAACGTTTCTATTCGCCACTGGTACGTACCATTGCAGAAGCGGAGGGTGTCTCGTTAGAAGAACTGGAAACAATCGAAGGTACTGGTCTGGGCGGTCGAGTAACGAAGAAGGACCTGCTGGCTTATCTTGAGCGACGGAAGGCACAACCCACGTTGACACCATCGGTGCAGCCAGTCGAGTCGCGTGCTCCATCCCCGGCGCCAACAGTGGCAGCGCCGTCGCCTGCAGCGCCACCGCCACCCCAAGCACCCAAGCCAAGCTGGGGTGCCGACGTGGACATTATCCCAATGGACCGTGTCCGTCAGCTCATCGCCGAGCACATGGTGCGCTCCAAACATACTTCACCTCACGTCACCAGTGTCGCAGAAGCAGATGTTACAGGCATCATTCGAGCTCATCAACTCTACCGCGAGGACTTCCAGCGTCGCCATGGCATCAAATTGACGCTGACTCCATTTTTTGCGAAAGCAATCGTTGACGGTGTCAAGCAGTACCCAATGGTCAACGTGAGCGTTGATGGGACCAACATTGTCGTTCATAAGAACATCAATCTCAGCTTCGCGACACTGCTGCCCGATGGGAATTTGATTGTTCCCGTTGTCAAGAAAGCACAATTGCTCAACATCACCGGGCTGGCGCACGCTATCACCGACCTTGCAACGCGAGCGCGAAACAAAAAGCTCAATCCGGATGAAATCCAAGGAGGAACGATTTCGCTAACGAACATGGGTCCATGGGGAAGCTTGTTCGGCTCACCAGTAATCAATCAGCCACAAGCAGCCATTATTGGGGTGTATGCTGTCCAGAAACGCCCTGTTGTCAAGGAAATCAACGGCGAGGATGTGATCATGATCCGTCACATGATGTACGTGACCATAACCTACGATCACCGTGTCATTGATGGTGCGCTTGGCTCGTCGTGCTTGCGAGCAATTGTGCAGTCACTCGAGGCGATGAACCCCGATACCGTCGAGCTCTAAGGTAACAAACGGAGTTCCAGATGGATGGCGGCTCTCCGACTACGACTGAGAGCCGCTCTCTTTTTCGAGAAGTATCGTCACCGGTCCCCAATTGCTGCTTTCGACGTCCATCATAGCACCGAAGATGCCGGTCTCGACATGAAGGTTGTGTTCGCTGCGTAGCAATTCGGCAACGCGTTCATAGAGTGGCTGAGCCTGGGCCGGAGGTGCTGCGAGGCTGAAGCTGGGACGAAATCCCCGCTGCGCATCGCCGTAGAGCGTGAACTGAGAAACAACGAGTACTGATCCACCGACATCTTGCACCGAGAGGTTGAAACGTTCCGTATGGTCAGGGAAAATGCGAAGTCCGGCGATTTTTCGAGCCATCCATGTTGCGCAGTCGGGTGTATCGCCCGCACCAATGCCGAGCAGCACTAACAACCCGCGATCAGTGCGAGCAACTGTTTCACCGCCGACTTGGATACGAGCCCAGTGGACACGCTGTACTACTGCACGCATGAATCACGTTTTAGTTGGTGTGGAGCCAATTGCTCGGCGCAGACGCACGGCGAGTGTCAGCAGTGTCAGGGGAATCTGCGCATTCGATTCGATCGCTTCGATAGCATCTTCAATGGCGCATATTGCCTTGTCGAGCCGTGCGTGGGGATAGTGTGCAATGAAACGGCGGATCGCACTACTGGCAGCACCATGTTGAAAGACCAGGTAGTCATTGGCGCGATCCCCAATCATCACAAGACGGTTGGCATCATGGAGCCATGCTTCGAGCATGCGGAGATACACACGCAGATGCTGCCGATCGACAGCGGCAAAGCGCTGCTCAATGAGTTTGGCGAGTTCATTGCGGTAACGCGAGGGTTTCAAAAGTGTGCGAAGAAAATTCAGCACGATCTCTGCCAGTGCATCCTCATCTTCGGTTGAGTTGGCAAGCTCTAGGGCGCGTGCATAGCTTCCGTGTGCCAGTGCAGCGATAATGCGCGCTCGGTCGGGGGCAAGGCTTTCGCGCTCGATGAGTGCCGAGGCGATATCATCCTCACTGAGCGTTCCACAATGGATGTGCTGACACCGCGAACGAATGGTCTCCGGCAATAAGTCCCGGCGTGAACTGGTCAGGATGAGCGTTGTTCGCTGGTGGGGCTCTTCGAGTGTTTTCAAGAATGCATTGGCTGCTTCCGTGGTCATTGCGTCTGCTTCGCTGATGATGACCACACGCCATCCGTGGTGGACGGGAGCGGCAAGTTGTAGCGAACGCCGAACGTCGCGAATGGATGCGATGCGAATTTGTGTTGCGTTCGGGATGGTGATGTTGTGGTAGGGATTGTGTGCCTTGAGTATGAGCTGCTCTTGGATGAGGGAAATTTGATCGTCGCTCAGGCGGAGGAGGGGTGATTCATCGCTATTGCTTCCGACACGGTTGGTAGCAGGCAGCGAGAAGATAAGCTGGAGATTGGGGTGCTGGAGTGTGTTCATCTGCAGACAGCTACGGCAGTGGTCACAGGCTTCGATGCTGTCGGCTGTCTCGATGGGTTCCTGGCAGTTGAGAACACGCGCAAATTCAAGCGCAAGAGCATCCTTGCCCACACCTTCTGGGCCCCAAAAACAGTACGCGTGGGCAATGTGTTGGCTCCGGATTGAGGCGATGAGAATATCCTTCGCGTGCGACTGGCCAATGACACGCTTCCACTTCATACCCTTTGAGTCTCGATCGTGGGAGCAGAGCCATCAACGGTAGTGTACCGATCGAACTGCTGCAGCTTGTAGAGCGTGGCGTAGTAGCCATCGCGTGCCAACAATTCCTGGTGAGTGCCTTGTTCGACGATTTTGCCTTGGTGGAGCACTACAATAGTATCAGCAGACCGTATTGTCGCCAGTCGGTGAGCGATGGAAACAATCGTCATGGTACCGCGAATTTCCTCGATGATGTCCATCACAGTCCGTTCTGTCTCGGAATCCACATGTGCAGTTGCTTCGTCGAGGATGAGAAGTTCTGGATTGCCTGCCAAAGCGCGAAGGAGCGCCAGAATCTGGCGTTCGCCACCGGAGAGTGATCCGCCGCGTTCGTGAAAAGTGCTCTCACGACGGAGTCGCTCGACAAGCAACGGGTGTGTCTGTCGGAGCCGATCCCATAAGTGCTCGATGGAAAGGCTACGGCCGAGCTGGATATTCTCCTCCGCCGAGCGCGAGAAGAGAAAAGCTTCCTGCAACACAATCGCGCACCGCTGGCGATGTGAGATCGTTTCGATGCGGGCAAGCTCGGTCCCATCAATGGTGATACGGCCCTGTTGGGGTTCATAGAATTTGAGCAGTAGATTGGCAATAGTGCTTTTCCCAGAGCCCGTCGCGCCAACAATGGCAACGAATGCACCGGCAGGAATCTCGAACGAAATGTTATCCAGAACCGTTGTCTTGTCATCATAACTGAACCCGACACGCTCGAAGGCGATTCGATCTCGTATTGGTTGGGCTGGCAGGACCGATTCATCGTCGCTCTGTTGGTCAGCAGTCGGTTCATCGAGTAACGCGAAGATGCGCTCGGATGCAGTTGTTGCCGTTTGGAGCACGTTGTACTTTTCTGTCAAATCTCGAACAGGACGAAAAAACATTTCGCCATACATCAGGAACGAGACCACAGTACCGATACTCATGCTCCCACCGACGGTCCGTCCAAATGCGGCATAGAGAACCAAGCAGAGTGCCAACACCGACAAGAACTCGACCACCGGGAAAAACGATGCGTAGTACGTCACCGTTCGAAGTTGCAGTCGAGTATGCTCGCGATTGATGGCGTCGAAGCGGTCGGCTTGTTGGCGATGGATGTTGAACAGATGGATTGTGCTGATCCCTTGGATAAATTCGTTGAGGAATGCATTCATGCGAGCGACCTGGACGCGGATGGCAGAGTACACCTTCCGCACTTTCGATCGGAAGATACTGGCTGCAACCAGTAGCAACGGAATTACCACCAATGCATAGAGTGTCAGTTCGGCATCCGTTGCAAGCATGAACACCAGAATCCAGACGAGAACCAGCACATCGGAAATAATCATCACCACTCCGGATGAGAAAAGTTCGTTGAGTGCCTCAACGTCGTTGGTTGCGCGCGTGACGAGCCGTCCGACGGGAGTCGTATCAATCGTGCGAAACCGGAGATGGAGTATGTGGTGGAAGACGCTGCGCCGCATATCGTGGAGAGTTTGCTGCCCGATCCATTGCAACACGTACGATTGGACAACTTGCAGGGCACCGTGAAAAATGAGTGTGGCAGCTATGATGGCGGTGAAAAGAAGCACTTGGTTCCATTGGTTGCTTGCAACGGCAGCATCAATGGCATGGCGGAAAAGCCAGGGACGCAGTGGACCAAGTGCGGAGACGACCAGCGTGATTGCCACCGCACCGATAAGATGGGGCAGGTAGGGTCGAACGTAGGTAATCAACCGGAGGAGAATTCGCCAGTCACTTTTGGTCGGGGTGGCACTGGGATTGGTCACACGCGCTGCAGCCGTGGGTGACACTGGAGTTGAACAGACGTGACCCCGGCAGGGATCGAACCTGCGGCCCTCTGATTAAAAGTCAGATGCTCTACCTCTGAGCTACGGGGTCGGGTACACGCAACAAGTGCGGCAAAAATACGGCTCCACCGGCATTGCGTTTCGGTTAGGCCGAGTGAATGTTGTTGATTAGCGTGTGTGCGCGGATGCTTGTGAGCCATTCAGCGGCAACGCTGGCAATGCCCTCTGCATCAAGTTTGAGGAGTGCGTGCAGTTGCTCTGGCGTGCCGTGCTCGACGAACGTATCTTCGATTCCGTGGAGCTTGAGCCGAACATCAGCCAAATGCTCTTGGGCGAACAATTCAGCGACTGCTGAACCGAATCCACCTTGGATTTGACCATCCTCGATTGTCATCACAGCGCCCGTCTGTCGAGCAACCGAGCAGAGTAACGACTTGTCGAGTGGTTTGACAAAGCGCGCATTGACGACAGCAGCACTGATGCCGTAGCGCTGGAGGAGAATGTCTGCAGCGTCGAGAGCACGATAGACAAGGGGTCCAACGGCAATGAGCGCGATGTCTGTTCCATCACGAAGGAGCTCGCCCTTTCCGAGCGGGAGTAGCTGCATTGGGCGGAGCGGCACACCAATGGCATTCCCTCGCGGATACCGAAGCGAAACCGGTCCGTTTCGGTAGGCATAGATTGCCGAGTAGAGCATATCGCGGAGTTCCTGTTCGTCTTTGGGTGCCATGACTACCGCACCCTGAACGATGCGCATGTAGGCAAGATCAAGGACACCGTGATGGGTTGGGCCATCGGCACCAACGATGCCGGCTCGATCGAGCGCAAAAACGACGTGAAGATGCTGCAACGCGACGTCGTGCACAATCATATCGAACGCACGCTGCAGGAACGTTGAGTAGATCGCACAGACGGGAATGATGCCCTCGGTTGCCATGCCAGCAGCACTGGTGACTGCATGTCCTTCGGCGATGCCAACGTCGAAGACACGATCGGGAAACTCCTTCTGCACGATGTCTAAGCCCGTTCCATCGGGCATAGCAGCAGTGATTCCCACCACGCGTGGATGCTCCCGCATGATCTCGAGAAGCGCTTCGCCGAAGACTTTCTGGTAGGTAGGTGGCTGGGGTTTAGCAGGCTGCGGTGCCAATGACTTTCCGGTGATCTTGTCAACCTTCCCGATAGCGTGGAGGAATTGTTTGTCTTCCTCGGCTGGCTTGTAGCCTTTGCCTTTCTGCGTGCGAACGTGCAGGAGAATCGGTCCCGAAAGGTCTTTGATATGGCGAAGGATGCGCACAAGCTGGGCGATGTTGTGCCCATTGATTGGCCCAAAGTACTTGAAGCCGAGCGACTCAAAGAGCATGCCTGGTGTCAGCACTGCTTTGAAGCCGTCCTCGAGCCGACCAGCAAGGAACCGGATTCGATCCCCGATGGGGCCGGCTTGGGAGGCAAGGTGCTTGAATTGCTGACGGAGTTTGATTGCTGTCGGTGTGGTGAATAGCTCGGTAAAGTAGTTCGAGATTGCCCAAACGTTCGGGGCAATGGACATGTTGTTGTCGTTGAGAACAACGATAATGTTTCGCTTTTGGACGCCGCAGTTGTTCATGGCTTCATAGGCTAAGCCGCCTGTCATCGCACCATCCCCGATGACAGCGACGACCTTGAAATCCTCACCTTTGAGATCACGTGCAATCGCGATTCCCAGCGCTGCACTTATGCTGGTGGACGCATGCCCTGCACCGAAGACATCGTATGGGCTTTCTGTCCGTTTGAGGAAACCCGATAGCCCACCAAGCTGACGAATCGTGGGTAGCTGATCGCGCCTGCCGGTCAAAATTTTGTGTGGGTAACCTTGGTGGCCAGTATCGAAGATGATTCGGTCGCGTGGTGTGTCGAAGACGTAGTGGAGCGCTACGGTCAATTCAACTACCCCAAGCCCAGCGCCAAAATGCCCACCGACGCGTGTGACGACGTCAATGAGGTAGTCGCGCACTTCGGATGCAACCGTACGCAATGCTGATGGTGGCAGCTTCCGAAGATCTTCCGGCGAGTTGATGCGGTCGAGATAGATGTTTGGCGCCATGCCGTTGTTGCAATGGTTCAAAGGTTGAAACGCTCAAACGTGCTGAGCAGTTCCGATTATTGCTTCGGCGTCTCGATGATGATCTGCACCGTGCGGCTGAGTTGTCTGCCTGTGGGACGGTTATTGTCGTAGCGTTCGATGGATTCGCCAAAACCTGCGGCTTGGTAGTTCGCGTCCGGGCGTTTGGATTTGAGATAGTTCATCACCGCTTGTGCTCGGCGACGTGAAAGATCCAGGTTGTAGCGTGCTTCGCCGATTCGGTCGGTGTAGCCAAAAATCTTCACGTTCGACCCGGGCTTGATCGCTGGAACAATCTTCTGATCAAGAATGCGCTGATTGTCGGGCGTGATGACATCGCTATCGAAGTCAAAGAGGATCAGGCTGAATTTTTCGATTGTCTTATTGCCGCTCTGTTCGCGGAGTTTGCGGGTGCTGCTGATGTAGTCCACAGCAATCGAGCCGCTGCTTTCGGATACTTTCCCGAGCACAGACTCAACGCGGTAGGTGTAGTCAATGGGTACTTGCTGGGATGAAAGTTCGCTGGGCTGAATTGTCCAGGTCACAGGTCGTGGGGAGCCTTCCCCGCGGATAGTCCGGAGGGTGCGTCCAGCCTGGGTTAAGGTCAGCTCCCACTCCTTGAACGGGTCGGATGTTGAAACCTCCGGCAAGAAGATGAGCGCATCCGGGTTGGCAAGGCGTTCGATTCCTACGCGCGACTGAAAGGGCTCGAGCACTTCTGGGGTGGACGCACGAAACTCGACCCGACGATTTTCGGCAATACCATCGGGGTCGTTCGGTGCGGATGGTTTTTCGGGCAAATCGTGTGCTTCAACCTTGATTCGAGTGGAGTCTATCCCACAGCCGACGAGGAATGAACGAATCGTCTGTGCCCGTTGGAGCGATAGTGTGCGATTCCGAAGCTCACTGCGCCCATCGTTTGTGCCGATGATTGTCAGTGTGGCTGTTGGATACTGCTTCATCCGTCGGCAGAGGAGCGTGAGCACCTGGTCATTGATGGAGAGAGCATCCTTGAGGGTATCCACGGCAGATTCGTCGCCGGTTTCGCGTGCCTCGATCGGCGCATACGTTGGCTCTGGATTGCTCGAATTGGCAGGAAAGAACACGTAGGGCACCACCGGGAAGTACTCTGTGTAGCGAACATCTTCCAGGGTGAGTGAGCGAACATCTGTCGTGTCGCCATCGGGAGTAATGCTGACAACACGTGCAATCCGTCCGCGCACATATGGTTCAGTTGGTGGCACAGTTGAATCCTGTTTTGCAGAGCTGAGGTTGTAGAAAATGTTTACGCCAAGCCGCACTTGCGGGATAGTCCACGAATCGAATGCAACACTCGAGGAGACTTTCGAGAACGGGAAGCGAAGGCTAAGTTCTGGCTGGAGTGTCCAGCGATCGCTAAGTGGAAGATCGTAGGCTGCACCAATAGCAAGCGCAATGCGCGTCTGAGCATCGGGAAGGGTTGCATTGGTAACAAGCGTGGTTCCGCTCGAATCCTGGGAATACGTCGGTGATAGGGGAATACCAACTTCAAGGCCACCCCACAGCCAGAGGGACTTCGACAGCAACAGGTCATTGATGCCAATGGTTGGGGTTAGTTCCAAATAGGGCAGTGATGGCGAAAGTCCGGCTGCGATACCGTTGGAGGCGGTCAACGTTGTATTGCCCATTGCGGTGTAGGTAGCGCGGAGTCCCAGTGCCAGCGCTGGTGAAATGGGAATGTGTCCAATAAGGCCGATGGATCCAGTGAGACTGGTTGCGGAGTTGTTGAAGTATGGCGCAGTCGAGAGCTGCTGGGTAGGAAATGCTGGATTGTGAAAGTTGGCATTGAGTCCACCATGGATGCCAAGTCGTACCGGCGGATTTTCCTGTGCACGGAGCATGACGACGCAGCTCATCAGACCAAGCAACACACCAATAAAACGCATAGCGATTTTGGTTGAAATTTGAACATGAGTTATTTGTGAGGCAGACAGCCATGACGGACAAGGGAACACATTTCGCGTACTGCTCGATCGAGGCCAACGAATACAGCACGGGAGATGATCGCATGGCCGATGCTGACTTCGACAATGTCAGGAATCCCGACGATGGGGACAACATTGATGTAGTTGAGGCCGTGGCCGGCGGTGACGCGTAACCCGTTTTGTCGGGCATAGGCAGCCGCGCCTGCCAGGCGTTCCAGCTCGGTGCGGACATCCTCTGCACTTCGTGCGTTGGCATAGATGCCCGTGTGGAGCTCGACAATATCAGCGCCAGCTTCGAGCGCTGCATCAATTTGGTCGGTATCCGGTTCGATGAAGAAGCTGACTTCGATTTCCTTATCGTGTATGCGCTCGACAAGGTTTGTGTAGAATTCAACACGTGCTGCTACATCCAGACCACCTTCGGTTGTCAGTTCTTCTCGACGTTCCGGAACAATCGTTACCAAATCTGGCAATACCTCGAACGCGATTTCGATAATCTCTGGTGTTGCAGCCATCTCAAGGTCGAGCTTGGTTTTGACGACCTCGCGGAGAAGGCGCACGTCGCGATCGTTGATATGGCGCCGATCCTCACGGAGGTGGCAGACAATTCCGACCGCACCAGCCAGTTCTGCAATGACTGCTCCTGCGATCGGATCCGGCTCGATACCGCCACGCGCTTCGCGGATTGTGGCAATGTGGTCAATGTTAACAGCAAGCTCTGCCATGCGCATCAGCAAGAAAAAACGTCCAGTGCGAAAATACCAGCACCTTGCAGTCCGAAGGGAACTATACACGAAAACTGAGCTGTTGTGCGTCCTGAAACCAGAACAAAGTAGTCGGATTTTTTGGTGTGCGCGCTGTGAACGAATACAACGAACATGTTGACATCCTCGAGCACATTACCAGCGAGGATTACCAGTACAAGTACGGTTTCGAATCGCAGATCGAGGAGGAGGTTGTTCCACCCGGGTTGGATGAATCCATCATTCGAACCATTTCAGCCAAGAAAGGCGAGCCGGAGTGGATGCTTCAGTGGCGTCTTGACGCCTTTCGTGCATGGCAGTATATGAAGGAGCCCCACTGGGCAAATGTTCGCTATGAACCCATTGATTACCAAGCGATCAGCTACTATGCGGCACCGAAGCGGGCTGCACAACCACGCTCATTGGAGGAAGTTGACCCCGAACTACGGCGCACGTTCGAAAAACTCGGCATCCCACTCCACGAACAAGAGATTCTTGCGGGCGTCGCTGTTGATGCCGTGCTCGATAGTGTTTCCGTTGCGACGACGTTTCGGGAAAAACTGCAATCGCTCGGTATCATTTTTTGTTCAATGAGCGAGGCAATTCGGGAATATCCCGATCTAGTGCGGCGATATTTGGGCACTGTGGTTCCTCCCAACGACAACTTTTTCGCAGCGCTCAATTCGGCGGTTTTCTCCGATGGGTCGTTCTGCTATGTGCCACCTGGAGTGCGGTGTCCGATCGAGCTTTCGACGTACTTCCGTATCAATGCACGCAACACCGGCCAATTTGAGCGTACCCTCATCATCGCAGATGAAGGCGCCTACGTCAGCTACTTGGAAGGATGCACCGCGCCCATGCGAGATGAAAACCAGCTTCATGCTGCTGTCGTCGAATTGATTGCCCTCAAGGATGCCGAGATCAAGTACTCAACCGTGCAAAACTGGTATCCCGGCGATAAAGAAGGACGTGGTGGCATCTACAACTTTGTGACAAAGCGGGGCATTTGCTTGGGAGAGAATTCGAAAATTTCCTGGACGCAGGTCGAAACAGGTTCTGCCATCACATGGAAATATCCGAGCGTCATCTTGAAGGGTGATAATTCGGTGGGAGAATTCTACTCGGTCGCTGTGACGAACCATCGCCAACAAGCCGATACTGGCACGAAAATGACCCACGTTGGTCGTAATACACGCAGTCGAATAGTCTCCAAAGGTATCAGTGCTGGCTACAGTCAGAACTCATACCGCGGACTGGTTCGCGTCAATCCCAGCGCCGAGAATGCGCGGAACTTTTCACAGTGCGATTCGTTGCTCATTGGTGACCAGTGTGGCGCGCACACATTCCCATACATCGAAGTCAATAATCCCACCGCGATCGTCGAACATGAAGCCACCACTTCCAAGATTGGAGAGGATATTCTGTTCTACTGCAATCAACGGGGGATTGACACAGAAACAGCGGTAGCCCTCATCATCAATGGCTATGCACGCGAAGTTCTCAGTAAGCTCCCCATGGAATTTGCCGTCGAGGCACAGAAGCTGTTAGCCATTTCGCTCGAAGGCAGCGTTGGATAATGTTTCACCCTTTCTGTACTCTGTACCGATGATACAACCGATTCTGGAAATTCGAAACCTTCATGCGCGTGTTGGTGAACGTGAGATTCTCCGCGGTGTTGATCTGACGGTCTATCCAGGACAAGTTCATGCGATCATGGGTCCCAATGGTTCTGGCAAAAGCACCCTTGCCGCAGTGCTTGCCGGACGCGAGGACTACCAAGTAACCGAAGGGGAAGTCCTTTTCGATGGGAAGAATTTGCTTGAGCTTTCCCCCGAAGATCGGGCGCGGGAAGGTTTGTTTTTGGCGTTCCAGTATCCGGTCGAGATTCCCGGCGTCTCGACGGCAACATTCTTGAAAACGGCGCTCAATGAGCTTCGTAAGCATCGCGGCCAGTCGCCCCTCGATGCGATGGAATTTATGGAGTTGATGCGAGAGCGTGCGGCATTGGTCAACATTGACCCTGCATTCTTTTCGCGGTCACTCAACGAAGGTTTCTCCGGCGGCGAGAAAAAACGCAACGAAATCTTCCAGCTTGCGATGCTGGAGCCACGCTTGGCGATACTCGATGAAACCGATTCCGGACTCGATATTGATGCGCTCCGCATTGTTGCCGATGGCGTCAACGCTCTTCGCACACCAGACCGAGCATTTGTCGTGATTACTCACTACCAACGACTGCTCAACTACATTGTCCCCGACATTGTCCATGTGCTCTACCGTGGGCGCATTATCAAGTCCGGGACGAAGGAACTCGCGCTTGAACTCGAAGCGAAAGGGTACGACTGGATCAAGGACGAGGCCGAGGTTGAAGCATGAGCACAGTTTCGACACAATCGCCTGTACAATCTCCGATCCTCGAACGCATCGTTCGAGAGCATCGGCAATTTCTCGATCGTCTCAACGGGCAGCAGGGTAAGCACCTTGCAACACTGCGCCTGCAAGCGATGGAAGAGTTCCAACGACTCGGCATCCCAACAGTGCGACACGAGGAGTGGAAGTACACCAATCTCTTTCCGCTCCTGGCGAAGAATTTTTCCCTTGCAACGGAGGTGGACGCAGCTCAGATGACCGATACTGTCTCCGCACAGTTTCGGCACTGGGGTGAGCCTGCCCTTGTCGTCAATGGCATGTTGCATCCGCCTGCAGCCTCTGTTGTTGGTTCGCTGCGGCATGCACTGGAAATGGATCAGTCGTTCCTTACGGAGCTTGGGAAGCTTGCCCCATTCAAGGGTGATGCTATCATTGCGTGGAATACAGCGTTCCTTCGTGATGGTGCTGTAATCCGTGTTGGAGATGGTGTCGAATATGGCACTCCCATCGTGCTTGTCTCGTTGCTTGATGGTCGGGATGGAAATGTTGTCGTCCATGAACGTCACCTTCTGCAGCTTGGACGTCGGTCGTCGCTGACGCTGGTGTTGGTGCAACGGTCGCTTGGCGATGGCCAAGTGCTGCTTGAGCAGGTCCTCGAAGGTTGGGTAGGAGAAGATTCCACTCTCCGCCTCATCCTTGTGCAGGATGCACCAGCGACGAACCATGCGATCACAACCCATTGCATCGAGTTGGAGCGCAATGCACGCCTGCACATGACGACGATTAGCATTGGCGGTGGGTTCATTCGCAATATGCCGGTCGTTCGCTTGGCAGGTGAGGGCGCAGATGCCCAGCTCTACGGACTGACGATCGCTGATGGGACGATGCTCGTTGATCATCATACGACGGTTGATCATGCTGTCCCAAACTGTACCAGCAACGAACTCTACAAAGCAATCCTCGATGGGCGTTCGACAGGGGTCTTCAACGGAAAAATCGTAGTGCGTCCCCATGCGCAGAAAACGTCTGCCTACCAGGCCAATCGGAACATTGTCCTCAGCAACCGTGCTACAATCAACACGAAACCGCAACTGGAAATTTTTGCCAACGATGTGCGCTGCACCCATGGCTGTACTGTCGGTCGGCTTGACCGCGAGGCACTGTTCTACCTCCGCACCCGCGGACTCAGCACGAAGGAAGCCGAAGCATTGCTGCTGACGGCGTTTGCCGAAGAAATCACTGGTACTGTGCCGCTCAACGTGCTCCGGACTGAGATCAACGCACAGATTGAACATCTCCTCGGTGCAGATGAACTCGCATAGTTCCGTTCAGACAGCATACGGTGTGACCAGCGTGCGTCAGCAATTTCCGATCCTACAGCAGACGCCATATGGGAAACCGCTGGTGTACCTCGATAACGCAGCCACTACGCAGAAACCGCAGTGTGTCCTCGATGCGATGACCGAGTACTACACAACCATCCATAGCAACGTGCATCGGGGAATTCACTATTTGAGCGAGCGCGCCACTGCAGCCTTTGAGCATGCGCGCGATATTGTCTGTCGCTTCATTGGGGCAGCCGGCCGAGAAGAGGTTGTGTTCACACGGGGCACAACCGACAGCATCAATCTCGTTGCAGCATCATGGGGTGGGGCAAATCTTCGCGCCGGTGATCAGATTGTCCTCAGCACGTTCGAGCACCATTCGAACATTGTGCCCTGGCAGCTTGTTGCCCAGCGGACGGGTGCGGAACTTCGAATCATACCGCTGGAATCGGATGGATCGTTTTCGCTCGATCGTGCACTCGATACCATCACCGAGCGGACACGCATCGTTGCGATTGCGCACGTATCGAACGTGCTTGGGTTGATAGTGCCTGTTGATGCAATCATCGAGCGCGCCCATGAGGTAGGGGCTTTGGTACTCCTCGATGGAGCACAGGCAATCGCCCACTGCGGAGTTGATGTCCAGAAACTCGATTGTGATTTTTACGTGTTTTCCGGGCATAAAGTCTATGGTCCCACGGGTATTGGTGTGCTCTACGGGAAGCGTGCAGTGCTTGAGTCCATGCCACCATACCAAGGCGGTGGGGATATGATTCGCCGCGTAACATTTGAGCGAACAACTTACAACGACCTGCCCTACAAGTTCGAAGCGGGCACGCCCCCGATCGCTGAAGCGGTTGGATTGGGACGTGCACTCGAGTTTGTGCAATCCATCGGGATAGAGCAGATCGAACAGTGGGAAGGCCACCTTATTGAGCAGTGCACTCAGCTTCTTGAGCGTATCGAGGGTGTACGGATTCTCGGTCCGCGAACCGATCGTGCTGCTGTTGTCTCGTTCGTTTGTGAGGGGGTTCATCCTCATGATATTGCCACCATCCTCGATCGTGAAGGCATCGCACTCCGAGCCGGCCACCACTGCGCTCAACCCTTGATGGATTTCTTCAGCATCGCAGCATCATCGCGATTTTCGGTGGCTGCCTACAACACGCCTGAGGAGATCGAGTATGCTGTCCGTGCGCTCGAGCAGTGTCTCACCCTGTTACGGTGATGGTGATGCAAGCAGACGACCAGCTCCGACAGCTCTACCAGGAAGTCATCCTCGACCACAGTCGCTCGCCACGAAATTTCGGCAAGCTCGAGCCTCATACGCACGCTGCCGAAGGGTACAACCCGCTATGTGGTGATCAGCTCGAACTCTATCTTCGCATAGCCGATGATGGTAGGATCGAAGATGTTCATTTCGATGGCAAGGGATGCGCGATCAGTCGTGCATCCGCATCGTTGATGACCGAAGAAATCAAAGGCAAAACCGTCGGTGATGCCCGCATGCTCTTTGAGCGTTTCCACCAGGCGATTACCTCTGATCCATCTGCATCGGTGGATGGCCGTGGCTTGGGCAAGCTTGTTGTCCTGCTCGGTGTGCGTGAATTCCCGACGCGAATCAAGTGTGCGACGCTGGCATGGCACACGCTCTTGCAAGCATTGGACGGTGGCGGTACCACTTCGACGGAAGAATGATGGTAACTCCTCAAGAACTCAAAGAGCGTGTTATCGAAGCGCTCCGAACCGTGTACGATCCAGAGATTCCAGTCAACATCTACGACTTAGGACTGGTCTACGAGGTCGCGGTAAGCGACGAAGGGTCGGTAAAGATTGTGATGACCGTCACAGCGCCGAATTGCCCCGTTGCCGATACGCTCCCCAAACACGTTGAGCAGGTTGTCGGTTCGCTCGACGGGGTTCGAGATGTGCATGTTGAACTTACGTTTGATCCACCATGGGATATGAGCATGATGCCCGATCACGTGAAGTTGGAACTCGGACTGTTCTGAACAACGGTATGCAGAATGGTTACTTGAGCGAGCCGACGGTCGTGCGTGTTCGGCTCTACGGTGACGAACACGACGTGACGGTCAATCCAGGCGAAACGATTCTTGTTGCGGCAGTTCGCGCCAATCTTGATCCGCCGTATTCGTGTCTTTCCGGAACTTGCGCAACGTGCCGGGCCAAGTTGCTCGACGGTCAGGTGACGATGGACGCAAACGACGTGCTCAGCGAGGATGAGCTCGCCGAGGGATACATCCTAACATGCCAGTCTCATCCTGTTGTCCATGGTGTTTGTGTGGACTACGACCAATAGGCAATGCTACGGTTGACGAAACGAGTCGAGTATGCACTCTTTGCCCTCCAGTACATGGCAGGTCGGCAAGACGAGGTAGTATCCTCAAAGGAAATTGCCGAATGCTGTGGACTTTCCCCGGAATTGGTGGCAAAGGTGCTCAGTAGCTTAGCACGGGGTGGTATTCTGCAGGCGATTCATGGCGTTCATGGAGGTTTTCGCCTCGAGCGATCGCCAGAGCAGGTCACGTTAGCCGATGTACTCCGTATCGTCGAGGGGCAGCACGTCCACATTTTGCAATGCGAGGAACAGGAAAGCCAACCGTGTTATGCTGAACCACACTGCACGATCCGCTCCCCACTGGTGACGCTCCAATCGCAGATTGAGCGTATATTTGAGTCAACGACGATTGCAAATTTGCTCGAACAACCACCAGTGCAGTTGGAGTTGCCCGATGGACAGTGACTGTATTTACCTCGACTACCACGCGACCACGCCCCTCGACCCCCGCGTTCGCGATGCGATGGAGCCATATTTTTTCGAGCATTTCGGCAATCCATCCTCGGCATTGCACCGCTATGGATGGAAAGCAGAAGCAGCCGTCTCGGCAGCACGCCGCACGGTTGCCGAGCTCATCGGTGCCGCCGAACCTCAGGAGATTATCTTCACGTCCGGTGCTACCGAATCGGTAAACCTTGCGCTCAAGGGAATTGCTCTCCAGAACGAAGGCGGACACATTATCACCGCAAAAACAGAACACAATGCCGTTCTCGACACCTGCCGTTGGTTAGAACGCCGTGGGTACAGGGTGACATACCTTGATGTTGATTCGGAAGGGTTCATTGATTGGGGGCAACTGGAGCGATCGTTTGCTCCAGATACTCTTGTCGTTTCGATCATGCATGCCAACAACGAGGTCGGCACTATTCAGGACATTGCCGCAATTGGCGCACTCTGCCGTCAGCGTGGGGTTCTCTTCCACACCGATGCTACCCAAGCAATCGGGAAGGTGCCCTTTTCGGTTGATCAGTGCAATGTGGATTTGGCGTCGTTTACTGCACACAAGTTCTATGGGCCCAAAGGCTGTGGAGTTCTCTATGTACGGAAGCGATTCCCGCGTATTCGCCTTGAGCCGCTGATTCACGGTGGGGGGCATGAATTCGGTCTGCGGAGTGGAACGGTCAACGTACCGGGAATTGTCGGTCTTGCCAAAGCGTTGGAGATCGCTGTGGCTGAGTATGACCAGGAATCTCGGCGACTAAAAGAGTTGCGCGATCAGTTATGGGCTGCTCTCTCTGAGAGCTACCCACAAGCTGTTGTCAATGGTCCACGACTTGACGACCATGCCGACCGTCGGTTACCGGGAAATCTCAATGTAAGTTTTCCTGGCATCGAGGCCGAATCCCTTATCAGTTTTCTTGGCAATGTAGCTGTAAGCACAGTCTCTGCCTGTGGCAGCGGTGAACACCGCATCTCGCATGTGCTGGAGGCGATGGGCATCGGAGAACAACGTGCCCGTTCTGCAATTCGTATCGGTGTTGGTCGTTTTACTACCCATGAACAGATTGAGCGAGCAATTGGTTATTTCCAAGCAGCGCTCAAGAAAGCCAGTGCTCGTGTCGTTGCAATGTAGTACCACAAATGGATCGAACACCAATGGAAGCGACTGCAGTATTCGTTGATGGTAACATCTCGATCCCGACGGGCATTGTCGGGGCAGAAGATAGCGACAATATCACCATCACCGCGAAGGCAATCGCCGAAATCAAACGCATTCGAGAGCAGAACAACATTCCCGAAACCTACGGTCTCCGCATGGGTGTCCGTGGTGGCGGGTGTTCAGGATTTTCCTATGCTCTCGGCTTTGATGCAGAACCTCGAGCCAACGACATTGTTCTCGATGCGGATGGTCTCCGCGTGTTCATTGA
Source organism: Candidatus Kapaibacterium sp. (assembly GCA_026003475.1). GTDB lineage: Bacteria > Bacteroidota > Ignavibacteria > Kapaibacteriales > NICIL-2 > NICIL-2. The sequence goes on along the minus strand of BPHJ01000001.1, from coordinate 1,047,696 downwards.
TCCCAAGAGCATGTTCTACCTGATGGGAGTCACGCTCGATTTTAGCGATGGGCTCATGGGGCGTGGCTTTACCTTCAAAAACCCCAATGCGACGCGCACCTGTGGGTGTGGCAGTTCGTTTGCTGCATGATTGTTCCACCACTGTTGCTCCGTACCAATGGCAGAATGGAAATTCAATCCACGTCCATACTCGGATGAGGAAGCAAAAGAGCTTCTCAAAGGTGTAATCTCACCGGAAACCGCTGATTGGCACTACAACACCCATCACAAGGGTTACGTTACCTTTCTCAACAAAATCGAGAGCGAACTTCCAACTGCTGATAAGTCAGCAGCGAACGGCAACTGGTCCACATTCGGCGAACTCAAGCGTCGCTTCACGTGGAATCATGCCGGAGCGCTCTTGCACGACGTTTACTGGGAAGTCCTCGGTGGTAACGGTGATCCCTCGCAGGGACCGGATGTTGTTGCTGCCATCGAGCGCGAATTTGGTTCGCTCGATGCCTGGAAGGAGGATTTCAAGGCAACAGCCGTCGCAGCAAAACTCTCGGGCTGGGGTGTGCTGGCCTACGATATGCTCTACAGCGGACGACTCCTGAATGTACTCGTTGATGAGCACCATTACGGCGCAATTTGGGGTGGCATTCCACTCATTGCCTGTGATGTGTTCGAGCATGCATACTACCACAAAGACGGCCCAGCTCGAGCGCGGTACATCGACAACTTCTTGGCGAATTTGCACTGGGGTCGCATCAACGAGCGCTACAAACGATACGTGCTCCGATAAGACCGCGTCCAGATAGAGCCGCCGGTGTCGTTGCCGAAGGTTCTCTGCGCAAGTGGAAGAGCACACCCATGATTTTTTGAAGCCATGGCTACTGCCGTTGAACAAATCGGATTATTCCCACTTGGAGTAGTGCTCTTTCCCGGCACATATCTGCCACTCCATATCTACGAGCCGCGGTATCGCCAGCTAATTGGAGAATGCTTGTCGTCGAGATTGCCGTTCGGCATCAATCTGCTCGATGAAGGTGATCTGCATCTTATCGGGTGTACTGCCGAAGTTGAAGGTATTGTACGCCGGTACGACGACGGGCGGCTTGATATTGTGGTCGTTGGAAGGCGGCGGTACGTTCTCCAATCGTTCGATGACCAGTCGAAACCGTACTTTGTCGGGACAATCGAGTACATCGAGGATCGCCCTGATGGTGCAGCTCGCTTGGAATCCTATCGCCACTGCGTAACGCTCTACAACGCGCTCGTTGAGCGTGTTTTCCCCAATCCTGATCGCCTCAAGCTTCCGACTGATGCTATCCCAGAGATCAAAGGCTCGACGCCATCGTTTTTCATGGCGCAGAAAGCTGGTCTGAAACTGGTCGAAAAACAAGTGGTGCTCTCCCTCCAGAGCGAGAACGAACGGCTGGAGTTCATCGCACAACATCTGGCAGAACTCCTTCCTCGACTTGATCGAGCCGAGGAATTATACCGCATTGCGCGGACGGACGGTTATCTCACTCCCGATCGGCAACTGTGAGACGCCGACAGTTTCCTGCTATCGTGGGTATTGTCAACGTCACGCCGGACTCCTTCAGCGACGGTGGACGCTATGTTGAGCCCGACCGAGCAATTGCCCATGCGTTGGAGCTGATCGCTGTCGGAGCCGATTTGCTCGATATCGGCGGCGAAAGCTCGCGTCCAGGATCAGACCGAGTTCCTGAAGTCGAAGAAATTCGTCGGGTTGTGCCCGTTATTGATGGTATTCGTCGCGTGAATGCTGCAATACCGATCAGCATTGACACGACGAAAGCGGCTGTCGCTCGCGCTGCACTCGATCATGGTGCCACCATGATCAACGATATCAGCGCAGGGCGATTCGATCCGGCCATGTTCCCGCTGGCAGCCGAACGCAACGTACCTATCGTGCTCATGCATATGCAGGGGACACCAAAGACAATGCAAGAGAATCCACACTATCTCGACGTGGTCGAGGAGGTCTTCGCATTTCTTCAGGAGCGGATTGAATCTGCACGTGCTCACGGTGTGCAGCACATTATCGCCGACGTTGGTATTGGCTTCGGGAAGACAGTAGAGCATAACCTGAAACTTCTTGCACACCTTGACCGATTTGCTGCACTCGGTGTGCCGTTGTTGCTGGGTGTTTCGAGGAAACGCTTTCTTGGTGCGATCACGGGGATAGAGCAACCAAGTGATCGTGATCAAGCGACGGCATTGATGCACGCGTTGCTCGTTGATGCTCCCATCGAGTATATCCGCGTTCACAATGTCGCACTCCACGCCCAACTACGCACTCTCTGGCACGCGCTTACTGACGTTGAATCACTCCGGTCCCGGGTCCATGCGTGATCAAATATTGATTGCTCCATCGCTGCTGTCTGCAGATTTTACCAAACTCGGCCAGCAGGTGGTTGCTTGCCAGGAAGCCGACGCTGACTTGCTCCACCTCGACATCATGGACGGCCGATTTGTGCCAAACATTACCTTCGGACCCGCTATTATTGCTGCTGTGCGAAAGGTGACGTCGCTGCCGCTCGATTGCCACTTGATGATCATCGAACCAGAGCGATACCTTCAGACGTTTCGTGAAGCTGGTGCCGACTGGATTTCGGTGCATGCAGAAACGTGCGTGCACCTTCATCGTACGCTGGAGCAGATACGGGCATTGGGAGCAAAAGCAGGCATTGTCCTCAACCCGCTCACACCATTGGAATACGCCTTCGAGGCTGCGCCGTGGGCAGACTTTGTGTTGCTCATGAGCGTCAATCCGGGTTTCGGTGGGCAACAATTTATCCCCTCAGTGCTCCAGCGGATCGAACGTCTCCGCAACTGGCTTGAGCGTAGTGGGCTGGAGATTCCCATTGAAGTTGATGGTGGGATTACTGCTGCGACTGTTGCAGATGTTGTCCGGGCGGGCGCCAGTATTCTAGTCAGCGGTGCTGGGGTCTTTGGGGGCTCCTCGATTGCCGAAAGTATTCGCGCGCTCCGCCAAGCAGCTCAGCGATAAAAACAAAAGAGCCCGACACTACTTTTGGGGAAGTGTCAGGCTCGAACCTCTGGCGCGGCATTCAGGGGAGAGAATACCGCTCGGCTCTGGGGCTATTCACGAATGAGTTTGGGGATTATTGTTTTCGTCCGGAACAAAATTCAAAATTTCTTCCACAACTGCCTCGACAATCTCGTGTTCCTTGACGCGGCGTACAACTTCGCCCTTGCGGTAGAGGATACCAACGCCACGACCAGCAGCAATGCCGATGTCGGCTTCGCTTGCTTCGCCCGGACCATTGACGACGCACCCGAGGAGAGCAACTTTGACGGGCTTCCGGATTCCCTTGACGCGCTCTTCAAGCTGTCGGACGATCGAAAACAAATCAACCTCGATCCGTCCACAGGTCGGGCAAGCAATGATTTCGACGCTGCGTTGCGCAAGACCCAGCGACCGCAAAATTTCTTTTCCGACTGTGACTTCTTCTTCGGGGTGATCGGTCAACGATACGCGGATGGTATCGCCAATTCCCTCGGCAAGCAACGTGCCGATGCCCACTGATGATTTGATCGTGCCGACCTTCGTTGTACCTGCTTCTGTGACACCGAGATGGAGGGGAAATTCTGTCCGCTCGGCAATCATGCGATAGGCTTCGATCATCAAGCGGACGTCGGTGGATTTGACCGAGATGATGATGTCGTCGAATCCAAATTCTTGTGCGATTTCGACGTGTCGCATGGCGCTTTCGAAGAGTGCTTCGGCGGTGGGGTAGCCATGCTTTTCGAGGATGTCCTTTTCGAGTGAGCCGCTATTGACCCCGATTCGGATGGGAATGCCTCGTTCTTTAGCAGCCTGGAGTACTTGCTTGATCCGATCGCGTGAACCGATGTTTCCTGGATTGATGCGGACCTTGGCAACGCCTGCCTCGATGGCTTTCAGCGCAAACACGTGGTTGAAGTGAATATCGGCAACGATCGGCACCGGCGATCGCCGCACAATCTCAGAAATCGCTTCTGCAGCCTCCCAATCATTGACGGTAACTCGCATGATGTCCGCACCAGCATCAGCGCAGCGTTGGATCTGCGCCAGTGTTGCTTCGACGTCGGCGGTTTTTGTTTTCGTCATTGACTGAACAGCGATCGGCGCATTGCCACCGATTGGCACCGCTCCGACGAGAACTTGCTTGGCGCGACGCCGGCGAAATGGAAACGTAGCAATTGGTTCTGCCGCGGTATTGCTCGACAGGACGGGTAAATCCATAGTCTGCTCAGGAGGATTGTTGCATGCGACGACTGACTTCGTAGAGAATGTCCTTTTCGCGATCGCTGAGTGAATCGAAACCTTCAGCGGCAATTTTCTCCAGTATGCGGTCAACCGTCTCTTCGCTTATGTATTCGCCCTTGTAGAAAAACGAGGCACCGTGGAACATCGGTTTTGCACCGGGTGCCGATCGGGCTGGAATTTCGATGAATTCTGCCTCGATTGGTTCAGGCGGTGGAGGAGAACGGTGCTGGCGTGCTGAGCGCGGACTGCCGAGCCGCTCTGCGATGGAGAAGACGCCAATACGATCACCGAAACGAAGCAACAGAAAACCTGTGATGGCACCACCAAGATGGGCAAAATGAGCGACGCCAGAGTCAGTTGCTGTCAACCCCGAGAAAAGGTCGAGTGCCGCATAGAGAATGACAAAATACTTCGCAGGGATTGGGATAAAAAGCGGGAACATCAGAACAGGACGATCGGGGAAGGTCATCCCATATGCAACCAAGACTCCCATAATCGCACCAGAAGCACCGACGGTGGGTGCATCGCTGACAAGCAAATTGAGAATGCCGCCACCAATACCACTGAGCAGGTAGTATGTCAAGAATCGTCGTGAACCCCACAGGTAGTCAAGCTCGGAGCCAAACATCCAGAGGGCGAACATGTTGAAGAACAGATGCCAGAATCCGCCGTGGAGGAATTGGTATGTGACAAGCTGCCAATAGGGAAAAAAGTACTCTGAACCGATTGGCATCAAGCCGAAGAGTTGGACGAGCCACTGATCGAGTCGAACGCCGCGATAGGTCAGCATCCCAAGAACTAGCCAGTCCATTGCGAAGACCACGACGTTGATCCCCACCAACACCTTTATTGTTGGGGGAACGAACGCGCCGAGACCAAAATTTGTCTTTCTCATGAGAGTGGAACGGAGATGGACTGTGCTGCAATCGAAGACGGATGCACGGTGCAACAATTGCTACTCTTCGAGAGCAACAATACCAGGTAGTGGTTTACCTTCAAGGTATTCCAGGGTGGCACCACCGCCAGTAGATACGTGCGTGATGCGATCGCTTACACCTGCCATCGCGATTGCAGCAATCGAATCACCGCCTCCGACGATCGTTGTTGCGCCGCGATCGGTTGCCTGAGCAACAGCGGTTGCGATGGCAATGGTTCCCTTGCGAAATTGTTTGAACTCAAACGCTCCCATCGGACCATTCCAGAGAACCAGCGCTGCGGTGCTGATCGCGTCTTGAAACGTTGCAATGGTGTCGGGACCGATGTCGAGAATACGCAGTTCGGTTTCAGTGGGAATTTGTTGAAGGTCGAGAACCGTAACTGGTGCTGTATCGCTCAGCTCATCGGCAAGAACAGCATCGGTCGGGAGTATGAGCTTGGTAGGATAGCGCTGATAGAGCGACTTTGCATGGCTAAGGTAGCGTTCGTCGAAGATTGAGTCGCCGATACCATGACCTTGCGCAGCCAAAAACGTGTTGGCCATGCCACCGCCAATGAGCACAGCATCGGCACGTTCGAGGAGGCTTTCCAAGACGCGAATTTTATCGGAAACCTTCGCGCCACCGACAATAGCAACGAACGGTCGTGGCGGATCATGGAAGACTTTCGATAAATAGGCAAGCTCTCGTTCCATGAGAAGCCCAACGGCGCGGCGGCCAACAAAATGCTCGGTGATCGCGCTAATGCTCGCGTGGGCACGGTGTGCTGCGCCGAACGCATCGTTGACGTAGGCATCGCCAAGTGCTGCCAGCATAGCAGCAAAGGTTGGGTCGTTGGCTTCTTCTTCCGGGTGGAAGCGAAGATTTTCGAGCAGGACTATATCACCAGGGCGTGCTTGTTCGATTGCAGCGCGTGCAGGGTCACCGATGCAGTCTTGCCCAAAGTGGACGGATTTTCCAACCAAGGACTCCAGGTGCTCAGCAACGGGACGAAGCGAGAATGCTGGCGATCGAGCGCCCTTGGGACGCCCCAGGTGGGAGAGTAGAATTGGTATGCCACCCCGATCGGATATCGCTTGGATTGTTGGAAGTGCTGCGCGGATGCGGGTGTCATCACGCACTTTCTGTTCGGGTGTGAGGGGCACATTGAAATCAACGCGGACGAGCACACGACGGTGTTCGACCTCCAATTGAGCAAGCGTGCGAATCATTGCGCTGTCTCCCAGATTAGTCCGCAAAACGCATTACTAAATCAGCAAGCCGATTGGAATAACCCCACTCGTTATCGTACCAACCGATGACTTTGACGGTGTTGCCGATCGCCAAGGTCGAGAGGGCATCGAAGATGCACGAGTGCGGATTACCAACAATGTCGGTGCTCACCAGTGGTTCTTCGCTGTATTCTACAATCCCACGAAGCGAAGTTTCTGCGGCACTACGAAAGGCAGCATTGACTTCATCCTTGGTGACCGGCCGCGAAAGCACTGCGGTAAAATCGGTCAACGAACCATCGGCAACAGGCACGCGCGCAGCAAAGCCATCAATTTTGCCCTTGAGCTCTGGGATCACTTCACCAACAGCACGAGCTGCTCCGGTAGTGGTGGGAATGATGTTGAGCGCTGCTGCCCGAGCACGGCGTAGATCCTTGTGAGGTAAATCAAGGATGCGTTGGTCGTTGGTGTAGGCGTGAACTGTTGTCATAAAACCCGAGACAACACCGAATGCATCGTGCAACACTTTCACCATTGGTGCCAGGCAATTGGTCGTGCAGGATGCGTTCGAGATAATCCGCATCTCACGGGTCAATACGTGGTCATTGACGCCAAGAACGATGGTCGCATCCACGCGATCCTTGGCGGGAGCCGAGAGAATCACCCGGCGTGGCTCGTGGATTAAGTGCTTTTCCAGTTCCGAACGGGACGTGAACTTTCCGGTGCATTCGAGGATGATGTCAGCGATGCCACGCCAGGGGAGAGCATCAATGCTCTTTTCGGCTGTGACACGGATGGGCACGCCATCAACGACCAGGGAACTATCATCGCTGCTGATAGTGCCGGGATACTTGCCATGGACCGAATCATACTTGAGCAGGTGTGCCAATGTCGGTGCATCGGTCAGATCGTTGATTGCAACGACCTCGGCAGAATGGCGGTACCGTTGACGCAATGCCCGAAAGACCAGCCGCCCAATACGGCCGAAACCATTGATTGCGATACGAAGTGCCATTGCAGGGATCGACAAAGTGGAACATATACGCTGGCACTGCCCATGTGGGCTGGGGGGTGCAGCGCTGGCTTAGCGTTTTTTCTTCTTATGGCGATTCTTCCGCAAGCGTTTTTTCCGCTTGTGCGTTGCCATTTTGTGGCGCTTTCGCTTACGACCGCAAGGCATAGGCAGAACCTGAAAATGGGTGAAACAAATGAACAAATGTCGCTTAGTGCGGAGATGTCCGCTGCATTTTTCGAAGTTCTTCGAGCGCACGTTGTGCCAACTGACCCAACGGCGAGACTGAATCAACTGAGCGGCAACGCTCCATCCACGAAATTGCGCTGCCGATGTTGTTTTGGTCGTATTCCATGACCGCCATGTTGTAGAGCGCAATTTGGTAGCGTGGTGCAAGGCGGAGGGCACGTGCTGTCAGAGCGCGCCCTTGCTGTCGATTGCCGCTTAGGTAGAGTAAAAACGCGTAATCGGTGAGTGCGACGACATTGGTTGCATTGACCGAGTCAACGTACCGCCGATAGGTTGCAATCGCACCGAGTGTATCACCGGTCTGGAGCATGAGTGTTCCGATGGGAAGTAGCAGCGATGTGTCTTGGGGATTGCGAGCAAGGGAATCTACTAGCAGCGCAAGCTGTGCACTCTGCTGCCGGCGTTGTTCCTGGAATGCTTGGCTTTGCCGAATCTGCTCAATTTGCTGGGCGATTTTCTCGCCATGTTCGCGACGCCCGCGCTGCTCCTGCTCGGCAAGTATTGCACGCCGAATCCCAAAGCTGCCTCCGGCAACGATGATGGCGATGGCTACAAGCAAGAGAGCACTACGCACGCGTGCCTTCACCAGTAACGGTGCAGGAGAACATATCTGTGGTCAGAGCCTCCAATGCTGCCTTATTCTGCAGCCACACGTGCTTTGATGCTTCGATCAACTTCTGCAATGAATTCATCCGACGGTCGGAAATTGGGAATGTAGCGCTCGCCGAGAGGAACTTGTGCTCCGGTTCGCGGATTCCGCGCCATGCGTGCACGGCGCGCCTTGACGGTGAAGATGCCAAATCCACGAATCTCGATCCGGCGGCCTTGGATCATGGCGTTCTTGATGCCCTCGAGTAAACACTCGACGACCGCCTTGACCTCGAGCTTTGTTAAGCCGGTTTTACCAGCGCAATAGTCAACCAACTCGGCCTTGGTGACGTTGTTTGCCATCAAAGAACCTCTGCAGTTGTGGTTATTCCTCCATCCAAACCTGGAGCATCCGCTTGCGTTGCAGCGCAACTTTTGCTCCAGTCGCGCAAATATACAGTCAGCACGCGAAACGTGCGGGCTTGTCGTTCTCTGCTCTGGCCGAAGATGCGCTATTTTCGCAAGCCTTGTTATCTTTCCTGACTGTCTCACCGACCCGATGAACGATACACCAAGCCAGTGGCTCCGTGAACGGACGCCGGAAGACATCGAGTGTCAGCAGGTGCTCCGCCAGCTCAATCGGCTGCCACGCCATGTTGCCATTATCATGGATGGCAATGGGCGTTGGGCACACGCACGGAATCTACCTCGTGTGGCTGGGCATCGAGAGGGAATCGAATCAGTCCGTGACATCGTCAAAGCATCGGCAGAGCTGGGGATTGGGTATTTGACCCTCTATGCATTCAGTACCGAAAATTGGCGTCGTCCGGAGGCAGAAGTCAATGCATTGATGCGATTGCTGGAGTACTATCTCAAAGCCGAAGTCGATGAGCTTGATCGCAATAATGTTCGCATTAATGCGATTGGCAAGGTGATGGCTCTTCCCAAGCGGGTGCAGCGGGTTCTCAAACGCGCGATCGAACAGACAGCCAACAATACTGGGCTTGTGCTGACTCTTGCACTCAGTTACAGTGGGCGGTGGGATATCCTTCGTGCGCTCCAGCTCATTGCTCTCGATGTGCGACGCGGAAAACTCTCCCCCGAAGACATCAGTGAAGAGTTGTTTGCTTCGTATCTGTCCACTGGTTTATTGCCAGAACCGGACTTGCTCATCCGCACCAGCGGGGAGTTGCGCATCAGCAACTTCTTACTCTGGGAGATCGCCTATACGGAACTGTACTCGACGGAAACGCTTTGGCCTGACTTCCGCCGCAAGGAATACTATGCCGCATTAGCTGACTATGCTCGCCGCGAGCGTCGTTTTGGAATGACCAGCGATCAGCTCCATGACAACCAGCGAGCGAGCAGCTATCGCGACTATCTCAAGGAACTTTTTGACACTCTGATCCAGCGTCGGTGATGATTAGAGCAGCCCGACTCGTCTGTGTCCTCTTGGTAGGGGCGCTTCCCTTGACTGCGACAGCGCAAGAGGCACCGCGCATTGCTGGCGTGACAGTTGAAGGAAACCGCTTTGTGGACGAAGCAACCATCCTAGCCATAGCCCAGCTCCACGTTGGGGAGCGTCTCGATCCCCGCTCGGATATTCTCCAACAAGCAATCCGCAACCTTTGGCAACGACGGCAGTTTGCCGACGTGCGGATCGTCGTTGATAAAGTCACATCGTTGGGTGTGTTTCTCAAAATCATTGTGCGGGAAGTTGCGCGCTTCAACGCGGTCGAGATTCGAGGCAACAAAGAAATCAGCCTGGAGAAAATCAAGGAAGCCGTCGGGAAGGCAACTGGTGATTTGCTGCCCTTCCACGAGGTGGCACTGATCCGGCAACGGGTCCTCAAGCTCTACGAAAAGGAAGGATTGTTGTTTGCTGACGTTGAGGCAGACACCGTGCCTGCAAAGCAACCGGGCTATGTTGATGTGGTCTTGACAATCACGGAAGGGGATGCATACAAGGTTCGGAGTGTCACCTTCGATGGGGCCAGCGCAGTCCCCCAAGAGGAATTACTCTCTGCGCTGGAGGAAAACAAGCCGAAACAGTGGTGGCAATTTTGGCGCTCGGCAACGTTCGACCGCAAAAAATTCTACGAGGCGGATGTGCCCGCCATTCTCCGCTACTACCACTCGCGAGGATTTATTGATGCCGACACGGTGGCTACGACCTTTTCCATTGATCGGGATGCGAAAGCTGTTGATATTACCATCGCTCTCCAAGAAGGGAAGCGTTACTACCTCCGCACGGTTCGCTTCGAAGGGAATACGATTTTTCCAACAGAATTACTCATGCGTCGGCTGGACGTCGAAATCGGCAGTCCGGTCAATCTTGACCGCATTGAGAAAAATATCAACGGTAACGAGGACCAAACAGAAATTCGTTCGCTGTACCTTGATCACGGCTACTTGGAAGCTACGATCCTCTACGATGTCCTACGCAGCGCCACCGATAGCGTTGATTTGATTGTTCGTATCTACGAACGAGAACGCTTCACCATTCGTCGTGTGGACATCGTCGGTAATACGAAAACGCAAGACCGTGTCATTCGGCGTGAACTGTTCACGCGTCCAGGTGACTACTTCAACCGTGCTGCCATCATTCGTTCCGTGAAAGGATTAGGCGTGCTCAACTTTTTCAATCCGGAAAAACTTCGTCCCGATGTGCGTCGTGTGCCAGGAGCATCGAATCAAGTGGACCTTGTTTACCAAGTCGAGGAGCGTTCGACTGATGTGCTCAATGCTTCGATCGGATATGCTGGGCAGTTCGGTCTGACGGGTTCAATTGGGGTTGCATTCAATAACTTCGACTTGAGCCGCCCTCTATTCGGTGGTGCTGGTCAGGTGTTCAGCTTTCAGTGGGATTTCGGGCAGGGGAATCGGTTCCAGACCTTTAGCGTCAGCTTTGCCGAGCCGTGGTTGTTTGGGCACCCAACGTCGGTTGGATTCAATGTGTACGATACGCGCTATTTCTGGAACATCGAGGGGCGCCGCACCGGTGGCACGATCAACATCGGACGACGTTTCCGCTTCCCGGACGACTTTTTCCGCGGCGATTGGTCGCTGACCTACCAGCGGCAGGTTGAGTACACTCAAACACTCGAACCGACGCGCACCTTTGATGAAATTTCTATCCTGCAGACAATCAGCCGTATCAGCTACGACAATTTGATTTTCCCGTCGAGTGGTTCGCGATTTCGGTGGACAGTGCAAGCCTCGTTAGGAGCGTTGGGTATCGGTTCGTCGGACTTCCTCAAAAACGAAGTGCAGATCGAGTTTGTCAATCCCTTGCTCCAGATCGAAGGATTCGATCGGCTGGTGATGTATCTCAATACAGAATTCGGCAATGTCGGACGCATCGGTAATCGTCCTGGCGGCATTGTCCCACTCATTCAATACTATGCCATGGGAGGTAATGGAATAGCCGGCATCAACGTTATTCCGCTGCGTGGCTATTCCGACCGAAGTGTTGGTGTGCCTGGTAATAACAATCTTGCATACTTTCGCCAAACGGCAGAACTGCGATTTGCGCTTTCACTCAACCCAATGCCGATCTATGTCCTCGCATTTGCAGAAGCGGGGAACGCATGGCCGCGATTGCGCGATGCGGATTTATTCACGCTCAAGCGTTCGGCAGGCCTTGGGATGCGTATCCTGCTCAATCCGATTGGATTGATCGGTTTCGACTATGGGTACGGGTTCGACACCGATAACATCACCGGTACCCGCGGAGGCTGGAACTTCCACATTCAATTTGGTAATCGCTAACTTGTTTCACAACTCTACGACTTGTTCGGATGAAATACCCTGTGTTGTTGTTGACGGTGGTAGCAACGGTAACTCTCCTTGCGCAGCGTGATGGAGCTGGATTCAAAGAACAACCGCTACGCATTGCAATCGCAGACTTGGAGAAAATTGCCAAGGAACTGCCCGAAGCTGTTGCAGCAGATCGTGAGCTGACCGAGCTTCGCAAACGGTATCTCGATACGCTCCAGATGATGGAGACCCGATTCAAAGAACGCTTCGAGTCCTACCAAAAGAGCAAAGCAATGATGACATCCGATGCTCAACGTAAAGAGGAAGATGACCTGCGAGCATTGCAGCAACAGTACGCGCTCTATCAGGAAGAAAAGTTCGGCTTACAAGGAGAGCTGGCGCGTCGGCGGGATTCGCTCTTGAGCCCGATTCTGAAAAAAGTCCAAGAAGCGGTAGCTGCTGTTGCAAAAGAAGAGCGCTACAACTTCGTCTTCGATCGTGCCTCAAGCTTTCTGCTCTATGCAGAGGATAAAGCCGACATTACGTACAAAGTTCTCGATCGCATCAAGCGTGGCTCGAAGTAATCTCCCAAACGACGTGAGGTTTTTTACCCTGTGTGCAGTGCTGCTGGTGCTCAGCAGTGCTGCATCTCAGGCACAGAAGGTTGGCTTTATTGCTTCTGATGCCATTCGTTCACGCTGGCCTGAAATGCAACAGGCCGAGCAACGCATCCAAAGCCTGGTTGATGATTGGAAACGCCAAGCAGCTGAGCAACAGAAAGCCATCGAGACACTCGAAGCGGAGATCAAAAAAAATCGTCTCGTCTGGAGCGCCGATGAACGGCAGCAGAAAGAAGCCGAGCTTGCTCGACTCAAGGATGAGCGCGAACGATTCCTCAAACAAAAATTCGAACCTGGTGGCGAATACGATCAACAAACCCAACTCATTCTCCGGCCAGTCGAGGAGAAGCTCTACGCAGCAGTTCAAGATGTTGCAGCCAACGAAGGTTTCGACATTGTTCTCGATAAGAGCACGCAGGTGATCCCCTACGTCAACCCCAAGTACGACCTGACAGTGAAGGTGATGAAAAAGCTCAACATCGCCGCCGAAGACTTGGAGAAAGAATTAGCAAAAGCAATTGAGGAAGACCCACGCAATAAGGCGCAGCAGAAACAATCACCCCCAGCACCTCGACGTCGGAGCAGAACGCCAGCATCAGATGCGCCACAACCGGAATCGGAGGAAATTCCACGCTGAGTCATTTTTTTGTCACTAGAAACAAACATCATGAACGTACGATTTCAGCTTTCAGAAATTGCTTCGCTTGTCGGCGGCAGAGTCGAAGGTGATGCCGCATTTTTCGTGACGGGTATTGCCCCGCTTGACCAAGCAACTCCGAGCGATCTGTCCTTTGTCGCGCGACGGGAGTTTCTTGACCTGGCAACGCGAACACATGCCGGCGCCGTCATCACCACCGAGGAATTTGCCGGCCACCTTCCAGCGACAGTGCATCGCATCATCCACCCAGCTCCCGAACACGCATTGGCAACGATTCTCGAGCAGATCGTTGCAAGCGAAAAATACCACGGTGGTACCGTGCACCACACCGCATCTATTGCGCCATCGAGTACGATTGCGAAAAGCGCACAAATTGCTGCTGGAGTGGTGATCGGTGAGCATGCCACAATAGGCGAGAATGTCGAGATAGGGATGAACGCAGTCATCGAGGATGGAGTGGTTATTGGCGATGGGACTGTCATTGGTGCGGGAGCAATTATCTGCCGTCTGTGTGTGATCGGGAACAACTGCCGCATTGGAGAAGGTGCGGTGATTGGATCGGAAGGGTTCGGCTACGTTGCAACCGCCGAGGGTGGCTATCGCCGACTGCCGCACATCGGGAATGTTGTCGTTGAAGATGATGTCGAAATCGGAGCCAATACGTGCATAGATCGTGCATTGCTTGGCTCGACAATCATTCGGCGTGGGGCAAAGCTCGACAACTTAGTGCATATCGCTCATAACGTAACCATTGGTCAGCAGACAGCGATCGCAGCCCAGGCTGGTATTGCCGGCAGCACCCATATCGGAGAGCGCAATCGCATCGGTGGACAAGCCGGATTGACTGGCCATATTCAAACGTGCAATGATGTAACCATTGGTGCCCAAGCGGGAGTGTCGAAATCCATCACCGAGCCGGGTGAATACAGCGGCACCCCTGCTGTTGAGCTGAAAAGACGCCTTCGCAGCGAAGCTGCGCTACGTCGCTTGGTGGAACTGCTCCCAATTCTGGAATCCCTTACCCAGAAGTTCGCACCCACTCCGACAGATCAACTGCGGGACGAGCACGACTAACCGCCCGAGCCGAACGGCGATACGGTAATTTTGCACGCATTTTTCTGAAACGATAATGGTTGACCGTCAGCGCACGATCAAGGAGCCTGTTAGCTTTTCTGGAGTTGGCCTGCATACGGGTAATCCCTCAACGATTACCTTCCACCCAGCACCCGAGAATTATGGTTATCGTTTCGTCCGTTCCGATCTGGCCAACAGTCCGGAAATCCCTGCACTGGTTGATTACGTTACCGACATCGCCCGAGGAACAACGATCTCCTACGACGGGGCATCGGTCCATACTGTCGAGCACGTCCTGGCAGCATTGGTCGGGTTGCAGATCGACAATTGTCGTATGGAACTGTCGGCGAACGAACCACCCGTCGGCGATGGAAGTGCGCTGCCGTTCGTGGAAGCATTGCAACAAACGAGCATTGTTGAGCAATCGGCACCCCGTGAATATTTGGTCTTCGATCAACCAATTCGCTATACCAACGAGGAGAAAGGCGTTGATCTTGTCGCGCTGCCCAACGATGATTACCGCATCACGGTGATGATTGACTACAACAACCCCGCCTTGGGTAGCCAGCATACGGGGCTGTTCAATCTCGAAAAGGAATTTGTCACCGAGTTTGCGCCAGCACGTACGTTCTGCTTCCTCCATGAAGTTGAAATGCTCTGGGATCAAGGACTCATCCGCGGTGGCAACTTAGATAACGCCATTGTCATCGTAGACCGGGAAATGAGCAGTGATCAGCTTCATGCACTACTCCAGAAACTCGGTGTTGCCCGGAATGTGGTGCTTGGGTCTAGCGGCATCCTGAATAATACGCAGCTTCGCTTCAAAAACGAACCAGCTCGTCACAAGCTGCTCGATTTGATGGGCGACTTAGCATTGGTAGGTGTCCCGATGAAAGCGCAGATTCTGGCAGCACGCCCTGGCCATGCAAGTAATATTGAATTTGCGCGGAAGATCCGGAAACACTACGAACAAAAACGCCTTCTCCGTCGCTACCAGCCCAAGCGAAGTGATGGAGCCGTTCTCGATGTCAATGCGATTCTCAAGATCATGCCGCATCGTTTCCCGTTCTTGATGGTGGATCGCATCATCGAGTTCGATAGCGAGCACAATCGCATCGTCGGCATCAAAAACGTGACGATCAACGAACCCTACTTCCCTGGACACTTTCCCGTTCGACCGGTAATGCCAGGAGTGCTGATCTTGGAGGCAATGGCGCAGGTCGGATGCATTCTGCTCCTGAACGTTGATGGCATGTACGATGCAAGTAAGCTGGTGTTCTTCATGGGTATCAACAACGCGAAGTTCCGTAAACCCGTTACTCCTGGCGATCAGCTCGTTCTCGATGTCGTCATGACTGGCAAGCGGTTCAACACTATTGCTCTCCATGCAAAAGCCTACGTCGCTGAGCAATTAGTTGCCGAAGCCGACCTGCAGGCAGCAGTAGTTGATCGGGAGGCGTGATGGCAACACAGATTCACCCAACGGCAATTGTTTCGGATCGTGCATCCATAGGCGACGGTGTCGAAATCGGTGCCTATGCAATCGTTGGCGACGATGTCGTCATCGGCGATGGCACATGCATCTATCCGCATGCCGTGATTTTGAACGGTGCACGAATCGGCGCTGAGTGCATGATTTATCCCAGTGCAATCATTGGCGCTGAACCCCAGGATTTGAGGTACGACGGGGGACCGACGACGGTGATTATTGGCGACCGAACGACGATTCGAGAGTTTGCAACGCTCAACCGTGCCTCTCACTCACCGGCAACACATATCGGTAGCGATTGCTTGGTGATGGCATACGTTCATGTTGCGCACGATTGTGTCATCGGTGATCACGTTGTTCTTGCCAATGCCGTGCAGCTTGGCGGTCATGTCGAGATTGGTGACTGGGCAGTTTTAGGTGGAGTTGCAAAGGTGCATCAGTTCTGCCGTATCGGCAAGCATGCAATGGTTGCCGCCGATGCTATGATCACCAAGGATGTCCCGCCCTATGCATTGGTTGGTCGTGATCCAGTCAAGGTCGAAGGCATCAATCGCATTGGCTTGCAGCGACGAGGATTTTCCTCCGAGCAGATCGAAGCACTCGAGACGTTTTACTCAATCGCATTTTTTTCTGGCTATAACATGAGTGATGGTATAGCTGCATACCGACAGCAGTATCCCCATCCCAATGGTGTCGTCGCAGAGGTTATCGAATTTGTTGAGTGCTCGACGCGAGGAGTGTACCGGTGAACAGAGTGCTTGTGCTCCTGGTATTAGGCTGCATTCTTGTTTCCGCACCAGCGCAAGAGGACACGTCGGCGGACACAGCATTGGCGTCTGTACTGAAGAGCTCCTTGTGTTTCCGCCCACTAGTGGCAGCAGTCTTTGAGCCACGGATAGGTTTTCAGTTTCAGCCATCTCTCGAGCGATTGCGGCTTGACATAGGCTTTTCTGCAGATGTTTTGAACACTTCTCTTGCACGCGATGAGGCAAGTGCAGACGATGCTCGGCTTGCACTGGGGGTGGACGCATTCACCTACTCACGGCTGCGCTCCGAAGCAAATCTGAAGTTCCCCGTCGAGATGGTTGACTACATGTTCGGGATAAACGCATCCTCCCGATGGCGTCTTGATGGACGAATGCTTTCCGCTCGAGTACGGCTGGCACATATTTCAGCGCATCTGGCCGATGGCTTTGCTGATTCGACCGGCATGCTTCGACAGCGTCCGTTCATCTACAGCCGAGAGTTCCTGGATGCAATCGTTGCGCATGAATGGCTTGCGATGAACGTGCGGGTCTATGGTGGGGGGACTGTGCTGCTCACGGTCAAAGAACTTCCAACACCAGTGAGCCGGATCATTCCACAGTTTGGTGTCGAGTGGTCTGGCAGGTTGGGTGTTCCGGTGGTTGCGGGCTATGATGTTCGAATTGTTGGGATCGGGGGAGTAACGCAGGCAGTGCACGCTGCACAGTTTGGAGCCGTTGTGCTCGATCGGAGCACGGGTCGAGTCGCCCTCTGCAGCTATTACTACGCTGGTTTTTCCATGCACGGGATGTGGTTCGACCGACGCGACCAGTATTGGGCGTTCGGTACACAAGTGTTGTTCTGACTTTCTCACCATCACCAACGAATGATCAATGGCACTATCCTGTGGCATTGTTGGTTTGCCGAACGTCGGCAAATCCACGCTCTTCAATGCGCTCACGTCGAACGATATTCCAGCGGAGAATTATCCGTTCTGTACCATCGAACCGAATGTTGGGATTGTTCCGGTTCCCGATGCGCGCTTGGAACGGCTTGCCGATGCCTATAAGAGCGCGAAGGTTATTTCAGCAACAGTGCAGTTTGTTGACATTGCAGGATTGGTCGAAGGGGCAGCCCGAGGGGAAGGTCTTGGGAACCAGTTCCTATCGCACATTCGGGAGGTCAGTGTCATCGTGCACGTGGTTCGCTGTTTTGATGATCCAAACGTGGTTCACGTAGCGGGAACGGTTGATCCGATTCGCGACATCAGCGTCATCGAGACTGAATTGCTGCTCAAGGATCTTGAAACCGTGCAGCGGCGAATGGAATCGCTTGGACGAAAGCGACAGCCGGATGTTGCCGAGGAACGCGCGTTCCTTGATCGGCTGAATGTGCACTTGAATGAGGGCAAACCTGCACGAACACTTGCTCCTTTGAGTGATCGAGAGTTGGCATGGATGCGTGAGTTGTCCTTGCTAACAGCCAAGCCTGTGCTCTACGTTGCCAACACCGATGAAACTGGTTTTCGCCAGGGGAATCACTGGGTGGAGGCTGTCCAAACGCGTGCCCAAGCAGAAGGTGCTGATGTTGTCGTACTCTGCGGGAGCATCGAAGCTGCGATTGCAACCATGCAGGACGACGAACGCAGATTTTTTCTGGCAGAGTTAGGTATGGAGCATCCTGCCTTGGACCGCTTGATTCAGCGTGCTTACCGATTGCTGGGCTTGATTACGTTTTTCACTGCTGGACCCAAGGAAACTCGTGCATGGACCGTGCGGCAGGGGACGCGTGCACCAGAGGCAGCAGGGGTGATCCATTCCGATTTCGAACGAGGGTTCATTCGTGCCGAAGTGATGAGTTATGCTGATTGGGAGCGGCTTGGCTCTGAGCAAGCAGTTCGCGAAGCTGGACTCTATCGCATCGAAGGGCGAGACTACATCATCGCCGATGGTGATATCGTTTACTTTCGGTTCAACGTGTAAGGTTTGCAAAAACCTCTGCGGTGTTGTATGTTTGCGCCGGGAGGATGGAGGGAATCTTCACCACCAGAGAAAGATCAAGGCATCACGGGCAGTCATTTGCGAGTGTACTCTCTACCCGAAGCTGTGGTATTTGTTGAACCATTTTCGGGTATGCAGTATGAAGCCGTTGCTTCGGATTCTCGCTGGATTGACGCTTGTCGCGTCGGTTGCAGTTGTAGTTGGTATCGTGCATCCGTTGCATGCACAGGACGTTCGCCGCGTTACTGGTAGAGTGCTCGATGCCGATACAAAGGAACCCCTCCTCGGTGCAGTGATCAAGGTCAAGGGCACCAAAGTGGGAACAGTGGTCCGTCGCTCCGATGGTGAATTCTCGATTGACGTTCCGACCAACTCCTCGCAAATCTTGGTGGTGAGTTTGGTGGGCAAGTTGACCGAAGAGGTCAATGTCGCAGGGAAGGACAATGTGACTATTTACTTGAACAACGACGTCTTGGAATTACAGAAAGTCGTCGTGACAGCCGTTGGGATTGAACGGGAAAAGCGGTCGCTGGGCTATTCCACGCAGGAGATCGGTGGAACTGCCATCTCCCAGAACCGAGAGCAGAACCTCGTCAATGCTCTGGTGGGTAAGGTGGCGGGAGTTCAGATCAATTCATCCTCTGGTTCGCCAGGCTCGGCCTCGTACATTCGACTGCGCGGGGTCAATTCGGTCTCGTTCAATAATCAGCCGCTGTTCATTGTTGATGGTGTCTTCATTGACAACTCCGACTACGCTGGCTTTGTCAATGCATCGAATGCCGCAGAGGGAACAGCAGGGAACATGGTCAACGGGGTTGATCAAGTGTCGCGGATTCTCGATATCAATCCCGATGACATCGAAAGCATCAACGTCCTCAAGGGTGCTGCCGCAACGTCGCTGTATGGTTTGTCGGCTGCTGCAGGTGCGATTGTCATCACCACGAAGAAAGGCCGCCGTGATGGGACGGTCAACGTGCAGTACAGCTACAATACCACCTTCGATGAAGTCAACAAACTCCCCGAGCTTCAGAGCCGATTTGCGCAAGGGACTGGCGGTAACTACCGCGGACCAGAAACGCGCACGAGCACGTCGTGGGGACCGCTGATGGACACCTTGCGATTCGACGGTAGCACAAACTATCCATGGGACAAAAACGGGCGCATCGTCGGTCTCAGTGCAGCACCGCCAGGGGCAAAACCTGTGACCCCATACGACAACACGGGGAACTTCTTCACCACCGGTGGAACGACCAATCACAACTTGGCAATCACTTCCGGTTCCAGTTGGGGATCGTACTACTTCAGTGTGCAGAATACCCGGACAACAGGTGTGGTCCCACTGAGCAGCTTCGAACGAAGCTCGCTTCGGCTGAATGCTGATGCCAACTTGCGGAGCGATCTGAAAATTTCAACTGCAGCGCAGTATGTCCGTTCTGGCGGTCGGCGTGTGCAGAAGGGGTCGAACACCTCCGGGGTTATGCTCGGTCTGTTGCGGACGACACCTTCGTTCGACAACTCGAATGGTTTCGGTCCAGATGCGGTGTACAACCCCTCTGCTTACTCCTTCCCCGATGGCACGCAACGAACCTACCGTGGAACTGGGAATTACGACAACCCATTCTGGACGGTCAACAAGAACGCATACACCGATATCACCGATCGGGTAATTGGGTCAGCGCAGATGGACTACTATCCCGAATCATGGTTCGGTGATCAGTGGCTTGGCAGTATCTCGGCAACTATTCGTGTAGGAGCAGACGTGTACGCAACGCAAGAGCGCAATGGTATCGCCGTTAACTCCGCGACGGCACCGGCTGGACGCGTTGTCACTGGGGACATTCGCAATCGCAATATCAACGCCGACTTGCTGCTGACGTTCAACCGTGAGATCACAGAAGATATTGGCGCCCGCTTGACCCTGGGTACACAGATTTACAACACCGACTTCCGGAACATGGTCATTCAAGGCGACGGTTTGACAATACCGGACTTCTACGACCTATCGAATGCTTCGACCTTCACGCCATACTTCCGGAACGGAACACTGCGACGACTGGGGACATTCTTCGATGCCCAAATCTCCTATCGAGAATTGCTTTATCTGAACGGTAGCTATCGTGTCGAGCGCTCGACAACGTTGCCAAAAGACAATAATGCATTCGGATATGGAAACATTGCGATGAGCTTTGTTTTTTCCGAACTCTTCGATCGTGAAAGTAGCGTGCTCTCGTTTGGCAAGTTGCGGGCATCGTATGCGACTGTTGGCAGTGATGCGCCACTTTTTGTGCTGAATACTCCCTTCACGCGGGCATCTATTGCGGATGGATGGGTCAATGGAATCCAGTGGCCACTCAATGGGGTGCCGGGATTCATTAAAGGCACCGGGTTGGGAAGCGATCAGCTCCGTCCGGAAAAACGGGAGGAAATCGAGCTTGGTCTTGAGTTGAAGTTTTTTGAAAACCGTGTTGGGCTCGATCTGACGTTCTACCAAACCCGCAACATTGACCAGATACTTGCAGTGAGTATCGCGCGTTCAAGTGGATTCAATTCGCAATACCGTAATGTGGGAACGATGAAAAATTCAGGCATCGAGGCAGTGCTCCATCTGGTGCCGTACCAAGATCAGGATTGGAACGTCGCGCTGGATGTGAATTTCTCCACCTTCAGCAATACGGTTGAATCCCTTGCTCCGGGAATCGAGACAATCTCCCTTTCTGGTTTCGCCGGCGGATCAATTCGTGCTGCAGCAGGCCAGCCCTACGGCCAGATTTATGGCGGTGGCTGGATGCGCGATCCCCAAGGGCGTATTGTCGTCGGTAATAATGGATTGCCACTTGTGGACCAAACAGAGAAAGCCTGGGGTTCCTTCATCCCCGATTGGATTGCCGGTGCCAATCTGACGATCTCGTACAGCAATCTCTCCATCAATGCTGTCCTGGATTGGAAACAGGGCGGAAAAATGTGGAATGGAACACGTGCGGCACTGAACTTCTTCGGTATGAGCAAGGAAACCGAGGACCGCGGTACACTCAACGGCAGCTACGGCGGCATTACCATTCGCAACGGAGTAGTTGATGGCGTCAAGATGGTTACCGACGATCAGGGGAACGTCACCTATGTGACCAATGATATCCCCGTCAGTGGTGGCTTAGGACAGAACTTCTGGGGCACTGGTGGCTTCTACAACAACTTCAACAGCTCAAATACAGAACCATTTGTTGAAGACGGTGGCTGGATTCGTTTGCGGGAAGTTACCATTTCGTACCGCATGCCCAAAGTGGTCACTGATGCTCTCGGCTTCGTCAAGGGGTTGGATGTGTTCGTCACAGGGCGGAACGTCTTCCTCAGTACGAAGTACACGGGCGTTGACCCGGAAACATCACTCGTCGGTGCGGGCAATGGGCAAGGGATTGACTACTTCAACAATCCCGGCATTCGCTCCTTCGGTTTTGGTCTTCGTGCAAGCTTCTAACAGAGTTGAGAACATGTTGAACAATTGTACGCATCATGCCATGAATAAGCCAAAGTTGACGCAGCATCGGTCACTTGCTGCATTGCTTGTTTCCTTGTTGGCACTCCTTCCGGTTGCCTGTGATCGCTGGGTGGATACCTCGCTCAACGTTGATCCCAACAATCCTGCCGACGTTCCCATGAAGCTGCTCTTGCCTGCTGTCGAGGGTAGCTTGGCGTGGTACTACGGTAGCGACCCAAGCCGTTTTGCCAGCGTAATTACCCAGCACCACAGCGGTGTCGATCGCCAGCACATGAGCTTCTACGAAAACTATGCCTTCACCGAAAGCGACGTGGATAACTACTGGCAAGCGATGTATACCATCGTTATGAACAACGCAAACATTCTCATCAAGAAAGCAGAAGCTCAGAACTCGCCACATTATGCTGGTGTTGCGCGGATTCTTCTTGCGTACGCGATCGGCAACATTACCGATGCCTTCGGTGACGCTCCATTTTCGGATGCTCTCAAAGGCGAACAAAACACCACACCGCGCTACGACTCGCAGCAGCAGATTTACCTGACGATCGGCCAATTGCTCGATCAGGCAATGCAGGATCTTGATGCGCAATCAGTTTTGAGTCCCGGCAGTGACGACTATTTCTACGGTGGCGACCGGGCAAAGTGGAAAAAAGCAGCCTGGGCACTCAGAGCGCGCTATGCTATCCACTTGACCAAGCGCGATGCAGCCCAATCGTCGAATGCTGCATTAGCTGCGATAGCAAATAGCTTCAGCTCTAATAGCGATGATCTTGTCCTCCGTTTCGGCGAATCGCAGACGAACTACAATCCACTCTATGCGTTCGTTCAAGAACGCAACGATATTCGCATTGCACCGTACTTTACAGATTTGCTCAATCGCTTGCAAGACCCGCGGCGACCGATGATCGGCGCGACCCCAAAAACTGCTACAGATTCCATCCCCGCAAACGACGACTTAGGAGCATTCTATGCCTCGATCAACTCGCCGGTTGTTTTGCTTTCGTATGCAGAGCTGAAGTTCATCGAAGCCGAAGCACGATTGCGTACTGGAGACCTCAGTGGTGCGAAGAACGCCTACGTTGATGCAATACGTGCATCCATGGCGTGGTATGGTGTCGCCGATGCTGATGCGGCTGCATACCTTGCCAACCCAGCCGTTGTACCAGCCGGCGACATCACCTTAGAGCACATCATGACACAGAAGTACATCGCGCTCTACACCCAGTTCGAAACCTGGACCGATTGGCGGCGGACCAACTTCCCGACGCTGACACCAATGATGGGCAACCGCATTCCACGCCGCTTCCCACTACCTCAAAGCGAGCGTTTGTTCAACGGCGCAAACATTCCTGCCGGATCAACCAGCGCTGATTGGAAGTTCGCACCCATGTGGTGGGACGAATAAGAGTCTTCGTTGCCCTCATGCTGGCGGAGCCTTTGCTTCGAAGTGGGCAAAGGCTCCGCTGCTTTTTCTGCTCCCGGTAATTTTGCACGACCACTATTGCTGATGATTTTTCAAGCGCATCATGCGATTTCCACTCGATGATCCTATCGTCGTCAAACTCCAGCGATTAGCCCGACGGCACCACGCCCAAGTCTATCTTGTCGGCGGTTACGTCCGCGATTGGCTTCTCGGTCGCCCACGAACAGATATTGATTGCACTGTTATCGGTGATGCTCTTGACTTTGCGCAGAAAGTCGCCCGCCATTTCCGATCCAAACCCATACTCTACGAGCGCTTCCGCACCGCAATGGTACCGGTTGGAGACTATCACCTTGAATTTGTGGGGACGCGCAAAGAGTTCTACGATGAAACATCCCGGAAGCCGCTTGTAACCGATGGAACGCTCGAAGATGATATTTTTCGTCGCGATTTTACCGTCAACGCACTCGCAGTACCATTGGTTGGAGCAAATGCTGGTGAGGTTCTCGACCTATGCGGAGGACTCCACGACTTGGAGTGCCGAATCCTTCGGACACCGCGTCCACCAATGGAGACATTCCACGAAGATCCTCTGCGAATGGTTCGGGCGGCACGATTTGCCGCGCAACTACAGTTTCGGATTGCCGACGATGCATTCGATGCCATCAAGGCAATGGCCGAACGGATAACCATCGTTTCGCAAGAGCGGATTACCGATGAGTTCCTGAAAATCCTTGCAGCACCAAAGCCGAGCGTTGGACTGGTTATTCTCCACAAAACGGGGTTGCTACGCTTTATCTTTCCAGAATTGGATCGGCTTGCTGGCGTTGAATTAGCAACAGATGGGCAGCGACGCTATGCCCATAAGGATGTGTTCTTTCACACGATGAAAGTCCTCGACAACGTTGCTGCCATCAGCGATAATCTCTGGCTGCGGTTTGCAACGTTGGTGCACGACATCGCCAAACCGAAGACAAAAAAGTTTGTACCAGGTGTTGGGTGGACCTTTCACGGACACGAGGAGCTCGGTGCACGCTGGCAAGAGCGCATCTTCCGCCGTCTCAAACTCCCATTGGAGCATCTGCCATACGTCGAGACCTTGGTTCGTCTGCACCAGCGCCCCATGGCGCTCGTGGATGAGGGAGTCACTGATTCTGCCCTGCGTCGTTTAGCGGTCCAGGCAGGGGAGTGGCTCGATGATTTGTTTATTCTCTGCCGTGCGGACATCACCACACAGAACAAGCAGCGCGCGCGGCAATACCTTGCCAATTACGAGATTGTCTATCAAAAAATTCTCGACGTTCGCGAACGTGATCGGCTTGCTGCATTCCAATCCCCAGTGCGCGGCGATGAAATCATGGCATTGTTCGAGCTTCCACCATCACCGGCTGTCGGTGCAATCAAGGAAGCGCTTGAGCAAGCAATCCTCGATGGCAAAGTTCCCAACACCTACGAGGATGCCAAGCAGTACTTGCTCGATCATCGTGCAGAATTTGCCGAACTTGCCCAACACGCCAATGCCCGGTTTTATACGCGACGGAGGCAGCAGTCCTCTCCGGACGGTAATTTCGCCACGGTTGAATCATAGCAGCAGGCAGCATGCTTCAGTACATCGCTCAGCGTATCCTGCTCTTTGTACCGACGTTTCTGCTGATTACGCTCATTGCCTTCGGACTTACGCGACTTGCTCCGGGTGATCCCGCTGCTGTCAAGGCGGGTATTGGTGCCGATGGTGCACTTTCCGCACGCAATGTCATGACCAAAGAAACCTTCGAGCTATGGCGGAAGCAAATGCGTCTCGACCGTCCGGTCCTGGAGCAGTACATCCTTTGGCTAGGCGACATTGCACGGCTCGATTTCGGTGTGTCGTTCGTTGATAATCGTCCCGTACTCGAGAAGATTGGCGAACGACTGCCGGTAACTCTGACGATGAACATTTTCGCTGTTTTCCTCGCATACATCGTTGCAATCCCGCTGGGGGTGCTCTCGGCTGTGCGCTCTGGAACGCTGCTCGATCGAACGATCACCTTCATGCTCTTTGCACTCTACTCACTTCCAACATTCTGGGTCGCAACGCTTGCACTAACGTTTGTCTGCAATCCGGAATTTGTGTACCTCTTCCCATCGCATGGGCTGTTTTCGAACCGCTTCGATTTTCTTCCATTCTGGAGCAAGATCGGCGATATTCTCTGGCATCTTGTGCTCCCGATGGCCGTGTACACGTATGGCTCGTTTGCATTTCTATCTCGGCAAATGCGCAGCGCAATGTTGGAAACTATCCGACAGGATTTTATCCGCACAGCACGTGCAAAAGGTCTTTCGGAGCGTCGCGTCATCTTCGTGCATGCAATGCGGAATTCCTTGATCCCGATCATCACGCTGCTTGCGGGGATTCTACCCAGTTTGGTTGGTGGTAGTGTGATTGTCGAGACCATCTTCAGCATTCCCGGCATGGGTGAACTATCCTACATGGCGCTGGTATCGCGCGACTACCCGATGATCATGGCAATTTTTACCCTGAGCGCTGTGCTGACGCTCGTTGGGATTCTCCTTTCGGATATTTTGTATTCCATTGTTGATCCCCGGATTGCCTATGGCAAACGATCAGCGTAGCCAAACCTATTTCGAGTATGTTCGGCGGCAATATGCACGGAACCGTCTCGGTGTGGTTGCTCTCTGGCTGGTGATTGCATTGGGAGTTGTCGCAGTCTTTGCCGATTTCCTTGCCAACGATAAACCCATTATCGCACAGCAGAGGGGCAAACTTCACTTCCCGATTTTCAAGCAGTACGCTGTCGGGCTTGGTATCGCGCAGTGGGACGAAAGCGAGCGACGTGCAAACTGGAAGACACTCGAGTATGATTGGGCGGTCTTTCCACCGATTCCCTACACGGCGGAAACAGTTGACCCAATGGTTCACCGAAGCCGGGATCGAGCGCCATCAGCTCGCCATTGGCTTGGTACCGACGATATCGGCCGTGATATTCTTGCTGGTATCATCCACGGAACACGCACAGCACTCTCGATCGGTTTTATTGCGATGGGGATCGCACTGGCTATCGGCATAATGCTCGGTGCTCTTGCTGGATACTTCGGTGGGTGGCTGGATTTGCTCATCTCCCGCTTGATCGAAATTGTCATTTCGTTGCCGACATTTTTCCTGATTATCACAATCGTCGCATTAGTGCAGGACGTTGTCTATGCTGGGAGGCTGCTGCTGATTATGGCAGTCATTGGTCTGACAAACTGGACGACAGTAGCTCGCCTGATCCGTGGAGAAGTCCTGCGTATTCGGGCACTCGACTACATCACTGCAGCGGAGGCGTTGGGATTTTCGACCGGCAGAATCATCGTCAACCATATCCTCCCGAATGCGATTGCGCCGGTTCTGGTCGCAGCTGCATTTGGTGTCGCCAGTGCGGTGCTTGTCGAGTCGGCGTTGAGTTTCTTGGGGTTTGGCGTGCCCCCGACAGTGGTAACATGGGGATCGATGCTTTTCCGTGCACGTTCGGATGTGAGTGCGTGGTGGATGGGGCTCTTCCCAGGGTTGATGATCTTCCTGACCGTTAGTGCCTACAACCTCATTGGCGATGCCTTGCGTGATGCAACGGACCCACGGTTGCGTGGAACGATGTAGTAGGATAGTTCTTGCTGCAATCATGATGATCATGGAACTGCCGCCAAGCGCCCGTGGGCAGGTCCTTCCACCAACGTTGGATACCACGGCAGTATCGCAGCAACTGAGCATTGGCGTTTCGAGGATCGCGTTTACATCGGTGTTCCATGGCGATGCAGCATTCCGACAAGCAGTCCTCGGTGGAATACTTTCCCTTCAGCAGCAATACCGCGGCGCATCTCTCCTTGTCGGAACAGTTTCCTTCCGGGACGACGAGTTATTCCGAGCCGAATGGCGCTACGCAATCCACCCACGCGTGAGCATCGTTCCGCGCGTGGAGTGGGACGTATCCAACGACACGCGCTCGCTGGGAATCGCAAAACTCGAACGGCTTCGGATTGTCGGTGGTTGGGGCTATCAATCGTCGCTGGGTGACATTCATGTATTCGCAGGCAGCGAACACGCTGAACAACTTGGTGTGCGTGAAGCCGGTACTGCACTGGGCGCGCAGTGGAGGGGAACGCAGTATGCCATAGGTGATGTCGGTATTGCGTTCAACGTCGGTGGGGAGTATGTCGGGTTGCGAGTACGGACAAATGCTGATCTTGGTGGGCGTCTCGAGATTACTTCGATACGCAGTGCAACGGGATCGTTTGGGGTGAGCATTGAGCACCGTCGCCAGCAACGGGACTACTACACAACACTGGGAATTACCTCGACCATTGCACTCGAACATCGCACCGAACAGCGATGGACCATCGCCGCCACCATTGATCAGCAGCTTTGGGATTGGTTGAGCATCGCAATCACGCCCGACGTTCAGGTGACAATGGTCGAGCGATTTTTCGATGCACCAGTGACCACCAGTGCACTTACCTACGTTCGGCGAAGGCTCGATGAAATCAGTGGGCAGCTCCGTGCCATATTGGTGGCTCAGACATCGTGGACAAACCACCGAGTCGAATTCATCGTCGGGAGCCGGGATGAAAGCAACGCAACGTTCGATCGGTTTTCGTCACCGACACCACAGTTAGTGGAGGAGCTGCGACTGAGCGAGCGGATGCGTGACAATCAATCGCGACTAGTGCAGATTGGAACGATTCATCATCTTGCACTGCGACGGCGCGACACACTCATGCTTGTTGGACAGAGCCGCTTGGTGCGCTACGACACACCAAGCCCGCTCAACTACGACGATCGCGATGAGCTTGCACTACTGGGACGACTATCGTATCGGCGCCAATGGACGGATGTGCTTGCAAACACCGCTACGTTCGAATATGCCGCAACACATTTTGTGTTCTTGCGCGCGCAGCGAAGTGCCTTGAGCAATTGGAATCGCTCATTCCGTCTTGCATCCACGTTCGGCTACATCCTTCCAGCATTCCAGTGGTACCCCTCCTTCGAAATTATTGCGCAATACACCACGTACGACTTTGAGGGGAAAAGTGGAGTGCCGACGAGCTTTTCGTTTCGGCAGGTATCGTACCGCGATTCCTTGCGGTTTGTGCTTGCCAGCGGAAGCGTGGAAGCACAGCTCTATTTCCGCTGGTTTCTGCGCGGGGATTTTTCGTGGTCGCTCTTTGCCGAATATCCAACCGGCACAGGGCGAGAGCAATTTCTCCGGGGCATGTACTGGCGTAGCAGCCAGCCATTTTCGATCGGTATCGGCTGCCGGTGGTACCTCCTACAGCAGCACTTGAACGCGGCAGCCCTGTCGCAACTATCGAGCAGCCAACAGAGCATCGCGCCAGAAGCAGGCATTCGTCTGACACTCGATGCGGTCCTGCTGGAGCTTGGCGGTTGGTATGAAGTCCGTACAGTAAACGACGGAACACGCCAAGTACTACCCAATCTGTACCTTAACCTCAAACGTCGCTTGTGACAACGTCCCGTGACTGTTCTGTGGGAGTGCCATTTGTACTGAGTGCTGGCGCTGGACGGAAACGCCGCCGGATACTCCCAAACAGTTGCGACAGATACGAAAACACTACTGGTACAAGGAAGAGTGTCAGAAACATCGAACTTGTCAGGCCACCGATGAGTGCCCAAGCTAAGCCGGCTTTCCATTCGCTGCCGGGACTATTGCTCAGTGCGATGGGGAGCATCCCGACGACCATTGCAACGGTTGTCATAACGATTGGCCGCAGACGGGATTCACCGGCTTCGACCAAGGCATGATGGATCGGTAGCCCACGCTCCTTGATGTTTGCGATGGTCCGGTCCACGAGCAGAATTGCATTCTTTGTGACCAGACCAATCAACATGATTAACCCCAACATCGCGATAATCGAGAGGTTCTTCATCGAAAGTGCTAATGCCAAGAAAGCGCCGATGACAGCCCCCGGAACAGAGAAGAGGTTCACGAATGGATAGAAGTACGAGTCGTAGAGCGCAACCATGATCAGGTACACGAAAATGATTGCACCGAGCATTGCGATACCCAGATCGCCGAATCCTTGCCGTTGGTTTTTGACATCGCCAGCATATTCGTAGCGGACACCGATGGGCAGTTTTCCTTGAATCAAGCGGTCAAATTCATTGGCGATGCTTCCGCTGGCTTTGCCATAGGTCTGGGCATAGACAATGACGGCTGGGTTGCGATCGCGACGCTGGAGTTTTGTTGGTCCCGTGCCGAGTGTCACCGTTGCAAATTGACTAATTTCAATTTGCTGTCCGGTGCGATTCGTGACAGTCAAATGCGCAATCACATCAGGGTTCGATCGAGCTTCCTCGCTTAGCCACACGCGGAGCGGATATTCGTTGCCTTGATAGCGATACTTGACCTCGTCATTGCCTTGCATCGCGATGCGGAGAGCGTTGCCAACTTCGGCAATGCTCAACCCAAATTGCGCCAGCTTGTCACGATCAACGTGAATCTGAAGCT
Source organism: Candidatus Kapaibacterium sp. (assembly GCA_026003475.1). Lineage (GTDB taxonomy): Bacteria > Bacteroidota > Ignavibacteria > Kapaibacteriales > NICIL-2 > NICIL-2. The sequence goes on along the minus strand of BPHJ01000001.1, from coordinate 1,017,656 downwards.
CAGGTTTGCCCGCTTCGGAGCTGAGACGAATGTCCGTGGCACCTTGAATACCGCGTAACGTCTTTGCGACGATACCGGCAGCAGAGTCCACCAGAGCGCGATCGGTACCGCTGACGACAATCTGCACCGGCGTCATGTTCGCTGTACCAAAAATGCCAACGGGATTGACCCTTGCCTTGACCCCAGGGATGGTGAAAACTTCCCGCTTGATAATGTTGCCAATTTCGTCGGTGCTCCGTTTCCGCTGGTTTTTGGGGACCAGTGTCACATTGAACTCGACCGTGTTGTTCGAGCTTTGCCCAATCAGCCCTTCATTGGAAACACCAACACCAGTGATGACACGTTCGACTTCCGGAATCGAAAAGAGGAATTGCTCAATCCGCTGAGCTTGGCGGTCGGTCTCTTGCAATGAGTAGCTTGGCGGGAACTCAATGGTTACGGCAAATTCACCGCGATCGGCTTGGGTGAAAAATTCGAAACCAATCAACCCATTGGCAAAAAGGACAGGCACCACAAGAAACGAAGCACCCGTAATAGCAACTGGTACCCATCGCCTGCGCAATGTCCAACGCAATGCAGCACCATAGCGCTCAACCATGCTGCTGAACCATTCTTCGAATGCGATAGCAATACGCCCAAGAAGCGAACCGCGAGAGAGATTTTCGATGCGTGCAAAGCGTGATGCCAGCATTGGAGTCAGCGTGAACGATACCAGTAACGAGAGCAACGTCGAGGTAACGACAACCAAGGCAAACTCACGCATGATATTCCCGACGATGCCGCTTACCAACGACAGCGGAAGAAAGACTGCAACATCAACCAATGTGATTGCTAATGCTGCAAAACCAATCTCATTTCGACCCCGAATGGATGCAGTTACGCGGTCTTCCCCATGTTCGAGGTGCTTGTAGATATTCTCCAGCACAACGATGGAATCATCAACGAGAATGCCGATAACCAGCGACATGCCAAGGAGCGTCATCAAATTCAGCGTAAGCCCGAATGCAAGCATTCCGATGAAGGTCGTCACCAGTGAGGTCGGAATGGCCAGCATGACGATGAACGAATTCCGGATGCTGTGCAGGAAAAGCAGCATGACCGCGGCAACGATGAGCACTGCTAAGCCCAGGTCAAACTGCACTGCATGGACAGCATCAAGCGTGAAGCGCGAGGCATCCTGAGCAATGTTCAGCGACAACCCAGCGTAGGCATACTGCTTTTCCAACTGAGCAATTTCTTTTCTTACCGCCGCTGCGACGTCTACAGCATTGGCTTCCGATTGCTTGAGGATGTAAATCCCCAAGGATGGCTTGCCGTTGACGCGGTAATACGTCGTGCGTTCGGCGCTGGCTTGGCGGACTTCGGCAATGTCACCGATGCGAATTTCTTGTCCTTGCGGAAGCCGCTGAATGACAAGGTCACGAACCTGGTCGAGCGAGGTGAATTTTCCGCTGAGTCGTACAATGAATTGGGTGGCATCGTCGGTGACTTTGCCAGCGGGGAAATCAAGGTTTGCTGCCGCCACTGCTTGCTGCACCTGCGTCAGAGAAACCCGATAGGCACGCAACTTCGCTGGGTCCAGTAAAACGTGAACCTCGCGTTGCTCGCCCCCAAGCAAGATGACGTCTGCTACTCCTGGTACGCGGCTAAATTTGGGCTTGATGTTGTCGAGAACGAATTGGTAGAAATCGCGTGGTGGCAAATTCGACGTCGCACCAAGCCGCAGGATGGGAATCTCGTCGAAGGCAATCTTGTTGATGACTGGGTCCTTGATACCGCTGGGGAGTTGCGCTTTGATTGCACCAACCTTCCGCTGGACGTCTTGCAGCGCGAACTCGATCGTAGCGTCTTGGTCGAATTCAATCGAAACGATGGATACGCCTTCCTGGGAGGTCGCTGTGATGCTGGACACTTTGTCCACACCAGAGACAGCATCTTCGATTGGCTTGGTGACCGTTGCTTCGATCTCTTCCGGTGCAGCACCGGGGTAGGTGGTGATGACGGTCACAAAGGGGATGTTCATTTTCGGGAGCAGCTCGTACTGGAGCGTCGTGTAGCTATAGACTCCCAGTAAGAGCAACACCGTAAACAGGACAATGACCAGCGACGGTCGCTTGATCGAAAGTTCAGTAATCGTCATTGGGACTCCTGCTGAGAACGTCGGACAACTCGAGCACCATCGGTCACTACGTTGTTTCCGGTGACGATAACCTGTTCACCGGCGGAAAGTCCATCAAGCACAATCACCGATCCATTGCGCTCGGCTCCACAGCGAATAATGCGTTCGGACGCGGTGTTGGTTGTTGTTTCCACAACGTACACGCGGGCGTGTTGCAAGCTGCCGATAATAGCATCGCGTGGAATGACCAACCCAACCAGTCGAGCAAGTGCAAGGAATCGTACCCGAACGAACATTCCTGCTTTCAGCTCACTGTAGGGCGGAGTGATCGTGATTTCAACCGGGAACGTGTGTGCGTCGGAGGCTTTCGGCGCAATCGCTGTTACCTGTCCGCGGAAGGTTTTGCCCGGAACTACGTCGCTTGTGATTTCAACGGGGGTTCCGACGCGAATCGAGAAAATATCTCGCTCGGCAACATCGAGGAGAACCTTCAGCTTGGATACATCAACAAGTTCGCAGACAATTGTGCCGGGATTGACCATTGTGCCAACGTCAACACGTTTGGCAGTGATGGTACCACTGATAGGGGCTTTGATGCGCGTGTCGTTGAAAGCTCGGCGCGCTTGAATCAGTTGCGCTTCCGCCAGCCGGTATTGCAAGAGGACTTGTTCCCACTGCGCATCGGGGACGGATTCTTTTTGCTTGAGGAACCAATACCGTGCCGAATCGCTCTTTGCTTTGGCATAGTTGGCTTCAGCAGTCAGCAGCTGTGCTCGCCGAAGCTCATCATCGAGAACAGCAAGAACCTCACCTTGTTGAACGGTGCGTCCCAGTTCAATCGCCGAGCGTACGATTCGACCATTTGCTTCGGAAGCAACTTGGACAACATTGTTGGCGCTGATCGTGCCAGTTAGTTCGAGGGAATTGTCAAGTGTGTCCCATCGGACAGGTGCTGTGACGACGGGGATAACTGTTTGCAGGACGTTCTCGCTGCGACGCTGTTCGATAGTGCGTTTGTTATTGGCCAGAACGGCAACGATGATACCGGACAATACAAGTGCGGCAAGGATGAACTTCCAACGTTTCATAAAAGTGCATGCAAAGTTGTTACTTACCAAGTGAGCTCAGGTAGCGGGCTTTTGCGAGCATATAGTCAGCTTGCGCGCTGATTTCAGCGGTTCGAGCTTGGAGAAGGAGCAATTCAGCTTCCAGGACGTCGGTGCTGGTTGCGATGCCAGCAGCAAATCGGCTTGCAACCTGGGAGTAGTTTTCTTCTGCTTGGAGAACGGCGCGGTGAGCGACGCTAATGCGCTCACGTGCAGGCCGGAGCATGACGTAATTCTGGGTAATCTCGACGGCTGCATTATCGCGGAGCAATTCATTCGTTGCACGAGCTTGGTCGTATTGCGCGCGTGCTTGCCCAACTTGATACTGGGGCTGGAGCCAGTTCCAAAGATTCCAGCTCATGCTAATACCAACATCCCAGGTTCCATCGAACTGCTTTCGATTCGGCAGAATTCGCTGATTGGGATTGGCGAGGGTGTAGCCCGCATTGAATGCAATCGTCGGGAACCATGCGGCATTGGCTGCTGAAACGGATGCTTCCGCTGATTGCAAGCGTGTTTTCGTCGCAACAAGGTCAGGGCGGCTGTCCAGCGCTTCAGCAATCATTCGATCCAAGTCAGTATCGAGTGTGTCGTCGGTTGTTGGATCGGTGGCAAGCGTGAGCTGCGTCGAAAGTGGCATCCCGATGAGATTGTTGAGTTGGACAACCAAGCTACTTTCCTGCGCCTTCGTTTCGAGGAGTTGCGCGTGGGTGTTGGATTGCTGAACCTGGAGCTTGAGAACATCATTGGACGTGAGCAGACCTGCCTTGTTGAGGTTTTCGGCATCGCGGACGCGAGCTTGGAGTTGCTCCAGCGATTGTTCAATCGCGCGCAGTGTCGCACGGAGCTTGTAGAGATTCCAGTAGAGCGTTCGGACCGTTAGGCGGACTTTGAGCTCATCGCTTCGATAGTCATCGGTTGCGGCTTGGGCTTGGAGAGCAGCGGCTTGTTCGGTTGCGCTGATTCTGCCACCAGCGAAGAGGATTTGCTGAAGCTGAACGCGCATTTGCGTTTGATCGAGAATGACCGGCGCAATCGTGACCGGCGTTGATCCGGGAAATGGTGGGGTAAACGTAAATGCTGGTACCGGCGATAGATGCGTGTAGCCAGCTTGGAATGCCAAGCTCGGCAATTTTGCGGTTGCGACTTCATCGGTGCGAAGTCTGGCTTGTTCGATCCGTGCGTTGCTGCTGCGGAGCAGCTTGCTGGTTTGAATCGCACGTTGCTCTGCATCGTCGAGTGTGAGCGTCAGTGTCGGCTGTGCAAGAATCGCGAGCGAAAAAAGATGAGCTGTGGTGATGAAGAGAGGAATGCGAGATACCATCAACCATTGATGTAGAAGGAAAACCGGGTGCTAAAACGAATGGGTAAGTGAAATAGTTTCACGGCAGTTGCCGAAACGCTACCATCAGCCTGTAATGGTGATTGCAGGTGGCAGAAAACCTTGCACGGATGGGTGGTATGTGTGCATCGTTGTTTCTTGTGTCCATGGATAGTTGCCGAACCGAACGGCAAACTGACGACAGTGTTGGTCAAGGTGTAGTAGTTTCGAGCGATGAAAAGGTTTGATGCAGTCACCTGTTGTGTATTCTTGGCACTTGCTCTTGCTGTGCCGTGTGCCCAGGCACAGGAAAAGCTCCTCGTTGCGTTCAACAGTCCGGAAGTCTGCCAGCAGTACATTTCTCGCACTGCTACTGCTCGGGTGTTGGTTCCGGTTGACCTGGCCACCAAGCGAACAACACTTCAGAACAGCGCTCAAGGATCCGATCTTACTCGTTGGATTGATTCGCTGCGGAAGGTCGCCGTGGTGTACACGTCCAATCCCGATAGTCTCCTCCGACGGATGCGGTGGGAGCCTGGCATTAGTGCTGTGTGGGTACCGCAGCGTTATCACATCGAAACGTCCCGGACCGGAGATGAACCCGTGCCGTTGCCATCCCAGTGGTATCTGGATTCGCTCAAGGCTCGGCAAGCATGGCGCATCGCCACCGGAAGCGGTATTGTGGTGGGGGTGATTGATACAGGCATTGATTGGCTCCATCCCGTCCTGGAATCCTCCCTGTGGGTCAACGCTGCTGAAGACCTCAATCGGAATGGGCGCTTCGATCCATGGCCGAGCACTGAGCAACGCGATGGAGTTTATGGCGATCTCGATGGCACCGACAATGATGGAAATGGTTTCGCCGATGATGTCGTCGGATTTAGCTTTGTCAACCAAGCACCGCCCCCACTGGGGCTGGGAGCCGGACCCTTTCCGTACGATCAAAATGGACACGGCACAGCCGTTGCGGCAGTGATTGCTGCTCGATCACCAGATAATCGGGGACTGATGGGCTTAGCCTTCGAGGCTCGTGTGATGGCGCTTCGAGCATTCGATCTGACGGGTGTGGGGCAAGAAGATGATATCGCAGTCGCAATCATCTATGCAGTGCTCAACGGTGCACGTATCATCAACTGCAGCTTCGGCGATATTGTGCGCTCAAAGCTGATCGCGTTTGCGCTTGCTGCCGCCGAAGCTGCCGATGTGGTGGTGGTTGCTTCGTCCGGGAATAGTGGCTCTGCAACACCGCACTACCCCAGCGATGAGCCGACTGTCTTGAGCATCGGAGCTTCCACCGAATCGGGGCGTGTGGCAGTTTTTAGCAGCTACGGAGAACGGCTTTTCTTGCTTGCTCCCGGACAAGACATTCTCACTGCTGCTGCTGGCGGTGGATTTACCAGCGTCAGTGGTACTTCGTTTGCTGCGCCGCTTGTCAGCGCTACAGCGGCATTGCTGCGCTCTGCAAATCCGATGCTCACCGCAGAGCAAACTCGGGTCGTTCTTGCCGAGAGTGCCTCACCATTGGTCGGGAAGTGGAACCCACGCTCCGGGCATGGTATCGTCTCACCCCTTGCTGCCCTGGAACGATCGTTCCTCCTTGGGACAGTCCGAATTACCGAACCTTTTCATCGGAGCAGGTGGCGTTCGCTTCGCGGGTCATTGGCTGTTGGAATGAATGTTCTCCATCCGTTACTGGAACGGTGGGAGTTGCTCGCATCGGTTGGAAGTACTGCAATGCTGCTCGATAGTGGGGATGGTGCCGCCATCGGCTACCACCGGCACTTCGACAGTTTCCCTTCAGCAAGCGATACGCCGGTGGTAATTCGGCTGCGCGCATATCTGCGAACAGGAAAGACCATCGAAGATGCAGCAGTACTCGAGAGCGATCCAGAGCAACTCAGTATTGATCAAGCCCGTGCAGTGATGGTATGGGTTGGTTCTCGCCGGCAGCTTGCTGGAATTGTGCTGGCAAATCGTCCCTGCGAAGTCCGCGCAGACGTGGTTGATGATCGTGGGCAGCAGGTTGCATCAGCTTGGAATGATGGTCAGTTCCGCCGACTTCATACAGTGCTCTTGGATGTGCGCGCGTCGGGTGTCTATCGCATTCGCTTCACCGTGTGGGACGATACAGATACCACCGTTGCCGTGCTCGATAGCATCCGGACGATGGAGACGGTGGTTTCGAAAGCCGACTGGCAGCCACGACCATATACAGCAGAGCCACTCTTGCTGAGCGGAAGTAAGGTGGTTGCCCCCGGATCATTCATTGCAACACAAATGGCGGTGCCACAGCACGCGGTCGTCTTGGAGCGCAACCAGGACACGTTTCGCATGAGTGTATTAGCAAACCGAACGCTGTTCCTTCGTGGCATCGGGGATACCGATGGGGATGGACGTCGGGAAGTGCTTACCTACGATGCAGGGCAGACACGTTTGTACCAATTCGATCCAGTACCATTGGGGAAGGTGATCTGGGGGGATACAACTACCGGCTCGTTCTGGGCTGCAGGCCTTGCCGACATAACCGGTGATGGCCGCGCTGAGGTGTTGGGTTTTCGTACGCGTCGTGTTGGAATTGCCTCGGATGGCTCCCTCCAGCCACGAAGTGATGCCTTGGTTGCGCTCAGTTGGGATGGTTCATCCTACCACGTTCTCGATAGTATCGAACTTGCTTCAGTACCGCGTGGGGGACGCACGATCAATACCATCACCGCACCTGCCTGTGCAGTAGGGGATTTCGATCGCGATGGCGCAATCGAGATTGCCTATGCCGATAGTGATGGGGACTTGGAGATTGCCGAATGGAGGGACGGTCGGTTCGTGCTGGAGTATGGCGCGCCACCGCAGCCATTCTTGGCGGGAGCGGGAACGGAATTTGTTGTTGCAGCCGATGTTGATGGTGACTCAGCTGAGGAAGTATTCTTTGCCGCACCTGCCCTTCCAGCCTACAACACCATTGGTGAGTATGAGCCACCACTCTGGCATCTTGCTTTGCTCAAAAGCACAGCGGCAAATCAGTACTCCATTGTTTGGGAGGACTTCGTTTGGGGGGTCCGGTATGGACGACCGTATTACAACGGTGTCGCTGCTGGCGACCTTACCCGTGATGGTAAAGCCGAGATCATTGCCTCGCTGTTTCCCAATGCCTACGTTCTCACCTGGAACGGAACAGCCCTGGTGCCTCTGCTTGTGTGTGATTCTGTTTGGTCAAATGGTGCGCTTGTCGCCGATTTCGATGGCGGCGGCACAACAGAGCTCGCATTGACACGAGGGCTAATTGCACCGAGAACCGTGTTTTACCAGTATGCTCCTGCGGTGATGCAAGCGCCGTCCATCCTCGAAGCATATCAAACTCTCGATAGTGGTCTCTTCTGTCGTTGGTCCCGACGAGACACCGGAGAAATATTTACAGTGCGAATCAGCGGTGATGTTGTTGCTGAAACAGCAGATACAGTGCTTGTTGTCCCATCGGTTGCATTGCCGTCCTGTCGGGAGTGCCGCGTCGAGATTCGGGCAGTGCGCGGAAATGATTCGTCCAACTGGAGTGATCCTGCCATTGTCATTCGTGGGGAATTCTTGCGCATTGATCGCGTCGAGCCTACAACAGAAGGGGCGCAGATGCTGCATTTCACTGTGCGCGGATATCTTCCGCCAAAAGGAATACCTGCCGATGCGTTGATAATCGAACGCGACGATGTTCGATGGCATGCCACCTTCACCGTGGCAAGTGGCAATCAAACCTTAGTGGTATGGCTATCGGCACCGCTGGTGGCAGGAACGTATCGTGTTGCGTTGATAGAGGGCACCCGCGATGGATACGGGAATCCATCTCCAGCATCGGAAGCAGTGCTGATTGTGCAACCTGGTAGGGCGGAAGAGGAATTTCACGTTGAGCAGGTGGTCGAGGCAACGCACGAGGCAGTTGCGGTGCGCTTCTCAGCGGAACCGGATGCAGCGACGCTACCATTGAAAAACGTGCAGGTGCATCCCTATGGTTCGATTATCGCCATCGAGCAGCAGTCCGACCCGAGGGTACTCCGCTTTGTGCTCGATCAGCGTTTTCGTTATGAATCCCGTGGCCTGTTGTATTGGTTTGTGCTTCCACCGACATTTCGTTCGGTTCAGGGAGTACCAATGACACGTGGCAGCGGCAATACGGTCGCGTGGATGTATGCGCCACAATCGAGCGATTCAACACGAGCATTTCCGCAGCCCTGGTCAAGGAGCCGTCATGCGGAGATTCGGTTCTCCCACGTGCCGCTTGGCGCGAGCGTTGTTGTGACAACGCTTGGCGGCATCGAGATTAGCCAGATACCTTGCACCGATCCAGCCGGTGGTGTGCGGTGGGTGCCGCGTCTTTCGAATGGATCGTTGCTACCGGAGGGCATTTACCTCTACGCGGTGCGGAATGCTGATGGTAGCCAGGGTCCTGTTCAAAAATTTGTTGTCGTACCATGAAAGCTGCGCTCGTGCTGCTGCTGAGCGTCTGTATGGTGGCACGCGATACAACGCACATCAGGATGGAACGGCTACTTCCATTTTCGGTGATGATTGCCGGTGGCGTGGTTATGACGCAGCTTGCTCAGCAACGGCAGTACTGGAAAGTGCCAGCACCATTTACCGTCAACACTGGTGATGATTACCGCTATGCTGCCAATGCCGATAAGTTTGGGCATGGATTTGCTGCGTACGCAATCACGGTAGGGATTTCGCAGGGATTGTGGTGGAGCGGCGTAGATACCACTGTTGGGATATGGATAGGTGCTGCGGTCGCACTCACTAACCAGACTATCGTCGAGTACCGAGATGCAACCCACGTTGCACGGGACGGGAGCAGTGTGCCCTACTTGGGGTGGAGTTGGGGCGATATGCTTGCCAATATGGTGGGAGCATTGCTGCCTGTTGCCCAACACTACTACCGCGCAGACAGCCGGTTCATCGAACAACTTCGCTACAAGTTCTCCCTCCATTCGGCAGGCAACGTTGAACGGGGCTACTTCCAAAGTATCCTCGACGACTACGAGAGCCAGTACCATTGGCTATGTTTTCCGTTGGGAGCAGTCCTTGGGGGAGAGCAATCGTGGTGGAAGGATGCCTTTGGTATTGGTCTCGGACATTCGGTTCGCGGCACTGTTGGGACAGGGGGCGCTTACACCTTTACTGGCACCCACGAACTCTGGGTCACGCTTGATTACAACTTGGAAGCTATCCCTGTCGAATCTCCGCTCGTGCGGTCGTTGCTCCGAATTGTCAACCTTGTGCGGCTTCCTGCTCCGTGCGCGAGGATTGTTCCTGGTGTTGCGGTGTTTGGGTTTCGCTGGTAGCAGCACGGAGAATCCGTTGCCGTAAACCGCCGATGTTGCCGTTGCTCAGCAAGAGAAGGACATCCTGGTCGCTCACTAGTGAACGGAGCAACGCGAACGCATTATCGCCCCAATTGCTGCTTTCAGGTATACAATGGCATTCGATCCCACGATCGAGTAAATCACGTTGGATGCGCTCCCGGTCGAGGCGTTCTTCGGGTGCATAGCGATCACCGCGATAGAGAGGGCAAATGATGGCAATGTCTGCGCTGGCAAGGGCATCGGTCAATTCACGTTGGAAGATTGCGCGGACGGATGTGTTCGATCGTGGTTCAAAGCATGCGATGATGCGACGACTGGGAAAGCGTGTGCGAGCTGCCTGGATAGTTGTACCGATAGCAGTTGGGTGATGGGCAAAGTCGTCAACGACGACTGCACCGTTCCACGTGCAGAGTAGTTCAAATCGTCGCTTGGGCGGGGCGAATGTTTCCAGCGCACCCGCAATGCGATGGGCTTCGAGCCCGAGTGCGGATGCCGCAGCGATTGCTGCCGTGGCATTACGGACGTTGTGTTCTCCATGCAGCTGGATACGAAAGTTGCCAACGCTGGTGCCAGTTCTTCGGATGTGAAACTGCGTTCCATCGGTGGTGGACTCGATGATTGATGCCTGCCAATCGCAGTGTGCCGACAGCCCATACTGCTGAACTGGTGCGAGAGATTGCCGGCTCACAAGCGCAGCGCCTGGATCGTCGCCGCAAATCAACACGAGTCCACTCGATGGGACCAACTTCGTCACGTTGCCGAATGCAGCAAGAATGCTCTCGTAGTTGGGAAAGATGTCTGCATGGTCGTACTCGATGCTGGTGATGATGAGTACGTGCGGCATCGAGTGGAGGAATTTGCTCCGTTTGTCGAAGAAAGCGGTGTCGTATTCATCGCCTTCAAGCACGAAGAACCCACTCTCTGGTGCTGGCTTGCAACTTTCACCGAGCTGCGGAACACTTCCACCAATGAGATAACCGGTGGGAAGTCCGCATTGCTGCAGAATCCACGCGAGCATGCTGGTTGTGGTTGTTTTTCCATGCGTACCGGTCACGACGAGCCGCTGCGCTCGGAGCATAAAGCGCCATCGCAAAAGTTCCGGCATTGAAAGGAGCGGCATGTTACCATCCAACGCAGCTTCGAGCGCCGGATTGCCTCGACTAATTGCATTCCCAACCACCACGTAGTCGGGCGCGAACCCTATGATATGGTCGGCGCTGTACGTGTTGGCGTAGTCAATACCGCAGGAGGCAAGCATCTCGCTCATGGGAGGATAAACGCCACTGTCGCAGCCGCTGACAGTATAGCCCAGACGATGGCAGGCGATCGCAACGGAACCCATTGCAATACCACCAATGCCCAGAAAGTAGAGTCGCATTATTTGTGTGCGCGGAGCAGGAAAAGCCATGGAAGATTCGGGTCGTCGAGTGGAACAAGATCGGTGCGTCGGAGAAGGTCTATTGCTTTCGTGCGCTTGGCAAGGAAGATAACATCGCACGGTAGTTTGCCGTCGAGCAAGTAGGCTTCCCACTGAGGACGTGCAACACCCAGCCCCCGCGGGCTACGCTCTCGACGACGTTTGGCGTAGAACAAGTGCAGGTAGGTTTTGAAACCAATCGGATGGATGATCGCATCGCTGGTGGAGTATCGTTTGCAGAATTCGACGACGCGGCGTTGCGTGAAATCCTGGATTCGCGGAGCAACAATGCGAAGAAATGCTGATACACTCAGCGCAAGCCCCACGAGCACTGCGACAATGGCTGCACGTGGCAATCGGCGTGCAAGTGCTATAGCTCCAAGCATTGCGATCAATGCCAACGCTCCTGCAGACCATTCGATACCCTTCCAGTGCGGAGTTGTTGTTTCGATGATGCTTCGAGAAAATTCATCCCGCACCAGCGACAGGAGCAGATCACGGTTTGCCAGGATCACCGGGGTAAGAATCATCGTAACACCAACGATTGCTGTACCGACCATAGCGATGACAAGTGGAAAGCGTTGGCGCGGCTGTTGCCACCAGCGGTAGAGTACCTGCGCTCCAAAAAATGTCAGTGGATAGTAAGCCAGCGATGAGTAGTGCACAATCTTGGTTTGAACGATCGAGAACATAACCACGACTGTTGCAAGCATCAACGCCATGGCAAACGATTGCCGCTGGAGCAGTGCCACTCGCCATGCTGGGCGCAATCCCGCCAGTGCAAGCCAGGATGCAGGAAAGCAACCGGCCAGAAGTACAACAAGGTGGTAATAGATCGGTCCGCTATGACCAGCATCGCCGGTCGTGAGCAATCGAACTTGATACTCTACAAACGAGCGCATGAACCACTGACCGTATTGGCTCTGGTCGCTGAAAAGCCACACCACAAACGGGAGAGCCGACAGTAGTAGAATAAGCATTCCATCGGCGAGCATGCGCTTCCATCCCAGGGAGATCGTCCAGAGAACTACGAGCGGCAGACCGACTAACAACAATGCAACGGGACCTTTTGTCAACACCGCACATCCCAGGAGAAGGCCACTTCCCGCAAGCCACCAGTAGCGCTGGCTCGACTCGAGGCTTGTCAGTGCTGCAACAAGCGAGGAAAACATCAACAGGTTGAACAGCGGATCAATCAGCCCGGAATGCATGTAGAATTGCGGCAGGAGAGAACCGATCCATAGCAACGCCCACACCATACCGAACTGCCTATCGAGCCAGCGTGTGCCTACGATAACGAGGAGGACCACTGTTGCGATCCCGACAAGTGCATTCGGAAAACGTGCAGCAAATTCATTGACTCCGAACACGTGCATTGCTGCTGCTTGGAGCCAGAAAAACAGCGGTGGCTTCTCCCAGAATGGTTCAAATTCGATTTGCGGATGGAGGTAATCACCGCTGACAAGCATCTCGCGTGCACATTCGGCAAAGTTGACTTCGTCCCAGTCGAATAGATACGCATTCCCCAGCAGTGGAACTACCGTCAGTGCGACAAAGCCAGCAAACACGATCGCTGTGCGAAGAGTGTTTCGTTCCATTAGCGCTTGCGACCTCGGAGAAGAACAATTCCACGAATGTAGATCAGCAGCCACAACGTTCGGTAAAGCATCGTCAGCGGTCCGTCTTCGTGCAGGCGTCGGTACTGCGTCAGGTGGTGCGCCTCCGTGCGGATCACTGGGTTGAGTGCATAGAGCGTTGAGCCTGCGTACACTTCAGCACGAAGGTATCCACGAGCAAGCGAAAGTGGTGCGGCTGCGCGGCTGCAATGCTTGGCAACAAAGAATTCTGTTCCGCCATGCGTTACAAAGCGCACGGAATCGGCGATACCATCGAGTTCGATGATGAGCGAGTCGTTGCGAAGGATTTGGTGAGGCACGCCGATGGGTAACTGGCCACGGCTGGTACGCACAGCTATTGTGGCGCCCTGCTGGTACGCCTGGTATAGATCGTTGGCACTCCACGTCTGTGGTACAGGGAGGAGCGTCAGGCAGACGCCTGTCTCACCCTCAGAGGAAACATCGTGGCAATCATCGTTGCCGACCGCCCACACAGCTATACCCGCAGAGAGAGCCGAATCCCAATGCACAAGTGAGGTGCGATAGTGGTTGAACACCTCGATGCAATGGTAATTGGCAAGGTGCGCCATCTCAGCAGCTGTGTAGCTTGGGCGGCCAAAGGCTGGGTGGGCTGCGATGAGGACACTGCAGGTTGGACGAAGCACATCGAGTATCCACTGCTTGACAAAAAGCGTTTGGGGCAGGATACAATCGAGCCAAATAACCGATTGCGCACCAAGAGCTAATTGATGTGTTTTCTGAATATTGTAGCCGTGTTCGTAGCAGGGAAGGTGTTTCCAGCTTTGCCCAAGTTCTGTGATCTGTTGATAGTTCGATAGCGCCAATGCTCCATAGCCGAATGCTCGATAGACAGAATCCACGGCTCGGAGAGAATTTTTGTGACCATCGGTCGCTCCCCACCACGTGCGCGTGTGAAGGTGGACGTTTGCTTTGATCCACTGACCGTTGGCATTTGCGTAAGGATTGAACCACGTGTTGCCGCTCAGTGGTTTGGCCGGTGCAACTGAATAAATCGGTGCCGCTGCGTAGGGAACGCTCAAGATGAACACGATCAACCCCAAAGTCCATCTACCGACGCGGCGCATCAATCAAGCCGAGCTACGATGGAGAGAGTATGAACAAGAGCCGTTGTCACACCGCGGGCAATCGCATAATCGAGGCGAAGTGCTGATGGCAAGTGAAGCGAGACTCCGCCACTGAAGAATGTGCCAGGGATAAGCTGAGGCACACCGAGCGACTCACCATAGATTGCGATGCCACCACGGATAGCAACCAACGAATGGGGGATAATTTCGGTGCCAACAATCAGCGTCGGTGTCGGTGATTGTGCGCGGTACTGCGCTTCGATGCCAATAAGAACGCATTCACTGCTTGGGATCACGATGGTATCGGATGTACCAAGCGTCGCCGATGTCGTCGTTGCGACTTGCTCCTCGAAGGGAATGACTGTACACACGCCAACGCGAAGCATCCACGGGAGCGCAAACCGTTCGGAGCCGATTGTCATCGTACCAAGATTTTGGAGACTTGCGCCCAGAGTTGCCATGCCCAGCACCGACGTAACGTAACCAATATCTACACCGATGCCAGTGCCGCTGGAGGCCGGGTCGGGTGCCGAAGCAATGTGCAATCGCCCGGCGACTCCGACGCTGCTTTGATCAGTGAGCATATACGAAGCAGCGACAGCAGCAGTCCCTTGCCAGAGTGTACTTGTGCCTTGGAGAGTGCCCGCTGCATCACGTCGTGTAATGGTTCCTGCGTTCATTGCAACAAGACCAAACCCCACGTGAGCATTCGTACCGACGGCGAGCGTTGCTGCAAGGTTGGATAGGGATCGTCCGAATGAGAGTGGGGTAATGCTTCCGAACAAACTATTCGGTGCTACCAGGTAGCCAAGACATGCTGGGTTGGTGTACAGCGCCGAAGGATCGTCGGCGCAGGCAACTTGCATACCCGACAATCCCGCAGCGCGCGCTCCGATAGGGCGATACGCGTAACTCGATGGCAACAGCGTGGCGGTTTCTTGGCAGAACGCACCAATGCTCAGGAGAAACAGAGCAGCCGCGATGGTGAATCCCTTCACGATAACTGCTTAGCGAGAGATGAACACTTTGTCGGCAAGACGGACCGTTGAACCCTGAACGGAGACAATGTAGAGTCCGTTTGGCAGATCGCTTACAGTCGCCGAAAAATCCCGTACCGAATCATCCGCTTGTGCTGGACCACGGTAAATATCCTTGACGCGCTTGCCCAGCATATTGAACAGCGCGACCTCCATCCAGGATTGGCTTTCGGCAAGCTCCATCCGAATGGTAAGAACGTCACTGCTTGCATCGAGGGATGTTCCCACAATCCGTGATGTCCTCCGCGTCGTGTCGTTGAGTTGTTGTTTGGGGAGTTTTGCGGTTTGGAGCAGGGGTGTTGCTAACGCGATCTTCGGACTGCGTTGCACATGATCGATTGCAACAGCAGCACAGCAGGTGCATTCTGCATTCGGAGCAGAGATACCTATCACAA
Source organism: Candidatus Kapaibacterium sp. (assembly GCA_026003475.1). Lineage (GTDB taxonomy): Bacteria > Bacteroidota > Ignavibacteria > Kapaibacteriales > NICIL-2 > NICIL-2. Next base: position 1,002,194 of record BPHJ01000001.1, on the reverse strand, counting down.
CCGCAAGTACAAATGACCATGGTGCGAAACGGTTCATGGACATTTTCCAGAGGTGGTTTGCAATCTTTGACAAAGATAGCCCATTGCGGTTGACTTCAGGATGGTGTTATGTGCGAGCACCGTCTCTGCTGTGATCGTCATATTGCTTGCTGATACGCTCGAGAATGCGGAGCAAATCGCGCTCTTGTTCGGAAAGTTCGTGTGCAATAGCCGAAGGTGATTCTTGGCTGAGCTGGAGATCGGCCTCGGACTGGTAGAGAAGCTGCTCGTCAATCGACATTGGAGACGCTGCTTTGCGTGCTTCATGCTGACGGTATGTTTCTTCATCAAAGTCGAAGAGTGCTGGTTCGCTCTCTTCGGGAGGCGGTGGTGGTTGCTGCTGCATTTTATCCGAGGTCAGCGAGGATTCGAAGCGAACCAGTTCGTCGAAGGTCGTCGGAGGATGGGACGCTGGCGGCGTTGGCGGAGCTGGAGGTGATTGCTGCCGAGCCAATGCCTGTGCCATCGCTTCGATGCGATGGGATTTCCAACGACGGTAACTGCGCAGCAGGACAAGCCCCGATAGCAACAGTGCACACCCGATTGCAAGCAGGATTGCCCAGCCACCGCTGGGGGAGGAACCCATGTCACGTTCATCGGTGTAGGTTGCTTGCGAGTTGCGTTGTTGGAATTGGCGCAACTGTGCGAAAAGATCCGAATCCGCTGGTGGTTTCTCCGTCGCAATTGGCGAAGGCGATGATTGTGCCGCAGTGGGTGCTTGGATCTGCTCGAATACATCGAGTAGGCTTGGAGCTGTGTTTCCCTCCGATGATTCCGATTCGATCGTTAGCACCGGTGGCCAGTGTGGAGCCCGTCCGATGGCGCGGGTGAAAATTTGTGTGTGGCGTTGGCTGCGCTGCTCCTCGTTGCGGGCTGTGTATGCACGAGCAAGTGCAGCATGAACATCGGGGAGTACGTCGGTGCGCTGTGCAAGAGGTTCGAGATAGTCGAGGGTTTGGGTCTCGTGTTGCTGGAGTGCTTCTGCAATGCCAAGCCAGAGTGTCGCTTCCGACGCACCATGGGTGGCAGCCGTTCGCCATAGTCGCAGCGCTTGTGTGTACTGACCCGAAGCCCATGCAGCGATACCCCAACCCAAGTAGCAATCCCGCAGGTCGTTCCAATTGACCATCCGAACGTAGATCGCATTCGAAAAGGGCAATAGTGCCACGACGTGCCCCTGCTGCCTGTTGCTCTCGATTATTGCCAGTGCTCCTCCTGCTTTGTTTTGAATGAACAGCGACGTGAAGGCAGAGCCTTGCTCAAAAGTGACGGTGCGGATGCTATCAGCCGGGCGTGCACCCTTGAGCTCGATGCGAATCTGATTGGGAGGTGCTGATAGGTCTTCGCGGTAACGAACAGATTCGCCCGTGGTCACAAGCAACAGCTCCTGGGACGATAGACGCAGCACGCGCACGATACTATCCACCGGCGCTGCATCCGCAGCGACGCTGATCAGGAGAAGCCCAATTGTGATGATTGACACTCGCACGGAAAAGGTCCTACGGTTTGCTGCGCGACCGCTCGATGGCAAATATCGTCATTTACGATGCAATAACGCTACTGCAAGAGCTATGCCAGTGGTACATGGTAATTTTGTTTCCAAGTTCAACGATTGGCCAATCCGTGTGCTCGAAACAACCTACCGTGTTGACGGCGAGATCCTTGGTGGTGATGCTCCCAGCCAGGTGACACTTCGGAGCGATGGTGTTGTTGTGGTCGGTAACCGGGTGTTCCACATTGAACACTCCGAGCAACGTGGCATTTGGATGGTTCGCAGTCAGTCTGGGGAAATTCCTGTGTATGCTGAATGCACTTCCACGGGAAAAGTCACGCTGACAATCCGCGGCTATAGCTTCTCGCTGCAGTGCTATCCAGCACGGTTAGGCGAATATCTCGATTTAGTGAAACGCTCCCACCAGCATGACCATCGGAGCGTTCAACTGCGTGCGCCAATGCCCGGCTTGGTCAAAGCGGTCAACATCAACATTGGAGCGACCGTGCGCCGTGGTGAGAGCATCATCGTCCTCGAAGCGATGAAGATGGAGAACCTTCTCCGCGCTCCAACATCGGGCATTGTTCGTGCGTTGATGATTGGGCCTGGAACGACCGTCGAAAAAGGGGATCTGCTCTGCACGATCGAACTCGATGGTGTCCACTGAGGATAGTGACTACTCAGAGTCTGGCCTCATCATTGACAACCGGGTGAACGGTAGGGTAACTACACTCGAAGTTGCCACGTTCGATTTTTTTGAGCTTGTTTTTCAGAAGTGCCCGCCGAACGGGAGAGACACGATCGAAAAAGTACACTCCATTGAGGTGATCAATCTCATGCTGGAGAACACGAGCAAGCAATCCACTGGCTTCGATGCGGTGGTGCCGTAGCTCGAGATCGTCATACTCAACCGTGACGGCATCGGGGCGCACCACAAGGTCGCGAATGCCCGGAACGCTCAAACAGCCTTCTTCGTACTCGATTTCGGTTTCGGAGGATGCTGCAATGCGAGGGTTCAGCAGGCACAGTGGTGGAGTACTGTCGCCTTCGTCCATATCGCTGATGTCCACAACAATCATAGCGTGGCGGAGCCCGACTTGGTTAGCAGCCAACCCAATCCCGTTGGCGTTGTGCATGGTCTCGAACATATTGTCTGCCAGCGCACGGATAGCATCGTCCACGTGTCGGATTGGCAAGGCCCGCTGGCGAAGTACGGGGTGGTTGTAGATGTAGATTGGCAGTATCATCGGTCCTGCGATTGATTGATCGAGTCAATAACGGTAAGCAAATCACTGATGTCTTCGAGCACGAAATCAGCAACGACGTTCTGGTTGCCGAACGCATCACCATACTTTGCAAATGCGGTGAGCATTCCGACATTTTTCGCGCCGACCATATCGCGTTCGGCCCAATCGCCGACCATGATCGCGCGATGAGGGGGAATGTTCAAGTGTGCCAGCGCAGTCAGAAACGGTTTCGGACTTGGTTTCCGCTCGCCGGTGTCGTCGTAGGTGACAACGGCCTCGAATAGGTGATGATAGTTGATGTAGCAGAGCCGCAGCCATGCCTCACGAGCAGGTGCGTCGGAGACAACACCGAGCCGAATGCCTCGACGGACAAGCGCCATCAATGTTGCGGTTGCATGGGGGTAGGGAACCAGGGCGGCCTCGCGGGCCCGACGGTACGCAATGATCCCTGCCGAAAGAATGCGGTAATCAACCCGCCCCAAACATTCTTGCAACAATTGATCGAACACGCGTTGATACTCGATGCCCTGTTCCTGGTAAATCTGATCAATGTGTGAACGAATCTTATCGAAGGTCAAGTCGAGTCCTGCATCAATCATGGCCACAATGGCAGCATCAATTGCTTGCCGTTTCATTGCCATGAAGTCCACCAATGTATTGTCCAGATCGAAAATGACCGCTTCAATCATGGCTTGTGTCCGAAGGTGGAACGTCCCTGCACGCGTCGGAGCATGTCGAGCATAAGGAGAACCACCGTCGCCGCAAGCGAAGCAGTGGTCACCAGTGAACCTTTGGTGAACTCAGCACTCTCGTACCGTAGTTCGACCGTGTGCGAACCTGCGGGGATCGGAACAGCGCGAAGGCAGTAGTTGGCGCGAAGAAGGGGTACACGTTCGCCATCAACGTACGCATTCCATGCGGGATAGTAGATTTCGCTCAACACGGCCAATGCAGGCTGAGCACAGTGTGTAACGTATCGAATTTTGTCATTGGTGTACAGTGTGATTGCGATACTATCGCCAGGATCAGCAGCACCGAGTTGGAAGGGCGGTTCTTCTTCGATAACCGCGGTGGTATGGTAATCAATCGTCGTATCGTTTTGCATGACCGTTACAACACGGTCGTCAGGAACGTTGCGCGCCGAATGAACAAGCCATGCCATTGGATACGCTGTCGGACGAGGAAGGAATGCCCATTGCCCGAGGGTGTCTCGTCCGATTGCCCACCGTACCGAGAGCAAATCTGCAACCTGTTCCGCTGATCTCACTGTAGGATGACGTCGCTTGAGGAGGAGTTGATTGTACCCTTCAAAAAGCATCACGCCGTCCACCAGACCTTGGTTCCGCTTGAGAGCAATAATCTCTGGTCGTCGCATCGAGACGCGAAACAGGTTCGCTGGTGAGGTGGGGACCAGCAGTGCACGGAGCGAATCGTTGAGTGCTGCTCGGTAATCACTTTCCGGATTGACCTTGCCCTGGCTAAAACCTGCGTGCGCCGATTGGAGATCAAAAAAACAGACAGCAGCAACTGCTACTCCGATCCACTTTGTTCGTAGGCCACGAAGACGGACCAGAACCGCTGCTCCAACAAGCAGAAGATACACCATCTGGCTCCACGCACTCGAAGCAATAGCCACTCCCGCACGGCCCGGAGCGGCTGCGAGCAAGCCGCTCCCAACGCCAACAACGACGAGTCCTAATAGGCCACCGATGCCAAGAAACATGGTGCGGTGACGTCGGAAAATGCCGGGACCAAGCCGGTCCCATCCCCATCCGGCTAAAAGTGATGCTGCAAAGGCAACGACGAACATCATCCGTGCCGGGATGCGAACGTTACCGAACAGCGGTAGGTGATACATCAGCCGGTAGAGAAAGCCATTGGACCCTAAGGCAAACAGCACGGCAAGTACACTCACCACAACCAAGAGTTTGACCAGTGAGTTCTCCTTCCATCCCATGATTGCTGCCCAGAGCGCCAAGGCAACGATGCCAATGCCAAAGTAGAATGCTGTGTCCCAATACAGGTATGCGTGCTCAGAACCAACGTAGGGCATGGAATTTGGTACACCAGGCGGAAGAACCACGCCGAATGCTTTGGGAACGACTGCCGTCAGTAGCCCGCTCAGTTCGAGTGAACCTTCGGTTGCCTGCTCATATGATAATGTTGCTCGCTCGGACTCTGCGGCTAATTGTCGCGATGGAAAATACTGGATGCCGTACAACCCAACTGCCACAAGGAGCAGAGCAAAACCTTTCCCTAATCGGATCAGACGTTGCCGCCGAGCGGATGTCTCGGCGATGCTCCACCATATCGCCACAATGCTGAGCAGAGATAACGCATACAAGCTCATCTGTGGCGCGCCCGAAAGCAACATTATCCCACCCAACAGAGCGCCCCACCCGATTGCAGCAATCGAAGTCGTCGTCACTGCTTTCCGCAGAAATACCATAACCAGCGGCAGCCAGGCTAAATGCTCAATGAACATGGGATGGTGGGTATGAAGCGCAAGCGGCGCAGCAAAAGCGTAGGCAATCGCTGCGATGCCACCGGCGATGGGCGAAAGCGCAAGCTGTCGGGCAAGAATGTACATGCCAAGTTGTGCGACAACAAAATGCGTAATGATGAGCAGTTGAAGCCAATAAGCGCCCATCGGTGTGTGTGCGCCGATGATTCGGTCGAAAAGCATGTAAGGTGGGTAGTAGAGCGCTGTCTGCACGTCGGCTTGGAATGGCATACCACAGAAGCTGTAGGGGTTCCATTGAGGAAACTCACCCTGTGCGAGCATGCGTCCGGCATAGACGCGATTGGGATAGACTTGCTCGATGAAGTCATCCCAGAAGTAGGCTTTCCCAAGAATGTTGGGGCGAAAAAAAAGGAACGTGGTAAGCAAAAACGTGGCAGTAGCGACGACGTATTCGTTCCGAATGAGGGCGATGATGGATTTCACGTCGCAAAATCCTCGTAATCGTGCAAGTGTGCTACGAAATTAGTGAGCCTTGCGCCCGTAGATTGAGCCAATGAACTCCAGGATTTCCCAATCCGGATGATCCCAACGCAGCGTTCGACCAGAGAACAAGGGCAGCCGCTCCGGAGGGTAGTGGGCTATATCGTCGGCAGAAAATCCCAGTCCGGTGTTGATAGGTTCGCATTCACCGAGTTCACTTCCGCTTGTGATGAGGGGAATTCCGCCGGGCAACTGCGAACAGACGGCAAATGCGTAGAGCGCAGTGCAAATGCCTCGCGAAGCAATTCGAGGTGTGTTGTGGGTGTCCGGTGATGCCAGATAGCGGTTGCTGCTCTTCGGTGCATGCGTTTGCGAGAAATGCTGCAGCGATGCAATTGAACTTGACCAGTGCCAGACATCGCCGACAACAAGGTCGTATCCTAGTTGCCGGATAGAAGGGTCGCTACGGTCGAAGCTTTCCTCAATCATGATCAAGTCTCGCTGACTTCTTCGTGCATTCTCGATGATTGCTCTATGGAGTGACGGTGGAAATGCATGACCCATATCGAGCAAAACACCATCCACATGGAATCGTTCGATCCACCGAGGAATGACCGATGCAATGTAGTTGCAGAGTGCGGTATTTACTGAGCCTTCCAGCTCAGGGCGGTAGTAGCGGACGGTGTCGTAGGCAATGTAGTTGCAGTGTGAATGGGTGTGCAGACGGAAGTAGGTGATGTCCGTCCAGAGTGGTTGGTTGTCGTCTGGTGGATAGTCCGCAAATACACTCGGAACGATGCAGCGCTCTCCAGATGTCGTTTCACCAACAAACAAACCGTCACTCCGCTGCAGAACGCGCTGTGGCGGCTCAACGAACTGAGCACGGTATTCGGGTGGTGGTGGAGGAAGTTCAGAAAAATCGCGACGTTCGACAGCCTCCTTGATCTGCGTAACCTGCTCAGGTAGGAAGTGTGGCGGTCGCAGTGGTTGGGGGACATCCTCGCGGACCCAGTAAAACCAGTCTGGATGGTGGGCAATGAGCGGACAATCCAAGGATGCCACGCGCATCGCCAGTTCCACAATCACTTGCATCCCCAAGCGATGGCATGCTTCAACCAATGCAGCAAACTCAATGGTGGCTCCTTCCTCGAGGATCGGTTCTGCAAGGGTCTCCTCGATAGTGCAGTGGTCCTGTGGAGCGTAGGGCGATCCGAGCGTACCTTTTGCATGCGTTCGCCCATGTGTTGTTGGTGGAAGGAGCAGCAGGGTTGTTACTCCCAGCCAGCGCAGGTAGGGCAACAGCGCAATGAGTTTGAGGCAGGTGCCAGTCTGCCGCCAGTGGTCGGTGCCGAGATCGTAGGTTATTGTTCCGCTCCCATCGTGATCCCAGGCGGTCGTGTGGCGAATGTAGGTCAAGTAGATCAAGCCTGTGCTCTCTCTTGTTGGCTGCTTCTGCGGGGAAAGTGGTTGCTCAAGGATCGAGCGTACTATGCTGTGATAGTAGGCGGCAGGGTTACGAAGGAGTCGAACTCCTCCAGTGGTATGGGGCGGAATCCAGAGTGCAGGAATCCTGTACTGCACGGTTGTTTGGAGGGTGCTCAGTGTCTCCAAGCGCTTGCACACGGACTCCAGCGGCGTTGGCATCAGATTTCCTCGATCGTTGGTTCGTTGGGTTTTGTGTGGAAGTAGGTGTGGATTTTCTCGGCAATGCGACTGCTCACCACAGCTGAGAGCTGATCAAGCGAAGCAGTGCGCAACGCCGCGACAGATCCGAAATGGCGGAGCAACTTGGTTGCTGTAGCAGTGCCGACGCCCGGTATATCGAGCAGCTCCGAACGGAGGGTGCGCTTGGTGCGGAGCAAGCGGTGGTATTCGATGGCAAAGCGATGTGCTTCGTCCCGGATGTGCTGGAGCAATCGCAAACTGCTCGAGGTTCGGGGTAGCAGAATCGAATCTGGGCTTTCGGGGATGAAAATTTCCTCCAGCCGCTTGGCAAGGGCAATTATCGGTACTCTTTCAGCAATGCCCAATTCCTGCAGTACCGTTCGTGCTGCCGAAAGCTGCCCCTTGCCGCCGTCCACGATAATCAAATCCGGGAGTGGCTGCTGCTCCTGAAGCACCCATTGATAGCGGCGACGAATAACTTCGGCCATAGCGCGGAAGTCGTCGTTGCCCTCAACCGTGCGCAGACGATACCGACGGTACTGGTTCTTGTGGGGTTTGCCGTTGACGAAAACAACCATCGAGGAAACATACTCGCTTCCTTGCAGGTGGGAGTTGTCGAAACATTCGATGCGCATCGGTGGTGACGGCAGTCGTAGGTCGCGTTGGAGGGCGGCGACGCTACGCGAGACTGCTTGCTCCCGCTTTGCGCGATGCAAGGCAAATTCGCGGAGCTGGAATTCAGCATTGGCGCATGCAAGATTGACCAGTTTCCGCTTATCCCCAATTTTCGGGACAATCAACTCGACGCGTTGCTGGCGAACCTGCTCGAACCATTCCACCAGAAAATCAGCATGATCGCCAAGCTCGATTGGCAGCAGAATTTCGCGTGGCAGTTCCTCCGATTCCAAGTACCACCGTTCCAGCACCACTCGAACAACTTCAGCACTCTCGTCCGAAGCGGATGGAATAATCCACTGATGCTTGCCGATGAGTTTCCCTTCACGCGTCATGAGGATGACCACGCAGGCATACCCATCGAGCGTAGCAAATCCAACCACGTCGCGGTCGAGAAGTTCTGTGGAGACAACCTTTTGGCGTGCCACATAGGAGCGGAGCTTTTCCAGCCGATCGCGCACAGCAGCAGCCTGTTCGAATTTGAGCTCTTCGGCCAAGCGCTGCATCTGTTCGACAAGTTGCTCTTCGATCGCTGCTGTTTTACCTCGGAGCAGACTTATCACCTGTTCGATGTGGTGGCGATAGTGTTCCTTCGAGACCAACCCTTCGCATGGACCTTCGCATTTGCCGATGTGGTAGTCCAGACATACACTGAACTTGCCTTGTGCAATCGTCTCTGAACTGAGCGGGAGAGAGCAGCTCCGGATGGGAAAAAGAGTACGGATGGTTTTCAGCAGAAAGTGCATGTGCTGGACGTCGGCATAGGGGCCGAAGTAGAGACTCCCGTCGCGAATAACCCGGCGAGTCGGAAAGATCCGTGGATACTCCTCGTTGGTGATGCAGATGTATGGGTAGGTTTTGTCATCCTTGAGCAAAATGTTATAGCGTGGCTGGTATTGCTTGATGAGGTTGTTTTCCAATAACAACGCCTCGACGTCGGTATCCGTGACGATGCAATCAAGGTCGGTTGCACGGCGGAGCATTGCGACTGTTTTTGCGTCGTGATGTCTGGAACGGTCGAGATATTGCCGGACTCGCTGACGGAGATTTTTTGCCTTGCCGACGTAGAGAATCGTCCCATCGGCATTTTTGAACAGGTACACTCCTGGCTGCTGCGGAAGCACAGCAGCCTTCTCGGCTACAGTAGATGAAGGTTCGATGCGAGCCATATGCATACCGCACAAACGAAGTGACAAGTAAATGTAGCGTAAATTTGCAACGCATTCAACATTTCGAGAATTCGATGTACACACTGTTGATGATCGTGGCGCTCCTGGTGAGCATCCTGCTGATTGCGGTTGTTTTGATTCAGCCGGGTAAAGGTGATGCAGCGACAGGGCTGGGTGCACTGGGCGGGCAGTTTGGTTCGATGATGGGCATGCGTCGAGCAGCGGATTTCATCATCAAGACAACCATCGTACTGGCGGCAGTGCTTTTAGTCCTTTCCTACGCTGTCAACAAATTTTTCTTGCCATCCAGCAGCGAAATTCGCCCGCAAATCGAAGGAGCCCAGGCACCAACCGAAGCGCCAGCCACTCCAACCCAGAAATAACGTATCGCCGCCGCCAGCCGGGACCATGACAATCCTTGTCATCAATTGGCAGGACAAGTCCAATCCGTTTGCTGGCGGGGCAGAAACGCATCTCCACGAAATTTTCTCCCGCATCGCGCGGAGGGGACACCGCGTCGTTTTGCTTGCATGTGCATATCCGGGTGCTCAGGCTGAACAGTTGCTCGATGATGGAATCTACGTCGTTCGCCGAGGGTCGCGGGCACTGTTCAACTTTGTCGTGCCGAGCACGTACCGTCAACTCCGGCGACGCTTTGAACCGGATATCGTCGTTGATGACCTCAACAAGATTCCATTCTGGACACCCCTCTATGTCCGAGAACCGCTTCTGTGCATTGCGCATCACTTTTTCGGTCGGTCTATCTTTCGCGAAGTCGATCTGCTCCGCGGCGGATACGTCTACCTTGCAGAGCAACTTGTTCCTTGCATCTACCGACGGCAGCACGTTGCAGTTGTGTCAGAGAGCACTCGACGCGAATTCATCGCGCGAGGATTCCGGCCAGAACAACTCCATGTCATCCACAACGGTATTGACCACCGCACGTTTCCGATGGCGGTGGGTTCGAAGTCGCTCCATCCGATGATTACCTACTTTGGTCGCATCAAGCGCTACAAATGCCCCGATCACCTGTTGGAGGCATTCGCGCGAATCGCAGATCAATTCCCAACGGCAGAAATTTTCTTCGTCGGTGATGGAGACTATATTCCATCGCTCCAACGGCAAGCGACAGAGCTGGGAATAGCTTCACGTGTACACTGGACTGGTCGCGTCTCCGAGGAAGAGAAAATTGCATACCTAAGCCGGAGTTGGTGTGTGGTCAATACCTCCATGAAAGAGGGTTGGGGAATCACAACCATTGAAGCCAATGCCTGTGGGACAGCGGTAATTGCAGCCGATGTCCCAGGGTTGCGGGATGCTGTTGCAGATGGCGTCTCTGGTTTACTCTACCGCTTTGGTGACATCGAAGCACTCAGCAAGGCAATTGCCCTTGTGATCGGGGATCCAGCGCTCCGAGAGAAACTCTCCAGCGGAGCCATTGAGTGGGCACGGCAGTTCTCCTGGGACACATCCGCTGAGCAAATGCTTGCTCTCTGCCAGCAGATTACAGAAGCTTCCCGTACGAGCCGATAACTACCACAAACGTTTCGCGTTCAGTGGCAGCACTATCGCTGCGCTGTTGCTGGTATGTATGCTCACCGTTCTACGAACACCATGAGATTGCTGCACTGTGTATTGGTGCTTGTTGTCTTAGCATTCGTGCCGATGCATGCGCAGGTGAGCTCGCATTGGGGGACGGAATTCTTCGTGTCCTTTGGAAGTATCGTCTCCGACGTTCAGAGCGATTCGCTCTGGGTGTACCTTGTCCCCTCCCGATCGACAACGTGTACGATTTCGTTTACAACTTGCAGTGATGGGCATCAGGAGTTGGAACGTGTCTCACTTTCCGATCCGCAGCGGGGTGTGCGTATCGGGATTGCGCGATCGCTTCTGGAGCAACCGTACGGACGCTCGCCCTGTGGAGTGCTGCACATTCAGTCAGAAGCACCAATCCAGGTCCTTGCATTTGTCAGCGACAGCACCGATGGGGAGGCAACAGCGGTCTTTCCGAGTTCATGGTGGGGCAGAACATATGTTGTGCCAGTAAATCTCCCACAAGGAGCAGTACTCGATAGCGCGGTGCAGGATCAACCCATACGAGCGACGATCATTGCCGATGCAGCAAGTGATGTCATGATCACTGCGCCCGATGCACCGCTTCGGGTCAATGGCGTTTCGATCGCTGCACGAGCGCAACACCGTCTCTTCCTCGAAGCAGGGGAGCAGTGCTTGATCGAAACAAGCGCACATGATTCAATTGTGGCGCATGGTATCCTTGTGCAGGCATCACGGCCGGTCGCAGTCGTGGTCGGGGGGCGTATCAATGGTCAACATTTGTTCGAACAGCAATTGGCAGCAGAATGGTGGGACACCACTGCATTCGTCCTGCGGTATCCACAACCAGCGGGGGCTGCGTCCATTGATCCCGATTATGCACTTGTTGCGGCAATCGCTGATTCGACAGTCGTTCGAGTCGGGGATGGAAGTGTCTATCGGCTCGATGCTGGACAGGTGGTCCGGATTCCGGTGATGCAAACCGAATGGGTCTCTTCCTCCAAGCCGATTTCGGTGCTGGCATTGCGTCGTGGACGAGAAGGGAGTGTTGCGTCACACTGCTTGGCGCTTGTTCCACCACCGAGTGCGGCTGTGCCAGCGGCTGCGGTCCTTTCACCTCAAATCCGAAGTGGGGTGTTTCGGCTTTACTCCGAGCAATACCTCACCGTCATTGCTGATAGTGTTGCTCGGAGCATACTTCGACTTGATGGTGCACCCTGGAGCGCTCCATGGGAACCAATTCCGGGAAGTAACTGGCAAGTCAGTTCTCGTCGAACTGGCGACGACGTGCACGAGCTTGTTGCAACGGCGGGTATGCTGATACCATGGACAATTGGGTATGGTGATGGTAGGGCATACGCGACTTGCGGAGAATTCCTCCCCGTGCACTATCGCTACCTTCACGCGCGATTCCGGATAGCCAATGATACCGTCAGCACACGGGATACAATTGCAATTCCAATCGAGCTTGCAGAACTGGTCTTGCCACCACCACTTCTCCAGATGGACCTTCCCGCACGAGTCCGGATGCGACTGCGCTGGAATGCAACTGTTGCAACACCACTGGAGGGAGCGCTACAACCGAGCGTTCAAGATGGCTACCATATCGAGTGGATAGAAGCGCGATCGTCGCCGGCTGGATTTCGACCGGGCGATACCATTGGCGATCTCCTGTTGATTGCAGCGCTGGGTGAACTACCATCGTTCCGCATCGAGGTGGACTCGGTCATCTGGTACGATCAAAGTGGAAATGCAATCATTTCTTCTGCTGAACAAGAGGGTGGAACGATTGTCTTCAACGACATCTGGCAGGATCAGTGGGGAGTACGTCTTGTCAGCCCCAACGCAGTCGGCCTGAACCCGCGTGTCGTTCCCAATCCGCTCGAGGCGGATGCAGTGGTTGTGTTTACACCCGTTTCGGGGGACGTGCTAGTTGTGTTCGAGCTCTATGATGCTATGGGCAACAGAGTTTCGATGATGATACCGACGGCAGGGCAGCGTGCCAGCGGGCAAATACCATTCTATCGCGGAACCCTGCCCAGCGGAGTGTATTTCCTCCGCATGGTGTACGGTAGCCGTTCAGTTGTAACGATGGTGGTGTTGCAATGAAGGGATGGTCGCACGTTTGGGGCTCGATGGTGTTGATAGCATTGCCGCTCAGCGCGCAAATTGTCATTGATACGACCAATCCCATCCAATTTGGGATTTATGCGCATGGTGCGCTCACTTGGCATCGGAGCGGGGGATTTGCGCAGCTTGGTGATTATGCAAAGCCACCCGTCCCATTTGGGAATGCATGGGGCGATGGAATCACCTTCGGTGCGTTGGTGAATTCGCCGCTTTCGTCCTTGATCGCTGCAAATCAAACAACCGCTTCCATTCATTTGGGACTCCGCGTCGGATTCGCATTGCAGTCGGTGCAGCTTCGTGCCACGGAACCACAGCGATTCATCGTCAGTGGCATACCAACCAATGGTGCGATTGTTCATACGATCAACGCGTCATTTGCTTCATTCGGTGCTGATGGCATGATCGAATACACGCCGCCGTTCCACGATAACATTCGGATTCATGCTGGTGCACGTATCGCCTGGGTGTACACCGCAACCTTTCGCCAGCTCGAACAGGTGAGCATTCCCGGTGCGAACGCGGTATTCACCAACGGGAGCGCTGTACGCCGCAGCATCGAAGATGATATTCCGCTGGCCCGACCGTATGAGCTCGCTGGTATTGCTGGACTATCCTACAATGTTCAGGTGGAAAAGCGCTTTGCCATCGTACCGGAAGTGATGGTGAACCTTCCATTGGCGACACATACAAGCACCGAGCAATGGCGTTCGTGGTGGATTCGTGCGGGCGTTTCTGTCAAAGTGACCATCCCTACTACCAAACCCACCGTGCGCGATACACTCATCGAGCGTGACACCATCATCAAAGCCATACCCGACATAGAGCGCGACACGACCTACCTCCTCTCATGTGACTTTCGAACAGTGGTCAACGAAACTGACGAGGTCCGCTACGAATACATTCACCGTTTGGAACGCTATCAGCGGTTCATTCCTAAGCAAAGAGAAATTGAGCGGGCGACAATTGTGCTGCAGGTGTTCGAACGATTAGCAGATTCGTCGGTTGTCCTGCTCGACACGCTCCGCTGTCGGGAAATCGTCTGGACAGATTTTCATCCGCTCCTGCCGTACATTTTCTTCGATTTTGGCTCAAGTACACTCGACACGAGGTATCGCCAGCTCACTCGCAGCGACGCCGAGAACTATGTGCCTGTGGTCAGTTTGGAACAGATGAACACGTACTATTCCGTTCTCAACATCATTGGAATGGGACTCAAGAACAACCCAACCAGCACTCTCAAGATCAAGGGGTGTGTTTCGCGCCGTGAGCAGCAGCAGCTACCCAACTGGAGACAACTTGCCACCGACCGTGCCGAGGTCGTTGCGCGCTACTTCCAAGAATCGTGGGGAATTGAACCATCTCGACTGGTACGCATGCCTGGTGGTGTATCTGCAAAACCATCCAACGAGCGGCATGACGATGGAGCAGCCGAGAATCAGCGTGTTGAGTTCTACTCAGCCGATGAAGAGCTGCTCCAACCAGTCATGATTCGCGATACTGCACTCGAGAGTGCTGTCACGCATCTTCGTTTAGCCACCCGCGTGGAGAGTCCAACACCTATCCTCCGTTGGAAAGTAACCGTCAGCCAAGCCGAACGCATTCTCTACAAAGGCAGCGGCGAGAATCAACTACCCCAACAGCTGGATGTGGAGCTCAACAATGAACTCATGCGCAGACTCGTTCGCTCCAGCGATCATCCACTTGCGCTCCATATTGCCGTTGAGCAGGAAGGGAAAGGCTGGCAATCGTTGACGCATGAAATTCCTCTCGTCGTCGAGACCCTTGACCAGCTCCGTGCGCGTCAGCAGGTGACGGAAGTTGATCGGTACATCCTCATGCTCTTTGATGCAGGGAAGGCCGAACCCTCGCGCAGCAGCCGTTCCGTCATTGACTACGTTCGCAAGCGCATCGAGCCAGGCTCCATTGTCTCGGTCATTGGTTCGACCGATCGGACAGGTTCGCTCCGCTACAACCAAGAACTGTCGAGGCGGCGCGCTCAAGCCGTCGCAAAATTGCTACAGTATCCGGCGGCAAAAGTTGAAGGGATAGGCCCCGACACGATCAATTACGACAACGATCGTCCCGAAGGCCGCTTCCACGCACGAACGGTCAAAATCGAGGTGGAGCATCCACGTCCATCGCGGGCGTATTTGGAGAAGCCTCGATGATGACGGCGCATGGTTATTGCCTTCAACAAACCCTACGGCGTGCTCAGTCAATTCACGGCAGAGCAAGCATATCATCGAACACTGGCAGAGTTCGGTTTTCCACCGCGGGTGTACCCGATCGGACGTCTCGATCTTGACAGTGAGGGGTTGCTCATCCTTAGCGATGAAGCTTCCCTTGTTGGCAAGCTCTTGACCCCTGCACACGAACATCCGCGAACGTATTGGGCGCTTGTCGAACGGATTCCCAGCGCCGAGAGCTTGGCAACCCTCAAACGTGGTGTTCGGCTTGGGGACTACCGCACCAAGCCATGTCAGGCACGATTGCTGCAGGAGGCTCCACCCGTTCCGCCACGGCACCCACCGGTACGCTACCGCAAAACTGTTCCCGATGCATGGCTTGAAATAACACTGACCGAAGGGAAGAACCGTCAAGTGCGTCGCATGCTTGCAGCAATTGGTCATCCTGTGTTGCGGCTCATTCGTGTTGCGATTGGAGGGTTGACACTCGAAGCGCTCCAGCTTGAGAGTGGGCAGTGGAAAGTACTCTCGCCGTCGGAACGAGAGCTTCTGCTGAGCCGGTAGCCATCAATAGCGGAGCATGAATGCCGTGTATTTTTGCACACCACAAACATTGCAGGACCGATGTACACTGTTCCACACCTTGTGCTTCCACAGATCCCTGAGCTTCATCGGCTCGATGTGTACTGTGCACACGGTGGGTATGAGGCCTACCGTAAAGCCTTGACCATGTCCCCAGAGCAGGTTATTGACGAGGTGAAAAAATCCGGCTTGCGTGGACGGGGAGGAGCCTGTTTCCCAACGGGTTTGAAATGGAGTTTTATGCCCAAAGGCTCTGACAAACCAAAATACCTTGCGGTCAACGGGGACGAATCCGAACCTGGCTCGTTCAAGGACCGACAGATTTTTGAATACAACCCTCACCAGCTCATCGAAGGCATATTGATTGCCGGCTATGCTATGGGGATCACGAAAGCTTTCATCTACATTCGTGGCGAATACCACAAGTGGGTTCGCTTGGTGGAGAACGCTCTCAAGGAAGCCTATGAGCGCGGTTACGTCGGGAAGGCAATGACCTCTACATTCGGCGGTGAATACTGGCTCGATATTGTTGTTCACAAAGGTGCCGGCGCCTACATCTGCGGTGAAGAAACAGCGTTGATGAGTTCGCTCGAAGGCGACCGCGGCTATCCACGCTTCAAGCCACCGTTCCCTGCGCAGAAGGGGCTCTGGGGCATGCCAACAACGATCAACAACGTCGAGACAATCGCGACGGTACCAGCAATCATCAGTCTTGGTGCAGAGCGCTATGCTGCGATCGGTGCAGCCGGACACCCTGGAACGCTGCTCTATGGCTTGAGTGGACACATCAACAAGCCTGGAGTCTATGAGTTGCCAACGGATGTCCTCTTGGCAGATCTCCTTTACACCATCGGTGGTGGCATTCCTGGTGGGAAGAAGGTCAAGGCAATCATTCCCGGTGGATCGTCCATGCCGCCGTTGCGTGGCGATGAGATCGAAGGTGTGATGATGAACAACGAAGATTTGAAGCGGCGGGGTACCTACATCGGAACTGCAGGGGTTATCGTCATGGATGAAGACACCGATATTCCGCGGGTGCTGCTGCGGATTGTTCACTTCTATCATCATGAATCCTGCGGTCAGTGCACACCATGCCGCGAAGGATGCGGTTGGATGGAAAAAATCCTCCAGCGTATCGTTGCCGGCGATGCAACAACCGAAGAGTTGGACCTGTTGCTCAGTGTCGCAAATCAAATCGAGGGCAATACAATCTGTGCACTCGGAGATGCTGCTGCATGGCCTGTGCAGGGATTCCTTCGCAAGTTCTGGGATGAGTTCGCTGCTCGCGTCAAACCACGGCGCTCGTTTATCCCACTCAACGTGGTCCACGGACGACGTGCAACGCGATCGTCACTGCTACCAAGCTAACCCCTGTTCTGAAATTCATGGGTTTGCGCATCGGCATTCTCGGTGGCATGTTCGATCCCATTCACATTGGGCACTGTATTCTTGCCGAGCAGTGTATTGAGCAAGCAGACTTGCACCAGTGTTACCTCGTTCCAGCATACCAAACACCCTTGCGCACTGAGTATGGGCATGCCACACCGTACCAGCGATGGATGATGACGCGTATTGTCGCTCGAACAAATCCACGGGTACGTGCGCTCGATCTGGAAATCAAACGGAAGGATATTTCCTATACCATCACAACGATCGAGAGCATTCTTGCACGGCGTCCCCAGGATCGGCTGCACCTTGTTATTGGCGCCGATCAGCTTGTTCAGTTTACACGCTGGCACCGTTGGCAGGATATTCTCGAGCGTGCAATCCTGCTTGTGGCACCACGCGCAGAGATTGACTTCGACGCGGCCCAGCATCAGTTAGAGCTGGCAGGCGCTCGCATCCTGCGACTGCGCATGCCAACCATTGCCATTTCGTCCAGCATGATCCGCCGCTATTGCGCCGAAGGTCGTTCTATTCGCTACATGGTCCACGACCACGTCTATCGCTACATCCGTCGCCACCATCTCTACGGAGCTGCGCATGAACACTAAACTCATCCGAGCAGTGCAATCGGCGTTGCTACTCAGTGGAGCCGTAGTGATGGTGTTCCCGATGGTGTGGATGGTGATGGTCTCTCTCCATGATACTCCCGAACGGTATCGGAATTTGCTTGCACTTGTGGCCGCACCATGGACGCTCCAAAACTATTGGGATGCTCTCACCAGCGATCGCTTCGGGCTGTACTTTGCCAATTCACTGCTTGTTGCTGCTGCGGTAACGGTTGGGAATCTTGTGTTTTGCTTTTTAGTCGCATATAGCTTGGCGCGGAAGCAGCTTCGTGGTAAAGCTCTCCTCTGGGCTACCATTGTTGGGATGCTGGCGCTTCCGTCGCACTTGTTGTTGATTCCGCTCTACCGCATGATGGTTGCGATTGGTTGGATCAACACTTATGCTGCCCTCATTGTACCCTGGATGGTTACACCGTTTGGGATTTTTTTTCTGCATCAGTACCTGCAGTCATTGCCGGCAGAACTGGAAGATGCTGCTCGGCTCGATGGTGCCGGTGAAATGGCGGTGTTGACACGCGTTGTTGCTCCCCTTGCGCGTCCAGCGCTGGTTGTCCTGGGGGTCTATACGTTTCTGGCAAATTGGAATTCATTCTTGTTCCCATTTTTGCTGACTAACGATGAAACGCATCGAACGCTTCCGGTTGCGCTGGCGTTCTACTTGGGGAAACAGTCCATTGACTGGGGACACTTGATGGCTGGTGCGAGCATTGCAGCGCTACCAATTCTGATTGTGTTTGTGCTCTTCCAGCGAACAATCATCACTGCACTGACTGCAGGAGCATTGAAAGGTTAGTATCACAACTTTCTGTCCTCTCGCATGAGCCTAACGTTGGAGACGATTATTTCCTTGGCAAAGCGCCGTGGCTTTGTGTTCCAATCATCGGAAGTCTATGGCGGACTCAACGGCTGTTGGGATTTTGGTCCGCTCGGTGTCGAGCTATTGCGGAACATCAAGGAGCAGTGGTGGCGGGCCATGACGCTCCGCGATGATATCGAGGGACTCGATGCGGCAATCTTGATGCATCCACGGACCTGGGAAGCCAGTGGACACGTCGAACAATTTGCCGATCCGATGATTGATAACCGCACCAGCAAAGCGCGTTACCGTGCTGATACTCTCATCGAAGAATTCATCGAACGGCTGCGTGCCAAAGGGAAGCACGAGCAAGCCGACCTGCTTGACCAGCGGCTCCGCACCGCCCAAACCGCCGATGATTACTATGCCATCATCATCGAGGCGCAAATCCCCGATCCGGTCAGTGGCACGCGTGACTGGACACCGGTTCGCTACTTCAATCTCATGTTCAAAACCTATGTCGGACCTGTTGAAGACTCAAGCAACATCGTGTACTTGCGTCCGGAAACTGCACAGGGAATATTTGTCAACTTCAAGAATGTACTGGATTCATCACGGCGAAAGTTACCCTTCGGCATTGCACAGATCGGCAAAGCATTCCGCAACGAGATCAACACCAAGTATTTCCTCTATCGCACGCGCGAGTTCGAGCAAATGGAAATGCAGTACTTTATCCGACCGGGTACGGAGAGCGAGTATTTCGACTACTGGCGGGAGCAGCGTTTCCAGTGGTTTCTGTCGCTCGGCATGCGGGAGGAAATGCTACGGCTGAAACCACACGACAAACTTGCGCACTACGCGACTGCTGCCGTTGATATTGAGTTCAAGTTTCCATTCGGTTGGGGTGAGATCGAAGGCATTCATTCTCGAACAGATTACGACTTGCGCCGCCATCAAGAATACAGCGGCAAACGGTTCGAGTACACCGATCCCTTTACCGGTGAAAAGTTCATCCCGTACGTTATCGAGACCTCCGTTGGTGCCACTCGTTCACTGATGGCATTCCTCTGTGGTGCGTATGCCGAGGAAGAAGCGCCAACAGCCGACGGCAAAACCGAAGTGCGTACTGTATTGCGTTTCCATCCATTGCTTGCACCGGTCAAGATTGCCGTTCTTCCACTTGTCAACAAGGAAGGTATGCCCGAACGTGCCGAAGCAATTTACCGCGATCTGCAGCGACGGTGGAAAACGCAGTATGACGATAGCGGCGCCATTGGTCGTCGGTACCGCCGGCAAGATGAAATCGGTACGCCATACTGTGTGACCATTGACGGTCAGACGCTCCAGGATGGAACCGTCACGGTGCGCGATCGCGATTCGATGCTTCAACAGCGGCTTCCCGCAGATCGCTTGATTGAGTATTTTTCCGAAGTATTGTCGTCATAGCCATACGTGTTAACCATGAAGCGCAGTGTTGTCACAGCGGTAGCGGTTGGAGCGCTCGCAACAGTTGGATGGATTGGAGTCCAAGAAGCTCCCTACGTGCGGCTCAGCCGTGCGACGGAGCTGTTTGGCACTATCGTACGGGAAATCCATGAACAATACATCCAGGAAATCCAGCCCGAAGAGCTTGTTGATGAAGCTATTGAGCACATGCTTGCCAAGCTCGATCCGTACACGGAGTTCTACCGGGAAGAACAAACGCCTGACCTGGATTTTTTGCTTCGCGGGCGATACATCGGTGTTGGTATTCGGCTGGGTACGGTCGATAGCGTCTTGACTGTTATCGGTGTCAGTGATGGCAGTTCTGCTCACCGATCGGGGGTCCGAATCGGCGATGTCGTGCTCAAAATTGATTCGGTCTCGACGGGAACCCTTGGACCAGAAGATGCTCGAACATACCTCCGCGGACCAGCTGGAACCACTGTTGAACTCTGGCTCCGACGTGGGGATGATACACTGCGCGTTTCACTCCAACGAGAAGAACTCATTGTTCGCAACGTCACCTATGCGGCACTGCTTGATGGTGGCATTGGCGTAGTACGCTTGGAACGATTTTCGCGCCGTGCACCGGAGGAATTTCGCCTTGCAATTGATTCACTCCGCCAAGTCCAACCACTGCGTGGTTTGGTTATTGACCTCCGCGACAATCCTGGGGGATTGCTCGATGCAGCCGTTTCGATTGCCGAAATGTTCCTCAAAGCGGGTGATACGATAGTGGTAACGAAAAACCGAAACGGCACATCAGTCCGAGCCTACCGAGCACGTTCTCTCCCGTACGTGGATACAACAGTTCCCATCGTTGTTTTGGTCAACGCCCGCAGTGCAAGCGCCAGTGAAATCTTGGCTGGTGCACTCCAGGATAACGACCGTGCTGTGATCGTTGGCGATACAACGCTGGGGAAGGGTCTGGTACAAACCGTTGTATCGCTTCCGTACAATGCTGCACTCAAATTGACCACAGCACGATACTACACCCCATCGGGACGCTCGATTCAACAAATCGAAGGTTTCTGCCCGAATTGCTGGATTCACCGTGGACTCGATAGTGAGCACGTTCGCACCTATCGAACATTGCGGTTACGTCGGCCTATTCAAAGTGGCACGGGAATCGTCCCCGATACTGTGTTGGCTTTCGTTGATCATGATAGTGTAACTGCTGTCGTGGGACGAAACGTCATCTGGAGTTTCGCGTCTGCCTACACAAGTCGAATGGCCATGCCACCCACCACGATGGATGCTGAACGTCTGATGGCGGCATTCCTTCGTCACCTGGAGCAATCTCGTCCAGAGCCCTCAGGAGTGCTCAGTCGCGCGCAAGCATTGGCACATCAAGTGCAGCACGAGGGATGGGGAAGCAAGGCAGTTCAGCAAGCTGATCGGCTGGTGCAGACACTCAAGCAGGAGCGAATTCGTGGTACGCTGGAGTCATCCAAACAACTCGCGCGTGTCCTGGAGCAGGAAATACGCAGTCGCTTCTGCAGTGACCTCCAGCTAACAGCACTCCAGGAACAGAACGATGCAGCAATCAACATGGCTGTATCACTGCTTCGCACTGCATCCTACCAACGATACTTCCTGACTGATCATGGCGCAGAACGATAACGCTGCTCCCATCGAATCACCTTGTCGGAAAATTTGCAGACTCGATCCAATCACACGGCTGTGTATCGGCTGCAAGAGAACGCGGCACGAGATCGCGCAATGGATGTTTCTTACCCCTGTGCAGCGCCGCGCAATCATGGCGACCCTGCATCACCGTTCCGTGAGCGTGCCACCGGAACGCAGTGTAAATTCGTCGCAATAGAAATAACGCGTTATCCGTCAAACTGCCTGCGTTCGCGTCAAATGTTGTTCCACTACTGCTGGTTAGTGCATGCGCATAACGAAACAATATACCAACCGCGAGAGCCAGTCGCTGGATAAATACCTCCAGGAGATTGGGCGGATTGAGCTTCTTTCACCAGAAGAGGAAATCGAGCTGGCTCGGAAGATTCGGCAGGGCGGACCGGAGGGTGAGGCCGCGCTCGAAAAGCTTGTCAAAGCAAACCTGCGATTTGTGGTCTCGGTCGCCAAGCAATACCAAAACCAGGGCCTCTCGCTCGGGGATCTCATCAACGAAGGAAATTTGGGCCTTATCAAGGCAGCCAAGCGCTTCGATGAAACCAGAGGGTTCAAATTCATTTCCTATGCTGTTTGGTGGATTCGTCAAAGCATTCTCCAAGCCTTAGCCGAACAATCGCGCATTGTCCGACTTCCTCTCAACCGCGTTGGGACGCTCAACAAAATCAGTAAAAAGTTCAGCGAGCTGGAACAACAGTTCGAACGCGAACCGACAGCCGCGGAGATGGCAGAAGAGCTGGGCATGAATATTAGCGAGATCGCCGAAACGATGCGCATATCGGGCCGGCACCTCTCCATTGATGCACCTTTCGTTCACGGGGAAGAAAGCCGCTTGCTCGATGTGCTCCCCAATGAATCCCAGCCACCGCCCGATGCCGAGCTGATTCACGAATCGCTCTGCTACGAAATTCACCAAGCCTTGACAACGCTGCCAGAGCGGGATGCGGCCGTGATCCGGTACTACTTCGGTGTGGATGGGTGCCCCCAGCTCACGCTCGAAGAAATTGGTGAAAAACTGGGACTCACGCGCGAACGCGTCCGGCAAATCAAAGAGAAAGCCATTCGCAGGTTGCGACACGCATCACGCTCGAAGGAACTGCGCGCGTACTTAGGCTAACCCATGGCACTACCAGCAGAGGGTCCACCGCTCCGTTCCGAGCAACTCTATCGCACGCTCGACGAGCTTGCAAGTTCCTTACTTTATCCCAGCGAAACGGATGCTCCAATCAGTGTATTCCTCTGGGATACAACCGAGCGCGGAGCACTGACGCTCGACGCACTCCTTGACTACTTCGGTATCCCTTCATCACTGCCATCGGTCGAAGTACCGCCGCAGGAATTCTTCGAAGGTGTTACCGACATCTACGAATGGCACCAGGAGGACGAACGAGCTGCTGCCGAACGCTTCCACACCCTTCGAGATCTGTTTTTTACCCACACCAGTGGCCATAAACACTACTGGGTCGGGGAACATCGCGTTGACGTTTTCCTCTGGGGACGCGCTCGCGATGGTAATTATGTTGGGTTCAAAACAATCATCGTCGAAACCTAATCCACTACCGGTCGAATGCTATGCCGCTGATGACCTATCTGGAGGCGATTAGCGATGCTCTCCGTTTCGAAATGCGCAGAGATGAACGTGTCTTCCTGATCGGCGAAGACATCGGGGTCTATGGCGGTGCGTTCAAGGTTACCAAGGGCTTCATTGATGAATTTGGCCCACACCGTGTCCTTGATGCCCCAATATCGGAGGCTGCAATTATCGGTGCAGCGATTGGAGCTGCGCTCAATGGAATGCGCCCGGTTGCGGAAATGCAGTTCATGGACTTTATCACGTGTGGGTTCAACCAGGTCGTCAATCTTGCTGGCACTACAGCATATCGGTGGGGAATAGGAGTGCCGATTGTCATTCGTGGACCCAGTGGCGGTGGTGTCGGAGCAAATCCGTTCCATTCACGCGATCCGGAGAACTGGTTCGTTCATGCAACAGGACTGAAGGTTGTCTGTCCAGCATTTCCAGCGGACGCAAAGGGTCTGCTCATCGCTGCCATCCGTGATAATAACCCTGTGCTCTTTTTTGAACACAAGGGGCTCTATCGCAAGATCAAACAAGACGTGCCCGATGGCGATTACACTGTTCCGCTCGGTATAGCGGCAGTTGTCCGACCTGGTACCGATGCAACGGTGGTTGCCTATGGTTCAGCAGTTCACATGGCGCTCGAAGCTGCTGAGCGCATGCAGAATAGCGGTGTATCGGTTGAGGTCGTTGACCTTCGCACCCTCGTTCCGTTTGATGAGGAGACAGTAATTGCGTCCGTACGCAAGACTGGTCGAGTTGTCGTTGCGCACGAGGCGGTATTGACCGGTGGCTTTGGTGGAGAAGTTGCTGCACGCATCGCGCATCGGTGCTTCCAGTGGCTGGATGCTCCCATCGTGCGAGTTGCAGCCTTTGATGCTCCAACGCCATTTGCACCGACCTTAGAGCGCGCGGTCTTGCCGAACACCGAAACGATCATGCGTGCGCTGCAGGAGGTTCTCGAATTCTAAGCTGCGTATTTTCGCGTCTGTTACACTGTTTTTTCGATATCGAAAATGGCGAAAGTTCTTTTTTCGATGACGTATGTGATTGACCCCGAGCGCTTACCCGAGTATCGGGAATTAGTCCGAAGGCTCAAAGCAATCTATGCCGAAGAAGGCATTGAATACTACGTGTTCGAGGGAAAAAATCACGAGTACACCGAGCTGACGATCTACCCGTCGCAGGAAGATTTCGATGGTAGCGAAGATCGCCTGCTCGAGCGCGAAGACTACAACGAGTACATAAACCGCGTCAATCGGATGGCACGGGATGTGCGGTATGTCACGTTGCACGAGATCGAGTTGTAGCAATATCCAGCCTCCACTGGAGGAGGTTCAGTGCACGCATGTAGCTGGAAACTCAGCACGGTCGTTGCTATCCTATCCATATCGATAGGTGGCTGCCGGTCATTATCTCCGCATGCGAAACAGTCTTCGCATGCCAATACGCTTCGTCCACTTGTTCCGGAGCAGCCGTCTGTTGGGCCAGTTGACACAACAACGAACCTTCCACGTCTCCAGCCGTTGCGCGTCTACATGGACGAGATTGCCCGTCGTCAATCGGTCATTGAAGCTCGCCTTGATACCATAAGCCATCAACTGGAAACGCTGCGTCAGCTTGTCGAGCAGCGCACGCAATCCGGTCAGGGACAGCCTGCATCCGAGATTGTTCGTGGTGCCAAGGACAGTGAGCCCAGCCATCTGGATACTTCTGGGACCTTGCCACCTGGCAAGCAACATCGGCGGGCAGGGGTGATTCTGCCCGATGCCGATGTGGACACACCGCCACCGAGCAAACCATCAAAGGTTCGACGGCAGCAGACACCGCGCAGGCCAAACGTAGCGTCCCCACGCTCAATCTGGCAACAACGCAGCCCTGATGAAGTTCGATCACGAATAAATGGCAAAGTGGCCACGGCCGAAAGCGGAGCCTTCGATACTGCGCTCGTAGCAATTCGGAATAAGCAGTACCAACGTGCGCGTGAGCTCTTGACAACGGTGCTGGCACAACCATCTCCGAAAAAGGGAGAGTATCACTACTGGCGGGGACTTGCGGCATTCTTTCAGCAGGACTACCAAGCAGCCCATGCTGATGCAGAAATGGCTCTCACACTACTGGAAAAAAGCAAGTCAGCGCTCCATGCAGACGCCATGTACTTGCTTGCCGAGATCGAGAGCAATCAAGGCAATGGTGAACGTGCTCGGCAACTCCTCCGTACAATTCTGGAGCGCTACCCTCGCAGCGATGCTGCTATCCTTGCTCGGCGGAAGCTTCAGCTGTTGATGGTCTCCCAATAAAAAACCCTTCTCCCACCATGGAGAAGGGCTCCGTGCGCACCCGTAGGGATTCGAACCCCAAACCTTCTGATCCGTAGTCAGATGCTCTATCCAATTGAGCTACGGGTGCAATCCAATGTCCGCGTCGTCACTGGGTAGTAGCCGATCTGCGGGCAAAATGATGGTTGATATAACGCGCCAGTGCCGATTTACGGTTTGCCGCAGTGTTGCGGTGGATGATGCCACGTGCTGCACTGCGGTCAATGATCTTGGCAGCAGTGCGGAGGAGCGATTCGGCTTCTTCGAGTGTTGTCGCCCGCCGAACCGCTTTGATGGCTTGCTTGAGCTGCCATTTCCACTGGCGGTTGTACTGATTCCGCTTGCGCGATTGACGAATTCGCTTGAGCGCTGATTTGTGATGCGCCATAACCAACTGTGGTGTTGAAATTCGGAGCGCAAAAATACTGCAACGAGCGGCGATTATCAAAATCATAGCCGGCAATAGGGGCTATTTTTGCATGCATTCCCATCGCGACCAAGTCAGTCCATCATGCTCAAGGAACTGCTCCTCCCCGAAATCCACGAGTTAATCGAGCAGCGCGAGTGGTCGCTGTTGCGTGATGTGCTTTCGACGTGGTCCCCAGCAGAAATTGCTGATTTGATGCTGAGCGTTCCCAAAGCCGAACGCGTGCTCCTCTACCGCGCATTGCCGCAGGACTTAGCGCACGAAGTCTTTGCATACCTCGAACCCGATCAACAGATCAATTTGCTGCACGAACTCACCGACAGCGAATCGCGCGAGTTGCTGGCGGCACTTTCTCCCGACGACCGTACTGCACTGCTCTCGGAACTGCCCGGGGATGTAACATCGCGCTTGCTTGCACTCCTGGAGCCGGACGATCTCCGCGAAGCCCGGTGGCTGCTCGGCTATCCAGAAGAAAGCGTCGGCCGTTTGATGACGCCAGACTTCTTGGCGCTCGAACCAGGCTGGACCGTTGCAACAGCGCTCGAGTACATCCGCCAACACGGACAAGATCGCGAGACGCTCAACCGACTCTACGTCTGCGATAAACGGCAACGCTTGCTCGGTGTCGTCCGATTGCGAGCGCTCATCTTAGCCGACCCAACGACAACCATCGCAGAACTGATGGAGGAGACGCCACGCCTTTCCGCTTTCGACGACCAGGAAACCGCAGTGCGTGTGATGGAAAAATTCGATTTGTCTGTCCTGCCAGTCGTTGATTCGAACGGGGTTCTGGTTGGCATTGTGACTTTCGACGACGTTCTCGACGTTGCAGAAAAAGAAGCTACGGAGGATATTCAAAAACTCGGTGGGATGGAAGCGCTCGACATCAGTTACCGCGCAACACCGGTGAGCGTGCTCATCCGAAAGAGAGCCGGCTGGCTAACCGCTCTCATGCTTAGTGAAATGCTGACAACGACAGCGCTATCGGTCTTCGAAAAGCAGATCGAAAAAGCAGTGGTCCTTGTTCTCTTCTTGCCTCTGGTGATTTCGTCTGGTGGTAACTCCGGTTCACAAGCAGCAACGTTGATAACACGCGCGCTTGCCCTGCAAGAAATTTCCTTTCGCGATTGGTGGCTAGTTCTCCGCAGGGAACTTGTCTCGGGATTGACGCTCGGCAGTATCCTGGGGTCGCTCGGATTCCTGCGCATAGAGCTTTGGACGCTCCTGTTTGGTCCAGTCTATGGCGACCATCACCTTTTGATCGCACTGACTGTTGGGGTGGGGTTGATTGGTATTGTGCTCTGGGGTACCACGATCGGAGCGATGCTCCCACTGCTACTCTACCGTCTTGGGTTCGATCCAGCGACGTCGTCAGCACCGTTTATCGCAACACTTGTCGATGTTAGTGGCATCATTATCTACTTTGTTACGGCAATGCTCATCTTGGGGGGACGACTCTTATGAGCCGCGCGCTCTACGAGCAAATATCGCAGCTTCGTACCGAACAACTCAATCCAGCATCGGTGGCAATGGACGAATTGTCGGTCGAGGATTTTCTGCGACTGATGAACGACGAGGATCAAAAAGTCGCGCGTGCGGTGCGCGAGGAAATTCCCCACATTGCGCGGGCGGTTGAAGCCATCGCTAATGCATTTCAACGCGGCGGGCGCTTGATCTATGTCGGCGCTGGCACCAGCGGCCGACTGGGTGTGCTTGATGCTGCCGAGTGCCCACCGACGTTCGGAGTTTCGCCAACACTTGTGCGAGCCATCATTGCAGGAGGGAATCAAGCTGTTTTTGCTGCCCAAGAGGGTGCCGAAGATGATGAACATGCCGGCGCCGAGGCCATCAACGCTGCACAGGTAACCGACGCCGATGTCGTTTGCGGAATAAGTGCATCCGGGCGGACACCCTTTGTGCTTGGTGCATTAGCAGAAGCCAAGCGCTGTGGTGCATTCACTGTTCTGGTGACCACAAACGAGCGCGCCCAAGTAGAGCGGTTCACCAGGAATGCCGACTGCATCATCGCACCGAACGTAGGCCCAGAAATTCTTGCTGGTTCGACAAGACTCAAATCGGGGACTGCACAAAAGCTCGTGCTCAATATGCTCTCAACAGCAGCAATGGTCCGCATCGGTAAGACATATGGCAACATCATGGTTGATGTCCAGCCGTTGAGCGCCAAGCTTCGCGAGCGTGCCAAAGGCATTGTCATGCGCATTACCGGCTGTAACTATCAAGCTGCAACGACTGCACTCGAGGATGCAGACGGAAACGTCAAGGTCGCTCTGGTCATGATACTGGCAGGATGCAATCAGGAGCAAGCGCGTGCATTACTCACGGCCGCCCACGGCAGTGTTCGGCGAGCTGTGCAGTTGCATAATCCATCCTAACGACAATCGTCGTTGCATGCCGATACATCGTCTCAGGCTCGATACCCATGGAATTTCTCTCAGCAGCGTTCGATATACTTGTGCATCTGGACCGTCACATTGCCGACCTCGTATCGTGGGGTGGCGATTGGACGTATTTGCTGCTCTTTCTGGTTGTGTTTGCCGAAACTGGTTTTGTGATCACTCCCTTTCTGCCCGGTGATTCTCTGCTTTTCGCGGTTGGATCGCTCTGTGCTCTCGGTGTACTCCAGTTGGAAGTGGTCATTGGCCTGCTCATTGTCGCAGCAGTCGCCGGAGATGCCGTCAACTATGCTATCGGCGGTCGCTTCGGCCATTTCATCCTTACCCATCCGCGGTGGCAGCGGTGGATTCGCAAAGAGCACATGGACAAGACGCATGCATTCTACGAGCGACATGGCGGGAAGACGATCGTGCTTGCGCGATTTGTCCCTATTGTTCGCACTTTTGCTCCCTTCATTGCCGGATTGGGGCAGATGACGTACCGGCGATTTGCTCTGTTCAACATTATCGGTGCGATTGCCTGGGTGGTAAGCTTTACGCTGCTGGGCTTTGCGTTCGGAAATGTTCCTATTGTCAAGCGCAATTTTACACTGGTCATTGCAGCGATTATCGTCGTTTCGATGCTGCCAGCGCTGGTCGAACTGATTCGCCAACGCCGGGCAGCAATCAATTCCCGAGTTTCATCGTAGCAACGCAAGAATGCAAAAACCCATCCATACTCTCGCCACCATTACCGCGCGACGCGATGCCGATTCTGGTGGTCGGTACTTCGAGGTTGAGCTTACACTCGGCGAACCTGTTCGATATCTGCCTGGGCAGTATCTCAACATTGTCCTTGACGGGCAGCGTCGTAGCTACAGCATCACCAATGCTCCCACGGAGGAGCCCACGAGCCATGTCGAGCTTCTGGTCGAACGCTTACCAGGCGGGTTAGCATCAACGTTCCTGGATAGCTCACCCCTCGGTATAACTATGGAAGTAATCCTACCCTTTGGTCGCTTAGTTCCGCAAGTGGAGCACAGCACGCGGCACATTCTCATCGGAACGGGCTCCGGTATTGCATCGCTCAAGCCCATTGCTGATTCGTTGACCAGGATTTCCGGACAATCGGTCGCCTTACTCTGGGGGCTGCGACACCAGTCCAACCTATTCTGGCAGGATTGGCTGCAGCACTTGTCGAGGAACTATACCAATTTCAGCTATGCCATCACACTATCGCAACCGGAAGCGGACTGGCAGGGTTTGCGCGGGCGCGTAACGGATCATCTCTCGGCGCTGAGCTTCGATGAACAGAGCTACTTCTACCTCTGTGGGCGGAAGGCAATGCTCGATGATGTGCGCGCCGCACTCAAGGAACGTGGGATTCCACCATCGCATATCCTCACAGAACAATTCCATGTGTAGTGGCGATGCAACCAATTCTGACCGCAGAGCAGATGCGTGCTGCCGACCGTGCTGCAATGGAGCGCTACGGTCTGCCATCGCTTGTGCTTATGGAAAATGCAGCCCGATCTGCTGCAGCAATTATCCGCCAGCGCTATCCTGATGCATACCACATTACAATCCTCTGTGGCAGTGGTAACAATGGTGGGGATGGATTCGCACTTGCGCGCCACCTCATGAGTGAGTGTCGCCCACAGCTGGTTGTCTGTGGTAATCGCCAGCGAATGTCGAGCGAGACGGCAACCAATGCCCTTGTGTGTCAGTTGCTTGGTATCCCGATGGCTGAATGGGGACACGATGCCGATGCGGAGCAGTATCTCCATCATGCCGACGTGATTGTTGATGCTCTGCTCGGAGTCGGTGCCAGTGGTGCTCCTCGTGAGCCGATGGCATCCTTGATTCGCATGGCGAATGAATCATCGGCGGCAAAAATTGCACTCGATCTTCCTTCGGGACTGGATGCGGACACCGGACAGGCTTTCGACCCATGCTTTCGGGCAGATTGTACCATCACGATGGGTGCGCTCAAAACAGGTTTGTTCCTTGCCGATGCGCCGGAAGTCGTCGGGGATATCGAGGTGGCACAACTGGGGATTCCCTCAACTGTTGTGGCAAGCCAGACGATGGCATGGTTGATCGGTGACGATGATTTCCATCGCGTCTATCGCCCTCGGAAGAAGCGAAGCACAAAATTTGATTACGGTCGTGTGCTTGTAGTTGCAGGTTCGGAAGCGATGCCGGGTGCAGCAGCGCTCTGTGCTAATGCCGCCGTTGCAGCGGGAGCAGGGCTGGTGGAATTGTTTACACCCTGCGTACACAGTGCGCTGTTCCCTGAGGTAATGCCACATCGCTACCATCGTCCAACGCTTGATCGGGATGCATTACCCCAAATTGCCGAACGTTTGCTACGCGCGAGCGTCGTTGTGCTTGGTCCGGGGCTGGGTGCAGCACCGGAAACGACCGCCCTCATCGATGAGTTGCTTCGGGAATTTGTGGGATCGCGTGCGATGGTTCTCGATGCTGATGCCTTACGCGCGGTTGATCCAACCACTCCGCTTCCTGGGGTGACTCTTACTCCTCATCGCGGAGAATTCGCACGGTTGCTTGGATTACCATCCGATCAACTTGCGCACTCAGCATGGAAGCAGGCCATTGCACTCTCGCAGCGGGCGGGAGCGACGATCGTGCTCAAAGATTTCCCCGTCCAGATTAGCGATGGGCGGCAAACCTATTGGATGACGCAATACAACCCTGCATTGGCGAGCGGAGGCACTGGCGATGTCCTCAGCGGAATTATTGCCGCGCTCTGGGCACAAGGATATCCGCAGCTTGACGCAGCGTGGATGGGTGTGGTGCTCCATTCCACTGCAGGAGCAATTGCTGCCGCTCGGCATGGCGAACTTTCTACTCGTGCATCGCATGTGATTGATGCACTCGGCGTAGCGACTGGTCGAATACTGTCGAACATGCAATGAGCTCATATCGGCGATGGATGTACCGGCTACCTGCCGTGCTCTTTAGCGTGGGAATCGTAGTCACATCAAGTCAACCAGCAATGGTGCCGCAACCATTCTCGTTTGCCGATAAAGTGTACCACTTCTTCGGGTACATGCTGTATGGTTCGACGTTGATACTCGCGATGCGAACAATGCCCATCACAGACCCGAGACGGTTCTGGTGGGCAGTGGTTATTGGTCTTGTCTTTGCTGCTACTGATGAGCTCCACCAAGCCTTCGTTCCTGGTCGAAGCGCTGACGTGCTTGATTGGTGTGCAGATGCACTCGGTATCGGTCTTGCAGTTACCATAGCTGCGGTGAGGAAACCGTATGCGAACTCGTGAAAAGTCGTTCGAGCTTGTTGCAACAGATGCGCAAACGAAAGCCAGAGCTGGTCTTCTCCGGACAGCGCATGGCATCGTCGAAACACCAGTTTTCATGCCCGTTGCTACACAGGGAGCCATCAAGGCGCTCGACCATCGGACTCTTCGAACACTCTCATATTCGCTCCTTCTTGCGAACACGTACCACCTGTATCTGCGACCAGGACAACAGGTGCTGGAACGTTTCGGCGGACTCCATCGAATGATGCGCTGGGACGGAGCGATCTTGACCGATAGCGGGGGCTTTCAGGTGTATTCGCTCGGCTCACTCCGGCGGGTCTTCGATGATGGAGTTGAATTCCGCTCCCACATTGACGGATCGCGACACATTTTCACACCCGAAAGCGTCGTTGCCCAGCAACGCTCGATCGGTTCAGACATCATGATGGCGTTCGATGAATGCATTGGTTATCCCGCATCACGGCAGGAAGCCGAACGTGCTCTTGTACGAAGTCTGACGTGGGAACGGCGCTGCTGGGAAGCGCACTGTTCACAGCCGTTTCTCTATGGCTATCGGCAGCAATTGTTTGGCATCGTGCAGGGTGGTGCCTTTGCCGATCTTCGCCGAACATGCATCGAGGAGCTCTGCAGTATTCCATTCGATGGTTACGCCATTGGTGGCTTAGCGGTAGGGGAACCGGTGGAGCTGATGTATGAACTGACCAACCGCTCAACGGACTTGCTGCCCAGCGACCAGCCACGCTATCTGATGGGGGTGGGTACACCTCAAAATATCCTGCGTGCAATTGCACTCGGTGTGGATATGTTCGATTGTGTCATGCCAACCCGCAATGCGCGGAACGGCACACTCTTTACCACCCGTGGACGGTTCAATATTCGGAATCAACGATTCAAGTGCAGCGACGAACCAATTGACCCTGCGTGGGAAGAATTGGGAGTTGAGCCGTATTCGCTCGGGTATCTTCGGCATTTATTTGTCAGCGGTGAAATTCTCGGTTTGATGATCGCCACTTGGCAGAACCTTGCTTTCTACCGTTGGCTTGTTCGGACAGCGCGCGAGAAAATACTCGACGGCACCTTCCGTCAATGGTCGCAGCAATTTCTCGAGCAATTTTACCCCGACCAACAGGGTGAGCGCTCGATTCTCGAATAGTCCCACTTTCTGTACAGACCTCGCATGCGATTTGCGATAGCTTTGGCGTTGGTCGTTGCGCCAGCGCTCTATGCCCAAGCAGCCGGAGCACCCGATCCATCGGGACAACTGATCTCGACGCTGGTCATGTTTGGCCTGATCATCGTGGTGTTCTACTTTTTCATCATCCGTCCGCAACAAAAGCGGCAACGGGAAATGAAAAAGATGCTCGATGAACTCAAGCGTGGCGACCGTGTTATCACGAGCGCCGGTATCCATGGAACGGTCACCGATATTGATGACAAGACCGTTGTCGTTCAAGTCGCTGATAACGTCCGTGTTCGATTCGAAAAGGTTGCAATTGCAACAGTCGAGAAAAAATCATCCTCAGACTAAGCCGCAATGAGCGCATTCGATAGCATCGAAGCTGCCATTGATGCGTTGCGCACAGGGCAGATGATCGTTGTCGCCGATGATGAAGACCGCGAAAACGAAGGTGACGTCGCCTGTGCAGCGCAATTCTGCTTGCCAGAGCATGTGCGCTTCATGGCAAACAGTGCTCGGGGGTTGATCTGCGTCCCAATGCTCAAATCGCGAGCTGATGCGCTTGGTTTAGAACCGATGGTTACATCCAATACTGCGCTGCATGGGACGGGATTTACCGTGTCGGTTGACTACATCCACGGCACAACAACGGGCATCTCTGCGGCTGACCGGAGCGCGACAATTCGTGCGCTTGCCGACCACCGTTCGCAGCCGAGCGACTTTGCTCGGCCAGGGCACGTGTTTCCACTTATCGCCCGCGATGAAGGTGTGCTGCGCCGTGCCGGTCATACCGAAGCGATCGTGGATTTGTGCAAAATGGCTGGGCTGGAACCTGTCGGGGTGATTTGCGAAATCATCGGCGATGATGGCGAAATGCTGCGTGGCGAACAATTGATCGAGTTTGCCCGGCGCCATCGGATGGTTATCGTTACTATCAAAGACCTGATTGCCTACCGACTCCACCGAGAGCGCCTGGTTGAGCGTCGTGCCCATGCAATCTTGAAAACCGAGTACGGCGAGTTTGATTTTTCGGTTTACGTCAACAAACACGATGGCAAAGAACACATCGCACTGGTCAAAGGCACCATCAATTCCGACGAGCCAGTTTTGGTCCGTGTCCACAGTGAATGCATGACCGGGGATGTCTTCGGTTCACTCCACTGCGATTGTGGAATGCAGCTCCATGCAGCTCTCCAAGCGATCGAGCGCGAGGGGAAAGGTGTTCTGCTCTACATGCGGCAGGAAGGACGGGGGATCGGGCTTGTTGCCAAGATTCAAGCATACATGCTTCAGCAAGAACACGGCCTCGATACAGTTGAAGCGAATCTCCATCTTGGCTTCAAACCCGATGCTCGTGAGTATGGAATCGGAGCGCAAATCCTCTATGACCTTGGTGTACGCAAGATGCGCCTGCTAACCAATAACCCAACTAAACGGGTTGGACTGGCAAGTTTCGGATTGGAAATCGTCGAGCGTGTCCCCATTGTGATTGAGCCCAACGACGTCAACCGCCGCTACCTCGAGACGAAGAAAGTCAAGATGGGGCATCTGCTCGACGGGATATAGGGCAATTATCTTTGCCGTTGGTGCTACCGACACAAGCCGCTCCGCGCATGAGCAGCGGCTTTCTTTGTTGCCCCGATAGTAAGTGTTGAACGTAGGTTCAAGTCAAGTACCATGTCCGATACTGTTTACATCTCGCGTGAGCGGATGCGTCAGCTACAGGAGGAATTGCATCAGCTCAAAACCCACGCCCGAGCGGATGTCGCACGGAAAATCGCTGATGCACGTTCGCATGGCGATCTTTCTGAAAACGCTGATTACGATGCAGCGCTTCACGAGCAAGAGTTACTCGAAATCCGCATCGCCAAGCTGGAGCGCATTGTTGCCAATGCGAAGGTGATCGATCCATCGGAGCTTCCCGCTGATGATCGGGTGTACATCTTTTGTAGCGTCCGACTGCTCAACGAGCGCACGAACACTGAAATGACTTTTACCCTTGTCAGCGCAGAAGAAGCCGATATTGAGAAAAATCTGCTGTCGGTCACCTCGCCCTTGGGTAAAGCACTCTTGGGCAGACTCACCGGTGAAACCATCGAAATGCAAACGCCGAGCGGAAAGGTTCAGTACCGAATCCTGAGCGTTGAGCGGGGAGGATGAATCGCTGGAAGGCGCATCAGAACACGCGTTGGGAAAAATTTTTTTCTTGCAAAGTAGTGGGTTTGCGCTGTATGTTTGCGGTGCAATTTTTCTCAATGTTTCACCATCTGCGGGGGTTTACGCATGAACAAAGGCGAACTGGTCGAGGCTATTGCCAAGACCGCCGGGCTTTCGAAGGCGCAAGCCGAACAAGCCCTCAACGCAACCTTGCATGCGATTCAGTCATCGCTTGCGAAGGGGAACAGTGTCTCGCTCGTTGGCTTCGGCACCTTTGCTGTCAGCAAACGGGCAGCACGCAAGGGCAAGAATCCGCGAACAGGAGCGACGATCAAGATTCCTGCGCGGAAGGTTGCTCGCTTCAAACCCGGCAAGGCACTAGCCGAAGTGGTCAACACCGGCAAAGTGCCAAAGGCAAAAAAGTAGCCGATACCCCAAGCCGCTCCCGTGAGCGGCTTTTTTTTGAATGGATACGATTATCACCATGCCTGGTCACCTGATCACTATCGAGCAAGCTGGCATCGAGCGCTGCACTGCTATCATCGAATGGGCGCGCCGCTTCCGCAACCGCGATGCTGTGCCATCCCAGCCGCCTGGAACGGTTGCACTGGCATTCTTTGAGCCCAGCACCCGCACGCGCATGTCGTTCGAAGTTGCTGCTGCAATGCTTGGCGCTCGAACGGTCGGATTCACCACATCTGGCAGTAGCATCGAGAAAGGAGAAAGTTTCGAGGACACGATCGCAACTATCGAAGCACTTGGTGCCGAAGCAATCGTCCTTCGCCATAGTGCAAGTGATGCTGCTGAGCGCGCTGCAGCAATCGCTACGCGTGCGATTATCATCAACGCCGGTGATGGCATGCACCAGCACCCAACGCAAGCATTGCTGGATGCGATGACGTTGCTCGATACGTTCGGCACGCTCGAGAAGCGCCGAATAGCCTTCATCGGCGATGTCCTCCATAGTCGAGTCTTCCGCTCTGGTTATACCCTCTTTCGCATGCTCGGTGCGGAGATTGGTGTGTGTGCACCACCACTTCTTCGGTCTGGTCATCTTCCTTTGGATATGGTTGAACTCTCTGATGCCCGTGCGGCGCTGAAGTGGGCCGATGCCGTGGTTGTGCTCCGTCTTCAACGTGAACGAATGCAGAGTGGACTTGTGCCCTCGCTTGCCGATTATCGCCAACGTTGGGCGGTTCGGATCGCGGACGTCGAAGAAAACTCATGCTACGTGCTCCATCCCGGTCCGGTCAATGCTGGTGTAGAGCTCGACGCTGCCGTCGTGGATCATGCACGGAGCTTGATTCGCCGGCAAGTGACCAATGGTGTCTTTGTGCGTGTGGCAGTGCTTGTCGAAGCACTTGGTATTCCTGTTGTTCAACCTTCTTCAGTTGTTACCTGATGCCGAAGCGGACGGATATTTCGACGGTTATGATCATTGGCTCTGGTCCGATTGTGATCGGTCAAGCCTGTGAATTCGATTACAGCGGCACCCAAGCCTGCAAAGCACTCCGTCAGGAAGGATTCCGCGTTGTCCTGGTGAACTCCAACCCAGCGACGATCATGACCGATCCGGAAATCGCCGATGCAACCTACATCGAACCACTCACAGCCGATATCCTCGAACGCATCATCGCCAAAGAACGTCCAGATGCTCTGTTGCCAACGATGGGAGGACAGACCGGACTCAACCTTGCGGTCGAGCTTGCCACCGCAGGTGTACTCGACCGCTATGGTGTCGAGCTCATCGGTTCGAATCTCCGTGCTATTCGTTTAGCAGAGGATCGGAAGGAGTTCCTCGGGGTCGTCGAAAGTTGTGGACTGGAAATGCCACGGGGTGCATTCGTTACCAGCGTCGAGGAAGGACTCGTGGTGATTGAGCAGATCGGCTTTCCCGCTATCATCCGTCCGTCGTTTACGCTCGGTGGGACTGGCGGCGGCATTGCCTACAACATGGAGGAGTATGCCGATGTCTTGCGTAACGGACTCCTCGCATCACCGATTCATCGTGTGTTGGTGGAAGAGTCGGTTCTTGGGTGGAAGGAATACGAGTTGGAAGTCATGCGGGATCGTGCCGATAATGTGGTGATTATCTGTTCGATCGAGAACTTCGACCCGATGGGAGTACACACTGGTGATTCGATCACGGTTGCGCCAGCGCAGACACTCTCCGACCGTGAGTACCAGCGTATGCGGGATGCAGCGATCAAGATCATTCGCGCTGTTGGGGTTGATACCGGCGGATCGAACATTCAATTTGCGGTCAATCCAAAGAACGGACGCATGGTTGTTATCGAGATGAACCCGCGCGTCTCCCGAAGTTCAGCCTTAGCATCGAAGGCAACAGGGTTCCCGATTGCAAAGATTGCCGCTAAGCTCGCTGTTGGCTACACGCTCGATGAAATTCAAAACGACATCACGCGCCGCACACCATCATCCTTTGAGCCAGCACTCGATTATGTGGTTGTCAAAATTCCTCGTTGGGATTTCGAAAAATTCCGTGAGGCAGAAGACCGTCTCGGCGTTCAGATGAAGTCGGTAGGCGAAGCGATGGCAATCGGACGCACCTTCAAGGAAGCCCTTCAGAAAGCCATTCGTTCGCTGGAGAAGCGCCGCTATGGCTTTGGTTTCGATCGTCCAGATACGTGCGAGCGGTTGAATCTCTCTGAAAGCCAGCTTCAAGTTCTCCGCAGCAGACTTGCCCAACGAACATCGAATTCGCTCTTTGATCTCTGTGACGCCTTGCGAGCAGGGATGAGCATCGAAGAAATTCACCAGCTCACCGGTTATGATCCGTGGTTCGTTGATCAATGCAAGCAGATTGTCGAAGCAGGATTCGCATGGACCGAGGCGACCAGGTCATCTACCAGTACCATCCTCGCCGAGCGCACAACACCAGCCCAGCTCCGTCGCATCAAGCAACTGGGATTTTCTGACCATCAGCTTGCGGTCATGAGCAATACAAGCCAGGAGCAGATCCGTCTGCTGCGCCAACAGTGGGGAATCATCCCAACCTACAAGACGATTGACACCTGTGCAGCAGAGTTCGAGTCTGAGACGCCGTACCATTACTCGACCTATGGCGAAGAGAATGAATCGGTGCGCTCTTCGCGTCGGAAGGTGATAATCCTGGGAAGTGGGCCAAATCGCATCGGGCAGGGAATCGAGTTTGATTACTGCTGTGTTCGGGCTGTTTGGGCTGCACACAAGCTTGGATGGGAAGCGATCATGGTCAATTGTAACCCCGAAACTGTCTCGACCGATTACGACACCGCCGACAAACTCTACTTCGAGCCGCTCACATTCGAAGATGTAATGAACATCATCGAGCACGAGCAGCCCGAAGGTGTTATTGTCACCTTGGGAGGGCAGACACCGCTCAAACTCGCTGGTGCTCTGGCTGCAGCAGGTGTGAAGTTGTTGGGGACGCCGTGGGAGGGAATTGACCTGGCCGAGGATCGGAAACGATTCGCAGACCTGCTCGACACGCTCAATATCCCCTGTCCTGCGTTCGGAACCGCGCGCAATGAGGACGAGGCAGTCGCAATCGCGGAAAGAATTGGGTATCCAGTCCTGGTCCGTCCTTCGTACGTGCTTGGTGGACGGGCAATGCAGATTTGCTACCGGGAGGAGATGGTTCGCCGATTCGCGCGCGAAGCGTTCGAGTATTCACCAGATCATCCCGTCTTGGTTGACCACTTCCTCGAGCATGCATACGAATTCGACGTTGACTGCATTGCTGATGGTCATGATGTGCTCGTCTGTGGCATTATGCAACACATCGAAGAGGCGGGCATTCATTCCGGGGATTCCTCCTGTGTTGTGCCACCATACAACTTAAGTCCGGAGCAAGAGCAGCGCATCATCAGCTACACCGAGCAACTGGCGATGGCATTAGGGGTTCGCGGCCTGCTCAACGTGCAATACGCCTTGCAAGGTGACACGATCTACGTTATCGAAGCAAATCCCCGAGCCTCCCGCACTGTGCCATTCATTGCAAAAGCGGTTGGTGTGCCGGTCCTCGAGATTGCAACCGGTGTCATGCTTGGCAAAACACTCCGCGAGCTTGGATGGGGAACGCAGGTTTTGCGACCTTGGGGAGTGGCAATCAAAGAACCGGTATTCCCGTTCACGAAATTTCAGCGAGTCAACGTATTCCCCGGACCGGAAATGCGTTCAACGGGTGAAGTGATGGGGATTGATACCACCTTTGGCGCAGCATTGCTGAAAGCACACCAAGCAACCGGAAGCCGCGTTCCAACCAGTGGGGCAGTCTTTCTGTCGCTCCGTCCGGAGGATAAAAACGACCGTGCAATTGCGATAGCACGTGGCTACATCGAGCTTGGTTTCCGCATCATTGCTACCAGCGGAACGGCGATGTTCTTGTGCGACCATGGCGTTCCAGCAGAGACCGTGCTCAAACACTACGAAGGACGCCCCAGCATCATTGACCACATCAAAAATGGCGAGGTGCACATTCTCATCAACACCCCCTTAGGTGAGCGTGCGCGGCATGATGAGTTCATCATGGGAATGACGGCAATGCAGTACAAGATTCCATTCTTTACCACATTGGCCGCTGCAGAAGCTTCACTGCAGGCGATCCACACACTCCGAAGCAATCAGTTTGATGTTCGAGCACTCCAGGATATTTTCCCGAACACAACCAATGCTCACGTATCGGTCGGCGCTGCGTCGAACTGAGCAAGTGCTCATGCAGCACGCGATTGCCGAAGCACGGCACGAAGCGCGGTTGCTGGTGTGCCATGTCGTTGGGTGTTCACTGGCCACGCTGTATGCACACCCTGAGCACTTGCTGACGAGGGTGCAAGAGGAATTGCTTTCGGAGTTGCTCGAGCGGCGGGTTGGGCAACGTTTTCCGCTGCAGTATTTGCTCGGAACGGTCGAGTTCTATAGTCTTTCGCTTCGTGTAACGCCGCACGTTCTGATACCGCGACCAGAAACCGAACAGCTCGTTGCATTGATCGTCGAATTGCTGCGAGAGGTTGCAATCATTCCCGCACGAGTTCTCGATATCGGCACAGGATCAGGATGTATTGCGATTGCCCTTGGGCGAGCGTTTCCATCGAGCCGGGTGACTGGATGGGATGTCTCCAGCGATGCAGTTGCTCTTGCTCGCGAGAATGCAGAGAGCAATGGCGTCCGAAATGTGGATTTCATCTGTGGTGATATTCTGGAGCAACTCCCCAGCGAGCGCTTCGACCTTATCGTCTCCAATCCACCCTACCTTTCGCAGACGGAATACACTCAACTTGAGCCAGAGTTGTACCACGAACCACCCAATGCTCTTACCGATGGAAGTGATGGGTTGCGTTTCTTCCGGCGGTATGCCGAGATTTTTCCTTCGCTGCTCACAGACGGTGGTATATTCGCGCTGGAGTGCAGCGATGGACAGTCCCGAAGCGTCGCTGCACTCTTTGGTACAAGGAGCGTGGCCATCTGTCGTGACGATTACAACGTCGAGCGCTTCGTCGTCGGGTGTAACAGTCAACTGGCCAGTGTGTTACCAACTTTTCGCTTGCGAAAAGCGGCCTTTGTGCCGTAGTTTTGACGCCGATTTCAACACTATTTTTTGCCAATGCTTCCATCAACAAACATCCAACGACGCCAGCACGGAACGATTGAAATCGTGTCCCTGCGCGGGCAGTTTATCGGTGGAAAGGAGACTGATGAATTGCGTACAGTGCTCTCCGAAGCAGCGCAAACGAATGCAACGGCGATTGTTGTGGACATGGCAGACGTTACCTACCTAAACTCAACTGCACTGGGCGTTCTCATCGCAGCGCATTCGAGCATCGCTAAGCGCGGTGGGAGGATCGTGCTCTGCGGTTTGAGCAAATCCCTGGAGAACATTTTCGTAATCACCAAGCTTTCGATGGTGTTCGAAATTTACCGCGACCTTCAAACGTCACTCGATTCACTTTCATCATCAACTACCATCTGACGTGCTATGAAGAATTTGTTCAATGCAGTGGTCATCACGCTGGCGTTGATCGTCGCTTACAGCGTGTACTTTTTCGTGCTCGGTGCTCCCGGCAACTTCAAGGGTGGCGATATTACCCAACCAGTCAACACGCTCGGGATGATCTACACGGGCGGTCCGCTGGTAGGATTATTGCTTGCCTGTTTGCTGCTTGCGGTCACCTTCTCGATCGAGCGGTGGCTTTCGATCAACAAAGCACGCGGTACGGGCGATGTTGCTCTCTTCATTCGGCGGTGTATCGAGCTCATCGGTGAAGGGAAAATTGACGAAGCGATTGCTGAATGCGATGCACAGCGTGGCTCGGTGGCAAATATCCTCCGCGCTGGATTGGAGCGATTCAAGCAAGTCGAAAACGATGCCGAGTACGATTCCGAAAAGAAACTCAGTGAAGTTCAACGTGCCATTGACGAAGCAACGAACCTGGAAATTCCCTTGCTGGAAAAGAACCTGGTCATTCTCTCAACCCTTGCATCCATTTCGACGATGATTGGTCTGCTGGGTACCACCGTCGGGATGATCCGGGCATTCCGCGCACTTGGGGAATCCGGAGGAACTGTTTCTGCCCAGCAGCTCTCGATCGGGATTTCTGAGGCGCTCTACAACACCGCTGGTGGGCTTGCAGCCGCAATTATCTCGATTGTTTCGTTCAATTTCTTCACCACACGGGTGGACAACTTCGTGTACATGATTGACGAAGCTATCCTCTCGATGATGGAACTGCTCACCGTTCGCGTCAAAGAGGTCGCATAATTTCCCAGCACGTGCTACATGCCGAAGATTAAGAAAAAACGGCTTGGCTTCGTGATCGACATGACTCCGATGGTGGACGTCACCTTCTTGTTGCTGACGTTTTTCATGTTCACAGCAAAGTTCAAGACCGAGGCCGAAGCTGAGCAAAAATTTGTGATCAAGCGACCCTACGCCTCGGCGGATACATCCAAGCTACCTGACAAAGACATTGCAATCATCAAAGTCGGGATTGATACGCTCACTGGTGATACCAGCTACTACTACACCATCGTCAATGAACTGCAGCGGCGTCAGGTGTACGAAAACCTCAACTTCACCACAGAGCAACGGAAACCACAGGTGAAAGTTGGGCTTGATCTTCTCGATCAGCTCATCATGCAAACACGGATCACCGGTCCGCGGACACGCTTTGCCATTGATGGCGACCGACGAATCCGCTACAAGTGGATCGAGGATGCCATAGACGTCCTTCGGAAGAACAACGCAACCGCATTCAACTTCGTCACAGAAAAGCGTCAGTAACCATGTCCAACAACCACAGTGATCATCCATGGCAGGTGGCGGTGGAGGCTTAGAAGTCCCCGAGCGGCAGCGACGAGGTAAGCAGCACAGCAAGCGCAAAAAGAAAAAGCGCCTTGGATTCCGCATTGACATGACCCCGATGGTAGACATCGTGTTTCTGCTGCTGACCTTTTTCATGTACACCACGACGATGGTTACACCGCAGGTCATGGAAATCAGTGTTCCTAAGGAAGTCGAGGAAAACGTCGAAGTCAACCAGGCGAACCTTTTCACGCTC
Organism: Candidatus Kapaibacterium sp.; assembly: GCA_026003475.1. Taxonomy (GTDB): domain Bacteria; phylum Bacteroidota; class Ignavibacteria; order Kapaibacteriales; family NICIL-2; genus NICIL-2. The sequence goes on along the minus strand of BPHJ01000001.1, from coordinate 959,675 downwards.
TATGTACGTGGAGACGGTAAGCTCTTTTTCAGCATGGGCACCGATGAACCGCAGCCAATCGCATTCGGTCAACTTCGGGCGAAGGTGGTTGAACTGAACTTGCTGCGCAAGAATAAACTCATCACTGCCTTCAAGCCATCGCCGGATGCACCGTACGGCGCGATTGTCCAGGTGCTCGATATTCTCAACCAGGCCGAAGCAGAGATTATCCGCCAACTGCAGGCCGAAGGTATCAAACGCGAACGAAAGTTTGCCTTCGTCAAGATAAGCCCAGAAGAAGTCGAAAAACTCAAAGGGCTCTGACCATGGACACCGTAGCTTTTACAGCCATTCCACAGCGCACCTATGGCGCTTTTGAACTCAAAGAGTGGATACGTCGGTACACGTATCGCGCTTTTGGGATTGCACTGTTGCTCCTTCTGCTGCTGTTCCTCGGATTCTTTGTGTACAACTACCTCCACCAGCGAGCATTAGCCCTCAAGCCGAGAATTCCGGTCGTCCGGATCAAACTTTCCGATCTTCCGCCACCACCTGCGAATCAAGCCGACGTTGCACCACCGCCACCGCCAACGAATGTCGCAATTGCAGGCGGCCCCCCGACCGTCGCTGGCAATCCTGTGCCCGTACCGGAAACGCTACTTTCTCCTGATGCAAAAGATTTCGCTAACATTGAAGAGGTCGCACGCGCAACATCAAAGGGGGGGGAAGGCATAGACATGGGGGGATTCGGCATCGGGGAGGGGACCCTCATTGATCCCAACGCCCGCGTCCAGAAAGAGGAAGAGCCCGACCCCGATGAATTCGTTTTTGTCGAGAAAGAACCAGCGTTCGACTATGCCGACCTCCAGCGCCGCGTTCAGTATCCGGAAATCGCCCGTCGCGCTGGCATCGAAGGGAAGGTGGTCGTCAAGGTACTCGTTGGCAAAGATGGTAAGCCAAAGCGCGCGTTCGTTGCTGATTCCCCAAGCGAAATGCTCAACGATGCTGCCCTCAAAGCAGTCTTGGCAACCACATTTACCCCGGCGATTCAGAACGGCAACCCCATTGACGTGTGGGTGACTATCCCGATCATCTTCAAGATCAAGTAGCTTCCTTGTGTATGCACGCCCTTGAATACTGTGCCCAATCGTTCGGCTGGATGGACCCCTCTTCTTATTGCTACCGCAATCATTCGCGGGGTGATCATTGCCGTCGGCATTGCACTACTTGCAGTTGGACCAAGCGAGACGATTCGCCTGCTCGGCGTTCTGGCGATCGTGTTCGGGGGAATACGGCTCTGGATGTTGTTTCGTTACCGTCGTAACAACGGTGAAACCCACGACCGTAATCGGTAGCATCGCGCTCGGGCTTCTTGTGATGATGCTCGGATGCGACAACCAGCAGAACCAGGGGGAAACCCTTTTCCGGGGTGCTGCTACCATTGCATGTGATAATGAGGTGGCTGCGCTCATTGCTCCACAAATCGCTGCGTTCGTCGCAAAGCATGATGGCGCCTCAGTTCGACTCGACACGACGACGGCATTTGATGCAATGCGGCAGCTACTCGGAGATAGCGTACGCGCTGCGATCGTTGCTCGGGATTATCTGCCCATCGAGGATTCGCTTCTTCGCCAGTACGCAATTGAACCGCACAAGCGTTTCCTTATTGCAACCGATGCAGTGGTATTTGCGATTTCGGATCGAGTACCGCGTGACACGGCAGATGAATCGGTCCTCCGCCGCACGCTTGCTGGGGAGAGGAGCTGGTTGAGTACCTACCGTTGGGCAATCCCCGCTGCGGTATCCTCGATCACGGCCCACCTGACAACTATGGCGGGCGGGAAACTTGGCCTCAGCGCTGAATATGTTGGGACCGGTGATAGCGTGATCGCACAGTTAGAACACCGTCGTGCTGATGTTGGTGTCCTTTTGCTCTCGCAATTCCTCCGTGTCAAAGATAGAGCGTCCTTGCGCACCCTTCGGATTGTGATCCGGGATACTGCTACCGGTGACCGCATCGCAGTAGCACCCCATGCGGCAACGATCGTCAAGGAACGGTATCCCTTCCGAGTGCCGATTTATGGGTATTTGCTCGAGCCAGCACGAAATTTTGCCTATGGCGTTATTGCCAGCATCGCCCAAGAACCTCAATCGCAACGCGCGATGCTCCAGGCGGGAATTGTTCCTGCCTATGCGAAGCTCCAACTTGTTGAACAAGAGTAACAGAAAAGCTCGATGCATAGCATTCTCCGGACCATTGGGCTGCTCGTGGTGGTGTGTTATCTTGTGTATGCAGACCAGCTCGATCAAGCCCGCCAACTGTTCAACGACAAACGCTATACCGAGGCTGCTGCAGCGGTCGAATCCTATTTGCGAGCAGAACCCTCGAATGTTGAGGCACTTCTTCTTGCTGGCGACATTTACACCCAGTTGGAACAGCCACAGCGCGCCCTGGAGTACTTCCGCCGAGCTTACCAAGAGGACCGCGATAACACAACTGCTGTTCGACGGTACGGACGTGCACTCAGTGAAGCGGGAGACCACAAGCAGGCATTAGAAATCCTCCAGCGTGCTCTTCGATCGAAGCCGAAGGATGTATACCTGCGGCTTGCCTATGGTCAAGCCCTTCTGGCTGCTGATTCGATTCGGGCTGCCGAACTGGAAATCACCAAAGCACGAGAAATGGATAAATCCATTCCTGATGGTTTCCTGGCTCTCGGGGATTTGTACTTTTCGCAACGTGTGTACCTGCTTGCAAAAGACAACTACGAACAGGCACTCAAACTCGACCCCGATAATCTTGCCGCACGCGAAAAACTGGCACTCGTGTACTTCCGACTTGCCAATGCGGAGGTGGTGGACAATGCTCTTGCCAATGAGTACTACTCGCGCTCGCTCCAGGAGTGGGCCGCGATCATCAAACGGGATTCGACTTATGCACGTGCATACTTTGAGCAAGGTAAAATTTTCTTCTACGCCAGTCGCTTCGGCGAGGCCTCGGTAGCACTCGGCAAATACATCCAACTGCGGCCTGATGCACCCAATGCAACCATTGCACGGTGGTACTTGGCGCAATCGCTGGCAAAATTGGATCGGTGCGAAGAAGCAGAAAGTCATCTGCGCTTTTCCATGGAAACCATTGATTCGGTTCGCTCGAAAGCCCGGCTACTATTGGCACGGTGCTACTTCTCCCAACGGAGGTTCGCAGATGCAGCCGAGCAATTTCGGATGCTCGACGCCGAGAGCGCTAATCAATTCGACGATCTCAGCGATCGCGAACGGTATGGATATGCGCTGATTCTTTCTGGCGATACAGCAAGCGCAATCACCGAGCTTCGTCAAGTGGTTGATCGCGACTCCTTGCGCTGCCTGACTATGTTCCGTCTTGCGGAATTCTACCGCACACGCCGTCAGTATGACGATGCCGTCGTGCTCTACGAACGCTACCTACGGAATTGTCCGGATTCACTTGCTGCCAAGGTGTATGCGCTCTTGGGGGCAGCGCATTTTTCGGCTAACCGTCCAGCCGAAGCCGCCGTCGCATTGCAACAGTCCATTGCCCGTGACTCGACAATTGTATTTGCTTATCGGTTGCTTGCTGCCTCGCTCAAATCGAGCGGTGCACCGATCGACGATGCCATTGCAGTGCTCAAGGTTGGGCTTCAGCATGCGACAACCTCCGATGAACGTATGACGCTGTATTCGCTCTACTGCCAGCTCCTGCTCGAAGATCGCCGTTTCGAACAGCTCAAGGACGTTGCCCTCCACTGGTTGAAAACTGATTCAGAGCGAGCCGAAGCTGCACTCTACTTGGCAGTTGGTTATCAAGGCAGCGGTGACCGCGACAATGCATGCAAGTACTATCGCGAAGCACTGCGGTTGAATCCAGCTCTGGAGGTCGCTAAGAAAAACCTCAAGCAGCTTGAATGCAGCTCACAATGACGAGTCCACACAGCCGTGGCTGCATCCATTCTGCGTGGAAGGTAGGAACAAGTTTTACTGCCACTCAAGGGTAGTTTCGAAACGTTCCATGATGCACTCGTTGAGCGCGAAGAGCCGTATATTTGCAGCGCTTTTTTTGAGCTGCTCATGTGTATCCTGCTGCGATGAGCGATGGTACGCATCCCGATCAATGGTCTTTCAAATGGCGAACATCCCGTTGCGATGGATGTTCCTGCTACTGAAGTCGAGGGTATTTTCCCCGAATTCATCGGGCAGGTACACATCGAAGGCTCGCTGAGTAAAGTCGGCAAAAAGCTGTTGGTATCGCTGACGGCACGCTGCACAGCGCAGTTGACGTGTGACTACTCGCTCGAGTCATTTGAGGAAATGATCGAAGCGGAATTCTCGCTTTCGTTTATGCAAGACACAGAGCTTTTCCTTCGTCGCCCCGATCAAGCCCAGCGCATTGAAGATGATCCTTACTCGTTGCGCCTGCTCCGCGACGATGATACGTTCGTGGATATCACCAGCGATATTGCGCAGGAGCTCTCGATTCGCTTGCCGATCAAGCGAGTAGCACCACAATATCGAGCAATGACATTTGCTGAGTACGCAAAAACAGTATTGGGCAATGCTGCTCGAGTCGAGGACGACGACAGCCACCGTGGTGATGGTCCATGGGCGGTGCTCAATCAACTCCGCTAACGCTCGATTTGATTTTCATCATGTTCATCATTGTGACAAAGGACAATGCCAAATCCGAAGCGACGCCACTCGAAATCACGCCGTGACAAGCGGCGAACCCACTACAAAGCTGTTCCCAAGGCAAGTTCGGTATGCCCAAACTGTGGGTCGGCTAAGTTATCGCACGCTGTCTGTACCGAGTGCGGTTACTACAACGGACGCCGGATTCTCCAAGTAGCCTAACGGTGAACCTCACCACAAACCCGACGATCGGTGGGAGGGATGTTCCGCATAGTACTTGATGCAATGGGGGGCGACTTTGCGCCTTCCAATGAAGTTGCCGGAGCAATTGAGGCATCCCGCACATTTCGGCTGCATGGCGTTGAACACACAATCACCCTTGTTGGTGACGCCGCCACATTGGAACCATTGGTTGCTGCTGCAAAGGATGTATCCTCGTTTCTCGAAGTTGAGCATGCCGAGGACATCGTCTTGATGGAGGATGATCCAGCAACCGTCGTTCGGGCAAAGCCGCAGTCATCCTTGGTTCGAGGGCTTGAACGCGTTCGTAGCGGACGTGCCGATGCTTTCATCTCGGCTGGCAACACAGGCGCAGTTCTGTCTTCGGCAACCCTCCTGCTGGGGCGAATCCACGGTGTCAGCCGTCCAACAATTGGGGCGTTTTTCCCGACAGTATCGGGGCGACCATGCTTGGTGCTCGATGTCGGTGCAAATGCAGAAGTCAAGCCGCAGTTTCTCTATGAGTTCGGTGTGATGGGAAGCATCTATGCTGAGCTTGCCGGTGGCATTCCTAAGCCGCGCATTGGGCTTCTCAATATTGGCGAAGAGGAAACAAAAGGTACCGAGACCGTCCGACACGCGCATGAACTCTATCGCAAAAGTTCGCTCAACTTCATCGGCAACGTTGAGGGACGCGATATTTTCCGTGGTATCGCCGATGTGATTGTTTGCGATGGATTCGTCGGTAACGTTGTTCTCAAATTTGCCGAAAGCATCATGCCGATGCTCAAAGCTGTGCTCCGAGCATATAGCCAGAAGAGTTTGCTGAAAAAGGTGATGGTCGGGCTGTTGGCACCATTCCTGCGGCGTGCCCTTGCCGATTTCGATTACCAAAAGTATGGTGGCGTTCCATTGCTTGGTGTGCGCGGCATTGTCATCATCGGTCATGGGAAATCATCGCCGTTGGCGATCAAGAACATGATCATTCGTGCCTGGGAGATGCACCGACTCCGGATCAACGAGCGAATCGAACAGGCATTGACAACACCTCAGTCAGCACTATCGCCGACGACTGCATGAGAGCACATATTACAGCGGTGGCACATTACGTGCCCCCCGATGTATTCGATAACAACTGGTTCGCCAGCTTTCTCGATACCAACGACGAGTGGATTCGGGAGCGAACAGGTATCGTTGAACGGCGATTCCTCCGCGAAGGGGGTACTTCCGACATGATTGTCCCCGCAGCGACGCAGGTGCTCGCACAGCGTGGTTTGACGCCAGCCGATATCGAGTGTATCATCGTGTGCACCGTCACACCTGATCAATTTTTCCCCTCGACTGCTGCAAACGTTCAGCGAAAACTCGGTGCAGTCAACGCATGGGGATTCGATTTGAATGCCGCGTGCTCTGGCTTTGTCTATGGTTTATGGGTTGCTTCCAAGCTTGTCGAATCGGGCGGTGCCAAGAACGTCCTGCTCTGCGGAGCAGATAAGATGAGTTCGATTATCAATTTTTCCGACCGTGCGACATGTGTCCTCTTTGGGGATGGGGCAGGGGTGGTTCTCGTCGAGCCCAGTCCAGATGAATCCCTCGGTATTCAGGATGCAATCATTCGTATGGATGGCGAAGGCGGCAAGTATCTCTACATGCCCGCTGGTGGCAGCCTGCGTCCACCTTCCCATGATACCGTTGCGAACAAAGAGCACTACGTTTTCCAAGATGGACAGACTGTTTTCAAAGCGGCTGTGGTCGGCATGGCAGAAGTCTCCGCGGAAATTATGGAGCAGAATAACCTTGCGCCAGAGGACATCGCGTGGTTAGTCCCTCACCAGGCGAACTTGCGCATCATTGATGCCACAGCTCGGCGAATGGGGCTGAGCAAGGACAAAGTCATGGTCAACATAGACCGCTACGGTAACACAACAGCAGCGACAATCCCGATTTGCCTTTCGGAGCTGCACCAACAGAACAAACTCAAGCCAGGCGATAATGTCATCCTCGCCAGCTTTGGTGCAGGGTACACTTGGGGTAGTCTCTGGCTTCGATGGTCGCTTGATCATTCAGCATAACTCAAGTCGAAACCGTTATGGCACAATTATCAACCTCTCCAACTGCACTTCTGTTCAGCGGACAAGGATCCCAATACGTCGGCATGGGATCGTCTCTGGTTCAGTCGAGTGAGTCTGCTCGGCAGATATTTGAGCGTGCCGACGCCATTCTTGGGTACAGCCTCAGCGATATCTGCTTTTCGGGTCCGGAAGAAGTTCTCCGTCAAACGCGCTACACCCAGCCAGCACTCTTCGTGCATGAAGCAGCGATCCTTGCAGCGCTTGCCCCGGTGCATTGTGATGCTGTCGCTGGACACTCGCTCGGCGAATATTCGGCACTCTATGCAGCAGGTGTTTGCTCCTTCGATGACACGTTACGACTGGTTTCCTTGCGCGGAGAGCTGATGTATGCAGCTGGACTGGCGCAACCGGGCACGATGGCAGCAATTATTGGGCTCGATGATGCAGATGTCGAAACCATTTGCCGTCAAGCAGAAGGTATCGTTGTTGCGGCAAACTATAACTCGCCTGGTCAAGTGGTAATTAGTGGTGAGCGTGATGCGGTTCGCGCGTTGCTACCGCACTTCAAGCAAGCAGGTGCACGCATGGTGACCGAGCTACCAGTCAGTGGAGCATTCCATTCTCCGTTGATGGAATCAACGCGTCAGGAGCTTGCGGAAGCAATTAGCCGAATCTCGATGACCGAACCTCGTTGTCCTGTGTACATGAATGCTTCCGGTCGTGCGACAACGTCGGTTAACGAAATTCGCCAACTGCTCATCGAGCAGCTCACCGCGCCTGTTCGCTGGACGACCATCCTACGCTCGATGTACGACGATGGTATTCGGCGGTTCATCGAGATTGGTCCGAAGAACGTCCTGCAGGGTTTAGTGCGCCGGACGCTCGGCAGCGAAGTCGAAGTGAGCGGGGTTGATACCTACGAGGATGTACAGCGTCTCAACCATCTCTTTCAAGCCCAATGAGTCTTGCAGGAAGTGTCATCATTGTTACTGGTGGTTCGCGAGGAATCGGCGAAGCAATTGTTCGTCGCTTAGCACGGGATGGAGCTGTTGTCCATGCGACGTACCACTCCTCTGGGCAGCGCGCTGAAGCAATTGCCGATGAACTGCGCCAGCAGGGGGCATCGGTAACATTCCACCAGCTCGACGTGCGTGATAGCAGTGCATGTCAGCGATTGGTTGATGCGGTTTTGGCACAATCTTCCCGTATTGATGGGTTGGTCAACAATGCTGGCATTACAAAGGATACGCTCCTGTTGCGGATGAGTGAGCAGGATTGGAACGACGTGATCGCAACCAACCTTGGGAGTGTCTTTGCGATGACCAAAGCAGTACTCCGTCCCATGCTCTCACAGCGCAACGGGCGGATCATCAACATCAGCTCCGTCGTTGGCATCACGGGGAATGCAGGCCAGGCGAACTATGCCGCATCGAAAGCAGGAGTGATCGCTTTTACAAAGTCGGTTGCACGTGAACTTGCCTCACGCAACATACTGGTCAACTGTATCGCACCTGGGTACATCGAAACTGAGATGACTGGCAAGCTAACCGAAGAACAACAGCAAGCACTTCTTCGCTCGATTCCGCTCGGACGGCCCGGGACCGGCGACGATGTGGCTGCCGTTGTTGCATTTTTGCTGTCCGAACAGGCACGGTATATTACCGGGCAAACATTCGCTGTTGACGGTGGTATGGTTATGCTGCCGTAGCAACAGGTCGAATATCCGTTCGTTTTGTTTCACATTTTTTGAGGTCTGTCCTATGTCAGCAGTTGCTGAAAAGGTCAAGGAAATCATCGTCAACAAGCTTGGTGTCGAAGAAAGCCAAGTGACTCCATCGGCGTCGTTCACCAAAGATCTTGGCGCTGATTCGCTCGATACCGTCGAGTTGATCATGGAATTCGAGCGCGCCTTCAACATTACCATCGAAGATAGCGACGCTGAAAAAATCCAGACCGTCGGGGATGCAATTAGCTACCTGGAATCGAAAACCGGTGCGGAAGCGTAGCGTTATCGGTGATCGGATGTGCCGGTGCATCTGCCAAGGGGCACGGTGCACCGGCATTCGTGTTGTTCCTCTTCGGTGGAGGTGAGTTGTGCGTCGCCGTATCGTCGTTACCGGCATGGGAGCAGTAACGCCTGTCGGTAATTCTGTTGCGGAGATGTGGGAAAACATGCTCGCTGGGAAAAGCGGTGCTGGCCCAATCACCAAGTTCGATGCAAGTGACTACGAAACCCGCTTCGCGTGTGAGGTCAAGGGGTATGATCCGCTGCTTCATTTGACGCGGAAGGAAGTGCAGCGCATGGACCTGTTCACGCAATATGCCCTATCCTCGGTCGCGATGGCGCTCGAGGATGCTGCCCTGCTGAATGGGAACCTCGATGGCGATCGAGTCGGCGTTGTCTTCGGTAGCGGTATCGGTGGAATGTGGACGTATCATCGTCAGCAGGAGTTGCTCTACCAGCATGGAGGCAAACCCGACCGCATTTCTCCATTTTTCATTCCCATGCTGATATCGGACATTGCAGCCGGTTATATTGCCATTCGCTGGAAGTTTCGCGGTCCGAACTATGGAACCGTGAGTGCTTGTGCTACCAGCGCGCACGCAATCGCTGATGGCGCTATGTTGCTTGAGCGTGGTTGTGTTGACGTGATGATTGTTGGCGGTAGCGAAGCGGTGATCTGTCCGATGGGAATTGGAGGCTTCAACGCAATGAAAGCTCTCTCGACGCGGAACGATGAACCCGAGAAAGCCAGTCGTCCCTTCGATGCTGAACGCGATGGTTTTGTCATGGGCGAAGGCGGTGGCGCATTAGTTCTGGAAACACTCGACCATGCACTCCGACGGAACGCACGAATTTATGCCGAACTCGTCGGTTTTGGATTAACCGACGATGCATATCACATCACTGCGCCTCCGCCAGGTGGTGAAGGTGCAGTGCGTTCGATGCGACTGTGTCTGGAAGATGCGCACCTTGCACCGGAGGAAATCGGCTACATCAACGCCCATGGCACCTCGACGCCCTACAACGATAAAAACGAAACCGAAGCAATCAAGACGGTATTCGGTGACCATGCCTATCGACTTGCCGTCAGTTCGACCAAATCCATGACCGGTCATCTCCTCGGTGCAGCTGGTGCGGTGGAAGCTATTGTCACTGTGTTGGCACTGTACCACCAAATCTGTCCACCAACGATCAACTACACCGTACCCGATCCAGAGTGTGACCTCAACTATGTTCCCAATGTCCCCGAGCCTCGTACACTCGATGCGGCACTGACCAATTCGTTCGGATTCGGTGGTCATAACGTCACCCTGTGCTTTCGGCGATACGAGCAGTAGCACTATGCGTAGCTTCCGAAAACGAGAGATTCCTGTTGCTGATATTATGCGTCGCCTCTATGGTGGGCTGGTACGGTTCACCGTCCGACGCATGGAGACTCTACGGCGAAAGTCGAGACGACCTGTCGAACATATTGTCGGGGAGCGCCGTGCAGCATTGGAAGAAGTGCTTGGAGTGAGTATCAATCAAGCGGCACTCTACGAAGAAGCACTCACGCACCGCTCCTATCTCCAAGTCAAAAATGATCCAACGGTACAATCGAACGAACGCCTCGAGTTTTTAGGTGATGCCATTTTGGGTATGGTGATTGCCGAATATCTGTTCCATCACCACGAAGATGTTGCCGAGGGAGAACTGACCAAGATGCGCTCATGGCTTGTCAACAAGCGCTCCCTGGCGATTTGTGCCCGCAAGCTGCATCTGGATGAGTTCATGCTCATGAGTTATAGTGCGGCTGCCGTGCTTGCAAAGGGAAATGAGTCGGTCCTTGCCGACGCTGTCGAAGCATTGATCGCTGCTGTGTATTTGGACCGCGGTTTCGAACAAGCCCGAACGTTCATCGAGGAGCGCTTGCTTCCTCTCATGCTTGAGGAACGTGTTATGCACGACACCAATTTCAAAAGTCTGCTGCTCGAACACGTCCAGGCTCGCGGCTACAGCGCACCTCAATATCGCGTGATCGAAGAGAGCGGACCCGATCATGAAAAGCAATTCACCGTCGCAGTTTACGTCGGTAGTGCCAGCGCTGGCATCGGCACTGGACGGAGCAAAAAAGAAGCTGAACAAAATGCCGCACGCCAAGCGCTTGAATATTTGACCAGTCGTTCCACCCCGACTACTGATCCTGAGGAATACCTCCGATGATGACACTCTGGATAATTTTCCTGGCTGCAACGCTGCTTACCGCAGGCGAGCTCCGTTTCGAACCCTCCAAACCACAACGCGGTGGATCGCTGAGCTTCACCTACGTGGCTGATCCTGACTACTTCAGCGAACCCGATTCAATTTGGGTCTGCATTTATGCCTTTGATGATCGGCGATTCTATCCAACAGCACTGGATGTCCCACTGGTTCGAAGTGGAAAAACCTATCGCGGCCAACTTCGAGCGATTCCGTCGGATGCGGTGTTCCTCCTTTTTCGAGTCGTGAGCGGTCGAGAGTATGATGATGCGCGCAGTGCAATGTGGGATGCAATCATCTATCAGGATGGGGAACCGGTCGCAGGTGCGTATTTCCGACAGGCGGTTTCCTACCTCGGCAATAGCGGACTGCAGCAGATCACGCGTCGCGCAGACCTCGATCGGGCCTACCATTTGCTGCAGCGCTCCCTTGAGACCGACCCAGACCATCTGCCGACGAAGTTCACATACGTCGGCGTTCGTTTTGATCGAAAGGAAATTGACCAAACGGAGTTGGAGCAAACTCTCCAACGCTTGATCGAGCTACCATGGGACTCAACCAATGAAATGCACGTTCGGAGTCGGAGCCGAGCGCTGCGTCTTCTGGGGAGGGATGCCGATGCTGAACAGCTTGAGAAACGGTATGCTGAACAATACCCAAAGAGCGAACTTGCCGAAGAAGTTGAGCGGAATTTCTGTGCAGCCGCGCGCACCCCGGAAGAATTCCGTGATCGTATTCGCCGATTTGCTGAACGTTTTCCGAGTTCCCCGCTGGCTACGAAAATGTACATGGACCTGGTTGGTTACTATCTCCAGCAGGGAAATGGTGATGCCGCGATTCAAACTGTCAACTCATATCCAGTTCCACCGGGTGTGACTACCTCGCCACCGCCAGCCCTGCTGAACATGCTTGCAGTGACCTTGGTCCGACAGGATTCCCTTCTCAAACTTGCGCAGCAGTACATCGAGTGGGCAACCCGTGCGCTTGAGTTTGATCGGCTCGACCAGAAACCACGCTACATCGCACCGTGCGAATATCGCTGGCAGCGCCGAGAACTTCGCGGTATCTGCCACGACACGTGGGGGTATGTTCTCTACCGAATGGGGAAAAGCAATGATGCAATAGAAGCGTTCAAGACGTGTATCGGCATCCTTGGTCCCTTTGCAAGCGGCGATATGCTCGAGCACCTCAGTGAAGCGCTGATGGCTGCTGGTCGTAAGGAGGAAGCTATCAAAGTTGCCCGGCAAGCAATTGTCACCGGACGTGCACTCAACCAAACAGTGGCGCGCTTTCTCCAATCGTCGAATGACACAGCACAGATAAAAGCCGAGTATGAAAAGCTCCGCCTTCAAGCACGCGCTGCAAAGCTGCGGCGATTGCGTCAAGAAATGCTCAATCAACCTGTGCTCACCCTGCAGATGCGTCGGAATGATGGGACAACATTCCAGCTTGGGGATGCTGTCCTCACCTCACTCGATGGACACCAACGGCGCTTGAGTGAACTCAAAGGGAAAGTCGTCGTGCTTGATTTCTGGGCAACGTGGTGTGGTCCATGCCGTGTTTCAATGCCCTATATGCAGAAGCTCTACGAAAAATACCGTGACAATCCTGATGTCGAAATTCTGCTGGTCAACTGTTGGGAACGGGTAGATGATCGGAGCGGGCACGTCAAAAAGTTTCTTGCCAATAACCCCGATTACACTTTCCCAGTCGTACTCGATCTTCACGATGAGATTGTGTCGGGGTTTGGAGTGACTGGCATACCGACGAAATTCTACCTTGACCGCGATGGGGTGGTTCAATTTCGCGAGGTGGGATTCCCTGGAGCAGATGTCTTCCTGGAAGAATCCAGTGATCGGATTGATGCGCTCTTAGCTCGATAGCGACTCACGGGGTATGTGCCACACGCTCGAATTCCGCACGGAGAAGTGCTTCTTCCTCCGGTAAGAGTGTGCGATTACGTCGCAGCATGGCTCTGCGAGCGGTGTCCACGGCTGCTTCAATGCTCCAGCGGCGGTGCTCCTGGATACCGCCCCAGGTAAACGATGGAATCACCGGCGGCGTATAGCCTGCACCAAAGACATTCGCGCAAACCCCAGTAACCGTGCCTGTGGTGAACATGGTGTTGATCCCTGCCTTTGTGTGATCCCCACAGAGCAATCCCAGAAATGTTCGACCTGTCACGATGCGACCGCTTGGCAATTCGATGGAAATGGGACGGTAGGTATTCTTGAGGTTGCTCGTGTTGGTATCAGCACCGAGGTTGACCCACTCACCGATGATCGAGTGTCCGACAAATCCATCATGCTGTTTGTTCGAATAATCTTGGAAGATCGAGCTATCGAGTTCGCCACCAACCTTGCACCATCTACCAATGCTCGTGTTGGCATAAATCTTTGCGCCAGCTTTGATCGTCGAGTGGTCGCCAATCGCACACGGACCGATAATTGTTACATGGGGCATGATCGTTACGTGGTTGCCGATGATGATGGGACCACGCGTTGCATCCAACACAACAAACGGTGCAATTGAAGAATGCTCGCCAACAGCGATCGACTCTGCATCGAGCGCAGCAACCTGCGCACTGGCAAAATCGGATTGGTGAATTGTTGCATCGGTAAAGAATTCAAACTGCTCTGCAATGGCAGATGCTTGAACGTCGAGCATTTCCCACAAGTAGCCAAGGAGCCTTGCCGTCGGAAGTTCGACAGTTTGCCACTGGTGCTGCTGGTGGAGCTGTTCAACATCGCTCCATTGCTCGAGCGATAACTGGTCCCACGTCGTGATCGGAAGTGAAACAGCCACAAGCTCACCGTGGACAGTGAATGCAACTGCCCGGTGAAGATCCACATGCTCTCGAAGCTGCTTGACCACACTCTTTGTCGGTACCAAGCGGCTGGAGACAAGCAGCACATTCCCAACTCCAAGTTGCTGCGCGCGGTATTCAGGGAATCGCGCGTAGAAGGAGGCAAGATTCTCTTCGCGACCGAAGCACCCGATAACAGTAGCACCACAGAGCTTCTGCCATGTCTCAATGATAGTCAGTGCACCGAAGCGCAATTCCCACGGCAGGTGGAGGATAGAAAAGGGATACAACAGGTCAACGTGTGATGGATGCTCAAAGAGTGCAAGGTTGGTGATCACGGGTCAAGCTTGAGTAGTTCCAAATCCAGTATGAGAGTTTCGTTGGGTCCGATACCGTAAGAGTGACGTCCGCGTGTACCGTAGGCAAGTTCGGGAGGAATAATTGCGCGACGCCGCCCACCAACGCGCATACCCTTGAGTGCGTATTTGAAGCCAGGGAAAACGTTGGTTGAATCCGGAATGAACGCGAATACTTTCGTTCCAGCATACTCAGTGTACACATACTCTTCCATTGATGCACGGCTAAGGATAAAGCGGACGTAGTGGCGACGGTTGGGAGCAGATAGCTCGCCTTTGCCATAAGCAACATCAATGATAATCAAGCCGCTGCTATCGCGCTGTTCCATTGCTGGTGCAGGTGCTGCAATGCTGGTATCGAGCGGCAACGAGAAAAAGTGGATGACTGAATCGTGCTCTTGTGCAAGAGCCTGCACGATCAGCATTGCACCACTACAGAGCAGAATTATCCACTTCATTGCTACTATCCTCATCAGGTTTCATTCGAAGTGCTGCGCGGACAAAATGGATAAACAGTGGGTGTCCAATAACGGCACGCGACTTGAGTTCGGGATGAAATTGCACACCGACAAACCATGGATGGCCATCAAGCTCGATGATCTCGACCAGGCGATTGTCGGGGGAGACACCGCTCATAATCATGCCGTGGTCTTCGAGGATGGGGCGGAAGCTGTTGTTGAGTTCATATCGGTGCCGGTGACGTTCGAAGACTAAATCCTGATTGTAGGCACGGTGGGCTTTTGTACCTTCCCGCAGCAGGCAGGGATAGACCCCTAAGCGCATTGTTCCGCCTTTGTCCTCGATCTTTTCTTGATCAGGCATGAGATGGATGACGTTCTGTCGGGTGCGCTTGAATTCTGAGGAGTTTGCATCACTGAGTCCGCAAACATTTCGGGCAAATTCGATGACGGCACATTGCATCCCCAAGCAAATCCCAAAGAACGGAATACCCCGAGTGCGAACGTACTCGATTGCTGTAATCTTTCCTTCGATGCCACGCGCTCCGAATCCTGGTGCGACAAGCACACCACGGACTCCCTGGAGGAGCTCTTCAACGTTTTCTTTGGTGACTTCCTCGGCGCTAATCCAGCGCAGTTCGACTTTGCAGTTGTTGATTGCACCAGCATGGACGAATGCTTCGATGATGCTCTTGTAGGAATCGTGATAGCTGACGTACTTGCCGACCAGAGCGATTTCGATGCTTGTGCGTGGATTCTTGATGCGTTGGACAAAGCGTGACCATGTATCGAGCTCGAGTTCATTCGGCTTGAGGCGTAGCTTCCGGAGCACGATGGCATCGAGATTCCGCCGCGCCATCACCAGTGGCACTTCGTAGATTGTTTCAACGTCGGGTAGTTCGATGACGGCTTCTTCGTCCACGTTGCAGAAAAGTGCAATTTTTGAACGCACCTCTTTGGGTATTCGATGTTCGGTGCGACAGAGAATGATTTCTGGGATGATCCCAAATTCCATGAGCTCTTTGGCAGCATGCTGGGTCGGCTTGGTCTTGAGCTCACCGGCGGATCGAATGTAGGGAACATATGCCAGCAGTATGGTCATGCACGAACTTCGTCCGCGCTCGAGTGTCAGTTGTCGTGCCGCTTCAAGGTAGGGTTGGGATTCGATGTCTCCGACTGTGCCGCCGATTTCGATGATCACGATGTCATATTCGCCGTCGAAGTACGTCATGCGGCGTTTGATTTCGTCGGTGATGTGCGGAATTACCTGCACGGTCTTGCCCAGATAGTGTCCGCGACGCTCCCGCTGAATGACCTCGTAATAAATCTGCCCCGTGGTTGCATTGTTGAAGCGGGTCATCGAGGTGTTCAAGTATCGTTCGTAGTGGCCTAAGTCGAGATCCGTTTCTGCTCCATCATCGGTAACGTACACCTCCCCATGCTGGAGTGGGTTCATCGTGCCCGGATCAACGTTGATGTATGGGTCGAACTTTTGGATTGTGACCTGGTACCCGCGGGACTTCAAGAGTAATCCCAGTGATGCACATGCGATACCTTTGCCTACCGAACTGAGGACACCACCAACGACAAAAATGTATTTGGTTCTCCGAGACGTTCGCTTCTTGGTTGCCATACTGAAAAATGAGTAGGTGAAATTTGGGTATGCACTGAGGCATCAGGTGTTCAGGGGAGAACCCAAACAACCGATTGCCAAAATGCTGTGGGTAGAGTGCGGGTTGCAAGTTATGAACTCGGCACTCAATTGGAAGCATCCAATTCCTGAAACTCGCGGCATAGTTTACCAAAAGATGTTCCGCAACATGGCAGCAGACTCCATAACTTTGCGCTGCGAAAACACTACCACGCAAGACAGATAGCAAGAGTGCGACCATTCATTTTGGTGTTCGTCATTGCCTGTGTATGCGGAGTCGGAGCCGCTGCACAGGGCGTCACTTCTGGTTCCGTCGGCGGGACTGTTACGGATCGGCGAAGTGGGGAAGCGCTCTACGGTGCAACCGTCGTTGCTGAGCATATTCCCAGTGGTTCCCGCTACGGGACCACAACCGAGCGAAATGGGCGTTATTCTCTTCGTGGATTGCGAGTGGGGGGACCTTATCGCATCCGGGTTTCGTACGTCGGTTACAAACCGGATACTCTTGCGGGGGTATTCATCGAGTTGGGGCAACAAACGCAGGTGGATGTCCAGCTAACACCCATCGAAATGCAGAAACAGGAAATTGTTGTCACCGGCAGAGGCGATCGCACATTCTCAGCATCCAAAATCGGTAGTGGGACGAGTACCAGTGCAGACGAGATTGCATCACTGCCAGCAATCAATCGTTCTCTTTCGGATATTGCTCGGGTCAACCCCTACGCGACACAAACAACAGCATTTGGCGCGGATGATGGTTTGCAAGGGATCAGCATTCTCGGTACGAATTCGCGCTACAACAACATCCAGATTGATGGTGCCATTGCAAACGACATCTTCGGCTTGGGGCAAGCCGGCACAGCGGGTAGCCAAGCCAACGCCAATCTTCTTTCGCTCGATGCTCTCGAAGAACTTCAGGTAAATATCTCGCCCTACGATGTGCGGCAGAGCGGTTTTACTGGTGGTCTCATCAACGCAATCACCCGCAGCGGTACCAACACATTCAAAGGTTCGGCTTTCATATACGGTCGGAATCAGGATTTGGTCGGACCAAGCCCGGATGCTCTCCGTCAGCCCTATGCACAGTTCAGCGATGCGCAATTCGGTGCGCGGCTGGGTGGGCCCATCATTCGCAATACACTCTTTTTTCACGTGACAACCGAAAGCCGCCTACGCCAGCGGCCATTGGAAATTGCGCTCAACAATCCGACAGCACTCAACAATTTTCCCCATAGTCGAGCCGAACTCGACGAGATCGTTCGCATTATGCGTCAGGTGTATGGATACGATGCTGGGAGTGCGGATCTATTTACTTCCAGGAACAACACGTTCAACATCATTGCTCGCATAGACTGGAATTTATCCGACCGGCATAAAATCCAGCTCCGGCACAACTACACGAATGCATTTCAGGATCGCAATGTGCTCCGCACGCGGCAAGTGTTCTCGCTCTCGAGTCAGTGGAATGAATTCCGAAGCATCAACAATTCGACCGTGCTGCAATGGAATTCGATTTGGGGCGATAACATGGCAAATGAATTCCGCATCGCCTGGACGCAAACCAATGATCAGCGTGTTCTCCGTGCTGATCGGTTTCCACAAGTCAAGGTGATGCTCGGTGCCGATCAAGTTGTGCTCGGACCGGAGCGGAATTCCCAAGCGAATGCCCTCGACCAAATGCAGCTTGCAATCACGAATGATTTTTCGATTTTTCTCGGAGAACACACCATTACAATTGGCACGCACAACGAACTCTATCGCTTCAACAATTTGTTCATTCCCGACTACTTCGGCAGTTACACGTTCCGCGATGTGCAAGCGCTGCAAGATCGGACGCCGAGTTTTTATCAGGTGAGCTATGCCAACACCGCTGTCACTGGTGGCGATCCCCAACCACGGGCCCGGTGGGGGATGATGCAAAGCGGTGTGTATGCGATGGACGAATGGACGCTCTCATCTCGGCTAAAGCTCACCATAGGAATGCGCGTTGATCTCCCGATTTATTTCGATAAGCCGTACGCAAATCCCCACTTTGCCGCGCGGTTTGATTCGTTAGCCCGGATGTATGCATCGTTACCGGACTCGCTCAAAGCACGCTATCAAGAAGTTCCCAGTGGGCTGCGGACCGATCGCCTGCCCGATGCAGTCCCGCTCTGGGCACCACGGATTGGCTTCAATTACGACCTCAGCGGTGACCGCACACTGCAAGTGCGCGGCGGAACTGGTATCTTCAGCGGTCGAGTCCCTGCAGTCTGGATTTCCAATCAGTACAGCAATACGGGCGTGGATCTGTTTCGCGTCAGTATCGGACGGGACAACGACGCAAACGCGCCACTCCTGATGCGGCTGGATTCACCATCGGTGCCCCTCCGTGTGACACTCGATCCGTACAATCCACCCAAGCCAGGCGATCCAACATTCCCTGGTCAACCGATCGCGACTACACAGATCAACGTCACCGATCCTGCTTTCCGCTTCCCACAAGTATGGCGCACCACTCTTGGATTGGATGCGCAACTAACTCCATGGCTTCGAATGACCGCGGAAGCAATGTACGGACAACTGCTCAATTCGGTCGAGTTTCGGAATATCAATCTTCGGCGATCATTGGCGATGCCTTTTTCGCCATTGGATGGACGCCCGATGTATGCGCGATCTCCATCGGGACGAACCGATTCGAATGCTGTACCAGAATTTACCCAGGTAATACTGTTGGCCAGCCGTAATGCTGGGTATCAGTATAGTGGAATGCTATCGTTTTCGCTACAGGAGAATAACCCGTTGGTGCCCGGGTTGAGCGGAATGATTTCGTATGTGTATTCGGGCACCTTCGATCTTGCCGATGCAACAGCGGCCACGGCATTATCCAATTGGCAGAATACCGACGCTACCGATCCCAATCGTGCAACACTTGGGCGCTCGAACTTTGATGTACCGCATCGCCTGGCGCTCAACCTCTTCTATCGCATCGGCCTTCTCGGTAAGTACACGACGACGCTGGGTATATTCTACACTGCCAATTCGGGACGTCCTTACAGCTTCACCTACATCGGCGACTACAACGGAGACGGCTTGACATATAACGACTTGGTGTACATTCCCCGCCCAGAGGACAAGGATACGCGCATCGTTGTTGTTCCTCCGGCTGGAGTTGACCTTCGTACAGCTGACCAAATATGGCAGCAGTTGATGGACTTTATCGCAGCCAATGATGTACTCCGTCGGTACCAAGGCCAGGTTCTTCCGCGCAATAGCATGCGCGAGCCGTGGATTCATCAGCTCGATGTGCGCTTAGTTCAAGAGTTGCCATCGTTTGGGAACACCCGGCTGGAGCTCACGCTCGACATTCAGAATATCCTCAACCTCCTCAACAGCTCGTGGGGACTGCAGCAGTACGTCAATTTCCAGAGCTATCGCCTTATCTCTCTTGTCAACGATCCAATCACTGGAACACCATTCGATTCACAAGGACGGCTCCGTATATCGTATTCATCTCCGACGAATTCGAACGGCCGTCCAGGCATTTACGACACTGATTCGTTCTTTTCTCGATGGCGAATGCAACTCGGACTTCGCGTAACGTTCTGAGCGCGGTCATTCTTGGTGCCTTGCTCCTGACATCCTGCCAAGACGGTGTGGTTACCTTCACTGGTGGCACTGCACTTGTGCGAGTGTTCAATGCCCAGACAAAAACGGGGGCACTTCGCTTGGTGGTTGATAGTGCAACAGTGCTGGAGTCCTTGGCAAATGGCGCATTGAGTAACACGATAGCGGTTCCGTCGGGGACGTATGTGCTTGTTGAAACTTATGGGGAAGAGCTCGCTGCACCGATTCGAATCGCATCGCAACGCTACGTCATGGCGGACCGCCAGTCGTACACGATTGTTGTTCGTGGCGCGACGATCACCGATTATCTCCGTCCCATCGTGGATACTTCTCGTAGTCCATTTCCCGATCATGCTGCAATCAAGGTGATCAATGCTGCGGAAGAAACGTTTGTTACCGTCATTGCCAATGACTCAACCCTCGGTGAGTCTATCGTAGATGCCCAAACAGTGATGCCATTTGTACCAGCAGCTACTGGTGCCATGCGCATCCGCGTTCTCGATGCTGATCGCAACACACCAATTAGTGCTGATTCCACCGTAGTTTTGGAACGTGGTGTGTGCTACTACCTTTTTGTGTACGACATCCGCACAGGGTCGGCAACGACTCAGCGATGGTTTCTATGGAAAGTTCAATAGTCCACTATCCTCGGTGAATGCATGAGAACAATCGTGCTGATTTTGTGTGCCTCTTGTCTTGTTGCGAGCGGACAGACGTACGTCACCATCGCACAATTCAAGCAACGTCCTTTTGGCGACTCCATTCGCACCGGCGAACGCATTGCCGGTCGGGTTACTGTCGCTGACCAATTTCGGAACACCAGCTACATTCAAGATGGCACGGGAGGAATTGCAGTTTTCAATAGTGCATTCCGGATGGGTGTCTCTGTCGGGGATTCGGTCGAAATACTGGCTGGCACACTCACAGAATTCGGACAAACAACTGGTCAACCCGGCACTGGCCTTGCTGAAATCACAGGATCGGTTGTGTTCCAGGTTATCCCAGGAGCAACAGCAGAGCCGACCCCGCGCACTGCATCCATTCCCTCCATCGGCGAAGCACTCGAGGGTATGCTGGTCCGTGTGCGGAACGTCGAGTTTGTCGAAACAGGTGTCTTCCAAGGTGATCGCAATTACAACATCCGCAGTAGTGCGGGGGACCAGCTCCAAGTCCGCATTGACGCAAACACCGAAATTGCTCGGAACAGCTTGCCAATCCCGACGCAGCGCGTGGACATCATCGGCGTTCTCTCGCAGTTCCGTGGCACCTATCAACTTCTGCCACGCTTCGCATCGGACATTGGCTTAACTATCGAGCAGGACACCGTCCCCAAAAGTGCCACGTTCGATGTGACCACGTGGAATTTGCTCTGGTTTGGCACAACCGATACAACGATCGGTGTTGCGAACAAGCAGCGTCAGTTCAACAGCATTCGCATGGCTCTCGACTCGATGCGGTCGGATATCTATGCTTTCCAAGAAGTCACCACCGCGCATGTTCTCGATAGCCTTGCCAGCACCGTTCAGGGTGCATACACTGGTTATCTTGCCCCGATTGATCAGCAGCAGAAGATGGCCTATCTGGTCAATCGCGATGTAGTCAGCGTCATCGAAAGTGGCTTAGCGGTCAACGGTGGGTCGCAAGCATGGGCAAGCGGACGCTTTCCCTTTCGGCTTACTGTCCGCGCTACCATCGGTGGGGTCGAACGAAAACTTGTGCTCTTTGCAATCCATGCAAAAGCGACCGGTGATTCCACCGTCGCCCAAGAAGATTGGCAGCGACGAAAGACCGATGCTGAAACCTTCCACGACTACCTGAACACCTTCTACACCAACGATGCGGTGATCGTTCTCGGTGACTTCAACGACGATGTAACTATCTCGGTTGTCACTCCCAATCCGACGCCGTATGCTGTGTTCGTTGAGGATAGTGCTAATTGGCGTATCCTCACCAAACCAATGAGTGAACTCGGTCTGCGTTCCTACATTGGCTCGTCGGTCAACGCACGGATGCTCGATCACATCATTGTCTCCAATGAGTTGTTCGGAGCTGTTCACCGCACGTATCTGGAAGCACCGAACGCGTTTTTATCGAGCTATACGACGACGGTCAGCGATCATCTGCCGGTGACGGTACGGATTCGTCTGGCGGATGTTATCGCATCGGTTGCAACGCAGGAGTCTCAGCATCTGCGTATTGGTCCCAATCCAGTAGATCAGCGGGCATTCCTCGAACTTGAATCTCACGAGGTTGCTCCACTCCGCGTTGAGTTGCTCGATCCGGCAGCACAGCGGCTAATGCTGATCGCTGATGAAGTAGCGCAGCCTGGCGTACGCTTGCTCCCCATCGAGTGCAGCGGGCTTGCCAGCGGTGTGTACTTCGTGCGCGTTCAGCACGGCACTACCAGCACGATCATTCCTCTTGTAGTTATTCACTAATCGGTTGGAGGTTGCAGGATTGAGAACGTGGCGTGTTGAGGATTCTGCAGAGCTCTATAACGTTGCTGGTTGGGGGATTGGCTACTTTGCCATCAATGAGAAAGGCAACGTCGTTGTCAAACCGCGCAAGGAAAACGGACCTGCCATTGATATCCGTGAATTGCTCGATGAATTAGCGCTCAAGGATATCAATCCGCCGGTGCTGCTCCGCTTTCCGAACATACTCGATCACCGAATCGAAAAAATCAGCGGATGCTTCGAACGTGCGCGGGCTGAATACGGCTACAGGGGCAAGTACTACAACGTGTATCCGATCAAAGTCAATCAGCAACGGCCTGTCGTCGAGGAGATCGTCCGCTATGGCAAAAAATTCAACATCGGCTTGGAAGCAGGTTCAAAGCCAGAGTTGCACGCGGTGCTTCCAATCATGGACAATCCCGAAGCACTCATCATCTGCAACGGGTACAAGGACGAAGATTTCATCGAGCTGGCTCTGCTTGCGCACAAAATGGGGAAGAAAATTTTCTTGGTCGTCGAAAAGCTCAATGAGCTGCGGCTGATCATCCAAATTGCACGGCGGCTCAATGTTGTACCTAACATTGGTATCCGTATTCGGTTGTCCGCAAGCGGGAGTGGAAAATGGGAAGACTCCGGAGGTGACCAAAGCAAGTTTGGGCTCAACGCGAGCGAGCTGCTCGAAGCTGTCGAGGTTGCACGGAAAGAGGGCATCCTCCCTTGGCTCAAGTTGATTCATTTCCATTTGGGGTCGCAGATCACGAACATTCGTAAAATCAAAGCAGGACTTCGTGAAGTTGCGCAATTCTACGTTCAGCTCCACCGGTTGGGATGTTCGATCGAGTACGTGGACATAGGCGGAGGGTTGGGCGTTGATTACGACGGATCGCGGACAACCATCGCCAGCAGTATCAATTACTCGATCCAAGAATATGCCAACGACGCAATCTCTACGCTCCTCGATGCTGCCGATCGGCATGGACTGCAACACCCGCACGTCATCACGGAAGCAGGCCGTGCGCTGACAGCACACCACTCCATCCTGGTGTTCAACGTTCTCGAAACTGCCACTACGCCGCTCTGGGACGAAACACAGCACACAATCGAAACCAACGATCACGAGATCGTCCGCGAGCTTTACACACTGCTCAACAACATTTCACCGCGCACGATCTTGGAAGTTTGGCATGATGCCTTGCAGTTGCGCGAAGAATCGCTCGAATTGTTCGCATTAGGATTACTCGATCTGCCATCCCGCGCAAAGATTGAGCGGCTCTTCTGGAGTATCGCGACAACGGTCAACCGTTATGCACAGGATTTCCGCCATATCCCCGACGAACTCCGATCGCTCCCGAAGCTTCTTGCCGACAAGTATTTCTGCAACTTTTCGCTCTTCCAGTCGCTGCCGGATGCATGGGCGATTGATCAATTGTTTCCCATCATGCCCCTGCAGCGACTCAACGAAAAACCGCTCCGCCGTGCGACCCTGCACGACATCACCTGCGATAGCGACGGACGCATTGATCGCTTCATCGGCATTCGAGAAACGATGCCGTATTTATCGGTGCACGATCTCCGCGAAGGAGAGCCGTACTACATCGGTGTCTTTCTGGTCGGCGCATACCAAGAAATTTTGGGTGACCTGCACAATCTCTTCGGCGATACCAATGCCGTCCATATCGTCTGCGATGAAGAGCGATATTGGATTGATCAAATTATTGAGGGCGAAACGGTCGAGGATGTGCTCGATTATGTGCAGTTCTCTGCCAAACGGCTTGTCCGCACCATCGAAACATGGGTCATGCAGGCGGTCAAGGAAAACATGATCACCCTTCACGAAGGAAAAGAATTTCTTGCCATGTATCGTTCGGGATTGTATGGCTACACCTACTTAGAGTAGGGATAGCACAACTGCATAGCCTTGCTTGTGTGGCTTTTCACGTCTGCTCGAAGAAACAGATCGAGGCTCCGGTCCAGGGTTGGGTCAGATAGCGAGATCCCATCAGTGCTCCACGTCCGGTACGGATAAGGGACATCGTCGGGCGAGGTTGTTGGCCTTCTTCCCAAATCACCATGCATCGCACCTCCACGCAGTTATTCCCTTCGGGTGTTGGAAGGACGGGAGCGTATTCGACCTTTTCCATCAAAATCCACTGCGATCGCTCAGCGGGAGGAATTGCTTCCAAATCTGCAGCCGTCGGATTGATATTGACTCCCTTGCCAGCAAAAGCGAAGAGTGGTTTGAGAACGAAACGTCCGACGGGGATCTGCTCGATGCTGTCGCAGAGAATGCTTCGAGGAACGCTGGGATGGTGCAGGTGGGGAAGGGAATACTTGCTCATGAGAAAATACCAATTGGGGTGGACAACCCACTCCACCTGTGGCGGATTAGTCCAGGAAAACGGAACGACGGCACCTTCTTGTTCGAGTTCATCGCAAATGGCACGCATATAGATTCGTCGGAGCGGCTGCCATGCACCACCACGCTGATGAAAGAGCATGTTACCTTCGCAGCGGAGTGCACAGATGTCGCTCGGCGCCATTCCAACCAATTGCTGGGTTGCCGCAAAGTCAGGGTAGGTTTTTTGCTCAAATGGCTTGTAGTCAACCAGTGCAGTATTATCAGGGTGGTGGTCGGCAAGGAGCCAGCGTTTCAATAGATCGAGGTAGCCCTCTTTTGTCAACTCTTGATCGAAAAACGGCGAAAATTCTTCGTGGAGTTCGTACGCTTCATGATATGCATTTGCAAGAAATAATTGGTAGGCAAACAGCGACGGAAAACCCTGCAACTCAATCAGCCGTGGTACGATGGTTCCATTGTCCAAGGCGAGTGCAAAATCCACCACTGCACAGGTCGGATGCGGTGGAATATCGGGCATGCGATAGCGATCGGGGATAGCGGAAGTGTAAGCATGGTGGAGATACTTCGGTTCGGTGCACTGTTTGACCACTGCAAGTGCAGCCTCAGCAATCGCAGTGCGGAGTTCGTTCGAGCAGAACATCGGTGCTTCCATGATCCGGAATTCGATTGGTGTGCCAAGCGACTGCTCAAGAATGCTGCGCAACCTTGCGTATCGTTCTGGCGAATAGTGGCAACGGTAAAACCACTCCTGACGTTCTGGGTTCATGCGTGCTCGTAAAGCGTTCCACCGACGACAGTCGCTAATGTACGTATTGTGGGGAGTTCCTCTGGTGGGCAGGTTTCGATATTGTGGTCGAAGATCGAGATATCGGCATCCATTCCTGATGCGATCGTGCCACGCCGATAGGCAAGGTCGGCTGCACGGTGAGCATTGATGGTATAGGCTTCGAGTGCTTCGGCTGCTTCGATGCACTCGCTTGGATTCCATGCATCCGTATAACCGGCTGGTCGCCGGCGGACAAAGGCTTCAATGCCCAGAATTGGGTTATGGGATTCGACCGGAAAATCAGACCCAGCACAGAGCAAAACCCCTGCATCGAGGAAGGAACGCCAGCGATAGGCATCTCGGATTCGTTCGCCAAGGCGTCGTTCTGCCATCGGTGCATCACTGGTGCAGTGGATGGGTTGCACGGATGCAATTGCGCCAGTGCGCACATAGCGAGGTATATCCTCTGAGCGGACAACTTGGCTATGCTCGATCCGGAAGCGAACATCGCTGGAGTGGGGGTATCGGTCCCGAATCTGTTCGAAGGCATCCAGAACGTTCGAAACAGCTCGGTCACCGATGGCATGCACGGCAATGGAGCTGAAGCCATCCCCGATGGCTCGTTCAATACGGTGAACAATTTGCTCGGTCGAGAGGAGTTCCAGTCCGTAGGTTTCGGGAGCATCGGCATAGGGCTGCGATAGTGCGGCACCTCTACTTCCGAGAGCACCATCGGCGAAGAGTTTGATCCCAACGACGCGATGGAATTCACCCGTGGTTGGGAGGATGCCCTCGCGATGCCATTCTTCGTGTTGGCCTCGCACCCAGGAAAGAATTCGGCAGCGGAGCTTTCCCTCTTCCGCCAATCGAGTGAAAATGGGCAAGTCCTCGGGAAGCACGTCCATATCGTGGATTTCCGTCAGACCAACGCTACTACAGGCAGTGAGTGCGGAAACGATAGCCTGCTCAATTTCTGTGGGTGTGCGCGGTGGGAGAGCTTGGTAAATCGCATCCATGGCTGCGTCGAGAAGAATACCCGTCGGTTCACCTCGCTTGTCACGAAGAATAGCGCCACCATTGGGATCAGGTGTGGATGCGGTGATGCCGGCGCGTTCGAGTGCTCGTGAGTTCACCCAGAGTGCATGTCCATCAACTCGCGTGAGTGCAACAGGAATGTCTGGAAATACTCCATCTAGGTCGGCACGTGTTGGCAGGCGTGGATTCGGCCACTGCTCATGATTCCATCCCCGCGCAATGATCCATTCGCCACGACGCTTGTAGCAGTACTGAGCGACGCGACGAAGACACTCCTCGAGCGAAGAAGCGCTCTGCAGGTATCCTTCGGCAAACGCGATGCCCAGTCCGACAACGTGTGCATGTGCATCAACCAGCCCTGGAGTTGCCCAGGCATCGGGAAATTCTACACGGTTATTTCCAAAGTGCAGTGTTACTCCACCTGCCCGATGCTCGACGGAGACGATTTTTCCGCGAACGATGGTGATTTCGCCCTGGATGGCAAGCGGCATTCTACAATCGGCGGCGATTGGGGTCTATCGAATCAAGGTAGGCAACTTTTGCCTGAAGTTGTTCTGGTGTCTCTTGGTTGAGTGGATCCGGCAGGCAGCAATCAACAGGACACACGGCTGCGCATTGTGGCTCGTCGTGGAAGCCAACGCATTCGGTGCATTTATCCGGTACGATGAAGTAATACTCGGCAGACCAGAAATCGCGCTTGAAGCCGCCAGGGCTTGTCGAGTCGGAATATTCAACTCCCCCAAGAGTCCAGGTTGAACCGGGCTCATAGATTGCGGTGTTGGGGCATTCTGGCTCGCATGCACCGCAGTTGATGCAGTCCGAAGTGATGTAGATAGCCATCTGTTCAGTTATGGAGTGTGGTAAAGCACCGATTGAGGCGATGCGAAATTACGGCTACGATTCTCATCGAGCCTGTGAGTGGCTCGGCGGTGCATCAGTGCACTTGAAGCTGGTGCGGCGCATCTGTCCGGGACACCGCACCATTGCTACTCTGAGTAACGGAGGTTGGAGCAACAGGTAGCTCGATAAAGAATGTGCTACCATGGCCAGGGGTGCTTTCGCAATCGATAGTTCCGTTCATCGCCTCAACAAATCGCCGAACAATGCTCAAGCCCAGTCCAGTTCCACCTTCGTTGCCTGTATCGCGTGAACGTGCGCGGGAGAATTCACGGAACAAGCGCTGTTGTTCTTCTGCTGTCAGACCTGGGCCTTCATCCCGGATCGATAAACGAACGCGTTCGCTTCGTTGTTCAATTGAGCAGTAAATGTTCCGACCCAACGGGGAGTACTTGATGGCATTCGAGAGGAGATTATCGAGGCATTCTTGCAGGCGTTGGCTGTCAGCAAGGACAAAGAGTTCCTCGCTGGCGTAGAGCTTGTGAATGGTTAGTGATTTTGCCAATGCCCGGAGACGATATGTTTCGATAACCGTATCCATCAGAAGAGCGCAATGGATTGGCTCAATCGTCAACTTGAGACGACCTGTCGAGAGCGCAGCAAAGTCAAGAAGACTTATGATGAGCCCCTTCATCCATTCAGTGGTCTGAATGATGTTTGTCAGGTGTTTGGTGCGGTCCTCTTTGGAGAGCCGGTCCCCGTAGCGGTCGAGAATCGAGGTACTCATCAAAATCGCCGCAAGCGGATTTTTCAAATCGTGGGCAACAACTCCAAGATGGGCGATCTGCTCGTCGAGCCTTTGCTTGTACGTTTCAATGGTACGTAGGGCATCCTCGAGTGCTGCTTCCGTAGAAGCGTGGCGTTGCTGCCAGTGGCGGAGCTCATGCCGCAAGCTTTCAGTAGCAAGTCGGATCTCGATTTGCTTGCTACGGTGAAGCGCCTCCACCGAAAGTGATGATGTCGCAAATGCAGAAAAGCGCTCCAAATGCTGGTATGCATTTCGGTGGTGTCCGATTGAGCGGTAGAGCGTAGCCAATTCAAAATGAATTTGGCTGTGGAGAGGACAGAAAGCGAAACGCTCCGTATGCTTGAGCGCTCGTTTGAACTGCTCGATTGCCAGCGGTGGGCTATAGTATGGCGAGGCTGAGTCGCTAAAAATGCGACCACTCAGGTAACACGCTTCCGCAGCGCAGTAGGAGAGATCGAATTCTTCTGCTCTCGTTCCAAGCGCTTCAGCCAGCGATCCAGCAAGATCCCAGCGATGAAGCTGGATATGCGACCGCAGGAGAAGGAGCTCCTGGATTGTTGTCTGGAGCATGTAGCTTGTAGGTGCGCCAGAGGATCGAATGCGATCGAGCAGCTCGATTGCATCGCGAGCATTACCTTGTGCGACCAATAACCCAGCGCGCGTTGTTTCAGCGATGTTCCGGAGCGCAGGATCAAGAGATTGCTCAAGAACGTGTTGCAGCGTTTGATGTGCGCTCTCAAAGTCGCCGAGGAATTGCTGAATGCGTGCAACACCAGAGTGGACGTGAACCACTCCGACTTGATCCTTGGCTGTGAGAAGTTGCAGAGCAGCTAAGTAACTCTGCAATGCATCGGGATAATTGCCGAACATCTCGAGCGCTCGAGCCCATTGGAGGTGGATCGTTGCTGCCGAAGTAGTGCCACAGTTGAGAGCCTCTTGGTAACGGCGAAACCCCTCTGCAACTTTACCAGAAAACAGCAACAGCCGCGCTGACAGGGACAGAACATAGCAGCGGAACTCCGGTTGATGTCGGTCGGGATGTTCAGCGATGGAGGCAGCAACCTGACGCGCTTCATCCAAGCGGTAGAGCTCGATCGACGCATCAGCTCGAGCAAGATACGATGTCAGCTCGCTGGTGCTACTGCACTCACGCGAGGTTTCCACGGGCGCAAGGAGTGCCCGCTCGAACCACGTCGGAAGCATCGTCTCAATGGATTGCATCGAACCTCGGCGAAAGTGTTACGATCGGACGCGAATTGCAAACGTCGCTTGAGCAATGGCGACAAGTTGATCGTTGCCTTGATCACGTGTAGCGACGATTTCGGTACGAACGACGCTGATCGTTCTGCCATGACGAATGACTCTGCCGCATGCGCGAATGACACCAGGACGGACAGCCTCCAGGTAGCTGAGCATCAGATCAACGGTGACCGTGTACTGATCTTCTGCAACTAATGTGTACGACGCGAATCCAGCGACGACGTCGGCGATGGTTGCAATGACACCACCATGCACAAGTCCATCATGCTGGAGATGCTCATTGCCGATTTCGATGCTTGCCTCGACGTAGCCAGGTTCGACTACTGTCAGTCTGCAACCGATGTGCTTCATGAAGTGCTGGCGTTCCAGGCATGCAGCGATGACGGCGCGAAAATTCGGCGTTTGCGGTTGCCATCGTCCGGCGTGAGCGACAATGGAAGTATCGTCGGCTTTCATCGAAAATTGAGGGAGAATTCTACAGTTCGGTTATCGAAAGACGGATGTTTTCAGCTCCAAAAAGGTCAATGAGATGTTGAATGGTCTCGCGTGTTAGGCGAAGACGGAACTTGGGGAGCAAAAACCGTTTTCGCGGCTCGGATTTCACGAGCAGTGTGAAAACGATGTCCACTGTTGTTGCAGTCTTGTCCGAGAGTGCTGCCAACTGATCGAGCTTAGGGGCCGGTGTATTGACGTCAATTCGGATGTGGATGGTCTTGATTTGTGCGTATGCCTGTTCGAGACTGAAAAGCTGCTCGACGATAATCCGTGGTTGTTGAGCGCTGTCGTCGCGAAGGTCGAGCTTGCCCATAGCTACGATGATAGTACCATCTTCGAGTAGGTTCGAGTACTGCTCATAGGTAGAGCTCCAGAGGATAAGTTCTCCCGTGCCCGTGTAGTCCTCGATTGTTGCAATGGCGAAAGTGCGCTCACTCTTGTCGAGACGGGTGCTAACGTTGGTGACCAGACCGCAACAGCGTACGGTGTTCCCGCTGGAGGCACTCTCGACCCGGCCCAAGTGGATTGTTGCCATTGCGCGCACAAGGTGAGCATGATTGTCGAGTGGGTGGCCGGAGATGAAGAAGTTGAGAACCTGATGCTCGTGGCGGAGGAGCTCTTCTTTTGACCATGGCTCGATCTCCGGCAATGATGGTTCGACAAGACCCATTGTATCACTGCCGAAAAGTGATTCTATCCCCTTCGTGACTGATGCTGCAGCCGATTTTGCAAAGTCGAGTGCCGAATCGAGTGCTGCCATCAACTGCGCGCGATGTCCACCCAAACCATCGAGTGCACCGCTGGCAATGAGAGCCTCGAGTGCGCGTTTGTTGACCAGACGTGTATCAATCCGCTTGCAGAAGTCGAACAGGGAGCGAAAGGGTCCGCCTTCTTCGCGAGCTTTGATGATGGATTCAACCGCAGGAATACCGACGTTTTTGATCGCAGCCAAACCGAAGACAATTGTCGTTGGCGATGTTGCGCGGAAGGTGGTGTTCGATTGGTTCACGTGGGGCGGCAGAACGGTAATGCCGAACTTTTTTGCTTCGGCAATGAGTGCATTTATTTTATCGAGCTTCCCAAGCTCAGCAGTCATATTTGCCGCCAAAAATTCTGCTGTGTAATGGCATTTGAGCCAAGCTGTTTGGTAGGCAAGGTAGGCGTAGGCTGCCGAGTGTGACTTATTGAACCCGTACGAAGCAAACTTTTGAATCAGGTCGAATATCTCACCAGCCAATGTGGGCTCGATGCCATTGGTTCGCTGAGCGCCTTCGATGAATGCTTGTCGCTGCTGTGCCATGAGCTTATCGTCTTTTTTTCCCATTGCACGCCGCAGGGTGTCAGCTTGTGCAAGGGTGAATCCGGCTAAGTCCTGCACCAGTTGCATCACCTGCTCTTGGTAAACGATGATGCCATAGGTGTTTTTCAATCGGCGCTCCATCAGAGGATGCAGGTATTCGATCGGCTTCCGACCAAACTTCCGATCAATGAACTCCGGGATGTTATCCATCGGACCAGGCCGGTAGAGCGCGTTCATTGCCGTGAGCTCTTCGAGGTTACGCGGTTTGAGTTGGCACAAGTACTCAGTCATTTTCTCCGACTCAAACTGAAAGACTGCCAGCGTGTGCCCCTGACCGAGCATATCGTAGACTTGCTGGTCATTGAAGTCTATTGCATCAATGTCAATAGTGATGCCGTAGTTGGCTTTGATTTGCTCCAAGGTGCGGTCAATAATGGACAGCGTTGCAAGCCCCAGGAAGTCCATCTTGAGCAATCCGACTGCTTCGAGTTCCTTCATTGTGTACTGGGTTGTCGGATTGGTCGAAGGCGTTTTGTAGATCGGCACGTAGTCGGTGATCGGTCCGGGTGCAATGACGACGCCAGCTGCATGGACCGAGGTGTTGCGGGCTAATCCTTCAAGGACGAGTGCGTATTCGACAAGCTGTTGAAGTTTCGGATCGTCGCTATCACGAAGCCAGCGGAGTTCGGGAAGGTTGAGCGCTTCACTGAGTTTGGTGACTTTCCCTAGTACCACTGGTATCTTTTCGGTGATGGCGCTGATCGTTGATGGGGAGATTCCCAACACACGCCCAACGTCTTTGATCACTTGCCGTGCCGAGAGCGTCCCAAAAGTGATGATCTGAGCGACAGCATCGGCACCGTACTTGTCCCGAACATACTCGATGACTTCGTCGCGGCGCTCGTCGTTGAAGTCCACGTCAATATCGGGTAACGACACCCGATCGGGGTTGAGAAACCGCTCAAAGAGCAAGTCGTGTTTGAGTGGATCAATGTTGGTAATGCCCAGCGCATACGCAACAAGGGAACCAGCCGCTGATCCACGCCCCGGTCCAACGCTGATGCCGCGCTTGCGAGCTGCTGCGATGAAGTCCTGAACAATGAGGAAGTAGCCCGAGTACCCCATCCGCTTGATCACGCTCAACTCGAAAGTCAATCGTTCCCGGATGTCTTCGGTGATCGTCGAATAGCGGCGCTCCAGACCGCGGAATGCCAGTTCTTCAAGGTACTCGTCGAGTGTATTGGCGCTTGAATCTTCTGGGATGGGGAACACCGGCATCTTAGGAGCAAACGAAGGCTCGAACGAAATTTTTTCTGCGATTGCGAGCGTGTTTTCGATCGCTCTGGGGAAGTCGCGGAAGAGCGCCTTCATCTCGTCGGCTGTCTTGAAGTAGAATCCGGGCACGCGATACCGGAGCTCGGTGATGTCGAATGTGCCTGCAGTGGAAGCCGTGGCGTCTTTGATGAGGAGGTGAACGTTGTGTGCAATCGCGTGTGAGGGTGCAATGTAGTGACAATCGTTGGTTGCGACCATCTCGATGCCAAGTTCCCTTGCAATGCGTGGCGCATGCTCAAGAACGATAGCATCCTCGGGGAGACCATGATGCTGGAGTTCGATGTACCAATCCCCCCCGAAAATGTCTTTGAACCATCGAGCGGTATCATAGGCAGTTTGAAAATCTCCACGGATCAATGGTGCATTGACCGGGCCTGCTAAACATGCGCTCAACGCGATCAAGCCCTCGTGGTATTGTGCGAGCAATTCGCGGTCAATGCGTGGCTTGTAGTAGTAGCCCTCCGTGTGTGCAAGCGAGACGAGCTTGCAGAGGTTGCGGTAACCAGTCTCGTTCTTGGCGAGCAGGACAAGGTGGTGATAGTTCCGGGTATTGGTATTGCGGTCTGTCGGTGTTCGGTCGAAACGCGAACCCGTTGCCAAGTACATCTCGCAACCGATGATCGGTTTGATTCCACGCTTTTTTGCTGCGAACAGAAACTCCATGCATCCAAACATGACGCCATGATCGGTCAGCGCGACAGCAGGTTGGCCGTCGGCAGCAGCAGCAGCAACGAGTTGATCTGGTGT
Source organism: Candidatus Kapaibacterium sp. (assembly GCA_026003475.1). Classification (GTDB taxonomy): domain Bacteria; phylum Bacteroidota; class Ignavibacteria; order Kapaibacteriales; family NICIL-2; genus NICIL-2. The sequence continues at coordinate 926,240 of BPHJ01000001.1, read as the reverse complement.
TGCGATGGCATCCAGGAGCGAGTAATGTGAATGGTTATGCAAATGGACAAAGTCGGACATTGCAGGCTCGTGGGGTTGTCTCTGGTATTGGGTGCAGCGAAAATAACCCGTCGGTTGTGGACGGGGCTCTCTATCTTTGCAGGCAGGTAGCCCGGATGGCGAAACGGCAGACGCACAGGACTTAAAATCCTGGGCTCCGGAAGGAGCGTGCGGGTTCGAATCCCGCTCCGGGCACGAATACTGATGAGGATGCCAGGGGCGCTATGATCGCCGTCCGCCGCCGCGATGTGGAGGGCGAGGGGAGGAGTGCTGCCGACGCATCGGACCTTGGCGAGAATGCATCGAGCGCTGGCTGGAATCACCGCTATCACCATCGGTGACATGCTCCGGTGGAGGGAGTAATGCTTTCCGGCTCAGACGGAATTTCCCGTCCGGTTGAATCTCGATGAGCTTGAGCTCGACAATGTCGCCAGGCTTGATGTAGTCGAGGATGTTGTGGACGCGCTCGTGTGCGATTTGTGAAATATGCAGCAGCCCTTGTTTCTTGGGGAGAAACTCGACGATTGCCCCTAAACCTTCACGGACTTCTTTCACCTTTGCGTGATACACTTCACCCAGCTCTGGTTCACGCGTGAGCCCCTTGATCCAGTCAATGGCCATTTGTGCATTTTCTTGGTTGACGGCTGCAATGACGACGGTGCCATCTTCTTCGATGTTGATTTCAGTGTTGGTTTGGCGCGTGATTTCCCGGATCGTTGCACCACCAGGACCGATGACTGTTCCGATCGCCTCGACCGGGATTTTGATCGTCGTCAGCCGCGGTGCGTAGCGGGAAAGTTCTGCGCGTGGTTTGTCAATGCATTCGTTCATGATTTGTAGGATGTGCATCCGTCCTTGCCGCGCTTGTTCGAGGGCACGACGGACGATCTCCAACGACAGTCCTTTGATTTTGATGTCCATCTGGCATGCGGTGATGCCATCGGCGGTGCCGGCGACCTTGAAATCCATGTCGCCGAGGTGATCTTCGTCGCCCAAGATGTCGCTCAAAATCGCAACCCGATCCCCATCGGTGATGAGCCCCATCGCAATGCCTGCGACTTGCTTTTTGATGGGAATGCCCGCATCCATGCAGGCAAGCGATCCAGCGCAGACTGTCGCCATGGACGAGGAGCCATTCGATTCCAAAATGTCGGAGACAATCCGGATTGTGTAGGGAAACTCTTCTTCGCTGGGAATGAGCGGTTGCAGTGCGCGTTCGGCAAGATTTCCATGCCCGATTTCACGACGGGAGACCCCCGTCATTCGACCAACTTCACCCGTGGAGTAGGGGGGAAAGTTGTAGTGAAGCATGTAGCGGCGCTCGTAGGTGGGGAGCAGTCCATCAACGATCTGCTCGTCTTGTTTTGTGCCCAGCGTCACAGTCGTTAGGCTCTGCGTCTCGCCGCGGGTAAAGAGCGCCGATCCGTGAGTGCGTGGCAGTAGCCCTACCTCGCATGTGATGGGACGGATGTCAGTCGGACCCCGGCCATCGAGCCGGCGTCCCTCCGTCAAGATCATCTCTCGCATCAGCTCGTACTCAACATCGCTGGTGACGGTGTTGGTGAGCTGGATGATCGGAAGTTGGGCAAATTCATCGTGCTCGAGAACGAACTGCTGGACCGCAAGGACGGTCTCGTCGAGAAGCTTTTTGCGAAATTCACTGCGCTGCTCTTTCGTGGATGCCGAATAAATTAGTTCGCGGAGCGGTTCGGTTACTCGCTCGCGGATGAATCGTTTCAACTCATCGGGGCATTCGATCGCTTGGGGCTGGCGGTGCGGACGTTTGCCGCCACCAGCTTTCTCCAGCAGTTCCCGTTGCAGGGCGTTGAGGATGCGAATGTTGTCATGAGCAAATTCGAGCGCAGCGACGAAATCGTCCTCGCTGATTTCCTTGGCCATTCCTTCGACCATAACGATCGAGTCGTCGGTGCCGGCGACGGTGATTTCCATGTCCGACACTTCCAGCTCTTGGTAGGTTGGGTTGACGATGAAGCGACCGTTGATGCGTCCGAGGTGAACCTCAGAAACTGGCCCTTCGAATGGTATGTCGGACAGCAGCAATGCTGCAGAGGCACCGACCATCCCAAGCGAATTCGGTTCGTTCTGATCATCGGCAGAAAAGACCGTAGCGACAATTTGGGTATCGGCGCGCCATCCGTCGGGAAACATTGGTCGAATGGGACGATCAATCAACCGCGCCGAGAGGATTTCTTTCTCGGTCGGCCGACCCTCGCGGCGGAAGAAACTCCCGGGGATTTTTCCCGCTGCCGAGGACTTTTCTCGATACTCGACGGTGAGCGGAAGGAAGTTGACATCGGGGCGAACATCAGCACTAGCACAAACAGTGACCAGCACCATCGTCTCGCCGAACCGGACCATGACGGCGCCGTCGGCAAGCTTTGCAAACCGCCCAGTTTCAAGAGAGTACTCTTTACCGCCAAGCTCACAGGAGACGCGGACAATTCCCATTCTGCTACAGGTCAATTGGGTTCAACAAAATCTGTCGGTTGCTATCGTCAGAGGACAAATTGCTGGCGTTATTTCCGCAGGTTGAGTTCTTCGATAATCTTGCGGTAACGCTCGATGTTAGTTTGTTGGAGGTACTTGAGCAAGCGACGCCGCTTGTTGACCAAACCGATCAATCCACGCCGGCTATGATGATCTTTTTTGTGGACCATCAAGTGTTCGGTGAGTTGATTGATGTGCTCAGTCAACAGGGCGATTTGTGCTTCCGGCGAACCGGTATTCGTTGGCGAACCGCCAAAGTGTGCGATCAATTCTGCTTTACGCTCTTTTGTGAGCATCGGACAATGGAACGATAGTGAAACAAAACTCACGATGAGGTTGCAAAATAGTGTTCACAGCAGTCACGGTCATCGCGGAGCTGTGACCAAAACATGTCAACGCTTTCGAACTTGCGTTCAGCCCGCACGTACTTGTGGAAGCGTAGGACGATTTTCTGGTCGTATAAGTATCCGCTGTAGTCGAAAAAATGCGCTTCCAGCCGCAGGTGAGCAGAATCGGTAAACGTCGGGCGCACACCAATATTTGCCATGCCCTTCCGCTGCAATCCATCCAGGAGCGCCGACACGCAATAGACACCAGAGGCCGGGAGCAATTTATGGGGATCGAGAAGTTCGATGTTGGCTGTTGGATAGCCCAGCCGCCGACCCCGGCCATCGCCGTGCACGACGATCCCTTCGACGCTGTACGTATAGCCGAGCATCAGGTTCGCCTTTTCGAGCTGTCCATTCTCGAGCGCCGCACGGATTTTGGTGCTGCTGACAACTTCGCCGTCGAGGCTTACTGGGTCAACGCGCTCGACACTGTAGCCAAATTGCTCGCCAAGGCGACGGAGGAGTTCCTCGTTGCCGGCACGATCTTTCCCGAAGCTATGGTCGTGGCCAATTACAAGATGCTCGACGCCAATGCGCTCGACAAGAACCCTCTGGACAAACTCGGAGGCTGGTGTCTGTGCAAACTCGAACGTGAACGGCAGCACCACTAAGATGTCTATGCCAAGCTGCTGCAACAGTGCATGTTTCTCCGATAGTGTTGTCAATAACCCAATCGGTGGTTGCGACGAACGCGTCAGCACCAGCCGTGGGTGCGGATCGAAGGTGACAATCACTGTTCGAGCAGCATGCTCCCGCGCATAGAGCTGCATCCGTTCAATAATTGCTCGATGCCCAACGTGCACACCATCGAACGTGCCTACAGTAACAACCGAATGTCGGTCGAAGGGGACGTCACCGATTGAGCGATAGGTCTGCATGAGAAGCTTGGAAGTACGAATTCAATTCGGAAATCGTGAGCGCATCGTCAACGTGGTATGGTCCGATGGACGTCCGCCGCAATGCAGTCGCGTATGCACCGACACCGAGAGCTACGCCAATATCCCGCGCCAGGGAACGAATGTACGTCCCTTTTGAGCATCGAACCTGGAAACGGACAAGTGGTCGTGCCAGTTCGATATTGGTTATCGCGAAGACTGTCACTGTCCTTGCGGGGAGAGGTGGAAGCTCCTCACCACGCCGAGCCATCGAGTAGAGCCGCTTACCGCCAACGTGAACTGCTGAGTATGCAGGCGGATACTGCTCAATAGTTCCAACAAATGATTCGACGACACGAATAATTTCGACGTCCGACAGATGCTCGATGGGGCGGTGATCTTGTTCCGGAGTTTCGGCATCGTCGCTGGCAGTACGTGCACCGAGCTTGATTTCGACGAAATATTCTTTGTCGAGTTCTTGGAAGTCTGCCACACGTTTTGTTGCTTTACCGACGCAGACAATCAATAACCCTGTGGCCATAGGGTCGAGCGTGCCTGCATGCCCAATTTTTTTGATGGAAAGCATCCGGCGCAGCTTTGCGACAACGTCGAACGACGTCCAGCCGGTAGCCTTATCTACAAGGATTGCGCCACCACTTTCGGCAAGCGATGCTTGCCATGTCAGAGGATCTGTTGTCTGTCTGCTCAGCAGTGGAATCATTCCTGGTCTCGGTGCTCGGAGGTTGAATCGTTTGCTTTCAGGAGTTGCTCGATGCGTTCCATCGCGTCGAGCGTGGCGTCGAGGTAGAAACGAAGCGTAGGGATGACCTTCAACCGCAACTGCGCAACAAGTGCGCGGAACTCTGACGCCTTCTCGTTGAGCAACGAAACAATCCGCTCACCACCGAGCGAATTGCCAAACACACTGACATACAACTTCGCGACGGAGAGATCCGGGGAGACTTTGACGTCGGTCAGCGTGACGAATCCACCGCCATTCCCTGATGCAAACTCGCTGATTGGCTGGCTCAGAATACGTTGAATTTCCCGTGCGACACGCTCTGGACGAAACGACATAGGCAAGCCTACTGACTAAGTTTTCGTTGGACTTCTGTAATGCGATAGGCTTCGATAATATCGCCTTCGGCGTAGTCGTTGAAGCCGCTGACGGTCAATCCACACTCGAATCCTTGGCGTACGTCGCGGACATCATCTTTGAGGTGCTTGAGGGAGCTGATTGTGCCTTTGTAGATTTCAAATCCATCGCGGATGACGCGAACTTTATCGTTGCGGCTGATTGTGCCCGATAGGACATAGCACCCGGCGACACTACCAACTTTGCTGATGCGGAAGACCTGACGAACTTCAGCGCGGCCGACGACTTCTTCTTTGATTTCGGGCGAGAGCAGACCTTCGAGCGCAAGGTGGATTTCGTTGATTGCGTCGTAAATGATCGAGTAGAGCCGCACATCAACGCTTTCGCGCTCGGCAATCTTTCGGACTGCAGCTGGCAACTGAACTTGGAAGCCAACGACGATAGCATCCGACGCAGCAGCGAGCATTATGTCGCTTTCCGTAATGGCTCCAACGGCTCGGTGGATAATCGAAATGGTAACTTCGCTGGTGCTCAGTTTCTGCAAGGCATCGGTGAGCGCTTCGAGCGAACCGCTCACATCGGCTTTGAGAACAATGCGCAGTTCCTTGAGGCCACCAGCTTTCATGCGTTGCGAAATCTCGTCGAGTGAAACTCGGCGCATTTGCCGCAATTGCTGTTCGCGGCGCAGAATTTGTCGCTGTTGGGCTATCTGTCGAAGTTTGTCTTCGTCGGTGGAGACCACAAGTTTGTCTCCGGCCTCTGGGAGTCCATCGAATCCAGTCACCTGGACCGGTGTCGAGGGTGGAGCATCCGTGACGCGGTTGCCCCGCTCATCGTACATCGCGCGGATACGTCCGAAGTACTGACCACAGATGAATGCATCTCCATGATGGAGCGTCCCGTTCTGCACGAGAACCGTTGCGACGTTCCCGCGCCCTTTGTCAACGTGTGCTTCGATGACGGTACCGATAGCCGGACGCTGTGGATTTGCTTTCAAGTCGAGCAGCTCAGCTTCGAGGAGGATTTTTTCCAGAAGTACATCAACATTGATTCCCTTCTTGGCTGAAATTTCCGCACATTGATACTTGCCGCCCCATTCCTCGACGAGAATACCATGGTCGGCAAGCTGTTGCTTGATTCGGTCGGGGTTGGCAGTGTCTTTGTCGATTTTGTTGATTGCAACGACGATCGGGACGTTTGCTGCTTGAGCGTGGCTGATTGCTTCGACTGTTTGTGGCATGACGCTATCGTCTGCAGCGACGACCAAGACAACGATGTCGGTAACTTGGGCGCCGCGTGCACGCATAGCAGTAAAGGCTTCGTGGCCTGGTGTATCGAGGAAGGTGATGGATTTGCCGTTTGGAAGCACGACCTTGTAAGCGCCGATATGCTGGGTGATCCCGCCAGCTTCACCAGCGACTATGTTCGAATTGCGAATGAAATCGAGCAGCGATGTTTTCCCATGGTCAACATGCCCCATAATCGTCACGATCGGCGGGCGAGGAACAAGCATCTCCGGTGGATCGGGCAGCGTTTCCTCTTCGAGGGTGATTTCTTTATCGCTCAAGAATTCGACGGTGACGCCGTAGTCGCTGGCGATGAGCTGGATGGTGTCTCGGTCGAGACGCTGATTGATGCTGACCATCAAGCCCAGCGCAAAACATTTGCTGATGATTTCCGCAGGGGAAACGTTGAGGAAATTCGCCAGCTCGGCCGTTGTGCAATATTCAGTGATGCGAAGGATGCCATGTTCTTGCTGCAGCTGTTCGATACGGCGTTGCTGACGTTCTTCACGCTGCTGTTTTTTCTGCTTTTTGATCTTGCTCTTGATTCGCGCCTCTTCCTCGATCCCGGCAAGTGTCTCCCGAATGGCGCGTTCGACTTCTTCTTCGGCGATCATCTCCCGTAGCGGTTTGCGTTTTTTCTGAGCCTTATCCTCGCTAGCAAAGAAGCTGTCTTTGGCAGTTGTGCTCTTTTTGTCCTTGAGCTTGAGTGGCTGCGATGCTGGGAGCGTGATCGCAGTATCCTGTTGCTCGTCGGCTGCTTTTTCTTTGCGTTTGGAGGGCGTTGCTGTTGGTGGTTGTTGTTTGGGTCGGGTTTTCTGCCGTTCGGTGCGTTCTTGCTGCTTGCCAGCTTGTTGTTGCTTGTCTTGTGGTTTTGCGGAGCGACGCCCGCGTCGTGGTTGTTCGACGGGGAGCTCGATTTTTCCAACGACCGTAAGCCCTCGCAGCTTCCATGATGTGGAAGGGGAGTCTGGTTCGGATGTTGCAATGACGTTCGAGACGCGTCGTCGCCGTTTGGTGTCGGATGCTTCGTCTGCTTCGGTGGGGGATTCAACGGGCAATTCTTGCTGGGCTTCCTCTTGTTCGGTTGCGGCCTGCGCCTCTGTTACCAGAGCGCCAGCATCTTCGCGGGAGGGTACTTCGTCTGTGTGCTCTGCGGTGACCGCTGCAACCTGCTCGGTTTCTTCGATGGATGCTGTTTCGGGCGGTATTAGTGCCGATTCTTCCGCTGCGCCAAGTTCCTCCACCGCTGCCTGGGATTCGACCGGTACTGTGCTTTCTACGGTTAGCTCGGGTTCGACCAGTTGTACTGGTTCTGCTACTTGTACTTCGGCAGAGAGCTCGTCAGCAGCAGTCAGCTGGACTGGCTCGATCTGCTCTGGTTCGACGTCAGGTATTGCTGCTGGCGGCGAGGGAATTTCTTCCTGTGGTTCTGGTGCTGGTTCCTCTGGTGCAGTGGTTGTAGCAGGTGCACCATCGGTTTTCTGTGGTTCGGTAAGTGCGGGTGTCTGCTCTTTCTTCGTGGGGGAGCGGTGGAGCTCGAACTGTTCTAACTTCGTACGAATACGCTCGGCTTGCTTGGCTTCCTTTGCGAAATGGCCTTCGACTGCTTCGAGCATGTCGTCATCGAGCTCGAAGCTGGGTTTGTTTTGGACGCTAAAGCCTTTTGCCTTGAGGTACTCAACGATCTCCTCTTTGGAGATGTTGAAGTGCTTAGCGACCTTGAACAGTTTGCGCTCTTGCAGCGATTGGGACATGGGGGTCTTGGAAAAGATGATGCACAGTCAAAGACGCTGCGCTGAATTGATGATTGCCATTACTCTTCGTCGCGTGGAGCTGAAGCCTCGTCTGAGGCTGTGAAGCCTTCCTCTTCGTCGGATTCGTCGAAGGCTTCGACTTCGTACTCGTTGAACATTTCCTCGATCTCGTCACCAAGATCGGCGGAGGATTTCTCGGCAGCTTCTTCGAGCTGGATTTGCGCGATTTCGATGCGTTCTTTGATGTCGGGGAGTTCTTTTTCGTTGAATTCCTCGAGGATGATCTTTCGAATTGCCAACAAGCGCTCCGGTGTCATGCCGGGTATGCGGAGGAGCTTTTTCAGATCGGCATCGAGGAACTCTCGTGCTGTGTCAATGTGCGCTTCGATGATGTGTTCGTAGAGCTCACGTCCGATATCGTCGCGGAATTCGATAAGCTCGATGTCTTCACTTCCTTCTTTGACGAGAGTGAGCGTGTAGCCAGTCAAGCGTGACGCCAAGCGAACATTCTGGCCGTTGCGACCAATCGCTAACGAGACTTGATCATCGGGGACCGTGACGGTAGCGGTTTTGTTTTCGGTGTCAACCTGAATCTGGCGCACCTTCGCCGGTGATAGTGCCCGAGCGATTAGAGTTACTGGATCGTCGCTCCATTCGATGACGTCAATGGTCTCGCCCGAAACTTCGCGAACAATTGCATTGATTCGGATTCCCTTCATGCCGATACATGCGCCGACGGGATCAACACGATCATCGTAGCTAATGACAGCAACTTTTGCACGCTCACCAGGCTCACGAGCAATTGCTTTGATTTCGACAATCCCATCATAGACTTCGGGGATTTCGATTTCGAAGAGTCGAGCTAAGAAGCGCTCATCGGCACGGGAAACAATAATGTCTGGCATGCTCGATGGAGATGCCCGACGAACTTCTTTGATGATAGCACGAATGGTGGAATTCTTCTTGTAGCGCTCCGTGGGGATTTGTTCCTCGGCGGGCATTCGCACTTCATGCTTGTTGTGCAGAATGAGGATTTCGTTCCGTCGAATTTGATAGATCTCGCCAACGATGATTTCACCAATCTTCTGTTCGTACTCGAGGAAGATGTTGTTTTTCTCGATGTCGCGGAGTTGCTGACTGAGCACCTGCTTGGCATGCATGATGAGTTGGCGCCCAAACTCTTTGCTGATGTTATCGAGCGAGATTTCTTCGATGTATTCATCGCCGACTTCGTAGGTTTCGTCTGTGCCCTCCGTGCGACGGCGGACCTCGCTGAGTGAAATTTCGCGGGCGGGGTGCAGAACATAGTTGACAACCGTTCGTGGCAGGTAGATTTCGATGTCGCCACGATCCATGTTGACAATGATATCGGGCTCGGCATCTTCGCCATACTTTTTGCGGACCAGAATGCGTAGCATATCCTCGAACTTGCCCTGAATCAAGTCGCGGTCAATGCCGCGCTCCTTGGCGATTTCGACAAATGCTGCGATGATGTCTTTCTTATTGACCTTCGATTGTGTTTTTTTGCGTGGCATGATGATCGTAAAAAGGTGGTGCTACCATTCAAGTTGAACGACGGCTTGCTTGATGTCGGTAAAGGGAAGCGTGACGACACCGGCGGTACTTTCGAGTGTGATGGCCGCATCGCTTACCGAGCGCAAGTAACCAGAATAGGTGTCGTTCTGTAGCGTGGTGACACGAAGCAACCTGCCGTTGTGTTTGATGTACTGCCATGGGTAAATCAGTGGACGATCAACGCCTGGAGACGAGACGTCCAGTCGTACCACCGCCGACAGTGCTGGATCGCTTTCGAGCAACGGTTCAATATCGGTGCTGATGGCCTGGCAAAGATCGTGGGTGACGCCGTCGCGGTTGTCAATAAACAGTTCGATGATGATTGATCCCGTCGTACCGCGCACAGTGTAGTCTATCAGTTCCGCTTGATGCTGGTGACAGATGGCACGGATACGCTCGACGGTTGTCTCGGGAAGTTCATGACGAATGTTCTGCTTGCGCATGGGTTCAAACACGAACAAAAAAAGGGCACACTTGCCCATACCAGTAGCATGCAATTCGGCTGCAAATATACGGAAGGCTTGAGCAGTTCAGTTGTTGACAAACAACATGCTTCGAGTGATGTCTTGGCTGGAGTAGAGCAGCAGAAAGGCGCCCTGCGGCAACCGTGCCAGGGGAATGGTGAATACGTGTTGGCCACGGCTCAAGTGGCCACGGAAGATGCTTTGCACCACACGTCCACTTACATCAAACAGCGAAATCTGCGCATCAGCAGACATCACTTGGTCGAGGAGGATGGTAAGTTGCGAATCATCCTTCTGCAGCATCAGCTGTGTCGTACTACCAAGACGGATAAGCCGTGAGTCGAGATTGCAGCGATCTTCCAGCCGTAACCATCCAGGCTGGACAGTTGCGATGGTGATAATGCTGTCGCTGGTAACAATCCGTGCACTGTCGGGCAAGAGTGCAGTTTCCCGAACAGCACCCAGCAAGACACGCCCATCGAGATAGGCGATTGGTCCGGACTGATTGACTGCCGCATTGGTGATGAGCAAGCGGTATCCATCGGGAGAAGAAGTGCCGGTGAGTGTGCCGTCCTGCAATGCAGTGCCAGGGACAAGTTGCTCAACGGCAAACAGGCTGCGATCGAAAAGAATTGGCAGCTCCAACCTGCTTGTTACAACTGGACGCGTGACCCCTTCGATGCGAATGCTGAAGCGTACCTGGTCGCCTGGAGATGCGGTAATGGTTTCGGGGATGATGACACCAAGTGCGATGGGGGCTGGGCCCACGTTTTCGCGAATAGCACGACCAGTGACGATGAGAATCAATCGCCGCGGACATGGATCGAGCACATCGAAGACCACGGTATCGGCTATTGCTCCTTCTTGTTGGGGAGTGATGCGAATTGTGGCTTGTTGCGAGGTTTGCGCTGCCAGCATGTTCGGTGGTAAGAACGGCGCACTCAGCTCAAGCCAAGACGGTAGCTGTCCAAGCGAAGCAAAGCGAAGGGAATAGGCTGAACTGTTCGTGACTGTCGCTGTGCGGGTCACCGAACTACCGATGGGGACATCTCCAACGTTGACGATGAGCGTATCGCTCAGCGCTGCTTCCGCAAAGCCAAGCTCGAGGTCCTCAGCAGTCGCAGTGACTCCAACGGTGAGAATTCGGTTGCATGGCTCAATGCGAATCGAAAGTGTTGCTGTGGACTGACCAAGGGGGAGCCGTCTTGGGTCAACGGTGATGGTGAACGGATGCCGCCCATCGCTGAGCATTCCTGGAACAAGCGAGGATTGGAGCCACTCGGTTGTCGAAGAGATCGACGCAATGGATACACCCGCCGTATTCGAAGGGATGCTTGCAACGTCAAGCCAGAGACTAGAACTTACCGTAGTATCCCTGCAGCGAAGCAATGGTGTAAAGCTGATTGTCGCAATGCTAACAGTTACTGTGCTTCCGACTCGCATGCCACGAACGACGAGCACCTCCGATTGCGTGCATCGCTGGTCGCCGAACAGGATGGTCAATCGCTGTGCTGTTGGTGTGTAGCCATTAGGGCTGTAGCGAATGCGAAGTTGAAGTGAGTCTTTCGGCAGAATTGTTAGCGTTGGGGATGGGGTGGGTTGGACAATCTGCACTTGCTCATCGCCAAGTTGTTCGATTTCGATCGGCGCCAGGGATGTGTTGTACAGTGTGATGATGGTGTCAGCAAAGATTGCTGAACAGGAATCGAGTGTTGGAAAGGTGATGTCGTGTGCCGAAAGCGCTATGAAAGGTGTGGTCAAGGTACCCCGCAGCGGGATGATCAACGAATCGTGGCACTGTGCGGAAGTGTAGGCGATCGTAATGTCGGTTGCGTACGGTCGGTCAAGGGATGGAGCAAATTCAATGGGTATCGTCTGGGATTGTCCTGCACGCATGGGAAATGTTGACGGAAAACCGCTCCCCAACCGAAATGGAGCACCAATGCGAATGCTTTCGACAGTGAGGTCGCCACTTGCAGTAATAACGAGGGAATCTACACGTGGCGTCGCTACACCATTGCAGCGAGCGACAACGCCAACGTCTTTGAGTGCTGTTTGGGTTGAGAGTGCTCCGGCAGCGCCGCTTTTTGAACCCTGCACAGCAATCCAGCCAATAAGACCGCACGGTTGAACTTCAATGCCGATACTATCATTCCAGGTTCCGGTTACTGTTGGTGCAAAACGGAGTGTGATAGAGCGCTCTTCTCCCGGTTGAAGCTGTACCGGGAGAGACGGTGTAACCAAGAAGAAATGCTGTGGTTCGAATGCGCGGCGGAGTTCGACTGGGAAACTCGACTGGTTGCGCACGGTCAGCGTGAATTCACGAACCGACTCGCAACCGCTCAGTGGTGGAAACTGTACCTGCCGTTGGGAAAGCTCCAGTTGCAAACGAATCACCTCAATCGTTGTCGGCTCGGAGCGGGCAAGGCAACCGAATTCATTGGTGATCTCAACGGTATAGCTACCGGCTGCAGTGGCAAGGTAAGCTGCGCTTGTAGCACCGTTGATGGGAGTGCCATCGCGGTACCACTGGTAACGCCACCCTTCGATGAAGGTTGATTGGAGAAGTAGGGATGAATCCTGGCAGAGCTCTACTCGTGAGCGGGGGAAGATTGTCGCTGTTGGTGTTGGATGAACCGTGATAACAACGGAATCACTCAGTACGAAGCAACCATCAGGTCGTTGCAAGCGCAGCCGATATTCACCGCTTGTCGTTGCCCGATAGGCCGTACTTGTTGCGCCGTTGATTGCTGCGCCATTCCGTAACCACTGAGCGGCATAACCCGGGGGAATGCTTGGGACAGAAAGCGTGATGCTGCCACCATCGCAAAATGTCGTGGGGGAGCCGTTGGTTTGGAGAGATGGTCCTGGTTCGACTTGCTTGAGCGCTGTCACGGCCCCAAACACAGACGTGTTGTATTGTCTGCCACGAGTTGATTGTGGTGGGGGGTAGGCACCGTATTCGTCATCCTGAGCAAAGCGAAAGGCAAAAACACGGTAGCTGTAGGTGACACCACAGGTCAGAACTACAGGATCGGTGTAGCTGGTTGCTGTCGAGGGGAGATGTGTCAGTATTATTGTCGAGCCTATGCGTTCGCCATCGCGGTAGATACGGCCTTGCTCTGGAAGAAATTCCTGTCCACTGCTATCGCGCACGATCAGATAACCACTCAATCCGTCCTGTGGATAGGGGTCGCTGGCGGGATTCCATGTCAGTTGAACACTGGTTGGGTTGACCGTTGCTTGCAGTTGTGGCGAAACCCAGCTTGGACGCCGCAGGCTATGCCAAAACTCCCAATTCGATGCAGTAGAGGTGCAGGATTTATTCGGCAATGTCCGTGTGATGTTGACGGCACAAGCTTCAGAAAGGGGAGCGCCATGTTGCCCGTTGTACTGGCTGAGCATACTACCCGGGAAAACACGATTGCTCTGCCCGTTGTTGAGCGCCGAGGCAGTGTTGAGCTTCGGTTCCGGCATTGCAATCCAGTACGACCCCGGTGTTGTGCGATGACCGAGCCCGTGCACATGGTTTCCATTGGCATCGAGAATTTCCATGATGTCGCCCTCTTGGGCTAAGTTCATCGGTGCATCGGGAAACTGCACGTCGGGCGAAGCATAGGGCTCGAAAAATCGCATGTCGTTTTTGGCAAGCATGACGCGTCCATCCGCCATTGCGGTATCGAGGTCCTGGGGCGACGTTGAAAGGTAATCTCGATGCCAGATTCCGATGATGGTACCTGCACGGACGTGCTGCCAATACGGGATGTTGCGAAAGCGCACCCCACCTTGCCGCGAGGTTTGGGATGCGTTATTATCGGTAACAACCCAACCACGGAGGTCTACGTTGTCCTGGGTGACTAGAATCTCGGTCCACTCCTGTGGTGGGTTATCGTTGTAGTATTCGCTAACGACCACTTGCTGTGCAACAGTTACTGCCGCTGCCGTGAGGAAAATGGCCACAACTGCAGTAGCTGTGCGCAAATGTCGAACCAGCGATGATTGTCGCCCCATGTTCATTGACTATCGCTCGATGACTACATGCTGATTGCCGATGAGAACGCCGTTACGATACACCAAGAGCCGATAGATACCGCTGGGTAGCATTCCAACGTTCACCGCTATTGCATCACCAGCCGATGGTTCGGTAGTGGCAACAAGAGAGCGCTGAACCAAAGTGCGACCGAGAACATCTACAATCGCAAGATGATCGGCATGAGCGATGCCAGCAATGAAGAGTTGATCGCTTGCCGGTTGTGGGTACAGCGTCAGTGCAAGAGTGTTGGGTTCGTCTGCGGTCGAGAGAATGTCAACGGTTGCTGGGCGCGAGTGAACCGTATCTCCACAATAGCCAGTCACGACGCAATAGTACTGCCCGCGGTCTGCGACTGTTACGTTCTGGATGGTGAGTACCGGTCCGCTTGCAATCGAGTCTGGAAGTGGCGTGCCATCTTTGTACCAACGGTATCGCAGTTGCTCTCCGGGAAGTCCTTGTGCTTCAATACCCAGAACAAGGGTGGAACCTTCGAGCAACTGTACCGATTCGCGCGGTTGGGTGACAATCTGAGGAGCCGGATAGAATGCAACAGTGAAGGAGTCGGAGTTGAGCGTGTCGCAAGCAGTCACCAGCCGGAATCGATAGGTCCCGCTTACGATGCGATGGTCATAATTGGCGATTCGCAACGCAAAGGTGCTGGTATCCTTGGCGAGAATGACCGATGTATCGGAGCGCTCCAGCAGTATGGCAGCAACGCGCTGATCAACCCGAATCGCGAGAGTGAGCGTGTCTCCGATGCAGTAGAGCGTGTCGTGCGACTGAGCGAGGATACGTGGTGGCTGGTGGAGGCGCAGCAGACGGCCGAGTGTTTGACGAACCTCACCGCTTTGGGGGTCGGTGACAATGCAGGTGTAGCTGCCTGTATCGCTTGCGGTGACTGGAGTGATCACTAGTTGCGCCGCCGTCGTACCACGAATTCGTGCTGATTCCTGGAGTGGAATGCCATCTTTTCGCCACTGGTATTGCAGCGGAGAGCCACTTGTTGAGTGTGCTACGACTTCCATGCGCACCTCAGCTCCTTCGCAAGCAGTAATTGTCGAATTGTCGAAGGTTAGCTCAATGCCGGTAAAGCGGAGCGAACCAGTATCGGAGCTGACTGCTCCACATTGAGTCGTAACCACACAGTAGTAATCGTTTCCGTAGTCGGATTGCTGAACATTTCGAATCGTTAGCGTTGCTGTACGGCTTCCCGTGATGCGGTTGTTATCGAGGATCGGGGCTGAACCACGGTACCATTGATAGGTTGCCATTGGATCGGTGACGCTGGTTTCGGTCGAGAGCTGCGCTGTTTTTCCAAGCCCTGCATACACAACGCCGGGGTGTCGCGCAATTGTAAGAGCCGGTCGAACCGCGATCGTAATAAGGTCGCTTGAATCATTCGGGCAGGTTCCACTTCCTAAGATGCGGCAGCGGTAAATACCCGAGCTACGGGCGTTGACATAGCTCAGGTGCAGTGCATTTGTTGTTGCGCCAGCCAGCGGTTGACCATCTTTTTCCCATTGGTAGCGAAGGTTGGTACCGCTGGCAAGAACGACGAGGGTGACGCTGTCGCCAGGGCAGAGCGAGAGACTCCGAGACTGGGAAATAAGGCGCGGTGGCTTGTTGAGGGTAAACGGTCCGGTGATGTCGAACACATCCGGACGCGCGTCGTCGACAATCCGCAGATAGGTATTGCTTGAGCTAGCCAGATTGTCCGGAATGTCCAGCTCGATAGTGCGTGTTCCCGGGAGGATACCACGTGCAATTGTGAAAGGTGGGTCGTTGTCGCGGAGGATTTCAATTCGAGCACTATCGGAGCCACGCACAAAGACGCTTACCGACAACGTGGTACGCAAACAGATGGACTGGCCCGCCAGAGTAGTCAGTAGCTTGACCTGTGGCGTGTGGATGCTGGTTGCATTGATACCGCTCGACGGTGTGCGGGTATCGGCCTGGCCCCAGATACCGTCGCTATCGGTAAAAGCCTTGAGGAGCGCACCACTTGTAAGGTCGCGAACTTCGATCCGACGGATTGCAGCAATAGAATTCGGGACCACGGTTGCAAATGCTCCCACTAAGCTGTCAATTGCTGCGTAGAACGGAACAGCGCTAAAAACTGTTGTCCCTTCGTCCTGAACAATTGCAGTTGCAACTGGGCGCGAGCTGCCCGTGATGTCGTCGTAAAGGCAGATGATGCGCTTGGCTGGAATACCACTGAGCGAATCCACCATCCCAGAGACCTTGTTTGATTGCGGCCCAAAGTAGAGGGCACGCGTTCCCTGCGTCGTTACCATCCGTGTTTGAATAGCGCGATTCGAATCGAGGATCGTGACCAGCCAATACATCATGTTCCCTTCGGTAAAGCGCACATTCGCGGTGGCGACAAGATTGACCCAGAGTGTTTTGCTGGTCTGGCCTGGTCCGGTCCGGAATTCGGAATACCCACCGCTTACCATGAAGTCGCGCGTTGATGTGTAGTTGAAGGTTTCTGTGTTGGCGTTGAAGTGAAGATTGTTCCCTGCGCCAATCGTTGTCGTTACTTGGGAGACTGAGTCCGCTCCGACGAAATAGCGGTAGGTTGTGTTCGCTTGAAGGTTGTCAAGTCGGATCAGTGCCCACACGGGGATCCGTGTATTGGAATTCGACGAGATCATGTACTGGGGCAAAATCAACTCAGTAACGCTTGGGTGCGCAACGACAGTGAGAACGTAGCTCGCACTTGTCAGGTTGTTCGCTGTAAATGCGATGGTGTATGTTCCCGGTGTATTGAAAATCACATTGCTAAAAATTGCCACACCGTTGGTATGGGCGACGGTTGTCGTTCCTGACGCAGCGGCTGGTCCGCTCTGGACAACCAACGTGCTCTGGTACGGGAAATGCGTATCAATGCTTCCATCGGGCCGGCGTGCAGTGACGGTAAACGAGGGGAGCGCTAATCCCGAAAACGTGTACTGAGGAAATGATTCGACTGTTAGTTGTGTTGCGTTAGGAAGGACGGTTAATGGTGAACTCACACCGCTGGCGAGATTATCTCCGCTTGTTCGTCGAACGCGGAGTTGAACACCCGATTCTGCAACACTATACGTGACACCAGAAATGGTCACCGTATTCGTGCCGGCAGGAATTGTAGCTGTCAATGTGCCGCCTAGTGTTCCTGTTCCGGATGCTAACTCGAGCACGACGGTGGTGGTCGTCTGGACATTCCGCGGTTGGTTGTTGTCGTTCCAGGTTTGAATGGTTACGCTAAACGGTGCAGTGCGGGAAGGTGATGCAGGTGTGATCGTTGAAATAGCCAGCTTCGTTGGTACACCAGTATTGGCATCGCTTTGCACGAGAATGTCGTCAACTTTGAGCTGTGGGCGGTTACCGGAAGTTTGTGGGTATCGTTGATAGTACCGCCAGCGGATTTGAACGACCGATTGATTCTCACAGGCAGAGGGAAGTGTGAAGGTCGGCATCGTCACTGTTTCAGCAACAACGCTTGTTCCCTGAATGTTGGCATTGTACTGAACGGTATCTGTTCCGATGATTGCTGTCTGCCAAGCGCCGGTGGTGCCTACTCGATACTGGAGCAGAATCGAATAGTAACGGAAACCTGTGAACGTGGACGATAACGTCCCAGCTTTCCACGAAATGCGGATGTTGACTCGACCGGTTGTGTTCAGTGCCAAGACTGCAGCGCCGAGATTACCTGGGCTGGAGGTATTGAGAAAGGCGAACCCGTCGGTACCGAGACCATTGATCCGGGTTCCGCTGGTTGCGCTATAGGAGCCAGTGTAGTTACCAATAACTTGTGCTGTGTCGGGTTGCAAGTTGTTATCGGCACGGTTGAAGATGTGGAAGACCATGTTGGGCGGATAGGTGCCAGCTCCATTGGTTGCATCCCATGAAGTCAGGGAATAATCCCCAGTGCTCAGGTCGAATGGGGTAGGATTTGTCTGGGCAGTAGCTGCAATCGTGCTGGCAAGCAGAACGATGGTCCATTGCACAGTGAATCGAACATTCATGGTACGCTCCGAATCGGTGAGTGAAACACTACTACTATGAACTGAATGCAATTTACTCAACCGCGTGTGATGGTTTGCGTTACGAAATAGCAAACGCCCCGCTCAACGAGCGAGGCGTTTGCGTGAGTGCATCCGCGATTGAGTGGTTACCGTGCCAGCAGAAGAGCTTTCGTCGGTGCAATCCAGTGGCCGCTGGTGAAGCGGACAAAGTAGGCACCGTTGGGTAAGTCACTCACATCGAGATTGACTTCGTATTCGCCCGGTGCAAGGACCTGATCAACCGGTGTGCGGACAACATCACCAAGCGAATTGACGAGTTGCAAGCGGGTCGGTGCTTCGTACCCGACGCCAAAGCGAATTACCACGTGTGAACCGTCCGATGGATTGGGTTCTGGGTCCTGGAGCTGGAAGGTCCCTAAGCTCACGATAACGTGACGCATGTCCCACGCGCAGACCCGCGGAAGCTGGACTTTGCCAGGTTCCGTATCAACAAGCACCCAGCATGAACTACCCGTCGGATCGAAGTCGCAGCCAAGCTCGCTTTCCAGCTTGGGACTAAAGTACGCACGCATTTTGAATTTGAAGAGCGTGCCGATGCCTTGGAGGGGACGGGTATGTGTTGGTTCTTCGAGCTCGACCTCGAATTCACCAGGTTTATTGATGACAGCCTTGCGAACCGTCCATCCATCCGAGAGCGTGCCGGCAGTGATGATGTTGTCAGTACCTGCTTCCGGGGTAAAGACAGTCGGGTCGTAGTACACGTACGCGTGGTAGTTGGTTACCCGCCCATCGTCAATGCGGTTGGGGCGATCGAGCAAATTGAATTCATACTCCAGCGGGGTGTCGTATTGGTGTGCATTAACGGTGTAGGCTGGTTTATCGAGCGGACGCGTTGTCACAAGCACGACAAGGTCAATACCTGTCCCTGCAACCAATGATCGCACTGTGAGCGGTCGGTTGTTTTCGTCCACCAATGACCAATCGAAGGCATACGTTTCGGTAGCATTCGATTCGTAGCGAATCGCTTGCCGCTCGCGTGCAGGATCATACGGTGGGTTGAAGCGAACAGTTAATGGAGTCGAAGTCATGCCGGGATCGATCGTTGTGCCGACGACAGCCTGCAGATTCTCAATTGCGAAAAGTTGTGAGGTCTCAGGCGATGCAGGCTGGACGTTGACAATGCGCAGCCGAGCTTGACCGGTATTCCGAACGTAAAGCTCCTGCGTCGAAAGGCGGCTGTTGCACTTGTACACATTGCCAAAGTCATAGCTGGTTGCTTCGGCAGAAGCATCGCTGGACTCGCCGACACCATAGAGCAGTGGATGCTTGATTTCATCGGGCATCAGATCACAATCAACTTCGATGCGCGCTGTCTGCAAGCCAGGTTGGCGAACGGTCAAGATGACATCAATGCTGCGCTCGCCATTGGGTGGGATAGATAGCGGTCCATTCGAAAAGGCACTGCTGTACCAATTGGGGTCAATCTGGAAGGCACCGGCGTTATCATCTGCGATGCGTAGATCACGAACGGTCAGGTTCATCGTACCGCGATTGTAGATGAAAGCAGTGCCTCGCAATACAGTCCCGAGCGGTTGTGGGGTTGAACTGCCCCAACCGAGCGAATCTTGCACCGGTACGACTGCAGTGCCTCGCAATACGGCTGTGGCAGTCCGCTGCTCACCATTGAACATACCGCTCAAGACCACGTTGACCACGTAATCACCGGTTACAGTCGGGGTAAAGCGAACGGGGATTTGAACTGTTTCACCAGCGAAAAGTTGTGGTGGGAGTGCTCGCAGATCGAGTTGGAATGCTGCGGCGGGGTCGGTGACTCCGGCCGGCAATTGGACGCTCTGGAGCTGAATCGTCGAATTTAGTAGAGATGTACCAGCAGAGCCAATTGCTCCAGCAGTGATTGTATGGTCATACGAGGTGCGTCCATTGACCTGGACATTGTAACGGTCGAGCACACGGACAATGCCAAAATCATGCCCGGTGACCACTGGGCCAGCATCAATTCCAACACCTGACCAGACACTAAGCTTATCGCTACAATTATCATCAGCATCGCTGATGACGCGAACATCGAGTGTATGTGTGGTGCCGACATCGGGTGCTGTGAACCAAACATTGAACTCAACCGATGCGCCTGCAGCAAGCGTTACTGGTGGATTGAGCGATGCGAAGTCGTCGCGGAAGTAGCGTTGTATCGGATAGGGATCGCTCTGGCCGGCGTATTCGATGCGGTAAATGGTCGTCGAAAAGCCGCTGGTGTTCGTAATGCGGCACTTGATTGGTTGCGGGCTTTCGACGCCAACGGGAAAGGCAGGGAACGTGACATCGGTAATCGCGATGCATGCTTTCCCCGTTTGTAGGCGGAGGGGAATTTCTCGCGGTGAGCAGGTCAGCACGACCTCAACGACATCCTGGACAGCTTGCCGGTTCTCTTGCAATGCTGTTGCTCGAACGGTGACTTGGAGACCTTCGTTGGGCTGGAGCGTTGCCGGTAGTGGCTTCGACGTGGAGACGATTTGGAATTCTGCTTTGCTGCCCTTGAGCCGAACATCGGCGATAGTTAGTGGTTCGGTGCCCGTGTTGACAAGATCGATTGTGCGTTCGGTGGAGCTCCCGACCGTCAACGAACCAAAGTCAATCTGCGCGGGTGTAATACTCACCGCTTCTGGGAGATAGTCAAATTCACGCGAGGTAAATTTCCCTGAACGCGTCGTCGCGATCACGACTGCATGCGCGGGCTTGGTCGGATCGATCGGTCGAAGAGTAAAATTCATTTCCCGAACGGATGCATCGAGTTCCGGATGGAGTTCTAACTCGTAGTTGTAACTGACCTCGGCATTGAGCTCTACGGAAAGCATGCGTGCACAGTCCACGTTTGAAGGAAGTGCTCGTGCAACTCCTTCGACGATCCCGCAGTGCTGACTTGCTTCGAGAGCAACGCTGTCCTGGCAAGCAAGTGCGAAGTTGATGCCTGTCGGATAACCATAGGCAAAACCATCTTTTGAGCGGTCCCAGTTTCCGTAAACGTAGGCGGTGAACTTCGCGTTAGGAGAAAGTGATTCGATCGTGTGGTCACCAGCACCAACCTCGCCGACCGCATAGCTGAATTCGCTTCCTGCGACTGGCTGTATTCTGCTTCCGAAATACCCACGGAGCGACATCCCATCGAACTTGATGCTGTCAACGTATTGCGTCAGGAAGGTAATCATAACGAAGTTGTCAATCCCTTGCGGGGAATAGAAGGTTGTATAGGTTGCCCACTGCTCCCGAGGGGTTAGCACGAGCATCATCCCTTGTCCATTGCGGCTTGGATTTTGGATTTCGTTCCCTTTCTGACTGTTGTCAACCAGATTGACGGCATTGAGTCTCCATGCCTTGCCGTAATGCCCGATGAGAATGGGTTTGTTGCTCTTGTACAAGCAAGGCTCTTCCATTACCGTGAAGTCGTAGCGCTCGCCAGTACGGAGCGGGCGAGGAACAACTTGCCACGTGTTATCACTTTTGCGGCGGTACTGAACAATGGTATTATCTTCGGTTGCTACGATCCGAATAAGGTCACCTTCGGATTCGAGATCAAATGTTGATCGCGGGCGATCTGCGTACATGATTGGTGCCGAAAAATATTCTTTCCCCAGAAATTCGACTGGCCACATGCTTTCGATCAGCATATTGCGCATAAAGTTTGCTGCCCTGCCGAGCATGGTCGGTTGGTAGCGGGGGAATGCACCCTTGGTGTGCCCTGAGATAACAGATACCGGTGCCGATGCGACAATTTTTGATCCAGTCAAATCAGTTGTTTCGAAGTCCTGGTCATAGCCTGGTTTGATTTTTGCCTTCAGCAGGAGAGTTTGACCTTGTTGGAGTGTGTATACTCGGCTTTGGCCGGCGCGAGTACCATCATCAAGATCAACCTTGGGTGTCACTGTGACCTTTGTATTGTCCTTGGTTGCTGTAATCAGAATTTGTCCCGGTCGTTCGCGCTCGGTACGGTCTTGGTAGAGATTGAGCGTGTAGTACATTCGTCCGAGCTGCTCGAGTGGGATGATCTTGAACGCTTCACCCGACCAACGGTAGCTCACATAGACGGTCGCTGTAATGGGTTGCTCAGCGATGATGTGAATACCGTTATCGCGAATACCAGACTCACGGTTCATCAACGCTTCCGGTACGGAGACAATCAGGGTTCTTCGGGGAGACAGGTTGTATTGCCCAAGAAAATCTCCGGTCCGGGGGATGGTGATGCGAACTTTCGTGGGAACACGGGACGAAAGCCAAAGTTGAACAGGCGTTCCACGTGCAGCTTCGCCATTTTCAATATCGCAATGAGGAATGCCGAAGTAGTACTCGCGCCCTTCAAGGATATCCCGCTGTCCTAGTTGGGCAAGCGCAGTTACTGCCGAGAGGGTCACCAGTGCTGCAACACAGGCTGCTACCGAAAGCAAGGTAGGACGTGGCATGGTTCCTCCTAATCAAATTGGTTGGACAACTTGGTTGGACAACATTTCAAGTCCGGCAAATCGAATGCCGATATTGTCGGTGAACTAAAATAAGGCAAAAAAAATTATAAACCAAATGCTTTTTCAACCGATGAAGCTGCTCGAAACTCTGGTTCAGACGCAGGAATTTGCCTCACTTCCGACGGTAGCTGCTAAACTCCTTTCGATGCTGGAGGATGATGCCTCGGATGTACGAACGATTGCTAAGTACGTTGAACAGGATGTGGCAATTGCGACAAAAGTGGTACGCGTGGCAAATTCACCCGTCTTCGGTTTGCGCATGCCGGTAAGCTCAATTTCGCAAGCGATAATGACCATCGGGCTCAATCGCGTTACAAACATCGTACTCGGAGTGAGCATCTATTCCAAGTTTGTGTACCTTCAAACACTGGCAGGCGAGTATTTGCGCCAGTTCTGGACTCACTCGGCAGTTACCGCAACACTATCTCGTGCATTAGCGAAGCTACTGGGCCAGGATTTCCAAGAGCTGGAGTTCTTGACAGGTCTTGTCCACGACATGGGCAAGTTGGCGATGTTGCAGATTGACCCCGACCGTTTTCGAAAGCTTTGCGACGCAATCAAAGGAGGGACTGACGAATTGGATGCTGAACGCCAAATTTTCGAAGCAACGCATGCCGAAGCAGGGGAAGTCATTGCCAATTACTGGAAGTTACCACCACAAGCCCAAATTGCAATCAAACTGCACCATGAAGTGGAACTGAACGATGCAGAATTGACTCCGCTGTTAGCTGTTGTCCGCGTTGCTGATTTGCTCGCAGAAAAGCATGGCTACTCCAGTGGTGAGCACTTCGATGGTGAAATCACCGATACCATCCATTGGCAACAGCTTATTCGGATTTCGAAACGAGCACTTTCCTTGGACGAAATCGAGAGTAGCATCGAACCGGAACTTGCCTCTGCACATGCTCTCATTCAAGCGCTGACCAGCGAATAAGCTGCCCTACTTGAGAACAGCCGACTACTCTATTCCTTGTATGCCTTCCATCCTCGAAGTTGTACACGCGGTGAGTCCTTGGTAACTGTCGGTCGGACGTAGTTTTGCTTTGTACACTCTCGCGAGCAAAGCGTCCAATGAAACCATTGCTGTTTACGATCGGACCAATCCCCGTTTACAGCTTCGGGCTGATGATGGCGATTGCGTTCTTGACTGCGAATTGGCTCTTTACCAAAGAGGCGCGGCGCCGTAGTTGGAGCGAGCGCTTTGTCTCTACGGTCACCTTGTTAGCGCTGGTCGGAGGTATTGCTGGCGCAAAACTGTTTCATCTGCTGGAGTATCCCGAAGTATTCCTTCGCGATCCGATTGGTGCGGTATTCAGCGGGGAAGGGCTCACCTTCCACGGCGGATTGATCGTTGCAAGCATCGCAATTGCCCTGTATGCTCGGCGACATGGCGTTCGCTTCTTTGCACTCGGAGATGCACTCGCTCCAGCGTTGATTCTCGCGTATGGCATTGGGAGGATCGGTTGTCAACTTGCTGGAGACGGCGATTATGGCATACCAAGTAAACTTCCCTGGGCAATGAGCTACCCAAACGGCACAGTTCCAACACTTGCACACATGAACACCGAACTTCGCGAAATGTACCTTGCAATGTATCCCGGAGAGCCTGTGCCGTACGACATTAAAGTTCATCCTACGCCCGTGTACGAAACCCTCGCTTCGCTGCTCATTTTCGGTATGCTCTACCGTTGGCAACGCCGCGCCGATCGGCAAGCGGGGTGGTTGTTCGGTGTGTATTTGGTGATGGCTGGAGCGGAGCGATTTCTTGTCGAATTCATCCGTCTCAACCCGCTCTATTGGGGATTATCACAAGCTCAGTGGGTTGCTGCAGGAATGATCATTGTTGGAAGCATCATCGTTTGGATCAAGTCAGAAGCTCCCGTTCCTGCTCGATAAGGCGATAGACGTGCACACTTACTCCCTGCAGTGAATGGAGCTGCTCCTGCACTGAGCGTGCGCACTCTCGGAGAGCGGGTGCGTTTCTGACCTCATCGAGCCACGCAATGGCTTCTGATGGTGACGTGAGAACGCGGAGCAATCCTGCTTCGGAAAATTCCTGTGCATCATCGCTTCGTTCGATGCGCGGCCCGCAACTGAGTGGAATACCCGCAAAGGCAGCTTCCAAAAGGCTATGAACTCCGGCACCGAACCCGCCACCGATGTACGCAGCAGAAGCATGGTAGTACAAGCGGGCAAGCATCCCCACACGATCAACGATGACAACGGCGGGGTGCTCTGGCGCGTTGAATTGACTTAGGAGCACAGCACCGGGGAGTTCTCGCTGAAGGTGCATGCAATGGTGCGGTGTGGGCTCGTGCGGGACGATGATGAGCTGCATCGAACGCTTGGAAGATGGTTCAAGCCTCTGCCAGGCCGCCAACCACAGCGTTTCGTCTGCTTGCCAAGTACTACCGAGTAGCAAGCGGAATGCTTGATGGTCAAGAAACGCTGGTGGCTCTGTTACTGCGTGAGCAAGCGTTGCGACCTGATCTATCCGTGTATCGGGAGTCACAACAATCTTGCTCTGTATGCCCAGACGTTGAAATGCTGCTGCATGGCGGTCCGACCGAGCAATAATCAGCTTTGCATGTCCATAGAGCAAGTGGTAGTATCCTGCGAGCATCGGTGCCCATCGCGTCGAAGGAAAGGTGGCGTTGACGATAGCCAATGGTATCCCGCGTTTGTAGAGTTGCCTGGTGATATTCCACCACAGATCGTAGCGCGATACGATGGCAATCGTGGGTTGCAGCACTTTCACCCATCGTCGGGCAGCAACAGGAGTGTCGTACGGAAGTAACAGCAATGCATCGCAGGGAAGGTCCCGATGTTGTCGGTATGCTGATGGCGAAAACACGCTCACCAGAATCCGACTGCTTGGCAAGCGCTCACGGTAGAGACGCACCAGAGGCTTGATCTGCTCGAGTTCACCCATTGACGCCGCATGAAACCAAATCGTCGGTCTCTCATCAGCGGTGGCGAGACTTTCCAGTTTTGCATTCTGTTGACGAAGGATCTGCCCGCGCAACCGAAGCTTGGGGAAGAAGGGCGTTACTATGCGAACACCAAGGAGCAGCACAGCGAGCGTAGCGTTGTAGAGAATTCCCCACACGCAGCGCATCAACACCCACGAAAGTTTGGTTGTCGCTTTTCGAGGAATGCCTTCGTTCCTTCCTGGAAGTCGTGGCTTGAACAGAGCTTCCCAAATTCGTGCGCCTCGAGATAACCGTCGAACGGATGTGCGCCATGCGTGCACCGCAGGATACTGGTAACGGCAAGTGGGGGCATCCGCTCAATAAGTGAGCAAAACGCGAGTGCTTCGTTCAGGAGCGACGCCGGATCACAAATCCGATTGACCAGCCCCAGTGCATGAGCACGTTCAGCAGGGATGTGTTCGCCGGTGAGTAGGTACTCCGTTGCTCGTGCAAGGCCAATGAGCCGGACAAGCCGTTCCGTCCCACCGTAGCCAGGGATGATACCAAGTTTGATCTCCGGTTGCCCAAATACTGCCGTTGTGGCTGCAAAACGAAGATGGCATGCCATAGCCAGTTCGCATCCGCCACCGAGTGCATAGCCATTGACGGCAGCGATGACAGGTATCGTGCACGATTCAATTCGAGCGAACACTTGTTGCCCCCGACGGGAGAATGCTTCTCCAGTTTCTTCCACGCACTGTGAAAGCTCGGCAATATCAGCGCCAGCAGCAAACGCTTTCCCACGTCCGGTGATGATAATGCTGCGGTACGTGCTCAACAGGGATGCATCCGAAAACAGTTGGTCGAGCTCGTCAAGCATGGTGGCGTTGAGCGCATTGAGCTTGTCTGGGCGATCAAGGTACACCAAGAGCGTAGAGGATTGCTGGGGCTCAAGCGAAAGTGTCGAAAACTGCATCGCAAAAAATCAGAAGTTTTACTGATTGCGAACATGGCAAAGATACTCGAAATTTGTCCCATGGTCAGACATCGGTGCTGTTGTGAATTTTCTGCCAGTGTTGTTACACAGTGCCGCTGTCTGCCAGCTCCGAATTTGCCGGTGTTCACACACAGCGCTGAATTACTGCTGCACCACGTGCATACCATCACCTTGAAATGATGAGACTCATTCAACAGGCAAGCCCAGTTGTGCTCGGTTCAGCATCAGCAGCAACTGCGTTGTGGACTCTGCACCGCCAGCTCCGCTTGCTGCAGCGGCGACGGTGGGCTATGTATGTAGCAATGGAGGGTATCCTCGGCATTCTCGTTGGGTACTACTCGGTGCCACGGTTCCATTGGTTCGCGGTGGTCGTTGGGGCGCTCTCCGTTCTGGTCGGGTTGCAACTGTCGGTCATGCGACAGCATCGTCGGACCTGGCAATCGGAACGGATCGTTGCGCTCCTTGATGCGCTCGAGCGGCTCTGCGCGGGCACAATGCTCGTTGCACTCAGCATCTATGCACTGGTTGACAACGTTCCGCGTGATGCATTTCTCGGGGTTACCGTTTGGAGTGCGTTCTGGGTTGTAGGAGGGAGCGCTGGAGGGGAATACTGGTGGCAATGGCGCTACTTTCCGAAAATGGAAGCATCCGAGCAAGTTCGCTACCTTTGCAGGTATCTGCGGCGGTAGTCGAGTACGGTGTGAATGATGGCCTCGTTGGTAGCAAAACGCAACTGATTCCATCGTGCTGGCCATTACCGTCCGAAAGCTCGTTTCATGCACTGTCTTGCAAGAATGCGACCTATCGTATGGTATCTGGTTGCCGGAATTGCTTTTTGTACCCTTCCTGTCCATTCGGAAAAGAGTTCGTTCATCCACACCGCAGTTGCGGATGCGGCCCTGCTTGTTCCACTGCGTACGACTGCTGTTACATTCACCACCATTCAAACCCGCAACCAGGGGTCCAAGCAGATAAAGAAGAAACGCCGTAAGAGCAGAACGCTCCCGAACCGTCGGAGCAGTCGTCGCCGTACAGCACGAGCAAACGTACCCATACGCTCCAAACCTCCAGGAGTGATCCGTGGTGTGCAAATTCTCTATGACTCGTTGCTTGTACCTGGCATTATCTACCGAAAATTGGATGTGCTCTTGGCAGATTCAATGCATTCGATTGTCCATGCTGTCACGTGTGTCGTCCGGAATCCTCGCTACACAATCGAGCTTGCCCAAGCGTGCGATCAGTTGGGGAAACTCGAATCGGTCCCTGCAATCGTCAATCGATTCGATTCGACTCTCAATCGCGATGTCTTGATCGCGATCAATGCGAGTTTTTGGCAAGCGGGAACCCGTCTTCCTATTGGCGTTAGTATCAACGATGGAGAACTCATTACAGCTACTGCTGTTCCCTGGAACGCACTCTGGCTCGATCGGCGCTATCGCCCATGGATTGATAGTGCATTCGTCGAACTTACTCTCCGCCTACCAAATGGGACAACTGTTCCGATTGCATCAGCCAATCAAAACCTTGCCACCGATGGCGTCGCGCTCTTCAACCGATTTGCTGGGGACAGCATCCCGCAACTGGTGCCACTCGATACTGCATGGCTACAGCAATTGCGCTCATTACAGGCAGCAGATACACTCGATCCGACCATCAGCACAGATTCCATCGCAACACTCCAGCGATCCGAAGCAGAGCGCTGGTTGTCCCAATACCGGCGCGGAAAGATGCTCATCCGTTACTTGCGTCAACCGGCGATCAATCAACCAATCCCCTGTGTCGTACTGGCAATGCTCGATAGTGGCAGGGTGGAAGTACCCTTGCGGGGGGCCGTCCTGAGCTATCCAGTTAATCATCTGCTTCGCACAGCCGTACGTCCGGGCGATACCGTTACACTTTTCTGCCGGACAAAGCGGCACGACTCATTGCAATTCCACTATGCAGTGAGCGGAACACCGACCCTGGTTGCAGATGGTCAAATCAAACCACAGTTGGAGGACACCACACATCGGGGCAGTGCATTTGTCGAGCAACGATTGGCACGTACCGCGATCGGGACCGATCTCATTCAATCGGTGTTGTACTTCGTTGCAGTCGAAGCGACGCCTGGTGTGTCGGTTGGGATGAACTTACGCGAGCTTGCTCAGTTTATGAAACGGTTTGGAGCATACAACGCACTCAACCTCGATGGTGGTGGCTCGACGACCATGGTTGTTGGCGGACGGTGTGTTGTGCCATCGAATTCATCGTTCTACCGACCGGTTGCGAATGCCCTTGTTATCTGGCAGCGACGGAAAGGGTCACGCTAAGGGTAGAGCAAGTACCGCACGCGTCGGCTCTGAAAGTCGGGTGATTGTGCCAGCAGCGTGTCGGTAGTTTCAAAATCAAGGAATCGTCGGTCGCCAGTGATTCGATACAAGCGCTGCCGATACTGCGGTTGACGGAGCTTTTCCCGAATAGGAGCATAGTGTTCAGCCAGGGTTTGGAGGAGCTCTAAACCAAGGGAGTAGTACGGAACCGAGCGATTCGGCGGATAGACCAACGACACACCTCGACACATCTGTCCGGCGAATGCACCCGTGGTGGGGGTGAACGAGACTTCCTCGACTTGAATCCCCGCGCGCGCGAGGAGTTGACGGCATCGAGTTATGACGGAGTCGTTCAAATCTGGTGCACCCAGCAACGCAAATGGTCGTTCTGTTCCGATACCGATGCTGACGGCATCGAGCTCGCCAATCAATCCGAGCATGGCAATACCACGAACTGCAGCGGCTGTCGGGACATTCGGAGACGTCGGCACCCAGTGATATCGAACCTGTTCCCACTGCAGGGTCCGGCGCCACCGCCGCATCTTGATGACTTGAAGCTGGCACTGACGAGGAGCTCCGGTTTGTGGATCGCGCGTGAGCCACCCCTCGCCGTTGATCATCAAGGCAATTTCACCGATCGTCATCCCATGTAGGTAGGGGATGGGGATAGGAGTAAAGCCAGTTCGTGGAGTGCTTGAATCCGGAACCGAACCATCAACCGACTCACCACCGAGCGGATTGGGGCGATCGAGTACTACCACTGGAAGACCATACTCGGCACAAGCATCGAGCACTCCGTAGAGTGTGGCAATTGTCGGATAGGGCCGTATCCCGATGTCTTGCAGATCCACAACGACAATATCACACCCATCGAGCATATCTGGTGTTGGCCTTCGTCCTGTGGTCGCAAGGGTGGCGATTCGGATCCGACCATTGATGGCATCTGCTGGCGTACTTGCTTGGATGAATTCAGCATCACGAGGATCAGGGAGCAGAATGGTGCGAAGCTGGATTGTTCCTGCTTGCAGCAGTGCTCTAACAGTGTGCTCCATAAAACGTGTTTGGCTTGCTGCGTTGCAAACCAACGCAACACGCTTGCCGCGAAATGGTTCAAAACGAAGTTCCTGCAAATTGTCAATGCCAAATTTGACAGTCGCAAACGAGGGCATTGCGCTGACCCACTTACTGGGAGCGATAGCAGCGTTGTCAGTTGGTGTGTGTGCCGCAAGAGCATGTTGTAATGCGTTCACCATGCCCAACAGAATGAGCATCGCAATCAGCCGGCACGGAGCTTGGAAAACGCTGCGTGTAAGACGCATGGTCTGCACTGGAGCATCGGTGAATCTTGGTATTACCATCGCGGGTGGAACCGCTGATGCACCTCGCGCAGGTAGAGCCGGTCGAGGTGCGTATAGATCTGCGTAGTCGAAATATCGGCATGCCCCAACATCTCTTGAACAGCGCGCAGATCCGCTCCAGCTTCGACTAAGTGCGTCGCAAAGCAGTGGCGAAGGGTATGAGGGGTAATGTGGTTTTCAAGTCCGGCAGTGCGTGCGGCGCTTTGAACGATGAGCCACACGGCCATACGATTGAGCGAACGACCGCGATTAGAAAGCAATAGCGTCGTTGGGTGATGATGCGGGGAGCGAAGCAACGGATAAGCATCGTGCACGTATCGGTGGATCCATCCCAGTGCAACCTCACCGATTGGAACAAATCGCTCCTTTGCACCCTTTCCACGCACGCGAACTAACGATTGATCAAAAGCAATATCGCTCAGCCGCAGTCCACAAAGCTCGCTCACGCGGAGTCCGCACCCATAGAGCACTTCTAACACCGTGCGATCGCGTATCCCGTGCGGAGTATTCGTCTGTACTCCCTCCAACAATCGGGTCACTTCCTCCACAGTGAGTACAACCGGTAGAGTACGTTGAACCGAAGGGGACTCCAACAATTCCGTAGGGTTCACCGACGCCAATTCATACGCAATTGCGAAAGTGTGAAATTGACGAAGGGCACTCAGGTATCGGGCAATGGATCGCTCAGATAGTCCAATCTGGGCGAGTCTGTGGAGGAAGGCAGTAACGTGCTGCTCGGTGATCGCATCGAAAGCTGCAATACCGTTTGCTTGAATGAACTCCACGTACTGCCGAACGTTGTGGATATACGCGGCGATTGTGTTCTCGGAGGCACCTTTCTCGAAGCGGAGATAGTGCTCAAAGTTGCCCAGAATTTCGTGCCATGATGACGCCACGTACCCATTCATTACTCTGCTGACGAAATCTGCTCACGACTGCCAGCAGTCGGCAAAGTAGCTGATTCGCTCGGAGTAGGGGACGATCCAGAACTCGATAAAGTCAGACTCTCCGGATTCTGTGCCAGTGATTTGTATTCGGGTCGACCGTGGAGCATACCCGTAATCAAATCTGTGAACAAGCGGCGGATGGTTGCGATTTCGTCGAGTGTAAGTGGACATTCATCGAGCTGACCATCGCTAATTTTTTCACGGAAGACTTCTTCCAAGCGTTCTGCTACACGGCTGGGAGTATCCACTGTCCGGGCTATTGCCTCTGCAACGTCGGCAAGCATGACAATCGCAGTCTCTTTTGTTTTTGGTTTGGGTCCTGGATAGCGGAAGTCTGCTTCATTGACAGCTGCATGGGTCGTTTGGGATTCTTCCACAGCGATGGCGTAGAAGTGCCGGATCAGCGATGTTCCGTGGTGCATTGGGATGAACTCGATAACCTTCCATGGCAAGCCGTATTCAAGTGCAAGCTCGATGCCTTCTTCGACGTGGCTGCGAATGATTGCGGCACTGCGCAAGGGTGAAAGCTCGCGATGCTTATTGGAGAGCTCAATTTGATTTTCAGCGAAATATTCTGGCTTGCGCATCTTGCCGATGTCGTGGAAGTATGCCCCAACGCGTGCCAAAAGTGGATTTGCACCGATTGCAAGCGCAGCATGTTCAGCAAGATTGGCAACGGTGAGTGTGTGTTGGTATGTTCCGGGTGCAACATGTCGGAGCTTGACCAGCAATGGATGAGTCAGTGAATCGAGCTCCAGTAACCGCAAATCCGTCGGAATATCTAACAGACGATCGGCAACAAGGAGTGCTCCGTACACGAGCAAGGGCGACACGACCGCGTTTGCAATGGAAGCAAGCGCGGGCGCTATCAGCATGGAGGGAGTTATTTCACTTTCAAGCAAGGCAATGAGGAGGGAGAGAGCTGAGCCCCCAGCAACTATAAGCATGGCGCGGATGAACTGGTAGCGGCTTTGGAGCGAGCGCACACCGAGCGCGCCCGCAATGGATGCAATAAGTAATGCAATGCCGGAAGTAACATCGCTGGAACGAATCGCGATATGCAGTAGAGATACCGACGTTGCAAAAACAAATGCCAAACGAATGTCGTAGAGCACCGTTACCAACATGACTGATGCCGGCATCAATACCAAAAACTCCGGTGCCAGTGTGGAGGGAAGAAGCTTGCTTAGCCACGATTGAAGCACAGTCAGCACAAGCAACGTTGCCACGACAACGACGGTGCTGTTATCGTCCTGCTGGGTCGAGCGAGTGCGCATCAAAAAGAGCCAAACAATCCCACACAGAAGCACAGCGCGTACCAACCCCGAGAGAAAGCCGCGGATGATACGTTCGGGAGTTGCTTCAACCGATACAGCGTGATGATATGCTGCAAGGCGCGCAGCAATGCTTTCGGTGATGATGTCGCCTGGTGCAACAATGGTCTGCCCCCGAAGCACGATGCCGTAAGTGCGCGGCACTTGTGCTGCGGCCATGTCCTGCTCTTGTTTGCTTCGCTCGAGGGAGTAATGAGCAACCGTGAGAGCCGATAAACGTGCAAGCACCGGTGGAATTAGTGAATCTGCCAGGGGGAGCGTTCGCAGGAAACGTTGCATGCGTTCGTTCAGTTGCGAGCGCGACAGGAGCGCCGTTGCTGGAACGCGCCGGTACGCACCACTGACAAAACGGAGGAGCACCGTCGGCGCGCTGGACACGACGACCGAATCAGTTGGCACCGAGCTATCCAGAAGGCTATCCACCCATTGAGCATAGCGCGCTTGCAGGTGTGCTCGAATGCGAGTAGGACGGATTGCTGCTGCTACCGAATCGAAGATGCTGAGCAGCTGCATTCGGAGCGTCCGCCATTGCATCGGGAACTCATAGACCGGTTCCGCGCGTGCACGTGCCTGCGCGCATTCCGATTCATAGACCGCTGCTGGTTTGAGCACTGTCAGTGTCTGGTTGGCAATTATTGGTGCCCCATTCCATCGAAACCCAACCGATGGCACGCTCGAAACAGGTGAGCTAATGATGAACCGCGATACCGATGGCATACAGAGTGCTGCAACGAGGATACTCGCTGCAATCGCAACCCACCGAACA
Source organism: Candidatus Kapaibacterium sp. (assembly GCA_026003475.1). GTDB lineage: Bacteria > Bacteroidota > Ignavibacteria > Kapaibacteriales > NICIL-2 > NICIL-2. Next base: position 893,059 of record BPHJ01000001.1, on the reverse strand, counting down.
CTCGGCGATGTCTTCCACGATGGCTGCTGAGCGCGAGTATTGGTGATGTACTGGTCGAAAAGGGTTGGCTTCGATTTTGCCATGCGTTGTGTTCGATGCAGACAGTATCACCAGTGCTTGTGCGTTTCGGGGCGTTACCTTCCTACAAAGCGTGGGGAGCGTTTTTCGCGAAAGGCAGCAACACCTTCGCGGTAATCTTCGCTACTCCCTGCGCGCTGTTGGTATTCTTCTTCCAATTGGAGCATCTCGTCGAGCGTTGCAACCATCCCACGTTGGAGCAGCATTTTGACGTAAGCATAGGTTTGCGTTGGACCCTCAGCATACCGCCGTGCGATGGCCTCGAGCGCACGCGGGAAAGCGCGCGGCGATGCAAGCATGTTGACCATTCCAAGCCGATATGCTTCCTCGGCACTGATTGGTTTGTTGAGCGTGGCAAATTCAAACGCTTTCGCATAACCGAGCATGCGCGGATAGAAAAACGTCGCGCCACTATCGGGGATTAGTGCGATTGCGATAAATGCTTCGACCAAGCGGGCATCGGTGCTCATAATCCGGATATCGGCAGCAAGTGCAAGTGATAATCCAGCACCGGCTGCGACGCCATTGATACCTGCAATGATCGGTTTCGGCATTTGGCGCATCAAGCGAATGATTGGGTTGTACCGCCGCTGAAGCGAATCGCGAAGGTCGCGTTGGGAGCCGGGTTCGGGCGCCTCCTTCAAATCTTGACCGGAACAAAAGGCACGGCCAGCACCGGTGAGAACAACGCAACGTGCTTCCTCTGTATTTGCAGCATGCTCGAGTGCAGCACGGAGCTCGCTGGTGAGTTGTTCATTGCAGGCGTTGAAGACCTCCGGCCGATTGAGCGTGATGCGCGCGATACCATCGGTGACCTGATAGAGAATCGTTTCGTAGCTCATCGCCAAAGCGTGAAATAGTGATTGTTTGTTCGTTGCTTCATCATTTGCATCAGAGAACAGAATGGGGTGGTGCCAGTGCGTCTGCTACAGTCGGCGTTAGTGACCTTTCCAAATCGGGGCCCGCTTTTCAAGAAACGCTGCCATGCCTTCTTTCTGATCTTCGGTCGAGAAAAGCATGTAGAAATTTTTGCGTTCGTACTCGAGACCCTGTTCTAAGGGGGTGGAAAAGGCCTTGCCAACCGATTCTTTTGCCAGACGTACTGCAATGGGCGCTTTGCTTGCAATGTCTTCTGCCAGTGCGAATGCTTCGTCGAGGTAGTATTCGACAGGAACAACACGGCTAACTAAGCCACGCTCGAGTGCGCGTTGGGCAGAGATCATGCGACCAGTCAGAACAAGTTCCATCGCCAGTGATTTGCCAACTGCTCGCGTCAGGCGTTGTGTACCGCCAGCGCCCGGCATCACACCAATGTTGATTTCAGGCTGACCAAACTGCGCAGTGTCGCTTGCAACGATGATGTCGCAGAGCATTGCCAATTCACATCCGCCACCGAGTGCAAATCCGCTGACGGCAGCAATCATGGGCTTTTTGATCTGACGCAGCCGTTCCCAACGTGCAAATTGATCACGTTCGAGCATGGTCACCGTCGTTGCGGACTCCATCTCGCGGATATCTGCACCAGCGGCAAAGGCACGTTCGTCGCCATGGAGGACGATGCAACCAACGGTGCTATCGCGCTCGAACTCTTCACAGGCGTGAACAAGCTCTTCCATGGTGCGTAAGCTCAGCGCATTTCGAACCTCGGGACGCGCTATCTGGATGGCTCCGACACCACGAAAGTGATCCGGACGATAAACACGAATGCAGGTGTAATCCATCGGCGTTTGGCTGATTATTTTCGGTGCAAAGATAGAAATCACTCCGATGGAATGCTTTTACGCTTCGAATCTTGATAGCTCCACACGATCGCTTGTTCTCGAGGGCGATGAATCGCGCCATCTCCGTGTGCTTCGATGCACGGTGGGTGATCGCATTCTGCTCAGCAATGGAAGCGGCATTCGCGGAGTGGGAATAATCACTGCTGTTGAGCGTGATCGCACGCATGTCGTCATTGAACGAATCGAACACTTTCCCGCTGAACTGCCCTTCATACTGAGCGTGGCGATTGGTTTGCTGGCAGCACAAGAGCGGATGGAATGGTTGCTCGAAAAGTGCACTGAGCTTGGTGTCCATCGCATTCAGCCGTTGTGTTTGGAGTATTCAGAAATCGAGCGTCTTCGCCGTCCGGAACGCTTGCAGGCAAAGATGATAGCAGCACTCAAGCAATCCCAACGCAGCGTACTTCCTATACTCGATCAACCCAAAACACTCGAAGAAGTGCTCGCTGATGCTGATGGTGCAGTCGTCGTTTGTGATCCACGTGGTACAGCTCCGGTGGCACCTCAAGGCAACTGCTTGATTGTTGTTGGAGCCGAAGGTGGTTTTTCGCCGCGGGAGGAACAGATGCTCGAGGGCGTGCACTGTCAGCGCTGGTCGCTCGGAGGATTCCGTCTGCGAAGTGAGACAGCAGCAATTGCTGCCGTGAGCATTGTTGCATCTGCATGGCAGAGTTAGGAATCACCGCGAAGGGATCGGATCAATAGCCGCACGCGTGGTACGTAGATCGAGTTGGGATAGCGGGAGAGAAGTTGGTTGTAGAGTTCGAGCGCTTTCTGGCGATCGCCCAAAGCGCGAGCAGCAGTAGCCAATCCCCATAAGGCACGATCTGCATAGATTGTCTCTGGGAATCGCACGATCAGCTCGCCGAAAAAGTGCGCCACTGCATCGTAGTTGGACCGTTCCAGCGCAATACTGCCCGCACGCATGAGCGCGTATTCAGAAAGGTCGCTCTCTCCTAGCCCAAGGGTATCCATCATGGCAAGTCCTCCGGTGAAGTCGAGCTGGTAGAACAATCGCTCAGCCTGTGCAAGTTGGCAGAGGGCAAGCGAATCGGAACGGTTGATCGTGATGAGAGTTAGTCGTTCGATGGCATCATTTGCCAAGGAGGATTCGGTGTTGCTGGCGACCTGACGATACAGTTCGATCGCGCTTTCGAACCGACACCGGAAGAAGTTGAATTCTGCGCCAATGAACTGTGCTTGGGAGACAAGTGCTGGATAGGCAGCAATCGCGGGTCGTTCTTGTTCGGCGATGGTGCTAACCGAATCAATACCATACCGTCGTACCAGGAGCGGGAGCCGCTCCAGCCGTGCACGCGCAGCCTGCTCGGTATTCGGATAGCGGGAAAGTAGTGCGTTGTATCGCGACAAAGCGCGATCTGGATCGCTGCCCCAATCACGCTCGAGCTCAGCAATGCGTAGCATGGCATTCACCGCAGCGCCGGAATTGGGGTACTCATTGATGATGCGTTCGTATTCGGCAATGATCCGCTCGCACTGTTCAACCGATGGCGTGCTCTGCTGGAGGGTCTGTTGTTCTAATGTCTGGACGTATCCATAGAGCGCCATTGTTCGCAAATCGGACTGCTTGGCAATGTCCATTAGCTTTCCGTAGGCGACAAGTGCTACCCCGAAAGCGCCTTCCATGCGTGCTCGTTCTGCGAAGGTGTAGAGCTCACGCCCGGTATTTCCGGTCTGGCGCTCAATAGCAGTGACGACGTCGAGCGCCGATTCATAGTCGCCAACTTCTCGGAGTGCCCATTCGTAGAGCCGAAGAGCTAATACGCTGCTTGCATTGCGTCGGGCATAGGAGCCGATGCGTTCGATCGTGGCTGACCGTTGGTCATTGTCTCCGGTGAGCAGCGTTGCAATCAGCCCCTGCGTGCGGGAAAGGTTCTGTGTTGCCTCGAAGTAGGTGAGGATTTCCTCCAGAGCAGTTGAACGGTCGCGAGCAACGATGGCAAGCTGAGCAAGCTCTTCGGCAAACAATGCTGGCTTTCCCAACCGAGAACGTGCAGCTTGATAGGTCTTGGCTGCCATGGCTGGGGCTCCTGCTTCGATTTGTAGCCCTGCGATCAAGCGATAGTGTTGTTCGGTCGAGACGCGCAAGAGGGCTTGATCCCATGCGCTGTTGGCAGCATCGGGCTTACCCCGACGCATGAGTGCATAGCCGTAGTAGGCAAGGGCGTCCCACGAACGCGCCTGCTCGCTTGATGCTTCAAAAAGCGACAGCATCGCATCCTCGTTACCCAGCATCTTCAGCGATCGCAAAGCTCCAACCAAATAACGGGAAACCGTCGGTTGTTGCTGAAGAAGTTCTTGCCAGAGCCGCGCGGCATTTCGCCAGTCTCCTGCTTGCTCGTACGCAATGGCAACACGTTCCTGGTCGCGTCCGTCGGGCACACTGCGGATTGCAGCCAGCGGCGGTGCAATTGCACCCAGAGTCAGTTGCATGGCAACCAAGCCAAGAGTCAATGACCGGAAATATCTCATACGCAATCAGACCTCGAGGACAATCAGTTCATGTTGCAACGGTTCACTCGGAATCAGCACAGCGCCATTGTGATCAATGACGACGTCGCATTCGCTCCGGACACCAAAGCGACCCGGGAGGTAAATGCCTGGCTCGATACTAAACGAGGTGCCTGGGAGAATCTGGCGGGTATCGCACGTTTCGTAGTTGTCCATGTTCGCGCCATAGCCGTGAACTTCCGTACCGATGCTATGTCCGGTTCGATGGATGAAGTACTCACCATAACCAGCGGCAGTGATGACATCGCGTGCAGCATCGTCCACTTGGTAACCATGGACGGGAGCACGGGAAGCAAAGTGTTTACGGACCTTATCGAGTGCAGCATCACGTGCAGCGATGACAAGATCGGCAACGTGACGCACTTCATCCGGTGGTGTGGTCCCCAGCCAAACAGTCCACGTGATGTCGGCGTAGGTCGCATTATCCCACATTGACTTTGCCCACATGTCGAGCATCAACAGCGCATTCCCAACGATGGGGGCAGCGCTACCGGGTGTTGGTTCATAGTGTGGACTGGCTGTGTTGGGTCCAATGGCAACAATCGGCCAATGATCGGTGCGCAGCGATTCTGCAGCGAATGCGTTGAGAATGAACTGCTGCAAATCGTATTCGCTCCCTCTTCGCTCGCGCGCCATCCAACGTGCCTGCTCGATACTCGCCATCATGATGCTCCGCAGTTTGCTGGCAGTGACGAGGTTGTCCTGGATTTGCTCTTGGCTCCAGACTGCTTCCAGGTACTGGACAAGATCGGCACTGCTCACCAGTTCGAGTCCGAGCGAACGAAGAAATTCTGCAGTTCCAGCATCGAGAAACGAGACCGTGGGAAGTTCTCCCAGCGGGGAATATTCAACGGCGATTTTCCGCGCACCGGTGAGCATATCGTGGAGTGCGTGTTGCCACTGATACCGACTCGCATAGAGACGACGGGGATATGGCAACGGTTCGAAGATATGAGCATCGAGACTGCTGACGGCAAGGATCGGCTCACCAGCGCATGGTATCCAAAGAGCAAACCGCCGTGTCAGATGTGCCGTTGAATTCAGCTCAAGGAGGCGTCGAGCGATGGGATTGCTCCCGCGGAAATCGTAGAGAAGCCAGCCGTCCAGGTGTGCTTGCGCAAGGAGGTCCTGTGCGTGTTGGATTGAGAGCATGATGGCACGAAAAGTGGTAATGATGGTGACAATTCAAGCTTGGTGTCTGATCATGGCCAGCAGCGATGCTTGCACGTTGGAGCGTTAGCCTTTTGAAGCAATGGAAAGTGCGAACAGCTCAGCAGCAGCGATTGGTGGTGGCAGCCGTCCAGATTCGACCGCGCTGCGAAGTTCGTGCATCTGCGTGCTTCGATTGGTGTGTTCTCTGGTTGCAGCGTACACGTGCTCGAGCACAGCGCGATCGAGCCAGAGCAATCGTTGCTGCCGCCGGTTTTGCTCGATTGTCTCCGCACGAGATGGTGAGAAAAATTGCGTGCAGAGCTTCCAAACGTGTGGGATTCCATCGCCACGAACACTGGAAACTGAGATAACGACCGGCGACCAGTCGGGGAATCGCCGAGGAATCAGCATCAGTGCACTGCGCAGCTGGGTAGCGGTGCGATTTGCAGCGTCGGGGTCAAGGTCGCACTTGGTCACTACCAATAGATCGGCAAGCTCGATGACGCCGCGCTTGATACCTTGCACTTCGTCGCCAGCATTCGGGAGCATCGCAAGGATGACCATGTCGGTTACTTCCGCGATGGCGGTGTCGGACTGTCCTGCACCGACAGTTTCAACGATGATGGTGTCGTATCCAGCAGCTTCGCATGCGATAATGCACTCGCGAAGGCGCAAACTGAGCGCAGAGCCACTGCCACGGTTCGAGCTTGGACGAATGAATGCGTTGGGATGATTGGCAAGCGTTGGCATACGGAGCTTATCGCCAAGGATGCTGCCCCCGCTCTGTGCGCCTGCTGGGTCAATCGAGAGTACAGCAATCCGGCGACCAGCAGATGCCGCCTCGGTTCCCAATGCTTCGATGAAGGTGCTTTTTCCGGCGCCAGGTGCACCCGTGATTCCGATACGCCACGAGTTGCCCGAACGCGGATAGAATAGCTGCAAGAGTTGTTGTTGGAGTGGTAGGTCGTCGGGTCGAGTGCTTTCCAGGAGGCTCAGCGCCTTTGCTAAGGCGCGACGCTCACCGGCAAGGACAGCCTCAGCAAGTTGGTGGGTGTCTTCCGTTGCGGTGGTTTTAGGTTTCATCGGCAGCCATCTGATAATCCTCGACAAGATCGAGCACCGTACGGGCAGCATCGAGGACCGCTGTCCCAGGACCAAAAATTGCCCTCACACCAGCATGGTAGAGCGGATCATAATCCTGCGGAGGAATGATCCCACCGGCAACAACGATGATATCCGAGGCTCCTTGTCGCCGTAGCTCCTCGATGAGTTGGGGGATGAGCGTCTTATGCGCGCCTGCCTGGGTGGAGATACCGACAACATGAACGTCATGCTCGATTGCTTGACGGGCAACTTCCTCGGGAGTTTGAAACAGCGGTCCTAAGTCCACATCGAATCCAAGGTCGGCAAAACCGCTTGCAATGACCTTCGAGCCGCGATCATGCCCATCTTGTCCGAGCTTGGCGACGAGAATTCGAGGGCGGCGGCCGGTCCGATGCTCAAAGGCAATGACGCGCTGTCGAAGGTGTTCGAACGCAGGGTCATGTGCGTATGAAGCTTGGAACACGCCGGCAATTGCTGTCGGTGGTGCTGAATAACGTGTGAACACGCGTGCAAGGGCGTCGCTGATTTCGCCAACGGTGGCGCGGAGACGTACCGCCTCGATAACATAGGGAACAAGGTTTTCCGATTCATCGCGTGCTGCAGCGATCAACCGCTCTAAGGCTTGGCTCACGCTGGCAGCATCGCGACCTTCCTTTACCTTCTGGAGTCGGGCAATTTGCTCGGCTCGTACCTTCGTGTTGTCCACTTCGAGTATCTCGACGGATGTTTCGGTCTCCGGGCGGTATTTGTTGACACCAACGATAGTTTCTTCGCCACGGTCAATTGCAGCTTGCCGGCGTGCAGCTGCTTGTTCGATGAGCGCTTTGGCATAGCCGCTGGTGATTGCCGCAACCATCCCACCACGCGATTCAATGTCCTTGATCAACGCCCGGGCATGCTGGGCAAGCGATGCAGTTAGTGACTCGATGTAGTACGACCCTCCCAGCGGATCAATGATGCGCGTGATATTGGTTTCCTCCGCGATGATGAGTTGCGTGTTACGGGCAATCCGTGCGGAAAAATCAGTTGGGAGCGCCAACGCTTCATCGAACGAATTGGTGTGCAGCGATTGCGTGCCACCCAACACCGCCGCCAGTGCTTCAATCGTGGTGCGGATGATGTTGTTGTAGGGGTCCTGCGCAGCCAGCGACCAGCCCGAGGTTTGGCAATGAGTGCGGAGTACAAGCGATGATTGTTTGCGCGGATTGAACCGTTCCTTCATGAGCTGTGCCCACAGCATCCGTGCGGCACGGAGCTTGGCAATTTCCATGAAAAAGTTCATTCCGATGCCGAAGAAAAACGACAGTCGCGGCGCAAACGAATCAACGTCCAAGCCACGGGCGATAGCAGCGCGCACATATTCAAGCCCATCGGCAAGGGTGAATGCCAACTCTTGAACAGCAGTTGCACCGGCTTCGTGCATGTGGTAGCCGCTGATGCTTATGCTGTTGAAGCGTGGCATGTGGCGACTGGTGTAGGCGATAATGTCGGCAACAATCCGCATCGAGGGTGCTGGCGGGTAGATGTAAGTGTTCCGCACCAAGAACTCTTTGAGGATGTCGTTCTGGATCGTTCCACTCAGGCGAGATTGCTCGACGCCCTGCTCTTCGGCTGCAACGATGAACATTGCCAGAATTGGCAGGACAGCTCCATTCATTGTCATCGAAACGGAAACGGAACCGAGATCAATCCCATCGAAGAGGATCTTCATATCCTCGACTGTGTCAATGGCCACACCAGCTTTCCCGACATCACCAACGACGCGTGGATGGTCGCTATCGTATCCTCGATGGGTTGCTAAATCGAATGCGACGGAAAGGCCTGTTTGCCCCTGTGCGAGGGCTTTCTTGTAGAACGCGTTCGATTCTTCTGCGGTCGAAAAACCCGCGTACTGACGGATCGTCCATGGGCGATTGGGATACATCGTGGCATACGGTCCACGGACGAATGGGAACAGTCCTGGGTAGGTGCGGTGGTGCTCCAGCGCAGCAAGATCGTCCTCGGTGTAGAGTGGTTTGATGGCGATGCCCTCTGGTGACGTCCACGTCAGCGCCTCAATCGGGCGATCGCCAAGCTCGCGGCGCGCTTGCTGGAGCCAGTGTTCGTAGCTCATGTCAACCAACATGTGGTGTTCCAACCAGTAGCGAAGTTACAGTTTGCTGTCGAGGGAGACGAAGCACTCTTCCGGACATTTATAGCGTGTTCAAACCGCCAAATGGATCGTATCCATGTTCAGCGCAGAACAGACCGATTGCTCAGCTTAGCTATTGAAGATGTATTTTCACTATTGCCGCCAGATGGAATGTTCAAGCTGCGGTATTCGTTCGGAAATAACCAGAGGTCAGAATATGCAAACCATCGGTGAATTGTTCTATGGCATTACCGATCGGTACCATGGAGTGGCACGTCCGGCGTATCTCCACAAGAGGGACGGTGCCTATGTTGGCATAACCTACGACCAGCTCCGCCAGGATGTTGAGGCGTATGCATTGGCGCTGGATGCACTCGGCGTCGAAGCTGGCGATCGGATTGGAATTGTCTCGGAGAATCGTTACGAGTGGGTTTTGACCGATTTTGCTACCCTTCTTGCTGGTGGGGTGGATGTACCGATGTTTCCCACGCTAAGCCCGAAACAGATTGCCTACATTCTCAACCACTCTCAGGCGACAATCTGCGTTGTTTCCACTCAGCATCAGCTCGATAAGCTGCGCGCTATTACTGACGAGCTCAGCGACCTTACTGCGATCATCATTTTCGACTCAGCAACAGCACCGATGACTCTGAGCGCTGGTCAGCGTTCGATTCCGGTACATCCATTGGCCGAATTACTCCAGCAGGGAAAGGAGATGCTGGCATCAGGTAACAAAGAGCAACGGCTTGCATCCTTGTTAGCGCGTTCTCGGCCTGATGATCTCTGCACGATTATTTACACCAGCGGTACGACTGGCGTCCCTAAAGGAGTAATGCTGACGCATCGCAACATTCTCTCCAACGTTGAAGCAGCCCGTGCGGTTATCGAGGTCCGAGAAAACGATGTGTTTCTGTCCTACCTGCCAATGAGCCACTCGTACGAGCGGACAACGGGTTTTTACATCGCCTTTGCAAGTGGAGCAACAACTGCATTCGCAGAATCACTGGAGACGGTTCGGACGAATTTGCAAGAGGTTCGGCCAACGCTCATGACGAGTGTACCGCAGCTTTTTGAACGGGTTCGGCACGGCATCTATGCACGGATGGAAAAGGAATCCCTACTTCGGCGCCGATTTTTTCATTGGGCGGTGGCAATTGGGTTGCGCTATGTTTCTACCTTGGAGCAACAGGCAGAACCATCACGAGGTCTATCGCTGGCCTACCGCATTGCTGACCAATTAGTGTTTCGCAAGATTCGATATGCAGTTGGTGGACGGTTACGACTGTTTGTTTCTGGTGGTAGTGCACTATCTCCCGATGTCGGTCGGTTCTTCTGGGCAATAGGCTTGCCAATTCTTGAAGGATATGGACTGACTGAAGCTGCACCAGTGCTTACGGTCAACCGCCCTGACGATTACGAATTCGGTACAGTCGGCAAACCACTACCGGGCGTTGAGGTTCGCATAGATGACAACGGGGAAATCCTCGCTCGGGGGCCAAATATCATGCGCGGATACTGGCGCGATCCGGAGTCAACAGCTCAGGTGCTCGATCCCGACGGATGGCTCCACACCGGTGATATTGGGCAGTGGACTGCGCGGGGCAATCTCAAAATCACTGACCGAATCAAGAATTTGATCATTACCAGTGGCGGAAAAAATGTGGCACCGCAACTGGTCGAGTCGGTATTGTTACGACTTCCGTTTATTGCGCAAGTGGTTGTTGTCGGCGATCAGCGTCTATTCTGTGCAGCACTTATTGTCCCCGATGAAGAAGGATTGCGAGCCCTTGCTCAATCGCACCGACTCGATGCCAACAAACCGCTCGAGCAGCTTTGCGCCGATGATTCGCTGCGCGCAGTGGTCATGCGAGAAATTGAGCATGCCCAGCGTGACCTTGCCAAGTACGAGCGAGTTCGCCGTATTGCGCTCCTGCCTGAACCCTTCAGTATCGAAAACGGATTGCTAACCCCAACGCTCAAACCTCGACGGAAGCAAATCCAGGAGCGTTATGCTCATGTGATAGAGCAACTCTACGCCGATGCAGGATGACTACACCCCGAAGTTGACGAACAACAGAGCGATTTCACGGCAAGCGGCCGGCGTGGGTAGTATTTTCGCGCATACATCTATCGTGCACTTGCAGTCAGCTCATGTTCGAACTTCCCGTTATCGAGGACAACTCCAATCCGGAACGACGCCCACCATGGCTGAAGGTCCGTGCTCCAGGAGGAGCAGCTTATGCCCATCTGAAAAGCATGATGCGCTCGAAAGCACTCCACACTGTGTGTGAGGAAGCGCGTTGCCCGAACATCGCGGAATGTTGGGGAGCTGGAACGGCAACCTTCATGATCGGAGGCGACACCTGCACGCGTTCCTGTGGTTTTTGTGCAGTCAAAACTGGACGGCCTCTCCCAGTTGATTGGGACGAACCACGCCGTGTTGCGGAAGCAGTACGACAGATGCAGCTTGTGCATTGTGTGATTACCTCAGTCAATCGCGACGAATTGCCCGATGGTGGGGCGCGCTTGTGGGCAGAAACAGTTCGCGTTGTTCGTGCACTCAATCCTACGACGACCATTGAGGTGCTCATTCCGGATTTCAAAGGCAAACTCGATGCACTCCAGGTGGTCCTCGATGCCCAACCCGATATTCTCGGACACAACACCGAGACAGTCCCACGGCTGTATCGGCGTGTTCGGCCGCAAGGGAAGTATGCATGGACGCTCACTGTACTTCGTGCATCGAAAGAGCAGGGCTTCCGCACCAAGAGTGGAATGATGCTCGGCTTGGGTGAAACCAAAGAAGAAGTCTTCGCCGTGATGGAAGATCTTCGCAGTGTCGGATGTGACATTCTCACGCTTGGGCAGTACCTGCAACCAACGAAGAATCATCTTCCGGTCGAGCGATTTGTTCATCCTGATGAATTTGCTGAGTACCGCGAACGTGGACTCCAGATGGGATTTCTGTACGTCGAATCTGGTCCACTGGTGCGCAGTTCCTACCACGCCGAACGGCATGTGCAACCAATAGCCCCGAACGTGTGTTCGGAGGGATAAAGCGTAGTTGACGTTTTACTCACCTTGATCGAGCATTCATTATGGCATTTGCTGGTGTTGATTACTACAGCCTCGACGAGTTACTCAGCGCCGACGAACGCTTGGTTCGGGATACGGTGCGCGATTTTGTCGAACATGAAGTCATGCCGATCATCGAACAAGCCTACCAGGATGCGGTCTTCCCAATGGAGCTTGTACCGAAGATGGCTGAGCTGGGATTATTCGGCATGACATTACCGCAGGAGTATGGCTGCGGTGGAATGAATAATGTGTGCTATGGTCTTGCGATGCAGGAGCTCGAGCGTGGCGATTCTGGTGTCCGCTCGTTTGCATCGGTGCAGAGTTCGTTGGTCATGTATCCGATCTATGCGTATGGATCGGAAGAGCAGCGTCGGAAGTGGCTGCCGCGTCTTGCGCGTGCAGAAGCAATCGGATGCTTTGGGCTGACAGAGCCAGACTATGGGTCCAATCCAGCAGGGATGATCACCACTGCAAAAAAAATCAACGGTGGCTATTTGCTCAACGGTGCCAAAATGTGGATCACCAACGGCTCAATTGCTGATGTTGCGGTCGTTTGGGCAAAACTCGATGGGGAAATTCATGGGTTCCTCGTCGAAAAGGGGATGAAGGGATTCAGTGCACCCGAAATGAAGAACAAACACTCCCTCCGGGCTTCGATTACCTCGGAGCTGATTTTCCAGGACGTCGAGCTTCCCGAGGAAAACTTGTTGCCGAATGCTCGCGGACTCAAAGCGCCGCTGTCCTGCTTGACACAAGCTCGCTATGGTATTGCATGGGGTGCGATCGGTGCAGCAATGGCCTGTTATGATGCATCGGTCAAGTACGCCACTTCTCGCATTCAGTTTGGCAAGCCTATCGGGTCTTTCCAACTTGTTCAAGAAAAGTTGGCGTATATGCTCACCGAAATCACGAAGGGACAGCTTCTTTGTTGGCGGCTGGCGAAGCTCAAAGATGCAGGGACTGTCCGCCCTCAACAAGTCTCGTTGGCTAAACGCAACAATGTTGCCATTGCGCTGGAAATCGCTCGACTCGCCCGCGATCTACACGGCGCCAACGGCATCACCAGCGAGTACCCCGTCATGCGCCATATGCTCAACCTTGAATCAGTCAAGACCTACGAAGGCACGCACGATATTCACACACTGATCCTCGGCGCCGACATAACCGGCATTCAAGCATTTTCCTAATCGGACTCGATTGCGCGTAGATGCAACAGGAGCCCAGCCCGTTCGTCTTGATGGACGCGGGGGTGACGTGGCTTCGACGGGGTACGACAGGTGACGTAGCTGCATGCCGAGCTTGCTGGTGCTGCTCGTAAATACAACCAGCAACGGCAAAATGCCAACTCGTTCAGCTATGCAATGGCTGCCTAAGTAACGGCACCATTGCTGGGATGCGTTGAGCCAAGCTCCGCTCCCTGCTGCCCACTCATGCGCCATCACGTGAGTGTTCGCAGCATCGAACCCTGATGGCTCACCTGGTGAGTGTATCGTTCCGCTCATCGGGTGATCCAACCGAACGATAGCTCCTCGAGCGCGAGTTGCTCCGCCCCTGGAGGAGCGAAAGTTTGATGAGCAACTGAGCATGGAGATGCTACGCGCTTGGTACTCCGGACCCGGGTTCAACTCCCGGCACCTCCACACAAGAGCTGCAACGAAGCAGACAGACGATCTGCTCCGTTGTTTTTTCGGTCAGTAATGGATGCAATCGGGTGCGGTGGCTGATTCCAGCACGAGTCGTTCAACCCTGCATGATGTTCAACTCATGATAGGGATGACAGCCCGTGATGGGCGTAACAGCTCGTGTTGCCAGATGACTAAGAAATCACGAAGGATGCGAGATAGCCGCGTGTGCTCATCAGCGACTGCCATACCACAATATGGGAGAGCATCGAGCACCGATTGGCGCAGGAGGTTCAGCAAATGGGCAAGTCTGCTGCGATGCATTTCGATGGATTCATCGGTAGGAGGATGGCTACTGATCTGCGCCACTAACGCGATGAATTCTCTCCATGCTGCAGTCGCTTGTGCTTCGTGGATACGCAGCACATCCAAGCGGGATGGATTGCCTTCGAACAGTATGGCGGCCTCTTCGAAGAATGCCAATCCTAATCCAAAGGCAACAGCTCCCATGGACGAAAGAGCAAAGAGCAGAAATGGCGTCTGGTACACCGATAGCGGTGGTTCCCACCGATGCTCACCAACGACAAAGCTCCGTTCTTCGGGAACGAAGACATCATGGACTTCGAACGTCCAGCTCGACGTTGCGCGCATACCGAAGGCGTGCCAATCGGGCGTGATCCGGACCTGACTGCGATCAAAGGCGAAAGCACGGATGCTACCATCATCGGCAAGGCGGGCATTGACCGTGAAAATGCTTGCATACTGCGCGCCACTGGCATAGCGCCATGTGCCCTGAACACGGTAGCCACCGCGAACCCGACGGGCGATACCGCTGGTATATCCCGAACCGGCAATGACGCTATGTTCAGGTGCAAAAAGCTGTTCGGCAATTTCGCGTGAAAACGAGGGCACAAAGAAACCGCCGCCAGCACCGATTTGAACAAGCCATCCGATGCTCCCATCAGCTCTTGCCAAGTCTGCATAGAGGTTGACTGCTTCAAGTAGCGACGATTGGCGCCCTCCAAACCAGGTGGGTACAAAGAGTTTGAACAGCCGCTCTGCAACGAGTCGTTCGACGACATCAGCAGGGATTGTTGCTTGCTCTGCCCACCGATATGCTGAATTCCGGAGATGGTCGAGCAGGGATGCTTCGATCATGGTTTTTGCCAGACGGGAATACCTTCGATCATTGTCGCATAAATGCTGTCGGATGCGGCGTAGAGCACGTATGCGAGTGCGTCGTCGGTTGTCGTGATGGTGCGGTAGGGTGCTCGTCGGATGCGGACAAAATCAGCTGCTTTGCCTGGTAGGAAGTTTCCCACTTCGTCACCTAAACTAAGCGCGATTGCACCGCCAAGTGTTGCAAGGTAGAATGCTTCAGCGTGAGATGGCACACGAAGCGTCTGTTGAGACATTCGACGCAGCTTTGCATGTTCGCGTGCTGTTCGGGCTTCATCGAGAATGCTTGCGTGGTAGCCAGCGCCGATGTCCGTGCCAAGTCCGACGCGCAGATTCCAGCGATCGAGATATTCAACCAATGGCATGATCCCGCTTTGGAGGTAAGTATTCGAGGCAGGGCAATGCGCAATCGCAGGAGAGGCGGTGCTTAACCGCTCCAGTTCCGTGGTGGAAAGGTGAATGCAGTGTGCCAGGATTGTTTTGTCGGTCAGCAGTCCAGCCCGCTGGTACACGTCGGTGTAGTCGGATGATTCCGGAAACAGGTTGGCGATGAGTTCCAACTCAGCGCGAGATTCAGCAAGATGCGTCTGAATTGGTAGACCAGTTGCAGAAGCGAGCTCACCACAGCGTCGCAACAAGGTGAACGAACAGCTTCCCGCAAAGCGGGGCGTGATACAGTAGTGCAGCCTCCTGTGGTTGTGCCACCGCGTTGCAAGGCGTTCTGTTGCTGCTATGAGTTTGTTGCTATCTGCAACAAGGTATGCTGGTGCGTTCATGTCCATCAGTGTCATTCCCATTACTGCGCGGATACCCAGCTCGTCGGCAACTTCGAAACATCGTTCGGTTGCAGATTCAAACGGTGGTGCAAATGCAGCAATGGTGGTAGTTCCAGCAGCAAGCGCGCGCTGGAAAAAGGCATCCGCGATGCTGGCGGCGACGTCGTCGTCAGCGCAGCACCGCTCCAGGGGGTAGATGACTTGCTCAAGCCAGTCCAAGAGGTCGGCCCGGTCAGAACCAACGCCGCTAAGTTGGGCAACGTGAGCGTGAATATCTACCAAACCGGGAATGATGATGCTGTCGCGCCAGTCCATGGTGGGCACGCCCGGGAAATCCTGTGATATTGTCGCGTAATCCCCGTATGCGAGTATGCGTCCGCGCTCGACCAAGAGGGCACCATCGGCATACCATTCGACTGAATGCCGATCGAGACTATGCACGAGCATGGCACGATACAGCGCTGCCGCCATCAGAGCAATGCCTCCCGGATTCGAGCTGAGACATAGTCCATCACCCAGACCACGAGCGCAATGACCAGCACAATCAATCCCACCTCGTGCCATTGCGCCAGCATCTGGTACTGATTGAGCATTGTACCGATGCCACCACCACCGACCAATCCGATTATAGTTGCCATACGGACGTTGATATCCCAGCGATAAATGGTAAACGACAAAAATGGAATCACAATCTGCGGTACGACGCCAAACCAAACTACTTGGAGAGGTCTGGCTCCGGTCGAGGCAATTGCTTCCATTGGGCCGGGGTCAATGTCTTCGATTTGTTCGGAGTATTGCTTGACCAGCGATGAGATAGTGTGGACCATCAACGCCAGCATTCCGGGAAAGGGTCCAACCTTGACCCAAACGGTGAAAATGACCGCCCATACCAATGGCTCGATGGAGCGCGTAAAATTGGTCACAATGCGCAGAAGTGTGTAAAGAAGCCGCGTCCACTGATGCTCCCGCATCAAGTTTCGTGCTGCAAGAAACGAAAGGACAAACGATGCTGGCAGTGCAAGTGCTGTTGCCATGAATGCCAAGTACACCGTTTCGATGATGGCAGCGATTGCTTGAGGTAGGATTGAAAATTCTGGTGTCAACAAACTGGAGAAGATACGCCCGGCAGCACGGAGACGCTCGCTGCTGAACATATCTGTCAGGGAAATCTTTGTGACAATCCAGCCCGTAACAAACGTTAGCGACAAAAGGAGCGAGCCGACGTGGAGTGCAATGCGTCGTTGCCACGAATTTGGGGCAAGCTCTCCACGAAGGAGTGCTACTAGCGATGCGCCCGTAAACCCAGCGATACTTGCCCCGACGGCACCCACAATGGCGTAGAGCACCCAATCGGGAACAGTGGTGAGGATGGTTGCGCTTCCACTGCCAGCCCAGGCAAACGGCAGTGGACGTGCGCTAATCACTTCCAACCACACAATGCGGTGGAGCAGGACCACACCATACGTGCAGGCAAGCCAATCGAGAAATAGTTGTGATAGACGCTTTCTCATCGCTCATCGAATTTCGACTTCAACAGCTTCGTCACCATAAATGTGTCGGAACCAGTCATCGGTGATCTCGGCGGGAGAGCCTTCGAAGACTATCTGACCGTACTTGAGGGCAATGACACGCGAGGCATATTCACGCACCAGGCTCAGAAAATGGAGGTTGCAAATGATTGTGCATCCAAGTTGGCGATTGATGTAGCCAAGGTATCGCATTACTCCGTGCGATGTCGCTGGGTCGAGCGAAGCAACCGGTTCATCGGCTAACAGCAGCTTGGGTTCTTGCATCAGAGCACGCGCAATTGCTACCCGTTGTTGCTGACCGCCAGAGAGCGAATCAGCGCGTACGTGTGCCTTATCAGCGATACCGACAATTTCGAGGTTACGCAGCGCCATGGTATGAAGCTCGGGCCGGTAGCGTCCCAAGATGGAATCCAACGTGGTAACCGAGCCAAGCGCGCCCATCAACACGTTCTGTAGCACCGAATAGCGCCCGATCAAATTGAACTGCTGGAATATCATTCCAATTTGCTGACGATAGCGGCGGAGCGCGTCTCCTTTGATGTGCGTGACGTCGGCACCATCGAAGACAATCGAGCCGCTTGTTGGTTCGATGAGGCGATTGATGCAGCGCAGGAGAGTTGATTTCCCCGATCCGCTCAGTCCTATCACGGCAAGAAACTCACCGCGCTCGACGGTGAAGCTGACCGAGCGGAGCGCTTGCGTACCGTTTGGATATACCTTCGAGAGGGCGTTGATCTCAAGCAGTGCCATTAGCTTTCGATATCGGTGGAACTATTGCTCAGCAGTTCACGAGCGGTTGCGCGGGAGCCATCGGTTACTTCCTCGCCAGCAATAAGTCCGGCCAGCTCTTCGATGCGTTCGTGACCGGTAATCGGGCGCGCGGTAACGGTGGTGCGTTCACCAGCGGTAGTTTTTTTGACAACAATATGAGTCTGAGCACGTGCGGCAATTTGTGCGTTGTGCGTGATTGCGATGACTTGGTGGTATGCGCCCAGTTCTTCGAGTGCACGGCCGACGCGGTGTGCAATGCGTCCGCTGATACCTGTGTCAATTTCATCGAAAATCAGAATGGGTAAACGGTCGCTCTTGGCAAGAATGGTCTTGAGTGCGAGCATGACGCGGGAAGCTTCGCCACCGGAAATGATCCGGTGGAGAGGGAGCAGCGGTTCGCCCTTATTGGTGCGAATGAAAAAGGCAACGTGGTCGAGACCATGCTCGTATGCTGCAAATAAACCGTTCTCGGTTTGCGCTAATGCTTCGGTCAAGGGCGCATCGGCAAGTGGTGTCCGTTCGATAGCGATCGAAAACTCGGCATCAGGCATGCCAAGTTTGGCGAGAATAGCTGCGATGGCGCGCTCTATGCGACGTGCTTCCCGTTGCCGCTTTGCCGATAAGCGTTCACCAATCGAACCGAGCATGCGACGATTGGTGAGGATACTCGATCGCAACTCAGCAATTTCATGCTCGAAATTTTCCACCAACAACAGTTCCCGCTCGATTTGCTTGTGCTGTTCGATGGCTCGCTCGATACTGCCGTACCGTTTTTCTAAACGCGCCAGTTGCATCAGCCGCTCTCTGATCTGCTGGGAGCGCTCTGGGGAAAATTCCAGTTGTGCATTGTAGCGCTGAATGTCCTTTGCCAATTCGTCGGTTCGGATGACGATGTCGCGTAGCTCGGCAGCAATGCTGTGGAAGTAGGAGTCAATGGCTTGGAGCTGTTCGGCAATGTTACGTGCGCGGACAAGCATATCATGTGCCGATTGTTCGTGCCCATAGAGAAGGCCGTATGCTGTTGCGGAACCTTCGAAGAGTTGCTCGCTGTGCTCGATACGACGAAGCTCGGATTCGAGCGTTTGCTTTTCGCCTTCTTGTGGTGCGATGGTGCGGAGCTCCTCGAGCAAGAATTGCTTCCAGTCGTGTTCGCTCCGCAGTTGTTGCTCGCGTTCGATCGTTGCGCGATACCGCTCGATGGATGCACACAACTGCTGGTAGGCCGTTCGGTACTCTGAAACTAAGCGATCAAGCCCGCCAACGTTATCGAGGAGAGCGCGATGGAGGTTGACTCGAAGCAATGATTGATGTTCATGCTGTCCGTGAAAATCAACAAGCAATTCACCGAGTTGCTTGACCAGGTGTAGCGGTGCGGGTGAATCGTTGACGAACGCACGCGAGCCGGTCGGTGTGATCTCCCGTCGAAGAATCAGTGTATCGGAGCTTGTCCCCAGGTAATCGCTCTCGCGCAGTAATGCCACCAAGTGGTCGTTGCCGGTGATGGAAAAATGCGCTTCAATGATTGCTCTCCGGGCCCCACTGCGAATAACGTCACTGGATATTCGCTCCCCCAGCACTGCCATGAGGGCTTCGACAAGGAGAGATTTGCCGGCACCTGTTTCGCCGGTGATGACGTTGAATGCTGGGCCGAACTCGAGTTCGACATGCTCGATGACGGCAAATTGTTCGACGAGTAGAAAACGTAGCATGCTCTGGCAGTGCACACTCGAAGGATGGTTAGGCGAAAATACGGTCGCTCTGCGCGGCTCAGGTCAGTCCCAATTGGCCAAGGCGCATATCGAGCTCCGCATC
Source organism: Candidatus Kapaibacterium sp. (assembly GCA_026003475.1). GTDB lineage: Bacteria > Bacteroidota > Ignavibacteria > Kapaibacteriales > NICIL-2 > NICIL-2. Next base: position 873,514 of record BPHJ01000001.1, on the reverse strand, counting down.
ACTCTCGATGAGGACTTGGCGCGCTTTGCTTCCATCGAACGGACCAACAATTCCAGCACTTTCGAGCTGATCAATAATGCGAGCAGCACGCGAGTAGCCAATCCGCAGCCGACGTTGGAGCAGGGAGGTTGATCCTTGTTGCGCGTGAACTACGATGCGAGCAGCTTCGACAAAGAGAGGATCGAAGTCACCATCGGCGCTTCCACCGCGACCGTTCCCTTGTGCTACCGATGGAAGCATGTAGGGTGTCGAATAGCCGCGTTGCTTGCCGATGAATTCGGTAATTGCTTCAACTTCGTCGGTTGTGATAAAGGCATTCTGCAGACGGATCGGGCGTTGGCCACCAGGAGTGAATAGCATATCACCATTGCCGAGAAGCTGCTCTGCACCAACCGAATCAATGATAGTCCGCGAATCCACCTTCGAGGCAACTTGGTAAGCGATGCGTGCCGGGAAATTTGCTTTGATGAGACCAGTGATTACATCAACCGACGGTCGTTGGGTTGCTACAACCAAGTGGATACCGACGGCACGTGCAAGCTGGGCTAAGCGAATGATCGAGTCTTCGACGTCGTTGCGTGCAGTCATCATCAAATCGGCCAGCTCGTCAATAACGACGACGATGTACGGCAATGGTGCCAGTGGCGTTGCGGTGTCACTTGCTTTGAGTGCACCGTCGGCGAGCTTGCGATTGTAGTCGCTGATTTTTCGTTGACCAACTCTGGCAAGAAGATCGTAGCGCTGTTCCATCTCGGCGACCAGTGCTTTGAGTGCGATGACAGCATTGGCTGGTGTGGTGATGACCGGTTCATCAACATCGGGGGAGGCTGCCAGGTAATGATGCTTGAGACGTGTGTAGAAGGTAAGCTCGACTTTTTTGGGGTCAATGATGACAAACTTCAGTTCGCGTGGATGGAGGCGCCAAATCAGCGACATGATGATGGTGTTGATACCAACAGATTTTCCTGAGCCCGTTGCACCTGCGATAAGAAGGTGTGGCAATTCGGCAAGGTCCGTGCAGTACACGTCACCGGTGATTGTCTTGCCAATGCCGACAGGGAGTGCAGCACGGAATTCCTGGAATGTACGGGATGCAACGATACTGCGGAAGCGAACCAGGCTTGGTTTGTGGTTGGGAATTTCGACGCCGACGGTTCCTTTTCCGGGAATGGGTGCGATAATGCGGATGCCTCGCGCTTTGAGTGCTAATGCAATGTCGTCAGCAAGGGCTTCGATCTGGCTGATTTTTACCCCTGCAGCCGGAACGAACTCGTACTGGGTGATGACTGGACCCGGGATGACCGTGACGTTTTCGATTTTGATTTTGAATGTTTCGAGCTTTTCCTGCAATAGCCGAGCATTGGTTTTCAGCTCCTCTTCGTTGATGTGATGTTCTTGATTGCCATGGACGAGAAGATCGATCGGCGGAGGTGTGTAGAGTATAGTTTCGTCGAAGTGGGGCTGTCTGGTTGGCGGCGTTTCGTCTTCGGTTGTGTGCGCTTGTTGTTGCTGAACAGTGAGCGTCAGCTTTCGTGGTGGAGTCGGCGGCGTTGCGCTCTCGATGGGATCGGTTGTCTGTCTTGCTCCAGATGCTGTGGTTTTGCTACTTGGAGTATCACGCTTTGCAGGAGGTGATGGAGGAATATTGGGTTCTTCTGGTTTGATGATGCGCGGCTCTTCCACCTGGGCAGTCTGCTGCGCTGCGCGTCGGAGGAACGAGAAGGGGTTATCCTCGCTGGCCGTTGTGCCTGGCGTGCTGGGCTGTTGTATGGTTGCTTTTATTCTATCGCGACGATGCCAGCGCTGACGAAGCGAACCTATCAGCGTTTGGAACGCACTCCGTGCTCGATTGACCAGCCCAACAATGCTTACTCCCATCGCGAAGACAACGGCAAAAAAGAGGGCGCCTGTTGCAAGGAGAATTGTTCCGGCTGTACCGGTGATCGCTGCACTCACGGTTGCCAGGAATTCGCCAACTAGTCCGCTAAGTTCGACAGGGAGTTGATCCCATACCAACCGTAACGCGCCAAACCAATACGCCCCGCTCACCATACAGGCGATGACCAGCGTGCTCTGTCGCCAACTCTCGTCTTGGATACGTCCGTGGCGAAAAAGATCACGTGCCCACAGGAGTAGCACCAGCAACAGTAATGCCGAGGCCATACCAAATCCATCGTGCAAGAGAAAGTCTGCCAGCAATGCACCAAGTAAGCCGAGCCAATTCTGTGTAGTCTCGAATTTGGCGCGCACGTCGTCGTTGTTCCGGAAAAGCTGGAGAAGTTCGCGGAAGCTGATGTCGGTGTTGGCTTCATCGGCAGGAGAGTAGGACAGCAATGCAAGTCCAAGGAGCAGCACTGCCAGGACAAGAAGGATGCCTACAATTGCTGCATTGCGCGACGAGGGTTCATCGTTTTTCTGCAATGCGCGGCGGCGCCGTCTGCGGGTAGCAACGGCACGTTCAATAGTTCGGTCGTCCATGGAGGCGGACACAGGGTTGATGTGCAGAAGTCGAACTACTTGTGCGATGCTGTGCTGCGGCAGCAGCGCTGCTACGAAATTACACCGTCGCCAGCGGTTTGGAACCGTACTTGGAAGGTTGGTAACTTTGCCGGCGTTGTGCTTCTGCCGGTGTATTGCGCCGGCCTTGCTCGCCTAAAATCAGCGAAACGACAGTTCTTTCTCATTTTGACTCACACCTTCAACCATGCATAGCAATGGCTCTGACAATCGGTTCAGCGATCAATCGTGATCTCGAATTTGAACGGAACTACGACCACAACAAAAATCTTTATCGCATACTCGAAGCAATAGCCCAACAAACTATGCTCGGCGGGGGCAAATCTGCCATCGAGCGTCACAAAGCGAAGGGCAAACTAACAGCACGTGAACGGATCGCTCTGTTGCTCGATCCAGGGTGCCCACAGTTCGAAATTGGATTACATGCTGCGCATGGGATGTACGAGGAGGAAGGCGGCTGCCCGAGCGCTGGTGTTGTCGTCGTGATTGGGCAGGTCGAAGGTCGTGACTGCATTGTTGTTGCAAACGATGCAACGGTCAAAGCGGGTGCATGGTTTCCGATGACAGCGAAAAAGAATCTTCGCGCTCAGGAGATTGCGATCGAAAACCGGCTGCCAATCATCTACTTGGTTGATAGTGCGGGTGTCTATCTTCCGATGCAAGATGAAATTTTCCCCGACAAGGAACACTTTGGGCGTCAGTTTCGCAATAATGCAATTCTTTCGTCGCTCGGTGTGCCGCAGATTGCAGCGATCATGGGACCCTGCGTCGCTGGTGGAGCGTACCTTCCGCTTATGAGTGATGAGGCGATCATCGTGGACAAGACAGGTTATGTGTTTCTTGCTGGCCCCGCTTTGGTCGAGGCAGCCATTGGAGAAAAAGCCGATATCGAAGCGCTCGGTGGTGCAACGATGCACTCGACGATTAGTGGTGTTGCCGATTACAAGGTTGCAAGCGATCAGGAGGCAATTGCGCTCATTCGCTCCCTTGTGTCAAAATTTTCGCCAACCAAGGGACGCAAATCAGTTTTCGACCGACAGAGGGGAGCGCCTCCTGCCTACGACGACGATGAGCTTTGGGGGATAATCCCACGTGATCGCTCTCGACCCTACGATACGCATCAACTTCTTGCACGTATTCTCGATCGGTCTGAGTTTGACGAATACAAAGCGGGATATGGGCGCACGATCATTTGCGGTTATGGTCGCATTGATGGTTGGGCTGTTGGGATTGTTGCCAACAACCGTCAGATTGTTCGGTCGGGGAAGGGAGAAATGCAAGTCGGAGGGGTGATTTATTCCGATAGCGCCGATAAAGCAGCACGTTTCATCATGAACTGCAACCAACGGCGGATACCGTTAGTGTTTTTCCAAGATGTCACGGGCTTCATGGTTGGCACGCGAGCCGAACAAGGCGGTATCATCAAAGACGGAGCGAAGATGGTCAATGCAGTTGCAAACTCCGTTGTTCCAAAGTTTACTGTGATTGTCGGTAACAGCTATGGAGCAGGGAATTACGCGATGTGTGGGAAAGCATACGACCCGCGCCTCATCGTTGCTCTTCCAACGGCTCAAATTGCTGTAATGGGCGGTCAGCAAGCATCGCAAACTCTGCTTACCCTTCGTCTATCGGCTCTCGAACGGGAAGGCAAGCACCTATCCGAACAGGAACGTGATAGCCTACTCAGCGAGATACAAGAGCGCTATGCTGCGACAACGTCTCCGCTGTATGCTGCCTCGCGGCTTTGGATTGATGCGATCATAGCACCAACGATGATACGGTCGGTTGTGTCTCAGGGGATTGCCATAGCCAGCCACAACGACAATATCCCACGTTGGAGCGTGGGTGTTCTTCAGACTTAGTTCCGATCACAACAAGGAGCACGTTGCTTCGTTTATCGGCGGGAGAATTGTTGCCATTCTTCTTGCTATAGCGCACATGTAATTGCGACGTGGTTCCACCACTATCTGCATTTCTGTGAAGCACACAATTCTTTGGGTTGACGACGAGATTGAATTGCTCGAACCGCATATTCAGGTCTTGCGTAGTCGAGGCTACAATGTCGAGACTGTCACCACGGGTGAAGATGCAATTGAGCTTGCTCGGCAGCGTTGGTTTGATTTGATTTTTCTCGATGAAATGATGGTGGGGATGAGTGGCTTAGAAACGCTGCAGCAACTCAAACGCTTGGATCCACACCGCCCAATCATCATGGTGACAAAAAACGAACAAGAGTCGCTCATGGACGAAGCCATCGGGCAGAACATTGACGACTACTTGACTAAACCCGTTAGTCCTTCGCAGATACTTGCCGCATGCAAGAAGTTTCTTGATGCTCGCATGCTCCAGCAGCAACATGTGGCACGCCAATACCTCAAGGATTTCTCCCAGCTCGATGAGCTTATCAACTCAGCAGAGCGATGGGAGGAATGGGTCGAACTCTACCGCGCACTTGTACAGTGGAGCTTGGAACTCGATGTTCATACCGACGTGGGACTAGAGCAGACACTTTCGGAGCAGTGGCGCCAAGCCAATCGGCTCTTCGTTCGGTTTATCGAGCAACAGTATCCAGCATGGCTTACCGATCGTCCAAAGAACGATCATCCGCTTGTTTCGCCGCATGTCGTTGATCGGTATGTGCTGCCGTTGCTTCAGCGTCAGCGGAAAACAGTTTTCGTTGTCGTTGATTGCCTGCGGCTTGATCAGTGGATGACCATTGAACCGCTTGTACGGCAGCACTTCACGATTCAAACAAGCTACTACTGCTCAATCCTGCCAACAGCGACACTCTATGCACGCAATGCGCTCTTTGCAGGATTGTTCCCAGCAGATATTGAACGCTACTATCCGCAGTGGGCTCCAACCGAAGGGGATTCTGAAAACAGCCAGAATGCCCATGAAGCAGACCTGATGCGGGAATTGCTCAAGCGGCGTGGAATCGAACTCGGTGGAAAGTTTGAGTACATCAAAATCTACGAGACCGAATTCGGAAAACGGATAGAAAGCGAGGTCAACCGATTAGCCCAGAATCAACTGACCGCCATTGTTGTCAGTGCGCTCGACATGATGGCGCATTCTCGGAGCGATACAGCAATCCTCAAAGAAATTGCACCCGATGAATCGGCTTACCGATCACTGACGCGATCATGGTTTCAGCATTCGAGCCTGTGGGGTATTCTGCGCGGCCTTGCTGCACACGACCTAACAATCGTGCTGACGACCGATCATGGTGCGATCCGCTGCATGAGGCCTTCCCAAGTTATCGGTGACCGTGAAACATCTACCTGCCTCCGCTACAAAGTGGGGCGCAACGTCAAAGCTGATGCAAAAGCTGCAGTGACCATCAACGATCCGACGCGCTACCGACTTCCGAAGCATTCTGCGGTCGAGAATCTGATCCTAGCCAAAGACGATTACTACTTCGTGTATCCAACGGATTTCCACCACTACGCTAATAAGTATCGCGACAGCTTCCAGCACGGTGGCATTTCTCTTGAGGAGATGATTTTACCTGTCGTAATTTTGAACCCAAAGTAAACTTCTTTTTGTTGTTGTGCCATTGCAATGGACACAGAACTTTTTATCAGTGCATCAGAAGACGACACACATTCAATCGCTGCGCACTTTGCAGCACATCTTCAACCTGGGGATGTTGTAGCACTCAGTGGTGAGTTAGGAGCAGGAAAAACCGAGTTTGTGCGGGGCATCTGCAACTACTTCCACGTTGAGGATATTGTCACAAGTCCGACTTTTTCGATCATCAATCTCTATCATGGACAAACGAAGTCTGGTGAGAGTCTGCGAATTGTCCATGTCGATTTGTATAGGCTCAAAAACAAACAGGAGCTCCAGACGATTGGTCTTGATGAATGGCTTGCATTACCGGACGCAATCAAGATGATCGAATGGCCAGAAAAAGCCAATGGTACCCTCAATATGCAGCACTACCACATTACCATTTGGACTTTACCAGGACTGGAAGAGCGACGGCAAATTCAGATTGCTGTCGTACCGGCACTCTCGATGGTTACCTAACCGACATCGTATTGTCGAAAATGATTTTTCCAATAAACTGCTTTTGATGGAGTGAACCAATGCATATCGCATCCCGAATAAACAATCTTGGAACAGAGACTGCATTTGAAGTACTCGCGCGAGCACGTGCGCTCGAAGCACATGGGCGAGAAATTATCCACCTTGAGATCGGTGAACCAGATTTCGATACTCCACCAAATATCATAGCAGCAGCCAAACAGGCACTCGACAGTGGATGGACGCACTATGGTCCGTCAGCTGGTCTTCCCCAAGCACGGGAGGCAATCGCTGCGTACTTCAATCGGACACGATCAATTTCGAAGTACACAGCCGATCATGTTGTTGTCACACCCGGTGCTAAACCAATCATTTTCTTTGGTCTTCAAGCAACGATCGAACCAGGCGACGAGGTCATTTACCCCAATCCCGGTTTTCCGATTTATGAATCGGTGATCAACTTTTTGCGTGCTCATCCAGTTCCACTTCCGCTTCGCGAAGAAAATGGCTTCCGGTTTGAACTTGCCGATCTGGAAGCACGCATTACACCACGTACACGCATGATCATCATCAACTCGCCACAAAATCCAACGGGGGGTGTTCTCACACGTGATGATCTCCGGGGAATCGCAGAGCTTGCGGAGCGGCACAATTTGATTGTCTTCTCTGATGAGATTTACTCCCAGATCATGTACGATGGCCAGAAGCACTGCAGTATTACCGAGTTTGATGGCATGGAGGAGCGAACCATTGTGCTCGATGGTTTTTCCAAAACGTTTGCGATGACCGGGTGGAGACTTGGCTACGGGCTGATGCCACCTGATATCGCAAAGGTCGTCGCAAGACTCCAAACAAACTGCACAAGCTGTGCTCCCAGTTTTACCCAAATTGCCGGCATTGAAGCGCTCAGTGATGTCACACTGCCCTATGTACACCAATTCGTCGAAGAATTCGAGCGCCGCCGCAATGCGATTGTCGCCGGACTCAATACGATACCTGGGATACGTTGCCATAAACCTGCAGGAGCATTCTATGTTTTTCCGAACATTACCCAAACTGGTATGAGCTCGCAAGAGTTTGCAACGTACATGCTCGAAGTTGTTGGGGTCGCATGCTTGAGCGGTACGGCATTCGGACGAGAAGGAGAAGGATATGTGCGCTTTTCGTACGCGAACTCACTCGACAATATCAGGCGGGCCATCGAGAAAATTCATGCAGGGCTTGAACAACGGGCAGTTGCAAAGTGAAATATGCATTCTATGTCGCTGGCTTAGCAGTTGCCATCATTGTTGGATGGGGGAAGGGAATACTTCGTCCTACCAGATGGAGAGCTCTTCTTGCGATCATCTTGATTGCAGTCGGTATCATCGGAGGACTTTATCCGCCGATCGTTGGAACGTTTCAGGATGCTATCGTCGAAAGTAGGGGCAAACCTGTTTCAATAAACGTTCTCCTTCCACCAAATGGAATCATGCCTCTGAGCGATTCGGTCATTTGGTGCAGGGATATTAGTGGGAGCACTGTGAAGGCACGGATGGTCAAGAATAATAAAACCGTTATGGCACAGTCAATTCCACAAAAACTACTCATTCACACATCACCAATCACTCACGACTTCTTCGACATCTCATCCGTTACTCACGCACCATGGATCATGCTACCCTACATTCCTGGCTTAGGGGAGCGCGCACGCATCCTTTTTTTCCACGTCCCGGCAGCATGGACGGGCTTTCTCGCATACGTCATCACGATGCTTTACTCGCTGCGATACCTACGCACATCACGCGAGGAAGACGATGCAGTTGCCGTAGCATCTGCATCTATCGGGACTCTCTTCACCATACTTGCGTACATCAGTGGTGCCATTTGGGCGAAGTTTAATTGGGGACACTTTTTCAACTGGGACACTCGTGAGCTTTCGGTTCTGTTACTCCTTGCCATCTACATCGCGTATTTCGTACTGCGGGCAAATATTCGCTCGGACGCGCAGAAAAGAGTAGCCGCGACCTATGCCATCGTTGCTGCTGTTGCTGCATTGTTCCTGATATTCATTGTACCACGCATAACCACCAGCTTACACCCAGGTTCGCGAGACGACACGAACATCGGACCAATCCTCAGCCCAGAGCAAGACACGCTGGACACTACCAAAGCAGCAATTTTTAGCATCATGCTGGCTGGATTCACCTTGTTGTATAGCTGGATGCTCAATTTCGTTGCACGCTACCGATTGATTGCAAACTACTTCCAACATTCACACAGCAAAACGTACCATGATTGAGTATTTGAGCGATCATCCTCACCTGGTCGTTCTGGTCGTAACCATTGTCATTTGGAGCGGGATTGCCCTCTACCTCTGGCGACTTGGTCGTCGTATTGTTGAACTTGAGAAAATCGCCACACAAAGACGCCCCTCTGATTCGTCCTCACGCTCAGCGTCGTCACCCTCCACGTAATGACCAATGAAATCACGCTATGTGATCGGTGCGATCATCATCGCCCTGGCAATTGGAGCAAGTGTTTATCTGCTCAGCGAATCGCAAATCCAGTACACAACGATCACGTATGCCCGCACTGCCGGTAAAAAGGTTCAAATCAAAGGGAAATGGGTGCAGCGTGACCAAGCAACCTACGACCAATCGGCGAACACCTTCCGGTTTATACTCCAGGACGAGGAAGGAACAACAATTCCCGTCGTTTATCGAGGTGCAAAGCCCAACAACTTCGAACTCGCCGAAGCCGTGGTTGTTCGCGGACGCATCAACGGAGCGACATTTGAAGCATCCGATATTCTGACCAAGTGCCCATCCAAGTATGAAGGACGTTCTCCACTCCAAACTCAATTACCATAAGCCGTGATAGCTCAACTGTTGGTACATCTTGCTTTTGGGTTAGCCGTTGCGACAGCGGTGGGATACTCGATGAGGGCGCTCTTTCCATCCTCGACAGCAGTCAACACAGCACGCGCGCTGTACTACATACTTGTGCTGACGGTGATGGCTCTCTCGGCAATATTGTTTTACGCCATCGCAACGCACAACTTTGATTTTACCTACGTGCAGTCCTACACGTCACGTCAACTTGAGCCACCATTTCTCTACGCAGCATTCTACTCAGGGCAGGAAGGAAGTTTTCTCCTTTGGACACTCTTGGTATGTTTTGTCGGTATCGCAGTTATCGAATACAGCAGGCGCCATAACATTGAAGCAGAAACAATGGCGTTTTATTCGCTCGTGCTCGTATTCCTGACCCTCATGCTTGTTGCGAAAAATCCCTTCACTTTTCTGTGGGAAACCTACGCTCAGGAAGGTACGACCAAAGAATTCATCGAGGCGCTCAAAGTTGATCCCAGTCGCTACAACGGTCGCGGATTGAACCCAGTGCTGCAGAACTACTGGGTAATGATACACCCACCGATGCTCTTCAGCGGCTTTGCTATGATGACGGCGCCATTTGCCTTTGCGATGGCAGGTCTGTGGCGACGTCAGTATCACCAGTGGACACGCCTTGCGCAGCCGTGGATGTTAGCAGCAACGGTTGTACTCGGCGTGGGTATTGTCCTCGGTGGTTTTTGGGCATACGAGACGCTGGGGTGGGGAGGCTTCTGGGCATGGGATCCGGTTGAAAACTCATCGCTTGTGCCCTGGTTATTCGCTGCGACCCTACTCCACACGACACTGATCCAGCGCAGAACATCAGGGTTAGTGCGGACAAACTTTCTCCTGATGATTGCCGCCTTCGCTGCAGTGCTCTACTCAACATTTCTCACCCGAAGCGGCGTATTGGGAGATACCTCAGTTCATTCGTTTGTTGAACCAGGGTATTTCGTGTACGTTCTTTTGCTGGCATTCTTGCTTACGTTCATCGCACTTGGGATTGCTCTACTTGTGCTGAGGTACCGCGACATCCGCGCATCGAGCAAACGTCTCGGCATGTTTTCGGTTAGCTCCCGCGAATTTGTTCTCGCACTTGGGTCGGCATGTCTATTGGTAAGTGCTGGCATTGTTTTGCTTGGAACAAGCTACCCAATCATCGCTGAAGTTATCGGAAAGCCCAAAGCTGCCATTGAACCGAATTTCTACAACACGCTCCACCTACCCCTGGCAGCTGTGATCTTGTTGGCAAATGGTCTTTCTCTGGTTGCAACCTGGTCGGCAACCAACAAGCAAACGTTGCTGCGTGGGACGCTGCGTGCGTTCATCATTGCTCTTGTACTTGCGGGCGTCAGTTATGCTTCTGGATTGATTCCTACTTGGTATCCAGCGGCAGTCATCGCAGCTGCATTGTTCGCACTGGTGATCAATCTCCAGCACATTGTGCGTTTGATTCGAGCACGAAAACCCATAGCATTGGGTGCCTACCTTGCCCACGCGGGACTTGCTCTTCTTGTCGTGGGTATCATTCAGCTTGCATACACAAGCAAAAGCGACCATCTCCGCCTTGTGGAAGGGAAAGCCGCATCGCTGTTCGGTTACAAATTCACGCTGCTTGGCAGGGAACATCTCGATCAGCACCTGAGCGATCGCGAAAAGTTTCGTTACGTGGTCGCTGTCGAGAAAAACAACACTACCCACTACGCATATCCGGTTGTGTACTACAGCGATTTCAATCAGCGGCAAGCACCATTCCTCGAACCTGGGATTGTCCGTCACCTGAGCCACGATGTATATATCGCACCCAAAGCGCTCGATGTTGAAGAGTCGTCCCCGACGATTACACTATCCAAGCAAACATCTGTACCATTCCCCCTCAACTCACGCTGGACTCTTACGCTCCTCGGTTACGATATGAGCCAAGCACAACAGAGCGATATTCCCGGTGCACTCAAGCTTGGGGCTCGTATCGAACTCCGTTCCTCGAATAGCACCATTCTCGACACAACCCTCTACACCTACTTCGATGGGCAAAGCTTTGTACCAAAACCAATCGCATTGGATACGCTGACGCTGTCGCTGGTTCGTATCCAACGTAACCAGGATAACCCCGAACGTTCGACCGCAACAATTCGCATTAGTACCCCCAGCACTCAACCCAATACACCACGACAGGTACTGGTGGTTGATGCATCCATCAAGCCTATGATCAACTTGGTATGGTGTGGTTTCCTGGTTATGCTTGGTGGTGTGTTATTGAGCACAGTACGTGCATTCCGCTCTCAGGCCATCATACAACCGCCAGCGAAGCAACCCGCTCCGAGTGCAACAGTGACAGCAGTTGAACAAGTACCACAATCAGCGCTGCACAAGCCTCCACAAGATTAGAGTATAGCGCCGACAGAAGCCGCAGAGTGTCGCTTCGCTCCCAATCTGCTGTTTGCCCTTCATGGATGCACCATCGCCGATGAAGATAGCTCAACTGGACATTGAAAACTTCCGTTGCCATCAGAACAGTTCATTGAGGTTCGGTACACAACCCGTTCTCCTGATAGGACCAAATGGAGCAGGGAAAACCAGCATACTCGAAGCAATCAACATTCTGGCCGTCAGCAAATCTTTTCTGCCTGTGACCGATGACGACCTGGTAGCACGGGGAAGCGATGGTTATCGTATTCGCGCTCGCATCGTTCATGATCTTGGAACCGAACTCGAGGTAAGGATCGAATACAACCGCACACAAGGGAAGCGGATCAGTACATCTGCAACCGGGCAGTGTTCTGCCCAGGAGCTTATAGGTCTATTGCCCTGCGTTGTTCTCGCAAGTAATCAGCGTGACCTGCTCGTTGGCGAACCTGCGGTCCGTCGCGCATTTGTGGATCGAATATTGGCGCAAAGCTCTGCATCGTACAAGCACGCACTCTGGCGACATCGCACCGCACTACGGCAGCGGAATCGCCTCCTTGCTGGCTTTTCCAGCAGCAGCGCAGAGCTTGATGCCTGGACTGACGAGCTCATCACGATGACTGCTGAAATTCTCTGGAAACGCAACCAGTTTATCGAAGAGTTCAACCAGATTCTGTCAAGAACAGCCGAACAGCTCCACCTGAGCACAATTCAACCACTTCTGAACTACAGCATCCCCTGGTTGGAAGAGGAGTTTCAGCCGACGCACTGGAAAACAACACTCGATAACTTCCATAGCCTCTTGCAGCACCAGATCACAAAAATTCTTCCCCTCGACCGCGAGCGCCTTTCGACGCAATGGGGACCCCAGCGCGATCACATCACGATTATTACCAATGGCCATACCATCGCTTCAAGCACCTCGCAAGGTCAACAAAAGCTGGCGCTCTATGCTCTCAAAATCGCGGAAGCACGGTATCTTCACACCGCTACCGACCGCACACCAATCATCTTGCTCGACGATGTGTTTTCGGACCTCGATGCAAGAAACATCCGCCGGCTCGAGGAATCTATCCTGGAGCGAAGTAGTCAGTGGCAGCTCTTTCTCACTGCGCCAAGCACGCACAGTTTATCGCAGCAGGAACAGTTCACTCTTGTTACCTTAGGGAACATCGAACGATTTTTGTAGCCGATGAAGCCGCTTGCATACTACCTTCAGGTTCTTCTCGACGAGCGTGGCCTTCGCCAACGGCTCGATCAAGCACGAATACCGGATGTCTTCCGCTCTGTTGTCGGGGAAGCAGCTTTTCGCAAAGTTGAATCCTTGAGCTTCAGCAATGGAGAGCTTGTCGTCCGCGTACTATCGCCCATTTGGCGTATTGAACTTCGTTTACGACGAGACAAGATTCGCGAGCAGCTCAACGAGCAGCTTGGCTATCCGTTAGTTGACACTCTCACCATCCTGTGAATGGAAGGCACTACGGAGCCATCAGTCCCGATAGACATACACCTTCCCAATGATGGGATCATTTGCATGGTGGACAAGAATTCGCTCAATGTGCGTTGCCGTCAATTCTGTTCCGCGGGACGCCAACTTATGGCCTGATGTTGTGATAACATCCCGACCCAACCGCAGCCCTGGGGAAAGACTTTCGACACGAAGCGCCAGCAACTGACTATCCTGCTCCTCGTGTTGCCGCTGCGCGACAAGTTCTCCCAACAACAGTACGACACGGTGATCATAGATTCGGTGCGACCCCTGTTCGATGATGCTGAGAGCGTCGAGCATGGACTCTCCGTCGCGAAACACCAGTTCTGCAAAATCCACCACGACACGCAACACACGGGCACCGAGCGGAATATGCCATCCCTGGCTACGATTGGGAAATCCTGTGCCGTCGAAGTTCTCGTACATTGTCAGCAGAATCAACCGGGTTTCTGGGTACTCAACCAGAGGCTCCAGCAGTTCAGCAGCAATTGTTGGGACCGTTGCTGCGACCGCCGAGGTTGGTACACCATCGCGGTGAATAGGAGCATGGAGGTGCTCGGCGCCCAGCACGATCCGTCCAACGGCATACAACCGCGCAGCCATATCCAATGCTAGAGGATCAGTGAACGTGCCCCCGAGTGCTGGTTGCATTCGGTCGAGGATCCAGCGGGCGGCATCTCTGGCAAAATGAGCAACGGCGGTGTACTCCGGTATTCGCCATGCCTGGATACGTTCGACTAACTGTACAACGTGCTCGGCAGTCGCACGAAGGTTTGCGCGTTCTTGCTCAGTGGCTTTGAGCTGTGCGTCCAACTGGATATGCTTTTGGAGCCACGCAAGAATACTCCGGATTGTGTGGTATGTTGTTCGTGAGAACTCTTGCTTGATGGCAAAGTCATACCCAGCACTCAATGCAGCATGGAGCTGATCGGGATTGTGTACAATTGCAACGATCAGTTGCGGAATATCGGTTTGCACGCGCTGCAGAAAACGAGGGAAAAGGTCGGGTGCAATGAAATCAACCTCCCAATCCACAACGACACAATGCGCGTGAGTCTCCACCAGTACGCGACGGACATCAGTCTCATCAAGCGCAGTGATGATTTGTACATCATCAACGGCGTGACTAACCACCTGCTCGAATAGCCCGCTGTTTTTCGACGTAGCAACGATGAAGACAACAAGCGGTTCCATCTTTATGGTGCAGCCGATGACTGTTGGTACCGACGCAGGAAGTCTTCGGTTTTGAAGTTGGCAACAAGGATACTGACGCGGCGATTGACGACATCGAACGGATTGAGGGGATTTTTCAGACGACGATCAGCAAAGCCATAGACTCCGCTGATTCGTCCTGGTGGAATCCCATTGTCTTCGAGCACAGTGCGTGCACTATTGGCGCGATCAGCTGAGAGCTCCCAGTTTGAGTACCCGTGCCTGCTTGCATACTGGCGACTATCCGTATGACCTTCCAACACGATGGGGTTGGGAAGTTCCTTCAGAAGCGGCGCTATGGATGCAAGGAGCTTGATTGCTGCTGGCCGAAGACGAGCACTACCGACCTCGAAGAACACACTCTCTTTTTTCTCGAGTAATTCGATGCGCAACCCTTCGGGCGATACAGTTAGCTCAAGGTTCTTGAGTAATTCTTCGTAGCGTGAGTCGGTTGCTAACTGGGTAAGTTTTGCTTTGATTTTCTCTGCTACGGCAGCAAGCTTCTGTGCGGCTTCTGTACTATCTCTGGAGGCTTGCTCGCGGAGCTTTTGGTTGATCGTATCGAGCAATACTTGCTCCCATTTCTTTTGCGACTCGATGTAGGAATCCTGTGTCCCTGGGTTATTGCCTTTTGTATCGTAACTGCCCGCCGCCAAGTTTTCATCCAGTGGAATCTTCTTGCCAGTCAGGAAACTAAACAACCCAGGATCGCGAAAAAAACTGGCAATGCGCTGGCGATTATCCGGACTCAGGCCCAGAATCCACATCACCAGAAAGAACGCCATCATCGCGGTTACAAAATCAGCGTACGCGACCTTCCACGCACCACCGTGGTGGCCGTGATGGTCGCCGGACTTCTTCTTCTTGATGATGATGGGTTGCTCTTTGCTGTCCATAGCCGTCTATCGCACAGATTTGACAGCTTCTTCGGTTTCCTGGAACGATGGCCGTTCGTGAGGTTCGATTGCACGGCGTCCGTACTCAATTGCAACTACCGACGGTACACCTCGCGCAAATGCCAACACCGCTGCTTTGATGCAGACAAGAATATGATGCTCTGCACGGGCAGCATTCTCCAGATTACGTGCTAACGGACCGACAAAACCATACGAAAGCAACACACCCAAAAACGTCCCCACCAAGGCAGCAGCAACGCTGTGCCCAATTACTTCCGGTGGCTGGTCAATCTTACCCATCGTAATCACAACGCCCAACACTGCCGCAACGATCCCTAATCCAGGGAAAGAATCTGCCATCGTCGCCAGCGCGGTTGGAGGTTTGAGCATCTCATGCTGCGCCGCTTCCAGGTCAATATCCATGAGCTCCTCTAAGTCGTGCGCCGGAACGCCACCATTGAGCAGAACCTTCATCGTATCACAGAGAAAGGCGACTGCGTGGTGATTGGCAAGAATTGTCGGATACTTCGAGAAAATCGGGGAGCTATCGGGATTTTCGACGTGTGGTTCGAGTGCGATGAGACCATCCTTTTTGGCAAGCTGAAACAGTTCGTAGAGAAGCTTGAGAAGCTCCAGATAGCTTTCTTTGGTAATCGTCGATCCTTTGAGTGAGCCAAGGATGCCGCGCACTATCGCCATCGTTGTCGAGAGTGGGTTAGCAATCAATAGCCCACCGAGTGCAGCTCCGCCAATGATGAGAAATTCCGTTGGCTGCCAGAGAAGGATGACCTGACCTTCGTGGAGTGTGTAGCCCAGAAGAACACACGCGATAACGACGACAAAGCCGATGATAACGAACATGGGCACTCTAGTAACGATGGGACCGGTTCACACCGCAAGCTCGGCACGTCAAGGTTCCGGCTTCAGCGAAGCCGATCGAGCAAGTAGCGCCGCTGCGGATCGGCCTCATACGCCCGACGCCACCACAGTCGCGCTTTCTCGGTATTGCCGAGTCTGTCGTAATTATCGCCCAAATGTTCGAAAAGTGTAGCAGACTGGCCAGTGTGCAACGAAACAGCACGCTCAAGATAGGGGAGTGATTCTCCATAGCGACCCTGTCGGAACAGAACCCATCCGTAGGTATCCAAAAACGATGGATTCGTGCTATCAGCAGCCAGAGCACGTTCGGCAAGTTCCAATGCGAATGAAAGTCGCTCGCCGGTTTCGGCAAGGATGTACGCCAGGTTGTTTGCTGCCGTTGCATTGGCCGGATCGTAAAACAGAATGCGTTCGTACAGTTGAATAGCGCGAGAGCGTTGTCCAAGCGAATCGGCGCGATATGCCGCGTAAAACAGCACTGCAGGGTCTGTGCTATCGCGCGTGAGAGCCTTGTCAAGATAGGCATTGAGTTCTGCTGGCTGAGCTCCGCCAAAACGCCGCGCAAGGTAATAGAGCGCCAAGGGCACCCACCGATCCCCATAGGTGCTATCCCGCGTCATAAGCAGAGCGCGCACCGCGACAGGACCTTCCCATTCACCGAGGAGTTCGACAGCAGCCAACGCTTCGTTTCGCTGCAATTGGCGCAGCCGGAAGGCGTGCACAAGAAGCTGACGAGCATCCACTGGCCGATTCCGGTTGACAAGATACTGAGCCAGAACGATTGCATGAGAGCACGACAGGTCATTACGTTGAAGGAGAAAGCGTGCGGTCTCGAGGAGAATGCCGGTCGGTGTGCTGCCATCAACAAGATCGAGCCATCGCCCCACTGCAGTACTCACATCGGCAGCTTCCATATGATAGGTTGCCGCGCGCAGAAATATCCATGCCGAATCCCACTGCTGACGTTGAACCGATAGCGAGGCAAGCTTGAGTGCCAATTCGACGCGGTCAGGGAACTCAAACAGTAGCCGGCGCATGAGTGCTATGGCTTGGGTTGTGTCCCGGTAGTTCAGGCAGAGCTCGACCAAATCGTCGGCGATTTCCTCGACTGGTAACACGCGGACCACATCCTGCAGCAACGAAATTGCTTGGGCTGTATCCACAGCTCGCAGGAAATACGCAGCACGAATTTGTGCCGAAAGAGTTGGTTGAAGCCGGAGTGCACCGAGGGCAAAGTAAGCAGCTCGTGTAGGAGAGCGCAGCGCATACGCATCGGCAAGCACATTGTATGCCTCCAAGAGAGAGGAGTCTAACGACAATGCTCGCTCTGCTGCAGCAATTGAGCTATCCACCTGGCCAAGTTCTTGATGACACTGCGCAAGGAGAACCCACAAATCAGCGCAGGTAGAGTCCACTGCTAACGCCTGCACGTACTCAGTCTGTGCACGAGTAGGGTAACCAGCAGTTCGATAAGCAGCGGCGCGGACAACATGCTGCGCAATCTCCGTCCGATAGCGACAGTCTCCCATAGCAAATGCACTGATGACCCCCTGCAACAAAATGCAGACACAGAAAAAGAATGCCACCCCAGATTGGGATGGCACACAGCTTCGATACCAACGGCAACCAATCACTGATCCTTTAGCATTGCATGCAATCCTTTCTTGGTCACCGTCTTGAGCGCACGAGCAGTCAAGCGTACGCGAACGAATCGTTTCTGTTGCTCGTCCCAAACACGCTTGTACTGTAAGTTTGGGAGGAAACGGCGCCGTCGCTTGTTGTTTGCATGCGACACGTGATTGCCGTAGAGGACGGTGGTGCCCGTCAGTTGACATCGTTTCGACATAATGCCTCCAAAAAATGGTTGTGCAAAAATACAGCACTCCAATCAGTCCTACGTCACTACCGCCAAAGGTATGGGCACTGATGGGGTGTATTGCGCTTGGATGGATGATCGCTTGGATGCTTAGCTTCAGTATTGCAGTGTTTCTACTGATAGCGGTTGTTGCTGGGGTCATCTGTGTAGGGTCATACTGGCTCGAAGAGCTTCGCACCACTGCCTTCTTTGCATCTGCTGTTGCAATCGGTCTCGGTATCGGTGTGCGATTCAATCAGATGCTGCCCCCTGGGTGGCTTGATGGAACTGAAATGCTGGCATGGATGGATGGTAGCATCGAGGAAGTCATCAGCATCAATCCACGAACACACTCATTTACTTGTATCACCCTTGCATCGGTTGATCCCAAATTTGTTGCTCCAAAGTCATCAGTGCGCATACTCCTATCCGGTCGCGTGCGGCAGGCTGTTCCCCGCAGTGGGGACCGTATTGTTGGAACCGTTCGTATCCGAACACCACGCACGCCGTGGCTTTCGGGGGATTTCTCCGAGTGGCAGTACTGCGCTGCACGCTCGATCGAATTAGTTGCACGTGCCATCGGCCCAGTTGCACTCCTTCCACCACCGAAGCAGCACGGGCTTCTCGTAGTATGGCGTGATTGGCTCAGTCAGCTTACCGATACCCTGTTCACCCGAGACGAGTCAGCACAGCTCGCAGAAGCGATGGTACTCGGCAAACGCGACCGCTTAGGGAAGCTCACTCGTGATGCCTTTGCTCTCAGCGGAACCGCACACGTCCTCTCGGTTAGCGGTTTCCATGTCGGCATTGTTGCAACAATTGTTCTCCTTGTCAGTGCGCCTCTTGGCGCATATCGCTGGTTACGGTCAAGCATTGCTGTTGGTGCAACATGGCTTTATGTCCTGCTCAGTGGTGCGGCACCACCATCTATCCGTGCTGGCGTTGCATTTACTATCGCAACGCTTGCTCTGGCCTTGCAGCGGTGGACAACAGCCTTTCAGATTCTCAGCATTGCTGTCCTTGCGATGGTCGTTGCAGAGCCAACGCTGGTTCTTTCGCCGTCGTTTCAGCTCTCCGTTGCGGCAATGGTGGGCATTACCACAATTGGCAAAGAATTGTCGCTTCGCTCTGCTTGTCTGCCACTGCCTTCGTGGGTAGGTTGGATCATCAAACTTGCTGGAACAACAGTCGCGGCAATGTTGCTGACCGCACCGATAGTTGCACTGTACTTCGAACAAATTCCACTCATCGGGATTCTGGCGAATATTGCGATCGTACCGCTTGCGACTGCATTCATCATCGCAACAATTGTGGCGCTCTGCGCTGGGGCAATAAGCATTCCGCTTGGTACTTTCTATGCAAGTGTGCCAGAGCTTTTAGCCCACTGGATCGACCAGACTCTCGGCATGTTCTCGAGTATCGAAGGAGCAACGATTCGTTCCGAGCTGGCAGCACCTGTCGCTATTGCATTGATTCCAGCCGCATTCTACCTAATCCGAAGCCGCACCCTCGGTCACTTTGCATTTCGGGCCGTGGTTTCTGCAATAGTTGTTGGTACTGTACCGCTCGTTGCGGACGCATGGATGATGCAAACTGTCGAGAGCACCAGGAATGCTGGAATTGCCGTAAGTATCCGGCGATTGAATGACACCGCAACAGTAATTGGATTCCAACAATATCACCACCAGCCCGATTGGGATGAGTGTGCACGCGCAGTCGAGCAGTATGCAGTACGCCATCCAAACATTCATATTTACCTTGTCACGCCAACAGCATTGGAGTGGAAACAGATGGATCTACGGCTCCGGCATGATCATGCACAGCATCTCCAACTTGTTCCGCACGATTCGTCCATCTTTGAGGCAATATTCTGATGCATCATCCATCGCTTGAACTACTCCTGCACCGCCAAGGCATGCTTACCTATGGCGTCACGTTGCGTAACGAAGGACGCTGGACCGCACGTGGCTGGACATTGCACCCGGCCGACGATGTTTCGGCAGATCAGGTACAGTATTGCCGGTCAGCATTAGCCCGAATACTTGGCTTCGACCCGGCACATATGGTAGTGCCGCAGCAAGTCCATGGGACAGCAATAGCCGATATTGGTCTTGCTCCCTCCGAATCGGCATCCATTATTGCTGATGCTGTGGTCACTACTGTTCCAGGTGTTTTGCTATGCATATCCCTGGCCGATTGTTGTGGGGTGCTGCTCTGGGATCAAGATCACACAATGGTTGCCGCCATTCATGCAGGGTGGCGTGGCACTGCAGCCGACATTGTCGGCAGGTGCATCGAACACATTACCACACAGTACGGAGTGGATCCACGACAGATGCACGCATGGCTCTCACCGTGTGCATCGGCAGAACGGTATGTTGTCCGGCATGACGTGGCATCACGATTTCCCGGCTACGTCCATAACACTCCCGCAGGCGGCTACCTGCTCGACATTCCCAGAGCGATCCACAATCAACTCTTGACAGCCGGTCTACAACCGGAGAACATCGCACACGCAGGAATCTGCACCATAGGCGACAAGCGATTTCATTCGTACCGACGCGACGGGAGCAGGTCAGGCCGAATGGCTGCTTTTATTGGGATTGCGGAAGGAGCCGAACCGAAATAGTCCACTGTGCATTGGGATAGGGAGCTGTCGGAATGGCGATCAAGCCACCATTTGCCCATAGCGTGAGTTGGTCGGCAAAATGCGGGCTAAGTGGATCACCCGATACACCGCCAGGCACGATGGAGTACACCACCGTATCGCGCAGACGGTGCACCTGACGCATTGAAGCGCCGATGGCAAGATTGAACGGTTTGTGCACGCGCCAAAGTCCATTTGCGATGGTTGTTGCATCGCCACCAATGGTTGACAATTCACGCTGGAGTAACGTCCGGTATGCTGGAATGCGGGCCAGAGGGTGCTCCAATCGTAGTCGGTGCAACTGTCCCCACCGCCACTGCTCTGGTACTGGAGACTGCTGCCTTTCAAGGAATGTCACCGCTTCATTCCATGCTTGGACAATTGCTCGGTCTCGAAGGCGGTAAGCTGTTGTGCTATCGGCATCGAGCCAGATTGTTGGCGCCTCGAGAATGTCCACAATCCGTCGCAATGGCAACGAAGCGATGAAGCTGTACCGATAGTACTCGTCCTCGTGGAGGTGGGCACGAAACACGATATGCATGAGTCGTTCGAGGAACACACTGTAGGCAGTTGCAGCCGCTGAATTGGGATGGAGATAGCAATTCCATCGGTGAAACAGGAGCAATGCGCGCTTGGCTATTGAATCGAGCGCTGCCTGCGTCAGCACTGGCTCGACGATTGTTTTGATCGAGCGTGCGTAAGGTGAATACTGATCCAACTGCTCCAGTTGTGCATCACGAGGTGAATAGTCCCGATGGAGCGATAGAAGCTCAGCAATTCGCTCAGCACGGGAACTTGGCTCCCACAAAGTGGACACAAAAAATCGCAGTGAGTCCGAGGTTTTGTTGTTCGCACTGAGCACAAATTGACATGCGGGATTATACACAGCAGGGAAGGGGTTGACGAGTACTCGCTGCCACCGATACCCCGGAATCCATCCTGGACGTGGCAGATTGGGATGACCACTATCGCGGACCGGCACAAAACCTGCTGGTTGAATGCCAATGTTGCCACGGATGTCGGCATACGTAAAATTCAGCGCTGGTGCACCCCAACTCTGCAGCGCTCGTCGAAACTGTGTCCACGATCGTGCTTTCAAGATGCCAATACTGGAGGCAATTTCGTCGCTGGGTTCGAATCCTGTCCAGGCGACAGAAATAGCATACTTCTTTGCCAACGGAATTCCACTACGGAGAGGGGGAAAGGCAATGATTGAATCGTGAAATGCTGTTGGATGCGCGTTCGAGAGGATAGGACGACCGGCAACAGTCTCGATGCGGATTTGGTGTGGTGGTTTATTCCGAATGTGGATTGTATCGAATCGAACATGAACCTTGAGCCGACCGCTGCCATGGATGACCATGTTTGGATGGGTGCTATCGCGGAGTTCGATGAAATAGTCGCAATCATCGAGCATGACGTTGGTGACACCCCAGGCAATTGCATCGTTGCGCCCACTGAGCATTGCTGGGAGTCCGGGCAATGTCATTCCAACGGCATTGAAGCTCGGCGCTGTCAGATGCACCTGATACCATCGCGCTGGTAATCCAAGAACCAAGTGCGGGTCGTTGGCAAGAACTGCATCGAACTGTCCATTGCTCGATAGCCGAACAGCCCAGGAATTGCTCCCGCTGCCCATAGTGTGTAGCGAGGTGTTACTGCGTGCTGACAGAAGAGTTGTACCAATCGCATGGAGGATCGGTGCAATGCCAACAGTGCCGGAGTTCACGATAGAGGTATGCTCGGCAGGGGTGGTAACTGAGCGCGCCTGATTATCTGATTGCAGCGCCGTTGGCTGCGGCGATGGCTGGAGAACTCGTGGGGTAGTACTCGGTGGATCCTGTGGTATCAATCGCAAGGCTGTCTCGACACCATGCCGATCAGCGATTTCACCAAGCGCAATATCTGCCCAGAAACTCATGCTCAGATCGAATGCCATCAACTTCCCAATCGCAAGACAATCGGCTTCTTTCCATGGTCTTGGCAAAACCCCGAGAGCACCAAACTCGAAGGGTAGCCGACGCCGATTCTGCTCGATGAATAAATTCACTCCTCGTGTGTATGCCGACAGCACTCGTTTCGATTCTGCCGACAGTTGCCGAAGAAGGACTGTCCGCGCAAGGTGGCCAAGCCCGAGAGTGCGGAAGAAAACGTCCGTCTGGAGAAAGTCATCACCAAAAATTTCTGCAAGTTCCCCGTTTGCAATTCGGCGATAGAGTTCCATTTGCCAGAGGCGATCGTGTGCGTGCACGTATCCGAGCGCTACAAATGCATCCTCGTCACGACGAGCAACGATATGTGGGATAGCAAAGTTGTTCCGATAGACGGTAACTGTATCACTGGCAGCGCTGGTCTCGAGCTCTTCGCCACCACTGGAAGAGCCAGTCAAAGCCAGATAGAGACCCAACCCAATGATTGCAACAAGGATGCTACCGGACGCGACAAGAAAGGCCACTGCGCGTCCGACGAATGGTCCCTTGGGTGGAGTGCGATCGTTTGCTTGGAACGTGCGTTGTGACTCTGCGATCGCTATGCGCTTGTTGACCATTTCACATTCTTAGAGCCAACGGTGGCGACTGTACCACTCGATTGTGTTGGATATGCCCTCTTCGAGCGAAATGTTTTGGCGATAACCAAAATCACGGCGGGCACGGTCTGTTGAGCAGATCCAATACCGCTGGATGATGTCGCGCCCTTTATGGTAATCGAGCACGGGCGCCTTGCCTTGAAGATGGCCAATCCAGCCAGAGAGCGCTGCAATACCGAGCACGACCGTGTGCGGAATTATGACGGGAATTGCACGACGCCCAACAATTGCAGCAGTCGTTGTCCCAATTTGCTTCCATGTGTAGAATTCGTCACTCGAGACAAAGTACGTTTTCCCGACGGTTGCATCGGACTCAAAAGCATCAACGATACCCCGCGCTAAGTCTCGAACATGGACTAAGCTGATCCACTTAGCGCTCCATCCAATCAGCGGAATAATGCCTCGATGGACAGCACGGAAAAAGGGGAGCGTTGCTTCATCGCGTTCCCCATAGACAGCAGGCGGACGCACAATTGTGACGGGCAGGACATCGGCGGCGCTGTTGACAACATCTTCAGCCGCCTTCTTGCTTATGCCATAGGGTGTAATCGGTCGAAGGGGCGATTCCTCGGTAATCGGGCGATCCAGCGATGGCGCCGGCCCTGCAACGGCAAGACTGCTCAGATGGAGAAAGCGGCGGAATCCACTCGAGAGCACCTGACGCGTTGCGTCAAGTAAGCGGCGAGTGAAACCAACATTACCCTCCATGAATTCCTCCATCGAACGTGCCGCGATAACACCGGCAACGTGGATCACACTCTCGGCTCCACGCAGCGCCTCCGCAATAGAGCTTGCCTCGCTGAAATTGCACGCTACGACCTCGTAGGATTTCCCCTCGATCCACCGCCGGTTGCTCGTGCTGCGAACTAAGCATCGAACAGCATACCCACGGCGCGAGAGTTCGTCAGCGACATGACTGCCGACGAACCCCGTCGCACCCGTTAGCGCAATAACCATTACACACTGTGATGACAAACCAACGTCTTCGGGTTGCAAAACTACAGGCAAACCGCTGCTCGTGTGTTACTGACCGAGGGCGATCTCCTTATGCCACAGCCTGGCAAGGGGTTGAAATTCCGTATTTTTGCACTGTAGAATTGCATTCATGCTGTGCTTCCGATTCAACCTTTTCTTTCTCCTGTATGACAACAAAAACTGCTCCGACCGCCTCGCAGTACACCGAAGAAAGTATCGTTGCTCTCGAAGGCTTAGAGCCTGTCCGCAAACGTCCGGCAATGTATATCGGCGATACTGGGGAGCGGGGCCTGCATCACTTGGTCTTCGAAGTTGTTGACAATTCCATTGACGAAGCGCTCGCCGGCTTCTGTAAGAACATTTCGGTTACCATCCATAGTGACGGGTCCGTATCGGTCACCGACGATGGCCGTGGTATCCCAACGGGGATTCATCCCGAAAAGAAAATCTCTACACTCGAAGTGGTCATGTGCACCCTCCATGCCGGTGCGAAGTTCGATAAGAACACCTACAAAGTCTCCGGCGGGTTGCATGGTGTTGGTGTGTCCTGTGTCAATGCGCTTTCAACTTGGTTGGTTGCAACAATCGAGCGTGATGGGAAAATCTATCAACAACGCTACGAACGCGGTAAACCCGTTACGCCGGTTGAAGTGATCGGTAAGACGAAAAAAACAGGCACCACCGTTCACTTCCTACCAGACCCAACAATCTTTTCGACGGTAACATTCAAGTACGACCGAATCGCTGAACGTCTGCGCGAACTTGCCTTCTTGAATCCCGACTTGACGTTGGAAATTCGTGATGAACGCGACGGTCAGCATGAAGTTTTTGCCTATCGTGGCGGTTTGGTTGATTTTGTTCGCTACATTGATAGCACACAAACCGCACTCATCAAACCCATTTCGATTTCTGGCACAGGTGGAGAGCCAGGTCGTGAAGTCGTCGTTGACATCTGTTTCGAGTACAACAACGAGTACACCGAGCGCCTTTTTTCGTACGTCAACAACATCAACACAACCGAGCATGGCACGCACGTAAGCGGTTTCCGCTTCGCCCTCACGCGCACGATCAATGCCTACGCCGAAGCAAACAACTTAGCAAAAATTCAGTTCACAGGCGAAGACTTCCGTGAGGGACTCACTGCTGTCATCAGCGTCAAAGTCCCTGAACCGCAATTCGAGGGGCAGACGAAAACACGCCTCGGCAATAGCGAAGTTGATGGCATTGTTCGCTCCATAGTCGGTGAGCAGCTCGCACGCTATCTGGACGCAAACCCAACAGCGGCACGCCGGATTATCGAAAAGATCACCCTTGCAGCCGAAGCCCGCATCAACGCCCGCAAAGCACGCGAACTCACACGACGGAAAAATGCACTCGATTCTCTGGCCTTGCCCGGGAAACTTGCCGATTGTAGTTCCACGTCACCGGAAGATTCCGAGCTATTCATCGTCGAGGGGGATTCGGCCGGTGGCTCTGCCAAGCAGGGGCGCGACCGCCGATTCCAGGCAATTCTGCCTATCAAAGGAAAACCCATCAACGTCCACAAAAACCGCTTGGTCAAAATTCTCGAAAACGACGAAATCAAAGCGATACTGACCGCGATCGGTGGTGGGTTTGGTGAGGAGTTCGATATTTCGAAGGTTCGATATGGCAAAATCATCCTCATGGCTGATGCCGACGTGGACGGTTCCCACATCCGGACCCTCTTGCTGACGCTGTTTTTCAACTTCATGCCCGAACTCATCACAGCCGGCAAACTTTTCATTGCCCAGCCCCCACTCTACAAAATCAAGAAGGGCAAACAAGAATACTACGCCTACAACGACGCCGAACGTGATGACATCATTGCTCGCATTCGGAAGGAAAAATCCGACCGCAGTCGAGCAAAAGCGGCCGCCGATGGCGATGGAGCTGGTGGGGATGAGGACGTAACGACAACGCCCGATGGTATCGTTATTCAGCGTTTCAAAGGGTTGGGCGAAATGAACCCAGAGCAACTCTGGTCAACAACGATGAACCCTGAAACGCGTGTCCTCCAGCAGGTCACCATCGAGAGCGCTGCGACAGCAGCGCACTTGATTGATACCCTCATGGGGCATAACGTCCCACCTCGGCGAGAATTTATCGAACGTAATGCTCTGGCTGTCCGCAACCTGGACATCTAAGGTTCTTGTGTAGAGTTCCCCAAACAGCACCGCCAAAACGGCCCATCATCCTAATGCGATGATTGGCCAAGGATGCAGTGATTAGTTGCTGCCTTCCTCAATCCCTACTGCTTGCAACTCACGGAGCAGTGCTTGCCGTTCGATTTCTAACTGCCGGATGCGGCGTTCCAACAAGTCCAGTTCCTCAGGGAGAGAGTCAATTTCCATCCGCAGTTTTGCCGCCGCTTCGTCAATCAGATCAATTGCCTTGTCCGGTAGGAAACGGTCGGTGATATACCGATGGGAAAGCTGGGCAGCGGCAACGATGGCAGCATCGGTGATCCGAACCCCGTGATGCACCTCGTACCGTTCCTTGAGCCCACGGAGAATCGAGATCGTATCCTCGACTGAGGGTTCATCAACGAACACTTTCTGGAAGCGACGTTCCAGCGCTGGGTCCTTCTCGATGTACTTCTGGTACTCATCGAGCGTTGTGGCACCGATGCACCGTAATTCGCCGCGGGCTAATGCTGGCTTGAGAATGTTCGCCGCATCCATGCTGCCCTGCGTGGCACCAGCGCCAATCAAGGTATGGATTTCGTCAATGAACAGGATGATTTCGCCATTCGAATCAGCAACTTCCTTGACGATCGCCTTGAGCCGTTCTTCGAATTGCCCACGGAAGCTTGTCCCTGCGACCAGTGCTCCCATATCCAGCGCAACAATTGTTTTGGTGCGCAATGGCTCGGGCACGTCTCCGCTGACAATACGCTGAGCAATCCCCTCTACGATAGCGGTTTTGCCAACACCAGGTTCGCCAATAAGCACAGGATTATTCTTTGTCCGCCGCGAGAGCACCTGTAGCACCCGACGAATTTCATCTTCGCGACCGATGACGGGATCAATTTTTCCTTTTCGCGCCTCATCGTTGAGATTTCGCCCGTACTTTTGGAGCGCTTGGTAGCGTTCTTCCGGATTTTGATCGGTGATTCGCGAATCTTTGCGGATCTCTCGGATGACCTTCATGACCGCATCGCGTGTAATGCTTTGGTCGAGTAAGATTCGCTGTGCTACCGATTTCTCCGTTACCAGCGCCAGGAGCAAGTGCTCGACACTCACATACTCATCGCGCATCTGCTGCGCTTCGCGAAATGCCTGTTGGAGCAGGCTGCTGAGCGCACTCGATAAGTATGTCTCGCCACCGGATACTTTGGGAAGGCGCTCGATTTCCTCGGTGACTTTCGATTTGATGTACCCAACGTTTGCACCAATCTTGCCGATAATCGTTGGCACTAATCCTTGCGAGTCTTCCAATAGCGCGGCAAGAAGGTGAACGGGTTCAAGTGATTGATTGTTTGCCGCAACGGCGATTTCTTGCGCACGTTGGAATGCCTCTTGGGATTTGAGCGTTAGCTTGTTGAAGTTCATCACGATTTCGAGATATGGTTGAACACGCTTATGCTACTGCGCGTATGGTGTGACGAGTGAGCAGCAGCCGCATTTTTCATCCTTTGGTCCATCCAAGCGCTTACAAGCATTTCTTGAGTTGTTCCATTGCATCGCTGTCGGTCAAGTGAAATCGAATCGGGGTAACGGCAATGTAGCCACGCTCAACGGCAACGTCGTCGGCATTGGGATCACTGTCGAGGTGGTTATAGATGCCGCGTAGCCAGTAGTACGGACGTCCCATGGGATCGAGCCGTTCTTCGTAGGTGTCGTTCCACATGCCCTGTCCCTGGCGAGTAATTCGAACACCTTTGATTTGGGATTCTGGAAGCGCAGGCACATTGACGTTCAGCAAGGTAGTTGCCGGCAACCCAAACGTGTGGTATCGCTCGACAAGATATGCTGCCGTTTTTGCGGCGACGGTGCAATCAGCTTGTTCGTCAAACGATCCAAGGGAGACCGCCAATGCGGGTATTCCCAAGAGCATTGCTTCTGTTGCTGCTGATACCGTTCCGGAATAGAGCACGTTGATGCCCGTATTATACCCGTGATTGATGCCCGAAACCACAATGTCAGGCTTTTGGTCGAGGAGCCGTGCAACCGCAAGTTTGACGCAGTCGGCTGGTGTTCCACTGACCGCATAGCCAAAAAATTGCCGATCCCGCCAGATATGCGTCACTCGCAGCGGTTCACTCACAGTGAGGGCATGCCCGACAGCGCTTTGTTGCCGATCGGGAGCAACGACGGTAACATCTCCAATCTTGCGGAGGGCTTGCACGAGGGCGTAGATGCCCTGGGAAGCAATCCCGTCGTCATTGGTAACGAGAATCTTCATCGTTCCTGGCAAAGAAAATTTGTGATAGTGCTGATTATGATGGATGGTTCATCTCCAAACATTTGCAAGTCAATAATTCCCGATGGTGCATGCATGCCAGCATGCCGTAGCCACGTATACTGACGCTTGGCGTAGTGCCGTGTGCGTTGTGCTGTACGCTCGATGGCGTGCTCAAGAGGTAGTTTGCCGTGGAGCACTGCTATCGCTTCAGCATATCCGATCGTAGTCAAGACGGGAAGCGAGGGCGCATAACCCGCCTCGAGGAGAGAGCGGGTTTCCTCCACTAAACCGCTTTGCCACATGGCATGCGTTCTCTCATTGATGCGCCGATAAAGACGCTCCCGCTCTGGAAACAGGCGTATGCGCAACACTTCCATCGGTGGAGGAGCGTGATGGAAGGTGCGTTGTGCCTGACTGAGAGGAAGACCGTGCCCGTAGTAAAACTCCAGTGCACGAAGGATGCGACGCGGATTTCGATCGGCGTAACGCGCTGCTAACGCAGGATCGAGTTCCTGCAGTTCAGCATAGAGTGCATCGCGACCTTCGGTGTGCAAGCGTTCGATGAGCCGAGCGCGAAGCTCCGCGGGGATAGTGTTCGGCTCTGAAACAAAGCCTTCTAGGATTGCTCGCACATAAAGACCGCTGCCACCGACGATGAGCGGAGCATTTCCCCTCGACACGATGGCTTGAATCCATTTCCAGGCAAGGTGAGCAAAGGTGCCAGCACTCATCTGCTGGTCTGGATAGCAGAGATCGATGCCCTGGTAGTGGTACTTGGTGCGTTCCGCCGGTGTTGGTTTTGCGGTTCCGATGTCGAGCCCGCGGTAGATTTGACGGGAGTCAGCCGAAATGATCTCGAGTGGGAGTTCCTCGGCAAGACGATGGGCAAGTGCGGTTTTCCCCGAAGCTGTCGGCCCTTCGATGACAAGAACGCGTGGGATAGGGTTGTCCACGGATTGGTTCGGCGGTTGGTGGCTAATTGCCTGCTCGTGGCGTTGATGCAGCCTCATCATGTCCGGCTCGAATGAAGGGCACAAACCGAAACCGCTGTGCCGAGGAGAAGACGTCGAATTCATTCTCGCTGACTCGCCGGAGTTGGTACATGTGTTGGTCATTCTGGCCGACAGGAACAACCAAGATTCCACCAACAGCCAACTGCCGTGCTAACTGCATCGGGATTTCCGGTGCAGCAGCTGTGACGATGATGCGGTCAAATGGTGCGGCTTGCGGATAACCCTCCCATCCATCGCCGACAATGAGCGTGGGTGAATACCCGATCGAGTTCAACACCCTGCGCGCTTGCTGAGAAAGCTCACCGATGCGTTCGATGCTCCAGACTGTTGCACCAAGCGCGCAGAGGATTGCCGTTTGGTAGCCGCTGCCAGTGCCCACTTCCAAGACGCGATGACCAGGCTCGACGTTGAGTAGTTGCGTCATGTACGCAACGGTGTAGGGTTGGGAGATGGTCTGTCCATGCCCAATCGGAAGCGAGGTGTCTTCGTAGGCGCGATGGAGAAGGGCTGGCGGCACAAAGCGTTCACGGGGTACCTGCGCTATCGCGTTGAGTACACGCTGCTCAATGCCTCGACGCTCCAGCGATGCAAGTAATTCCTGTTTGGACTCTTCGAGGATGAAGCGATGGCTCATACAGATGCAACAACGGTGGCAGTGCGTTCAAACGATGGCTTGAGATGTTCATTGAGCTTGGTGCGGAGATCGGCAAACGGAATGTTCTGCAGAAGCTGGCCGCGATCAGCCAGCGAGATGCTGCCGGTTTCTTCCGAAACCACCAGCGTAAGAACGTCGGATTGCTCAGAAATTCCGAGTGCAGCACGATGCCGTGTTCCCAGATTTCTGCCACCAACCTTGCGCTGACTGCTCAAAGGCAGAATGCAGCGGGCTGCGACAATCGTCGAGCCTTCGATAACGACAGCGCCATCGTGGAGCGGGGAGCGGGGGTTGAAAATCGAAATGAGCAATTCCGACGATACCACCGCCTTGAGCGGCACCCCAGTCTCGATAGTGACTTTGATGTTTTGTCCACGGGTAAAGATGATGAGTGCGCCGATATGTTTTTCGGACAATTCCTTGACTGCTTCGAGCACTTCCTCGACGGTCTGACTGATGCCGCTACGCGAGAAAATCTGGAACAGTCGAGTCTGCGTGATTTCAGTCAGGAGACGGCGAAGCTCCGGCTGAAACAGAATGATGAATGCAATGAGCCAAATGCTCATCACGGAATTGATGATCCAACTGAGCGCCTTCATGTTGACACTGCTAACCACAAACGAGAGCGCCACGAGCACGAGTAATCCGAGCAGAATCTGAACAGCAACGGTTGCGCGCAGCGAACGATAGACGACGTAGAATATAGCTGCGACGACAAGGATGTCGAGTACATCCACAATCGTCACACTGACAAAACCGACCCGAAAGAGCTCGATCATTGCGGGCTTTGCTCCAGCGGTAGTTGCTGCTGCTGTGCGCGTTGCTGTTGGCTGCGCTCGTAGGCATCAATGATATCCATCACCAGGCGGTGTCGGACGACGTCGCTTTTGTCGAAGTACACGAACTCGATACCTTCGATACCGCGTAGAATGCTCTGGACATCGAGCAAGCCAGATTGCGTACTCGATGCCAGATCAATTTGCGTTACGTCCCCGGTGATGATAGCTTTTGAACCCTGCCCTAAGCGGGTCAGAAACATTTTCATTTGCCCGATGGTGGTATTCTGAGCTTCGTCGAGGATGATGAACGCATTGTTGAGGGTGCGTCCGCGCATGTAGGCAAGGGGAATAATCTCGATGATTTGCTTTTCGTTGAGATTTTTGAGTTTGTCGGGTGGGACCATATCCGAAACAGCATCGAGCAGCGGACGAAGGTATGGATGTACCTTCTCGAACAGGTCGCCAGGTAAATATCCCAGTGATTCTCCTGCCTCCACAGCCGGGCGAGTGAGGATAATCCGTTGCACCCGATTTGAGCGTAAGGCGGCAAGCGCCATCGCGACGGCCAAGTATGTTTTGCCGGTCCCTGCTGGACCGATTGCAAAGACGACGTCACACCGAGCGACTTTCTCGACATATTCCCGCTGGCGTGCTGTCCGCGGGCGAACGGGATCTTTCCGCCCCCAGACGATGACGTCATTGAGGGATTGACGCGACGTTAGCTGCTGTGGGTCACCGGTTGTGGTCGGCGATTCATCTACGAGTGCAATGATTTCTTCGACGTCGCTTGTCGTCAGCATCCCTTTTCGCTTGAGCACGTAGAGCATCTCATTGATGACGCTTTCAAGTTGGCGAATTTCATCGGGCGCACCACGGAGCGAGAGGGTGTTGTTCCGGAACACGATGGTTGCAGGGAAGCGGCTTTCCAGCATGTGAAGATGCGCATCGTTGGCACCGAGTAAGGCTGCTGGATCTGCTTCACCAATCTTGATCCGACGTTCGATGTAGTCCATCAACTGCTGCGTTGGTACAACATACTCGTGACATCCAAAATATACAACGAAAAACACTTGTCGTGCTTGTAGCAGAAATGCACAATGGGCACATCATACGCTGATGTGCCCACAGGCAGAGAAAAGCTGCGGATAGATCTTCTGCAACTATGGCTTTGAGGAGCCACGTTCGGACTGTTCATTTGCCGGTGCTGGCTGCGGTGGAGTTTGTTGAGCTTGCGCTTGCGCAGCCATTGCTTCGCGCTTTTTGCGCCAGTACCGTCGCTCTGCTCGCTTTTCCTCTGGTGTCAAGGGACCAGGCGGAGGAACGTTCAGCTCCCATCCGGGCTGGATGATATCCGGATTACGGATCATGTCGGTGTTTGCTTGCCAAATCTTTGGCCAATGATAGGGATCACCGTACACCTCGCTTTGCCCAGCGATATTCCAGAGGCAATCTTTCGATTCGCTCCACGGCCGGACCACGTATTTCCCTTTCCAGGCTGGTTTGCGATCCATGAGCGATTGAATATCGCGGCGAGCTGCAATCATCCGGTCGAAAAACTCTGGCAGCACAGCAATCTTTTCCTGACGGAGGCGATTCCACTCTGCCGCTAAGGCATAGACTTCATTCCGCCGTGGCTCGAAGTCGTTGTCGCTCAATCCGCGCAGCTCTCGTATCCGACCTTCCAGCCGACCAAGGCGCTCACGAAATTGATTGATTTGAGCATCGGTTGCTCCAATGAGACGGTTATTCTCATCCTGGCAGCGCTTCAAATCTGCAACTGCAGCGTTGAGCCGTTCTTCAAGGAGCTTGACCTCGCCCTGCATCTTTTGCTCATCATCCTCGAGTTTGCGAATGCGCATGCGCCAGTCGTCAAGCCGAAGGATTGCTTCGTCGTAGGTGAGTAAGCTGTCGGGCTTGGTTTCAGGCGCACGGACAACTTGCGACGAACCACAGCTCATCATACCCCACGCAAGCACAAGGGTAATGGCACCGAAGAGTGTTATCTGTTTCATATGTTCTCCTCTGAGTTGGTGTTACTTCTGACGACCTTTCTTTTGAACGGGGGGTGCAGGCGGTGCTTCCGCTAAGGGCTCACCGAGATTGGACGGAAAGCCATTCAACCGAGATTGCAAGGTTGCCTGTAAATCCTTGCAACGCTTGACCTCGTCCTGGCGCGACGATAGTTCTCGCTCCAGCCGTTGTTTTCGTGATTCAGCGTCACGGATAGATTGTGCCAACTGTATTTCACGTGCACGGAGTTGCTTGAGTTCTGCCAGTTGGTCGGGCTGAATCATCTTCGTGCATCCACTGAGCCCCACAACTAGCATCGTGATGACTCCCGTGCTGAGCCATTGCCGCCGGTAGAAGCGGTTCATAGGAAGCCCCACTAGGTTGGTTCGACAATTACGACGCAAATATACGGGCAGCAGTTCGCTCTGGTTTTTTCCTTCTACCGGCTTAGGAAAAATTTCTTTTGCTCAACGTGTCAAGGG
This sequence comes from Candidatus Kapaibacterium sp., assembly GCA_026003475.1. Lineage (GTDB taxonomy): Bacteria > Bacteroidota > Ignavibacteria > Kapaibacteriales > NICIL-2 > NICIL-2. The sequence goes on along the minus strand of BPHJ01000001.1, from coordinate 839,782 downwards.
GTAGTTCACATTGCAAGCTGCATGCGAATGCGTTGGACCACACCGTATCGGACACCGCGAACGCTTACGGTCAGTTCTGCCAATCCGAGCACATCCATTGCAGCACGAAGAATCAACGTTCCAGCAGGGAGAATGTCCGCACGGTGTGGATGAACCCCAGGTAACGCGCGGAGCCGGTCGAGTGTGGCAGTTGAAATCTGATCCCAGAGTTGTTCAAGCGTATCTCGACGTAACACGTGACCATCAACAAGCACAGAATCAAAGTGTGGAGCTCCGGTAGCAAGAAGTGCGAGCGTCGTTGGGGTTCCTGCGACTGCATAGAGCTGCTCAAGCGCACCGCAAGCACGCAATATTCCAAGTGCGTCGTATGTGACGCACCATGCTTCCTTTACAGCATCTGCCTGTGCTGGAAGCGATCGCCAGTAGCGCTCTGCTAATCGTAGAGCACCCACCTCGATGCTGCGACGATAGGTGATCATTCTTCCGTGTCCTGCGATGAGTTCGGTACTGCCGCCTCCGATATCGAGAACTGCAGCATGTCTTCCATCCGGAACAGTACCGAAAAAGCATAACTCTGCTTCTTGCTCGCCGGAGAGAATCTCGATTGGCGCACCCCACAGCGCTCCAAGTTCTGCGGCAACTTCACGTGCGTTGGTTGCTGAACGAAAGACACTTGTCCCGACAGCGGCGCGAATCTGGGCACCGTGCTTATTCGCAATTGCTGAGTAACGCGCGATAATGCCACGAGCACGCTCGATTGCAGCGGCGCTTATTCTCCCTGTTTGACCAACTCCCTCACCGAGGCGAGCGATGTCGTGCTCATCGGCAAGAACGGTGAAGCTGGTCCCTCCAATGCGGGCAACCAGCATCAGGAGCGTATTCGTTCCAATATCGAGAGCGGCAATGGTCATTGTCGGTACATCCGAAGTGCAGCCCATTCGCCTTGGGTAAGCGTGCAATCGAGGCGAAATCCAGATTCGATGAAGGCTGTTTCGACATCTTCGACTTGTTCGATGAGAATCCCACTTACGATCAGCCATCCGCCAGCTCGTAACACCGTCGCGAACAACTTGCTCAACTGGACCAGGAGCGTATGGTGAAGATTGGCCACGATACCATCAACAGGCGGGTGGTCTATGGTGAGTGCGTCCGCATAGCGGAGCGTTACAACATTGCTGCACCCATTGCACGCAAGATTTTCACTGGCGTTTGCAGTAGCATCCGGATCGTTATCCAGCGCGGTAACGTGAGCTGCACCAAGCTTTGCAGCAACGATGGCAAGTATACCGCTACCAGTGCCGATGTCGAGCCAATGCGAACCAGCGCGGACGACATCGAGCATCAATTCAACGCACATTCGCGTTGTTGCATGGTGACCCGTCCCGAACGCCATCTTGGGTTCGATGATGATGGTATGCACTCCCGAATTCGAATCCATACTCGACACTGCTTCGTCAGCAGCACCAGTTTGTTGTAGTGCAGCATCGGCAAACGGTACAATGCGGATACGGTTGGCAATACTGATCGGCTCAAGCGACGAACGCCAGAGAGCGAGCCAATTTTCTGCTGGAATGCGCTCAACGGATAACTGTGCGCGATCGTGGCCAATGGTATGCAACCAACTTGTGAGCCACTCCTCTAATACCGAGACAGCGATGTTGCTGCTAAACCAGAGGACAATAGTATCCTCCTGCTGCTCAGCACCAAGAAATTCTGGCATGGAGAGCTGAGCCAGGAGTATTTCCTGCAGCTCATGGTTGATACCGAGAGTGACTTTGTAAAAAAGCAATTCACTCATCGTTACAATGGGAAGGGAGTTTCTGAATACAGCAACGCCAACACCACCCGAACGACGCTGCTCATGGTCTCTCCAGAGATGTTGCGCAGATCGTCTGCCAAGGTGTGCCAATAGCGGCGGCGTTGATTTGCAGCGCGATTACCGACGAGTTCGATGTCAATGATGTTTGCCGTTGGGATGCCAAACTCGATGAGGGAAAGGTGATCATCGACAACGCTACCGCCGACTTGCTGAACGAAGTGCCCCCCACCATAGAGCGCACCCAAATTCCACAATCGAGCAACAAGCGGTTCAGCCGCTGTTTGCGAGTTGTACTCAATCGGAAATTTTGCCTCCTGATCGCCAACCAAATCGAAGAGGATACCATACCGTGGGCGATTGGGGAAGGGAAAGTCTCGTACCAACTGTTTCGAACCCAGGCAGAACATTGTTTCATCGGATGGCGCCCCCATGTCCTCCGCATCGAAGAGTGCTACATCAATCCCAACATCGCCGGGTGGTTGCTGGCGCAGCAGGCGGACAAGTTCCAAGACAACTGCGACACCGCTGGCCCCGTCGTTCGCACCGAGGATTGGCTTGCTTCGGTTGGAGCGAATCGGGTCTTCGTCGGCAGTGGGACGCGAATCCCAATGGGCACAGAGCAATACTCGATTCATTCGCGAGGGGAAAAGCCGAGCGAGAATATTCGTGCATGCATACCGTTTGCCATAGACCGTGACTTCGAACCGTTGCTCGAAGACAGTATCAGCCGATGCGCGCAGTTGTGCAATCAGCCACCGACGGCAGGAATCATGCGCAGGTGTCCCCGGTACGCGCGGCCCCCACGATAGTTGAGTACGAACATATTCAACCAGACGCTCACCATTCGGACGTGGCGGCTCCAAACGCTGTTGGTCAGCCGATGGGGTCTGTTTCACATGTTGATTCTGTCCAGAGTTCCCATTGCAGCCGATTGCCAGGACTAGGGCAAGAGCCACTGCAATGCGTAGATGACGGCCGAACTGCAGACCGAACCAAATATGGAACAGTTGATGTGGGGAGGGAGGTTGTGGTAGTGATTGTCGAAGCATGCGCAAAACTACGGGACACACTCTGCGATAGGAGTTGGTCTCGGTTCCTTGGCACGAAAATCATAGTGGCATCGTCTTTGCGGACGCGTATGTGAACCACCACGAACACTGAACGATGGAACGGAACGATAGCTCGAACTACCTGCGCGGCTTTCTGACTGGAGCGCTGATCGGAGGAATGGCCGGAGCAATTACTGCATTGCTCTTAGCGCCAAAGAGTGGGCGGGAGCTTCGCCGCGATATTGCAGAGCGAACCTCGGAACTCTACGATCGTGCGCAAGATGTCCTCAACCCCAAACCAGTGGGTGAGGAGCTTCCACCAGTAGCACTCAATCAAGGCAAATTGCGTGCTCAACAAATCGTGCAGTCTGCACGCGAACAGGCCGAACAGTTGATTGCCAGTGCCGAACAGGTGCTCCGCGATGCCCGAACAAAAGCTGCTCACGCAAAAGAGCAAATCCAGGAGAACATCGAGCGGGTTCGGGATGCGGCGAAAGCCAGTGTCGAGGCATTCAAGAGCGAACTCTCCAGCGAGGACTAAATGGAGACAACAATTTTTGTCTTGGCAGCAGTCATTTTGATTGCGCTGCTGGTGTTGATCATTGTTGGTGTTCGATTGTTGCTCCGACTCAATGGTGTGATCGAAGTTGCCGAGGAAGCCCTCGAGCAGTCACAGCAGGTGCTCGGTACACTCTCAACACAGCTCCCGTCGGTACTCGATAGCATTGAGAACCTATCCGTGAAAGCGACGCAAACACTCGATGAAGCCAATCAGAAGCTGGCAATTATGGGTGATGCCTTCGATCAATTCCGACAAGTATCGGAACGAATCAATTGGCTGGAGCGTCGGCTGCAAGAAAAAATTGAAGGGCCGTTGATGGATGCGGCGAAAGTAGTCGCTGGTGTTACAAAGGCGATTAAGACCTTTGCTGATGCGTTCAATCGTCGGTGAAATGGCGCCTTGACCTAGCGCACGTCCGACGTCATCGCGCTGGAGCGGTGGCGAATCGGTCGAAGTACCGACGAGCAATCACGTAGCCCCCCAATAAAAAACCACCATAGAGCACATCTCCCAACAGCGCGTTCCGCACAAGCTCGAAGGGAGCAAGTCCGTTGACATGGTAGAAGGGAACAGCCATCGCATAACAGGTGGCCAATCCCTCCCACGTTTTCGGATACATCGAGCCAAGCGCCCAAACAAAGAAGTTGGTAATCACAAAAAATATTGCCGAGCTTGCAAGAAGCGTGGGTAGACTCCAACCCCATCTATCACTGCGCTGAGACACCACTCGAGCCAGAGCGATTATGAGAGCAAAGGTGCCGTACACAATTGGTAGCATCCCATGGAAGATGTATCCCCAGTCCCAATGAAAAAGTGCAAGCGCAAGATCGCTCGCGAGCATTGTTGTGACAACACTCACGACCGCGGAACGGTAGGACGGGAAAACCCAGCCGCTGAACACCGCCATTGCCGTGATCGGTGCTAAGTTTGGTGGATGGGGCAACAGTCGGCTCATTGCTGCCACAAACAACAGCACTCCAGACAATCGTTCGATACTGAATTCTGGTTTGCTCTGCGTCGTCATGATTGGGTAGGGAATGGAAACCGTGAAAGCATGTTGGCTGCAAAATTACAGCAGGACGAGGTGCGAATTGCAAAATTTACATAATGCACCTTATCACGCAATCAAATTCTCGCAAGTGATGCACCTTGTTGCTACGGTTCGGTGCTAAGCGGTAACTCGATTGCTACTGTTGTACCCCGATTGAGTGCTGTCCGGAGGATGTAAATCTTGCCGCGATGGTATTCTTCGATAATTCGCTTCGAGAGACTCAAGCCCAAACCCCAGCCTCGTTCTTTGGTAGTATACCCTGCGGTAAACGCATACCGTCGTTGAGTTGCACTCATGCCACGACCATTGTCTGCTATTGTAATGCGGACGATTCGTTCGGATTTGCGCTGACCTTCAGTGGGAATACTCACGGTGATGTTAATCGTGCCGTTTGGAGCTTCGATAGCCTCGGCAGCATTCTTGAGGAGATTTTCAAACACCCACGAAAGAAGTTCTGCATTGACTGGGACGATGCATGGCATCCGTGGCTCGGGTAAACTCAGCTTTATCGTTATGCGCTTGCCATGCTTTGGCAGCCGCGACTGGACATATGCAACTGTTTCTTCGATGATCGCAGTGAGCTCATGAGGCTGGAGCTTTGGTTGCGAACCGATAAGCGAGAACCGCTGTGCGACACTGCTCAATCGGTTAATGTCGTGCTCAAGTTCTTTCAGTGGCTGCTGCCATAACTGCTGATCCTGACCAGGCGTGGAACGTAGACTGCGGAGCTGATCGTGAAGAATCTCGAGCCATCCGAGCATGCTGGAGATTGGTGTTCCAAGCTGATGAGCAGTTTCTTTTGCCATCCCAACCCAAATGAGTGATTCGTCCCGCCGCCGTTGCATCCGGAGTGCGATGTAACCGGCAGCGATAAACAATGCAACAATGGTGATTTCTGCGTACGGCAGGATGCGAAGGCGCTTGACGATCCACGAATTTGTGTAGTAAATGTAATTGATCACCCGGCCGCTTTGATCTCGAATTTCGATCGGATGGTACTCCTGCCCCATTTCAGCAATCAGCTGCTGGAGGTGATTCCGACGGCGCGTCATATCCCATTGATTGGGAAACGTAATATTCAGCGTAAACTGGTCATATGGCTCCAATGGGTTGCTCGTTGAATCGGTGATAATGCACGGAAAGTCAATCGTCGGTGTAACTCGGTCCAACAAAAACAAACTCTCGATGGAATTAGTATTGGCAAAACTTTCGAGGATACTGGCGTAGAATTGGACAAGCCGTTGTTCCCGTTTGATCAAGGATGAGACCAGCAGTTGTGTATACACCAACACACCAACGCTGATTGCAATGGCAACGACCGCAAATGCAACGGTGATGATGCGCCGCTGGATGATATGGCGTTCTGACCAGCGTGTCCGTTTGATCTGCGGCTGTTGCCAGCCTCTGCGCAGAATGCGACGGATGTTTTCCAGCAGCGACATTCCCCGTTCACAACGGTTGATGAGGATGAATGCTGTCCTCAATCTCAACGTGGATTACGTCGGGTGGCTCAATTCCTTCAACAATCCAGCGGCCATGTTCCAAGCGAAGATGAATCGTGCAGAGCTGGGGTGCGCGTTCTATCACAATCACTGCATTCCCATCGCTTAAAATCGCAAAATCGTGGGTATAGGCCGCTGACTGTGCAGACGACTGCAGCTGGTGGCTGATACCAAGGCCGCGAATTGCAAAGCGATGAACATTCTGCGATGGCTGATAATCAACACGCAGGTCGTAAGGAAGCGCTGCAAACTGCTCGGTCGTCTCGATGCGAATGCGGAACATATAACGCTGGCGAAGCGCCGGGCTGTACTCCAGCAGCCGCAGTACGACGCGATATGGAAACGGTACCATTACAGATTCTTGAAATTGGTTTATGAGTGATCCGCAATGATAGTCGTGGCAACATGTTCAGTAATTCGGTCTGCATCGAGTGGTAAGGCGAGTTGCTCGCCTGTTTCCATGTTTTTGATTGTTGCCTCTCCTCCGTCGGGTACACCCAGGAGGATCGCAAACGAACAACCAAGCTTATTTGCGTAGCGTAGCTGAGCTTTGAGCGAACGAAACTGCAAGTCCGTCGTGCAGGCAATACCCTTCTGTCGGAGTGTGTGGGTAAGCCGGTGCAGCGTTACGTGATGTGCACGATCTGCTGCAACGTACACCAACGGCGTACTGCTCTGTTGTGGAATGTTGCTGGCAAGCAAGAGGCGCTCGACACCAATGCCAAAACCCACTCCAGGTAACTGTTCCCCACCAAGCCGGGCAAGCAGCTGATCATACCTTCCGCCCCCGCCAACAGCATCCTGTGCACCGAGACGTGTTGACCGAAACTCAAACACAGTATGCGTGTAGTAATCCAGCCCACGAACCAGAAATGGATCTTCGCGGAATGGGATACTCAGCGCAGCCAGCAACTCTTTGACTGCATCGTAGTGCACTCGGCTCTCGGGAGATAGCATCGCATGGAGAGTTGGAGCAGCATTGATGATGGAGCGGTCACGTTCGTCTTTCGAATCGAGAATACGCAGGGGGTTAGTCCGAAGTCGCTGCTGCGAAACCTCGCTCAAGTCACTTGCATATCGCTCCAGATAGGCAACGAGCACGTCACGATATTGGCGCTGTTCTTCCTCCGTGCCAAGGGTGTTGAGAACAAGTTCGATCGTACCAGGTTCAGTTGCATCGCTCAGGATATCCCACGCCAGCGCGATAATCTCAGTATCTGCATCAGCTTCACGATACCCAATGCATTCAGCCCCCACTTGGTGAAACTGGCGTTGACGACCTTTCTGAGGTCGCTCGTAGCGAAAACAAGCGCCATAGTACCACAGCCGGAGCGTTGGCGACTGCTTGTGTAAGGCATGTTGGAGAATTGCTCGCGCGACGGGTGCTGTCAGTTCTGGTCGGAGCGCTACTTGATCCCCGCCACGATCGCTGAAGATGTACATCTCCTTGCCAACAGCATCGGTGTCATCGCCAACTCCATGGTAGAACAGGTCCGCATATTCAAGCATAGGTGTGCGGATTTCGTGGTACGCATACCGCTCCATCCATCGAGCGATGAGTGATTCGATCCACTGCCATTGCGGGATTTCCGAGGGCAAAATATCCCGCATTCCACGGAGAGCTTGCATAACGTCAGGTGTTGGGAATGGAATCTGCCAACCTGTGGAGTGCACGGTATGCTTCGATCGAATTTGGTGCACTCAAAAGCGCAGTGCGGAATGCTTCGCGCCCGCTCTCGGTGTTGATAAGGCGTGAAATTCGACCGAGTAACTGCAAATGCGTTCGCACATCTGCTGGAGGGCCAAGCAGCAGTATGGCAATATCGACTGGTTTATTGTCGAGTGCATCGTAGTCAATCGCATAGGCGCACGTCACTAATGCAGCCGTTGTCGCGCGGACAGCATCTGTTTTCGCATGCGGGAGGGCGATCCCATGTCCGACACCGGTCGAAAGCTTCTCTTCGCGTTCGAATACTGCTTGTCGTGCTGCTCGGCGGTCGGTAAGTTCCTTGCTCTCGACAAGAATATCAATGAGCATATCCAACAATTCTGCTTTGCTCGAGACGTGAACTCGGAGCCGAATTTTGTCGGGGGAAAGCACATCGGTAAGATTCATCGCTTCTCATCGCTGATTCGTATCGGACAATGGGACTGGCACCGTTTGGCCGCAGAAGGTACTATGGAGACGGTAACATTTGTGCCGCAAAATTACTTGTCTTTCCGCCATTGCTCGACCAGCCCGGCCATCATTTCTACCAAGCCAGTAGCGCGGTCTTCTGCATCAGCTTCCGCGACAATCATGAATTCGCTCGAACCTGGTGATGGCGTCACCAAGATCGAACAGTCATCATCGGTGAATACCTTGACTCCGTCAATCAGGTCACGTCGGTACGAAGCGCTCCATTCCATCAGTTGCCTCATGACCGCACCTTTTCGGTGCCAGGGACAGTGGATCGCTCTTCGCGCCTGGTACCGCTTAGGCAATTGTGTATCAAGTTCAGAGAGAGCGAATCCTGTTACGGCAATCATCTCGAGGATTTTGCCGACAGTGTAGAGTCCATCGGTTGCCGTGCTGTACTCCGGAAAAATGAATCCACCGCGCGTGCCGCCAACGAAAAGTACTCGCTGATCACGGGTTGCTTCCATCATCGCTGCATGGGAGTTTTTCGTGCGGATCACCTGGACGCCATACCGAGCAGCAATCATATCCACTTCGCTTGTCGCCTCCACTGGTACTGCGATCGTAAACGGGGCGCGATGGCGATTACTCTCCAGAAACAGAGCTGTCACGATCGTCAGCAAGCGCATTGAGGAAAACCAATAGCCACGGTCATCAACCAGTGCAATACGCTCAACGCCAGGATCAATCTTGAAACCGATCTCATAGCCAAGCGAGCGCATAATGCTGGATATTTCACGGCGATTGTCTTCGTCGGCTGCCGTCGTCGAAGCACGGTAGGGATCGATGTACCCATTGACCGCCAGAACTGAACATCCCAGATTCCCAAGGATACCGGGAAAGATGCTGATTGCCATGCCGAAACTGTAGTCAACCAGAATACGAAAGCGTCGCTGCCGAATACGCTCGGCGTCGAGAAGTTGGAGATAATTTGCCAGGTATGATTCGTTCTGCCGCTCTGGGTAGCGCAGTTGTCCTACACGCTCGAACGGAACACGCCGAATATCCTCCCCGTAGAAATAGCGCTCGATTTTCTTTGTCCCTTCGGTGGAGATATCCCGACCATCGCTACCAATGAGCACAATATCGGTTTGGTTGGGGTTGCGAAACGAACGCCGCACGTGGAAACCGAGTGCAGCACCGCGCGTATGCGTGGCGATTCGCGTCTGCGGGATTGGCGTGGTTTGGAGGTCCTCGACGTTGATCCCCGACGAAAGCAAGCCTGCAACAAGTGCACGTTTGATTAGGCGCGATGTTGGATCTGGGTCACGAGACGACACCACCGTAGCACCGATCGGTAACGCCGTTCCAATTGCCGTACCCAATCGCGCGGCGAACTCTGCATTCATCTCCGCGTTCGATGTACCGCTAATGCGTGCATCGGTGAACAATTCCCTTGCCCACTTCTCCTCCTGTATCATGGACCGTGCAACGATCGCGTATGGCTCGACGTGTTTATCTGGCCAAAGCTTGATGTTGGGATGGAGCGTTGCGTGTTCTCCGATCCGACACCGATCTGCGATGAAAACATTTTCCATCACCGTTGCATGGGCTCCTATCTGGACACCATTGCCGACAACGTCGGCGTCCAGGAATGCTGCTTGCCCAACAGTGACACCATTCCAAAGAATCGAACGATAAATCTGCGCTGCTGGCTCGATGCACGATTGGCTCCCGATAACACTACTTTCGATGATACATCCATCCCCAATTGTCACACCATCGCCAAGAATCACCATGCCACGGAATTCGACGTTGCGTCCAATTGTGCACCCCTTCCCCAACCACACATTCCCCTTGCGCTCTCCAGGAATGGCAATGGAAACGCTACCGCCGAGCACATCGAAATGCGCTTGCTGGTACTCACTCAGATTACCAACGTCCCGCCAGTAGCCATCGGCAACATAGCCATAGAGTTTGTCTCCTCGCTGCAGCATCAAGGGAAACAGATCCTTGCTAAAATCAAACTCACGCGAAGGTGGAATCAGCTCCAGAACATGCGGCTCGAGAATGTAAATACCCGTGTTGATGGTGTCACTGAAAACCTCGCCCCAACTTGGTTTTTCGAGGAATCGTACAATTTTTCCATCGGGCGCTGTGATGACGATGCCATACTGAAGAGGGTTGCTTGCTCTGGTCAACAGTATGGTTGCATCTGCCTTCCGTTCCAAGTGAAACTCAATTACTGCACTCAGATCAAAATCGGTCAGCACATCACCGCTGATAATCAAGAACCGTCCGCCCCGCAAGTATGATTCTGCGTTCTTGATGCTCCCAGCAGTACCATAGTCTGCTGCTGCAAGGACATATTCGATAGACACACCGAATGCTGAACCATCGCCAAAATGTGTTGTGATCGCATCGGGGTGGTAGTAGAGCACCGCCAACACGCTATCCATCCCATACTGCTTGAGCAACTGAACGATGTGCTCCATCATTGGTACGTTCGCGATAGGCACCATCGGCTTTGGCAGTTCCATGGTCAGTGGGCGGAGCCGGGTGCCAAAACCGCCCGCCATGATGACGGCTTTCGAAATACTCATACCGCATCCTCCGCAGTTCAACGTCGCAAGAGCAAGTAGCAAGTGGCAAAGTGGTGCAATATACACGGCTGTACTGTCGAGCATTCCGGTCCCTTCCGAAGGGACTCAGTACGTTCTTCCCCTCAGACGTGCATCAGAAACTTCCCACCAATGCACCCCATGCAGCAGCGACGGTGCACCCTGCTAATGCACTAGGTTATAGTGACGCTACAGGTCCAACCCTATGGAGAACAGCCACCATGGCGGCGACCACGTCTGTCCATCGTAGCGCCAGGCAATATCAATTTTGAGTGGATAGCCTGCCAACACTGTGCGGAGCCCAATGCCGGTGCCCATCATGATGGTGCCGCGTGGGTAGATCGTGTATGTTGCATCCAGGTATTCGATTCGCTCCGGTGGACGCAGTGCAATTGTCTCCGTCCCATTCCATGCGGTACCAATGTCGAGAAACAACGACCCCAGCAGACCACCCACAGAAATGGGGACAGGTCCTCCCGCAAGCGCGTAAAAAATCGGGAAGCGCCACTCAGCATTGAGCAGAACATATCGCGTGCCTGCTTCTTGACCCAGCGCAAATCCACGGAGTGGCATGGCAATTTGCAAAAACGCCAAATCTTCTGGCTCGTAGAACAGTGTCGCATCGTCTGCAATGGCGCGGTTGAACCAATTGTCGCCCGCACCGCCCAAGTGAAATCGCCGCGGTGAACCGCCCGTGCTGATGCCGCCAGCAACGCGAATCATTGCACCATAGAGATACCGATAAACCGGGATGTACCACCGAACATCCGCAGTGAGAAGAGTAAATGGTTTGGTCAAGGGTGAAAAATCTGCGCTGATGTTGGCGCGCAGACCACGGTATGGCGCCAGAAAGCCAAAGTCTGTATTGTCGTACACGTAGCGCAAGCTCGGCACAAGGTAATTAGCCGTGTAACCAAGATCTGTCGGTATCTGGAGGTTTTCGCGTTCAATACCAATCCAGCGCAACCCAAGTTCAACGCGTTGAAACGTCGTCCACGCATAGACTGCATCGGCACCAGCTCCATAGGTACGAAGCAAGTTGTACGCATAATATCCGCTCCCATTGACAGGCAGTGCCCATATCACCGAAAATTGGTTGGCGGTGAACAAGTAGTCCACAATGCCTGGCAAGTAGGCATACTGGAAGTAGAAGAGCGTATTCCGCAGGTCCTGCCAGAATGCTACCTGACCAAAGATTTGATGATCACCCAAAATGTCGCTAAAGAGCATCTGGATCATGCTCTGCCCTGTTCCCCAGAGAGTGTTGTAGCCGGCTGTTCCCATCAGCAGGTCATTGGTGATGCTGATCTTGTATGGCCTTGGGGCAAGGTCATAGCCCTGGTCTCGTGCAGTGCTCGGGAACAGCCCGCGTTGCCCGACCGAATCAAGTGATTGTGCCGTAGTTCCTGCGCTTGGTTTGGGGAATTCAACATCGAAACGGCCATACCCGTAGAACACAGGTTCTGGTGCTGAACGCAGCGAATCGACCGTGGTTGCTAACTGCTGCAGTTTGAGTTGTTGTTCTTGCTGTTGCTGCTTGAGCTTGGTCAAAGGCAGCGAATCCAGCTGCCGAAGTGCAAACGGATTGCGAATCAGGAACAGATCATATCCCACTTGATTTTGAGCTGCAAAAATGAGCTTCGAATCATCCCGAGCAAGACTGAGCTGCAACAACCCCGACATACTGTTGGTCAGCGGATGCGTCGTGCCAGCCCGAATATCGTGAACGTAGAGATTCCCAATGCCATTTCCATCGCTGACAAAGAGCAAGCGGTTCCCGTCACGACTCATCGCAAGCGAGGATTTCCGGTTCCCTGGATCGTTTGTGATGCGCTCGATTGTGCCTGTTGTAATGTCTATGCGATAGACGTCGCTCCCACCGAGTGGATGCGTCCACATGGCGTACCCCGCTCGGGCAGTATAGCCGCTTTGAAGCTGCTCCCCACGTTCGGAGATGAAGTACACGTACAAGCCATCCGGACTCCACGTCGGGCTTGTTTCGGTGAACAAATCGTTTGTTAGTTGAAGGAATGTTTTCCGTTCAACGTCGAACAGGAACAGATCGGGCTGCTCGGCCTTGACTCCTTCAACGACGATATAGCGTCCGTCGGGTGACCAGGCAGCACTAGTCATGGTCGGCAGTGAGGCAACAAATTTTTCGTAGTCACCAGTGCGGATGTCCACAATGTAGAGCGCATCCTCACCACCTGATTTGGCAGTAATGGCTAACTTCTCGCCACGTGGGTCCCATGAAATGCCAGGTGTGAGGATGTTGAGTTCTTCGAAGTCGAGTGCCCTCCCAGAGCTGATGAGCTTGGTCATCTGTCGGGTTGTTAGGTCCATCACATAAATGCCGAAATCCCCATCCCGATCGGAAATCAGTGCAACGCGCTGGCCATCCGGACTAATCGCTGGCGAGGAGTAGTAGTAGTTGTCGTCTTTGGCGTGATTGGTCAGCCGCTGGGCGAAGTCCTCTAACCGAACGAAGTGGTCCAGATCGGGCCAATACATTTTCTTCATTGCGTTCTCCCATTCATCGGAGAAGTCCTCGAGCGATTTGCCAAAGGTGGCTTCAAAAGCCATGCTCGGCGTCTGACTATTGCGCAGTTTGTGGATGAGCTCGGCCACCTTGCTTCGACCGTATTGCCGTTCGATGTAGGCATAGAATGCTTGCCCAGCGCGATAAGCAAGGTATCCATCGAGTTGATCCAAGCGCCGCAACTGTTGACTGAGCGCAAGGTCGCGCATGAACATATCGGTTTGGACGTCGAGTCCACCCAAGCTTTCAAACTCAGCTAATCCCTCATTCATCCACAGGGGAATACTTGTCTGCGATAGGAGAGCAATTTGAATCGAACCGGCATAGAACATTTCGTTCAAATACGCATGTACAAGCTCGTGGTGGATGACATGGCGGAATTTTTCCCAATCTCCCTCGAATGGCAGAACCATGCGGTTCTTGAACAACTCCGTAACACCGCCAACGCCTTCGGGCAGAAGCTGACCGATGACGTTGGTTTGCTGGAACTGGTTGTGGGAACCATACACAATGATTCGGAGCCGTTTGTTGGGACGGAAACCGAAGTGGTCTACCAGTGAGGATAGCGCTTCCTCTGCTTTGTATGCGCAGAAGGTGGCAATGTACTCGAGCGAATCATGGAAGTACACATCGAAATGTGGCGAGGTGATGTACTTCCACTCGAACGATTGGTACTGCACCTTGTTCTTACCGAACTGAACGCTGGATACCTGGGCATGCGCTCCTGCACCGAGCAGGCCAAGGATGATTCCAGCACCGAAAACGACCCGCACCAACAACCGTTCCATAGGTGCCCGTGTCACAGCGTTGTGGAAGAATTTCTTCCGCTCTGGTAACGTGGAGAAAGCGGTGTTAGTGTTTACGTTCAATTGTCCGCTGGCCAGCGTCGGGACAGACTATCAGGCATGCAGTTGACACGCTCGTAAGCGCGCCATAGTAGTTTCGCTTCTGTACATTCTTACCACTTGCCCTCTATGCTGGCATATTCGTTGGCATTCACCTATGGTATCATTGAATGCAGCGGCCGTGATGCAAGCGACTTTCTCCAACGCATGACGACCAACGACCTAGCAGCGCTTGGTCTTGGTGAAGCTGCTGGCAGTGCCCTCGTCACCGAGAAAGGGCGAATGGTGGATTTTCTGACCATCGCACGGCTCGGTGATACCCATTGGCGACTGGTGACATCTCCAGCAAACGAGGCTGCTGTTTATCAGTGGCTCCGCAAGTATGTGATCATGGAAGACGTCCAGCTCGCACTTTTGACCAACACCTTCGCAACGGTGGAACTTTGGTCCGACCAAAACGAGAGCCCCACCAGCATCCAGCACATCCTTGCACCCATTATGGACGGTCGCGATGCCGTTCGGTATGAGCGGATCCCCAAACGACTCGAAAACGGGTTCAACCTCTCCCTGTTGCTGCTGCGCACGCAGGACGTCGAACAAACAGTCCAACAGCTTTCTGCCCTCGGCGCTATCCCCCTGAGCACGGAACAACGTGAATGCATACGTATCCGGAGTGGTATCGGTCAATTCCCCAACGAATTCAACGAACAGTACACTCCTCTCGACGCTGGATTGGCGGACTCCGTGCGCCTTGGGAAAGGGTGTTTTATTGGCCAAGAGGTGCTCGAACGACTTGTTGTCCAAAACAAAGTTCGCTGGAAACTCTGGAGTGTTGAATGCGATGCTGCTGCTGCCAAGGAGCTCCAGAACGTGCCATCGATCATCACCACAGCCAGCGGGCAAGCAGTCGGGCAGATTACCTCGCTTGCACCACCATGCGACTACTTGGGTTCTTCCACGGAACAATCCTGGATTGGGCTTGCCTATCTATCCAGAGAAGTCAGCCACGACACTGCAATCGGGACCAGCTCCGGCATGCCGCTGTATCTTCGTCATGTTGTCACCATCGTTTCCTGATAAACGGCGATGCACCGAACCGAAGATTTACCGGAACTCAACCGCGCACCGAAGGCATACGATAACCCGGACTTCTTGCATTCACCGGCGGCGCGCTCGATTCGGATTTTGGCTGAGTACCTACACCCTGCCACACAATTCCGCCTTGAAGGCGTTCAGAACACGATCATCTTCTTTGGCTCTGCTCGCATCCGTTCTCCGCAACAGTTGCAATACGAAATCGAAGCGCTGCAGCGTCACCACGACCGGGTAACAGGTGCGGAGCGGGAACGCACGGCAGAGCGTCTCGACCAACTCCGCGCCCAGAGCGAGCTCTGCCAGTACTACGATGATGCCGTCGAACTGGCTCGCATGGTGACCGCCTGGGCAATGACGCTGCCACCAGAGAAACGCTTCTACATTTGCACTGGCGGTGGCCCCGGTATCATGGAAGCGGGAAATAAAGGTGCCTACCTGGCTGGCGGAAAGTCCATCGGGCTCAACATCAGCATCCCATTCGAACAGATACCCAATCCCTACATCACACCCGAACTCAACTTCGAATTCCACTATTTCTTCATGCGGAAGTTCTGGTTTGCCTACCTTGCAAAAGCAATGGTCATCTTCCCCGGCGGACTTGGAACTCTCGATGAACTCATGGAAATTCTCACACTTGTCCAGACAGGCAAGATTCGCAAAAAAATGCCAATCTGCATCTACGGCGAAAGCTATTGGCGCAAAGTCATCAACTTCGATTACATGGTCGACCTTGGCGTCATCAGTCGCGAGGACCTTGAGCTATTTCACTACGTCAATTCGCCCGAAGAAGCGTTCACTTACTTGCGGAACGAGTTGACTGAGATTCATCATCTTCCCCAGTAGCAGTGCACGATCGTTCAGTCCATCAACCAACCACCGAGCAGGAACTGCGCGCCCTAGTGCGCTTGCTCGATGACAGCGACCCGGTCGTTACGACCGCTGTCCAGCAACGGCTGGTCGAGCATGGACATGCTGCGGTCTCGATCCTACGAGAACTGATCGCTACTGCAGGACAAACGGCAATCGAAGCAATCAATGCAGAAGCATGCTTGCGCGCCATTCGCACGGCCGCACTCGGCGTGCTGGTTGACGACATCATGACAACCTGCGTCGAACACAGCGAACTCGATCTCGAACGGGCGGTCCTGAACTTATCGGCCTTCGGTTATCCAGAAACCGATCGCAACGCATGCGGAGCATACCTGGATTCGCTTGCGCTCGCTACACGGAAACAGATGACCGGTTCGAGTCCCCTCGAGGAATTGCTCGCACTCAACACCGTCTTGTTCGAGTATGAACAATTCCGCGGAGCAATTGGCAACTTCTACTCGCCCGTCCACACGTACATCGGACCCTTGTTGCACAACCGCGAAGGCATTCCCATCACACTATCGGTGCTTTACATGCTCGTTGCGCAACGCTTAGGCATTGAGCTGCATGGGATCGGCATGCCTCTTCACTTTTTGCTGTACCATCCGGGGCTCGATGTCTTCATTGATTGCTTCAACGCCGGTTCGTTCATTTCCCACTCTGAGTGTCGGAAATTTATCGAGCACGCAGGATTCACCTTCAACGACTCGATGCTCGAAAAACGAAACAACATCGAAATCATCCAGCGGATGATGCGCAATGCGATTTACGCGCACTCGAAAGCTGGCCAGCAGTGGGAAGCCGATACACTCCAAGAAGCACTCGACACGATCACCCATCTTATCAATTAGCATGCGGTTGATTCGACTCCTGGTAATCCCTATCCACTTCGGCATCCGCGCAATTGGCTCTGTGCAGGCGATCTGTGGCAGTGCCGCTGCGGTCGGTGCACTGTCCCTTGGTTTGCTCTTGTACCCGTTGGAGATCTCTGCTGCGGACGCTGGAACCTATCGCGTGTTGCTTCGAGACAAAGGCACAGAAACCTTTCAGCCGGGGAGCACATTGTATCGTGCAGCGGAAGCAATGCTCTCCCCTCGCGCCCGTGCACGCCGTGCGAAAGTGTCACCGCCTGATTCCTTGATCCTGTACGCGGATGCACCCGTGTACCAGCCCTACGTTGCCGATTTAGAGCGTAGCGGAGCAAAGGTCCTCTTGCAGTTGCGATGGCGCAATTACGTCGTTGTCGCCTGTGATAGTGCTACTGCCGTCGCGCTGCGCGCCAAGCCATACGTGCTCGATGTCCAACCGACCAGCGCTGTCCTCCATCCCCAGACTGCGCAGAACGACCTTCCACCAGTGCTCCGCACGCAAGAAAACTCCTATGGCACTTCGCTTACACAACTCCGAATGCTGAATATTCCTCCGCTACATCGCCTTGGACTAACGGGAAGGGATGTTCTCGTTGGCGTCATTGACACAGGATTCCGCTGGAGGACACACCAAGCCCTCGAGAGTGCACGCATCCTCGCTGAATACGACTTCATCAACAGCGATTCCCTGACGGCAAATGAAGCCACCGACCACCCGAACCAAGATAGCCATGGCTCGGCTGTCCTGTCGGTGATGGCTGCATGGTATCCGGATTCACTCATTGGCGTTGCTCCCTGCGCTTGGTACATCCTTGCAAAGACCGAGAACATCACCTCTGAACGGCGCATCGAAGAAGATGCCTATGCTGCCGCACTCGAGTGGATGGAAGCGCGGGGCGTTGATGTCGTCAACACGTCGCTGGGTTACTCGGTGTTCGATTCGACCGAAACGCCGTATAGCAATGGTGCACTTGATGGAAAAACCACGATTGTCGCAAGCGCGGTGGCGGAGGCTTCCCGGCGTGGTGTGCTCTGTGTCGTTGCGGCTGGTAACGTCGGCGATGCGGCAGGCACGGTGTCTTCTCCCGGAGACGTTGAATCTGCCCTTACGGTCGGCGCAGTTGCCGATACACTGCTTACCATCCCACGCTTTACCAGTCGCGGACCAACTGCCGACGGGCGGCTCAAACCTGACCTTGCAGCGTTAGGCGTCAATGTTCGTACCACCACAAATGCCGGTGCGACGACGTTCGGCTATGGTTCGGGAACATCGCTGGCAACACCACTCATTTCCGGTAGCGCTGCATTGTTACTTGAAGCATTTCCAGAGCTGACACCAACCCAGATCAAACATCTCCTGGCATCCCACGGATCGCACCATACCGTTCCCAATACAGCGATTGGCTACGGTGTTCCCGATATTCTGGCAGCAGCAGTTGCATGGGACATTCTCTGCGCACCTCCGATGGTGATCCCACGGGGCGATAGCGCCGTTGTAGCTCTCGGTGCAGCAAGCACGACCAATGTTGAGTTCGTCGAAGCATTCGATCAGCCAGGCACGATCCGTTCAAGGATGGTTTCCTCACCGCCATGGTTCTGGACAAAACTTCCAGCAGATCGGGATAGTGTCCAGATTGCATTTACTCTCCGCGATCAGCAGCGGAGCCGCCGCTTCCCGCGCACGGGATATTTCCGCCTCTCACTCCGCGACACACTGCTTCCCTGTCGTTGGAATGCCGAAGAGCTTATTCTGGCGTCAACGGATGCTGGACGTCAACAGCAGGAGTTTCCGCGACGGGTGGCGATTCCCGTTGATGAAGCGATCATTCCGATTCCTCCTGGCGTTAGTGCTCAACGTGGACTGGTGTATGATGCAACCGGTCGCCTCCGCGCGATAATCCCACTGATGCCGTACACAACTTCTCTCCGTCTCCCACAACTGGAAGCAGGCACCTACATCGTGGCATTCGAAGATGGGCAACGGTATGTTTCACTTCTTGTTCTGCTCTACTGATGGAAACACCCGTTCTGATAACTGGTGCAGCCGGCGGATTGGGTATCCATGTTACTCGATACTTCCACGAGCAAGGCTGGAATGTTCTGGCAACGGTGTACAACGAAGACGAGGAACAGCGTTTAGCTGAGTTCCCACAATGTACAATCATCCGTTGCGATGTAACCGATGCTGATTCGGTAGCGAAGCTGGTCGAGCAGCTCCCCTCCAATCTTGGTGCGGTTGTGCATCTGGTTGGAGGCATTGCCGGCGTAGCAGACATTGAGCAAACCGATCCTGACGATTTTGCATTGCTCTGGCAGCTCAATGCTGTCAGTACGTACCTGTTGCTCCGAGCGACTCTCCCCACGCTCAAACAAACCGCGGGGGCGTTCATTGCAATCGGCGCCCGAACAGTGCTGCATTCGGAACCACAGAAGGCGCTCTACGCTGCGACAAAAGCAGCAGTGGTACATCTTGTCCTCACGGCTGCGGAAGAAGGACGTCCCTATGGCATGCGCGCAAATGTCATCATGCCAAGCATTATTCGGACGCCTGCGAATCTTGCGTGGGCCCAGGATGATCAGGAGCGCGATTGGGTAGAGCCAGCCGATATTGCTCGCTGCATTCATGCACTCTGCAGCGACGCTGGACGCGGTGTCACTGGGTGTGTCATTCCTATGTATGGCAAGATACCGGCATAACACGGAGCGATCAACTTATGCTCATCGCGAGCAGGTTGCCGGTAAAATTACTTTGTGACCAATCCGCAACCAACGAATCGACTAACACCCCGCGATTGGTTCTAAGCGACCGAATGCACTCTCGAGAACGGCTGCTTGCTCTTGGTTATGCACCAAGAACGAACCGGTCGCGGGGCTTGCTGCACGTGGGCGACCGGCGTAGTAGAGCTTTCGGCTCTTCCCCAGCAGCGTCAGGAACTGTTCGAGCATGAAGGGCCATGCTCCCATGTTCATCGGCTCTTCTTGTGCCCACACAATTTGCTCGGCATGCGTGTACTTGGCAAGAATCTGCTCGACGTGCGGCAGTGCCAGCGGGTAGAGCTGTTCAATGCGAACAATGGCAACTGTTCGATCTGCTTGCAGGCGCGTACGTTCGCTGAGCAGTTCGTAGTAGAACATGCCGCTGCAGAAAATCAGACGCTCGACCTGCGATGGATCTACAATCGTTTGATCATCAATGACTTCACGGAAACTCCCCTGCACAAGTTCCTGCAACGGTGACTGCACCTTTCGGAGGTACCCTTTGGGAGTCATCAGCACCAGCGGCTTGCGCCACGGCGCATGGACCTGACGCCGCAGAGCATGGAACAGTTGTGCTGGCGTCGTCAGAAAACAAACAAACATATTCTCGTCACCACATAGCTGCAAGTACCGCTCCAGGCGTGCGCTTGAATGCTCGGGCCCTTGCCCATCGTATCCATGCGGCAGCAGCAGCACAAGGTTGGATACCTGCCCCCACTTCTCCTCACCCGCAGCAATAAACTGGTCAATGACAATCTGTGCACCGTTGGCAAAGTCGCCAAATTGAGCTTCCCAGAGCGTCAGACCTCGCGTACGTATGGTGCTGTAGCCATACTCGAAGCCGAGCACGGCATACTCGGAAAGTGGGCTGTTGTAGATGTGAATGCGCTCCTGACCGGGCGCGATATGATTGAGCGGGATGTAGATCGAATCGGTTTCGTAGTCATGCAGCACCGCTTGGCGGTGATTGAACGTTCCGCGTTGTGAGTCCTGACCGGTCAACCGGACGGGTTTGCCCTCCAGCAGCAGCGAACCAAACGCCAGTGCTTCCGCAGTACCCCATCCAACCGAAGACGATTCCGATTCAACCTGCGCGCGGCGACGGCTCAGCTCATCGGCAACTTTCGGGTGGACATTGAATCCTGGAGGAATCTCGGTAATCCTGCGTCCGATCTCTTGGAGCGTTGGCAACGGGACTGTTGTTGCCACCGGTGCGAACACATTGACAGTCTCTCGCTGTGGCAATGAACTGCCAGCAATTATCTGCTTTCGACGATCGAAGGCTTCTTGGAGACGAGCATGGTATTCGGCTGCAATACGGTCAGCCTCGTCAGCGGTGAGGACACCACGTGCAACAAGCTCATCACGGTAGCGCTGGCGCACAGGTTGGTGTTTCCGAATCTTCCGGTACAGCAACGGTTGCGTCGCTGTGGGATCGTCACCTTCGTTATGCCCATACTTGCGGTAGGAATAGATGTCCACGACAACATCTTCCCCGAACTGTTGGCGATAGGCGAAGGCAAACTCAATTGCCGCAATACACGCTTCGGGGGAATCACCATTGACGTGAAGAATCGGTACCTGCACAAACTTGGCGATACCGCTTGCGTAGGGAGTCGAACGCCCGTCTTCTGGAGAGGTCGTAAAGCCAATTTGGTTGTTGATGATGATGTGGATTGTGCCACCGGTGCGATAGCCCCGCAAGCGCATCAAGTTGAGCGTTTCTTGGACCACGCCTTGTCCAGCAAACGCCGCATCGCCATGGACCAGAATTGGCAGGACTGATGAATACGAGTGGTCTCCGAACTCATCGCAGAGGGCTCGTGCCATGCCTTCGACGACAGGATTGACCGCCTCCAGATGGCTCGGATTAGGCGCCAAAACAACTGATAGCTCGCTGCCCTTCTCGTTGCGGTAGATTGCCTGTGCTCCTAAATGATACTTGACATCGCCGCTTCCTTGGACGCTGTCGTCACCAAAGACTCCCTCGAATTCGTTGAATAGCTTTTCGGGTTTTTTCCCCATGATGTTGACGAGCACGTTGAGTCGTCCGCGGTGCGCCATACCGAGCACGGCGCCTTTGAGACCAGCTTCCGATGCACGACGAAGCAACCCAGCCAGTGCCGGAACAAACGATTCGCTCCCTTCAATGGAAAAGCGCTTTGCACCAATGAATTTGGTGTTGATGAATTGCTCGAGAGCCTCCGCTTCGACGAGCTTTCGGTATATCTCCACTTGCTCAGTAGCAGTGAATTGGCGCGTGAAGCGCGTCCGTTCGACGTAGTCTTGAATCCAGAACTTTTGTTCTGGTGCCTGAATGTGCATGTACTCGATACCGATATGCCCGCAGTACGTCTGACGTAACATGCGGAGAATATCCCGAAGCGGTGCCCGCTTGACACCACCAAGGCCACCGGTGTCGAATTGGCGATCGAGGTCCCAGACGGTCAACCCATAGTACGAGAGCTGAAGTTCGGGGTAGTAATACGACTCATAGCCAAGTGGATTGATGTCGGCTGCAACGTGCCCGCGGACACGGTACGCATTGATGAGCTTGTTGACAAGCGTTTCCTTTTCCAGCTGCTCCTCTTTCTCCTGAGGTCCGAACGGGTCCAGCCGGTTATCGCCAGACCAGCGGTACGGGTCGAACGGTATGCTAAGCGATGCAAAGATTTGGTCGTAGAAATTGTCCTCGCCCTTGAGCAATCGCTCCATGTATTGGAGGAACTCTCCGGACTCGGCGCCTTGAATGATGCGATGGTCGTAGGTACTGGTGATGGTCATTACCTTGCTGACAGCAAGGGTCACCAATACTTCAGGCATGACCGCTTCAAACTGCGCCGGATATCCAATCGAACCGGTTGCGATGATGAGCCCTTGCCCCTCCATCAAGCGCGGCATCGACATGACAGTCCCGATCATGCCAGGATTGGTCAGTGTTACCGTCGCTCCGCTGAGGTCTTCGATGGTGAGTTGGCCGCGTCGGGCTTTTTCGATGAGCTCATCGTACTTGGCGATAAAGTCCGCAAACGAGAGCGTGTCGGCTGCTTTGATGGATGGCACCACCAATATCCGGCTTCCATCGCTGCGGGTTGTATCAACAGCTAAACCAAGGTTGATATGCTCGCGCCGAATGCGATAGTAGTTGCCGTTGGCTGTTTGGGTGCAGCTATCATTGAGCTGCGGATACTTGCGGAGTGCTCGGACAATAGCCCAGGCAATGATGTGTGTGTAGCTGAGTTTCCCTTTTCGCTTTCGTGCAAGGTGTTCGTTGATGAGCAGGCGGTTTTCCTCCAGCACTTTGATCGGAATATCGCGGACCGATGTTGCTGTTGGAACCCGCAGGCTCTGGGTCATATTCTGGGCTATGCGCTCATGGATACCCCGAAGCTGCTGGAGCTGCTCGCCAGGGCGCGGTTGGATTGTCTCTGGAAGTTGCTCAGTTACTGCTGGAGCGGTCGTCGGCACTGCAGCGGATGCACCGTTCGCAGATGGATGCGTCCCATTTCCCCCATATTGACGGAAATATGCTTGCCACTCCGGACTAACGGAATTCGGATCACGCAGGTACTGAAAGTAGAGTTCCTCGACGTACACGTCGTTCGGGGAGAACATATCGCCTGTTGCTGAGGTTTGATCACTCATGGTGCTCAAAACTACGGTCGTGCATCAGATTCGCTGCCCGGCGGCGGCCACACCTGCAGCAGAGGGTAAAGACGTGATAATCAGCGGCTTCGTCTTGCGAAGACGATATTTGCATCGTCGAACATTTGGATGTGTACAACCCGTGCAAAATGTACGCCAATATTGGTGGCTACTTTGCTGCTGCCAATGGCTGATTGTTCCAGCGCTTTTATCTGCGCAAACTACTCTGCCTGCCCAGCGGGAGCTGCTCGGAATCTCCGCACGCTTGCTCTGGACGACGCTCCAGCACAATCCACAATTTGCATCACTTCCGGGCACTGTTGATTGTGGCACCTACACTACCGGTCGTGGCAGCGGACTTGGTGTTGCCGTGACACTGGAGTATCCGCTTGCCCGCTCACTCTCGGTTGGGCTGAACGCCAGCTATATCCCACGGGGTGGCAAGCTAACCACACCAAACGACACCGAACCTGCATTCGATAGCACCAGTGGTCAAGTGGTCAGCGTTGTCACCGAAAATGCACTCGACGTCCGCTTGGACTACCTGGAGCTTGCACCGTCGGTGTGGTGGACACCCTTCACCCTGGGCCGCTCCACCATCCGACTCGATGCAGGATTACGGTTTGGCATTCCTCTTCGCGCTGAATTTCAGCAGACACGGCGCATTGTATCTCCGGAAAATGCTGTCTTCATCAGCAACCAACAGCGCATCATCAATTGGACCGGCGGGTTCCAACCCCTGACCGACCTCCAGCGCCCAACGGTTGGTGTCAGTATCGGTGCGGAGCATCTTCTGCCAATCGGTTCGCACGTGCATCTTCTCCAGCGGCTCGGCTATGACCACACGCTATCGGCACCGGTCAAGTCCGTGGCGTGGAGCTCCAGTGGCATTCGTCTGGAACTGGGCATTCGTGTGTGGTTCGAGCGTCCATCCGAACCGCCGGCACCTCCACCACCTGACACGGCAACAAAACCCACCATCATCGAACCACCGCCATTGCCGACACCATCGGTAAGTCTTGGCATTACCAGCTTCGATGGTCACCTTGAAGAAGGAAATGAGCTGGTTGCAACACTACCATTGGTCAATGCGGTGTTCTTCGAGCACAACTCCGCCGAGATTCCATCGCGGTATGCGCAGCACCCATCCGACAGCATCGCCACCGACGATGCCGTCGCGGCACACCGTAACGTGCTCCTCACCATTGCCGAAATTCTTCGGCGAAACCCGCAATCATCGGTTATCCTCGACGGTGCAACAAGTGGTGACTACGAAGGCGCCGACACCTTACTTGCAAGGAGACGAGCCGAGACCGTTGCCCGCGCGCTTCAAGCATTAGGGATTCCGCCAAGCCGCATTCGGACACGCTGGGCAGTCCTGCCGCGTGTTCCCTCGAACATGGATTATCCCGAAGGACGCGCGGAGAATCAACGCACCGATATTACTCTCGTCAATGCACCAATTCTGGAATACGTCTCCAAGCAAACTTTCGCCGAGCTTCAGGGCAGACTCTCGGTGCATCTTGCAGGTGCCAATACCCAGAATGCAGAGTTTCGTCTGCGTGTGACAGGCAGCAACGAGCAAAATGTCTCGGACACCGGAACCTATACCATCCCACTCCGGCTGCGACTGGATGCTCCGATGAGCTCCGTTGCTCTGGTTGCGCAGGCGATGGTTGCTGGTACGTCGCTTGTATCGGATGATACGCTCATAGTTTATCTCGACACGCTTCCCCATCGCCGCGTA
The DNA here is from genome assembly GCA_026003475.1 of Candidatus Kapaibacterium sp. GTDB lineage: Bacteria > Bacteroidota > Ignavibacteria > Kapaibacteriales > NICIL-2 > NICIL-2. The sequence goes on along the minus strand of BPHJ01000001.1, from coordinate 814,692 downwards.
GAGCTTTCCACGAACCGATTCGAATCAATCCTCCGCTTCGACTACAACAGTAGCACCCTCACGGCAGAGAACCGAGAGCTGCTTCACCAGCTTGTGGAACGTTTACCCGATGGGACGACGATCGAAATTGGCGGTAGTGCCGATGTGCTGGGCGATAGTAGTCGTAACCGTAAACTTGCGCAAGAGCGTGCACGCGCAACCGAAGAGTTTCTCCGCTCGATTGCAGGAGCCAAGCAGCTCCAGATAGTTGCGCGCGGCATCGAACGGCGCTTCAGCGATACAACGCCGGAAGGTCGTTTCCTCAATCGCTCCATTCGAGTAACGCTCCGTTGATCGGAAAATAGGGTTGTTGGCTCGTTCGTCAGTCGGGCTTGGTTTCTTTGATTGGTCCGGCGCGCATGCCCGCAAAGACATCCCCGTTTCGACTTCTGCTCGATCTTGTCGAGCTGGAAAGTAAGGACATTGGATTGCTGATCGGATACGGAATTCTGGTCAGCATTTTTTCGCTATCGGTCCCCTTGGCAGTGGACCTCCTGGTAACAACAATCGCCGCTGGTACCATCACGCTCCCGCTGGTCGTCGTTGCGGTGGCGCTGACAGTCTTGCTTGCCGTCAGCGGGGTTTTTAGTATTGTGCAGCTCTACGTTGCTGAACTCATCGAGCGCAGAATTTTTGTGCGAACTACCTGTCATGCTGCCTCAACCCTGTGGGAAACCGACGTCCGAGAATTTGAGCACACTAATGTACTATCGCTGTTGAATCGCTTTTTCGACGTGGTCAATGTTCAGAAGGTCTTCACCAAGCTGACGCTCGACACAATCACCGCAGGGCTTTCGATTATCGTCGGGCTCATCTTCATGGCGATTTTCAGTTCACTGCTCTGGGGACTGACCACGTTGCTGGTGCTGCTAACCATTGCATTGATCGTTATTGCTGGCTATGGTGGAGTTCGGACAAACATTGCCGAATCGGATGCAAAGTATGCACTGGCCGATACACTCGACGAAGTTGGCATCAACATCACAAGCTACAAAGCCCTTTCGTCGGCCCAACACATCGTGGACCGGTTCGATTCACCACTCCAGCGTTGGCTGTCCAATCGGAAAGCACACTTTCACATCATCGTTCGCCAGCAAATTGTTGCTACGGTTTTGCGGATTATCATGATCGTGACGGTTCTGCTGGTCGGCGGCTTTCTTGTGATTGATCGGCAGATCTCGCTTGGTCAATTGGTTGCCAGTGAAATTATCATCCTCCTGTTTTTGAGCAGCATCGAGAACATCATCAAGCAGATACCATCATTCTACACACTCCTGACATCGCTGGCAAAACTGGAGCAATTGACAAGCCTTCGTCATGAGCGTAATGGGAACGTGGCGTTCCAGCCGAACGGGAATGATGCTGGTCTCAAGATTGAGTTTATCGAAGTCAAATTCGCCTACAAGCCGAACGTGCCACTGCTGCGGTCGGTCAATTTGAAAATCATGCCTGGTGAACGTGTCTGCATTGTTGGTACCAGTGGCTCGGGCAAATCCACTCTTGGTTTGATGATGCTTGGCTTCCTGCAGCCAGAGTACGGCTCGATCTTCATCAACGACTACGATTCCCGACTGCTCGACCGAGCCACGTACCGACCCCACATCGGTTACATCAAGACCAGCGATGAAATCATCAATGGCACAATCTTCGATAACATCATCTGGGGACGATCGCAAATCTCCCAAGAAGATGTTCGTTGGGCACTCAGCGTTGCAATGCTGGATCGCTGGCTCGAAACCACCGAAGCAGGATTGTTGACCCCCGTGGGACCTCGGGGTGAGAACTTGTCCACTGGACAAATTCGCCGTATTATGATCGCACGTGCAATTGTTACCCGCCCCCGCTTGCTCATCATTGACGAAGGATTCAACGGCATTGAGGACAACATCAAACTCTTGATCGCACAGCGGCTCTACGATCGTTCCAATCCCTGGACGGTTGTGACCATTTCCCACGACCCAGAAATCGTTGCCGCAGCCGACACGGTTGCCGTGCTGCATGATGGTTACATCATCGAACACGACACCGTCAAGGCGCTCAGTGAGCAACCAGACAGTATGCTGCTCCGACTGTTCCCAACCCTGACGAACCTTATCCAGAAGCAGCGTCAATGACCGAGTACCCCCTATCAGCAGTACAAAAGCAGCGCAAAAAGCCGAAGCGACGTCAGAGTGTCCTTACCGGCATCTACATTCGCGCGCTCGATGATATCGTGGCACCACCGCTCATTCGGCGCTATGTGGGCGTTATGCTGGTAATGTTCGTCCTCACGCTCGCGGTACTGTTCATCACTCCGTGGGTGCAGACGGTCATTGCCGATGGGCGCGTTACTGCTCTCAATCCCGTGGAACGTCCGCAGTACATCAATGCACAAATCACCGGACGCTTGGTTCGTTGGTATGTTACCGAAGGCATGCATGTCTTTCCTGGGGATACGATCGCGCTGCTGCAGGATATTGACCCCAAGTTCCTTGATTCGAATATTGTCGCCAGAGCTGGTGCCCATGTCCAATGGCTCTTGCAGCGTGCCGAACAGCTCAAACAGCAGACGGCGGCAATCAGCGCCCAACTGAATGCTGAGCTGCAGGCGCAGACAGCCGCAATCAATGCAGCATCGCAATACATCATCCAGGCACGCCAGAAACTCACCGCTGCCCGCGCACTCTACGAGCAAGAAACCGTCGAACTCCAAATCGCCGAGCAGCGTTTTCGGGACCGAAAAGCTCTCTACGACCAGGGATTGCGATCGCTCCGTGAATTTGAAAGTGCACGTCTTGCACTCCAACAAGCTCAGGCCCGATTCACGCGCGCCCAGGCAGAACTTCAGGCCGCAGAAAGTCAATTGAAACAAGCTGAGCAAGAGTATCAACTCAAACAGAATGAATGGACAGCTAAGATCCAAAAGACCCGAAGTGAACTCAACAAAGCACAAGAATCCCTCTCATCGGTCGAATCTACCATCGCAAAAGCGCTCATTGACAAATCCAACATCGAAATGCGGCGGAACTACTCAGTCGTGCGTGCTCCGATCGAAGGCATTGTCGTACGCTTGTATTCATTAGGTCCAGGAGAAACGATCAAGCAGGGCGATCCATTGGCGATTGTCATGCCAGAGGCGCGTTCTCTTGCTGTTGAACTTCTCCTCAAGGGCAATGATGCTCCCTTGGTGTACCCAGGACAGAAAGTGCGTATTCAGTTCGATGGATTCCCCGCGCTGCAGATTTCTGGTTTTCCACAGGTCAACATTGGCACCTTTGGAGGTGTTGTGTCGGTCATTGATGCCGTTGACGATGATCGTGGCAGTGGGATGTTCCGCGCAATCATCAAACCTGACACCGCCGACGAACCGTGGCCAAGCCCGGTAATTCTACGCCCCGGTACCAAGGCACGAGGGTGGATGCTGCTGAACACTGTCCCGTTGGCGTACGAAATTTGGCGTCAACTCAACGGGTTCCCACCATCGCTCAAAGAACCACCGCCACTGCGACGTAAGCCCATTCGCCGAGCACCCGGTTCGGCAACCGAAACCGGGTCCAAAGACGACTCACCACTGTTCAACACCACCGACGACGCAAAGTAGTCATGCGTTGGATACTTCTGTTCATCGGCACCGCATGGTGCACGGTCACGCTTTCTGCGCAATTTGAACGTGCGTTCTCTCTGCTCATGCAAGCCGATAGCAGTTTTCTATTGGGGAAGTTCACGCCGACCGATACTCTCTCGATCGCACAGTACCTCTACCTGGTGCAGCGTCTGCATCCCGATATGCGCATTGCCGCTGCGGCACTCGATCGTGCTGAAGGTGCAAATCTCGGCGCATGGGGAGCACTCGACCCCCGATTTACTTTCCATGCAGCAACAAAAAACTACGAGGGTGGGGTGAAAAACAACGAACTATCTGCAACGGTGACAGTGCCGGTCTATTGGGGACAGCGCCTATCGCTGGGTTTTCGCAGAGCAACCGCATTCTTCGATCGCGACTACTTGACCACTCCAGATGGTGAGCCAAGCATTTCACTGAGTCTCCCGCTTGTCCGCAATGTGCTCACCGATCCAACCCGGACTGCAATTGCCCGAACCGAACAAGGTATCGTAGCAGCCACGGCAGCCCTCGATGAGCGGAGAAATTCTCTCAGCTATGCGGCACTGGCAGACTACTATGCCTGGGCAGCATCACGCGCACGCTACTCCATCGCCCTGCGCTTATTTGAGGTTGCTTTTGCACGCTACCAATGGATCACAGCAGAAATAGCCCGCGGCGAGCGCGCTCCTATTGATTCCGTGGAAATTCTCCAAGAAGTCTTCCGCCGGCGCTCCCTCCTTGTTCGAGCACGCAATCAGGTGGAGCGCGCTGCGCTCTCGGTTGCGCTCAATATCTGGAGGGATAACTTCACTTCCTCGACGATGATTGCCCGCTATACGCCAGAGGTATTACCTCTTCCAGCAATGCTCGACTCGGTCCGCATCGAATTTGATCGTTTGCGCGCGCGGCAGCGCCGTCCGGAGCTCCGCAGACTTCAAGCCGAGTATGAGCAGGTACAATTCGATGTTCGCCTCGCTCGCGAATCATTCAAACCTGCACTCAATGCAAAGCTGAGCTTGTATTCGCCGGCTTGGTCGCAACCAGTAACACAGCTCCCGACGTTCTGGAAGGCGGGTCTTGACTTTGAACTTCCGATTCTCTACCGCGCTCCCTCGGGTCAGGAACAGCAAGCTCTCGCCCAGCGCACGCAACTGGCGGCATTGATTGAACTCAATCAACGGCGCATAGATAACGACGTTCTCCTCGCGGCAACAACGGTCAACGCGACGTTCGAGCAAGCCATGCTCGCGCAGGCAGAGCGCATCGCCGCCGAGTTGATGGTTCGGGCTGAACAACAACTCTTCGAACGTGGAGAATCCGACTTGCTTCGACTAAATTTGCGAGAGCGACTCTTGGCAGAAGCTCAGGAGCGAGAGATCGAAGCGCTTCAGGCACATGCCAGTGCTTGGGCACTCTACCGATGGGCAATCGCCGATTACTGATGGAACAGACGTCGAAAGTATCCCGGCAAGGTTGCGACCGTCAGCACGACCACGATGCCCATCGCCAAGGTAATTGCTCCCGAATCACGCACCCAGCGAGCAGCAGCACTAACGGGTGTTTCGATCCCAGCAAGGGTGAGAATAAGCAACACCACACTCACAAAACCCATCTGCACGAAGGTTTTCCATTTGGCAACACGAGACGGCGAGAGCGATTCGCCTTCCGATAGGCGCCAGACGCGAAGGACCGTTGCAACAACATCGCGAATTGCGACAACAATCACCATCGGCAACGGGACCACCTCCAGCCATACAAAACCAAACAGCGCCGATAGCACCAGAATTTTATCTGCCAGGGGATCGAGAAAGATGCCAATGGCAGATACTTCCCCAAAACGACGCGCCACAATCCCATCAACAAAGTCGCTCGCTGCTGCCAGAACAAACACCACCAATGCCCAAAGCGACGACCACCACTGATTCTGCACCAGGAGGAAGAAAAACACCGGCGCGACCAATATCCTCAGCGCGGTGACGATGTTGGCGATCGTGAAGATGCTAACGGTTGGTCGCGCGTGCATGGATGCTTGCCGCGATGATGTGCACAAAACTATCGGCATTGAGCGATGCGCCCCCGACAAGGCCCCCGGCAACGTTCGGCACCGAAAAGATTGCTACTGCATTCGTTGGCGTGATACTCCCACCGTAGAGAATCGGCACATGCGTGCAACCGTGGGCATCAAGCAACGCGCGGAGGAATGCATGGGCTTGCTCGATTTGCGGTGGCTCTGCAGCAATACCGGTACCGATTGCCCACACGGGCTCGTAGGCACACACCCACGGATTGCGCCGTTCCTCTATCGCCAGAAGCTGCTCGAGCTGCGATTCGAGCACGTTCCACGTTCTGTGCAGTTGGCGTTCGTGCAAGGTTTCGCCAACACACAGAATGGGAACCAGCGACTCCTCCCATGCACGAAGCATCTTCTGCCGAATCAATGCATCGTCTTCGTGGAAGATGGTGCGGCGCTCACTGTGGCCGATGATCACGTACTCGCACCCAACAGAGCGGAGCATAGCAGCACTAATTTCCCCTGTGAACGCGCCGTATGGTTCAGTCCAACAGTTCTGCGCGCCCAGCGCAATCGTGCTCCCGCGAAGGCAATTACCGACAGCACTCAAATTCACAAATGGTGGACAGAGCACGATACTGCATTGGTGATCAACACCGGATTGCTCGGCCGCCTGACGTATCTGCTGAGCAAGGTGCACAGCTTCGGATACGTTGGTGTTCATCTTCCAATTACCCACGATGATCGGTTCGGTCATGGCTGGATACTGCCGCGAACGTGAAAGATGGTGTAGTGTTTGAGAAATTCATCCGACTCAAATCCATAGCCCCCTTCGACGATTTCGCCAGGGCGTTCGATGCGAACCTCGTCGTTGGTGGAAAGACGGCGCCGAAGATTATCCCACCGTAGTGAGCGTGTCAATAGGCGCGCGCCGGTACTATCGGAGACAACACGCACTCGACCGAACGCCCACATGTTACTTGTTGCGTTTTCGACCTTGGCACTATCAGACCAAAGCCGCACTGCGATGCGTCCGGAGGCCGAATAAAACTCAGCGTACACGCCACTATCGAGGAGTGTTTGCTGCTCAGATGGAAACCATTCTACCCGACCAGCACGGACCGACGCTTTGGACGCAAGAGAATCGAAGAAGTGAATCTCTGCATCATAGAGCGTGTTGCTCGGTTGCAGTTCGTATGGCACCGGATCACGCCCTGGCTCCACCTCTTGGCTGCACGACGAGACCATCATCAACGCCCCGAGGAGTGGTAGCCATTGCATCAACGCGTGTAGCGCCCACTGTGCTGCATTATTCGAGCACGTCATGCACCCAACCACGCTGGTGAATAATCTCATCAATCTCGAGGAGCTGCTCAATGAATCGTTCTGCGTAGTTGAGCGGAAGCTGTGTTGCTGCATCGCTTGCTGCTCGTGGTGGATCGGGGTGCGTCTCGAAGAACACACCATCAACTCCGACAGCAACTGCGGCTCGTGCAAGATGGGGAATCAACGCACGTAGACCGCCGGACACTTCGCCAATGCTGGGTTGCTGGAGCGCATGCGTTGCGTCGTAGATTACCTGTGCCCCGCTCGATCGCATGCGCACCAGGGAACGCATATCTACCACCAGATCGTGGTAGCCGAACGTTGTCCCACGCTCGGTGACCATCACCTGCTGATTACCCGTGGAGCGGACTTTCTCGACAGCTTTTGTCATATCCTCTGGCGCAGCAAACTGCCCTTTTTTGATGTTGATGAGCTTACCTGTTGCTCCTGCTGCCAGGAGGAGGTCTGTCTGACGACAGAGAAATGCTGGTATCTGCAGAGCATCCACGTACTCGGCAACCTTGGCTGCTTCCCAGCTTTCATGGATATCGGTCAGTACTGGCAGCCCGTAGCGTTTGCGGACTGTGGCAAGAATCTCGAGTGCTTGGTGTTTGTCAATCCCGATAAAAGACCGAAGGCTCGTTCGATTTGCTTTGCGGTAGGAAGCTTTGAAGATGAGCTCGATGCCGAACCGCTCGCGCAGCGATGCAAGATGTTCGGCTACGGTAAACACTACCTCGGCATTTTCGACAACACAGGGACCAGCAATAAACAACAGCGGCATGACAGCGGATGAGTTTTCCTGTTTTGCACTGGCAAATTAGCAATTGTTAGCAGAACCAAAACGTGACAGGGTGATGGCGGTGCGATGCAAGCAGGACCGCGCAGTGTCGTATTTTCGCACGCGGTCAAGTTCCATGTGGCTTCGCCTATCCCAACTCCGCCAGGTTCGGAAGAAAGCAACGGTCAGATAGAGTGAAGTGCGCGTGGCCAACTTGACCGTTTTATTTTGCCACATAAGACCTGGCATGTTGTTCCCGCATGAAGCAAGACATTTACATTAGTCACACCCTCGACGAAACGCGCATCGCCATTACCGAACGAGGCGAGCTTGTCGAATACTTTGCGGACATTCCCGACCGCGAGCGATTGGTCGGTAGCATCTTCCTGGGTAAGGTGGAGAAAATTGTGCAAGGGATGAATGCTGCGTTTATTGACATTGGGTTGGATCAGGATGCCTTCCTGCACTTCTCGGATGTGGATACGTCGCTGGAAGAACACTACCTCACCGACGACGACAACGACAGTGATGGCATCGTTGTCTCGACACCTGTCGAGGAACTCACACCTGCTGCGCGTGAAGCACTGCGGCTTGCGCAGCCGAAGCGCCGAACGCGATCGAAGCCAACGTTTCAAACCAAACGATCCGGCCAGGTTATCATCAATCTTCAGCCACGGCAACTGGTCTTGGTGCAAGTTATTCGGGAAGCCTATGCATCGAAAGGGGTGCGCGTGACAACACGCATCACCCTTCCAGGACGGTACGTTGTGTTCCTTCCGTTCGAGAACGTTATCGGTATCTCGCGAAAGATTACCTCGGTTGCCGAGCGTCGGCGGCTACGTGCCATAGCCCGGCAGGTTCTGCCGCCGGGTGCTGGATGTATTATTCGCACGGCAGCGGAAAATCAAAGTGAGCGAGAGCTCCAGCGCGATTGGGATCTGCTGCTGACACAGTGGCGCCAGATCGAGCGACAACTGGCAACGCGTCAGAAGCCAGGTTTGCTTTATCGCGAAGAAAATATCGCCAGCAGCATCATACGGGATTTGCTCACACCCTCGGTCGAGCGTGTTGTGGTTGATAGCACGCGCATTCATCGCATCATCGAAACCTACTTGGCCGAAACGGAACCAGAGCTTCTGCCACGACTGCATTTGTATCGAGGTGCAGAGCCACTGTTTGAGCATGCCGGCATCGCCGAGCAACTTCCACTCATCACCGCACGAACAATACCTCTGCCCAGCGGCGGCTCGATCGTGCTCGACCACACCGAAGCAATGCTCGTTGTGGATGTCAACACCGGACGCGCAACAACGGACGCTGAACAAGAGAACAACGCCTACCGCACTAATCTCGAAGCTGCCGAAGCTGTCGCTCGGCAACTTCGCCTCCGAGATGTTGGGGGAATTATCATCGTTGACTTCATCGACATGAAAGACCCAAAGCACCGGCAGCAGCTCCTTGCACACATGCGCCATTTGCTCCGTCGTGATCGAGCAAAAACTGTGCTCTACTCGATCACAGAATTGGGGCTTCTGCAAATGACTCGTCAACGAGTGCGCCAGAACCTGTTCGAATGGCTAACGGAACCCTGCCCAACGTGTGATGGTGTCGGTCGGATCAGCAATCGTTCGAGCGTGGTCAGCCGCCTTGATCAATGGCTCGCACACTACAAGAAAATCTCCACCGAGCGCCGTTTGACAATCCGTGTACACCCGACAATTACTGCTTACCTGAGCGAAGGTTCAATAAGCCGACTTGTACGGCTCATGGTCCGGCACTTTATTCGGTTGCGAATTGAACCCGATCCTGCCCTCCCACAACACAGCTTCCGGATCATCTCGTCTCGATCGGGGAAAGATGTTACAGCGACAGTGCCCATTCCATGAAAACACTGACTATTCTTGGTTCGACTGGTTCGATTGGGCAGCAGGCTCTCGAGGTCGTCGAACACTATCATCGGGACGTCCGGCTGGGCTTTCTGACAACCAACAGTAACGTTGAGCTCCTCTGCGCACAAGTCGAACGATACCAGCCATACGGCGTTGCAATCAGGTCGGAGGAAGCCTACCACCGTTTCCGCCAGTTGAGTTCGTTTCGCGGACCGATCCTCTGTGGTTCCGAGGGCATCTGCCAAGCTGCAGCGTGGAGTTCGTGCGATATCGTCCTGTCTGCCCTTGTCGGCTTTGCTGGCGTTGCACCGACGTTGGCAGCGATCGAGGCAGGAAAGACGATCGCTCTTGCGAACAAGGAAACGCTCGTTGTCGCTGGTAAGCTCATCACCACAACTGCTCGCCAGCGCAACGTGCCAATACTTGCCGTTGACAGTGAGCATAGCGCCATTGTCCAGTGTCTTATCGGTGAGCAGCCAGAGGCAATCGAACGCATCGTGCTGACTGCCAGTGGCGGACCCTTCCGCAAACTTCCCCTCGATGCGCTCGATCGTGTTACCCCTGAGCAAGCGCTTCAACATCCAACGTGGAGCATGGGCGCGAAGATCACCATTGACTCGGCAACCCTTATGAACAAAGGCTTTGAGGTCATCGAGGCGCATTGGCTTTTCGGGCTACAACCGGATCAAATTGAGGTATTGATTCATCCGCAGAGCATCGTTCATTCATTGGTTGAATTCTGCGATGGGTCTGTCAAGGCACAGCTCGGAGTGCCCGACATGCGACTGCCGATCCACTATGCACTCACTTATCCGCGACGGCTTCCCACCCAGTTACCGCGCATTGCGTGGGCAGATCTTCACGTCTTGGAGTTCGAGCAACCAGACGTTGCCCGCTTCCCCTGTCTGCGCATTGCACTCGAAGCGCTTCGTGCTGGAGGCACCGCCCCCGCTGTTGTCAATGCTGCCAACGAAGTTGCCGTCGAGGCATTTTTGACCAAGCAAATCACGTTCACCGATATTCCGCGCGTCATCGAGCGCACACTCGATGCAATGCTCGTGGATGAGCAGACGTCTTTGCCAGCGCTTATTGAACTCGATCGGCAGGCACGCTTACGAGCGCGCGATGTTGTTTCACAGCTCTCCCGTCCCCTGTAATGGAAACTTTGCAGATCATCGGCTACTTCATCTTGGCGATTGTTCCCTTGATTATCGTGCACGAGCTGGGTCATTTTCTTGCTGCGAGGCTGACCGGCACGCGTGCAGAAATTTTTAGCATTGGGATGGGTCCGCGTCTCTTCGGCTGGAACCGGCGCGATGGCTTTCGTTGGGGTGCGCTTCCATCAACATGGCGTTCCGATGGCGTCACAGACTACCGTCTGTCGCTACTCCCGATCGGTGGCTACGTCAAAATCGCTGGGATGATTGATGAAAGTCTCGATGCAGAAGTCGCGGCTGCCCCGCCGCAACCATGGGAGTTCCGCGCAAAGAATACCGCTCAAAAAGCCTTCATGGTGCTTGGGGGCATTGCCATGAACCTGGTGCTTGCCTGGGGCATTCTGGTAGGGGTCACGTTTTCCGTTGGGAAAACAGAGCTTGCCACACGCACCATCGCCTACGTTGCACCGAATTCCGCTGCGCAACAGTTCGGTCTTCGTGTTGGCGATGAAATCATCAGCATCAATGGGAAGCCTGTTTCCACGTTCAGCGATGCTCTGCAGCATCTGGCGCGTAGTGCCTACGGCCACGATGTCAAGCTCACCGTCCGCCGCAATGAGCGCGACACCCTCCTGCTCCTTCCGGCACAGCATGTGCGACAGGCAATCTCCCAGCGTCCTGACTTGGGGATTGTTCCCGATGGCATGCGACCAGTTGTCTTGGGTGTCGAAACGCTCCGTCCAGCCGGTAAAGCGGGCTTGAACCCAGGCGATACGCTCCTTTCCCTCGATGGACAGGCGCTGGCTTCGGTGGAGCAGTTGATCGAACAACTTCAGGCTCGAAAGAACACGCCTGCAGTGCTGGTTTACAAACGAAGCGACGGCGTCCATCGCACAACCATCACACCCGATGCCGATGGCAAGATTGGTGTCCAGGTGTCGAATGCCATCACAGGGGAAGTCATCACCACCCACTACTCCATCGGTGAGGCTGCACGCGCCGGTGCTGAACAGCTCTGGTCCTACACAGTCATGCTGTTCCGTTCCATCGAGATGCTCATTACTGGCGAACAATCGCTCAAGCAATCTGCTGGCGGACCGATTATGATCGCACGCATGGCAACCCAAACGGCTGATGTTGGTGCGGCTGCATTCTTGAGTTTCATGGCAATCATGTCGCTGACTCTTGCGGTAATGAACGCACTGCCAATTCCCGCTCTCGACGGTGGACACTTAGTGCTGGTGCTCATCGAGGGTGTCCTTCGGCGAGAAATTCCCACAAAGGTCAAGCTTGCATACCAGCAGATCGGGATGGCCTTGATCCTTGCGCTCATGGTGATTGTGTTCTACAACGACCTGACGCGATGATGTCGTTGCGCTCGATGCTCCGGTACACACGTGCACAGCATTCCACCAACCATGCAGTACTGTGCTCGGCAGCAATTGTGTCTGTTGCGGTGTTCCTCGTTGCTGGGTGGACACTCGGCAAATCTTTCCAGCGGTTCAGTACCACTGAGCACGACGCACAACAGAGCACGTCTTTGGTGCTTTCGGAAGCAGCGTTGGCTCGACGTGCTCCATCCAACAGCATCCATCATCCTTACGTCGATAATTCCACGCCAGCAAACACTGCAAAAGGTCGATACGACGGACTTGTTGAGCAAATCCAACAGCTACTGACATCTCCGCCATTGCGGCGGACACGGTTTGGATTGGTTGTGTATTCGCTCGATCGTGATACAACACTCTTCTCACGTGGTGCACAGGAGCTGCTTGTTCCTGCTTCGCTCACAAAGCTTTACTACACTGCTGCTGCCTACGCGACGATGGGGCCAACCTACCCTGTGCGCACCGTACTGGCGACCGATGGAGCAATCCACAATGGAACGCTCACTGGGAACCTGTACATTATCGGGCATGGCGATTGTTTGCTCACCGTTAGTGAGCTCGAGGTACTAGCGGAGAAACTCCGTGCTCTTGGTGTGCGTCGCGTTCGTGGCTCAATCATCGCGGATGCATCGTACTTCGATCCGATTACCGATCGTCAGGAGTACAGCGGCGATGCGGAGCGGATGGAAAATCTTCCCCTAATTACAGCGCTCGGACTTGAAGGCAATCGCATTACAGTCCTAATCTCGCGGGCGGCTGGGAACCGAGCCCGCGTGCAAACTTTCCCTGCTGGCAGTGGGATTTCTGTTCAGTGGTCCGCGATACCTTCGTTACCATCACCCAAAATGCGCAGACCATCAAGGAAGCGCCAGCGTTATGGCGATCTGCTTGTGATGAGACAGAAGCCGCGTCGCAGCCGGCGCACCGCTGCTATCCAACCTGTTCGCGTAACTTCGACGCTCACCGATGGCGGCGTACAGCAGATCCATGTTTTGGGTATGCCCCGCACACAATCGAGCGTGTCCGTTACGGTGACAATGCTCAATCCGCCGTTGGTTGTTGCTGGAGCGTTCGAGCGTTGCCTTACCGCAAGCGGCATTGCTTTCGATGGACGAGTTACCACAGGCGCGACTCCGTCAACTGTTACTGAGCTTGCTGCATGGGAACGCCCGATTTCGGCGTTGGTCGAGCAATGCAACAAGAACAGCGACAACTTCATTGCCGAGCACGTAATGAAAATTCTCGGAGCATATTGCTGTGGAAATACGCAGTGTAATGTCCACGCGTATCGCACCGTTGCACAACTGCTGGATACGATTGGGGTACCAAGCGATGGCTGCGTGTTGTACGATGGATCGGGACTTTCACGTCGGAATCGTGTAACGGTTACTTCCCTGATTGGTCTGCTTCGATATAGCGCCCGTCAACCGTGGGGTGAGCAGTTTTTCAATTCGTTGTCGGTTGCTGGACAGGAAGGAACCCTCTTGCGGCGAATGCGGAGAACTCCCGCCGAGAACAATCTCCGTGCGAAAACGGGAACGCATCGGAATGTCAGTGGACTTGCGGGCATAGTCCGCTCTACCGATGGAGAACGCCTGCTTTTTGCTGCTCTCTGGAATGGCAATAGTGTTGGGTTCTACAAATCGCTCGAGAACTCCCTTGGGGAACTCCTTGCTGGGTTTGGTGGGGAGTCATTGCCCACTACCGACTCGCCGATTCGCTGAACATCCAGACCGTTACCGATCAATCTGCGGTGGTCCCCGTGATAACGTGCGCCGTACTGAGCAACGATCTGCGCTGCCGCACTCGATGCCGCATGACCCGAACGCTCAACCCCCCACCCGTGAAGTAACCCGTAGAGAAATGCTCCTGCGTACATGTCCCCGGCACCGTTGGTATCAACGACTGTCGTTGGGTATGCAGGTATTCGCGCTTGGACTCCCTCGACCCGAACCATCGAACCGTGCGGACCAAGTGTGAACACCACATTCGGAATTTGTCCGCAGAGTTCGGCAAAGGCGTCGTTGGGATTGTCGGTATCGAAGTACGCACAGGCTTCGCGGTCGTTGCAGAACACCATATCCACCTCGTGTAGGAGGAATTTGATATGCTCTCGGCAACTTGTAACAACGAACGCATCGGAAAAACTCAGCGCGACGCGGACTCCCTCTTTCCGAGCAAGATAGATGGCTTCCCGGGCAGCTTCCGCACCATGAGGGCTGGTGAGTTTGTACCCTTCGACGTAGAGCCACTCAGCGTGTTCGATTGCTCGCCGATCGAGCATTGCACGGTTAAAGCAATCACTTGCTGCAAGGCAGGTCTGCATTGTGCGCTCACCGTCTTCGGTGACGAGGACGACGCAGGTTCCCGTTGGTTCATTGGTAATCCGTTCGGCGAAGAGGGCGATACCAAGTTGGGCGAACTCACCCGCGAAGAAATCGCCGTGCTCATCTTGACCGAGCGCCGACATGTATCCACCCGTACCACCGAATTGCGCAAATGCGACGATAGTATTGGCTGCTGATCCACCGCTTGAAAGACGCCCGCGATGGTTCAGAAGTAGCGTATGCAACAATGTCTGCTGTGCTGCGCTATCAACGAGCGTCATCCCACCTTTTCGTAATCCTGTTGCACGGAGTTCCTCATCACGAACAGTGAACTCGATATCCACCAACGCATTGCCCAGGCCGAGAAGTTGGAGAGAGCGTGCCATTAGCGTGCCTCGATCAACAGTTGACACAATTGGCCGAGCGACATACCGGCGGCGGCGGCGGCTTTGGGTACAAGACTTGTTTCGGTCATGCCAGGAATGGTATTGACTTCCAGACACCACGGGGAGCCGTCCTCGTCGAGCCGGAAATCCACACGGGTAATACCGCTGCAGCCGAGCACCTGGTGCGCAGACAGCGCAAGCGTAGCGACAAATTCTTCAATCGTTTCGTCGAGCTCAGCGGGGACAATGTAGTCGGTCATACCAGGCGTGTACTTGTGCGCATAGTCGTAGAAGCCATCGTGGGGAATGATTTCGGTTATTGGCAGCGTGCGGCCAGCAACAATTGCCACCGTTAACTCGCGGCCGGGGATGTAGGCTTCAACCAGCGCGGTGCGGTCGAATTTCCACGCAGTTTGGAGTGCCATTTCGATGTCGTCGAAATTACCACTGGTAACAATGCTAATGCCGATGGTCGAGCCACCACAGTTTGGCTTGACTACCATGCCGCGGCGGAATTGTTGCCGGAGTTCGCCCAGCAGTTCGGTTGTCAGTTCGGTTCCTTGATCCAGGGTTAGCCAAGCTGGAGTTGGAACGCCTGCTGCGGTAAAGAGAAGTTTTGCGCGCGCTTTGTCCATTGCTAAGCGACATGCAAGCGCAGAACTGCCTACAAAAGGAATGTGGCACAGCTCCAGCAGCGTCTGCATGATGCCATCTTCCCCATAGGGACCGTGCAACATGTTGACCACAAGATCGCATTCAGTCACCAGTGGGCTGGTCACACAGGCAATGTACGCTTGTGGTTGATAGCGCGCAAGTTCTTCCTCGGTTGGTGCATGGTCTGGGATAGGTGGAAATGATTCGATCAGTCCTTCTGCACCATTGGCTGGGTCAATCCGTCGCACGCGATACCCAAGAGCTTCGATTGCAGAGGCAACAGCCCATCCGCTACGAAAAGAGATGTACCGTTCGGGCGAGATACCGCCCATGAGGACACCGATTGTTTTCATGGTGTGCTTCCTTAGCTGGTTGGTTCGGGTAACATTCCTGTTGAGCGATACGTGTCGTAGGCAGCGCGGAGCCGTTTGACATCTTCCCACGTATCACGCTTGAGTTCGGGATTCCGCAGGAGTGCTGCTGGGTGATAGGTTACCAGCAGGCGGCCACCGTAGAAGTTGTACCACTGCCCGCGTGCGTCTGCCATTTTGAGCTTCCGCCGTAGGAGAGTCTCCGCTGCCGTCAACCCCAGCGCCACAAGGAATGGTGGATTGATAAGCTGGAGCTGTTTGTATAGGTATGGCTCGCACTGTTCCGCTTCCGTTGGCAGCGGCCGCCGATTACCGGGCGGACGACACTTGAGAATGTTGCAGATGTACACTTGACGGCGGTCCAGCTCAATTGCAGCTAGAATCTTGGTGAGCAGCTGTCCGGCGCGACCAACAAAAGGCTCACCTTGTTGGTCTTCGTCGGCACCGGGTGCCTCACCAATGAAGACAATCTCTGCATGTGGGTTACCACTGCCAAAGACAAACTTCGTTCGCGTCGCCCCCAACGGGCATTTGGTGCAGGTGTGGATGCGGTCGTAGAGCTCCTCGAGTGATTGCGCTGTGTTGAAATCGTTTTCACTGGCGAAAATCGTGTCGGAGTGAATGCGGGATGCAACGTCGAGTCGGAACGGCATCCTTGTCAAGTGGCTTGATTGCATTGCTGGATCATTGGCGTTTGTGTGCATCACCTCTGGTGGATTGGTTGCTACCGTTGAAGCAGAGTTTGGAGGGTTGATTGCCGGAGAGGCAGATTCACAGCGAACGGTGGCGTCCGTGGCCGGTGCGAGGATATAGCCACCGCTTATTCTGTGGAGATGCTCAAGAAGGGCGCGAGCTCTTTTCAGCGCTGTGCCGGCAAGGTCGCTCATGGATGCTCAGCGATTGATTTACGAATGAGCTCTGCATAATTCTGCGCATACCCAACATACTGTGCTGCGATTGCTGCAATCGAATCTTGTTCTTCTGGCGTCAATTCACGAACGATGCGAGCTGGTACGCCAGCAGCGAGTACGCCAGACGGAATCTGTTGCCCTTCTCTGACCACCGAGCCGGCTGCAACAATCGAGCGCGACGATACAACACAACCATCGAGAAGCACCGCACCCATCCCGACAAGTACCTGACTTTCGACGGTACAGCCGTGCACAATCGCCCTGTGGCCAATAGTTACCTCATCCCCGATCGAGAGGGCAAACTTGCCGTTGGTTACATGCAGCATCGAAAGGTCCTGGATATTTGTTCGTGCTCCAATACAAATCGAGTGAACATCCCCACGGACGACACAATTGAACCACACCGACGAAAACTCTCCGATCGCGACATCACCAGCGATGACGCTCCCTGGAAGCACAACTGCCATCGGGTGGAGCTGTGGTCGGGCGGTACCGTACGGGAGAATTAGTGGCGAACTCATTGGGAAGCGTTGAGCAGACTGCTGAAGCAAAATTACTGCAAGTACAGAAGCACTCTAATTTTGCATTGGGCTTGACTCAAGGAGTGGCCAAGGCATGGCAAACTGGTTGAAACGACGTTGGCGCTTGATTATTCTCGCTGCACTATTGCTGCTGCTCGGTACAGTGCACACATTCATCAGCACACAGAGTCTGGACCAACCTTCGATGGTGCCTTCTCTCCGAATGCCTCTCGAACAACCCCACCGCGACACCGAGCGTTTTGCTCAGTGGCTAACAGAACTTGTTTCACGTATTGTCGAGATACTCAAACGCCTCCTCGATCGTGAAGAATGAACCCGTGCAGAGCGTCGGACGTCCGGTCGCGCTTGCTGCATCGAGGGCAGATGCAATGCTTGCGTGAATTTCGAAAGGGCATCCAAGCTCGCTTACTACTTGAGCAAGATTCGTTGGATCGCACGCACGTTCTCCTCGCGGCGATGCTAAGTAGAATCGCTCAGCAAGACTTGCAAGCGTGCAGAGCATCGAGCGATAATCTTTGTCACGCATAACGCCGAACACGATGTTCCACGTTCGAGGGAACGGGACAGTAGAAAGCACCTTTGCAAGTGCGCAGCAACCAGCAGGATTGTGTGCAACATCAAAGACAAGAAGTGGATCCTGACGAATAACCTCGATACGAGCCCGGAGTCCACTATTGCGTCGAAGGTTAGCTATTCCCCGAGCGATGACCTTCTCAGCATCAGCAGGCGGCGTCTCCCAGTATTGCTCCAGCACAAGAATAGCAAGTGCAATGTTCCGAATTTGATGTTCACCATGCAGTGGAATGAAGAGCTCTTCCCAGTACCACTTTCCAACCGCCAGCTCGACGATCATTCCACCGAGCTGAATTTCGCGTACGCGATGAGACCAGGGTATGTCCTCGAGATATCGCACGGCACTTGCACCTACTTCTTGGGCACGGCGCTCGAATACAGATCGCAACTCCCGGCGAGGCTCACCGATCACAGCAGGAATGCCGGACTTGATAATACCTGCCTTTTCGAATGCAATCTGCTCGAGGGTGTTTCCTAACCACTCCTGATGGTCGTAGTCAATGCTGGTGATTACAGCTACACACGGTCGCACAGCGTTGGTGGCGTCAAGCCTTCCCCCAAGACCACATTCGAGTATGTTGGTGGTTGTGGTTGTTGTGAATTTTGATAGTGCCATAACAGTTGTAATTTCGAAAAACGTTGCTCCCACTGAATCAGCTACTGTCTCGACAGCATTGAATAATTCAACAATTTCATTGTCACTGATTGGGATGCTGTTGATGCGAATTCGTTCGTTGAACGCGCGGATATGGGGTGACGTATAGAGCCCCACTATTTCCCCTGCTTCCATGAGTATCGAAGCCACAACGCTTGAGACTGTTCCCTTTCCGTTCGTACCTGCAACATGAATCGCACGAAGGCGTTCGTGAGGATTACCCAGATGTTCCAGCATTGCGTAAACTCGCTCTAAGCCAGGAACGATACCGCGTCGTTGCAGGCGATAAAGTTTGTCGAGAATCTCTTGCACCATGTGTTTCTGCTGTTGTCAGAACAAGTACAAAATTGGTAGCATCGAATCGAACCGAGCATGAATTCAGTACTCTGTGCGTCTTAGGGAGCGGATTTCCACCGTACGAGCATGAAACGTAACGATCGAAGAGTAATCGTCGGTATGAGTGGCGGAGTTGATTCATCCGCCGTTGCAGCACTTCTTGTCGAGCAAGGCTACGAAGTCATCGGCATTACCATCAAGACATACGACTACGAATTGACGGGCGGGAACATTGGGAACGAATCATCCTGCTGCTCGCTCGATGGAATCAACGATGCTCGCAGGGTAGCTCTCCAGCTTGGGATTCCTCACTACGTCGTGGACTTTACTGCCCCGTTCAAGGCTCAAGTCATTGACTATTTCACAGCAGAATACATGAGTGGTCGCACGCCGAATCCGTGCGTGCAGTGCAACCGCCATATCAAGTGGGGACAACTGCTCCGGAAAGCCGATGCGCTCGGCGCGGCGTACATCGCAACAGGACATTATGCACGAATCCGGCGCGATCCTACCAGCGGACGCTATATCCTCTCGCGTGGGCGAGATTCACGAAAAGATCAATCGTATGCACTCTGGGCGCTTACCCAATCACAACTGGCTCGAACCTTGTTCCCTCTCGGCGAATGGACAAAGGAAGAAACTCGCCTATACCTCGATCGGATTGGAATTGCTATCGCGCATAAACACGAGTCCTACGAGCTCTGCTTTGTCCCCGATAACAACTATGCTCGATTTATCGCAGAGACCGTACCCGAAAGTACAAAGACCCAAGGCCCAATCCTCTACGGCGATCGTGTCGTTGGTGAGCATCGCGGGTATCCATTCTACACAATTGGTCAGCGTCGCGGATTAGGCATTGCCTCACCTGAGCCACTCTATGTGCTCGACATTCTTCCCGAACAACATGCTCTCGTTGTTGGCCCGGAGGACGAATTGTACCACCAGGGACTGACAGCACATTCACTAAATTTGATCAAGTACGCTTCGCTTGATACACCCTCGCGCTTCACGGTAAAGATTCGCTACAAGGACGACGGCGCAGCAGCGGTGTGTTTTGTTGGCAACGATGGTCTGCTCCGCGTTGAATTCGAAATGCCACGCCGAGCCATCACACCGGGGCAATCAGTTGTACTCTACGACGGTGATGATGTCGTTGGCGGCGGTGTGATTGCCGATAGGATCAAGACGCTGCAACAAGGCAATACTTAGTACGCCGATCCCGCACAGGAGAAAAATCTGCCGTCTGTTGCTCGGAATTGTCTCTGCGTCGGCATGGTACTTTTGCAGGCGTGTTGTTTGCCACTTTGTTGCATGAAGTATGTTCCCCACACAATTTGCTGAACAGCTTCGCGCAGAACTTGATTCGCTTCGCCAAGCTGGACTCTACAAAGACGAACGCATTATAACCACCCCGCAAGGGCCAGAAATTCGCGTCGAGGGTATCAACAAACCGGTCCTGAACTTTTGCGCGAACAACTACCTTGGGTTGTCTTCCCACCCGCGTGTAATCGCAGCGGCAAAAGAAGCCACCGATACCCATGGCTTTGGCATGTCGAGCGTGCGCTTTATCTGCGGGACTCAAGACCTCCACAAAAAGCTTGAGCGCACGATCGCTGAGTTCTGTCAGACCGACGATGCCATCTTGTACGCCGCATGCTTCGATGCTAACGGTGGCGTTTTTGAACCGCTCTTTTCGGAGAATGATGCCATCATCAGTGACGAGCTCAACCATGCTTCCATCATTGACGGCATTCGACTCTGCAAAGCCAAGCGATACCGCTACAAATCGTGCGATATGAATGACCTGGAAGACAAACTTCACCAGGCGCGAGCCGAAGGCGCACGACACATCATCATTGCAACCGATGCGGTGTTCTCGATGGATGGCACGATCGCACCACTCGATCAAATCTGCGACCTTGCCGAACGGTACCAAGCGCTCGTCATGGTGGATGAATGCCATTCCATGGGATTTATGGGAAAAACAGGCCGCGGAATCGTTGAATACTGCAATGTCACCGGACGGGTGGATATTATCACCGGAACGCTTGGCAAAGCACTCGGTGGCGGCATTGGCGGTTTCACCACCGGACGCGGAGAAATCATCGAACTATTGCGTCAACGATCGCGACCGTACCTATTCTCAAATTCCCTACCTCCCAGCATTGTCGGTGCCAGCATCGCCGTGTTCGAACTACTTTCCTCAACAACAGAACTCCGCGACCGATTAGAACAAAACACGCAGTACTTCCGTTCACAACTCGTTGGGCTTGGCTTCGACGTCAAACCGGGGAATCATCCCATCGTGCCGATTATGCTCTACGACGCCAAATTGTCTCAAGACTTTGCACGAAGTATGCTCGAGGAAGGCATCTATGTGGTTGGATTCTTCTACCCCGTCGTCCCCAAGGGACATGCACGAATTAGGGTGCAGCTCTCGGCAGCGCATACTCGCGAGCACCTCGATCGCGCACTCGATGCATTTGCAACTGTTGGTCGCAAATACGGTGTCATCAACTAACACGCGGTGACCACGATGGACATTACACACATCGGCATTGTTGGTGCTGGAACAATGGGACGCGGCATTGCGCTTGCATGCCTTCTCAATGGCTATCATGTCACGCTGAGCGATACCCACGCGCCTGCACTTGAGTCGGCGGCACAGTTCATCGAGCAGCAAGTAACAACGCTGCTTGCCAAACAGCGAATCACCAGCGATCAGGCTACCCATGCTCGTTCGGCACTGACAACGGGTACTAATCTGGAAGTCCACGCCAATGATGGGATGGTCATCGAGTCCATCATCGAGAATCGTGAACGTAAAGTTGAACTCTATGCCGAACTCGAACGCATCCTCTCCCCATCGGCTATTATCGGCACGAATACATCATCCATTTCAATCAATGCACTATCGGCAGATCTCTTGCGACCAGAACGTTTTGTGGGAATACACTTCTTCAATCCCGCACACATCATGAAGCTGGTCGAGATCATTCCCTCGCTTCACACAAGTACCGAAACAATTGAGCGCTCTTGTCGCATTGCACAACAACTGGGAAAGGTTCCGATCGTTGTCCGGGATGTTCCGGGTTTCCTGGTCAACCGCGTTGTTCGGAACTACTACAACGAACCCCAACGAATAGTAACCGAAGGCGCTGCCACGATCGAGCAGGTAGATCGTCTTCTCGAGGCAGCAGGCTTCCGCATGGGCCCATTCCGTTTGATGGACCTCATCGGTGTCGATACGAACCTGAGTGTTACGAAATCCGTTTTTGAGCAGTACTTTTTCGAGCCCCGCTTCCAACCATCGAGACTGCAACAAGCCTACGTTGATGCGGGCTTGCATGGGAGAAAGTCTGGTCGCGGGTTTTATCCCTACGATGATTCCAAGCAATGAGCATTGGGGATCTGCTCCAGCTTGCACGGCAAATATTCAATCGCCGCCAGACAAAGTTTCTGTCGTTGACCCACGTAATCGCTGTGGGCAGCGTAGCCATCAGCAGCGCAGCATTGCTCCTTGCACTGGGGATCCTTAGCGGCTTCGAACAGGAGCTTCAATCCAAAACGAGCCTATTCATCGGGCATCTCGACGCACAGATCACGTCCAAGCATGTAGCACCGTCGTTCCAGCAGTGGACAGACCGTCTCCGCATGACGAATCCAGCGATTGAGCGGGTTGTTGCGTACACCGAGCTCGAGGCACTCCTTGCCCACCATGGCAATGTCGAAGCTGCAGTAATCCATGCCGATACTCCTCTTGTTACCGAACGACTGGTAGCGTTGGCCGTTGACCAACACACGATCATGCACGAAGATGCACTGGCGCTTGGACGCCCCCTGGCGGAGCGATTAGGAGTCAAGGTCGGAGATACAATCGCGATGTTTCTCTCGCAGCCACAGGCAGCAGCACAGTCGGCAGGACTTGGATTTCCGCTTGTACGCCGAGTTCGTATCGGTGCAGTTTTCGAAAGCGGTATGCGTCAATTTGATGAAACCATAGCATTGGCAGGTGCATCGCTTGTGCGCACGCTGCGTCTGGGCCGCTTCGTTCCAACAGGCTTTACGCTCTGGCTGAAGTACCCTGACCAAAGTCGTGTCGTAGCTGGTGTGTTGGATTCGCTCTATGGTTCCTCGCTGTATGTTCGGACGTATCGGGAGATACACCCCGCAATGTTCACCTGGATTGCGCTGCAGAAACGACCGATACCCATCATCGTGGGGATATTGAGCGTTGTTGCAGCATTCAACATCTTGACGCTCTTGTTTGTAGTGATCGTCGAGCGGCGGCACGCAATCGCAATCCTGCGCTTACTTGGTTTGGATCACCGCCGTGTCCTGGGATTGATAACCGCCTACGGGGCGTGGATCGGTTCCATGGGGTACGCGCTCGGTCTGGTAATCAGCCTCACGATCGGTTACGTTCAGCAGGCATTTGGTATCGTCCGACTCGACGCCGATGTTTACTTCATTGATCGTCTTCCGATTGCATTTGGTTGGTGGCATGCTGCCATTGTCGGTGGGGTTGTGATGGTACTTTCGCTTGTGGTTGCCGCTCTGCCTGCGTACGCTGCAACACGGATTAGTCCGCTCGTCATTTTACGCATCAAGTAGTGGCTATTCCCTAATTTGGCATTGTGTTGAGTCGAATACGATGACACCCATCCACGTCATGTCCCACATCTTGTTGACAAGTTCGCAATGAGCATTGATCGCATCGTCACCATTCTTGGTGACAAAGCAGCATTCTTGCTCGAGCATCGCTGCGCCACTATCCCCAAGGAAATGCTTCCCGAGCCAAGTGGCGATTGGGTTGATCGCATTTTCATTGGCAGTGACCGTTCCAATCGAGTTTTGCGAAACCTGCAATGGATCTACTCGACTGGTCGGTTAGCTGGAACAGGATACCTTTCGATACTCCCCGTTGATCAAGGTATCGAGCACAGTGCGGGTGCATCGTTCGCAAAAAATCCAGAATATTTCGATCCAGAGCGTATCGTCGAGCTTGCAATCGAAGGTGGCTGCAATGCTGTTGCTTCGACGTTCGGCGCTCTTGGCCTCTGCGCGCGCAAATACGCCCACAAAATCCCGTTTATCGTCAAGATCAATCACAACGAACTGCTCAGCTACCCAAACAAGTACGATCAAATTCTCTTCGGCACTGTCGAGCAAGCCTATGACATGGGAGCTGCCGCGGTCGGGGCAACGATTTACTTTGGCTCGCCAGAGAGCGCCCGACAAATCCAAGAAATCAGCCAAGCATTCGCACTGGCTCATGAGTTGGGCATGGCTACCGTCCTTTGGTGCTATCTCCGCAACAGTGCATTCAAGACAAAAGAACACGACTACCACGTCAGTGCCGATTTGACTGGTCAGGCAAATTATCTCGGCGCCACGATTGAAGCCGACATCGTCAAGCAAAAGTTGCCGGAAAACAATGGCGGTTACCTTGCCCTCAATGCAAATGGTATCAGCTACGGAAAATTCGACCAGCGGATGTACAAGCAATTATCGAGTGACCATCCAATTGACCTTTGCCGCTACCAGGTTCTCAACTGTTTCATGGGCAAGATTGCACTCATCAATAGCGGTGGCCCTTCTGGCTCCAACGACTTTTTTGAAGCAGTCTGGACTGCAGTCATCAACAAACGTGCTGGCGGCGCCGGATTGATTTCCGGCCGCAAAGCATTCCAACGACCGATGGCTGAAGGTATCGCGCTGCTCAATGCGATTCAGGATGTATACCTGTCTCCAGAGATCACCCTCGCATAAGCACTGCTGTTCAAAAGCGATGCCATCAAATACCCGAACAAATTTCCAGCGCCTTGCGAAACAGTACCTGTCGCCCTATCGAGCAGTACTAATTGCCGGAGCAGTGTTTGTGACGCTCTCGAACTTGTGTTCAGCGTACTATCCGCGCATTATCGGGCAAACAGTTGATTTGATTGCACACAGAAATGCAACAGCCGATGCAGTACTGTTGCGCATCGGGCTGATTTTGCTGCTTACGGTTGGGAGTGGACTTTTCATGTTTGCGACGCGGAAGACCATCATTGTTACTTCGCGCAAGATCGAGTACGAGCTACGCCGTGACTTTTTAGCAGCACTCGAACGGCAGAGCCAGCGTTTTTATGACCGCATGCCAACCGGTGTTCTGATGGCGCATGCTACCAATGATATTGCCGCTGTGCGAGAGTTTCTGGGACCAGCGATAATGTATTCGGCCAACACACTGACGACCTTTGCATTCGTTCTCGCACTCATGCTGAGCCTCGACGCAGCGACGACCGGAATCGCACTGTTACCGCTCCCGCTAATTGCGCTGGCGACCTACGGTGTCGGCAAGCGGATCTACAAAGCATCACGGCGTGTCCAGGAAGAATTTAGCGAGCTTACACGCCATGCACAGGAAGCGTTCTCCGGCATTCGCATTATTCGCGCGTTTGTGCGGGAGCAGTACGAGGAGAACATCTTTTCGCAGCAGAGCCGGCGCTACGTTGAGAGTAATTTGCGCTTAGCACGGTTGCAAGCGCTCTTTATGCCGTCCATGATGTTGCTTGTTGGCTCTGCGCAACTACTGGTGCTGCTCTTCGGCGGTTACCGCGTGATGAACGGTGCAATGACCATTGGAATGTTGACGCAGTTCTTTCTCTACATCGGACAGCTCATTTGGCCAATCGCAGCAATTGGATGGGTTACTGGCATTGTGCAACGCTCGGCAGCCTCACTCGATCGCATCTATGCGATCATGGATGAACCACCAGCAATCACCTATCCCCCCACAACGCACGGTACACTGCGAAGCTATTCCATCGCAGCGCGCCACGTTCACTTCCGCTACAATCACACGACGCCGACACTTGTTGATCTTAGCTTCGACATCGGGGAAGGGCTGCATGTGGGTATTGTCGGACCAATTGGCTCCGGCAAGACAACTTTGTTACGTCTTCTTGCGCGATTGTACGACCCCGATCACGGCACGCTTTCGATTGGTGGTATCGAGATTTCCCAGTTCAGCGCAGCCGATTTGCGCGCCATTATTCGGGTTGTGCCTCAGGAGCCGTTTCTGTTTTCGATGAGCATTGCCGACAACATTCGTGTTGGCAATCCACATGCTACTGACGATCTGATTCGATCTGCCCTCGAACAAGCCGGAATTGCTCACGAAGTGGAACAATTTCCCGACGGACTTGCAACGGTCATCGGTGAACGTGGGATTCTGCTCTCGGGTGGCCAGCGACAGCGTATCGCCATCGCTCGGGCACTCATTGCCCAACCACGCATTCTCCTTCTCGATGATGCTCTGAGCGCTGTTGATACTGCGACCGAACGCCACATTCTCTCCCACTTGCGGCAGCTCGCGTGTACAACCGTTATCGTGTCTCATCGCCTTTCGAGCATTGAGCATTGTGATGTCATCTTCGTGCTCGAAGGCGGGCGAATAGCTGCACAGGGAACGCACCAGCACCTACTGATGCATAGCTCTTACTACCGTGTTCTCTTCGAGCGGCAGCAGCTCGAGCGACGACTCAACGTTCAACCACTTGCAGTATGAAGCAATGGAATTCCACTCAACAGTCCTGGAGTTGATTGGCCAGACACCACTTGTCAAACTCAACCGCATCACAGCAGGTATTGCAGCACCGGTTTTTGTTAAGCTCGAAACGCGCAATCCTGGTGGCTCGATCAAGGACCGCATTGGCATTGCGATGATCGAAGCTGCCGAGCGGGAAGGAAAACTCAAACCCGGCGGTCTCATCATCGAAGCAACCAGTGGCAACACCGGCATTGGAATTGCACTCGCTGCTGCAGTCAAGGGATACCGCTGTCTCTTTGTAACAACAGACAAGGCATCGAGCGAACGCATTCGCTACCTCAAAGCGCTCGGTGCTGATGTCATCATCACTACCTCTCTTGCCAAACCCAGCTCGCCAGACTACTACGTCAACATTGCCATTGAACTGAGTCGAACGATTCCGAATTCCGTCCTCTTCAATCAATACGACAATCCCGCAAACACGGACGCGCACTACCGCACGACGGGACCAGAAATTTGGCGCCAGACCGATGGACAAGTCACCCACTTTATTGCCGGCATGGGTACCGGCGGCACGATTACTGGAACCGCGCAGTACCTGAAGGAGCAAAATCCCAAACTCCGGGTCATTGCTGCCGACCCCATTGGTTCTATTCTCAAATCCTACAAAGAAACCGGCACCATCACCGAAGGAACTCCTTACTTGGTGGAAGGTGTGGGACAAGATCGCATCCCTGCAAACTTGGACCTTGCACTCATTGACGAAATCGAGCTTGTCAGCGACCGCGAGTCGTTTGAAACTGCACGGCGACTGGCCCGAGAAGAAGGGATTTTTTGTGGTGGTTCTTCGGGAATGAATGTTGCTGTTGCACTTCGTGTTGCGCGGTCGTTACCAGCAGATGCCTGCGTCGTCACCATCATTTGCGATACAGGCGAACGATACCTGAGCAAGCATCATTCCGAAGAATGGCTCCGCTCACAACAAATACAGCTCGATGATACACTGACAGCGGGCCTCATCCTGGAGCGAAAACGAAATCGTGCGCTCGTGCCCTCGCTGGTCAGTATTCCTGCGCATGCTACTGTTGCCGAAGCACTGGAGACACTGACACGTTTCGATCTTGATCGTGCACCTGTGATGGATTCCCACACAGTCCTCGGCACGGCTGAAAAAGAAGCGATTCTCCATAGCGTACTCATGGACGCTGGAACGCTTGCAGCCCCGATCACCGATCACATGAGCGCACCACTGGGAACCATTGATACCCATGCACCCTTTGATGAACTCAAACAGCGGTTGTGTTCAGAAGAAGCTCTCCTGGTAACCTGCTATAACTACCCAACGGGCATCCTCACTCGTGAAGATGCACTCGAATACATAAACAGGGCGTAGCGAATAAACGCTACACCCTGCGCATTTTGTTTGTACACTTCAGTACAAACGGTATGGCAAAGTTACGAATCAATCCCAGTTGACGAGCAACGAAAATCGCATCGTATTTGCCAGGGGGTGATTTTGCTCAATTGTGTTGATGAAGCTAAAGTCGAGCGTGAAAATATCGTACCGAATGCCAGCACCAAATGTCCAGAACCGTCGCCCACCGATGCGAGTCGGCTCACCAAAATAACCTGCCCGCAGAGCAATGACTTTCTCGTACCAGTATTCCATCCCAATAGCTGTTTCTACACCAGGATTCTGCCAAGCAGTTACAAATGATCTTGGCAACGGATCGGAACCGAACTGGTCACGTCGGACAAGGAGTTTGCCAAGGTCGAAAGCCAGAGACAGATCATTGAATTCATCGCGAACCAAATTGACCGCGACACCAAGTTTGAGCATCGTCGGGAGTGGATCGGCTTCACTCCGATAGGTCATCTTCGGTCCGACATTCTGCAGGTTGAGCCCAACGGCCAGCTTCCCGCCCATATCTGCACCAGCGATATCGAGTTGGGATGGTTTCCACAGCAAACCAAAGTCGAATCCACCACTGACACCAACACCCGGAGCAGTTTGTCCCGGTTGAGCAGGTGCAAGGTTCGACTGAATGTATCGCAGTTGAACGCCTGCGCCCAAGTCATCTGCGATCAACGTACCGTACGACAACCCAATGGCAAACTCGTTCGAGCGAAATGTTCCGAGTTTGTTGCCATTGATATCGCGGCGTTCAAATTGGCCAAGGTTCATCAAGATGAAGTTGACCGCAACCATGCCATCGAGCTCTTTGAAGTACCTTCCGTATGTACCGTAACTGTAGAACAGATCAGCATTGAACTGTGGTAACCAGCGCGAAAACGAAAGTGCAACTTGCTGGTCCCGCTGGAAGGCCAAACCTCCGGTGTTCCAATGAACGGCATAGAGATTATCAGCCACTGCTGTCCCGCACTCACCCATGCCACTGGCACGAGCATCAGGTGAAATCAGCAGAAACGGAACAGCCGAACCACCAGCTTGCCCATACAAGGCAACAGTGGTACAGAGCATCGCAGCCAGCATCAGTGCTCGGCGACAACATCAGTTTACGTGTCATTGCAAATCCTCCAAAAAGTTGTGCTACTGAATTTTCACAAGTAAACCACGTACCACAGTACGTGAGCCAAATTCGTTTTCGATCGCGACAACCAGCGGATATACTCCAGCCGGTAGTGTCGTTCCATCGGTTGTTCGGCCATCCCATTCAAAGCGAGTGCTATGAACGTCGGCGCGAATCAATGATTGCTCGAAGACAAGCCGTCCGTCAATCTGCGTGATGGCAATGCGCACAGTTGCCGGCGAAGACTGGTTGTGGTTGTACATGATCACAACACGGTCGCTAAACGGCTGGGGGTAAATCTCGACTCTTCCGGTTTCGATGATTGAATCGTTTGGTGAAACGATAAAACCGACCCGAGCAATCGAGAAATTGTTGAGCACGTCCCATGCACGGACAGTGATTGTATGGGAACCGGGCGATAGTCCAAAAAGCTGTCGTTTGGCAGTTCCACGCCGCGAATCATCGAGCGATGGCTCGAAGTACTCGGTCAAGTCCACGGCTTCGACATTATCGTCCACCCATGCTTCAATCTTGTGCCCGACACCAATCCCGGTCGAGTTGATACCCGTTTCATCGCGAAGATCAACAATCAGTTCAGGATTTGATCGCACCAAGTCACCGGATCGAAAATTCCGTGAATCAAGATAAATCGTAATCTCTGGTCCATCGCGATCTTCGACCGAGGCAATCTGTACACAATTTACTCGAAGCGCACGAGTTGAGCCGAATCCTGTTTGCTTTTGATCATCGCGCGATGTCCAAACATGCAACCGGCACGGATTCTCGCTCAGCGTCGCATCCTTTGGAATTGTAAAGGATGCGTGGAATTGCCCATCGTGTACCGGATACGCGCCGCGGTGGAGCATGCCCCCCGTCTTCCAAAACTGATACGTTGTCGTGTACCCCAAGGCAAGTTCAGCTGGGTCCTGAATTTGCATCACAACATCGGCGTCGAACAACGATACCACTGCCACACCATCGAACTGATCGGCGGGTTCATTGGTGATAGGATCGCGGATGCTTCCACTGAGAGTGATTTGCTCCAGCGCACACGCAGTTACGCTTGTATCACGAATTGGAAAATGGGAAATTGAATCAACCTGCACGGTCAGATCTGGCAGCTTCAACCGCAAAGCTGGGTCGCCAAGAAGGAAATAGCGCCGGTCGTTACTTCCATATTCGGTCAGCTTGATACCCAACAGGACGTCTCCCAACGTTCGCCGTTTACCATCGTTTGTCCGCTTGGAGAGTTCTTCGTAAAATCGGAGGCTAATCCATTCGTTGGCAATGGTGTACACAACCCGTGTTGCGGAAAAAACCCCGATTGCGCCGCCGTATTCCCATTCGAGCAGCTTTTCGGCGCCGCTTTGAGTGTCGGTCAGATCAAAACGAGCAAAGTCACACGTTGCAGCGACAAGGAAAAAGAGTTTGGACTGGTTTCGCATCAAAGTGATGGTTTTATCCCGATCGAAGACTTCTTCATGCGCCCACACTCGTGGATTGCCATGGCCGATCCACTGAAGAAGCAGTGTCCCCTGCCCATTGATGATCGAAAGCATCGCCTCGGTTGCACCCGGCTTTCGGTTCCCACTTCCCCCTAACTGGAGCGGGTATTCTGGCAGATACACTTTGCGCTGAATCAAGCCCGGCAGTACGCTTTCGATCTTTCGGGAAATACGCTCGGACGACGAAACATGGAGCGAACCATCACTACGACCATTTGATGTCGGTCCGTCGTCAGCAACAAGTGTCGCGGTAATAGCCCAACTATCCGATGCTGACGCTCGCTCGTAGCTGGCGATTTTCGATAAAGTCGCCTGTCCCATCTGCTCACTGCTGATCGTCAAGCGCCCGATAGCAATATCCATGATTGGATCGTCACCATCGACGCAACCGAAATAGTCTTCCGTCGCGTAGCTATCGTCGGCATACGACCAATCGAAGGCACGTCCGATTTCGCTTTCGACATTGTCGTTCTGGTACGGCGGGATCCAATTCGGTGTCGTCGTTACCAAACCGCGGTAATCATAGTGGCCATCGCCCCAGAAGAGCACGTACTGTGGGCGTTTCCGCCAGTTGAAGTATGCAAAACTGATGAAATCACGGATCGCTGTTGGATCAGGCATTCCTGCGGCAAACCCGGTGTAAATGTGCTCGACCGGCATGACGACGACGTTCAGCCCAGACTGTTGCTGGCGATAGGTCGCGTATGCTGTTGCACTTTCGATGAACGCCATAGGTGCCACGACTACCATGTCCGCTTCGATGGTGTTATCACGCACACGTCCGGCATCAACTTTTGTGAGCTCAGCTTTCCGACGCTTTGCGCTGAAAAAGAACTGCCGTGGTTGCACAACTTGCGATGCACTATCGAGGTGAACTTGAATTGTCGCTTGTTGCTCGGTGATCGAAACATTAGCACACAGCTGCGGTTGCGCTGGATTGGTCACATCAAAGCACAGCGGACGACTCCGGAACCCGCTGACCGAAACAAGCGCGACTCCATGCTCAGTTGGCTCGGTGTACACGTGCAGTTCATCGTCGTTTGCAATGAAGAGAGCTGGATACGCAATTTCAACGTAGTCAAGAGAACCTGTCGCCAACGGATTCGGCGACAGATAGCGCAGCCGTAACACAGCCCGCTGATCTCCAACCACACGATCAATGGGGACACGAGCGGTATCGAGTATCGAAACGTATTCGGAGTAGAGCTTTGTTTTGCCCGCCAACGGAATTTGCTTGATTTCACTCCCATGTTCGCTGATGCTAATCGTTGCCGCGGCATCGGATTTATGGGCAACGCAGATTGTGTACTCCATGGAGCTGGCATTCAGTGCAAGCCCGTAGAGTGGCGTGGTCAGTGTGATTCCTGTGGTACCGTCGAATGGATCGCCGAACCAACGCAAACCGCTGGGTGAGCTATAGGCATTGATGCGGTCGGTTTCCAGCAATACCCGTTGAACAAAGTACTGAGGAAGCAGTGTGGGCTCGTCGTGAGAGGGAGATTGTGGCGTTGCGCGCAATCCGGGAGTCCCTCCCCAGGTGAGGAGGTAGCTTGTCTTTGTCGTGTAGGGGTTTTGGTAGCGACGCCAGCGCTTCATCGTCGAGTCGAAGGTAAATCCACGTGGCGGTGCTGCGTAGAACATAATGGAACGCAACGAGCCATCGCTTGTAGTTTCGACGATGAGTGGTTGCTCGATCGGAGTATTCTGTTTGCCATCGGACGGCTTCTCTGAAAGCGGCTGTCCCCCGTAGCCATAGAGTTTGATCGTTGGCACTAAAGCCGCTGGTATCTGGACACCAATTTTTGCCAGATCATCAGCAGTGACAGCATACACTCCCTCCTGTTCGATGCTGACTTTGACCATTGGTGCATTCGCTTCGAAGAGAAATGGTTGCTGGCGTCGCCGTTCAGTTGCAGATTTCCGCTGGATTGTCCATGTGCGGAGCTGAGCAGCATTGAGGACTGGAATTGAACCATCACCCGTGGCTGTGACTGAGCAGGGAGCAAAAACAATGCGAATAGTGCACTGCTCAATTATTCGTGTACGATTCGTTGTGCCATCGTAATCAACAGCGGGAACACTCAGCCGAGCCAATGGCACCCCCCGAGAAATACCCGCATACGCACACTGCACCGACGCAAGTTGATGCACGCGATAACGATCGGCAGCGATCTGGTACTCTTGAACGTTTTCATCATCGCCAATGCGGGCACGAGGATAGGGAATACTTGGCAACTCGATCCACCGCTCCTGCACTCCCGTAAGCTGTAGTGTCCATGTTGCAGCAACCGAGGGAATTGCAATCATCGCCGAAAGAATCCCACGCTGCGGAGAACCCGGGTCCGATAGCGGTACCTCGAAACCAGAAGCGCTGCTAACGCGAAGCGCTCGGGTTCCATCTCGGGTTATCACTGTATCGAGCTGGTACGCCGGCAACTGGAAGTAGAGAACAAGCTCCTGCTGATTAGTGCGGAGCACTCGGAAGGAGGATGGTTGGGATGCACGAAGCGTTGCTCTGCCTTCAGCAACCGAGACGATCACAAGCAGAATAGCAGCAACCAACGGCTGCAACGCTCTTACGGATTGGCGACAGTGCATTCCTACAGATTAGCTGAACTCAACATGCGGTATCAACGCTCGTTGCGCGATAGGACTGCCGGTTGGTTGCACAATGCTACTACTGTTCGTTACAAACTTACTGATCACCGGTCCTGTTTACAAGCATGCTACACAAAATCCGTGTTTCTACCGATGAGCTCGGAGCACCGGTGATTATCCAGTCTGGAATTTGAGAACGAATCACTGGGAACTTTCATGCATCCTACCACCGGAGCGCTCCACTTCTCAGCAGAGTCATCCTGCGAATTTGCTCGTCGGGTACCATTGAAAGCTTGTAGATATTGTCGCCGATGGTACAACTCGTTGCGAATGCAGAAAAATGAAAATGCAGGTGCTTGCGTCTGTGGAGTGCGAATAGATCCATGCTATGCTTCGTTCGAACACTGTCCAACCGACCAAGGATATGCTCGTTCATCTTAGGTTCTCTGGATTCCGGACAATTGCCTTATCACTGACACAGCCCGCTGCTCTTGTCCTTGCAGCAAGCTTAACAATTGCACTTGGAGTACTGCCCCCGCATGCGCGCGCAAGTGGACGCGACTACCCTGCTACATGGTCGCTGGAAGCGTCTCGGCTCACTGCACACCAGGGTGATACCGTGCTCATCCCTGTCACCGTTCGTATCGAAAAGGGATGGCATACGTACGGTATCAAAGAGTACTTGACCGCAGACGGCATTGGCCCCCAGCGAACGGAATTTTCAACAACGCTCAACGTGCTCCATCTGCTCGGTCATCGCATACGAATCAGCCCAGCCCCCCACGTGGAGTACGACTCGGCATTCGAAATCTCGGTCGAAAAACTCAAGGGCACGGTGCGCTTTACGCTTCCATTTCTGGTCACAGCAAAGTCAGCCGGTACCTTCCGTGACACGCTCCGCATCTATCATCAACTCTGCACATCCCAAAATTGTCTGCCACCAGAGGAAATCCTTCTCCCTTTCACCCTCGATGTGCGTGCTTCCACTGGCATGCTCCCCCAAACTGACGCAGCAGTAACACCAACGATAAACTCTCCGGCCATTAGCAATACTGCTGCTGGGACCATACGCCAGCCGACACCCTCGGCGACACCGGCCACAACAGGAGACGAGCAACAGTCCTCCTCATGGGCAGGATTGTTACTGCTTGCAGTTGCCTTAGGCGTTGGATCATGGTTGATGCCCTGTGTCTATCCGATGATCCCAATCACCGTATCCTTTTTCACGAAGCGCGCCGAGAAAGAGCATACCCGCCCGGTTCTCGATTCTGTCGTTTACTCGTTCGGCATCATGAGCACGTTCATCGTCTTTGGTGCCATCGCAGCATTCTTCTTCGGTGCGACAGCAGGTCGTGATATTGCAACGAACCCCTGGCTGAATCTGGCATTAGCCCTGCTTTTTTTGGTCATCGCCGGGAATCTCTTCGGTATGTACGAGCTTCGCTTGCCATCGCGCTGGGTAAACGCGCTCAATCGGGAATCCTCCCGTGTCCATGGGTATCGGTCATCTTTTCTGATGGGGATGGTTTTTTCACTGACCTCGTTTACCTGTACGGTGCCATTTGTTGACTTGATTGGCAAAATGGCTGCAGGTGGTGAGTGGTTCCGCCCGCTGATAGCAATGACTCTCTATGCGGGAGTGTTTGCATTGCCGTTTTTTGCACTCGCACTGTTCCCCACCTACATCCAGCGGCTGCCTCGCTCGGGGATTTGGATGAACCACCTCAAGGTTGCCTTCGCATTTATTGAGATTGCTTTCGCCATCAGCTACTTTGCCCGCGTGGACAGTATCCTCGGGTTGCAGATGCTGTCGCGCGAGCTTGTGTTAGCCTTATGGGCAAGCTGTGCCCTCTTGATCGGACTGTACGTTTTGGGAGTATTTCGCACCAAACTCGATACCCCACTTGAGTACGTCGGAGGTATCCGGGCCAGTATCGCAACTGTCTTCATCGCACTGGCACTCTACATGGTGCAGGGAATGTTCGGCGGATCGGTTGGTCCCTTCGAATCGTTTGTGTACGTTGAATCCGAGCGACCAGTAACGCAATTATCCAACCATGCACCCTCACCAACAACAGCGACAGTTCTGGGCAAGTGGACCGAGAACCTCGATGCTGCACTCCGTCAAGCAAAAGAATCGAACACCCCGGTCTTTGTTGATTTCACGGGAGTCAGTTGCACCAATTGCCGCTGGATGGAAAAAAACATGTTCACAAAGCCCTCTGTTCGAGCATTGATGGACCGCATGATCTTGGTTCGTGCATTCACCGACCGCCGCAATAACCCGCAGGATGCATTCTACAAACGGTACCAGCAAGAGCGCTTCGGCTCAACCTTGCTTCCATTTTACGTCATCATGGACCCCAGTGGTGCGGTGATTGCAACGAGCACGTACACCGCCAGTGAGGAAGAGTTTGTCTCGTTCCTGCGAAAAGCAACAACCCTCACAACCTCGGCAGCAATACCATGAGAAACGTGGTATTGCCAATGATCAGAATCCCACCGGTGGAATGGGTTCATCGAAGCTGAGCGCCAAATTCTCAAAGCGAGCATAGTCTTTCAGGTATGCCGTTCGGACAGTCCCGATCGGTCCATTCCGTTGCTTGGCTATGATCAGCTCAGCAGTGTTCTCCGTTGGTGAACCATCATCGTAGGTGGCGATCTCGTACACTTCCGGACGTGTCACGAAGATGACTACATCGGAATCTTGTTCGATGGAACCGGACTCGCGGAGGTCCGAAAGCATGGGACGCTTATCAGCCCGAGATTCGACGCTACGGTTGAGCTGCGCCAGTGCAACAATCGGGATATCGAGTTCCTTGGCGATCTGTTTGAGGGTCCGCGATATGATGGAAATTTCCCGCTCACGACTTTCTGCCTTCGGGGCATGAATAAGCTGGAGGTAGTCCACAAAAATTGCCTGAACATCGTGTTCTGCTTTCAGTCGCCGCGCTTTGGCACGCAACTCCATCAGCGTCAGTGAGGGAGAGTCGTCAATGAAGATGGGAGCATCGGCTATCCGACCAATCGTCTTGACAATCTTGCTCATATCGTCGTGGCTCAGTCGCCCTGTACGGATGGAATGCGCATTGACCTTCGCTTCGGCACTGAGCAAGCGCATGACGATCTGCACCCCTGCCATTTCGATCGAGAAGAAACCCACCGGCAACTTGAACTCAACGGCAATATTCCGGGCTATACTCAGCGCTAATGCAGTCTTCCCCATCGATGGACGCGCAGCAATGATAATCAGGTCGGACTTCTGAAGTCCGCCGAGCATCTCATCGAGCTTGACAAAACCGGTCGGAACCCCGGAAATCCCATGCTCAAGCCCTCGCTCTTGAAGCCGAGAGATCAGTTCAAACGTCGCTCGCGCAAGCCGATTGATGCTTGTGTACGATTTACCAAGCCGCATCTCCGCCAGCGCGAATATTTCGCTTTCGGCTTGGTCAATAAGATCGAGTGCGTCGGAAGTTTCCTCGAACGATTGTTCGACGATCCGTGCGGCTGTCTGCAATAGTTGACGCTTGAGGTACCGCTCCAACACAATCCTTGCATGATAATCAGCGGCAGAGGCGGAAACAACATTCGTCGAGATCGCAACCAATTTGGAACTGCCCCCGATGTAATCCAAATGACCGCGACGCCGAAGCTCGTCGGACACGGTGACGATGTCAACTGGAACGCCACGTTCGAATAGTGCTAAGATTGCCTCGTAGATTTTGCGGTGCTGGTCGTGATAAAACGCAGCCGGTTCAAGAATCTCGATCGTACGTGCAATGGCGGATCGCTCCAGAAACATCGCACCGAGAACTGCCAATTCCGCCTCTGTCGAGTGTGGAGGTGTCTTACCCTCCAGGAGCGGACTTTGGCTGGCTGCTGTTCGCTGTCGTTGCGTACCGAGGACTTTTTCGAGAGGATAGCCATACTCTTCTTGGGCAAGCATCTGTCGTGTTGAGTGGATGTGACAACATGCAAAATACACTGTCCCCAAAGAGAGTAAATCATCTATTTTTGTATGATTTTGTTCTCATTGGCTGCTCAGGCTATGATCTTCTCCCGGGCTTCCGAATACGCCATTCAGGCAATGCTTTACCTTGCCAAACGATGGCTTGACGAAGACAAGTCTAAGGATGCATCCTCTCGCATTCGGCATCGCTACATCCAAACCAAAGAGATTGCCGACGCTCATAACATGCCCTACTACTTTTTAGCAAAGTTAGTCCAGGACCTTACCCACGCCGGGCTTGTCACTTCGACCAAAGGTCCGGGCGGTGGTATCCGTCTTGCCCGTGATCCAAACGAAATCACGGTTCTTGATGTTGCACGATCTGTGGATAACCTCCAGTATGTCACCGACTGCGTGATTGGCTACGAAAAGTGCAGCCCCGATCATCCCTGCCCCTTGCACTACGATTGGGAAAAAATTCGCCAACGCATCTTCGATATTATCCGGGACAAAACACTGGCTGAACTGGTCAAGGATGCCACCTTTGTTGATGGTCGCCTCATGGCGCAACACCGTGAATCAAGCCCCTCTCGCTAAGAGTGCGACGCACTCTCCAGGTCTATCGAGATCGTGGTGGTATTGCCTTGTGAACGATCACTTTTCGGTTGGTAGTGGATTGTTGCCACGTGATTGGCAAGCAGCAATCCATGGCCACTTCGCGATAGGCGTACCGGTACGGTTGAATCCGAGCGAACTGGATCGAATGCTGGCGACTGATCGCAAAGGGTAGCAATGACCATTGTTCCCTGCCGCTCTAATCGAATGGTAATCACCCCCGACGAATTGCCCTGGTAGCCGTGACGAATGATATTCGAGCAGAGCTCGTCCACTGCTAAGACTAATACCCAGCAAATTCGATCCGGCACACAGAGCTCCATACACCCTTGCTCGATGTAACTGCGCACGACCGCCAACTGATCGAGGCGAGCAGGAATTTCGATCTCAGGAATGCTCGATCGTCTCTCCATCACGTCGTACCGGGAGTCTGACCAAATGCCGCTATCGCCTGCTCGCGATTGGCGCAGATATGGAAGATGTGGGGAAAACCAAGCATTTCCACGATCGCTGTAATTCGTGGACTGAGCCCACACAGAACAATATCGCCACCTACTGATCGAAAAGGCTCGATGTGCCCCATGAAGACACCGAGCCCTGCACTCGAGATGTAATCGAGTTCGGCACAGTCAACGACAATACGTGTCTGGCCACCCTCGAAGAGCTGCGCCAAGACGTCGTCGAAGCCAGGCGCTGTGTATGCATCCAGGTATCCATGGAGTTCGACAATCGTGATCGTTCCATCACCGACTGGCTGAATGTGAGTGTAGAATTCGTGCTGCATAGTCACGATGAGTTGGTGGTACGTTTCATGATAACCATGGTTATGTCGTCGTGTTGTGTCGTCGAAGCGAGCATTGTCGAGAGATCACCTTTGAGTCGTTGGAGCAATTCTTCCGCAGAGCAGTTGTTTGCATGGGATTGAATCATGCGACGAATCCCATCCAACCCAAGTTCGGCTGTAGTCGGTAACCCTGCTTCAAGGTATCCATCACTAAACAGCAGGAGTGTATCGAGATGGGTCTGCTCAATTTCCAAAACGGGGGTCAGCGCAACAAAGCGATCGGTACTAACCATCCCAAGCGCTATACCCTGCGGAGAATACACCTGGACCTGTCCACCCGAGGTAACCCCCACTGGCGGAGGATGTCCCGCACGCACAATATGGACACGACCGCTTGGTGTGATGCCAACTGCTGCCAAGGTGATGTACACCCGCGACTCGAGCACACCACCATCGAGAGCCCGATGAATTCGAACAATAAAATCATGGACGCTCCGGCACAGCGGTGCGAGAGCTAAACAAATTCCTTTGAGCTTTGCCATGTAGAAAGCTGCACTGATACCCTTACCGCTAACGTCGGCAACAACGATACACGCCGTACCATCTCCGAGCTGGAAATAGTCGAAGTAATCACCACCGACTTCGAGAGCAGGTTCGGACCATCCCGCAACAGACCATCCATTGAGTATCGGCGCTGCAGTCGGCAGCAGCTTTTTCTGAATTTCTCTGCCGAGCATCAACTCACGCCGCAAGCGCTCACGCTCAATGGCGCTGCGGAGCAATCGTTGATTGGCAAGAGCAATGGTGACTGCGGGCGCAAACGCCCCCAGTGCTGCAATATCGCCCTGTTCGAAGGCAAAGGGCTTAGTGCTTACCACGACAATTGCGCCATAGCTTATGCTACCTTCCCGCAGTGGGACCAGCATCAACGATTGTGCATACGATTCAACCGACCGGGCAATCCTGAAGAACCGCTCATCTTCGAACAGCCATGGAACGACAACCGCGTCCGTGCTCAGAGAATGCCCAAGAACGCTCTGGATTTCCAGTGCTGCAGCGCGCTGGTAGTCAAGCCCGGCCAATGCTGCAATCTCCCACCGATCCCCCTCGTGGAGAAGTAACATTGCACCCGTTGATTCAGTCAACGCAACAGCCAGCGTGACGGCAGTATCGTAGAGCTGTTGACTATCGGCATGCTCCGAGACTAAGCGGTTGAAAAAGGTGATGGCATCGAACTCAAAGGTCTTGCGCGCTGCGCTGCTGCCGCTGCCGACGATGGTCACGAGTGCGATTGCCGAGTACATCGCCAATGCAAGGCACACGTACCCGACCACCAGCTCGCTCCCTGTGAGCCATTGTCGAAGTGCCCTTGAATGCACAGTGCTGCTATCGAAAAGTGTTGCAGCAGCGACGATCGAGAACACGAGCACCAAACTAGTCCACCAACCAAGGCTCCACCGCTGTCCGCGCGAGAGAGAGCCCAACCACCGCCGACGGCGCGCCAGGAGCGTCACCAAGACACAAACGACTATTCCCTGAAACACATACACTACCTCCAGCGACCCCGGGGCAACAGTCACTTCAATCCACCGTATCGGCACCGCAGCCAGTAATACCCACCCCAAGCTTCGGAGTGCAACCGCTGTTCGCGCTGTCCGATAGCTTCGGACAACTCGCAGAACAACTGTTGCGCTCCATACACCAATCCCCAGCAACATTGCAGCAAGGACGTTATGCACAAGCACCGCAGCAATGCCCTCTACGGCCAACGACGGAAAGACAACAACCGCGAGATAGCCAAGGACACCCCACCGCATCCAACGCTCAAATTGCTCTGGCTGTGGCGGAGAAGCAACTGGATCGCTTAGCTTCACGACCAACCAGACAAGTAGCAAGAATACCCCACTTGCCACGGCACCATCGAGGATGCGCAGCAACTGTTCCAGCCAACTAGGCACAACATCACCGACAACCTCGAGAACGCTCGACATAATCAGATGGAATAGTTCCCCTGCAGCAATCGCAACAAGCACGCTTGCAATGGGCAGACGCTGTGACGTCGAATGAGGGCTGGTCATTGGTGAATTTCTTCAAGCAATCCGATGCGCAAGCTACGTCACCGACTCAAAAAAGTTACGAAAAAAAATCGCCTGGTGCATGCAGCACCAGGCGACCCGGAGCCAACAACCGGACTCGAACCGGTGACCTGCTCATTACGAGTGAGCTGCTCTACCAGCTGAGCTATGTTGGCTGAATTTTTCGTTGCAAAAATAAAACCCAACCACCTAACATCATTCCTGGCCGTACACCCGCTTGACTTTTTCCCATACGTACGCCACGAACGGTTCTTCGCTCAAGGGCTGACCCGTTGCTGCACTGATCAGCTCTGATGGTTCCATCGTTCGTCCCCATTGATGGACCACCTCTCGGAGCCATTGCCGAATCGGCGAAAAGTCGCCACGACGAACGTGATCCGGCGCATCAGGCATTGCACGCAAGAGCGCACTCCGCAACATTGCAGCATAGAGCTTTCCGAGCGTATAGCTGGGGAAATACCCAATCCCGCCGAACGACCAATGAATGTCTTGTAGGCATCCTTGCGCATCGTTGTGCACAGTCAAGCCGAGCAGTTCTTCTGTGAGCGCATTCCACACGTGCGGGATGTCGTCGGCAGTCAACGTTCCTTCGAGCATGGCTTTCTCGAGACGGTAACGCAGAATGATATGCAGGTTGTAGGTCACTTCATCAGATTCGATCCGGTAGTGCGAAGGCTCGACGCGGTTGATAGCAGCGTACATCGCCTGTGGAGACACATCTGAAAGTTGTTCGGGGAAATAGGCGCGCAGTATCGGCAACGCCCAGTGCCAAAATTCTTCCGATCGAGCAATGATGTTTTCCCAAAACAGGGATTGGGATTCATGAATACCCATCGAAGCGCCATCCCGAGCGAACGTTCGTTCCAGGTCCGAGCGCATACCTTGCTCATAGAGTCCATGACCTGCTTCGTGGATCAACCCGAAAAGACACGAGCGAAGATCTCGTTCATTGATGCGTGTGGTCAAGCGAACATCAGCAATTGCAAACGAGGTGCAAAAAGGGTGTGCCGACAGATCCACACGACCAGCCGAGAAGTCGAACCCCATCTGAGCAATGATGCTCTGCGCCGCAGCAAGCTGTGCCTGTCCAGGAAAGTGTTGCTTGAGAATCGAATCATCGGGCACATGCCCAGCATCCCGAACAAAGCGGAGGATTTCGATTGTTGCTTGTTCCAAGCGACGGAAGACCGGATCGAGAGTGCCTACAGTTAGACCTGGTTCGTAGAGGTCCAACAGCGCATTGTAGCGGTGATCTTGATAGCCTCGCAGCTCCGCTTCTTCAATAGCCAGTTCGATGATCTGTGCAAGATGGTCCCGAAAGAGCGCAAAAGATGCCTGCTGGCGCGCTTGTTTCCATGCTTCCTGCGCAAGTGCGGTCACCTGTGTTTTCCGGCGCACAAATGTTTCCGGTAACCGAATCGCACGAAGCACATCACGAGTGAACACTCTTGCGATCCGTTTCTCCCAGTCGCTCAACTCTCCATTGAGATGTCGGAGGTTATCCCGGAAGAATTCAGCCAAGCAAACCGCCCGATCGCTGGTGACGATGCTATGGGTAACTGCGCTGAGCGTGGAAAGTTGATCTGCGCGTGCAGCTGCAGCAGCAGGTGGCATGTACGTCTCTTGGTCCCAGCCTAGGAGCGCCGACGCAGCCCCAAGATCGCTTGCTGTACGCATGATCTCGAGAGCTTCGATGTATGCTGCACGGGGTTCGAGTGCTGTATCTGGCATCGTCAAAGAGAAGTTATTCAACCAACCATTTGCTCGTAGCTTAGCAGA
Source organism: Candidatus Kapaibacterium sp. (assembly GCA_026003475.1). GTDB lineage: Bacteria > Bacteroidota > Ignavibacteria > Kapaibacteriales > NICIL-2 > NICIL-2. The sequence goes on along the minus strand of BPHJ01000001.1, from coordinate 772,369 downwards.
TACTCCAGCCACGAAGTACCGAGAGTTTCCAGGACGCTATTCATGCGCAACCGGTCGCGCAGATTGTCGAAATCCACACGGTCGAGTTCTTGGTCCTGGTTGAAGCAGGAGAACACCGGTACAACTTCGCGGCCGGTTTCCGGATCGCGGTGTTTTTGTAGACACTGTGCACAGATTTCTTTCATCATGCACTGCATCGGGGAATTGATCGAGCCGATGGCGATGTGCGGTCTAAACGCTGTTTGCAAGACTGTCTTCCGCGCTTGCCGCACCGCATTCATCATCCCATCGCTGCCGATTGCAATGATGCGGTGAATCGAGTTGAACGGTATCAGCGGCATGCCGAGCTGTCCTTGGTGGTAGGCAACCATTGCTTCGATGATGGTCCCACGCCAATGACGATCCTGAGGGCGGCGCGGCACGATCGGCTCGCCAGCATCGGTACACCATATGACCTGGTCGGTAGCTGCCTCGATATGGTCCATTTTGAAGACGTCCGCACCATTGCGGTAGCCAGCGAAATAGATCACTCGGCACTGGTGTGCCTTCAGTGCGTGGGCGATCGAGAACAACACTGCATTTCCCAGCCCACCACCACAGAGCAAGACATTCTCGCCGTAGGGAATATGTGTTGGCGTGCCTGTTGGTCCCATGACGACCACTTCTCCACCAACTGCAAGGTGGGAAATCATACGTGTGGAAGCACCAACTTCGAGAGCAATCATGGAGAGTAATCCCGCCTGGGGATCCGTCCAGGCACCAGTCATAGCGAGAGCTTCCATCACCAACCGTTGCCCACCAACGATGGGCGCTGTTGAGGCGTAATTCTGAAGTCGGTAGAACTGTCCCGGTCGAAATTTCCGCGCTGCTGCTGGCGCACGAACGATCAGTTCGACGATGGTTGGCGTCAGACGTTCAATTCGAACAACGGTGGCACGGTAGTCCTGCCGTAATCGCGCAAAGAACACGGCAAGTTCCTCATTGCTATCATCGGGTGTATCGTTCTGCTCTGCAGCCGCGATATCCTCGGCGAAGAGGGCGGAAATCTCTCGATAGCCATTCCGCGCACTCGCCATAGCACGAACGACACTGCCCGCATAGTATGGGTGCGCATCTCCAAAAAATGTTACCGTGCGACCGTTGGAGCAGTACGATGTGAAAAAGGCATTTTCGAGCTCAGTCGCAGGACGAAGGTCAACACTTTTCATCGGAGGGATTAGCAGTACGAACACAATGCGCAGCCCCATGGACGAGGCTGCGCGGGCGATAGTGCCGAGAGAGGGATTCGAACCCCCGACACGCGGATTATGATTCCGCTGCTCTAACCGACTGAGCTATCTCGGCACGCACAATTAGTGTTTGGTTCCTTCCAGTCGCTGTATTTCGTCGCGAAGCTGGGCAGCCCGCTCGTAGTCTTCGTCACGGATTGCTTGCTCAAGCTGCCGGCGAAGCTGTTCTAAACGCGATGCTGGCATCTTTTGCGGTGGAGATGGACGCTCCTGCTCTTCCCCTTCCTCGCTTTGCTGGAGCAGTCGCATCAGATCGTCGTCGTCATCGTCGTCATCGTCACTGTCATCATCGAACGAATCGTCCACCATACTGGCGACGATACCGGCTTCATCGAGAACCGAATCCATCACGTAGATCGGAGCACCGAAGCGAACGGCCAAAGCAACGGCATCACTTGGGCGCGCATCCACATGCAGATCGAGACCATCGATGGTGATTTCTGCGTAAAAGATGCTCTCGCGCAGCGCCACAATGCAGACTTCGGCAACGCTGCCACCGGCTTGCTCGATGATGTTTTTGAGTAAATCATGCGTCAGCGGACGCGTTGGCCGCAATCCCTCTAATTCAGCAGCAATCGCCTGCGCTTCTGGCGCACCAATGACAATGGGAAGTTGCCTCTCTCCCCCTTTTTCCTTGAGGATGAGGGCGTACGCACCATTGCTGCCCGTGCTACTTGCGGACAAACCAAGTATTTCGACTTCGACTTTTGCCATTACGTGCAAACCAGTGGCTACGACTGCCGGAAGCAAAATTACAAATCCATGTTGCCAGCACAGACGACGATAGAACGCTGCTCCTGTTGTCGTCCGCGATAGTCCGGGGCGTTAGGATGCTGTGCTCTGCTTGAGTTGCTTGACCTGTTCGATGAGTTTCGGGATTACTTCGAACACATCACCGACGATACCGTAGTCGGCAACTTTGAAGATGGGTGCATCCTTGTCCTTGTTGATGGCTGCAATCACTTTCGACGATGACATACCCGCCAGGTGCTGGACAGCACCGCTGATACCGCATGCCAAATACAGATTCGGCGAGACGGTCTTGCCAGTCTGTCCAACCTGTTCGCTATGCGGACGCCATCCAGCATCCACCACTGCACGGGAGGCACCAACGGCACCACCAAGGACAGCCGCTAATTGCTCGATCAATGCGAAATGTTCCGGTCCTTTGAGTCCACGCCCACCCGAAACAACGATGTCTGCTTCGAGCACGTCGAGCTTGCCTTCATTGCGGACAACATCTGTGACAACAACACGACAATGCTCTTGGGACAATTCGGGTGAAAACGTAGTCTGGGTTGGCTCCGTTGGCGTTTCCGCGGGGCGAGCGGTGAACATGTTCGGACGCAGGGAAACCACCACACGCTCGGTCAAGGGTTCGACGGTTGCACGAATTTTTCCAGCAAACAGCGGCCGGACCGCTACCAGCTTATCGGCTTCCTTCGAGAGAGCGACGCAATCGGGTAGATACGCTGTTTCAAGGAGAACAGCGACGCGTGGCCCGAGTTCCTTTCCTTGCGCGGTTGCACCCAGAAAGAGTGCACCAACGGCAGCAGATCGCACATACTGAGCAATCGCCTCCGCCACTGCTTGTGATGAGTAGCGCGTAAGCATTGCATGCTCGATCGCCACGATTTCGTGGACACCGTACGTGCGGAGTGTCTGGGTATCAGCTGTTCCGATGCACAGTCCAACCACACGGTCAGCAATGCCGCGTGCTGCAGTGATCGCTTCAAGAGATGCGCGTTTGATGCTACCAGCTCGATGTTCGATATAGACAGCGGTTGTCATGAGTTCTGGAAAGTTGTTCAACGTCAAATCACTTTTGCTTCTTCGTGGAGAAGCCGGACAAATTCAGCAATGTCGGCATCACTATCGCCAAGGATGATATTTGCGCGTTTCTGCTGCGGTACTTCGTACCGAATGTGTCGCGACCGCGCCGGTACCGATTGTGCTTGGAGCGTCTCGATTGGTTTTGACTTGGCTTTCATAATGTCGGGAAGCTTGGGATAGCGCGGATTGTTGATGCCTTTCTGGACGCTGATGACAATGGGCAACTCGGCCTCGAGAATCTCCTTACCACCTTCAACGTCGCGCTCAGCACGAACGCGGGTTCCTTCAATATCGAGTTTCGAGACAACAGAAATCGAGGGCATCCCCAACAAGGCACCGACAGTGCTTGCCATCTGGAACGAATCGTGGTCAATGCTCTGGCGACCGAGTAGCACAAGATCGGCGTTCATTGCACGTGCATACTCAGCAATTTGCACAGCAACACCGTACGAATCCAGCGTCGTGTCAGTCACGATTGCTGCAGCATCGGCACCCATAGCAAGGGCAGTGCGGAGAATTTCCGTCGCAGCGGCATCGCCAACGGTCAGGGCAACGACGCGTCCGCCATGTTTTTCACGCTGAAGGAGAGCTTCTTCGATAGCAAACTCATCGTAGGGGTTGAGAATGTACTTGACGCCCTGAAGTTGCAACGCACTTCCATCGGGTGTGGCGCCAATCTTTGCTGCTGTATCGGGTACGTATGACACACACACAAGAATGTTCATCGCGATCAGTTATGCTGTGGTGAACAGTAGAGGTGCAAAACTACGCTGACGAAATTTTTCGCTTCTCCCGCGGGGCGGGCAGCTGCCCTTCTAATTCTGCACGGAGGTAGCGTCCCGTTAGTGAATGCGGACTGCACGCAATGTCTTCCGGTGTACCTTCTGCGACAATCCAACCACCATCGCGGCCACCACCAGGACCAAGGTCAATAATCCAGTCGGCACACTTGATAACATCCAAGTTATGCTCGATGACAACAACGGTGTTTCCCCGTTCAACCAACTGGTTGAGTAAGTCGAGCAAAATCCGAATGTCTTCGAAGTGGAGCCCGGTCGTTGGTTCATCGAGTAGGTAGAGCGTGCTCCCGGTACTGCTGCGGGCAAGTTCGGTTGCCAGTTTGAGACGCTGTGCCTCGCCGCCGCTGAGCGTCGGTGCTTGTTGCCCAAGCGTGATATACCCCAGACCAACGCGGTTGAGGACGTCGAGCTTTTTCCGAACAGAAGGAATGTCGGCGAAAAATTCGAGCGCCTCCTCGACGGTCATGTCCAGTACGTCCGCAATAGATTTTCCGCGGTAGGTCACGCTCAGCGTTTCGGCATTGTAGCGCTTGCCGCCGCACTCATCGCACTGCACATAGACTTCGGGCAAATAATTCATCTCGATCGTACGCATGCCAGCACCCTCACACGCTTCACAGCGCCCACCAGGGACGTTGAACGAAAAGCGGCCTTGTGTGTAGCCACGAATACGGGCTTCGGGGAGCAATGCAAAATGCTGTCGGATGTGCGTGAACACACCCGTGTACGTTGCAGGATTCGAACGTGGCGTGCGGCCGATCGGGCTTTGATCAATCTCGATGACTTTGTCGAGGTGTTCGATGCCACTGACCGAACGATACGGTAGGACGGGCAGTGTCGTCCGATGCAGGCGGTTGCTCAGAATTGGGTACAGTGTGTCCAGGATGAGCGACGACTTCCCTGATCCCGACACGCCTGTTACACACACGAACATCCCCAATGGCAACCGAAGCGTCAGATCGCGCAAGTTATTTCCAGATGCTCCTTCCAACACCAACCACCGATCGCTTGGGCGTCGGCGCACCGATGGTGGCTCGATTTTCCGTTCACCGAGCAAGTACTGAGCCGTCAGTGACCGTTCACGCACTGCCCCCGAAAGTTTGCGCAATCGCTTGGGAGATTCAGCAAAGAGGACTTCCCCTCCATGAACCCCCGCTCGAGGTCCAAGATCAACCAATACGTCCGCACTCAGCATGGTATCACGATCGTGCTCGACGACAACAACAGTATTACCCATGTCCCGCAGTTGTTTGAGCGAGCCGATCAGTGCATGATTATCGTGTGGGTGGAGTCCAATACTCGGTTCGTCGAGCACGTAGAGGACGCCAACCAGTTGTGAGCCGATCTGGGATGCGAGTCGGATGCGCTGTGCTTCGCCGCCACTGAGTGTTCGGGCTGGCCTGTCAAGCGTAAGGTAATCGAGCCCCACGTCCACCAAGAAACCCAATCGTCGGTCAATTTCACTGAGAATCTGGCGCGCGATCAACTGTTGATTTTTCGAGAGTGATGCAGGAACGTGCTGGATCCACTGCCGTAGTTGCGCAACATCCCAACCGACGATCTCAGGCAAACGCCGATCGGCGATTCGAACGACTCGACTTTCCACGCGAAGGCGCTCACCATCGCACTCAGCACAGGGAGCCGTACCCATAAACGAGGTAATCCAGGAGCGCACTTTCGTGGAGCTAGTCGTTGTCAATTGATGCCTGAATGTTGTCAGTACCCCGTGGAATTGCTGGGGCAATTCAAGCTGTTCGCCATCAGCATCGAGAGTAACGAGCACGGTGCGACCGCGGTTGGGCCCGTAGAGTAATGCAATCAGCTTATTCGGTGGAATAGTTTCGATCGGTGCATTGGGATCAATGCTTTCGCGCTTGCAGAATGCGAGGACCTGCCGCCACAGAAGTGTATCACGTTTTGGTCCAAGGATCGCAAGCCCCCCGTCAGCAAGGGAACGTTGCGGGTCGGGGAGAATCCGATCTGGTAGAAATTCCTCCCGAATCCCCATTCCCTCACATGCCGGACACCAACCGTAGGGCGTGTTGAACGAAAAGGAATTTGGCGCCAGTGGCTCGAATCCGCGCCCGCAGGATGGGCAGGCGTACGCCGTGCTAAAGGTTATTTCTCGACGTTCGCGCCCGACCAGAACAATGACTCGACCATCTCCCATTTGTAGAGCCAGTTCGATGCTGTCTCGCAATCGGCGTTCAACGGTTGCAGACACAGGAAAGCGATCCACGACAAGCTCGATCATATGCACCTTGTACCGATCGAGCATCATGCCGTCGGTGAGTTCCCGCAGCTCGCCATCGGTGCGAACTCGCGTGTAGCCACGCCGAAGCAAGGATGCAAAGAGTTCACGGTAGTGTCCTTTCCTTCCGTGGACCAGGGGCGCCAGCAGCTCAATGGGTGTACCCGTTTCAAGCTGCAGTAGAGACTCGATGATCTCATCGCTGGTGGTCTGGCGCACGGGGACGTTGCACGCTGGGCAATACCGCAACCCAACCTTCGCGTAGAGCAACCGGAGGTAGTCGTAAATCTCGGTCACGGTGCCAACCGTCGAGCGTGGAGTAAAGCCACTGGTCTTCTGGTCAATGCTGATGGCTGGCGAAATACCCTCGATACTATCAACATCAGGCTTGCGGAGTACGCCAAGGAATTGCCGCGCATAGGGCGATAAACACATCACATATCGTCGCTGGCCCTCGGCATAGAGAGTATCGAATGCTAACGACGACTTTCCGGACCCCGAAACGCCGGTCACAACAATGAAACGATTGCGAGGCAGTTCAAGGCAAACATTCTTGAGGTTGTGCTCACGTGCACCGAGTATGGTGATGGTCTCAAGTTCTTGGTATCCGTTGTGGCGGATATCGCCATTGTTCATCGTCGTTGCGAAAAAGTGCCATTGCACAAACGTTGAAACTCGAAAATAACGTTCCCTTACCCCGAGGTGGCATCGAGAGCTAACAAGGCTGCACCCAGAACCCCTGCGGTTGCTCCCAGGGACGATCGAACCAGTTGGACGTTATCAGCGATTGCTGGAAGCGAGCGTTGACGGAAGGTTGCGCGCGCACGGTCGAAGAAAAGCTCTGGTAAGCCAGCAATCCCACCAGCAACGACAATGTGCTCGATCCCCAGAAGCGCCACGGCTGATGCCAAACCAATCCCAAAGAACTCTGCAGTTTCCTCAAGAACACCTCGGGCTGCTTCATCCCCATCCCGTGCAGCTTCGCCAATAGCTTCAACATCGAGCAGCTGATTCATCCGAGCGAGCCTTGAATTCGGATAGTCAACACACCACCTTCGAGCGCGTTCGAGGATTGCATCACGACCGACGTAACGCTCCAAAATCCCTGTTCGAAACGCAGGAGAGGAAAGCGGTGCTCTTGCATCAATCACCATGTGCCCAAGTTCCCCAGCTGAGCCCCTCTCCCCGCGATAGAGCTGACCGTTGATGATGAGTGCACCGCCAACACCTGTTCCCAGGGTGACAAAGAGCATGGACTCCCATTGACGAGCAACTCCAAACTTGCATTCAGCAAGGGCTGCAACATTTGCATCATTGTCCACCGCAACGGGTAGGGCAAGCTGTCGGGAAAGTTCTGCACGAAGTGGAAATTGCACTGGTGCATCCCACCACGGAATATTGGGAGGCGCAGCGACCAATCCAGCGGACCATTGAACACATGCTGGAAAACCAATTCCTATCGCTTCGATGGTGGGATACGTCGCACTCCACGCTTGATACTGCGCCGACACAAGACCGAGGAAATCTTCGATCGAACCAAGCATTGCGGTTGCATGCTGTGCGTGCTCGACCAGCACTGTACCAGCTCGATCAAACCTGACCACACCTGCCTTGATGCTCGTGCCGCCGACGTCAATCCCAATCGCATAACGCGGCTGTTGTTCCATTGCGATCAAACAAAGGACTGCAGTTTTTTCCTATCGGTTGCAGACAGAAAGAGCACAACAAACTGCAACAACCTACAACCGCATTGGCATAACCAGTTTCGTAACGCGTGGTGCGCCATCGTCAGTTGGGGTGATCAGGACTGCCCGCGTAGGCGCCGAGAATGCAAGCGTTGCGCGCTCGCTCGGTAGGTGTGCAAGTGCTTCGGTGATGTATTTGTGATTGAAGCCAATCTCGAGTGGCTCGTCCGTGTACTCACATAGCACCTGTTCTTCCGCCTGCGCTCCTGTTTCGGGGTCGGTAACCGAGAGCGTCACAGCCCCACTTGACCACCGGAAGCGCACCAACTGACTGGCGCTGCTTGTGAAGAGCGCCACGCGACGGATGCTGCGGAGCAGTGCAGCACGCTCAACAATTGCCAACTTCGAGTTGTCGGTGGGTAGCACGTTGCGCCACTGCGGATACGACTCATCAATGAGCCGCGTGGTGATGCGTTCGGTTGCAGTCGTGATGATAGCGTGCGTTGGAGAAAACCCAATCGTCACGTCACCCTCTGCTTTGCCGAGCAACTCCACAATACGAGCTGGTACGATTGCATCGTGTGTCGCGCCGGCATTGCCGATGGGAAGCGCGATCGTTGCCAGGCGGTATCCGTCGGTTGCGACTGCGATCAACTCCGACCCAAGCTCGAACTTGACACCGGTCATCGCTGGACGATACTGCTCATCCGATGCTGCATAGGCAACCGATTCCGCAATCGCGTGGGCATCGCTCTGCGAGATAGTCACCGATGCTGCATGTTCAACGAGCGGCAATTCTGGGAATTCATCTGCACGCAGCGTCGGAAAGTCGTAGTGTCCGGTCTCTGTTGTAAGTGTGAGCTTGCCATCCGATAGTGTCAGTGAACACGGTTGATCATCGGGCAGCGCACGCACGACGTCATAAAACTTGCGTGCAGGAACTAAGATGGATCCCGTCGCGGCAACGTGTGCCGGTACGTGCGCGGTGATGGTTGTTTCGGTGTCGGTGGCGGTCAACGTTAGCTGGTCAGCCTCGGCAATGAGTTGGATGTGCTCGAGGACATAGAGTGTTGATTTGGGTGGCACGGCGGGAATGGTACGTGCAAGAGCCACTGCCAAGTCAGCCAGTGATGCATGAGGTACATTCATGTGTCAACCACGATGATTGGTGAGGAATCACACGCAAGGAGCCGTAGTTTTGAGTGCATCCTGCATCGAGATCGTTCGGAAACAAAATTACTCTCGAACCATTCCACGGCACGGCATCCCGTGCCCTGCGTGCGGGATTGCAAGTTACGAACGTTGACCATATCGTCCGCAGCGAACGTGAGCATTATCACACGGTACGGCTACGATAACTTTTTCCTCCTGCTTGGCCTGGGTATCGCCCTTGGCATTGGTGCATATGTGCTCCGTAGCCATGCTATTGCAGCAGGCATCTTGGCATGTCTCGGCGTTGCCGTCATAGGATTCGCGGTGTGGTTTTTCCGCGATCCCGATCGAGTCGTTCCTCCGTCAGCATTGGATGGACGTCACGTACTTGCACCGGCGGATGGACGCGTTGTCCAGATTACCCCAACCGTCGAACAGGAGTACCTCGGCGACAGCGCAATCCAAATCAGCATTTTTCTCTCGCCGCTGGATGTGCACGTCAACCGTTACCCCGTAAGCGGCATTGTCGAGTATGTGCAATATCACCCGGGAGAGTACCTTGTCGCGTGGCATCCCAAAAGTTCGGAGCTGAACGAGCGCTCCACTATCGGCGTGCGCACTTCCCATGGGAAGGTGGTATTCCGGCAGATTACTGGTGTCCTTGCGCGGCGCATTGTTTTTGAAACCAAGGTTGGCGATTCCGTTTCCGCTGGCGAACGTTTCGGTATGATGAAATTTGGCTCACGGATGGATGTGCTCGTACCAACAACGGCACAGCTCACCGTTCGCCAGGGGGATCGAGTCCGCGCAGCCGAAAGCGTCATCGCCATCATGCCGTGAACGATCCTCAACCGAGTTGACGATGGCACTCCGTGTAACACGCTCCATCATCCCCAACTTGTTCACGCTCGGGAACCTGTTCAGCGGATTTTTGGCGATCATCCATTTTGCAAAAGGTACCAGCGACAGTCAAGCTCTGATCACCGGGGCATTCTACGTCCTGGCAGCAGCAATTTTCGATATGCTCGATGGAATCATGGCGCGCCTGACGCGCTCATCGAGCGAAATCGGTGTGGAGCTCGATTCACTCTGTGACGTTGTCTCCTTTGGCGTTGCGCCCTCGCTCCTTCTCTACGTTGCCCACTACCACGCTTTTGGTCCGGCGGGTATGCTCCTGGCAGCACTTCCAGCCATGGCAGGTGCATACCGGCTTGCCCGCTTCAACGTTCAGTTGACATCACTGGAAGACAAACTCTACTTCCGCGGATTACCGATACCAGCCGGTGCACTGACCGTGGTCACGTTCGTGATTTTCTACCTGCTACCCGAACGGATTCCGACAGATTGGCGCTCGGGGGCAACTAATTTTGTAACCATCACGACAGCACTGGCGATGGTGAGCACCATCCGCTACAACAATTTGCCACGACCAACGCTCCGCTCATTCCGTCAACGGCCATTGTTCAGCGCAGCAGTTGTTGTTGCAGTGGTACTCGTGATTGCCACCGGCGGCAGTCTTGCCTTTCCCATCATGCTCGTGTACATCCTGAGCGGTGCCATCAGCCATACGGTGAGCATTTTTCAGCGCTGGCGCAAGGACCGCTTCGACTTCGATGATTTTGAGGACTAACGACCTATCACGTACGAATGCCACGATACCGCGCGACCGTAACCATTACCCTCCGCCCTGCAATCTTGGATGTGCAAGGGAAAACAGTTGAGCAAGCATTGCATGCATTGGGCTTTACCACGGTTGAGCATGTCCGCATCGGCAAGCACATCACCTTCGAGCTCGAGGCAGCCGATCGCTCGATAGCAACCGAGCAATGCAACGCGATGAGCAACCAGCTACTGGCAAATCCGATAATCGAGGATTACCGCGTCACCATCGAGGATGTTGAGCCGTGAAAGTTGGTATTGTCGTTTTCCCTGGCTCGAACTGCGATCGGGATGCATTCTACGCAGTGCAGCAGACAACCGGCCGTGAACCGTGCTTCCTCTGGCATAAGGAGACCGAACTTCCGCCAGGGCTCGACTGTATCATCTTGCCGGGCGGCTTTTCGTACGGCGACTACCTTCGGAGCGGTGCCATTGCTCGATTTTCACCGATCATGGGCGAGGTTGTGCGCTTTGCCGAACGGGGGGGGTTTGTGATAGGCATTTGCAACGGCTTCCAAATTCTCACCGAAGCACAGCTCCTACCGGGAGCCTTGCTCCGAAACGCGCAGCAGCGCTTCGTTTGCCGGCACGTCCATATCCGCGTTGACAATGCCGACACTCCTTTCACCACAGCCTATCAGCATGGGCAGGTCCTCCGCATTCCAATCGCACATGGCGAAGGACGCTACTACGCGCTGCCGGATGTGCTTGCCGACCTTGAAGCCAACGGACATATCGTCTTCCGCTATTGCGCTCCGGATGGCACGATTACCGACGAAAGCAATCCTAACGGCTCGGTGGCAAATATTGCCGGCATCATTAATCGCCGTGGGAACGTGCTCGGTCTGATGCCCCATCCTGAGCGAGCCTGTGATCCAATCTTGGGAAGCGTCGATGGACAAGGCGTATTCAAGTCGCTCCTGCACTATTTTGCAAACGTCGGTGTCTAATGGCATGCAGTTTCACTAACCTTATCGAACTTCCATGTTCGGTCTCCCCGGTGGTATGGAATGGTTGGTCATCTTGCTGGTTGCATTGCTGATTTTCGGCGGGCGGAAAATTCCAGAACTGATGCGCGGCCTTGGTGCTGGCATTCGGGAATTCAAGCAAGCAGCCAGTGGACAACCATCCACACCAACACAAAGCGATAAATCCGACGCTCAGTAGGCAATGTTCGACATCGGTGGTGGCGAGCTTTTGCTCATCGTACTGGTCGTATTGATCCTGTTCGGCCCGAAAAAAATTCCGGAGGTTGCGCAGCTCATCGGAAAAGGTGTCCAGAAGGTCCGTCGCGCACAGGAAGAACTCGTCGAGCAGGTACGCCAGATCAATACGACAGTGAGCGAACAGGTGCAACCGCTTGCAGCCGAAGCCGAGCACCTGCGCCAGACAATGGCGCGCCTGCCGGCTGACACAAGCGCCGCCACTGAACATCTCGACCAATCGAAACCTTGATCAACCAACGGAGCGATGCTGCACTCTCCCTTCCGCTTACTGGCAAGCTGGTCCTCCGTTGCATTCCCATTCCCTCCGGTCCGGTGGGGAATCGTGTCGTTGTGTGAAACATCTCCAGGTTTACCAAGCGATGGTATCGGAAAGCTATCAGCATTTTCGCCACGATCTTCTTAGCGGGAGAACATCCTGCAGTGAAGAAGTCGAGCGTGCTTTGGCACGCATCGAAGAGCTGCAGCACTTGGGCGCATTCATCACCGTATGCCCCGATCAAGCCCGCACTGCTGCAGCCGAGTCCGACAAGCGCTTCCAGCAAGGATCGCCACGCCTTCTGGAAGGAATGATCGTCGCAATCAAGGACAACATCTCCACCCGCGGCATTCGGACGACCTGCGCATCGCGAATGTTGGAGCACTTTGTGCCTACCTATGATGCAACCGTTGTTGCGCGCCTTCGGGATGCTGGGGCAATTATCATCGGCAAAACCAATCTCGATGAATTTGCGATGGGGTCGTCGAACGAGAATTCGTTTTTCGGCAGCGTCCGCAATCCACACAATCCGGAGTACGTTCCCGGTGGATCATCCGGCGGATCGGCAGTTGCTGTTGCAGCTCGAATGGCGCACGTCGCACTCGGCTCGGACACGGGCGGTTCGATACGCCAACCAGCAGCATTCTGCGGTCTTGTTGGCTATAAGCCGTCGTATGGCCGGGTTAGTCGGTACGGATTGGTTGCGTTTGCATCATCGCTCGACCAGATTGGCCCGATTGCCCGCACAGTGCATGATGCAGCAATCGTTGCTTATGTCCTATCGGGCCATGATCGGCATGATAGCACGAGTACGGAGGCTCCACCTATCTCAGCAACGATCGAGCCGTTGCGCACCAATGAGCAGCGCCCGTGCATTGGAATTGTTGGCAGCACGATCCTGGATGGTTGCAGCGATGACGTACGCACGGTGTACCACCAAGTTGTCGAACTCCTCCGCGAGGTGGACTATCCACTTGTGGACATCAGCTTTGCTTCCATCGAAGCATGGATACCAACCTACTACATCTTGGCGACCGCCGAGGCATCATCGAACCTTGCACGCTATGACGGTGTGCGCTACGGCTACCGCGCTGATGACGACGAGGACATGATGACCGCAACACGGACCAATGGGTTTGGCCAGGAAGTCAAGCGGCGAATTATGCTCGGCACCTACGTCCTCTCTGCAGGCTACTACGATGCGTACTACCGTAAAGCGCAGCAAGCCCGTCGCTGGATCGTCGAGGATTACCGCACCATCTTTGCTCAATGCGATGCGATTCTCCTCCCCACTACACCGACGCCAGCATTCAAACTCGGCGAAAAGCTCCGCGATCCACTGGCGATGTATCTCAACGACGTACTCACCGTCTCGGCTAACATTGCCGGCATCCCCGCACTGAGCCTGCCGGCCGGCACGTCCGCAGATGGACTTCCCATCGGCGTACAGTTGCAGGCACCATACAACCAGGATGAGTTCTTGCTCCGTCTTGCGGCTGATCTCGAACAACGCATCGCTGCCTCAACATCTGTGTGATGCTTAGTGCCTTGCTGAGTGTATTCTCCGGTCGCTCTAACCGCCGAATGCTTGACCATCGTCGGCGATCTGGCGAGTGGACCAGGCGGCGATTGTTGGTAGCAATTGCGGTGGGAGTCCTGCAGGTCCTGATAAGTGCATGCAAGCAGAGCACTGGTTACCATACCCTACGCCCAGCTCATGGTGGGATGCGGTATGGCGGCACCTACCGCATCAATATGCTGCGCGGCAATCCGAATGGACTCGACCCTGTTTTGATCACCAGCAAGCTTGCCGACGACATTGCACTCCAAGTGTACGACCGTTTGATTACCTTCGATTCCGTTCTGAGTCCCCAACCGGAGTTAGCACGATCGTGGCAAATCTCCGCCGATGGCCGGCGATATGTGTTTCATCTCCGGACTGATGTTCGATTTCACAACGATCCCTGCTTCCCCGGTGGTGTCGGACGTCGCATGACCGCTCAGGATGTAGTTTATTCTCTCACCCGTGCCTGCGATCCTGGAGCACGTACCACTGCATTTTGGGTATTCAAGGACAAGGTTCGCGGTGCAACTGCCTACTACACTGCTCGCATGCGCGGCGACCAACGCATTGGTGGTGTTGAGGGTATCCGAGCACTCGATGATTCCACGGTCTGCATCGAACTGGAGCGCCCCTACGCACCATTTTTACTCCAGCTTGCGAATGCTCTCGGGTGCGTCGTGCCCCACGAGGCAGTCGAGTACTACGGCGAGAATTTCTTTCGACATCCGGTCGGAACAGGTCCATTCCGCTTTGCGTGGTGGAAGGACGACTACGGTATGCTCCTTGTGCGGAATGAGCACTACTGGCAACACGACCGCTACGGTAACCGCCTTCCCTATGTGGACTCGGTGTTCATCTCCTTTGTCAAGGACGACAAAGTGCAAATCCGACAATTCCTCGACGGACAACTCGATGAGTCGCAGTCCATCCCGACCGAACTATTCGACATGATCGTCGAGCCAGAATCCAAGAGACTTCGTCTGGATAAAGGAATCGTGCTTCAGCAGTGTCCCGCACTGCTCACGTGGTTTATTGACTTCAATTGTGCAGTATCTCCATTTTCCGACAAGCGCCTTCGCCAAGCGATTTCGTGGGCACTCGATCGTCAGCGGATTGTTCGGTTTGTACTGCGGAATTCACCCTTCATGCCCGCCGAACACGGTGTTACACCGCCAGCAATGCCTGGTTACAGGATTGAGCACATCGAAGGTTACCATTATGATCCTGCACGAGCACGGCAGCTACTTTCTCAAACAACATTCTACAAACAGGGTAATCGTGAACTGGTGCTCCACGTGTATCCCGAACCACGATTGCTGCAAGTTGCCGAAGCCATTCAAGGCATGCTCGAAGAACAGCTTGGCATCACGATCCGCATCGAAATTGTCCAACTGGCGCAATTCCTCGATATGGCTGAACGGGGACAGTTCATCCTGTGGGGAACGCGGTGGTATGGCGATTACCCAGACGTCGAAAATTTCTTGAGCCTTTTCGACGGACGCTATGTACCTGATGACCTCACCGCACCAAGCTATCCCAACAGCACTCGCTACCGCAACCAAACAGTTTCCGAACTTATCCAACGCGCAACAATGCAGACCGATCCGGCACAGCGCCTTCGGTTGTATGCTGCAGCGGAACAGCTCATCATGCACGATGCACCAGCAGCAATGCTCTTCTACGAACACCACTACCGATTGCTCCATCCGTACGTGCGGAATTATCCTCTCGACCCGATGGCACGTCCAGTCCTGAAACATGTCTGGTTTGCATGGTAAGCAGCGTTGACCCATGAAAACTCTTCGGCTCGATGCTTCCAATCCTGCTGATGTTGCCACTGCTGGAGCCCTACTGCGCGCAGGAAAGCTTGTTGCTATACCAACGGAAACGGTCTATGGCTTAGCAGCATGCGCAGATGATGCGACAGCTATTGCTGAGATTTTCTGCGTCAAAGGGCGTCCACTCGACAATCCGCTCATTGTTCATTGCCAAGCGCCAGAGGAGATTGAACTGGTCGCCACCGACATACCACCGATAGCATGGCAACTGCTGGAGCGCTTCGCACCGGGACCATTGACCCTTGTGCTCAAAAGACGCCAAGATGTTCCTGCGCTCATTAGCGCCGGACTTCCGACCGTTGCCGTCCGCATTCCGTCGCCCTCGGTGACGCGACAATTGATCGCTCACGTTGGTACGCCCTTGGTTGCACCATCGGCGAATCGCTCTGGGCGTCCAAGCCCAACGTGCGCAGCGCACGTCCTCGAAGACCTCGACGGACACATCGCAGCAGTACTCGATGCTGGACCTTGTCCGATTGGGATTGAATCCACGGTGTTACTTCTGGTCGGGGATATCACCATCGCCCGTCCGGGAGCAATCACGGCAGCAGATTTAGCAACGGTCTTGGGATTCGAACCGCCACTGTTAGGACCATCGAGTGCCGAGACACCATGCGCACCAGGAATGAAATACCGCCACTACGCACCCGCCATACCCGTAATTTTGCTCGAGTCACCAGACCAATTACCCCAGAGCACTGATGCAAATATCGTCGTGTTGGCAACTCAACCACTCGATGGTCGGTTTGTGGTTAGACCATTGCAACCAGCAACGCTCTACGATGAATTTCGTCGCGCCGAACGCGAGGGGCGCACGGCACTCTATGTGCTCGTCACCGAGGATATTCGTTCGAATGCTGCGTTGATGAATCGCTTACAGAAAGCTGCTACATCTACCCATACCACTACCCGTAATCCACCTACTGACTATTCCAACAGACTTCCTTCGAATGACTCATGATGGAATGCACCATGGTTGAACGCACTGTCCTCGTTCGTAATCGGGCAGGTTTGCATACCCGACCGGCGGCAATGATCGTCAAACTCGCAGCACAGTATCGGTCCGACATCTTTCTCGAAAGCGAAGACCACATGCGCATCAATGCAAAGAGCATCATCGGTGTCATGACCTTAGCCGCAGCCCAAGGAACAACGCTGAAACTGATCGTCTCTGGACCGGACGAGGAGGAAGCAGCACGCGCAATTGCTGAATTATTCGAAAACGGTTTCGGTGAACCCATCTAAGGTCTTGTGCTCGATGTGATCCAACCAACACGTGCCCGACCATGAGCGCAGCTCGACACACCGACGAGCAATAACCAACAGTCCCTATATTCGGCTTGGTAGCGACAAACGATCAGTCCCACTGTTCGCACAGATTCCGTGAGTGCTGATAGCGATCCAGGTGATTCCCGTGCTGCCGTACTGGAGCTGCGCCTCCAAGGCAGTGCTGCATCCCGGGGCATAGCGATCGGACCAGCGGTTGTTCTTGCTCCTTTGCATCGTCGGTTGTTGCAATGGCAAGTGGTAGCTCCCAGCGACCGCAGTGCTGAAGTAGAACGCTACCAGAAGGCGCGGGACCTTCTGCTCGCATCGATCCGAGAAAGCCTGACAGCAACATCCTTCCTGCTGCGGGATACCCATGCTATCATTGAAGCCTATGAGCTGATCGCAACTGATCCAGCGCTCGACGAAGCGATTTACACGCGCATTCAACGCGACGGAATGCCCGCAGAAGTTGCTGTCAGCACTGCCTACGATGCGCATATCCACGCATTGGCTACTGCGACGGACTCGTTCCTGCGAGATCGCCGCTACGACTTGGAGAATCTCCGTCAAAAATTTCTGGAGTTGCTCTTGATCCCAGAGCAACAGGTTGAACACGTCCAGGGTGCGATCGTTGTTGCTCCATCGCTGTTGGCAACCGATGTTGTCAACTACCATACCAACGGTGCCATTGGCATTGTGACGGAAGTTGGTGGCATCACATCGCATGCCTGCATCGTTGCTCGAACCTTGGGGATTCCGGCGGTCATTGGCGTTCGCAATGCAACGATGATCATACCGCACGGCAGAACGGTTATTGTGGACGGTTCTCGCGGGACGGTCATCGCACAGCCGAACGAACAAACAGCAGCGCACTACTGTTCATTGCAACGTGAGCAGGTATCACTGCAACGGCACCCCGTTCCGAGTGCACCTGTTGCAACCGCTGACGGTATCACCATTCCGGTATATGCATCGGTGGATTCACCCGACGAAGTGCCCCCAGCGCTCAGCCATGGTGCCGATGGTATCGGATTGGTCCGAACAGAAATGCTCCTTGTGCGATTGCAGCATTTTCCCACAGAGCAGGAGCAATACCAGTGGTACACTATGCTCGCCGAGCGTGCGTATCCCAAGCCAGTGACCTTGAGAGTGTTCGACGTTGGGAGCGATAAGTTCATCCACGGCATGCCCCATGAAGCCAATCCTGCACTTGGGCTTCGTGGCATTCGCTTTCTCCTTCGTCGGCAGGACCTGTATCGCACACAACTTCGCGCGATACTTCGGGCATCGGAGCATCGAAACGTACGCCTTCTGCTCCCGATGATTACATCCGTCGAAGAACTTACAGCAACATTCGACCTGCTTGCAACCATCAAGTCGGAGCTGGCAAACACCAACGAACCGTTCGATGAGCACCTCCCACTGGGCGTGATGATCGAAACACCGGCTGCTGCACTGCTCGCAGAGCATTTTGCCGGACAGGTGCAGTTTTTCAGCATCGGCACCAACGACCTGACCCAATACACGCTTGCTGCTGATCGAACAAGCGATCTGGTAGCGCATATTTTCGACCAACTTAACCCAGCAGTATTGCGGTTGGTTGACCATGTGGCTCGCATCGCGCAGCGCCACGGAATCGAACTCGAACTCTGCGGAGACTTGGCAACGTTTCTATCCGCAACCGAATTGCTCATCGGGCTTGGCATTCGGGCGTTCAGCGTTGCTCCCAGTTACATTTCCGCGCTGAAGCGTAGAATTCCGACGGTTGATTCCGGACAGGCTCGAGCACTCGTCGAACAAGCGCTTCAATGCCGTGATTCAGCATCAGTTCACGCTTTACTCTTGGATCGATCAACCACACTTACATCCACTTCTCCTCCTGAGCCACCATTGCCATGATGGGTTCACTAGTCAAACTGACAATCAACAACATTCAGCTCTACTCGTACCACGGCGTCTCCTCGGAAGAACAGCAACTCGGCGGTCGCTACGAAATTGACGTCGAGCTGTACTATGATGCACATCGTGCTGCCAGTGGAGATGATCTTGGTGATGCACTCAATTACGCCGACGTCATTACCTGTATCAACGAGATTGCCAATAGCAAACGCCGACGCTTGATCGAAACGCTGGCGGCCGACCTTGCCCGAGCAATTCTCCATCGGTTTCCACTGGCCGAATCGGTCTGTCTCCGAGTTCGAAAACGAACGGTACCGGTGGGTGTCATGGTAGATTCCGTCGAGGTTGAATGGCGCGCCCATCGGCAACAGTAGTCACACCCGTCTTGCTCAGTTTGGGCAGCAATCTTGGCGATCGTCTTGCCCAACTCGATGCTGCGGTGCGTTCGATTCGTGCCGATGGCTTGTTGTGCTCCATGCGATGCTCACCCGTTTATGAAACTGAGCCAGTTGGTTACCACAATCAGCCACGATTCCTCAATTGTTGCATTGCTGGGCTGACCAGTCTTGATCCCTTCGTTTTGCACAGCCACCTCAAGGACCTCGAACGTAGGTTGGGACGTCGCCCCCGTCCACGCTGGCACGAACGTGAAATTGACATTGACATCATCCTCTACGGAGACAACGTGATCGAGCATCCCCAATTGGTGATTCCCCATCCCCAGACAATCGAGCGCGCCTTTGTGCTGATTCCCGCCAGCGATATTGTTCCTTCTTGGATTCACCCACAGGCCCAGCAAACGATAGCAGCGTTAGCCGATACCGTTCGAGACCAGCCCGTTTGCAGAACCAATTTCTGCATTACTTGCTAAGTGCGTTCATTGCAGGACACCTGTCCGGATACTTGCAGAAACATTCTCTCTACCGATTTTTGCACGGTTGATTGAATCCCATTTCCGATGCCCATTCCGAGCGACATCATTTCGGAAATCCGCGACCGTGCCGACATCGTCAGCGTGATCGGCCAGTACGTCCACCTTCGCCAGCGCGGGAAGAATTTCGTCGGACTCTGCCCATTCCACACAGAGAAGACACCCTCGTTCAATGTTAGCCCGGAGCTTGGCATCTACAAGTGCTTTGGTTGCGGGAAAAGCGGCGATGTATTCACGTTCCTGCAGGAGTACAACGGGCTGAGCTTTCTCGAGGCGGTCAGAACAGTTGCCTCGTCGGTTGGCATAGCCATTCCAGAAGGTGCAGAGCAAGCGCCTTCGCCAGCAGATGAACATCGGCGGCAGCTTATTCGGGCGTTAGAAGCAGCGCGGGATTACTACCGAAGTCAACTCGAAAAGCACGTTGCAGCACAACGCTTCATCCATGACCGTGGACTAAGTCAGGCGATGGTAGAGCGCTTTCAGCTTGGCGCTGCACCACCATCGTGGACAGCGCTGGGCGACGCACTCAGCGCACAGGGATTCGCAATAGATGTGCTCCGTGATGCGGGACTTGTCGCGATACGGGACGACGGGAGCCAGTATGACCGCTTCCGCAATCGGGTGATGTTCCCCATCTGGAACACTGCTGGAAACGTTATCGGTTTTGGTGCTCGCACACTCAGCAACGATCCCAACGAACCCAAGTACATCAATTCTCCGCAGACCGCGGTGTACGATAAGAGCGCCACGTTCTACGGACTGCATCTTGCTCGCCACAAGATCGTCCATGAGCAGCACGCTGTTATCGTCGAAGGGTACATGGATGTAATCGCGCTCCATGCTGCTGGCATTGAGCATTGCGTCGCAACCAGCGGTACAGCGCTGACAGAGCAACACATCGAGATTCTGCGACGGCTGACCAAGCGTGTCGTGCTCGTCTTCGATGGAGATACTGCCGGGTGGAACGCCGCTCACCGTGCCGTCGGCCTTGCTCTGCGCAGCGGGATGAGTGTAGATGTTGTGATATTGCCCGAAGGAGAAGACCCCGATAGTCTCGTCCGTACGCGCGGAGTAGAAATTGCGCGGCAGCAGCTTAGCAAACGCCTTTCCCCTATAGAGTTCTTGGTTGCTTGGAGCAAACGGACAAATGATTGGTCGCGCCCCGACATCGCCACGCAGCAAATTCGCGCCTTGGCTGAGATGCTCGCTCCTGTCCCTGACTCCATCTACCGCGTGCTCTTACTTCGCGAGCTCTCCGATCGCGTTGGAATACCTGTTGATTTGCTCCAACGAACCACTCCCGCCCACCGTGTCCACCAACCGCAGCGGAACCAGCGGGTACCGTCACCCAAGCATTCCGAACCACCAACCACTCCACCACCACCTGCACCGATTCTGCCGGAAGAAGTAGAACTGCTCAAAGCAGTACTGCTCTCCCGCAACGCTGCGCAGACGTTGTTCGATGAGTACGTCTTCGATCCCGCAACCTTGCCCACAGCAAGTGCCCGGCAGCTACTCGAAGCGGTCGCGGAGCAACTCCAGACCGATAGCAGCCAGCGACCACCAGGAAGTGCGCTTCCAGACTTGAATATCCCAGACCATGTGCGAACATTAGCCGAATGGCTTATCTTCACACACGAGTTTCCCAGTCCGCGTTGGTCTGACCATGGTATTGAGCTCGATCGCGACCGGCACCTTCGGCGATTACTCGACGATGCACTTGGGAAACTCGAGGAGCGGCGCCTCAAACACCGCATAGAGGAGTTGACCAAACAGCTCCAGCAGCAGCCAGACAACGTGGAGTTGCTCCAACAAATCAAGCGCTTGAACGAGCTGCGCATCCAACTGACCAACCAAACGCCATAGCTTGTTTCACACGATTGGGATGACAACATGCTTTTTCGCGGCACAGCCACAGCACTGGTAACCCCATTTCAGCCGGATGGGCGCATTGATGGAGCCACACTCGAACGCTTGGTTGAATTTCAGATCGCACACGGTATCGAAGCACTGGTGCCCTGCGGTTCAACCGGAGAATCGGCAACCATGACGATGGCTGAGCGGCTCAGTGTCATCGAATCAACGCTGAGTGTTGCGCGCAAGCGCGCGCCGGTCATTGCAGGGACTGGTACCAACGACACACGCACCACAATCGAACTTACCAACCGGGCAATAGAGCTTGGCGCAGATGCCGTGTTGGTGGTCACGCCCTACTACAACAAACCCAGCCAGCGTGGGTTGGTCGAACACTACCGAGCACTGATTCGCGAAACTGATGCACGCATCATCATCTACAACGTTCCGGGAAGGACCGGTGTCAACATGCTGCCTCAGACACAGCTCGAAGTTGCAGTCCTCTCCGAACGCATCATCGGCACCAAGGAAGCTTCTGGGGACCTCGAACAGATGCAAGCAATTCTCCGTGATGCACCACCCTACTTTGCTCTCTACAGTGGCGACGATGCACTCACCCTGCCAGCGATCGCCTGCGGTGCACAAGGCGTGATATCGGTGATTTCGAACTACCTCCCGGGACGTTTTGGGGATGGTGTTCGTGCTGCTCTCAGCGGTGACTATCAGACTGCACGGGCAATACTGCTGGAACTTCTTCCCTTGATGCAAGCAAACTTTATCGAACCGAACCCAATTCCGGTCAAGTTCATCCTCGCGCAGATGGGCATGATCGAGGAAGTCTATCGCCTACCACTGGTACCACTCCAACCGCAAAGCAAGCAGCGCATCCTGCAGCTCCTGGAGCAATTCGGGATTATGCACCCGAAAACGGCAGATTAGAACTCTTCCCGGATTAAGAGCAGCACCGCCGATTGTGGTACAATTACGTATCGCTCGCCTTCATACTCGATTTCGATCGCTTCCCGCTGTAGGTAGATTGCCAAATCTCCCACTTGCGCTTGGAGCGGGATGTAGCGGACCCGCTCGCTGGGTTCCTTCCATGGTTCATCGCTGTCGGCGGCGAGTGGAATTGGGTAGCCCGGACCGACTTTGATCACATATCCGCTCTGGGTTTTCTGGTTTTCTTGCACCGTCGGCGGCAGATAGAGCCCCCCTGGGGTTTGCGTGTCTGCCCGCAGCGGCCGGATGAGCAACCGATCGCCAATAACGATGAACCGATCGGTGACAACATGGTCTTCCATTGCCAGTATCCGTTGAGTAAATCTACCTGCTGATTAGGACAACAATGCTGACGTGATATTGTACGTTAGCGCGGCGGCACCATAGGCAAGCACGAGCATGTATGCAAAGGCAAAGGCAGTCCATCTCCATGACCCGGTTTCGCGGCGGAGTACAGCAATCGTGGACATACACTGAAGCGCGAACATGTAGAACGCAAGCACAGCGAATGCCACTGGCGGTTGCAGTTGTCTCTGCAGTGCATGCTGCAGCCCTAGATTGGAGGGATCGTCTCCTCCGACTGCATAGAGCTGCCCCATAACTGAGACAAAAACCTCCCGTGCAGCAAACGACCCGATAATTCCAAGCGTAACCTGCCAATCAAAGTGCATGGGGGCAAACACCGGAGCAATGGCTTTTCCCAGCTTGGCAGCATACGACTGTTCCAACTGCATCCGGCGATAGTGGTCAGCACTCATCGTGGGTTGTGGTTCAACGCGTGGAAAACTGGCAAGCGCCCACAGGACGACCGACAACGCTAAGATTACCGTTCCGGCTGTTTGGAAAAAGTCTTGCATTCGCCCATAAGCCCGAACAACAACATTTCGCCAATGCGGAACGCGGTACGGTGGAAACTCCAAGAAAAATGGCGTCCGATCGCTACTCAGCACCGTCTTGCGGAGTAGCCAAGCAACACACAGCCCTACCACCGCTGCTGCCAGGTAGAGCCCGCCCAATACAAGTGCTTGGAGGGAAATCACACCACCAACCAGCACCGGTGGGACGAAGGCGGCAATCAACAACGTGTACACAGGCAATCGAGCCGAGCAGGTCATCAGCGGTGCAACCAAAATTGTCGCCATCCGTTCCGCGTGCGATGGTATCATCCGAGCCGAGAGAATTCCTGGTATCGCACAGGCGTACGAACTCAGGAGCGGAATAAACGATCGCCCCTGCAAGCCAAAGCTTCCCAGAATTGCATCAACGAAAAATGCCGCTCGCGCTAAGTAGCCGCTATCTTCCAGAATGGTTACCAATACCATCAGCACAAAAATTTGCGGTGCGAACACAAGAACGCTCCCCACACCAGCTACAATGCCATTGGCAAGGAAATCCAGCCAGAGCGGCGGTGCAATTGCATCGCCAACCATCCAGGCACGCAGTTGACTAAAGCCATAATCAATCCAATCCATCACGGGCTGGGCCCACGTGAAGATGGACTGAAAGATCAATGCCATGATAAGCACGAATACCACCATCCCCCAAAGAGGATGGAGAACAATGCGGTCAATCCGTTCGCTACGTTCATCGAGATGAACCTCACGGAGCACTTGAGCAGCCACCAATCGTGCCCAGCTGATTCGATCCTCGATCGTCGCATCCGGTGGAACGTGCACAAACGGTGTTCGCCAATGCTCGATGTTGACAAGTTCTGACCGTAGCTCCGTAATGCCGATACCTTTGACACCAACAATCGGGATGACCTTCACACCCAAGGTTGCTTCAAGCTGAATATCGTCGAGCATTG
Source organism: Candidatus Kapaibacterium sp. (assembly GCA_026003475.1). Taxonomy (GTDB): domain Bacteria; phylum Bacteroidota; class Ignavibacteria; order Kapaibacteriales; family NICIL-2; genus NICIL-2. The sequence continues at coordinate 748,057 of BPHJ01000001.1, read as the reverse complement.
CGCTACGTCGCTTGACTTCATCAATCATCGTCAGCGCAACGAGCATCGGTTTCCCCAGCGATGCAAGTTGGGAAAAAAGGAGCAGCCCTTTCTCCAGATTCGTCGCATCCAGGATGAGGAGTACGCCATCGGGCGAGCCAAGGTGTGGATCAGCACCTTCAAGAACGCGGAGCGTGATTTCCTCGTCCGTTGACTTGGGCGAGAGGCTGTACACACCGGGCAAATCAACCAACGCAATGGCAGATGCGTGCTGTCGAACGATTCCAACCGATGGCTCAACAGTCACACCAGGGTAATTAGCGACCTTCTTTCGCTGCCCCGTCAGGGAATTGAAAAGTGTCGTTTTCCCCGAGTTCGGAACTCCAACCAATGCGACGTGGGGAATTGACCGTGCCTGCATCAGGATTTACACAACATAATCGAGTGCTCGTTCTGGCTGAACTGAGGCAATCTGCTGGTGAAGTGGTTCAACCCCGATCATATGATTTCGCGAGAGTCGGAGTGCAATATGGGAAGTTCCGTATCGAAGCTGGATCGTCCTCCCGAGCGGCGATCGGCGTACGACTTCTACCACCGTGTCGTACACAAGGCCGAGTTCTTTCATTCGTTCAACGAATGATTGCGATCCTGCAAGACGTACGATTCGGACAACATGTCCTGCTTCGACTTGCTCCAGACTAAGCATCGCCAGCATGTGAATTTAGACTTGTTTCAAATTTACGACACTCGCAAGCGATAGAGTAGTCATCGGTCACTCAATGGGGCTGGTTTAGACCGCTCTTACTCTTTGTGTGACTGGTCGAGGAGGCGAGTAATGGATGCAGGGAGAATTGCAAGTAGTTCTGCCTCGAATTCGGCCCGCCGGTGGGGACTAAGTTCAATGGCTCGTTGCAGTGCCTGCTGCGCAGCGGGGACATTCGCTTGCAAGAGGTATGCTTTCACCAAGGCAAAATGTGGATCGGCCCACGTTGGAGACAGTTCCGCTGCTCGGCAGAGTGCTGCCACAGCATCTGGGTACTGGCGAGTGTGCAGGAGTGCAATCGCAAAATCGTACCAGCACGCTGCCTGCGTGGGGTCGAGTTTGAGAGCTGTGCGATAGGAATCGAGTGCTTCTTCGTAGAGCTCCAGTTGCATAAGCACGTCTGCCCGTGCGTACCAGAGTTCCGGGTAGGCACGCTGCACCTGAAGCGCGGCATCATAGTCCGAGAGGGCTTGATAGTAGTGCTCGAGAGCATCGTAGCATGTACCACGACCAAAGTATGCTTCGAAGTGTCGCGGGTTGATCCGTATGGCTTCGGTAAACGCATCAATTGCTTCTTGATACTTCCCCATCTCGCCGAGGACGCTACCGAGGTTATGCCAAATAGCGGCGTCGCCAGGATCATGTTCGAGCGCGGCACGGTAGCAACTGATTGCTGCTTCGAGTTTGCCCAGCAGAGAGAGCACATTCCCCTTGTTGTAGAGCGCGGCAACATGCGCTGGTTCGATTGCAAGTGCAAAATCATAACTGGACAGCGCTTCGGTGTATTGGGTGCAACGCGTGAACACAACACCGCGATTGAACCACGCGTCGGCATTGTAGGGGTCCAGATCGAGCACACGATCGTAGGCAGTAATGGCATCGGCATACTGCTGGCAGCAATCGTAGCAGAAGCCCAACTCGAAGAGTGCGTCTTTAGCAAAAGTCCGAGAATCGGCAAGACGCTCGTAGAGTTCGATAGCATCGCGATAGAAGCCGCGTCGCTGCAGAAACGCTGCTTTCTGGAAGATCGCTTCTTCGCAGGATGGATCAATCAACAGTGCGTAGTCGAAGTACTTCTCTGCTTCGGACACGATCCCAGCAGTACTGTAGGTCTCTGCGAGGTGGAGAATAATCTCGGTGTCAGTCGGGTTACACAGCAAAGCGTGGCGCAGGGACTCAATAGCTTCGCGATAGTTTCCGATCGCTGCCTGTGCGATACCGAGTTTGTGCCATGCATCGGCACTATAGGGCGCAACAATACTCCAGAGAGAAGCAACGGTTACTCCTTCTGCATATCGTCCACGCTCTAGGCAATACGCGGTTAGCTGCTCTAATTGCTCGGGAAACCTCAACTCGGCATCCAATAGCTCCAGCGATCCTTGCGAGAGCGCTTGCGTACACTGGTCGAGTACATCATCAATATCAAGACCTGGCGGTAAGCCCGACCAATCGGGAGTGTCGTCAAATTCGTACATCGTTTCTGCACCCACGACATAGTGTGTTTTTGCAATAGCGAACTTACGCTCCCCCTTCCTGCAGACTCAATACGTAGAATTACGCAATTGCATCACGGCACCTACTATCAATCCCGCAGAGCCACCTGCCGGACTCGAACCGGCGACCTGCTGATTACAAGTCAGCTGCTCTACCAACTGAGCTAAAGTGGCACACGAAATGCGCTAAGACGCGGCGCAAAATTACGGCATAGCCTCGACTTGATCAAGCCCAGCAGCACGGACTACGTCAGGATAGAGCTGTGCCTCGATGATCGAGCACCAAATGTGGAGAATCGTGATGTGGCATTCTTGAATATGCGCAGTAACGGTGCTCGGGACAACGACGGCGCTATCGCACAATGGTCGAATCGTACCTCCATCGCCGCCGAGTAGTCCGATCGTGTGCATCGTTCGAGACCGCGCAGCCTCGATAGCACGACGAACGTTTTCGGACTTGCCGCTGGTGCTGATCCCGATGAGAACATCGCCTGGTTTGCCGTATGCTTCGACGGCTCGAGCAAGGACAGCATCAAATCCAAGGTCGTTGCCTCCAGCAGTCATCAGCGAAGGATCTGTAGTTAGAGCCAATGCCGGAAGTGCTGCCCTCTGCACCTGCGAGCGGTATCGAATGACAAGCTCAGCAGCAAAGTGCTGGGCGTCGGCAGCCGAACCACCATTTCCGCAGAGCAACACGGTCGCACCTTTCGAGAGTGCACGCGCAAGCTCAGTTCCGATCTGCACGATGTCACCAAGACACTGCGCAAGCAATCGCTGCTTAGTCGCAATGGATTGCTCCAGATGCAGGCGAGCAATGTTCTCGAGAGCTTCCATTCCCAATCCATACGATGTACTGAAACGCCGCAAATATCGTCAACACACCCCGTCGGCTGTTCAGCCGGAGCACTGTTGCTGCGTTTACCCATACCCAACGACCACATACCCATGCAGGATCGTCTGCCGATTGGCACTATCACTGGGCCACACGGACTTCAGGGTGATATGCGCGTGGCGCTTCGTCACCGAGTTCTCCTTCCTGAGGGAACAGTGGTGTGGATTGGATTTAGCCCGTCGTTTGGACGGGAATTTATGCTCAAGGCATTCTCCCTCACACAACGCTATGGATTGCTCCACCTTCATGGCGTCGAAACGCGCGAGGCTGCAGAAAAACTTCGTGAGCAAGGAGTGTTTGTTGCTGCGTCGCTTGTCAAATCTCAAGGGTACACCACACCGATGGGGATGGAAGGTTGGAGCGTTGTCGTCGCAGAGGGCACCGTGATTGGCACAGTGGTTGGCACTGAGGACAACCCCGCTCACCCCTTGCTTCGTATCGAGCGCCCAAGCGGTGATGAGCTTCTTTTGCCCTACGTCGAAGAGTTCATCACCAATGCAGATGCTGCTACCAGAACATTGACCATCAATCCCCCAGCAGGGCTGCTCGAGCTTTCATTGCCTGCGCAAACAATCGCGCCGAGCAAACGCAAGCGTTAGCCGCAGAAGTGCAAGATCATACATGCCACCAAAGTATGCCTGCAGATCCCGTAGTAATGCCTGAGGTTGCTGCCGAATGAACTGGCACGTTTCATGGTACATGCGCTGGTCAACCAACGTCTGGCGTGGAAGCTCCACACCAACCGAAAGTGCTTGCACCAGATGACTAACGACCGTGGTCAGCGACAAATTCCGCAGCTCAGCGATGCGCGCTGGCGAATGTCCCTGGCGTGCCAGCTCGACAGTTTTTTTCACCGATGAGTCCAGTAGGTGTTCTGGAGCAGCTCGCTGCTGGTGTGCCGGTGGTGCGGTCCGACCAAGCTTGCTCCATCCCAATGTTGTCAGGCGGAAGGTGCCGCTCGTGCGCTGGGTTTCGAGTATTCCTTCCGCAAGAAGCTGGTCAAGGTGTGTGCGGAGCAAACTCGGCGGAACAGTCGCAAGCTGTCCGAATTGGGAACATCGATGCGCCCCGATCGCAATGACCGGATCGCTGTTCTTACCAAGTGCAATCGCAAGGAGAAGCTCACGAGTCAGCAGACCATCGTAGTCAGTAACGACTGCAACCAGTGACCGGCGAATGAATTCCTCGTATGCGGTGCGCTGCCTGGGCGAACGTGGCGTGGTCTGTTCTCCACGACGACACGAGGAACACTTCCCGCAGTAATCGCCAGCAGATTGCCCAAAATACCGGAGAATGATCGCGCGCTTGCATTCATGCGACTGTGCGTACTGCGCCATCATAGCTGCTTTTTCGATTGCATCAGCTCGTCGCACTTCGATTGCTGACCACTCAATGGGCAATTGACCTCGACCATACCGCGGACCAACCAGACGAATTCCTTCTGCTGCATCGGCTGGAACGACCTCGATAACGCGAGCAAGTTCAGCTGTGCGGAGGGCATAATAGAGTGCATCCCGTGGGACTGCATGCCGTTGCTCGACATCATCAAGCGATAGCTCAACTTCGGACTCGTGCGCCGATGGTGGGAGTGAACGCAGGAGGGCTTCCATTGCTGCCATTCGTTCTACTGGTGCCTGCAGGCAATATTCCCGCCAGCGTTCTCTGCTGGTAGTTATGCGAACGCGCATCATCCCATCTCCACGGCAGCGCGCAAGGAGCTGCTGCCGTTCTAAAAACTCGATAGCGTTCTCGAGTTGGTGAACCGAACACGGCAGCTTTCGCGCCAGCACTGCTGGCTCGTAGGGCAGCGTTGCATCAGTGGACATCCCGACAGCAACGCGCAGTCGTTCTGCAATCAGTGTGTAGGTTTCTTCGACTAAGTGCCGCGGAGGGAATTGGGATTTGATCAGCCGTTGCTGCATCCGCTCGTCGCCATGTGCGTAGAGGAGTAAACACAATGCACGCTGCCCATCTCGACCTGCTCGACCCGCTTCTTGGTAGTAGTGCTCCAAGCTCAACGGAAGATCGCAGTGCGCCACCAAGCGGACATCAGCTTTGTCTATGCCCATGCCGAAGGCAACCGTTGCAACAAGGACGGGTGCGGATTCGACCATGAACCATTCGTGGGCCTGTGTGCGAAGAGCGCCGGGCAATCCGGCATGATAGGCACGGGCATTGATGCCGAACGATCGTAGCAAGGATGCAATGGTCTCGGTTGCTCGTCGAGTCCCCGCATAGACGATAGCTGCACCTGTGCACCGTTCGATTGCATCGGCAAGTCGTGCTACCTTCTGCTGGTATCCTTTTTCCTTGGGGCACTCCGCGACGTGAAATTCCAAGTTCGGACGATCGAAATTGCCAACATGCACAACCGGATCATGCATCCCAAGCTGCGCCACAATGTCCTGTTGAACCGATGGAGTTGCTGTCGCGGTCAGTGCAACCAGTTGTTTTCGTCCCAGCACTGTTGTCAGCATTCGAATGCGTCGGTAAGCAGGACGGAAATCGTGCCCCCACTGACTGATGCAATGGGCCTCGTCCACGACAACTCTCTCGATTGCAACTTTTCGGAGTTCCTCGAGAAAGACTCGGCTTTCGAGCCGCTCGGGTGCAATGTAGAGCAAGCGCACCTGCCCCTGTTGAGCTGCACGGATTCGGAAGGCAATCTCCTCGCTCCCGAGGGCACTGGTAATTGCCGTCGAGGCAATGCCACGCCGTTGCAGTGCCGATACCTGATCGTGCATCAAGGCAATCAGCGGTGAGACAACAATGGTCACGCCATGGCTAAGCACAGCCGGCAATTGGTAACAGAGCGATTTACCGCTGCCGGTCGGGAGCACCCCCAACACATCCCGTCCCCCGACAATGGCACTGATAATTTCTGCTTGTCCGGGGCGGAACTGTTGGTAACCGAAAACCTCTCGAAGCACATGCTCAAGATTGGCTTGCGATGGCATCGTCAACCAGCGTGAAGTAATTGGTTGGTGCATCGGTATGGAGTACGAGCACTTGTGCACGCACTAAACGGATCAGTATTTGCAGTGCACGCCGTCGGGAAATGTTGACCAGCCGTGCGAACTCTGCTACGGTGATACGTTGGTGCATTTCCAGATAGGCAAAGAGCCGCCGCTCGCGATCGCCAATGAAGAGCTGAAGCGGCGGTGCATCGGGGCGCTGCTCCCGCATCAAACGCACCATTTCACGGCTTGCTTGCACCGATTCGGCACGGCTGCGAACATAGACGACCCCACGGCGGTTGCTGCGACGATCATGTTCGACGACCGCATGCGGTCGCTCCGGACTTGGTTCAACGATAACGACGACAACATCTTTCCACTCAATCTCAACTACTTCGACGCGGACCGACAACGGTGGCTCGATAAAAAAGTCTGCTGCACGTTGAACTAATTCGATCTGTTCTTTTTCGCTCTCGACACCGACAATACTGCCATCGTCATCAACGCCGAAGAGGAGATAACCGCCCTGCGTATTTGCAAACGCACATAGTTCTTTGGCAATTTTCTCTGGTGAGGTGAAGCGCCGCTTGAATTCCAGCCGGACACCTTCACCATCGCTGATCAGTTGACGTAATTGGTGACGATTCATCGGTGTTACTGCACGATGTGCTGTTGCAGATATGGGGGTACAAACCAATTGGGAATGATGTAGGGCGGACGCACCGCGTAGAATCGGACGTTGAAGAGCCTACGATTGTATGCGGTCAGGATCTCTGGTGTCCACAAAAACGTGTAAGGTGATTCATCGTGGACGATACGTTGGAACTCGCGCATCAATGCTAAGCGCTTGGCAGGATCGAATTCAACGCGATTGCGTTCGATGAGCTCATCGGCTCGGCGATTGCGGAATCCAACGTAGTTCGAGCCACGATTGTCCGCCTGGGATGAATGCCAGAGCTGGTAAGGATCGCTGGGGATATTATCGTTGACCCATGCACCAATGTAGGCATCGAACTGCTGCGCGCTGAGCTGGCGCAGAAACACCGACCATTCGAGCTTCTGAACGTTGCAGATGATACCGTACTTCCGCAGCTCGGTTGAATAGAGAATCGCGATATTTTCTCGGGTTTCGTTGCCGGCATTGAAGCTCAACGCAAATTCGAAGTTGACAAGCTTGCCATCAATAACGTTGTCCAAGATGCCATCGCCGTTGCGATCTTTCCATCCAGCTTCGGTGAGTAGCTCCATTGCCCGCGCTGGGTTGAACTCATAGGGTGGCAGCGTGCTGTCGTACTCAGGGCGATTCCGATAAACAGGACCGTTAATCGGTTGTGCATACCCGCGGACGATGGTGCCAATCCAATACTCTCGATTAGCCAGATACGAAAGTGCTTGCCGAACGCGGCGATCCCGAAACAACCCTTTCCGCGTATTCCAACCGATGTACGTATAAACCGACTGTTCGTACTTCCCTTTCCGCAAATAGATCAAACGCGCAGTATCGAGTTGTTCATCGTAGAGCGCCGGCGGGATTGCATCAATAAAGTCAACCTCCTCAGTTTTCAATGCCGATAGTGCTGCGGTGCGGTCGTTGATAACAACACCAACAATGGCGTCGGGGTAAGCCCATCGCCACCAGAGCGGTGTTTTCCATGCACGCCGATTCCGTACCAACACAACACGTTTGCCGGTATCCCATTCACGGAAGATGTACGGACCCGACCCGATCAGATATTGCGGTTCGCGGCGGAGTTCAGCACGCGAAAACCACTCTGCAAATTGACGAATGGCTGGATTCCGTTGAGCAGTTGTTGGATTATTGAGCTCTGCGATGGTGTAACGATCGGTTAGTCCCTGTGAGTCCAAAACGTGCTTGGGCAGAATACGCAAATCCCCCAGAAAGTAGAGCGCCAGGAAATACGGTCTGCTCATGGTAACCACAACTGTGGTGTCGTCGGGCGCTGTGACATCAGCAACATCATCGTAATAATTGCGCAGAGCAGATGCTTCGAGGATGAATGGATTTTTTACTGCTTTGAAGCTAAACACCACGTCGCGTGATGTTAGCCGTGTGCCATCAGAAAAGAACGCATTGGGTCGCAGCCTGAACGTGTAGCGCAAATGGTCGGCTGATATCTCGGGGAGTGCACTGGCAAGGCTTGGTTCCAACTCGAGCGTCTCAGGATTTTGTTCCAAGAGCGCATCGAATATGAGTCGATTCAACGTCGAAGCTGTGTTGTCATTTGAAGTGTAGGGATTGAGACCCTGCGGATCGGAGAGGAGGTGATAGAAGACGACGTCGCCGTGTACAGGGGAGCCGCTGTATCGGTACTGTTCGGCAGAATGGACAATTCGCTGGCACGATTGCGCACTGAGCATCGCGAGAACACCGACGCAAAACCAAATCAGCTGCATTGGTACTTGCTGCATGGGAATCCGTGTGGTGGCGCAAATTACAACGGGCCGTGCTCGATCGCTGCGATTCGTTCCGATGTGCTGTATATTGCGCTGCGTTCAGTGTACTACCAACTGTCTCTCCATCGCAATGGCAATTCGGCAACGATACTCGGCAAAACCAGCGGTCACCTGGCAGTTCCCCTTGGGACGGACGAACCTTATCATCCTGGGTATCGGCGTAGCAATCATTGTTCTTGGATACTTGCTCATGCTGACCGCGATTACCGACGATCCAGCCAAGCACCAAGAAGCCTGGAACAATCCACTTGCGGTGACGGTGTCACCAATACTGCTCGTCGTTGGATACGCAGCAGTGATACCGCTCGGGCTCTTGTATCGAACCAAGAAGCAATGAATCTACCGCTGGCATCACTTACCGCCGCCATCGCTTCTTCGGACGGCGCGTGTGCTGAGGCGGACGCTCTCGCTGTATTGGCGGATGCTGTTGGTATGGATTGCTGAGCGTGTAGTTGACGATCGGTTGTTCGTAGTCATAGCGATTGCCATTGTGGGGACTCTGCCGCGATGGGTACCGTTCGCGACGCTGATGGGGACGATGCTGATGGTGCTGTGAGTGGTAATGGCGCTTCTGGTGTGGCTGACCACGCTGTGGGCGCCGATCCTTCGATGGTGGTGTTTGCACTTCCTCTTCTGCGGAGGCTTCGGTTTCATGCTCCGTATCAAGCGGATGAGCTTCGGATGCAGGCGTCTGTTGGGTACTTTCCGTTGCAGCAGCAGCGGATTCAGCTTGAGCAGTTGTCATCTGTTCGTACCACCGTGTCACCGACGGATTCCCCTCAATGACGATGACATATTCACCGCGGAAACGATGCTCGGTAAAATGCTCGTGGAGTTCAGCCAGTGTGCCGTAGTGATGGGATTCATTCGGCAACGTCAGGTTACACCCGACGTATGCTCGGCGTTGGGGCATTTCTTCGGCCAAGGTACTGAGCACGGTGTTGAGTCTGTATGGCGTATCGAGCATAACGAGAGTCCGTGGTTCGAGAGCAAGGAGCCGAACCTGTTGCTGGCGCTGTTCTCGTTTGCGGCTCAAGAAACCAACGTAGAGAAACTGTTCGGTCGGCATGCCAGAGCGGACTAGTGCAGCTAAAATGCTCGATGGTCCAGGGACGACGTGGATGGTATACCCGTACCGAATTGCGGCTGCAACCAGTAACCCACCTGGGTCGGCAATGACGGGCGTACCGGCATCGCTGATGAGTGCAAGTTTTTTTCCCGCACCGAGCAGCTTCATACATTCGATCGTCGCTTCTGCATCGTTGTGTTCATTGAGCTCAAGGAGCTCTTTTACGATACTAAGATATGCAAGGAGTTTTTGGGCCTCAGCTCGACTTTCGCAGACAATAACGTCAACGGTTTGCATGACCGCCACCGCACGAAGGGTGATGTCGTCGGGGTTACCGATTGGTGTGGAAACAACGTAGAGCAGTCCACTGGTGGTTGATTGGTCTTCTGCCATGGGATCGGAACGGTAGTTGTGTAAATCGAACGCCCTTACAACGCAGCAGGAAAAATGGAGGATGGCATCGAGGGTGCCACAAGAACACAAACTGTCTGCTGGTGCGTTCATGCTTGAGAAATCTGGTTGCAATATACGGTCACTCCGGAGCATTTACTACGGTCAATGTCCGCCATCAACGATCCTCTGATCGTGTCTGGGTGTGTCGAGATGGTACGCGCATGGACCTCTGGTGGAGAGCTGGCACAGTTTTTACGGATAGGCTCTTTGTAGTACACACTTGCATGGAGGCACAAGACAAGCCGTGTCAACACCGCGAACGAAAAAGTTTATCGCACCGACTCTCCGTCAAGCCCTCGACGCGATGCGGAGAGAACTCGGCGAGGACGCGCTCTTACTGGCAACGCAGTCAGGGATTGATTCCGACGGTGCACCCTATGCAGCAGTCATTGGCATGTCCACCGGAACACCCATCGAACAGCCACAGGCAATTACCGATGCTGCCGGTGCTCCCCGCTTTGCGCCACGTCCTGTGCACACGGATGCGAGCACCGAACCGATTCCACTTCGGTACTACCTTGAACAGCCACCCTCGGGCTCAAACGATTCAGCCATTCGTGCACTTCAGGAGGAAATCCACCGTCTCTCGGCGAAACTGACCGCTATTTCTCACGCTGTTGCATACCGCTACAGCGCGATCCTGCCCGATCCTTATCGGCGAATGTACCAGCTCCTTCGCGATGCAGGATTTAGTGATCACCATGCGGGATACCTGATTGCTCGCATTGCGGGCGATCACCCTGTCCACGAACTAAGCGAGTGTATCCAACGCTTCCGCGCAGTGTTGGCGGAACTACTCCCCACAAGCCGTTTGGTCACCGAAGTTCCCCCGCCGGCATTTGCCTTTGCTGGTCCGAGTGGCAGCGGCAAAACAACCACACTCATGAAAGCTGCTATTCTGCTCCACCGGGCATACCCAGAGCGGACACTGCGTCTGCTCACTGCTGACACAGAGCGCATTGCCGCCATTGAACAGATTCGTTCGTTTGCAGCTCTTGTTCAAATGCCCCTGGATATTGTCCGCACAAGCGAACACATCCCATCAACCTTTGCGACGGCACCAGATACCATCACGTTGGTGGATTTGCCCCCACCCTCCAAACGAACCAGTGGACTCAGCGACAAGCTCATTGATGTTGTTGAGCGATCCAACGGCATTGTGATTATAACCCTGCCGGCAACCAGCGATGCAGACATCGCTCGGCAATTCCTCCAGCGAGCCACGCAACGCAGTTGCTATCGCATCGCGCTGACCAAACTCGACGAAGCACCCGCCTGCGGTCACCTGTTACCGCTCTTTTGGGAATTGCGTATTCCCATCTCGCTTCTGACAACTGGGACACAGCTCCCCGACGATATCGCTGAACCAACCATCGATCATATGCTTGAGCTGCTGATACCGTCTCGGCATGCAACGATGTACATGACCGTCTCGTAGCCAGACCGATGAGCAAACGCACCAAATCAAAATCGCCTGATCGCCAACTCGACCAAGCAGTGAAGCTGCCGCTACGACTTGTGTTCAATCTGAGCACCCTTGCAGCAGCGCTGAGCATGCTCTTGGCGATCGCTGTTGGTGAAACGGAACTCTACCGGATTCTCCTACGGGCAATGCTTGTCTTCATGGGTGTTGCAGTGGCAGGAAGCATCATCATGGCTGTTGGCATCTCGATTATCCACCGCATCAAGCAAGAGGAGCTCAACGAGAAGCTCCGCTTGGCAGAAGAAGAAAAGCTTGCTGCATCGCTGACACTGCCGACTGCTACACCTCCGGCAGCGGTAGCACCGAATGATGTTGAAGTGCACTCAGGTTGACACCCTATGCTCACACGTCACACTCGAGTTCTAATCTCGGCCTCCAACACTCTGTCAACTAACGTCAGTTGAGTCAACAATGGCAACAGTAAAAACGTCATCTTCCCAGGCAACCGCGATTCCAGAAACCACACTCGAGCATCTGTGGAAGGAGCTTCGAGCCAAACGGACACCAAAAGCACGGAAGCAAGAGATCAAGCGACAATTGCTTCTTCACTACATCTGGATCGTGCGCTACGCGCTCTACAACATGAACATTCCATCCCACTCACTCCTCAAGGAGGAAGATTTTCTCCACGTCGGGTTACTCGGATTACACGATGCTATCGAACGGTTTGAACCAGAACGCGGCATCAAGTTCGAGACGTTTGCTGTACCGAGGGTACGCGGCATCATCCTCGACGAAATGCGAAAGCTCGACTGGCTTTCGCGCTCAGCTCGGAGGAAAGTCCACGAGTTCACCGAAGTCAGTGACCAGCTCCGGAGTGAACTCGGACGCGAGGCCTCCCCGGACGAAATCCAGCATCGGCTTGGCATTACGCCCGACGAATACCATTCCTACCTCGAAGCGATGGCAGCCGCAGCTGCATCCTACTCCCTCCAGAATTCCGAGATTACCTACGACGATGAGGGCAATGAGTACGACATGGTCGAAGAAATGCCCGACCATGATGCGGATAATCCATTCACCCTCCTTGCACACAAAGAACGCATTGATTTTGTCCGCGACTACATCGAAAAACTCCCTGAGCGGAAGCGCCTGGTCATCACGCTCTACTACTTCGAGGAGTTGACATTCAAGGAAATCGGCGATATACTGGGGCTGACCGAGAGTCGCATCTGTCAGATCCACACCCAAATTTGCAACGACCTTCGGCATAAGCTCGAAGCCTACGAAGCTGAAACCGATCCCGAACACCGCTCACCGTAGCATTGCCACTGTAGCATCCTAACCTTGCTGCAGAGATCATTCTTTGCTGTGATGAGCGGCGTGCGTTCTACTTCGCGATTGCGTAGCTGCGCCTTTCGCGGATGACGGTGACTTTGATCTGCCCTGGATACTCCATCTCCTGCTCGATTCGTTTAGCAATTTCGGTAGCAAGGTGATCGGCAGTCAGGTCGTCCACTTTTTCTGGTTCGACGATGATTCGCACTTCGCGACCGGCTTGGATCGCAAACGTTTTCTGGACACCTTCGAAGCTCATCCCGATTTCTTCAAGTTTTTCGAGTCGTTTGATGTATTGCTCCAAGGACTCACGCCGTGCACCTGGGCGCGCACCACTGATGGAGTCGGCAGCTTGAACAAGCACAGCAATGGGGGTTTCCATCTCGATGTCCTCGTGATGCGCACCGATGGCATTGCACACGATATGGTGTTCGCGATAGCGCTTGGCCAGCTCCATACCTAACAACGCATGCGGACCATCAGTGTTGCGGTCGAGGACTTTCCCGACGTCGTGTAACAATCCAGCGCGCTTTGCATGCTGGACGTCGAGCCCAAGTTCTGACGCCATGATACCGGCAAGGAATGCAACCTCGATCGAGTGCGCCAAGAGGTTCTGTCCATAGCTGGAGCGGTACTTCATCTTCCCGACGTGGCGTACGAGCTCTGGATGCATGTTGTGGATGCCCAGCTCCATAACCGCGTGCTCGCCAGCGCGCACGATTTCCTCATCAACTTCCTTGCGGACTTTTTCGACGATTTCCTCAATACGAGCGGGATGGATGCGCCCATCGGCAAGCAAACGCTCGAGCGCAATCCGCGCCACTTCTCGGCGGTACGGATCGAATGCCGAGATCGCAACTGCTTCTGGGGTATCGTCAATGATCAGGTCCACACCCGTTGCAGATTCGAATGCGCGGATGTTGCGACCCTCCTTGCCAATGATTCGACCTTTGAGTTCTTCGTTTGCCAGATTGACCACTGAGACTGTTGTCTCGACGCAGTGATCGGAAGCCGTACGCTGGATCGCTTCGATGATGAGTTTTTGTGCTTCGCGCTGCGCTTGCTGGCGCGCTTCGTCACGAATTTGCTTGATCATGAGCGCCGCTTCTGCTCGCGCCTCGTTGACCATGTTTTCGATCAGATAGCGCTTGGCGTCCTCCTGCGACATCCCGGTGATGCGCTCCAGACGCTGATTCTGTTCAGCAACAAGTGCTTCGGCTTCCTTGAGTTTCTGTTCGATCAAGCGCTGTTTGCGCTGGAGTTCTTGATCGGCTTGCTGGATTTGCTTCTCCTTGCGAGCGATCAGTTCGAGTTTGTTTTCTATTGCTTCTTCGCGGTTTGCTAACTGCTTTTCTTGCTGTTGGAGCTTATTGCGTCGAGCAGAGTACTCTTTCTCCAGCTCTTGACGCTTTTTGTGCACCTCTTCTTTGACCTCAAGCAGTCGTTCCTTCTTGAGCGAACGAGCTTCTTGTTGGGCTTCATCGAGAATGGACTTTGCTTTTTGTTGTGCATCTGCAATGCGAGTCTGCGCTGCACGCGTACCTGCAAAGTATGCGATACCGAAACCGAGAACCAAGCCAATTACACTGAGCACCAGCGTCGTCATGTATTCCATCGTTACTGTTGGGTGTGGTGTGGTACATACCAAAAAAACACGAGCCGTACTTCATGCATCGTTCGCCATGGAAGGCGATTACGGGTATCGCAAGAACCCTCAAGCACACAGTGGGTAATAGCCCGCATGCCGCTGGCTCCTGCCGCCAGTAATGGCCGCGCCATAGCGCGGTGCAGTCTGCCATTGGGATGCGGAGCCTATTTCCCTGCCTCAATCATATCGGTTCTTCGCTACGCGTGTGCAACGATGATGCAGTACGGCTCGCATCAATACTGATTTTCCAAAGATCAGGCGACTGATTTGTAAGCGCCGACGCGTCGCCAGCTACGCCGAAGTTTCGACCGCCACATCCATTGCATCCCGAAGGTACGATCGCATCGAATGAAGTTGCTGTCGGATGTAGTCCAGGGTGTGGCGATGGTGTTCGGCGAGCGTTTCTTGCCGTTCCGCAAGATTGAGCGCTGCAAGGAGCGCCAATGTCGGCGTGGATTGATCAGCAGAATCGTGACGGAGCACCTCGAGTAATCGCTCAACTTCCGATGCGGCACGGAGCGTCCGCGCTTGGTCGTCGCACCGCAGCCGAAACTCGCGTCCACTGATCGTTACAGTCACCGTTGTCATCGTTTATCGGGATGATCATCGTTGCACTGGTCAAATTTACGAATATGACCAGTGAACAAAACGGAAAATACCGGCCAATGTTGTAGCAGCAAATAAACCCGATTGCGCTACCGCTTCAAGTACAGTTCCAGGGCAGCCCGGGATTGCCGGATAGCTTCGCGGAGTTCCTGGGCAACAAACTGATTCCGAGCGTGCAGGAGCTCCTCAATACGCTCGACAAGCGCGGCTAGTTCACTTACAACCGTGGCAAGTTGTTCGTTGCCCGTACACGGCTGTGATGCGATACGGTTGAGCGTATTGGCCATGCCCTGCACCTGGTGCAGTAGTTGCTCGATTTGACTGCCGGTTGGCTGTCCTTCTAGTTGTCGGATCCGTCGCTTGAGAACGATGTTCCGTTCCAACTCAAGCCGCAATTGGTCCTCCAGTTGATGGATGCGCTGGCGCTGCGAGACAAGTAGCACCTGAAGGTGTTTTCGTTCTTGTTCGGCGGCTTCGAGCTTGATTTCCAACGGTGCAATCGCTTCGGCGATGCGTTGATCGGCAGAACGCTCGTGCTGCTGGCTCTCGAGAATTTGCTTCCGCAACCGTGCTATTTCGTTCGATAGCTCGACGAGCTGTTCTTGGCGCTGTGCAGACGCCCGCTCGGATAGCTCCAACTCTCGACGCAGTTTGACTAATTCATCGGTCAGCGTATCGGCAGAATGTTCCGTGCGATGCTGGGCATACTGGCGCTCGAGTTCCACATTCCGCTGGATCTGCGCATCGAGCTCAGCACGCACAGTAGCAAGTTGCTCCTGGAGTGCGCGATGTTGCTCGTGTATCTGCGCTAATTCCTGCTCGCGTGCACGAAGCTGGCGTTCCAGTTCTGCTTTCCACTCCGCAACATGCTCATCGGAAGCTGCTGCTGCAATTGTAGCCTCTGCTTGGCGGAGCCGTTCGGTCAAATCAGCAATATGTTTCTGATCAGCAGCTCGGCGTTGGCTCTCTTCTGCAAGAGCACCTGTTGCGGTGTCGAGTTGCTGGCGTAGGTTCTCAAGTTCACGTTCCAGCTCATCGTAATGGCTTGCACGTTGTTGCAGTTGTTCGAGCGTTGCGCGAAGGTCTGCCTTCTCCTGTTGAAGCTGCTCGACCTGCTCCCGCAAGTAACTAAGCTCCTCATGTGCTGCTACCGAACGAAGGTGCTCATGTTCCAACTCTGCAATGCGAGCACGAAGCTCAGCACGTTCCTGTTCGTAGGACTTTGCATTGGCAAGTTGCTCCTGCGCAACTCGATAATCCTCCGTCAGCGCTGCATAGAGCTGCTGGAGTGATGATAGCTCCGAATGAAGCTGCTCGGTTTGCTGTTGGGCATGCTCAAAGTCGGCGCGTTGATGCTCGACGTGCTCCAGGTGGCGACGCAGCTGATCAATCGTCGTTCGGGCAGTATCGAGTTCACCCTCAGCTTGACGAAGGGCCTTGCGTAGTTCCTCGATATGTTCAATGTCGGCGCGGAGAGCATCCAGTTGTTCATCGCGCACATGGAGCTGTTGTCGCAGCTCCGCTACCTGTGCTTCAAGTTTTCGTGTTGCATCCCGCGAAGCACGGAGCTGCTCGGCAAAGGTTTTGATGAGAGCACCGGCCGTATGAATCTGCTTCCAGAGTTGCTCAAGATCAGCATGGAGAGAATCGGGCATCTGATCCATGGCTTCACCTCCTTAGGTTGTGCGTAATTGCGCATTGAACTGGCGCTTGAGGGCATCCACGATCCGCGTAAGCACGGCGTTGACTTCCTCATCGGTGAGTGTCCGCTCCTTCGACCCGAACGTCAATCGGAAAGCAATGCTTTTGTTGCCCTCTCCAATCGAAGGGTGTATGAACACATCGAATGGCTCAACGGTTCGGAGAAGTTCACCGCCAACCTCGGCAATGAGACGGCCGATCGTTGCACTCGGAACTGAGTGCTCCACAACGATCGCAATATCACGAACGACGTCCGGATACGACGATGGCGGAATGTACTGCCATGCCCTGCCGTTGGAGCGGTAGAGCGGTTCGAGCGAGAATTCTGCGACGAACGTTGTAGGGGGTAAATCGTAGGCATTGGCAATGGATTGGTGCACGTGACCAAGATAGCCGATCCTACCCCCTGCTGTTACGAGCGAAAGAACCGGATCGGAGAACCATCGGTGCAGCATTTTCCGCTCTGCAACCTCCCACTGAATTTCAACGCCGAACTGATCCATTAGCGCCTCAACGACACCTTTGAGATCGAAAAGGTCCGCCGGACGCTCTTTCGCGAGCCAATGTCGCTCGGCAGCTTGGCCAGCTATTGCAACCGCAAGGCGTTCCTCCTCGCAAACGGAGCCTTCTGTGCCAGAGCAAAGACGGAAGGTCTTCCCTACTTCGAAGAGTCGAATGCTTTCGGCTCCATAGCGCGCGTTCCGCGACAGGTTCTCCAGCATCGAGGGAAACAGCCACTGACGCAGAACACTCCGCTCACGTCCGAGCGCATTGGCCACTTCAACTGTCACACTCTCATCGAGCACAGTTTCCGGTGCCTGCAGATGGTAGCTCAGCGTTTCGTGAAAACCCAGACACGAGAGTACATCCCGGAGACGATCGCGATGCGGCGATGGTTGCAGGTGCACCGGAATATTGCGCGCTGCAAAGGGAACAACTGCTGCTTGTGATGGTTCGATCGCATCGTATCCAATCGCAATCGCTACATCCTCGATCACATCAATTTCGGCGGAGACATCTCGGCGATACGAGGGCACCTGCACTGAAAGATGGTTGGTAGTGTGTTCGTGGACCTTGTAGCCCGCCTGACGCAACGACTCTGCCACTGTTTGAGAATCGAGCTGGGTGCCGAGTATGCGTTCGGCACGTTCCATGCGAAGTGTAAGCACTGGCGGGACCCATTGTCGCGGATAGACGTCAATTGGTTCGGACATGCGAGCGCCGGTTAATTCTGCAATCAAAGCAGATGCACGATCGAGCGCATATCGGACCATTTCAATATCGGCTCCCCGTTCAAAACGATACGATGCATCCGTTTGCAGGCCGAGTGTCTTGGCAGTACGTCGGATCGAAGGAGGGTGGAAGTAAGCTGATTCCAGCAGCACCCGTTGCGTCTTGTCAGTGATTGCAGAATTTGCACCGCCCATGACACCGGCAATTGCCAGCGGTTTGGTTGCATCACAAATGCACAGCATCGAGGTATCCAGCTGTCGCGTCACACCGTCGAGCGTCACGATGTGCGTTTCATCATTCCGAGCACAACGGACAACGATGTGTCCATTCTCTACCATATCGAAGTCGAACGCATGCAAGGGGTGGCCACACTCGAGCATGACGTAATTGGTAACATCAACCACGACGTTACGCGGTCGCAATCCCGCACGTTCCAAGCGTGCTCGTAACCACTGCGGTGATGGACGAATCGTAACATTCTCCAGCACGCGCGCAGCATATCGCCAGCAGAGGTCCGGATCGGCAATTTCAATGGTGCAGGGAGCAGACGTCTGCTCAACAACCTCTACCCTTGGTAAGTGGGCTTGCTGGTGTGTTCGTGCAGCAAGGATTCGTGCTATGCCAAAGTGTGAGAGTGCATCGGCACGGTTGGGAGTGATGCTAATTTCCAGAACGACATCCGGAGGAAACAGTGCCTGGAGATCTGTTCCCGGCTTCGTTGTTCTATCGAGCACCAGAATACCATCGTGATCATCACCTACTCCCAGCTCGAAGGCAGAACAAATCATACCGTGTGATTCGACACCCCGAATTGTGCGGACAGTTATCGCTGTACCGTTCGGAAGACTTGTGCCTGGCAGAGCAAACGCAACCAGCAATCCAGCTTCGACATTGGGAGCCCCGCAGACGACTCGGTACTCAGTGTGCCCATCACTAATGGTGCACACACGCAACCGATCTGCATTCGGATGCGGTCCGACTTCGAGCACTTGTGCTGCGACAATACCATTAGACGTGAGACCAACGTGCTCTATCGCTTCGACTTCAATACCGGACCGCACCAAGGTGGTCGCAATCTCTTCGACTGAGCCTGTCCATTCAATGTAGTCACGTAACCAAGAAAGGAGAATACGCATGGTCGGAAGTGGCTGGAAAATGCAACCGCAAAATTAGGTGCTTCTTGTGACAAGCTATTGCATCATTGAACCGTGATTGCGTATTTTTGCATTGCCAATGATCGCGGGGTAGAGCAATTGGTAGCTCGTCGGGCTCATAACCCGAAGGTTGCAGGTTCAAGTCCTGCCCCCGCTACTTCGGAAGCGACACTGCCAGCAGTGTCGCTTTTCTGCTATAGGCAACGGGTCCGCCCGCCATCAACGCGAATGCATTCCCCTGTGATGTAGCCGGCATAGTCTGAGCAGAGGAAAACAGCGAGTGCTGCGATTTCTTCGGGCTTACCAAAACGCTGCATCGGGATTTCGTGGCGCATCTGCTCGGCCACTTGGTCGGGTTGAATTCCTTGCTCATTGGCACGGCGACGAATAATTTCCTCAAGCCGCTCGGTCAATGTCGCGCCGGGGAGAATGCTATTGACTGTAATTCCGTATGGCGCCACCTCGATCGAAAGCGTTTTCGCCCATGCGGCAGTGGCGGCACGAATGGTGTTCGATACACCCAATCCCTCGATCGGTTGGCGAACCGAGGTTGAAATGATGTTGATGATCCTGCCCCATTGTTTTTGCTGCATGGTTGGGAAAAATGCGTGCACAAGTTCGTGTGTCGTGAGGATAAGCCGATCGAGCGCACGATGGAACTCCCCGCGCGATGCATCCACGATCCTGCCAGGAGCTGGCCCACCAGCGTTGTTGATGATGATGTCAGGCGTAATGTTCTGGTGTGTGAGTGAGGAGAGAATTGCTTGGGGTGCTTCTGGCAAGTCATAATTTGCCATAACTGCGTAGTGCTGTTTTGTGCTTTGTGCCTCAAGTGCACGCAGTCGCTGCTCGAGACGCTCTTGAGAGCGAGCCACAAGGATGACCTGTGCCCCTGCCCGAGCGAGTGCCTCTGCAATTGCCCATCCAATACCGCTTGTGGCGCCGCCAACAAGCGCAGTGTGTCCATCAAGAGAGATGTTCATCGTGACTGGGGTGGTTGATATTTCCAACGGTGATGTTGCCAGACCCATTGCTCCGGTGCAGTGCGCACTGCTGTTTCGAGCAAGCGGTTATACTGTGCGACCACCTCCTCGACGGGGATCTGCTCGTCATTTGCTTCGGGGAGTGTTTCGAAGAACACGTCGTAGGATCCATCAGTAGCACGGCGGCAATATGCAAAAACAAGTGCTGCCCCGCTGCGTCGGGCAAGGACGACGGGTGCTTTGTATGTAGCTGCAAGCTGACCAAAGAGCGGCACGAATACATCGCTTGTCGGCTCGGCAGCTTGGTCCCCCAAGAGAGCTACAATGCCGCCAGTCTTGAGCCATTGGAGCATTCGTCTCGCTGCTCGGAACATCGGTACTGTTTCATTCCCTGTGCTGCGGCGGACGCGGTCCAGCCATGCGTTGAAGCGAGGATTACGTTGCTCCTTCACAACGACCAGTAGAGGCTTACCAAACTCGATTGTTGCTGCTAACGCCGACCATTCCCAATTTGCAAGATGTGCGCTCACAAGGATAACGCCCTTCCCTTCCGTCAGTTTGTGCTGAACAAGATGCGGATTTCTGAAACGAAACATGCGATGGATCTGAGAAGGTGCCACGTAGGGTGTTGCCAACAATTCCAGAAATACCGTCGCCAGATTGCGATAGCTTTCTCGTGCAAGGTCAGAAAGCTGGCGATGCCTCAACTCTGGATAGGCACGACGAAGGTTTGCGATCGTCAAGCGTCGCCGAGAGGGTTCAGCAATGTAAAGGATGGTTCCAATGAGCTCTGCCAGTACTCGTCGCCCAGTCATCCCCGCTTGCCAGGCGAGCCACCCTACGCCCCGAAGTACGAGTTCCAGCATACTGCCAGTTATCGAATCGGAGAATTGGGGTCGAGGTAATTTGGCATCGCAAACTGCCGATACCAGTTTTCGTTCCGGATTTCATTGAGCGCCGTCGAATGCACCAGCACGAAATTTTCTGTGCCCTGTTGATCAACGAACACAAAGATGACCCCACCCTGGACGTTGTCGTAACGCCAAATTTCGTGCGGATGCGCTCCATCCATGTTGAAGTATGCACGATCAATTTGCGTGGGAAAACCATACTTGAGGAGCACGCGCCCACGGTCACTATTCCATCCCTCCGGATACCGCGCAGTGCGATAGAACTTGGCTGCATACTCACGGGCACGGCGGAATTCTTCGTAGCGCTCGTTGACGGGTGTGGTTGGGTCCGGATCGCGTTGAAGCCAAAAGCGAAACAAGAATCGGCGTCGTGCAGCCGTCGTGGTCAATTGGTCATACGGTTCAAGTTCAGCCGGACGCGCAGCTAATCGGGCAGATGCTGCCTCGATGGCAAGCTCCCTATCGTCCATCGTTGCAAATGGACTTTGTAGGAACAGTTCGTCTTCGCTTAGTGCTCGGGGTTGCACGGGTGGAAGTTCGGGATTGACCAGGTAAAACTGCTTCCGTGCAAGCTGGAGCTCACCGCGATCAGCACTTTCAATCCCCAGCGCCAGATAGTACGCCCCTGTTGCAAGACCATCGAGCGAGACCGATACAACTTCTGCCTGTTGATGTCCTATCACAGGGCGACGATAGCGCAGATCGAATACCTCGTTGAGTGCAGCATCGAGGATGTGGTAGTGCAATTCGATGCTGTCGCATTGGCACTGGTCCAGGTTGTACAGCTCCGTGTAGGCATAGAGCATCGGGGCAGTTCCCTCATACACTGCCGTTGGGTTGGGCGTGATATACAATCCATTCTTGATAAACGAGGGGTTGACCTGTCGAGGATCAAGAGTATCGGCATGGGCGATCCACTGTGCAAGTTGGATGCTGCTTGTACTGAGTGTCTGTGATTCGAATGCTCGAACAACAAGAGGAATTCGCCGCTCGAGTTGAGCGCTGCGCTCTCGATATGCATCTCGAATCCTCATCCCAATCGTGTAATGATCCGAAGGAAGGATAAACACCCGTTTTCCCACCAGCAACGACGGTTGCTGGTGCCCACGCGGCTTGTTGCTTTCGAGGATGACACGAATGGAATCTGCCCGCTGTGCACTGGAAATCGTAATATTCAATTCCAGGGCAGCCTGCACAACGTTCTTCTCCGCTGTAGGACGGAATACCAGTTGTGTATCTGCAATGGCGTATGCGATTTCTACCCTCGTTCGAGTAGAGTCAACGCGAAACTGATCCACCGACACTGCCATCGGAAATTCATCACGGGCGGCAAGTGGACTGCCCTGCAGTGTCAGCAGTAGCCCAATCGCAATAATGAGCGGAGGTGCCATCATCATTGTCAGTCTGCGCGAGCATTGCTCTATCTCGCGTTGGAATGTGCGACGGTATCGCTTCGATGTCGAATCAATTCAGCCGCAGCGTCAGCGAAAAGCGATTGACAATACCAAGCGTCGTTGTTGGTTGGATTGAGTAGTCGAGCATACCATCGAATCCACTGCCAATGTAACGGATGCCGACACCACCACTCAATCCAAACGCGCTTTGATTGAAACGATATCCGGCACGAAGCGAAAGCAGGTCTTTCCATGTGTACTCGGTTCCGATGGCAAGTTGCTCGGGGACATCCGAGAGCGTCTCAAAATCGAGCGCCAGTAGCCACCGATGCTCGCGTTCTTTGTTGACTGCAAGGTTGGGATCGGATTCGTACATGCCTAATAGTTCCGAGGTCAAGTCCGCAACAAGTCCCGCCTTTAGGGAAATGGGTGCATTGTACGGATTGACCAAGAAGGAGGCGTCAACCTGCTGATACTGGAGTTCGCGGATGAGATCAGTCCGGAAGTTCAGGTCCGCACCGGAATACTGGAGCTGTGGACCAAGATTGCTCACCGAAAACCCAAGCCGCACGCCACGAAAACGATACATCGTACCCACGTCGGCAAGAATTCCGCTTGCACTCATCCCACCGATGCCATTCTGGACATACTTGACGGTAACACCAAAGGAAAACTGATCGGTTAGTTGTCCTGCTAGTGTCCCGCCGATGGCAACATCAGTAATGCTGTAGGTGGTATTGAGGCGATTCTCGTTCTCCACAGTCGTAAATGGAATCGGTCCGCTCGTGAAGGAAGTGACCGACAGTCCAGCGCGATACTTCTCGCTGATAGGAATGATGCCTGCGATAAAGTTGTGGGAGTAACCGCCGAACCACTGGGTATAGGTGAAGTTGCCCATGTAGCCATCAATGTCAACGATGCCAGCGTTGTTGTAGAACAACGCCGTCGGATCGTTGGCAATGGCAGAGAAAGCACCCGCCATACCATTTGCGCGGGCACCCACGCCAATCTTGAGAAACTGCGCGCCAGCAGCACCGACCTTACGGAACTCGCCAGCCGAGGAACCTTGCGTGCCCTGTTGCTGAGCCATCGCCAGTCCAGCACCAGCGATCGTGATTGCAAGCATTCGTGCAATGTGTTTCATTTTTCCGTCAACTCCAACAGTGGTTAACGACCCAAAATGCGTGCGCCACCGACGACGATGGCAAATTTCTTGACTGTCTGCGCGCCGTTTGGCGTTTCGATCACAGCGATCAAACCTTGCGAAACGGCACGCTGCAAATTATCGCTGAGCAGATTCCACACATCCATCCCATACCGATAGGTGCCATCTTGATCAACGTGATGAATCGTGCGGATCAG
The DNA here is from genome assembly GCA_026003475.1 of Candidatus Kapaibacterium sp. Lineage (GTDB taxonomy): Bacteria > Bacteroidota > Ignavibacteria > Kapaibacteriales > NICIL-2 > NICIL-2. The sequence goes on along the minus strand of BPHJ01000001.1, from coordinate 724,223 downwards.
ATCGCCAGCAACCGTGTAGATTTTGATCGTACATTCCTTCGGCAGTCGGGTAAAGTAAATCTTCGCATCGTACGAGGACTTTTGCCCAACATGTGTGATCACGTAGGGATTCGGGACAATCAGCACTTGGTCAATGTCACTATCGGTGAGTTGATCTTGGGGTATGGTAACATCGCTAACCTTGAACGAGACTTTTGCTCCTGGCATTGGCAGCCCGAATGGTCCGCCCATGATTTCAACGAGAATCTTGTCACCGGCTTTGAAGTCTTCTGTCGAAGATGAACTATCGGGTGGAAGAGCAACTTGACGCCCTGCAGCGGTACCTTGCCGCCCACCTTTTCCGGGAAAGTCCAGCCAGAACGTACCACCATCAACCACAAGAGCGTGCGTGAAGTCAATCGTATCGCCCTCGGGAGTAATTGTCGAAAGATAGTATCGCCCTTGCGTACCGACTGGGCATCCTCTGTTTGCACAACCAGCTTGTTGGTTCCGTTGCGTGACAGCCTCTTTGGTCGTGAAGTTGGCTTTGGTGTAGCGACCGTTGAGCCAGGCATACGCACTCAAGTTGAATGAACCGATGGGAACCACCCGTGGATGCGGATAAACATACACATCCGATGTTCCCGTCTGGCTGTACGCAACCAGGTCAACAGGTAGGGATACAGACGTATGGGGCAGATCAACCGGATAGGCCACCTGTACCGAATCACCCTGTGGGGTTGGGCGATTGTAGGTGAGCGTGTTCCGAACTCGAACGTTGAGGTACGATACATCGAAGGTCTTGGTAAGCGTATCCACCTGTCCGAGACCACGGACGCGGAGGAATTGGGTCGTTATCGTTTCGACTCCACCCGGAAGGAATTCGACTTCGTATCGAGCTGCGCCATTATTGAAGCGCTCGTACAGGCCAGTTTGGTAGTTGATTGCGACCTGCTCGAGCTTGGGAATGTCTGTGCGTCGGAACGGACGAAACTCGAGGAAGGTGTTTGCCGTCCCGCTGAGTTTTTCAATTCGATAGGGTCGGATGATACCACCATACTGCTCGATGAAGTAATCGAACGAGAGCGCGAAAGTCCCTTCGATTGTTCGGGTATTAGCAGAGCATGGTTTGTCTGTGGTCCAGGTACCGCCACGGTAGGTGACATCGGTGTTGTCGGGATGGACAAAACTATTTGGATCATTCTGTGCCTGCTCGCAAAGCGAATTGATTTGCGAAACGGTGTTGGGCGAAACGAACACCATGGCAACATCCGAGAAGAAATTGTCGAACAAGCAGTCAGCCGGTTCGTAGAGCACGAAGTACTCGCCTAACTGTCGGCCTGTCGTTTTATCGCGTACGATGAGACGATTGCCGTAGAGGCCCTTGAGCATGCTGAGCGTATTATTCCAAATCGTGTCAATGCATGGATAGAACGACGTCGCAGATGCTGCAGGTTGGAACTCCAGCTCGATTTCATGCCCGCCATACAGCTGCGCAAAGCGTTGGGCATCTTTGGGGAGCAAGCGGAAATTGTAGAGGCCACCGAGTCGGTCTCGGTCCTCGGTCACGGTAACGCTCGGCTCGCGATGTGGACCGTTGGCAAGTGCGAATGCCTGGATAACGTTGATGTTGTCAATAGCAACGCTATTCTTGATCGGTGTACCCTGCAGGTAATCACCTTCGTCTAAGGCAAGGACGCGGTAGTAGTAGTCAACATTATTGAGGATTTCTTCACGGCGGCGAAGGTCTTCGTCCTGCGAGATGACACCATCTTGGTTATCATCGCCGACATCGAGGAAGGAACGATTGTTCGTGACGCTATCGAGGTAGTTCCGGATAATCTGCCGAGCCCACGGTGCATCAACCCAATCATCAGCCATCCACTGAATCCGGACAGTGCCACGAGCGGTCTGCGACCAGATACTCGCCATGGCTTGATTCATTGTGGTCGTATCGGTTGTGCTCGTTGGAGAGGGTGGGATCTGACCATTCGGGAGTACGATGACCTTCCCAAGCGTGAGAGTATCGTACCGATTGGGGCTGCTGATAGCTCCTTGTGGAATGATCCCCGACCAGAATGACCGCCATGGCGGAGTAGTCGTGTTAGGAATTCGGCGAACGATCACGATGCTATCATTGAGGACGTCCGTAGCCGACACAAAGCCGGGATAGAGCGTTCGAATATTTGCCTTTGCCGTTCTGGGAAAAACGCGAATCCACGGATAGCGAGCGCTGTTGACGTCGCTGCTATCGGACAGGATCGCGGTTGTCCAGAATGGTGAGGGGGTGCGCCATTCAGCGATAAGTTTCCAACCGAACGGGCTGCGCCCGCCAGGATAATCCGCCGAAGGAGAACGGAAGTCCACATCGAAAGTATCCTGCGTTGGAACGCGAGAGCGGAACAAGCGGAATCCCATCACATCCATTCCCTTCTCTTCGCGGTCGTAGGAAGCGTAGCTGGTTGTGTCCCACTTGACAATGATGGCGTGGTTGAGCGGCTCCCAGCTTACCTTGGGTGCTTCCGGCGGTTGCGGTGCGGCAAAGCCATTGTCATAGACCCGCTGTGCAAAGCGAGTCCGACGCACCAAATTCACTAAGTCTTCTTCTGTCCCATCGGCTTCCTCTTTGACCGGTGGAGCCAAAATCACACCAACGACAATGCGTGCGGTATCATTGGGTCGCATGTTGAACGGACCGGTTGCCATCAAGAAACGCTTGTCGCCGGGGCCAGTGTCACCATCACGGGTGCCTGCTGCCATGAAATCATAGCGCTGGACATCGGTGTTGGGATCGTTGGCGATAACCCAATTGCGGAATGTTCGCAATCCCAACTGCTCGTTCAGTGGGTAATAGCTCTTGTCCTTGCGGATGAAAAACGATTCATCAACGGCGGGGCTTTCCAGAAAGGTCATACCCACGTATCCGAATCCCTTCCCCCGTTCCCCACGATCGGTATTGCTCCATTGATAGGCCAAATTCAACGTGGTATCCTGGAAGTAGTAGCTCACACGGTCGTTAGCCGCACCGGCTGCGTAGTTAGGAAAAGCTGCAAGATCGAAATCGCACGCAGCAGACATCCAGCATTGATAGAGCGTATCGGGCGAGCGATTGATGATGTTGAAGCGCACAAACACAAAGTGTCCGTACTCACCAAATCCCCAGGTGTAGAATGTTTGTTCAACCTGAATACGCAAAGGATACCCGAGTGCTCGCGCTTGGTCTTCTCCGATCTCGTAGGCGCGAAGATCGGTATCCCTGTACACGCAGAAAATGTCCTCTTGCGAAATGAACGCCGGACCTTTGGGGTATGTCGTGTAATTCCGCCCAGTAGTGTCGTTGATATAGTAGCCAACGTATCGCGAGCGGTTCTTGATGGTAGCAATGTTGACCATTGTATCATTGGGATTTGCATCCCAGATTGGCCAGTTTGGACCGTCGGCAGGATTCCGCGGAGCACCAGTCACACGAACGAAATCTGTGGACATGTAGATGCGGTTTTTGAGGATCGCTTCTTGAGAACGATCCCCAAGGTCACCGTCATCAATCGAGCCGGGAGTCATCCACGAAATCCCTGAGTTCGGGTTGTAACCAATAACGCACATCTTGCGCGGCTCGCCGTTGATCATCTTGATTGCCCCGAACCAAACGCCACCACCAAAGGCATACTCGTTGGTGGAACCACGCGGCCAGAATCCGCCGCCTTGGTTCCGTGCGACATTCAAGAACAGGATCCCGTAATTGGTTACATAAAAATCGAACTTGCTGATGGTGTTCCGGCGCAGATCATTGAACTGTGCAGCTTGAACAGCGGGACCCTTTCGATCCTTGTACTTTGCACGGTCTATATCCTTGGCTGCCATCGCCGGAACAGACAGCACCACAATGCTGCTAAGCAACCCGAGGGCAAAAAGACGGAATCGCATCTGGTCAATCAAAGAAAGGTTCAACTGCTATCAGGGTTAGAAACGGAGCATCACACCGAAAAACACTGTCCGCGGAAACTGGTAGCGCGGACGGCGCGACATGGCATCGTTGACATACTGCAAATACGATTGGTACTGCTCCTGCTGCGTCACGATGCCATCGCGATTGAAGTCTGCGGTTTCTGTATAGAGGCGCCGGCCAGTGCGATCGTACTGGCTTTGTGCAATCGTTGAGGGATTAGCTGGATCGGCCTTTGCATACCACGGTCCAGCTGGAAAGTCCCCTGGCTGGCGATACAAGCTGACACCGTCGTTATCGGGATCAGCCGTGCGTGGATATACCGAGATCGGACCGGTAAGATTTGGTAAGTTGAATACATCGAGGAAGAAAATCAGCTCAGAGGTGCCGAATGAATCGCCGAAGAGATCGCGAAGTGGCAGTGTCCGTTGCAAGCGCATGTCCATTGTCCAGACCGAGGGCTGCCGTTCGGCATTGTAATCCCCGATCTGATTGCCACGCAAATCGAGCCGTGTGTAGGGCGCACCTGTTTGGAACAGACCGGTAAAGTTGAGTGCAACGTTTTCCAGGAAGTGGATACCACCGATGGAAGGACCTTCGCCCTTGCCCCAGACAAAATCAATAATGTAATTGAATCGGTGGCGACGATCATAGTCGAGAGGGTACTCTGTCAGCGGAAATTGGCGGACGCCGGTGTAGGGATCAGCACCGGCAATAATGACGTTGTAGTTCGCACCAGAGCTTGAGGAGGTCCCTTGTGCATACGAGAGCGTGTAGTTTAGATTGAAACCAATGTTACCCGTCAATCGCTTCCGGAAGGTGATTTCGATACCGCGGGCATTTCCGTACTCACCGTTGGAATACAGAGCATAGGGGAAGCGATTGTCCGGAATGTAGGAAAGCCCGGTCAAGCTGTAGATGTCCTTGTAGAATGCTTGGACGTCGAGCGCATAGTCGTCCGAAAGCTGGACGTTGTAGGCAACATTGTACTGCTTGGCATTCTCTGGACGAAGATCGGGATTACCGACGATGTTATTCCCCCGAGTCAGCGCCGAAACGGTGTTGTTGTAGAGCAATGCAAAACGCGGCACTTGAGTGTACCAACCGTAGGCAATCGAGAAGAACGACCGCTCCCCGACGGGATAGGAGATGTACAAGCGTGGATTGAGCTGTACCTTGATCGAAGCGGTGGTACGAGCTGGGGATGTTGCATCTGCAGGATTGGTTCGGAAGGTTGTGCTGGGGTCGAAGATGTCAACCCGCAGGCCGGGATTGATGTTGATGTTCTTGTAGGAAATCTGGTCTTCCACGTAGAACGCGGAAATGATTGCATTCTTCGGCTTGCTTCCTTCGGCACGCTCCTCTTCGGTGAGGCTGTAGATGTCTCCACCCCACTGGTCGGTGAACACATCGTAGAAGGGGTTGCCGGTCCAGGGAAGGCTATTGGAGTAACGACGAACAGTGTAGTAGCGGGCATCGATTCCCGCCTTGAACAAGTGACGGAATTCACCGGCAAAGATGTTGAGCTGATAGTTCCCATCAATCTGCCAAAAGCTTGCACTCTTGAACTCGAACCCACGATTGACTGCGCCCTCGTCGTTGCCACGCGTGTAAAATGCGCCCGTAATTCCATACGGATTGAGCGATGCCTGTACATCAGCACCGCCCTCGACGTATCCGGTCAGGTTGCTCGGTACTAGGGTGTAGAACGGACGGTTAGGATCGTTGTCCAGATAAACAGTCCCGAAGGTTTCAGCGTAGTAGTCAACGATTTTATCACCCTGTGAGCCGTTCCTGGGAACTTGAATTCCTCGCGACCGATCGAGCACAAAATCATCAGCAGGTTTGAGAATATCCCAACCCGTGAAAAAGTTGTCGGTTGGCATTGCCGTTGATACCTTCGATGGGTCAACGATCGAACCATTTTGCATGAGCGAACCTTCGCCCAGTGAGATACGGCGGCGTCCGTCTTCGGAGATGTTGTTGTTGAACGAGAGAGTCAACTCGTAGAAACTGGTTTCGCTCAGGATGTGGTTAATGCGGGCAAAGTAGCTGTAGATGAAATTGTTGAGTGCATTAACCTTCGCGACGCGCTCTGGAACCGTAGAAAGCACAACGGTATCGTTGAGTCCTGTCGAGGGGTTCGGTCGCAGTTGCATCGCGGGAGCGTTGGCATACAGCCATGCCCAGTTTCCAAACGCCAGACTGGTCAATCCCCATGTTCCGCCCACGATGAGCTTGATGTCGTCGGTAAACTGGAACGCAAGTCGCCCGGTGATGTTGCGTACTGCCGAGGTATTGTCGGGCAACTGTCCGATGCTGTTGCCCGCACGGTCGCGAACGTCTAACCCGGCATTACGGTACTGTTCGGTGACGTATTTGGTCGAGACGAAGAACGTTGAGCGCTGAAGCAGCGGTATCGGACCACCAACGCCGAATTCGTACGTCCCTTGTTGCTGTGCGAGCGCTTTCAATCCGTTTCCTGCCGTACCGAACAGGAATGGAACGTCGGTTCGCCAGCGGAGAAAGCCTTCATACCCATCGGTTTTTCCGGTCTTGACTACTTGGTTTACAACTCCACCCATAGCATTTCCATACTGTGCGCTGAAGTTCCCGGTGAGGACTTGCACTTCTTCAGTCGCAAATGCTGACGCTGTCGGAGCATACTGAATCCCTGCAGCCGCAGCAGCTTCGCCGAACCCACCAGTAATTTGGTCTGAAACATCTTGCCCATCAATACGAACTTGCGTGTCTGTTGGACGGCTACCGCGGATCGAGAGCCCACCACCAGTACTAAGCACGCCAGCCTGGGTGAGCGCAATCTGCTGGGCTGTTTCCCGCGTGGTGCGCTGAATTTGGTCACCCGACACCCCACGCGTGATACCAACTGCTTTATCGTCCACCATCTTCAAACGGGCGGACTCCACAACAACTTCCTTCCCCATCACATCAGCACTTTCGAGCACGATGTTGAGGGTCGTCGTTTGATCGGCGTGGATGGAAGCCTCGATATTTTTTTCCTTGTACCCAACGGCAGTGACCTTGATTGTGTAAGTACCTGCCGGAATATTGATGATCAGGTACTCACCATTGCTCTTGGCTTTTGCACCTCGAACAGTTCCCATCACACGAATGGTAGCCCCTTGGACGGGCTTGCCGTCTTTGTCTTTGACCGTACCAGTGAGGTTTCCATTGGTGCCCGCCCAGAGTGCTGTTGTACCAAGAGCAATACTTAGCACACAGAGAAACATTTTCATAGCAGTGGTGCCCTATTTGTGTTACCGAACAATTCGTATGGTCGCCGTTGCGGTCGTCTCGCCCGAATGATAACGGACTGCATAGACGCCGCTCGGTAGATCCGTAACAGTGAACGTGTAGGTGGACTCACCCGGTGTCAGCGTTACATACTTGACCACCACACCAAGCATGTTGACAAGCGCAAGTGTTGCTCCACGGGAAGTGCCGTCTGCATCAAGAGCAACGGTTACGCTTTCACTTGTGGGATTCGGCGATAGCGTGATCGTTGAGCGCGATGGATTCGATTCAACACTTGAGCCTGAACTCCAGGCTGGAAGGCTTGCGTAATCGAACTGCGAGTACGTCACGTACTGGCGATACCGCAACACTTCATCCGGGGTTGGGCTTTGCGAGGCGGAGGCAAGCAAGAACTGATTGGACCACAGATAATCCCATTCGGTCCCGCTGCGATTTGCGGACTGCACCGTCAACAGCGGTACTGCGGTCAAGCCATTCGGCACAACCTTTGGCAGCCATGTAATGCGATCCAGGATAGGACTCTCGGTTGCATTGCGGAGAGCATCCCACTGGCCCGCATCAACAGAACGTTTGGCAACAACCACGTCGGTGGTGATAAAATCCATATTGTTGACCGTCACAACCTTTGCTTCGAGTGTCTTGAATAGAACGGTGCTATAGTCGGCCGTCCGGCACAGTTGCAACTCGCAGCCAAGTTGGGATGGCGATATCTCGCTGCCATTATCAAAGGCCCACTGTTGGTTCGCTTCAAATAGAGTAGCATCAGCGATCTTGCGAATACCCCACTGACCGTTGGCGTAGTACACTTCAACATAGTGGATGCCGGTAATTTGCCCGCCGGAAACAAGCATGAATTGAGCCGCGAAGCTGTACTGATCCACGCCAGTCACGACGAAATCCTTTGCAGCAGTAACGCGGGTGGTGGTGTTGTTCCACGCCCAGCTAAAGGTAAATCCAGATGAATCGGGATTAGCGCCTTCCTGGGCTGCATAAGCTTGAATGACACTCATCGGGAGAATATTGAGCTCACTCCAGGTGGCACCACCATCGGTTGACTTTGCAACGCCGAATGACGTGCGGTTTGGATCATTATCCCCCGATGCTGTGAATCGGCCGAAAACCCCTGCGTAGAGATTGTGTTCTGCATCAATATCCACAGCGATCTCCGAACTGGTACGGGAATTTGCATTTTGTGGATCAGCAAAGTTGGTCGAGCGGAGTGGCGGTGGAATCATCGGCATGAACTGATCAATTCCGAAAACATCCACCTTGATAAGACCAATGTTATTGTTCTGCGCTGTTGGTGCAGACCCTGCCGGCGATGGGAAAAGGGAGAGCATACCAAACGCATAGACTGCATCGGAATTGAGGGAGAAAGACGTTGTATTCACTGTTGTGCCATAGGAGTGGAGATACTGGTTCCCATCCGGCGCTGCATCATCATACTTATCGAGGAAGAGATTATTCGGCACCGAGCCTGCTGTCATTGGAATGTAGCCACATGCAAGACCACTCCAGTTTGAACCATCAGTCACCGGCGAGAAGTACGCAACGGCTGATGCATCCAAAGTTGAAATTTGCGCGTCACCATAGAGCAGCGCTAACGCCGGGTAGCGGGGAGCACCGTTCGGGGCAAGAACGCCTTTTGTCCCCTCCAGGATAGGACCAGCACGTCGCCAGGATTGGCCTTGATCGGTGGTCCAAACAAGGAAAATGTTGTTCCCATTATCAGTCACATCCGGCGATGGTGGTAGCGCCCCACGTTTGATCGTCAAAAATGTCTGTGTCTGCGGCTCCCACAGCACGCAGGTTTGATTGCTCCCGTAGTACGAGAATGCATTGAACAACGAATCGAAAACGGTATAACTTGCCTGCTGGATACGCGGCCCTGGCACGTACTGCTCATGCGGCATGCATTGCCAAACCCGCGGTGACAGTGGTGGTTGGAATCCATCAGCCGGTGGTTGCAAGCGTAACTCGCCATTACCCCCAGCAGCCGTTGCAACGACGGCAATGAGTCCCACCGCGAAAGACCAAATCAAGCGCTTCATGAGTGTGTCTCCAAAATGTGAGCAATCATTCGGTAGCGCAAAATAACACACATCGTGAAAACAACAATCGAGAACATTCACCACCTACGGTGCAATAGCACGCTCAAGCCACCGTGATAGCAAGCGCTGCGCACGATCCGATGGTGCTGCACCAATGCGCAAGTAGCTCTCTTCGGCATGCGGGAGCCCCAGAATCGTTGTGTACAGCTTCCCATCACAACTTGCCAGGAGCTGCACGCTATCACCACTGCACTGACTCACAAGGCTGAATTCTTCGGGTGATGTAACTCGAACACCATCAACAGCGATGATCTCATCGTCAACGGCAATCCCCGCTCGTGAAGCGGGCGAACCATCTTCAACCGATGCAACGAACACACGGCCGCCCTCACTGCGCAGCTGGAGGCCAGCCCGCCGCGGTGGTGGAACAAGCACAGATTGGTGCGGAACTGGCGCAATTATCCATTCCAATCCCAACGACGCAACCACTGCTGCAATGTCGGGATCGTCGGTGCTCGACAGCCAATGCCAGAACTGCTGCCGCACACGCTTGGAGGATACTTCCTCAATGGCATTGAGCACATCGTCCTCGGTCAGTCCAGTTTCTGGCCGGTGGCGATAGTGCTCCCACAGCAACCGGAGAACATCATCGAGACGGCGCGCACCATCGGTGTCTGAAATGATTGCCACGTCGAGCAACCACGACAACACGCCGCCTTTGAGGTAGTATGAGGGGAAACGGTTCTGCCCATCGGGAGACTGTGCATAGAGCTTGACCCATGCCAGATAGCTCGAATCGCGCACACTCATCGCATGCCTGCCTGGAACGCGAAGCAATTTCCCCACATGGTCGCGAGCAAGCAGATCGAGATATTCCTCACGGGAGTAGAACCCAGCTCGGTAGGCAAACAAATCGTCGTAGTACGAAGTCACCCCTTCGGCAAGCCAGAGCATGGGCGAGTGTACTTCCCGAGTGTAGTCGAACGGTCCGTACTCACGCGGGCGAATCCGCTTGATATTCCAGACGTGAAAGTACTCATGGCACAGCAAGGCCAACAACGACTTTGCCCTCGATAGATCTGTGAGCGCCTGCACGTCGCACATGTTGACCGAACACCGCGCATGCTCTAAGCCACCGGTCAGGTTCGTTCCCGCATACACGAAAAACACATACCGGTCATAGGGCACTCCGCCGAAGACTGCTGCTTCGGTATGGACAATTGTTTTGCACTGCTCGGTAAGCCACTCGATGTTGAGTGAAACAGGTGCGATGAGTGCAACTTCATGCCGTGCACCATACGCTTCGAAGGTAGCGACAAGGTGATTCCCCAGCTCGGTTGGAGAATCAGCAAGGATGTCGTAGTTGAGTGCACCAAGCACGACTGGTTCTGTTCCCGCATCACCAACAGTAACAGGCGAGAGCGCCGTCGTGAGCACCCGCCACTGAGAGCGATCGTAGTAGAGCAAGACGTGATGAACTTCATCGGTACGCCCCTCGACGTAAAACAGGCAGTTGACCGGAAATAGGAATGCTCGCCAGCGGGTGATATGCATTGTCCGAACGGTTCGCTCATTGGCATAGAACACGTATTCAACGGCGACCATCACTGCGCCACCCGTTGCGATACGGATACGATTTTTCCCTATCCACTCAACAGGTAAGTGGCAAAAGCGATCGTCGTACGCACTGAGATTGCCGACGTGCGTAATGAAGTCGCGGATTTTATAGCTCCCTGGTGCCCATGAGGGCAGCACCAGGACGACTGCGTCCTCCCCCGCTTGCAGATCTACTTCCATCCGGATACGCAGCAGATGCTCCGCGGCTCGATCGAAGTAACAGTGGTAACGGATCGCAGCACGAGTTCCGACTAATTGTTCGTCGCGCTGTTCGATGGAGTACATAGCACCACACAAAACGAGTTCAACAATCACCAAAAAAGCGCCGATGCCAGAGCGTCAAGTTCAGCAAAGCATAGATGCTCTTGCCCAGACGTTGCTGTTTATGCTTGAGCAAATAAAACAAATGCTGCACTGCAAAGCGACTGATGATGCCGTTGCGAACAAAGTACGAGTCAAGGATTGTCTGCTTTGCATAGTCGTGCCAAACTGTTCGCATCCAGACGTCAACAGGTGCAGCAAATCCTTGCTTCGGACGATAGATGATGTCGCCTGGCAGAATCCGCTCGGCAGCACGCTTCAAGAGGAGCTTTGGCGTTTTCCCGTCGGGAAGCCGGAGATGGTCGGGCAAATTCAGCGTGAACTCCACTAAGCGGTAATCCAAAAACGGTACGCGTGCCTCGACCGAATGTGCCATGGTGATCTTGTCAACGCGCATCAGCAACAGCTCCGGCAAACGGTGTTGGAATTCATACCAGACCATTTGCTGCAGCAGGGTGGGATCGGGGAGAGCAGCTGCTGCTCGATCGTGCAGCTTTTGTGCGTACCGACGTGGGAGCTGGGTAAGCTCGGCCCATTGCCGCGTCAGAAGCAGCTCCAGGTAAACCGGCACAAGGTCAACACCACCACCCCAGTAGAGCGGATCATTTGCTGCTGAACGACGAACGTAATCAAGCGCACGGTAGGCACCTCGCTGTTGGAAGAACGGCTTGACAATTACGTAGAGCGCCTGCCGCAATGGCTGCGGGAGCTTCTGGTACATGCGCCACCAACGCCGCCACAGCCGCCATTCTCGGAGCATCCACGGATAGCCAACGAACTGTTCATCGCTTCCCTCCCCGACTTGAATAACGATCGTTCCCGATGCGCGCGTCAACTGGGCAAGAAAAAAGAGTGGTATGCAGACCGGATCGCCATTGGGCTCGTCCTCGTGCCAAACAAGTTGCTCCAGTACCGGCAATGCATCACGATCGGTGATGAGCACTTCATGGTGCGCAGTACCAAAAAGCTTGCTCACTCGCCGAGCATAAGCGTGCTCGTTGTAGTGCTCTAACCCTTGGAATCCAACCGTGAATGTATCCACCGGACGATCCATCAACTCCGCCATCAATGCGACGTTGATGCTCGAATCGAGTCCACCACTCAAGAACACACCAAAGGGCACATCGCTCATCATGCGATCGGCGATGGCTTGCCGGAGTAGCCGAAGAATTTCTTCCTGTGCCTCAGGCAGAGATAGTTTGCCGACCTCCGGACGGTAACGCGGTACCCAATACTGCCGCAGCTCAAGCTCCCCATTGGAACGAAGGCGCAACAGGTGTGCTGCGGGAAGTTTCGCGATTCCCCGAAAGAGCGTGCGCTCGTGGCTCGTCATTGAGAAGCAAAGGTAGGTGGGAAGTTCTTCCCATTCCACTTCTCGCGTGCAAGCTGGATGCTCTAGAATCGCTTTGATTTCCGACGCAAAGATGAAGCGGCCGTCGCGGTGCCACCAGTAGAATGGCTTCTTCCCGATGCGATCACGCGCGCAGACAAGCTCTCCGGTGTGGTCGTCCCATATCGCCAGCGCCCACATCCCATGCATACGCTCGAACACACCCTCACCCCAAGCTGCATAGCCATACAGGATCGTTTCGGTATCCGTCCGCGAACGGTAGCGATACCCAAGAGCTTCCAGTTCTGCCCGAAGCTCGCGGTGGTTGTAAATCTCTCCATTGAACACGATCGTGTAGCGTCCGTCGGGTGTTGTCATCGGCTGATGCCCCGCTGGCGAGAGGTCAATGATTGCCAGCCGCCGGAACCCCAGTCCACACCGCCTATTCGGAGCCACCCATGTTCCCGCATCGTCTGGACCGCGATGGGCAAGCCGGTCGCTCATACGACCGAGCAAGTGGTCGGTGATGCTCGGTTCGGCTGCTGCGTATTCAACTATACCGACGATACCACACATGACTACTGCCTCACGATGGAAAGTACTGCGCCGCTACCAAACCATACCACGACAAGTGCAGCTCCAAGAGTGCGAACCAGGCGATGCTTGCTCAAGCCCGCAGCGAACGCACCGCCCCACCACAGAAGGACAATCAGCATCGTCGCATCCATCGGCAAGTGATGCAACAGCTCAAAGACAATTCCCAGATGCCAAATCGGTGCAGTTTCGGTATGCAGCATCGCAGGCGGACTGAGGGTACCACCAATGCAGCCGAGAGCAGCGATAGCGCTGGCACTCAAGCCCACACCGCTGCTCCACGCGCGCACAGATTCTGGCTTCAATGACACCAGCAGCAGTACCACCATCGCCCCAAGCCATATCGCATGCAGTGCAAAGCGCCGAGCAACATCGGCAGTCGCTGGTAGCAAGAGCGCAAGAATATCCCCCAGGGCTGGAATGTTATCGGTCAAGAGTGCCCGCCCCACATCATAGGCAGCCACTGCCCGTGGATCGGCTGCCAACGTAGTTCCAAGCCACGAGGTAGTCAACGCAGCAACCAGCAACACGATCCAAGCTGCATGATGGGATCGCCAATGGTAACCCAGCAAAATTTCCATCACAGCAATCCCTGCCAGCGCACAGACTAACACCGTCGCTGCAACCTGATGCACAGCGATCAACAGTGCACCAGCAGGTTGAGCCACAAGCTCAGCGTGTGAGAGCAACGCTCGACTCCAACGGACAGTGCTATCGCCGACCAAGCGGAGCATTCCTCGATATGAATGGGGAAGGCTGTCGAGCACAATCCACTCCCCCTGCCGAAGCAAGGTATCCCCGACTGCATCCGTGATTGCGGTTTCTGCCCGATACAGACCTCCGCTCACCGCCTGACTGGATGGATGGTACACAAGCGCAATCATCGCACCGCTGACGAGCGTCGCCAAGACACTACCGCCGCACAGAATCCACAGCAGCTCTAAGATGCGGCGTTGGTGCATTGTCAACGCGAAAGAAAGTAGGTGAGCAACTCCTCGATTTGACGTGCGGAAAGGTGTGGCCTCTGGTACAGACCGCGGGCAAGCCGCTGGCGCAGTGCTTCGAAGAGGACGACAGCACATGCAACCGAAATATTCAAACTCTGCACCATCCCCATTTGAGGAATCACCAAATTGGCATCAGCCAGCACACAGGCATCTCGGCTCAGCCCCGTATGCTCGTTGCCGAAGGCTATTGCGACAGGTTCGGTGAGGTCGAAGTCGTAGAGACTCTGGGCTGGTTGTCCAAGGCAGGTTGTGATAATGCGCAGTTGCTTGGAGCGGAGCACTGCGTAACAATCCTCGATGCTGCGGTGCTTGACGAGCCGCACCCACTTGCGCGCACTGGCACTGGAGCGCTCCCCAAGCTCAGGGAACTGCTGCCCACTGGTGTACACCAGGTGTACATCGAGCACGCCGACAGCATCGCACGAACGAATAACTGCCGAGACATTGTGCGGATCGTGCACATTTTCCAACACGACGGTCAGCGTCGGTTGGCGTCGGTAGAGCATCCGCAGAATTTTCTCCCGACGCTGCTCGGTGCCGATCAGAGTTGCACTACTGAGTGTGGTCGAGTGCTCGAGCTGGCTCATTACTTATCGGCTTCGCCCATGACCGGATCAATCCCGCCGATGATAGCGACAATATCGGCGACCATCGAACCTTCCGCCATGTATGGCATTGCTTGCAAGTTTGCCGCCGATGGCGAGCGAATCTTGAGTTTCCATGGGTATCCTGTTCCATCGGCGACGATGAAAAAGCCAAGTTCACCCTTGGGCGACTCAATAGCAGTGTAGGTTTCCCCTGGTGGAGCGGGTGGTCCAAAGTTGATGATCATGAAGTCGGCGATAAGCTCCTCCATTTTCGTGTACACCTCGTACTTCCGTGGCGTCACGTGGACCGGATCGTTGAGTTTGACTTCGCCCGGGATTGGCTTATCGAGAAGCTGATGGATCATCCGGATGGACTCGCGCATCTCGCGCAACCGCACCATGAATCGCGCGTAACAGTCGCAGTCGTTTTCAACGATGACATCAAACTCCAGTTGATCGTAGAGCAGATACGGTTGGTCACGCCGCAGGTCACGCGATACACCCGATGCGCGGAGGACAGGACCGGTCAAGCCGAGTGCGATGGCTTTGTCTGCTGGACAGTACCCTATACCCGCCATTCGATCAATAAAAATTCGGTTGCGACAGAGAATGTTTTCGACGTCCCCAAGCTGGGGGATAAACTCATCGGCCCATTGCCGAATCTTACGCAGCACCCAATCGGGAATATCGTTGGCGACGCCGCCAATGCGCGTGTAGCTGGTCGTGAATCGTGCCCCACAGATAAGCTCGAAAATGTCGTAGAGCTTTTCTCGCTCGGCAAAAGTCCACAGGAAAACTGTCAGCGCTCCCACATCCATTGCTGTGGCGCCGGTTGCCAGAAGGTGCGACGAAATCCGCGCAAGCTCGCAGACGAGCGTCCGTATCCACTGCGCGCGCGGTGGCGCTTCGATACCCATGGCGTTTTCGATTGCCAGCGCAATGGCAACGTTGTTCGACATCGGCGCAAGGTAATCAAGCCGATCCGTGTGTGGAATGAACTCGACGTAGGTGCACTCCTCTGCCAGTTTCTCGTATCCGCGATGAAGGTAGCCCAGTTCGGGGACACACTTGACGACCGTTTCTCCATCGAGCCGGAGCAGCACCCGAAGCACACCATGGGTGGCTGGATGTTGCGGCCCCATGTTGAGCACCATGTCGTTTTCGAGTGGGTCCTCGAATAAGACCGTCGTATCACGATCGAGCAGTTCGTTGTAGATTTTTTCCTGGCGCAGCGTGCGGACACGTTCCAGCGTTGCCAGTGGACCAAGGTGGATAGTGTCGCTCATCGTTGGGTTTGCTGGATGGTTCGCTACGAAAATACAACGCTTTGTTGAACGTATTTTCGGCACGACCGCCTTCGGTAGCGGGTTTGTAGTTTCGCATCAGCACCCATCACAGCAGCCATGACCATCTATTCGCCCTCGATCGAACGCGCCATCGAAGCGCTCAGCTCGTTGCCCACCATCGGCCGGAAATCGGCACAGCGCCTTGTGTTCCATTTGCTCCGCCAACCTCGCGAAAGCGTCGAGCGCTTAGCCCACGCACTGATCGAACTCAAAGCCAATGTCAGGTATTGCTCGGTTTGCTACACCTTCACCGAACAGGACCCCTGTTCGATATGCACTTCGCAGAGCCGTCAGCGCAGCATTATCTGTGTCGTTGAACAGCCAAGCGACGTCTTCGCCATCGAACGTACGGGAGAGTACCGCGGGCTCTACCACGTTCTACACGGCACGCTCGATCCACTCCAGGGCATTACGGCCGAACAGCTCAAAATCGAACCACTCCTGGAACGGCTGCGGGACGGCGGCGTTGAGGAAGTGATCTTAGCGCTCAATCCCACCGTGGAAGGCGAAGTCACCACACACTACCTTGCAAAGCTTATCGCACCGTTGGGTATTACGATTACACGCATCGCGCGCGGTGTTCCTGTTGGAATGGATCTCGAATTTGCCGACGAAGCCACCCTTTCCCGAGCACTTGCAGGCAGAAGCGATGTTCGCTAAGTACACCACTGCAGCGATTGTATGTATAGCGCTTGTGGGTTGCGACGCATTCACAACGCGCACCCCCGAACCACCCGACAGCGGGACGCTTCAGTTCGACCAGCCAACCAGTGAATTGATTGTTGTTAGCAACCTGCAGAATGCGCTCCGCCAAAAGAACACGGAAGCATATTTGCTCTGCCTTGCCGATACGTCGCAAGGATACACCACCATCCAGCAATATCGCTTCGAGCCATCGGCAGAAGCCGGTGCGCGCTTCGGGGATAAATTTGGAACGTGGTCCCGTACCGATGAACGTCAAGCATTCGTCGCGATGATTAGTCGGCTGGGACCCGATCAATCCCCCGTCCTGACAATTGCGGATGCACGGTTCGATGTTCGCTTGCCGGATTCGGCAGTGTATGTGGCAACGTATGTACTGGAACTCCCAATAGCCCTGCCATCGGTACCCACGCGTGTGGCAGGAACGCTGCGATGGACCATCGTGCCCAACCGGCTGGGACTCTGGGCAATCTCCCGCTGGCGGGACGCACCCTCAGCAGCCAGCGACTCGATACCCGACACGTGGAGCACACTCAAAGCACTCTTAGTCAACTGACCATGCGTACTGGCGTTTCAGTGCTCTGCTGTTTCCTTCTCCTTGCGGGTGGCTGCACGAACCCATTCGCACCGCGACTGCTCGATACCCCCTCCAGCAGCGCTGGACTTAGTGACCAACGGTCCCCTGATGGTGTTTTCCAAAACTTTCGCATTGCGTACCTGACCAAAGATACGCTCACGTACGGCAAGCTCCTTGCTCCAACGTTTACGTTTCTCTACCGCAATTACGACCGTGGGGTTGACCTGTCGTGGGGACGAGACGAAGAGATGCTCGCCACCAACGGGTTATTCCAGGCAGCACAGTCTCTCGACCTGCTCTGGAACGACGTCGTACTGGCAGCAGGCGACTCCTTGACCTACGACATTGCGCGTGGCTTTGTGTTGACGATCACCTTTTCCCCCAGTGATATTGTCCGCATCCAGGGTCGGGTCAATCTCCGGCTTATCCGTAACCGTGCAAGCGATCCCTGGACAATCGCCATCTGGCGCGATGAATCGAACTACTAAGTTTTGGTCAGCTCTGGCGGAACGTGTGCCATAAAATCCTGCACGAAACGTGGGTAGTACTGAGCAAGTAATTCCTCGATACGATCAGGACTGGGGGATTTGAGGATGAGGCCGGCGTAGTGTTTCTTGCGCTGCACCCAGCAGATTTCGGGATCTGTGTATGCGCTCATGTCGGGCCACTCCTGCCGCGCCAGCGTGAAGATGGCACCGCCATAGTACCGTTCGGGCTTGGGCGGTGTGTACTCATCATCATCGCGAAGTTCGAGCCGAGCCCATTCGTGCCAGAGACAAACCCCCGTCGCATGCCAGATCACGTCGGGTATGCGTGCTCCGCCAACACGAGCACCCGCTTCGAGGAAATAGAACTGCCCATCGGTACGGCTTCGGATGTACTCGATGTGCGTCGTGCCTTGACGGAGCCCGAATGCTTTGATGATTGCAGCATTCATCTTCTTGAGCGCGCGTTCTTCCTCGCTATTGCGGCGAACCATTCGCGTTGTGAAAATGCCACCACTCGTATTGAGATCGAGCATCGGCATACCATAGCGCGATACCGTCGCAAAAACCGGTTTGTACTTCCACACGATCGAATCAACGTGATACACATCGCCGGGGATGTATTGCTCGAGCAGGTAGAACGACTGCTTGTCACCGAGCTGCTCGAGTTGTTCCCAGACCTCGCTCGGATGGTACACTTTCCGCACTTTCGCCGAGGAAGCGCCCATCCGTGGCTTGAGTACCCACGGAGGCTCGACGCGCTCCATGAAGTCGGCAACATCTGGGTGGTGCAGTATCCGCACAAACTCTGGAACACGAATTCCCTCATCGCGTGCTTTCATGCGCATGGCAAGTTTATCGCGGAAGTAGCGGGCAGTTGTTTCCCCCATTCCACCGATGCGTGTATGCTCGCGCAGTGCGGCTGCGACCTCGATGTCGAATTCCCCCAAACCCACGATGCGATCAAAACGGGTTGTCCGGGCAAGGTAGGTCACAACGTTCCGGACGACTTTTTCATCGTACAAATCCGGGACAGCAAAAATCTCGTCAATGTACTCGCGTGGCCATGCCTCGTGAAGGTACTTTTCCTCGGTCATCAGGTACACACGCCAACCGAGCCGCTTGGCTTTCAGCAAAAACGGTCGCCCAAAGAGTGCTCCAGCAATACAGAGAACGGTGCGTTCCATGGTTGAACCCTTAGAGAGTGGAAATTTCCGATGCAGGTGGAAACAGTAACCGCACACCATCAGCGAACGTCGAGCGCCAGTTTGCCCAGGTGTGGCCTTGGGAATATTCCCGATACTCAACATGAGCACCGAGCGTACGGAGACGGCGCGCCATCAGCAGCGCAAGATCGCGGGCATCGCAAATGGTGCCTGTTTGAATGACCACGCGCAGGCTCCCGGCTTGTCGTAGCGCTGGTATGCGGAAAATTTCTCCGTGATTCCACCAGTATGATGGCGACTGTGCCAGCACATTGGCAACACTGTTGGGATACAGCAGCGCAGTTTTGGTTGCCAGCAATCCACCCAGCGATGCTCCCGTGACGGCAACATTCTCGGCGGAGTCAGCGACGCTGATCCCGCGATCGCGATAGTAATCGGTAATGATAGGCAGAAGTTCTTCGACGCAAAAATGGATGTAAGCCTCGCTGGCAGCGTATTCAATGTTGCGATCACGCGGCGAAAGAAAGCATGCTACCGTCGGCGCAATCAGTCCTAACGCATGGAGATTATCGAGTATCTGCGGGAATTTCCCTAAGCGAATCGCTTCGTGTCCATCGTGGACCAACAGAAGCTTCATCGTCGGAGGTAGTGGTTCGAGTGCTGGTGTGTAGAAAAACACTTCGCGATGCGCGGCAAGCACTGCACTCTCGATCATTCTCTGCTCGATCGTCCCAGCAGGAACAATGCGCCCAATATCCAGGCACGATGTGTCTCGATAGCGGGGCATCCAAAATTCGTTGTTATATCCGAACCCTTCCTCGACGATCCGTCCATTGGCAGGGTCAAGTTGCCAGACTCTATCAACAACCAGCTTGTACTGCAATCGCGCATCCTCCGGGAACTCCTCGATGATGTAGTGCAGTTGTGTACCCGCGATGCGGTGCATCGGTGCACTGGGCTGCCAGAACGTCCAGTCCCCGACAAGTTGAACTGTTGCCGCTGCCGACCAATGCAAAAAGAGAGCACGCGACCCCGTCGTAATCGGATTTGCTTTCGCTGCCAGGACCGATTCCCAGAGCTGCTTTGCCTGCAGAGTACGGACGTCTTCTGCACGTTCCTCAAGCAGTTCGTAGAGCGTCTCTTCGACAGCAGGATAAAGCATAGCAGCAATAGGCGTCGGTTTCTCCTGCAAATATGCACAACATTTGCCGCACCACTGGCACCGCCGATCATGGCCTTGGAAGAGCAACTTGCAGAGACGAGTGTGTGCACCGTATTTTTGCGCACCGATGACGAACCGCTGTGGGCATATAGCTCAGTTGGTAGAGCGCTTGAATGGCATTCAAGAGGTCAGGGGTTCGAGTCCCCTTATGTCCACTGATTCGTTGCGTGGTGGAATCGTAGCTCAGCTGGTTAGAGCGCTGCCCTGTCAAGGCAGAGGTCGCGGGTTCAAGTCCCGTCGGTTCCGCACCCAAAGCCCACTTCCTCAGACCAAGTGGGCTTTTGATTTTGTTGCCATCTACCTCCACCACCTCCAGCCATGAATCCATCCTGCGATCGCTTCGCCCAACGCCACATCGGTCCCCGTACTGCCGACATCGAACGGATGCTTGCCAGCGTTGGCTTTTCGTCTCTCGACGAGTTCAGTGCGGCTGTTGTGCCCGCCGATATTCGGCTTCCCAAGGATCTGGACCTGCCGGCACCAATGACGGAAGTAGAAGTGCTCGAACGTCTCCGCGTACTGGCAGCACAAAACCGTCGTTACCGGTCGTACATCGGTATGGGGTACTACGGGACAATCACCCCTGCAGTTATCCAACGAAACATGCTCGAAAATCCGGGCTGGTACACACCCTACACACCCTACCAAGCAGAAATCGCCCAAGGACGACTTGAAGCACTGCTGACCTTTCAAACAATGGTCAGCGATCTGGTCGGGATGGAAATTTCGAACGCCTCGCTACTGGATGAGGGCACTGCAATCGCAGAAGCGATGCACATGATGTTTTCGATCGCCGGCAGTGACAGCACCCGCAACATTCTCTACGCCGATTCATCGCTGTTCCCGCAATCGCTTGCAGTGCTTTCGACTCGCTGCAGCGCGCTCGGTGTTGAGCTGCGGATTGCACCCTGGCAATCCTGGCGACTCGACGAACACACACTCGGAGGCGTTGTGCAATACCCCAATGGTGTTGGGGCCATCGAGGATTATCGCGAGCTTGCCGATCAGCTTCACGCTGCTGGAGGCTTGCTCTGCGTTGCCACCGATTTGCTCGCGCTCTGCCTGCTCGAACCGCCTGGTGCGTGGGGTGCTGATATTGTTGTCGGCTCCGCACAGCGATTCGGCGTACCGCTCGGCTATGGCGGCCCGCACGCGGCATTTCTTGCCAGTCAGCAACGCTACATTCGCTATATGCCTGGACGCATCATTGGTGTCTCCGTTGATGCTGAAGGCCGCCCAGCCTATCGCATGACGCTCCAAACCCGCGAACAACACATCAAGCGCGATAAAGCAACCTCCAACATCTGCACTGCTCAAGCATTGCTGGCGAACGTCGCTGCAATGTATGCGGTCTATCACGGCCCCGAGGGACTGCGCTGTATTGCTGAGCGCGTTCACCGATTGACGGCACGTTTGAATGCCACACTCCGTTCTATGGGCATTGAGCAGAAAAATCAGCTCTTCTTCGACACGCTCTACCTCCACCTGAGCCGACAACAGCAAGAAGCCGTTCGTCATGCTGCACTGGCGCGGCAGATCAATTTCCGCTATTTCTCCGATGGCGCCATTGGCATTTCCCTGGACGAAACAACCACCGACCGCGACGTTGCCGACATCGTAGCTGTCTTTGCCGATGCGCTTGGAGTTTCGCTTTCCAATGGTATGGTCATAGCCGACGAAACGACCTTTCCCGCACCATTTGCCCGCATTCGGCCATACCTGCAGCATCCGGTTTTCAACTCGTACCACAGCGAAACAGAAATGATGCGCTACCTCAAGCGACTCGAGAACAAGGACCTGTCGTTGGTCCACTCGATGATCCCCTTGGGGTCGTGCACGATGAAGCTCAATGCTGCCGTCGAAATGATGGCGATCACGTGGCCTGAGTTCAACCAACTCCACCCATTTATTCCCCTCGACCAAGCCGACGGCTACCGCGAACTCATTGCCGAGCTGGAACGTGATCTGGCAACGATTACTGGTCTTGATGCTGTTTCCCTCCAACCGAACTCCGGTGCGCAAGGTGAGTACACTGGCTTGCTGGTCATCAGTGCCTACCATCGCAGCCGTGGCGAACATCATCGCCGGATAGCGCTCATACCCGCATCGGCGCATGGTACCAATCCCGCTAGTGCGGTGATGGCAGGATTCCGGGTTGTCGTCGTCGCCAGCGACGAGCGCGGATACATTGACCGCCAAGACCTCGAACGCAAACTCTCTGAGTACGGTGACCAAATCGCCTGCTTGATGGTCACCTACCCTTCCACGCATGGAGTCTTCGAAGAACACATCCGCACCATTTGCCAACGAATTCACGATGTCGGTGGCTTGGTGTACATGGACGGTGCCAATCTCAATGCGCAAGTTGGACTCACCTCCCCTGGTGTCATTGGCGCCGACGTGTGCCACATCAACCTGCACAAAACCTTCTGCATACCACACGGGGGCGGTGGGCCAGGTATGGGGCCGATTGCAGTTCGAAAAGAGCTTGCACCGTTCCTACCGACACACCCAGTTATCCCCAGCAACGATCATCACCAAAGCATCGGTACCGTTGCGTCCGCTCCGTGGGGAAGCGCAAGCATCTTGCTGATCTCGTGGGCATACATTCGGCTGATGGGCGCTGAGGGATTACGTCGTGCATCGCAGGTTGCATTGCTTGCAGCAAACTACCTCAAAGTCCAGCTTCAGGATGCATACCCCATCTTGTATGTTGGCGAAAGTGGATTTGTCGCACACGAAATGATCGTGGACCTTCGCCCCTTCCGTCAGCGAACCGGCGTGGATGCCGAAGACGTTGCCAAGCGGCTGATGGACTACGGCTTTCATGCTCCAACGGTCTCGTTCCCGGTTCCCGGTACGCTCATGATTGAACCAACCGAGAGCGAATCACTCGAGGAGCTCGACCGCTTCTGCCAGGCAATGCTCAGTATCCGAGCTGAAATTGACGAGATTGAACAAGGCCACGCCAACCGAACCGACAACGTCCTCAAAAACGCTCCGCATACCCAGCGCATGGTCACAAGCGACGAATGGTCCCATCCCTACTCGCGACAGAAAGCAGCATTCCCCTTGCCCTTTGTCGCAGAACGAAAGTTTTGGCCTTCTGTTGCACGTATCAACAACACCTACGGCGACCGCAACATCATGTGCGTGTGCCCGCCAACGGCAGCATACGCCGAGGCTAAATAACCCCAAAGCGTTTGCGGAGGTACCATTCGAGCGCTAACGCAGCGATCGCCAGCGCCAGCAATAGCCAATGATTCCAGACGGCAATAGTCCGTGCTTCGGTGATGATCCGCGGTTGGAATGTTGGCAGTGACTCAATGCGTGCCCAAAGCTTGGCTGCATCGAATTGGTCAGCGGTGACAAATGCACCTCCCGTCCGTTCGGCAAGGACACGCAATAGTTCCGCATTCATGCGCAGGTTCTGGTACTCGAGCGCAATTTCACCCACCGTGAATCGCCCTACATCGGTACCGTAGAGCTGGCTGCCACGCATCACTTTTCCGGTGAAGGCGTAATCACCTCCCGACAGGGATGCAAGCGTTGCAAGGTAGCGTCCATTCCCGGTAGGCTGGAGCACGACATCAAACTGTTGATCACTCCGCCGGACCGTGACGCTTACCACTGCGTCATCAATCGGGTGAAGTGCATCATCGTGGACATCGGCAATAAATTCAACCGGCTCACCGCTTGTGTAATGTCGTTTGCTGGTGCGAATACGGACCTTCTCTGCATTCTCGTTGCTTGCAAGCCACCGCAGCGTGTTATCCAGGAACGACTGCAGCACCGATGTTGAACGTCCGCCACGCGATGCCTCCATACCTTCGCCGAGAAGTTTCCAGCGGTAAAGACCGTAGCCGAGCAATGCAACGGTGCGCTGATTGCCGTTGGTCCGGGCGAGAATGAGTGGCTCATCAAGCGTGGTCGTCCCAACCTTGATATTGGCCAGAACCTCCGCACCTGGTTTGGGCGAGATGAATACCTCGGGCCGGAAGATCGGCGGCAGCGTGTTCCACACATCCCCACCACTTTGGCCAACCTGCATGAGTGCATGCGAAGCGCCCCGATCGGTGAGCTGGCAGGTTACTTGCATTTCAGCGGTACCCCATCGTTCGATGGTAAACGGCAGAAATGGTTCGAGCATTCCAAGTTTCCGACTATCGATACCTGACGACGCAACGAACAGAATGGGTTTGCCTCGGCGAGCTTCCTCAGCGATGAGTGCGAGGATATTTTCTGGCGACGATGCAATCGGAAAACCTACCAACACAATGCTCTCGGCTGCGCGCAAGTCTGCAGCCGTGGGCGCGGCACCATAGAACTCGGCGCCAAACTTCTGGATGAATGGTTGAAGTCGGATGCTTCGATCGGTGCTCAGAAGCTGAGTGATGAATGCAACATCTGGACTCGGTGACCCAGCAATCAGCGCAATGCGGCGTTCGTTGGGTAAGATGGTTACAAATTCGGATCGTGTGTTGTTGAGCGTGGTGTATTCTCCTGTAACAGGCTGAAGGTGTGCGGTAAGCTTGCGAACTCCCTCCGCTTTTGGCGTGAAGGCAAGCACCGTTCGATAGAATCGCTGGCTGGGTGATAAGTGCACGGTTGTCCGAGCTACCTCTGTTCCGTTTTCTGACAAGACAACCGTTGCATCGGCTTCAACGCCATCGGCAGTGAAACCGATGTGCACGGGCAGTTCCACTCCCTTGTAGCCACGCTCGCTGGTTACAATCGAGGTAAGGGCGACATCCTTGACCGGTACCGTGTCACCAACACCGACTGCGAACACAGGTTTGCCAAAGCTTTCAGCAGCATAGAGCGGCATGCCACCGGTGTTGTAGGCTCCGTCGGTAACCAAGACAACTGCTTGCACGTTCTCATCACGCCGATCAGCAAGCATCGTGAGCGGTAGCTCCAAATTCGTCGCTGGCTCGTCGAGGCGGAACGAATCGCGCACAAAGGCCGCAAGCTGCTCGGCAGTTCTCCCGAAGCGATACGCAAGAATACTCTCGGTGGGGAACGAACGCTGGATGCCCTCCAATGCTCGGCGTACCAGCGCTGCTCGATCGAAGCGACCATCGCGCAGTGCCATCGAAGCAGAGTTATCAACGAGGACCGCAACACGTGGTGATTCACGATGGGAAGACACCATCCGCACGACTGGCATCAAGAGTACCACCGCAAGCAGCCCAAGACCCAGCGAGCGCAGCACACTCAGCGTCACACGCTGCCGAGCTGTGAGCAACGCGCGGTGACGGTGGTAGTACCACACTGTTGCGACGACGATGGCCAGAAACATACCTGCAAGCCACAGCCAGTGCGTACCGATTTCCAGATGTAACGTCTCCATCAAGTCTCGACCGGTGGTATGTACAACAGCGCTGCAACGAACAACAGCACCGAAAATTTGATGCGGGAGCAGGACGTCTTGCCGTATTTTCGCGCCTGCTCGGGGTGTAGCTCAGCCCGGTAGAGCACTTCGTTCGGGACGAAGGGGCCGGAGGTTCAAATCCTCTCACCCCGACTGCGCATGAGCGCTGGTGCACGCATTCGCATCAGCGCTTTTTGATTTCAGGCACTAACTTCGCGCCAGCACTACCCAAGGATGACCGATGTTCCCTTTGCATGATACCATCCCATCGCGACAGTTGCCCCTTGTCAATTGGCTCATCATCCTGGCAAACACCGTGGTGTTCATCTATGAACTGACGCTATCGAGCTACGAACTCGAAACGCTGATTCACATTTATGGTTTAGTTCCGCTCTCGATTACTGACCCAGAATGGGCAAAGTGGACAGGGCATCCGACGGGATTTGCACCGCTCCTGACAAACATGTTCCTTCATAGTGGCTGGGGGCATTTTTTCGGTAACATGTGGACGCTCTACATCTTCGGAGACAACGTCGAAGATCGTATGGGTTCGTTCCGATACCTTGTGTTTTACTTGCTCACTGGCATTGTTGCTGGATTGACCCATGTGTTTCTCCATGCGGATTCGACCATCCCAGCAATCGGTGCATCGGGAGCGATTTCGGGCGTCATGGCAGCTTACATGTTTCTATTCCCTCACAGTCGGATTGTGTTTTTTATCCCGCTGCTGTTTCTGCCATATTTTGTTGAACTGCCTGCCTTGCTCTACATCGGGTTATGGTTCGTCGGGCAACTCATCAGCGGTATCACCGTGCTTGCCATTACCGAATCGGCAAGTGGGATTGCCTTTTGGGCACATATCGGTGGGTTTATCGCGGGAGCGGTACTCTACCGCATCTTTGCGCGGAAGCGATATCGTGCTCTCTTTGGCGACGAGTACAACCGATCGTATATCAACTACGCGTAAGGAGGAAGGATGGATATTGTCTCGCTGTTTTGGCTCTTTGTGATGATCAGCTCGCTGCAACCGATCCTTCGGCAACGCCTGATCGAAGCGGCACGGCAGCGGCTTATTGCACGAATCGAGGAGCAGCGCAAAAGCCGGCTTATCCTGATCGTGCATCGTCAAGAAACAATGCGGCTGCTGGGATTCCCCGTGCTCAAATACTTGAGCATGGAAGATTCAGAAGACGTGCTCCGGGCACTCGAAAGCACCGACGAGGATCGCGACATTGATCTGGTGCTCCATACTCCGGGTGGTTTGGTGATTGCTGCACTCCAGATCGCACGCGCTATTCAACGACGCCGCGGAAAAACACGCGTCATCGTTCCCCACTACGCCATGAGTGGTGGGACGCTCATCGCGCTTGCCGCCGACGAAATCATCATGAGCAAGAATGCCGTCCTCGGCCCGATTGATCCACAAATTGGAGAATTCCCAGCACCGTCGCTTGTCGCACTCCGCCGCTCCAAAGACATCAACGAGACCGACGACCGCACTCTCATTCTCGCCGACATTGCCGAAAAAGCGCTCGACCAAATGCGGCATGCTGTCGCCGAGCTCTTAGCCAAAAATTATCCGGCCGAGGTTGTCGAACGCGTTGCAACGGCGCTGACCTCTGGCCAATGGACGCACGATTTTCCCATCACTCCGCAGATGGCGCAAGAACTGGGTTTGAACGTTCGCACGGATATCCCGGAGGAATTTCTCCAGCTCATGAGTCTCTACCCTCAGCCGATCCGTATGCAACGAAGCGTCGAGTTTCTCAGCGGGTCATAATTGGCTAGCGCTGCCCAAGTACCTCCGTCACTTTGGTGTGAGCGCTCCGGAGTGCAGTGCGTGCATCCATTCGCCCGTAGAGCACATCAACGACTGCTGCTTCGATGATCCGCTCAATATCAAGCCAACGGGGATGAACCGGCGTCATCCGTGCAGCGTTGAGTTGCTCTGCAAAGGTGCGCTTGGCTGGATGAACAACCAAGCTGCTATCGCCATAGACATCCCGCCGTGCAGGAAATCCTGCTTCGGGAATACGCTGGCAAAAGTGCAGCACGTGTTGGGCCTTGGTCATGAAGCGGATAAATGCACGGGCAAGGTCTTTGGTGTTACTGGTTTGAGCAATGGCCCAGTATTCCCCGCCTGCAAATGAAATACCCGGCAACTGGGCAGTAGCTCCTGGCATTACGACCGTACGATATGGGAGCGAGGGCTGTTCTTGTTGAATCTTGTCAATAAGCCAACTTCCAGAATTCCAGACAGCAATCTCCCCGCGGACGAACGCTGCGTCGAGCTGCTTTTGTGTGTCGATGATTCCCGTTCGCGAGAGCGCTGCATAGAGTTCCAAGGCTCGAACATTTGCCTCTGATGCAAGAACGCACCGCCCATTGCTATCGAGGACATCTCCGCCCAGCGTCCACATCAATGGCAAGATTTTCTTGTAGAGCCGGTGTTCATCAGCACCTGTGGCACCAAAGCCAGCGGCACCGGTTCGGTCTTGCACCGCCTGACACACCTCGACCAATTCATCGAGCGTTGAGGGGAGCGCTACACGAGCACGCTCGAGCAAGGCAGTGTTGACAAACAATACCCGCGTGTCCACAAGCCAAGGAACAGCGTAGTATTTCCCCTTCCACATGCAGGGTGGCAACGCCCACGGCAGCCACGCGGATGGTTCCACCTGATCGGGCGCGAGCTCAGCCAATACCCCGCTGGAGGAAAACTGTGCGATCCAGTCCGAACCAAGTTCAAGGACATCGGGAGCAGTTCCCGAACTGAATGCGGCCATGAGCTTGGTTTTCCCTTCGCTCCAGCTCAATGGTGTGAGTTCAATTCGGCAATCGTACTGGCGTTCGAACTGGCGCACCAGCGAATCCAAGACAAACTGGTGTTGTGGTGCACTCCAGAAATGCCAAACACGCAGGACCGACGTTGTTTGTTGTTGGCGACCACAGCCGCCAAAGAAGAACACAGCAACCGCAAGAACGTATAACAGTCGTTGCAGAGACATCATGGTTGGAAAAGGTGGCGGTGAGGTTCAAGTTTTTTGAGCAGAAGCTGCCGTGCACGGAACAGGTGGGCTTTGACCGTTCCCAGTGGCACGCCCAATCGCGCGGCGATATCGTTGTAGTCGAGCTCCAGCTCATGCCGGAGGTGGATTACGATACGATATTTTTCCGGGAGCGACGCTATCGCAGCACGGAGAATTTCCTGGCGTTCTGCGTGTTCGAGCACCTCATCCGGCCGTGGGCTATTGGGATCGGCATACTGCCGCGGTGGCGCATCATCATCACTGTCATCAAGGCGGAGAGGCTCCGGTGCAAAACGCGCTCGGCGGAGGTAGTCAATGCAGGTGTTCGA
The DNA here is from genome assembly GCA_026003475.1 of Candidatus Kapaibacterium sp. Taxonomy (GTDB): domain Bacteria; phylum Bacteroidota; class Ignavibacteria; order Kapaibacteriales; family NICIL-2; genus NICIL-2. The sequence goes on along the minus strand of BPHJ01000001.1, from coordinate 695,288 downwards.
GGCGATTTTGAAGAGCCATTTTTCGAACGAGTACTCAGGCTTGAACGATTCCAGTGCACGAAACGCTTTCAAGAGCGTATCCTGGACCAAGTCTTCGGCATCGCGGTCATTGCGGATGATGTGGCGAATCAGCACGTAGAGGCGGCGACGGTATTTGCGGTCAATGGTAGCGAATGCATTGGTATCCCCTGCAAGGACTGCGCGAACCGTGGCCAGATCATCAGCATCAATGTCGCGGTGACGTTCATCACTCATACACAAGGCGCTTGGTCAGGAATCAGTGCGGAAGGAGAGGGATTCGAACCCTCGGTACCCTCATCGGGTACACACGCTTTCCAGGCGTGCCAGTTCAGCCACTCCTGCATCCTTCCGAAATCATCAGCGTGCGCAAAAATACAGGCACATGCGCCAGTGTGCTGTTCTAAATTCGCATCGTGCGATGATTCAATAGGCTCGATGTATTCTCGACGCGACGTCCTCCGACTCCTTGCGGTTGGAAGCGTTGGTCTGCGGCTAAGCCAGCGCCAACACCTCCAACGGCGCCCCCATGCACTCCGACAGGGAATGACCGTTGGAATTGTCGCGCCTGCAAGCCCAGTAACGCCGCGCCAATTGCGTGATGGTATCGCGTTCTTCGAATCATTAGGGCTCCGCGTGGTCCTCGGACGCTACCTCAATAGCAGCACCGGATACCTGTCCGCCCCAGACCGCGACCGCGCACAGGAGCTCACTGAGTTCTTGCTCCGTCCTGATATTGACGCGGTTGTCTGTGCGCGCGGTGGGTATGGGGTACTGCGGATCCTTCCCCTGTTGGACTTTGATGTACTCAAGCAATGCACCAAACCAGTCGTTGGCTACAGCGACATTACAGCGCTCTTGATCGCACTCTACCAACAAACCGGACTGATTACGTTCCATGGACCCATGGCGTCAAGCCAATTCGATTCGACGACAGCAGGCTCGTTTCAGGCAACCCTGTTTCAATTCGAAAGTGAGCACCTTTCCCCCACCGAAGTTCAACTCACCTACACCGACGAGCAATTTGTTCCGGTTGTCGAGGGAACCGCAGAGGGCACACTGCTCGGTGGAAATCTGAGCGTCTTTTGTTCGATGCTTGGCACACCGTTTGAACCGGATACACGGGATTGCATCCTCTTTTTCGAGGACGTTGGCGAAGAACCCTACAAAGTTGATCGCATGCTCACACAACTGGCGCTTGCAGGCAAGCTCGATAGCGTCCGTGGTATGGTGCTTGGTGCATTCACCAAGCAGTCACCCAACAGCAGAGAAGCTGACGCAGAACAAACAGGTACTCCAATCGCAGCAATTGCAGCAGACTATTGCCAGCAGCGTCAGATTCCCCTCTTGGCAAATTTCCCCATCGGTCACATTCGGAGCAAGGTTACTCTTCCGATTGGTGTCCGGGCATTGTTGGATACACACACACGCTCACTCCGCATTCTCGAATCGCCGATTGAGATTATTTGATGAAACCAACATCCCCATCGCTGCATTATTGCGAGTGCAATCGAGACGAAGTCTTTTCGTCGCTCGGAGCGATGGTTATTGCATTGTTGAATCTTCGACACGCAAACGTATATGCAGCGACTCTTCTTCTGTGTGTGGGTTCTTGGATTAGTCCTGCTTACCCCTGGGGTGTGGGGACAATCATTCACACTCGTTGATGCCGATGTAAGCGCATTCCCGCGCGTCCGTTCCCAATTCATCGCCTTCGACCAATGGGGAAACCAGTACCAGAATCTCCAACCGAGCGATTTTTCCATCCGCGAGAATGGCCGCTCCATGCAGGCAACGCTCCAGGTATCGTGCGAGCAAAGCCTTGAGGATCCAACAGCACACATCGTTCTCATCGTGGATAAAAGCACCTCGATGTTGGAAGTGGTCAACCAAAACCCACCAGAAACCCGTTGGGACTGGGTGAAAGAAGGTGTACGGGAATTTGTTACCCAATTTCCGTTCACGCCTCCGTCGTCGGTTGCACTGGTCTCGTTCGCGGGGGAAGCCTATTTGGAAAGCGATTTCCGCACATCGGCACAGCCGATCATTGATGCAATGGAACGAATCCGCCCGCAAGGCTCGACCAAGTACGATCCGCCCCTCCTCGATTCGCTCATTGGAGCGATAAAACTCCTTTCCCAAAAACCACGCGACGTACGCCGCATCATAGTCTTTTTGACCGATGGTCAGCCTGATACCCAACCAAGCACGGATACCATCATCGCACGCTGCCGCCGTGAAGCAATCACGTTCTATGCCATCACGGTTGGATTGAGCATGAACGGCGAACTCGATCGAATTGCGCGTGCAACAGGGGGAAAAACATTTGCTGTCTTCACCAAAGACCGACTCAAGGAAATTTACCGCCTGATTGCATTGGAAGCAATCATTCGCTACAAGTGCTACCTGGAGTGGATTGCTCCCTGGAGCTGTACTGAGCGCGATCGCATTCGGAATGTTGCCGTAAGCTTCCTTCGTCCCACGCCACCGATGAACGCAACGTTGCAGTACATCGCTCCACCACAGTCCATTGCTCGGCTCGAGGTTACACCACAAGTTGCGTATTTCGGCAATCCAAACCCTGGTACGTCCACAACGGTCAAACTCAGCATCAAAGCCGTCGGTGCTCCGATGCAGATCACCGGTGTCCCCATCGTACCGACCGGCTATTACACCATCGTGGATATGGCGGGCAGGACACCACCATTTACGCTGCAGCCAGGTGAAGTGTGGGAACCAACGGTCCAGTTTACGCAACAGGGTTCTAAGCAGTACCGCCAAGCTACTCTAACATTCGAAGGTGACCCCTGTCCCACATCCATTACCCTTATTGGCGGTGTCTCGAAAGCGATTGTCCTCTCTCCCAACGGCGGTGAACTCTTTTCAACGTGTGACTCGGTTGACATTCGATGGGCTGGGGTAGATCCCACCCAAGGAGTTGACATCTACTACGCACTCAACGGGAATCAGCCCAATCCGACCTGGCAACCGATTGCCCAACGTATCAGCGGACTCTCATATCGCTGGAAACCTCCGCAGGCCGGACAGAACTATCGCATCCGAGTCGTAGTACCACCGGATTCAGGCTACGTCTGGGCACAGCAAATCGGGGGTGCATCCTTCGATACGTGTCGCTCGATTGTGCTCGATTCGCGTCAGCTCTACGTCCACGTAGCAGGCACATTTGCCAACAGTACATCGGTCAACGGGACAACGCTGACCAGCTACGGCGAAAGCGACATGTTCGTCGCTCGCTTCGATAGCGATGGAAACCTCATCTGGATCCGCAATGGCGGTGGCAATCGTAGCGACGAAGGTTGCTGTCTGGCAATTGATAACAACGACAACTTGTTCGTTGCCGGCATATTCCGGAGCCCCACGGCGCAGTTCGGTGGTGTGACAGTCACACGAGCAAGCACCTTGGATGTAACCAATGCGTACCTGGCACTCTATAACTCGAGCGGTAACGCAGTTCAAGTCGCCGTCGGTGGTGGTTCCTCGACCACATCTTGCGAAGTGTACGTCGACTCCATCGCATACACCAGCGGCTCGATCTATGTCTATGGTCGTTTCAAAGGACGCTTGCAATTTTCGACGACACCAAGCACGTTCATCACCAGTGCCAATCAAAACCGCTTCGATCCATTCACGGCGGTTTTCTCGACAGCGACACTCAACGTTACGAACCTGCAGCGGACCTATCTTCCGGCGTCCTACACCAAACCGACTATCCAAGACAACAACGGCAATCGCTACGAAACCGGTGGATTCCAGAACCAACTCCAGGTGGGCTCAACCAGACTCACCAGCCGAGGGGGAACCGACGTCTATGTCCGCAAATTTGGCTTTGTCCCTGGCTCGGAAGACGTCAGCGACACAACCTTCCGTGTGCAATCGCCCCTGGTGCAATTCCGGGTGCCTTCGCTCGATGTCGGCTCCATAGCTGTTGGTGATGGTACCAGCCAGGTATTCAGCGGTGTGCTGTGCAACAACGGCGAGATTCCCGTCATCATTACCACAATGAGCTTGAGCGGACCGAATGCAGCTCAATTCCAACTCGTTTCGAACTGGAAAGACTATGTCCTCAAACCTGGCGAATGTATCAGCATCGAAGTATTGTTCCTCCCTGCCTTTGAGGGACAGCATACTGCTACGCTGACCGTGCAAGGTAACTGTGGCAACCCTGCAACCGTCAATGTCAGCGGGATTGGGTTGCCGCCGTGCAAGTTCACCATCACACCACCAATGACGCTGACCACAAGCGTTGGACTCTCGCGCCAACAGACGGGACTTTGCCTCCTTCGCAACGATGGTCCGGAACCCTTAGTGGGCACAGTTAAGCTTACCAACGACCCCACCAGTGCATTCACGGTATCCATACCAGCAACGGGTTGCACGATCAACTCAACCGGTTGTCCGTTCGATATTCCGCCGGGGCAATGCTTGACCGTTGACATCACTTTTGCACCAAGCGTCGCAGGTATCGCTACTACATTGTTCGAGATCGAGCTACCCTCTAAGTGCGGTGGCACCCGCCAACAAGCAATCACGGGCATTGGTTTGGCGCCACAGTTGGCGCTGACGGTTCCCCAATTTGGGGCACGGCGGGTTGCAACCACAACGACACTTCAAGCCCGCATTCGCAATACCAACGACACGCTCGATGGGGTCATCCGGCAGATCCGCCTCCGCGATGCAGCTAACCCACACTTCCGCCTAACGAACCTTCCATCGCTTCCCATTACCATTGCCGCGCAACAGGAGATCACCTTCGACGTGGAATTCACCCCACAAACTGAAGGCGATTTTTCTGAAGTCGTCGAGGTCATCGTGGATGGTCTGCTCGACCCCGTTGCTGCTCAGACAAGCGGCTCAGGAATTCTTCCCAAGATCTCTGCTCCCGACGTCACATTCCAACCATGGCCAACAGGCACACTTTCCCCAGAGATTCAATCGTTGGTCATTCGCAACACAAGCACAACAGCAGCGCTTGTGATCAAGAACATTTCATCGCCTGATAACCCAAGCTTCTGGTACGATGCTCCTCTCCCGGCGCTGCCCTACACGATCCCGATTGGCGATTCCCTTGTGCTTCCCGTACGATTCCGTCCTGCACAAGCAGGAATGAATACCGGTACCGTCACCATCACCTCCGACGCTGCTGCTGGGCCATCACTTGATCCAAGCGTAACAACAACCGTAACGCTGAGTGGTATTGGCTTATCACTGCAGATTTCGACACCGGAAGACTTTGGCGAAGTGCTCTTGTGTGCGTCAACCTTGTCCCGGGTCATTACCCTAACCAACCCCGGAAGCCAGACCGAACGCTTCACTGTCTCGACCCAAGGCGATGTTGGTGACTTCACCGTTATCACCAGCAACGACACCATTCCACCTGGCGGCACAGCAACAATCACCGTTCAGTACACCCCAACGGCAGGCACGCGCACGATCGTCGTGGTCATCACTTCTCCAGCGCTTCCCCAGCCAGCTCGCATCACACTGACGGCAATTGGTGTAACCCGGCAGTTCCGCATCAGCGTTGGATCAGCAACGATTGATGTGGGACAATCTAAAATGATTCTGATCCGCTTTACAACTGCGCCTGATGCAGGTTCACTGGTCCAACAAATTCGCCTCGGTCTCAACTACCCAATCACAGGCATTGAAATTGACGACGCCAGCTTCCAGCCCCAACAGAATGGATGGACGTGGACCGTGCAACATCTCCCCACTGGCGCAATTCTCCAGGGCACAAGCACCGCGGGCATCACAAGCGGAACGCTCGAGCTTCAGGTGCCAATGGTAACGTATATCAACTCGCTTCTGAGCCACACTATCACACCGTCGCTGCTCAATGCGGCGAGTTATCCTTGCCTGGTGGTCGAGACCGAAAATGGCACTATCTCAACTCCTTACTACTGCGCTCAGGAAGCTCGGCAAATTGTCCTGGTCGGAGCAACAACAATGACCACGAGCCAAACAACCAGTGGCGATCTTGTGATTGATCTTTCCATCGGCGAGGATATGCCGTATCGGCTCGAACTGTATTCTCCGCTCGGACAGAGTGTTCTATCCATCGCCGATGGGAATCAGCGCGGCACATTCATCTATGCAATTCCTCGTGGGGTGTTACCAAGCGGTCTGTACTTCCTCCGCTTGAGTACGCCGCGTTCGGTGAAATCTCAGCCCATCCTTCTGTCGCAATAGCCGAACATCTTGGCCAACGACCAGCGCACGGGCGAATGCAGCACAGCATTCGCCCGTTGCCTTTGATGAGCAACCGCTTGGCATAAAACTTGCGGCTATCTTGGTGCATACACGCATGATGATTGGACGCACTATCACCAGTGTAGCAGGATGCTCAAAGAACTTTACACAGCGGCGCTGGGCATGCTCCCCCAGCAGACGCGGCTGGAAATCACCGCCAATAATATCGCCAACGCGAACACCGCGGGCTTCAAGCGGAGTGGCATCTTCGAGCAGTCGCTAATTGAAGCACGAGAGAATCTCCTCAATGTTCGCGGTGATGCGGAAACCGAAGATCTCCCCCTCCGGCAGTACGTGGATTTCCGCACGGGTGCACTCCAGAAAACGGGCAATCCGCTCGACCTTGCACTCGATGGTGAGGATACCTTCTTCGTTGTTGCCGACCGTGATGGAACAGAACATCTAACCCGTGCCGGACAATTCACACTCGATGCACGGGGCTTCGTCGTTACCGGTGATGGCAAACTGCTTCTATCCACAAGTGGTCCGATTCAGATCGAGATCCCAACACCCAATGATGGCACGCCCAGCGACCACCTGGCTCGGCAAATTCAACTTTCCCCTCAAGGTGAACTGCAACTGAACGGACAGTTCGTCGCCCAACTTCGTGTTGTGCGTGTTGCCAATCCCCAGACACTCGAACGCTCCTCGGCAACATGCTTCCTCCCTACTGACGACAGCGACATCCGCGAGCTTGACCCACACGACATCCGTGTCCAGCAAGGATACCTGGAAGCATCGAATGTGAACATCATCTCGGAAATGGTTACGATGATCCAACTCCAGCGCATGTTCGAGCTGGGGCAGAAAGTCATCCAAACCAACGATGGCACGCTTGACCGCTCCATTGATATTGGCCGATTCACTGCATAACCATTCACACAGAGATTCCAGCCATGGATAAAACACTGACAACTGCTGCTACCGGATTGAGCGCTCAACAACGCTTCGTGGAAGTCATCGCCAACAACTTGGCGAACGTGAACACAACCGGCTACAAAAAAGTGCGCCCCGAATTTCAAGACCTCCTCTACGAAACAGTCCGTCCGATGGGTGCGACGACTGCTGCTGGCGTTGAGCCGCTACCCGACGTCCAGATTGGAAGCGGAACCGAACTGGTTGCAACCACCCGCCAATTTGCACAAGGGACCATCACCGAAACCGGCAACATGCTCGACATCGCCATCAACGGCGAGGGCTTTTTCCAGGTTCTCCGACCCGATAACTCCATTGCCTACACGCGCGACGGTTCCTTCACGGTCAATCGCAATGGTGACATTGTCACCTCGCAAGGCTACTTCCTCGAACCGCGCATCACAGTCCCCGACAACGCAACATCGGTCCGCATCAGCCGCGATGGCATCGTCACCGCAGTGCTTGAGAGCGGCAATCCACCCGACGAGCAAGAAATCGGGCGGATTACCATCGTTCGCTTTGTCAATCCAGCAGGTCTGCGCTCGATCGGTGACAATCTGTTCGTCGCAACAGTTGCATCCGGTGTGCCCATCGAAGAACAACCCGGCACAAATAACGCGGGCGAACTGATTCAAGGACACTTGGAATCTTCCAACGTTGATCTGGTGCAGGAAATGGTCAACATGATCATCGCACAACGCGCGTACGAAATCAACTCAAAATCAGTACAAACAGCTGATAGCATCCTTGGTACTGCGGTCAATCTCAAGCGCTAAGCATGGCAGCGATTCTTCGCATCTCTGGTAAGCCCGCATCTTCCCTGCCTGTATTTCTACAGGTTTTGGCTCTTGGTGTGACAATACTGTCGAGCATGGCCATTGCCGATCAGCAGCGCAGCGCACGGTTTTCTGCGACGACGCTGCAGCGCGGCATCGAAGCATTCCTGCGCGAGTACATTCACGATAGCGACGAAATCACGTTCCCCACCCCCATCGAGGACGTGCAGTTTGACCAGGGTCCCGTCGTGGCGTTCTGTCGCCTGCCGAGCGGCCAAGCCTGGGGACGAACAGAGGTCGAACTTTCCTTCCAAACCAACGGACAGGAGATCAAGCGTCTGCGTGTTCCTGTCGTGGTCACTGCAAAGCGTATGGTGCCTGTTGCCAGGCATCATCTTCACCGCGGCCAGATCATTGGTGCTGACGACGTAACCTTCGAACTGCGCGATGTCACACGTCAGGTTGAACTTCTGCCCGATTCAGTCCTCGGACTTCGTCTTGCCCAAAGCGTCCACACTGGCACCGTACTCCTCCGAACGCACCTGCTCAGCAGCGGAAGCGTTCGTAGTGGCGAAATGCTCACTCTGGTGTTGCAAAGTGGCGCAATCACGATTCGAACAAAAGCACAAGCGCTCCATGCCGCTGCATGTGGTGATATGCTCAAGGTTCGCCGCAACGATACCGGCGCTGTTTTTGTCGGCACTTTGACCGACGCTAAAACTGTTGTCGTTGACCTGGGAACATCACCAACTACCACCAATCCATGAGAACCCTTTTTGTGCTGTGGGTCGCGCTTACCGTACCATCAATAGCGCAATTTCCGGAAAGTGCTACGCGCTCGCTCTACTCGGATGTCAAAGCATTTCGGAGGGGCGATGTGGTCACAATCTTGATCGTCGAAGATGCACAAGCAGACAATCAAGCCACAACGCGGAACTCATCTCAAACAGAATTGGGTGTCCAAGCATCCGGCTCCGTTGGAAACACGCAAGGCAGTGCTGGCGCCAGCATTGGAACGACCAACACCTTCAACGGTCAGGGAACAACCAACCGCTCCGAACGCATCCGCGCAAAACTGACTGCTCGCATCACCGATGCAAGCAATCTCAACGCGCTCCAAATCGAAGGAACACGGACCGTCACTATCAACGGTGAAACGCAAACCATCACGCTCCGTGGGTTTGTTCGCTTCGTTGACATTGCACCGGACAATACCATCTACTCGTTTCAGATTGCCGATCTTGTGCTCATCTACAACGGCGACGGCGTCATCTCGCGCACACAAGAACCAGGCTTATTCACGAAGTTCCTGCGTTTTCTCTTCTGAGCTATGAAAGCAGCGATCTCGCTTCTCCTTGCAGCATTGGCGGTGGTCACCTGTTCGGCTGACCGCATCAAAGACATCGCGACTATCGAGGGCGGTAGTGGCATCCAGGTGGTCGGTTACGGACTGGTCACCGGACTCAACAATACCGGAGACTCACCGCGATCGAGCTTCACCATTCAGTCTGTCCTCAATATGCTCAAGCGATTCGGGATCACTCCGCAGCAGAGCATTTTACTGCAGCGTACCCAGAACGTCGCTGCAGTAATGGTTACCGCAACCATCCCAGCCTTTGCGCGTGCCGGAACTAAAGTGGATGTTACCGTCTCCAGCATCGGGGATGCTCGCTCTCTCCAAGGCGGTACGCTCATCTTGACCCCACTGGTTGCCAGCGATGGTGTTGTGTACGGAATGGCACAAGGACCACTCAGCGTTGGTGGCTACGACATCAGCTCGCTTGGGTCTCGGTCGGGGAAAAATCTGACCAATACCGGTCGCGTGCCTGGAGGTTTGGTTCTCGAGCGCGCAGTGCCAGGTTCTCTTGCATCACCATCGGAAGTACGCATTATCCTCAACCATCCCGATTACACCACAGCAACGCGCATCGCCGCTGCAATCAACGCTCTCAATGGACTGACTAATGCTGCCCAAGCACTCGATCCGGCAACGGTGCTGGTTCGCTTCCCCCAGGGGACGACGCAAGCACAAGCAATCGAATACATCGCGCAGATCGAAATGGCAGATGTTGCTGTTGATGTCGCCGGTAAGGTTGTCATCAATGAGCGAACAGGAACAATCGTTGTCGGGGGAAATGTGCGCCTATTGCCAGCAGTTGTTGCTCACGGCGGTTTGGAAATCGAAATCCAGCAGCTCAACACGGTCGTCCAGCCAGCACCTTTTACGATAGGCACCACTCAACGCGTATCGAACGCAATCGTCCGGACACAGGAACAGACCAATCCAGCCGTTGCGCTTCCAGCTACAGCGACGGTTCAAGAATTAGCTAATGCCCTCAATTCGCTCAAGGTTTCCCCACGGGATTTGGTCGCGATCTTCCAAGCACTCAAGCAAGCCGGGTCGTTACAAGCTGAACTTATCATTCAGTGACAATGGACATAGCACCAACAACGGATGGATTCGACCGTGCCCGACTAGCACTGCAGGATCGTGCAGCCACCCAAACGCTCGCGCAACTGCAGCAATCAGCCGGTAACGCAATTGCGCCTGACCAAGCAGCTCGTGTTGCGCGCGAATTCGAAGCACTCTTCATCCATGAGCTCTACAAGACCATGCGCCAAGCTATGCTCGACGATACCGACGCCGAGACGGGCGACCTTAGCTTTGGTGCAGACGTTCTCGACACGCTCGGCGGCATCGAGCTTGCCAACCAATTATCCCAAAGTTCCCAAGGTGTTGGTATCGCTCGCTTGGTATATCAACATCTGACAGGCAGCCCAACGCTACCGGTCACGACAACCATACACCCAGGGGCCGCAGCTTCTGCGCAATCGTTGTTGCAAAGCACTCTCCCCGCATCGCAAGAGATAGAGCTTCCCAGAACAGGCGACAACACAGCGGCAGAGGCTATGCGCTCGCAGACCGTGGCAATGCGAAGCTCACCCATCCTGGATCAGATCGAACAGCGGCTTGCCGCACACTCACCGGCAATTGAGCAGGCATCGCGCCAGTACGGCGTCCCCGTTTGGCTCATCAAAGCAGTCATTGCAGCGGAATCTGCCGGACGAACCGATGCAGTTTCCCCTGCAGGCGCGAAGGGCTTGATGCAGTTGATGGATGCGACTGCTGCCGATGTCGGCGTCGAAAATGTCTTCGATCCAGCCGACAACATCCTCGGCGGCACGCGCTACCTCCGCATGATGCTCGATCGCTTTGGTTCGGTACGCCTTGCACTGGCAGCATACAACGCTGGCCCCGGTGCTGTCGCGCGCTATGGCGGCGTTCCGCCCTATGCCGAAACCCAAGCATACGTGCGCCGAGTGGAAGCCTATGCCCGACAATTTCAACAGCGCACGTAGCTTCAGTTCTCGCAGCTTGTGCCGATACCTATTGCGGACGTCCTCACGTTCGGAAGATCAGCAATGGATTGCCAACTGGATACTTCTCGTCCGATCGAACTGCTCGCCCTCCTCGAGCAGGAGTCGGCTGCGGTTGAAACCATGCTCACGCTCGCGCATCAACTCCAAGCGTGCCTTATCCACTTCGATTCAGCAGGCATTGAGAACCTCGCCCGCGAGCAAGAATCGCTTCTCGGCCTGCTCCAACAAATGGAGCGGAAACGGTGGGAGCTCGTTGCTGCTCGTTTTGATCTTACGCTGGAACGTGCACGCAGTCTGACCCTATCGGAATTGATGCAGCTCCTGCTGCCCGAAGAACGCCAGCGTCTTGCACCGTGTGCCGAGCGCTTGCGCCAACACTGCGCTCAGCTCCAGCTTGCCAACAGCATCAATCGCATGCTTGCACTACGCGGACGCAATAGCATCAATGCGACCATCGCTTTTGTGCAAGAGCGAAACCTTCATGCTGTCAACACTGCGCTGTAAGGTGAAGCCATGATTCGTTCCCTCGAAATCGGTAAGCGAGCGCTCATCGCCAACCAGCGCGGCTTCGACGTTACGTCGAATAACATCGCAAACGTCAACACACCAGGCTATGCACGGCAGGCGCTCATGCTCCAACCTGGCGAATCCATCCCTGCTGGTGGCCTGTACTTCGGGATGGGAGTCCTCAGTGCTGGAATCCGACAATTCCGCGATGAACTCATTGAACGAGACTACCGCTCTTCCACCTCGACGCAGAGCTACTACCAACAGGAAGCCACCACTCTCCAACGTATCGAGACCGCACTCGGTGAACCAGGCGACCAAACCATTCAGACCGCGATGCAGCAATTTTTCGATGCTGCCAGCCAACTTGCTGCGAATCCATCACGTATTGCCGATCGGCAACTGTTCTTAGCACGTGCATCTGACCTTGCTGCTGCCCTCAACCGAACAGGAAATGCAATCGAGAGTCTTCGCTCAAGCACCTTCGACCGAGCCACCAGCACTGCCAACCGCATCAACGAGTTGCTCTCAACCCTGGCAAGCATCAACCAACAGATCAACGCTACGCTCGATGCATCCGGGCAGCCTGCAGCGTCATTAGTGGATCGCCAAACACAAGCACTCCAGGAACTCTCCCAATACCTCGATGTCAGTGTATCCCGCGAGCCAACCGGTACCGTCAACGTAACCAGCAGTGGTATGGTGTTGGTTTCGCTCAATACTGCTCTGTCTGTCAATGCGCTGCAGCAGCTCAACGCCTCAACTGGCGAAACGACGCTCAGTTTCAGCATTCGAAAACCCGATGGCACGACAATTGGGACATTCCAGCCACGGAGTGGCGAGCTTGCTTCACTGGCGAAGAGTTACAACGTTACGCTCAATCCTCTAAGCTCGAGCACAGAATTCTCGATTGCTCGCGAGTTGGATCGTCTGACATCTACCCTCGCCGATCGCGTCAATGCATTCATGACAACGGGCTACGGGCTCAACGACACTGGCCCAGTACCACCGGGGCGAGCACTCTTTGTCCCCGCTGGCGGTCCAGCAATCACTGCTCGTACGATTGCAGTGAACACAACTCTGCTGGCCGATCCCGCAGCAGTGCCGACAAGCTCGACTCCGAACACACCTGGCAACAGCGACATTATCGCCGCAACTGCAGCGCTGGCATCGGACGGAACCTTTCTCGACTCGATGACGCCCGAAGGGTACTATGGCGCGATCACCGCACAGTTAGCACAGATTGGCGCGGGAACAAATGATCGCTTGACCGCAGCTAAGACAGTGCTGCAACAAATCACCACGGAGCGTGAATCACTCAGCGGCGTCAACCTCGACGAAGAAGCAACGAATCTGATCACCTATCAGCGCGCGTTCGAAGCAGCTGCACGGGTGGTTACGGTGTCGTCGGACATGCTCTCGACCCTGGTCAATCTCGGACGGTAATCGGAGGCGGTATGCGAGTCACTCTACAATCACTGACCACGCGGCTGCAATCAACGCTGACCGATCTTTCGGCACGGCAAGCGCAACAGCAAACGCGCATCGCGACTGGTCAGCGTCTGCTTCAACTCTCGGATGCACCAAGCGACATTGCCGACATTACCTCCTACCGCAGCACGATTGCCCGCTTGCAACGATACTCCTCCACGCTCGATGGCGCCCTTGCCGAGCAGGGGACGACGGAGACTGCACTCGAATCCATCGCGACAACACTTTCCAATGTGCAAACACTCGGCATTGATGCACAGCAGATTGCCAACCACGACAAGTGGAATGTGTTTGCCCAACACCTGCTCAGCAACATTCGAGCGATCATCGAAGCTGCCAACACCAGTCATGGTGACATTTATGTGCTGGCTGGAACGAAGAACACTGCTGCATCGCTTCAACCAACAGCGCCCCTCGAAACAACGCAGATGCCTTTTGAACTGGTAACAACATCTCCCACGCCAGCAAATCCATCTGGTCTGGAGGTTCGATTCAAGGGAAACACTGAGGCACGCTTTGTCCAAACAGGCGACGGACATACCGAGCAAGTTTCCACCACTGCCGACAAAGTCTTCGGTAGCGGCGGGACAGAAGTCTTCACAACCCTGATCGCTCTCTACAACACATTCGCTTATGCTCCCGACGGAACCCCACGCAGTGACGGACAACTCCCGACCGCAGAGGAACTCGATCGCGTTGCTGCATATATCAAACAAATTGCCGATGCAACCACCACCGTCAACCAAGCAACAGCTGAAGTCGGCATTCGCACTGACCGCATGACTGCACAGCACGAGCAGATTGCTGAAGACATTACGCGCCAGCGCGAATTCCTCTCGCGATTGACCGATACTGATGTTGCAGCAGCCACCATGCAACTGCAACGCGATCAAATTGCCTACGAGTACAGCCTCAAGATCGGGGCGCGTATGCTGAATCTGTCGCTGTTCGATTTTCTCCAATGAGTCGTTACTCAACGATGATCGCCATCGCTCTGGGCATTGGTTTGGTGACCCTTGCCGCAGGGCTTGCGACGGGAAGCATCGCGTTTCTGTGGAATCCTGAAGCGATTGCAATCGTCGTTGGTGGATCGCTGATTGCTGCAGCTGCCGGCTCTACACCGCGACACCTTGCAGAAACAATCAAGCTACTGCCCGCGCTCATTTCGAGACAGCCAAACGCGATGAGTATTGCTCAATGGTGGATCGCAACGAATACTGCCTGGCGCCGTGAAGGAATTAGTGCTCTGCAACAGTTCATCGGGACTGCGCCAAGTCCGTCTGCAGCAACAATTCTCCAGTTCTGTGCTGATGGCTTCGACCCTGACGAAATCGCACGCTTGACCGAGCAGCTCCTTACCACCAACGCTGAGCGCTACCAGCGCGCGATTGTGTTCTTCCGTCGCATCGCTGGCTATGCACCAACGATGGGCATCGTCGGCACGGTCATCGGTCTTGCATCGGCGCTTGCCAGCGGCGGTGATAGCGCAACCCTTCTCCTCCAGCGAATTGGCTTTGCGTTCAGTGCGACGCTCTGGGGCTTAGTTACAGCAAACTTTCTCTGGCTGCCGATTGCCCAGCGCTTTGAATCAATGCTCCAGGAACAACGCACTATTGACCGACTTCACGTCGAGGCTGCTCGGCTGGTTGCAAGTGGCTCGACGCCCCTTCTAACTCGCTATCGGCTCGCAACACTGCTTCCCGATACTCAGCAACAACAATTGCTCGATCACGATGCAACAATTAGCAGTTCTGCTGTTGTTGGCTCAGTAACGCATCAATGAGACCGAGAACCTGCTGCTTGGCATCCCCGAGAGTTACCCGCTCGATGATGGCACCGGCAGCGTTGAGGTGTCCACCGCCGCCGAGTTGCTCAGCAACACGCTGAACATCAACATTCCCCTTTGATCGAAGCGATACTTTGACCGCATCACGACCAGGCATCTGGCTCAAGAACACACCGACACACACACCCTCGATCGTGAGTGTATGCTGAACAAATCCTTCCGTGTCGTCGAGCGTAGCACCGTGGCAAGCAGCTTGCTCCTGTGAAAGCGAGAGCACAGCACATCGCCCTTGGCACGCGATGTCGAGTGTGCGGAGAACTTCACCGAGCAGTCGAATTCGTGCGGGTGTATTCGTGTTGAAGATTGCATCGTAGATCGAGACAGGATCGGCACCATGTTCGATCAGGGTTGCAACGATCCGATGCGTACGTGCACTCACACGGGGGAATCGGAAGTTTCCAGAATCGGTGAGAATTCCTGTGTAGAGCGGCGCTGCGACATCGGGTGTCAGTGCCTCGGGGTATTCGAGCAAAACCAGCGCGCTGACAAGTTCTGCTGTCGAAGTTGCATTCGCATCATGCAGAGCTGCAGCAAATCCGGTTTCTGGATCAAGATGGTGGTCAATCAAAATGCGAAGTGCCGTTGAACCGCGCACAGGGGATTCCATCTGATCGAGCCGAGCAAGTGTGTTGAAGTCCAAACACACAATAGCATCGGCAGCGCCGAGCGCACGGTTGTGCTGGGAAGAGGGATCATACACCTCGATTCCCTGGACCCCCGGCAAAAACCGAAGAAACGGTGGCACTGGCGACGGCACAAGGAGCAATGGCCTTTTCCCGCGCACAGCAAGCGCATTTCCTAAGCCGAGCAATGAACCGATTGCATCGCCATCAGGACGGACGTGTGTTGTCAGAACAAGGTGTTTGCTTTGATCGAGCAGCTCGGCAATTGCTCGTGCTGCGTGGGCATACTGCTGAACATCATCAGGAAACATGCTATCGTCGGAGAGTGATGAACGTAATTTCTGGAGGGGCGCCGATGCGGAGCGGAAGACCGATCGTACCGACGCCACGCGTAACGTAGAGCTGTGCAGTTCCGGTTCGATACCATCCGCGAACATAGGGTGAAAACAATCGGTTGACCGCCACCACCTGTCCATCGGGAAGCTCGGCGCAAATCTGTCCGCCGTGCGTGTGACCAGCGATGACGAGCACCCGTGGATTGACCGCTGCCAGTGCATCGAACACAAATGGCCGATGCACGAGAACCAGCGGTTGTTGCGAATGAACAAGCCGCTCGAACAATGGCTGCGGTTTCTGATCTCGGCAATACTGCTCAACAGCGAACCGCCGCTCGTCACTGATACCAAACAGTTCCAGGGAATCGAGTCCAACACTGCGATCATTGAGCAGCGTGATACCCCACTGCTTGAGCATTGCCGCAACATGCGGTGCAGCAGCATTGAAGTAATCGTGATTGCCAAGCACTGCGAATACCCCACGCGAAGCACGCAGCGCAGAAAGCGCCGAGCGATACTGGAGCAACTCCTCTGCACGCGCCGTAATGAAATCGCCTGGCAGTAGGATCAGATCGGGTTTGGCATCGTTGATCAGCGTTGCGTAGTAAGCAACATGCTTCGGCTCGATGAATGGACCGGCGTGAATATCACTTAGAACCGCCAGTGTCATTCCATCGTCCGACAGCGGTAGCGAGGGCAGATACGCGTCGTGCCGCTCGATGACAACATCAGCAGGATCGTAGGAAGCAACTCGACTGGATACGACCACACCTATGCTGGCGGCAATGCCATTGCGGAGAAAACGCCGTCGTTCTTCGTGCACGTGTGCCGGGAGTGCCAATGCAAGACATGCACTCAGCACAAGCCACAGCCCACCGGCAATAGCAAGCACCCAAGCCACCATCCACGTTGTATGCCCACCGAGCGGTGGCAACGCTTTGTACCCAAGAAGCCAATACCCTACCACTCCAAGAACAAAAGCAGCAACGCTTGTTGCAAGAGCTCGCTCGCGGCGCGATGTACGTTTCCACCGATGCACAAGCGCAAGCCCCAAGACACCAGCTACGGTAAGCGTCCCGAGCAGTGCAAACACGAAATACTGTTGCGCCTCAGGCATCCAGAATTGGTGGTAAGTTTGCAATCATTGTGCCCTTGCGACAACGCGTATGGTTCGTTTTCTGACGAGCTTCATTCATGAGCGAAAAAAACGCAGAATTCTGCTGACGATTGCCGGTATCGTTGTTGGTGTTATCCTGCTCGACCAGCTTATCATGCCACTGGTGGTGCATAGCAATGCTACCATCGCGATGCCAAACGTCGTTGGAATGCCGAGCGAACAAGCCATCGCGATACTGACAGAGTCGGGTTTGGTCGTCCAGGACGTCCGGCAGCAGTACGATAGCACCCAGCCTGCTGGCCGTATTGTGCTGCAATCTCCCTATCCAGGTGCGACTGTCCGCAAGGGACGGCGCGTGTACCTGGTTACAAGCCGTGGCGATGAAACAGTGCGCGTGCCATCACTCTTCGGTATGACCTTGCGTGAGGCGCAGCTGCTGCTGTTGCGCGAAGGGTTACACCTTGGCCGCGTACAGGTGGTCGCCTGTGATTCGTCGGCTACCAGCGGCATTATCGCACAGCAACCACCAGCGGGAATCAGCGTGCGCATTGCCACACCGGTTGATTTGACAATCTGCCAGGATACAACGGAACTGGTCACCGTCCCGAATTTGCTCTACCGCAGTCGCGACGAAGCTGGGCAGATCGTCTCGCAAGCAAACCTTCAACTCGGCGAAGTGATATTGCAGCACGACGAGACCTTTGCTCCGGGGACCGTCATTCGACAAGAACCGGCAGCAGGCGTCCGCGTCCCACCGCTCACCCTTGTTCGCATTTGGGTCGCATCGAATTTGTAACGCTGACTTACAGCTTTCGCGAAACGCTCTTTGCCTGAAGGAAGAGTAACAAGTAATCTCGCCCGCCAGCCTTGGAGTCTGTTCCACTCATGTTGAAGCCACCAAATGGATGACCGCCGACGAGTGCTCCTGTGCACTTGCGGTTGAGGTAGAGATTCCCGACATGAAACTCGATACGAGCGCGCTCGAGTTTTTTGCGATTGCGCGAATACACCGCTCCCGTCAAACCATAGATCGTACCGTTAGCGATACGCAAGGCGTCATCGAAATCGCGCGCTTTGATGACCGCCAAGACCGGACCGAATATCTCTTCTTGCGCAATGCGAGCAGTGGGTTTGACATCAACAAACACTGTCGGTTCGATGTAATAGCCGCCGTCTTCGTGCTCGATCGCATTGCCACCAATGAGCAGTTTACCTTCCTGCTTCCCAATCTCGATGTATTGCAGAACAGTGTTCTTCTGCCGTTCGCTGACAACTGGTCCGACTGAGTAGTTATCTTCCGGCGGTCCAACATGCAACGCAGCAACTGCATCGCGAAGCTTGGCAACAAATTCTTTGTACACTGCACGATCAACAATTGCCCGCGAGCATGCCGAGCATTTTTGCCCTTGGAAACCGAATGCGGAGGTAACGACTCCTTGCACGGCTGCGTCCAGGTCAGCTTCACTATCCACAATGATGGCATCTTTCCCACCCATTTCAGCGACGACGCGCTTGATCCAAATCTGACCAGGCTGGGGCTTAGCAGCAAGCTCATTGATATGCAGCCCCACTTCCATGGAACCGGTGAATGCAATGAAGCGCGTCTTCGGATGAGCCACAAGGTAATCGCCAGCTTCTGCGCCGCTGGCAACCAAAAAGTTCAGAACCCCCTTCGGCAGTCCGACCGACTGCATGATCTCGGCAAAGAGCCATCCCATCATGGGCGAATCGCTCGAGGGCTTGAGAACAACCGTATTGCCAGTCACGATCGCCGCACTGGTCATGCCGACCAAGATCGCGAAGGGAAAATTCCACGGTGGTAAAATCACACCAACGCCGAGCGGGATGTAGAACAGCTCGTTGGTTTCGCCAGGCACTGGTGTCACGGGTTGAGACTCAGCATAGCGCAGCATTTCACGTCCGTAGAATTCGAGGAAGTCAATTGCCTCGCAGGTATCGGCATCTGCTTCGGTGTAATTTTTGCCGACTTCCCGGATCATCCACGCGTTGATTTCGAAACGCCGACGGCGGATTTCGTTAGCGGCTTTGAACAGATACCGAGCACGTTGCTTGGGTGGAACATTTTTCCAGTGCTCGAATGCTTTGAGCGCAGCCGTAATTGCTTGCTCAGCGTGATCAGTGCCGCTCTTTTGGAAAACGCCGATGATTTCCTCCGGGCGAGCAGGATTGCGAGAAATAGTTTTGGATTCCGAATACACCCGTTTGCCTGCGATGATGTTGGGATACTCCTTTCCCAACTGCAAGCGCACCTGTTCAAGTGCGGCACGCTGCTTTCGAATGTTTTTCACATCACGGAAATCGAGCACTGGCTCGTTGCGGAACTCTTTCATCAAGCACGAACAGCATGTTTGGACACACTGCAAAGTTACGGTTTCTACTCAAGGGCAGCAGTTGTCCCCATCAGGGCAGCAACAGCATCGAGCAGCATTTGATCGGTACATGGCTTCGGAAGGAATGCATCAACAATGCTGCCTTCGAGCGCTGCCAGCGACTGCTGAACAACCAACGAGCAGAGCAACACAACACGAACGCTCGGCTTGAGTTCGCGGATGGTCCGAAGTTTATCGGGATCGATGGGAACGTGCTCATCATCGTCAGCAACGACAAGATCAACGGTGTTGCCTGAGCGGATGAACGTACCCAATGCCTCCGATGATGAGCTTGCTTCAATCACACCGAGTCCGACGCCATCAAGTGCGGCACGGACAAGGTTCCGGAGCGTTGCGCTTGGGGATACAACCAGCGCGGTTGCGCGTCGAGGAGCGGCATTTTCGGTCAGTGGGAAAAAGACGCTCACACGGGTACCTACTCCGGGTGTGCTCTCGATGTGGAGTGTTCCTTCGTGGCGTTTGACGATTGCCAGAACTGTGTAGAGTCCCAGCCCGGTCGCATTGGGACGTGTGGTGAAAAATGGCTCGAAGATGCGCGGGCGTATGTCCTCTGGGATACCGTGGCCGGTGTCGGAAACTTCGAAGACAACATATGCTGCGTCGGCAATTCCCTTGGATGAAAGGCGAGGGTCGTGACTTGTCGTCCGATAGCATGCCAGACGGATAGTGCCTCCCTGCTCTCCGAGTGCTTGGTGTGCATTGGCGATAAGATTCAAGAGAACCTGCACTACTTGTGTCGGGTCGGCATAGAACGAGGGTGTTGCCAGATCAACCCCACTGGTATCGAGCGTAATTGTCGGCGAAAGGTGGGCACGATAGTTTCCGATGACAGCCGCAATGATGTCTTTCGGTGCAACCTGTTCGCGGTGAGCATCCTGAGACCGTGCAAACCCGAGCACTTGCCGGACCAACTCTGCGCCGCGGCGAGCTGACTGCTCGATCATCGCTAAGACGCGGCGGGAGCGCTCATCCTCGACAGTGCGGAGCAGTGTCTGCACGCCCAGCATGATCGGCGAGAGCAGATTGTTGATGTCGTGAGCTATCCCGCTTGCAAGGATGCCAAGCAACTCTCTGCGCTGATGCTCCAAGAGTTGGTGCTCCAACAGTCGCCGCTCGGTAATGTCATGGAGGAAGTAAAGCTTGACCTCTTGGTCTTCGAGGATGGCTCGTTGCGTGCGTACTACTGCGTACCGCAACCGACCATCCCGATGAGGGAGGACAATATCGCGAGCGGTATCGGTGGCTGTGTCCAGTTGCGCCAGCTCCTCACCAATGAGTTCACCGCCCGATCGCCCAAGGAGAACGTGCGCGGCAGGATTGAGATAGAGAATTTTCCCCTCAGCATCTGTCATGATAACCGCATCGGGAAGGTACTCCAGCAGAGCACGATACTGTGCTTGCGAACGATGGAGCTCATGGGTGGTTTCCGCCAGGCGACGCTCAAGCTGAGAGTGCTCCCAAGCCGCCAGGATGCTGCGCACCAAGGCCCCAGGTGTGTACTCCCCTTTGACCAGGTAGCCGTGGACATTGGCATAGACCGATTGGCGAAGTGTCAGCAGGTCGCTATCGCTACTGACGACCACCAGTGCTGCATAGGGGACAACTCGGCGGAGCGCATAGAGCGTCTCGACACCCCGACTATCTGGCAGGAGCAGATCCACAATACACACATCCACCTGTTCGCGTTGGGCAGCAAGGACCGCTTCGCCGAGCGATGCTGCAAACACCACCTCGGGGATAATTTCTCCCCACTGCTCGACCGCCTCCAGTTGACGACGAAGGATTTCGCGATCGAGCGGATGGTCCTCGATGCACAAGATGCGGAGCGTTCGGCGGTGCGACGACTGCGACACATTCATGTTAGAGCCATGCAGATTCTACCCAAATATAGGCACGCGTTTCCGAACGCGTGTGGTTCCGAAAGCGATGCGGTACTTCTGCCGGAATCGAAAGGTACTCGCTCGCGTGCAGCGCATACTCTCGGTGTTTGGTCTCCACCAACAACACACCGTGTGCTACGGCAACGCTGCTCCGACACGGCAGCACCAGGTAAGAACGCCACAGCTCCGTACCCGGTGGTAAAATCAGCAGTAGATGCTCTGGCTCATCGGTCGAAGGCGTCGGGCGCAACAAGAGCAGGTGCGGTTCTTGATTATGCCGGCCAATCAACGGAATTGGCGAATGCTCGATGATCTCCGCATCGCTTGCGGGCTCGGCAAAACCATCTTCCGACCCAAGCAACAATTTGATGTGTGTACAGAATACTCCCAACGAATAGCCGTAGCACTGGAGGATTCGGCGCAACTGCTCGCCACCAATCGAGCGTCGTCCCTGTTCCGCATTGGCAAGGTGTGAGATCGAAATATTTGCCTCCTGAGCTACCTGGTTCAACGTCAGGCCATGTTTGCGCCGCAGTGCCCGGAGATTGGTGCCGATAAGTTTGTTCCACTGTTGGTACTCATCCTCTGTTCGAATCTGCACGTCGTAAACTTGCGCATGTTGAACCACCATGCAAAGCTATGCTGGAGCAAATCATTGATGTTCTTTCTGGGTTTCCGTCGTGGGGTGTTGTCGTTGCGGCGTTTGCGATAACTTACCTGGAGAATGTGCTTCCGCCATCGCCAAGCGATGTATTGCTGGTCTTCATCGGCACACTCGTCGGAGTTGGTTCAGCGGGATTTGGCCTCACCCTCCTTGGTGCTACCGCTGGCAGTGTGGCTGGGTTTTACACCATGTTCATCATTGGGCGCATCTTCGGTGACCGGATTATGCAATCCCGCATCGCCAAACTTTTCCCTCTCGATGCGCTCGTCCGCGCTGAGCAATGGTTTCAGCGGTGGGGATACTACGTCATCGTTGTCAATCGGTTCATGTCGGGCACTCGATCGGTGATTTCTCTGTTTGCAGGAATGTCGCACTTAGAGCCGATGCGCACAACGGTTTTATGCGCTGTCAGTGCATTGGTCTGGAACTCCCTGCTGCTGTATGCTGGCACGGCATTGGGTCGGAATTGGCGTGTCGTGGAAAGCTACTTCCACACCTATGGAGTGGCCATCACTACGGTTCTGTGCGTATTGGTTGCCGGTATCATTCTGCGCATGGTTCTGCGCAAGCGTCGCACGCTCAGCGAATGACCATGCAATCTGCAGCTGCACGATAGGGGCTGTTCGGATAGAGTTTCCGCAAGCGTGCGAACTGTTCTGCCGCCTCGATCCGACGTCCAAGCACGCAGAGCACATGTCCAAGCCGAACAATTGACCGAGCATGCGTATCTGGTGGAACACCGGATGCTCGGTATGCGATGTCGCCCAGCAAGCGAAGAGCTTGCTCAGCATCGCCATGGACGGCATAGCACTCCCCAAGCTGAAAGAGTGCTTCCCAATGGAGGGAATCGTCCTCATCGCGTGATTCCACAATACCGAGTAAGATTTGCTGCCCTTGGCGAGAGTTACCCTGTTCACAGAGTGCAATGGCATCGCGTATCGAGTCCGCTGTGACCGCCTGCTCTCCTGATTGCATTGGCATTGAGTGCTCACCGACAATGAGCTGGAGGGTATCCCGAAAGCGTTCGGTCTTTGGTGTTGGTGCGGGTGTTGGGGTCTGCGCCCAAGCAGGTAACGATGCGCTGCGCACGGGGTGAAGACAACCAACAATGCTGCAGGCTCCTGCCAGGAGAGCAAGAGCCTGCAGCACGCGTTTAGGCAGAGGGTGCCTCATCCCACCACGTGATGTCAATGGCATCCTCGCCACCATCGGCGCCGAGCACGTGTGCATTGATCCACTGCGCTTCAGGACGTGCCAAGAGCGTGATGATCTTTGCAACGTCCTCGGGTGTTGTCAAGCGGTGGTTCGGGTTGCGCATGATTGCATTGGCAATGAGCCGATCGTTACCGGGGATTTTCCGAAGCGCGGGAGTATCGGTCACCCCTGCCCGAATTGCATTGACGGTGATCTCCATTGGTGCCAACTCGAGCGCAAGTTGGCGCGTGTAGGATTCGAGTGCTGCTTTGGCTGCCGAGACTGCACCGTACATGGGCAAATTCCGATGGCTGCCAGCACTGGTAAGCGAAAGAATCCGTCCCCGCCGCAGTAACAACCCGTTGGCATAGAGCTCCTGCACCCAATACACCAACGAGTTTGCCATGACGTTGAGCGTCATTTCCAGCTGGCTCTGCGTGATGGCCTCGTGATGATTGGGTGCAACCAGTGGACGTAACGACCCAAATGCTAACGAATGGAGCAGCAGGTACACCCCACTACCCGGATGCTCTGCAAATTCCTGGGTAAGCGCAGCAATGATTTCGGTGCGCCGCTCCGTATCAGCAGCATTGGCATTGAAAAATAGAGCCCGCACACCATAGGACTGAATCTCGCGTTTGAGCTCCTCGACCGCGGGCATTGCCGCAGCACGATCGAGATGCACTCCTATGATGGGGAACCCATCGGCTGCCAATGCCAGTGCCGTCGCGCGTCCAAAACCACTGGAGGCTCCCAGAATCAGCGCATAGCACTGTTGTTTGTTCATGTGGCAGTTCCTGTGTGAAACATCACTGTGCTGGACGTCGCCGCACCAGCGACGCCCAACGGTAGCCTTCTTTCGGAATATAGACCTTGCGCGACCGTGCAACCAGCAACGTATCCCGTCCCAGGATCATCCATGGCGACGAAAGCCGCAGGGCAATGTAGGCGCTATCAGCTCGATCAAGTTTACCAAGCAGATCGATTGTTGCCGGATTGCGACGAGTGAGCAACGCTGCGTCGTCTGGAGCCAGGTCCCGACGCATCGCCGGATCGTAAACGTACACTTCCATCTGCACGGCACCCGTATCGTCGAGATGCTTGGGAACCAGCCGATGGTAGAGCATCGTCGCGTACCGGGCAACGAGTGCAGAGTCGGCACCTTCAGCTTCAACACTGGCAACGATCCACCGCATCCCCTGCTCACTTGTCGTATCGAAGACATCCACTGTTCGCATAGACGGAATCACTGGCGTTTCGACGCTCAACACGACTGAAGCTGTCCAACCAAGAACAGCTATCAAGCAGAGTACCACGACTGCATCGAAATACCACGCTTGACGTTTCATGCGATACCCAGTAACAGTTCACCCGACGGAAAAAGCAGCGCAAGTCCCCACATGACTGCGCCGATACTGAGCGGGATGGATACGTTGTCGTCCATCTTGAGTCGGATTGAAAGATTTTCTGCTAATGCCCCCACCGCTGCTGCACAGGTGCCAATGACGAAATACACCGCGGGAGCATCGTAGCAAGCACCGATAACACCGATAACGATGAGCGCAGACACAAAAAATGCGATTGTTCCCTCCAGCGACTTATCGAGGAATCGGTGTGTGCCATACCGACGCCCGACGAGGGCGGCGCTAATGTCACTAATGATCAGAATCGCAAAGGATGTTATCGCGATGAGTTTGGGGAACAGTGCTATGACGATGCACGCACTGATGAGCACATACGACGCCCCATTGAGCAAGAGCCGATCGCTGCGCAATTCATGCGGTCGCAGCAGCGGTCCAACCAACTGGAGCGCAAACCGCCGCACGGGCTTACTCCAATGAATGAGAACGTCAGCGACGACGAATGCTACCGTCAAGGGCACAAGGATTGCAAGCGCTTGATGCTTTGTCATCAACGCATAGCCAATGGGAATGGATAGCGATAGCAGGTGAATACCTTTCCGCAGAAGCTCTGCGCCGAACGAAATATCATCCGGCGGTACAGCAGACGGTAATTTTGCACTTTGTTCAATCGTTTGAGTGCTCATGCTACTGCGTCGAGCCTACGCGAAAATCAACGTTGGATTGCACGTTCTGGGGAAGCGTGCCGATGGTTATCACTCAATTGCTACGGTCTTTGTGCCTGTCGAACTCCACGACGAGATCGTCATCGAAGAAGCCGACACCATCGCCATTCGCATGCAACCGTCGCTGGGAATTGATGAGCAGGATAACCTTGCTTACCGCGCTGCCAGATTGCTCTTGGCGATGCGGCATACCACAGCGGGCGCAAAGATAACCATCACCAAACACATTCCGCATGGGAGCGGACTCGGCGGCGGGAGCTCCGATGCAGCAGCGACACTTGTGGGACTGTGCCAATTGTGGAACGCACCCAATGCGGCAGAGTTACTCCCACAACTTGCTCTTCAGCTTGGTAGCGATGTGCCGTTCTTTCTCCAACCACAGCTTGCCTACGCCGAAGGACGGGGGGAAGTGCTCACTCCGCTTCCTCCGATGCCGCCTCGGCATGTGCTGATTGTAGCACCTGGCATTCACATCTCGACTGCCTGGGCATACGG
Organism: Candidatus Kapaibacterium sp.; assembly: GCA_026003475.1. GTDB lineage: Bacteria > Bacteroidota > Ignavibacteria > Kapaibacteriales > NICIL-2 > NICIL-2. Next base: position 669,279 of record BPHJ01000001.1, on the reverse strand, counting down.
ACAATTGCATCGGCATAGTGAGCACACTCGCCCGCGGTTGCTCTGCGATGCGGTCTTCGCATCGAATGTGAGCGATGAATTCCTGCGATCGGTTTGCACCAACGATTTTGAAGCTGTCGTCTTTCCTCTCTATCCCGAACTTGCGCGCATCAAAGAACAGCTCTACGCCTCCGGTGCGACGTATGCATCGCTGACGGGAACTGGTTCGGCGCTGTATGGTTTCTTCCCCAGCGAAGAACACACCTTGGCAGCGGCAACCATGTTTCCGACCTATCGAACCTTTGTCACACGAACCCGTACCGACACACGATGAACATTCTTGCAGTTGCTGCCGAATGCTCTCCCTTCGCTAAGATTGGCGGATTAGCCGACGTCGTCAGTGCACTTGCAAAAGAGTGGCATGGGCTCGGTCATTCGGTTCGCGTTGTCCTTCCCAAGTACGGCAACATTGATTGCCAGCGATGGAACATCAAACCCACCAGCAGTGTGGTCGCAGTGCCCATCGGCTGGTGGCAAGAATACACGCGTCTGTGGCGCGGTGTGTTGCCAGGAACAGATGTACCAGTTTACTTCCTCGAGTCGCGTGATTACTTCGATCGGGCTGGGATTTACGGTGATCCCGATGGCTATCCCGATAACGATCGGCGCTTTCTGTTCCTCTCGCGTGCAGCGCTTGAAATTGCATCGAGCATTGATTTTGTCCCCGACATCATCCACGCACACGACTGGCATACAGCATTTGCCTTGGCATTCTTGAAATCCCACTATCGTTTCCATCCGCGTTTTGCACGCACAGCCGGTGTCTTTACCATCCATAACATCGCTTTTCAGGGGCAGAGCGATCCTCGACGCATCCTGCCATTGGCAAATTTCCCCCTCGACCAATTCCCTGGATCGTGGTTCGAACACGACGGTGCGGTGAACTTGATGAAAACGGGCATCATGTTTGCCGACAAGATCACAACCGTGAGCCCAACTTATGCCCGGGAAATTCGTTGGACAAGTGCGGGCATGGGAATGCAACCCTATCTGAACTTACGCGGAGCAGACTTCTTGGGCGTTCTCAACGGCGCTGATTACACCGAATGGGATCCCCAAACCGATCCACACATTGCAGCACCCTACGGCATCGAAACGCTCAGCGACAAGGACCGCAACAAAGCAGGATTGCTCGAAGAATCAGTCCCGCCTCACGATCGCACGCTCGAAATTCCAATCTTGGGTATGGTATCGCGATTGACTGCGCAAAAAGGCATTGACTTGCTATTGGGATGCATCGAGCAATTTGTGCGAACCGGACGCGCACGATTTGCCATCCTGGGCAGCGGCGAAGCGCGGTATGAACACGCGCTCCATCGTCTTGGGCGACGCTACCCAACACGGGTGCTCGTGTACACCGGCTATAACGCATCCCTTTCGCACCACGTCATTGCAAGCTCGGATTTCTTAGTGATGCCGTCTTTATTCGAGCCATGCGGGTTGACTCAGATTTATGCGCTTCGCTACGGCACCGTGCCGATTGTCCGCGCAACAGGTGGGCTTGCCGATACTGTCGAGGAGTACGACCCAGTTACCGGTACTGGCACTGGATTTACTTTCGGCGAATACTCAGCTTCTGCATTCGCCCGCGCAATCGAGCGCGCATTGCGGTATTACCGCCATCCGGTCCACTGGAATCGAATCCGTACCAACGGAATGCGTCAAGACTTCTCCGCAACAAAAAGTGCCCAGCAATACCTGAACGTATTTCGCTGGGCACTGGAAAAAATCGGGCGAAATCCCAACAGCACTTAACTCAAGGCCGACCCGGTTGAAAAACTGGCGATGCTGGCTTGAGGACATTCCCATAGACCGGCACATCAATCGTTGGGAAGTCTGGATGCGACGTCGAGAACTTGATGGTTCCGTTGAAGTATCCCTCCGCGTCGGGTACCAGCGATGCACTGAGCTTGAACTCTTCGCCTGGCTTGAGTTCGACGCGGCCTTTCGGATTTACAATCAGTCCATTGGTCGCTTCGAATCCAAAACAGGTGATATTCTCGCTGGAGTTGTTCTTGACAGTAATGCTTGCCGTTGACTGCTTCCCAATGCTCAGATCAGTGAAGGCGATATAGGGCATCGAAAGCATAACAGCCCGAACGACCTCCGCACGAAGGTACACGATCTTGGTTTCGTTGCTCGGGTCGCTCGACGTAATGGTTACAGTCTTCGTGATCGGTCCGGTAGCAGTCCCAATATTGAGCGAGACATCAACCGAGGCCACTTCTCCGGGTTCGAGGATATTCTTATCGAGCTTTGTTGCGGTACAGCCGCAGCTTGGCTTGACGGATTTGATCTCGAGCGGCTCATTGCCGGCATTCTTGAGTTTGAGCGTACCCTTGAGCGGGTTATTGCTGGGTTTGATCTGTCCCCAGTTGTAGGTGTCACCGCCGATGATCTCGAGTTTTGGTTGAGCCGTCGCAACAACCGCTGCAGCAACGACGGTGAGCAGACATGCAAGCAGTTTCATCGCAGAACAGAAAAATGTGAAACATCATGGAAGCGAAAACGCGATCGGAATCGAAATGCCTATGCGCCATAGACGAAAGTCGCCCGCCGTAAGCGTAAGGGGCAAGGCAGCCTCCACCGACGGCAGCACGTACAGTCCGTTGCGTACCGAAAGGTCGTACCCAATCGAGAGCACCACTGAGCCGTGCAGGTTGGTTCGGTTATCGGTGCCAGACGCGATAACTACCTGCTGACTTGGTGGTGTTGTCGCAAACATGTACCAACTCGGCTCGAGCACTCGCTCGCGCTGTTCGACAGATGGTGCCAGGTACGTACCCAGCTCGATTCCCGCTCGCAGCCATCCATAGCGCAGGAGCAACCGCTTTTTCGCAGCGACTTGGACACTGACAAGCAGCCGCGATGTTGACAGCACATATTCGGTTCGGAGCATCTCGCCAGTAACTAACGGTGCAACCGTTCCGCTGGCATAATGCGTGGTTCGAAGCCAACCAACGTTGAGCAAGAGCGCCAAAGAGACATCTGCCTGTGCCCACCACTCTCCCCCAACGGTGAACTTGCCCTGGACTCCCGTTCCGTCGCCGTAGGATGCGCAGACAAGTGTTCCCTGTGTAACAGCACGAGTATCGTGGAGAGTGACGGCATCGAGTTGAACCCCCGTAATGCCGTACACCGTTGGAATTCGGAAGGGGAGCATATAGGTTGGGACCCAGTCGAACCCTTGCGCCATGATCGTCAGCGGAGCGCAGAGAGTAATCCAGAGCTTAGCGAACCAGGACCACACGACGAGCCTCTTGGCTGGTATGCTCACCTTGCAGTCGCAATCCATAGACGCCTGGAGCAAGCTCCACCGGAACGATGATTGTTTGCCGCCCGGAACGTAGCGACAACTGATGCTGCGTGATCGTTCGTCCATCAGCACTAACACACACAAGCTGAGCCGAGCGCTCTCGATCAGACCAGCAATCGAGCATGATTCCTCCTTCGGGAACCACCCAAGCATCGCTCATCACCAGCGTAGGAAAAACAATCGGGAACTTGTATCCCATCCCACAGAAAGGCTCGACCGCAAGCGTTGCATGTGCACCCTCTCCTCTAATTGCATCAGGACATCGCACCGATCCAGTTTGGAACGAGGTAATCGCAACCGAGGATTGCGGTTGCTGACCAAGATATGTTCGCAGCACAAGTACCGCGAACGTATCACGAGCAAAGAAATGCTGGGATGATTGAAACTGAACTCGATAGCGTCCATTCCCAAGTGATACCATCGAAACAGTCGCCCCTTGCAGGGCGGTGTTGGCAGTTTGGACGCCATGGAGCTCAGCCATTGTTGGCTCAAGGGAAAGTTCGATTGCACCTGCCGAATAGACTGCTGCACGCTCGCCACTGCAACCGAGCAGAACATGGACAGTTTCGCCCGGAACGTACTCGACTGGCTGCAACTGGAGCGACAACGGTTGCGGCTGCACGAAGCGAACTCGGAGCTTGACTTTGAGCGGTGAGTACGCGCTATCGCTGCTCTCGATGCCGAGATCGCCACTGACATCTGCTGCACGATCCACCGGTGATACGATAATCGGGAGTGCAAGCACTGTTCTTGCTGCAACGACAACGGGTGTGGTAACAGGCACCGAAAATGGTGGTGGTACGCTAAGAGCGGTAATCGTTACAGGCTCGTCACTGCGATTTTCTAATTGCACTGTATCAGTCAACGTTTCACCACACGAACCCAATGCAAGAGTGGTTCCAAAGTCCATCTCTGGTTGGAGTGCGGCCAGTCGCTGCGGCATACTTTCAATGCGGAGCGTAAAGCGCAACTGGGCTGCATCACTTGGCGCACCATAGATGGAACGTTGCAGAAGATCGGTTTGCAAGCGGAGCGTAACCTGGTTTGTTCCCGCCCGAACCGGTCGCACCACAAGGACAACCGTATCGAGCGCTTGAGGAACAAGGTTTGCCGCCTGCGAAAAAGGACGACGGATCGTTACCTCCTCGACCGAACCTGAAGGGTCCAATTGGGTTTCAATCACGCCAATGGGGATGTTGCCGACGTTCTGAAACACCAGCGGGATTGTATCGCTCGAGCCAATGGCGCGGTAGCGGGCAATGATGGTATCCCCAACAATCTCAACATTCGGTGCAAGTGCAGCACGGCATTGCAACTGTTGCACAACCCCGACACCCCGAAGCTGAACGGTCGTTGTATCCTGTCCGCCGTTGCGGAGTGGCGATGGATGGACAAACAGCACATCGAGAGCATAGCTGCCGGGTACTATCGGGCGGAATTGCGCTCGGTAGAGCTTCTCTTCCTCGCTTGCAAAGACATCGCTCGTTTCGGCATCCAGCGTAAAAGCCATCATGCTTCGCGCGTCACCGGTACGGATGATCTGTGCCGACACTGCCTGACGATAAACATTGCGCACCTGAACCATCTGCACTCGATCGAAGGGCGACCCAACATACACCGAATCGAATGCTACTGCTGTTTGATCGCTCCAGAGCGGTCGGAATGATTTCGTTGCTCGCATGATGATGCGCCGTTCGGCAACAACATTGGCCGTATCGGCACTGCTACGCACCGATACTCTCAGCGCGACCTGATGGCGTCCGGCTGGATGCTGGGGAAACAACGTTGCGGTGTACCGCAGTGGATATGCTCGTGTTTGTCCGGGTGCGATTCGGAAAGGGAATAACGCCTCCAACGGAAATTCATCGGGGTCATTGTCACGGAACGGTGGGGTTGGCTCGATGGCAATGTACGGGCGAATCCCCTGCGGTATCGTCACCTCAAGCGGTGAGCTGTTCTCGATGAACAATTGACGAAGGACGCTATCCCCAGCCATCACATAGCCAAAATCCAACGTGTCGGCTGTTCGGCGGATGGGATCGAAGTAAATCTGGACGCTCTCCTGGGCAGTGGCCACCAGGGTAAACACAAGACCACACCACCAGATGAGCATCACCTTCACACAGATTACTGACGAGTTATTTCCAAAAGCTCGATAGCAGCGATTCCAATGCGGTCGGGATAATGCCAAGCACCACAAGCAGCGCCGCACTGATCAACAACGGCACACGTTCGGGACCGACAAATCGCATGCGCTCGGTAGCATCGCGAGACTCCTTGAAATACATGTACACTACAACGCCGATGTAGTAGTACACCGAGACCATCGAACCCAGAACGCCGATGATAGCAAGCCACGTGTATCCTGCCTCGATAGCTGCTGCAAACAGGTAATACTTCCCAAAAAATCCCGCCATAGGCGGAATCCCTGCCAGCGAGAACATGAACAGGGCCATCAGTGCTGCCAGCGCCGGATGGGTCGTGCTCAAACCCGAGCAATCTTCCAGTTCGACACTTCGTTCGGCGTCCCGTTCGAGCATTGCTAACACAACGAATGCACCCAATTGCATGAACAAATACGCAACGGCATAGAACACCACTGCGCTCAGTCCGCGGCTATTACCGGCAGCAAGACCAATGAGCATGTATCCAGCATGCGCAACCGAGGAATAGGCAAGCATTCGTTTGAGGCGGCGCTGCACAACTGCTGCGACATTACCCACCACGATTGTCGCTGCGGCACAGAGTGCTAACACTGTTTGGACACTTGCGGCAGCTATTGGAAAAACATTGACGACCAGCGGGACAAATGCGCTCAACGCTGCTGCCTTTCCCGCGGTGCTCATAAAGCCCGTGACTACCGTCGGCGCTCCATCATAGACATCGGGAGCCCACTGGTGAAAGGGAAACACAGCAACCTTGAATCCAAGGCCAACGATGACAAGCGCAATTCCGATAGGAAGCAGACGCGGAAAATTCAGCGCATCCTTGTTGATCGCTGTTGCAATTGCACCGAACTCGATACTGCCAGTTGCACCGTAGACCAGCGCAATTCCAAAGGCCAGGAATCCGGTAGCAAACGCACCGAGCAGGAAGTATTTGAGCGCACTTTCAACTGAGTGGAGCGTTTGCCGGAAGTAGCCAGCCAGTACGTAGAAGCTCAGCGACATAACCTCGATGCCGATGAACGTGATGAGCAGGTTCTGTGCATGTGCAATGAGCATCATGCCGGCAGTGGCATAGAGAACAAGGGTATAGAACTCGTCATGCTCGAAATTTCGAGCGGCAATGTATGGTCGCGATGCAACAATCGTCAGCACTCCACCCAAGGCGAAGATTAAATCGAAAACAGCAGCAACACCGCCACCACGAATCATTGTCCCAAACGCAGTACCATTGAACGGAACTGTCCCTGCTGCCGCCACTAGCACAAGAATCAACGACACAATCGAAAAGCCATACGTTACGCGCTCGCTGTGGGGCGTCAGTGCATCAACAATCAACGCGGCAACTGCTGCCAGCGATGCAAGAACAATCGGCGACGCAAGAAACCATTCGTGCATCATGGACGCTTTGTTTCGGTAATCCGACTTGTTTTGGCAGGATCAAGAGCAACCTCCTGCGGAACTGCGTAGTGCAGTACTTTTTCGACGATAGCCTGCGTGGATTTGGCACTTGCATTCAAGAATGGCCGGGGATAGACGCCAATCCATACCATCACAATCACAATCGGCACGAGCGTCCAAAGCTCCTGAACCCGAACATCGGCAAGGCCCTCATTGGCGGGATTGGTCAGCTTGCCATACATCACCCGCTGGAACATCCACAGAAGGTACACCGCAGCGAAGATGACCCCCGTTGCTGCAACAATGCTATATGCCCAGCTATCAAGGTAGGGAGACCGAAATCCTCCCAGCAGAGTCAAAAACTCCCCAACAAATCCATTGAGACCGGGCAAACCGACCGATGCCAACATCGCGATTGCGAAGAGGACAGCAAACCGCGGCATCACCGATGCAATACCGCCATACTCGGCAATGTCGCGCGTGTGGCGTCGTTCGTAGAGCACCCCCACGCATAAAAACAGCATTCCTGTCGAGAGTCCGTGGTTGACCATCTGGATGATGGCGCCCTGGATACCTTCATTGGTCATGGAGGCTATGCCCAGGACAACGAACCCAAGGTGGCTGACCGACGAGTATGCAACGAGCTTTTTCATATCGGGCTGAACCATGGCGACCAGTGCCCCATAGATAATACCGATCACCGCAAGTACTGCAAGCAACGGTGCAAACTCAATCGCTGCCGCTGGAAAGAAATCAAGATTGAAACGAATCAATCCATAGGTACCCATCTTGAGCAAAATGCCGGCTAAGATTACCGACCCTGCTGTTGGAGCTTGAACGTGTGCATCCGGCAGCCAGGTGTGGAGGGGAAAGATCGGCACCTTGATTGCAAACGACAGTGCAAATGCTGCAAACAACCACCGCTGGATATCAAGCGGTATGCTCGGAGCTATCTCCCGGAGCTTGACAAAATCTGTGGTGAAGTGTCCGGTAGCTACCTGTGCATGCCAACCAAGCCAGATGATCGCCACCAGCATCAGAAGTGAGCCGACAATCGTATAAAGAAAGAACTTGATCGCAGCATAGATCCGGTCCTGTCCGCCCCAGATGCCGATGATGAAGTACATCGGAATCAAAATCAGCTCCCAGAACACATAGAACAAGAACATATCCAGCGATACGAACACCCCAATCATGGCTGTTTCCAACAACAGCATCATCACGTAGTACTCTTTCTCGCGCTTGGTAATCACTCCCACCGAAGCGCCAATAGCGATGGGCATGGTAAAGGTTGTCAGCAGAACCAGCAGCAGACTCATTCCATCGAGTCCGATCCGAAAGCCAGCATCCAGGGATGGTATCCAAGTAACATTCGTCAAAAGTTGAAAATCGCCCCGCGCATGGTCAACAAGCCAATAGAGCGGTAGCGATAGCACGAATGTAACCAAGGCCGTCGCAAGCGATGCCCAGCGGTGGATTGCAACACGACCACTGGGAACACCAAGGAGACCAATCGCAACAACCAGCGGAAGAAACAGCACTATCAGCAACAGAAGCTGACCCATCCGAACGCGTATGGAGATTGTGCAACGGAAAAACGGAGCGCAATATACCACGCACCCACGATGATAACCGACGATACCAGCAGCGTAGATCGCGCTGTCGTCCTCTCAATGAGTGGGCGCAGCAGATATGTCCTGCGAGTCTATCCAGAGAGCAAGTCCAACATCCACTGTGTTGGGTACGTGTGGATGGTAAGGGAGCACTCGAAGTGCCACTCCATGGTGGCCGCTCTCTGCTGTCGAGTACGTACCCTCGAAGGTTGCAATACTACCTTCAATACGCACGCAGGACAGATTCGCTGTCTGTGCGCTCAAGAATTCGCCACGGGAATTGACCGGACCGAAATAGACTTGAACCAACAACTCATCGGGGCGCATCGCACCACAATCGAGAACAAGCCGGACGTAGATTGGTTCACCGACACGAGTAAAGGTTTGCTCTGGTACATCGAGAGCACAAGGCTTGAGCGTCTTCCATCGAGCCTCGAGCGAGGATTTCCACTGCCACAACTGTTGTGCTGCTCGTGCACGGTCGCGCGTGAGCACGCGTCCCAATGCTCCGGCTGGTTCGTAGAACCCTAACCGATACTCATTGAGCATGCGATGAGTGGTGAATTGCGCGGCAAGCGTCGCAATGGCCATCTTCATCCGTTGAACCCACCGGCGCGGAATACCTGCTGCATCGCGCTCGTAGAACATCGGAACAATGTCGTTTTCGAGAAGCTGGTAGAGGCTTTCACTTTCGTGTGCATCTTGTTCATCGGTGCTGGCGTACTCTTCTCCCCTGCCGATTGTGAAGCCGTTATCACCTCGAGCAGCTTCGACCCACCAGCCATCGAGAATGCTGCAATGCAGAACGCCATTGAGAGCAGCTTTCATTCCGCTTGTTCCGGATGCTTCATAGGGACGGCGTGGAGTGTTGAGCCAGACATCTGCCCCCTTGACCAGTGCGCGCGCAATCCCAAGATCATAATCCTCGAGAAAGAGGACGTGATCCTCCAGTCCGGTCGCACGGATGCCTGCCAGTATGTGTTGCATCATTTCTTTGCTTGCGTGATCGTGGGGATGGGCTTTCCCCGCAAGCAACACCACAACAGGTCGCGAGGGATTCTTCAGGAGCGACGCCAGCCGTTCCCAATTTCGAAACAGCAGATCGGATCGTTTGTAGGTCGCAAAACGACGAGCAAAACCGATGATCAGGCAATTGGGATGGAGCGCCGCGATTGCACGCTGTCGGTGCTCGTCGTCGTAGTATCCCCGCTGATAGGCAATGTGCTCACGGACCGATTCCAGCAACCGTTGCCGGCGCCTCGTATGCACTGCCCATAGTTCAGCGTCGGGAACCGTTACAATGGACTCCCAAACCGTTGGATCATGCGGACGTTCTCGCCAGAGTGGACCCAGAACGCGATCGTAGAGCGCTGCGACATCACTGGCAACCCACGTATGAATATGCACGCCGTTGGTGATACCAACGATTGGCACTTCGTCTGTTGGTACGTGCGGCCAGAGCGCCTGCCACATTGTTCGAGCGACATGCGCATGGAGTTTGCTGACGCCATTGCGGTGATTACTCATCCGTAGTCCGAGGATCGTCATCGAAAATCCCTCGTCGTTGGAACCGTGGTTTGCCTGGCCGAGTGCAATAAACTCTTTCCAACTCAACCCAAGCTGTGGATGGTAACGGGCAAAGTACTTTTCCATCAACCCGAGGGAGAAAATTTCATTGCCCGCCGGCACTGGCGTATGGGTCGTAAAGCAAGTCTGCGTGCGTGTAATCTCGGCCGCGGCCTGGAATGAAATTCCGTACCGCTGCGCATACTGCCGCGTCCACTCCAACGTGCAGAACGCGGCATGCCCTTCGTTGACATGCACCACGGCTGGCTCGATTCCCAGTGCCTGGAGCGCTCGAATCCCCCCAATCCCCAGAACCATTTCCTGCATGATCCGCGTCTCTTGAGTGCCCCCGTAGAGTTGGTCGGTAATGTTCTGATACATCGGGTTGGGTTGGTTTTCCGATATGTTTGTGTCAAGTAAGTAGAGGGGCACACGCCCCACCATGGCTTTCCAAACGTGCGCATGGACGTCCCCTTCAGGAAGTTCGACCGTTACAGTCAGTGGGCGGGCATCCTTGGTTAGAACACGTTCGATTGGTAACAGCGAGAAGTCGTAATCGAGGAAATTCTCCTGCTGCCAACCGTTATAGGTGACGTGCTGATGAAAGTACCCTTGCTGGTAGAGCAAACCAAGACCAACCATCGGCAGTCCCATATCGGAGGCTGTCTTGAGATGATCGCCAGCAAGAACGCCGAGCCCACCGCTGTAATTCTGGAAGCATTCGCTGATCCCATATTCAGCACAGAAGTACGCGACCAGACCCTCGTGCTTCCATTCGACCTGTGGCGGTGCGCCCAGATAGGCATCGAGTTCACGCTCGACCTCCTCGAGCAATCGGCGGTAGCTGGCATCACCGACAAGCTGCCGGTAGCGCTCCTGGGGTGTTTCCTTGAGTAACCGCACCGGATTCCGTCGCAATCGCTCCCACCGCATCGCATCAATCGTGGCAAACAGCGATTCGGCTTTTCGATTCCAGGACCACCAAAAGTTGTACGCCAGCCGTTCCAAGAACGATAGCTCTTCTGGAACAACCGAGGCGACGGTAAAAATTTTGAGTGGACGGACGTTCACTGCTTAGCGCCTATACGATGAGCATTGCATCGCCATAGGCAAAGAAGCGATACCCCTGCTTGACAGCATGGCGGTAAGCATGCACAAGGTTATCTACCCCAGCAACCGCAGCAGCCAAGACTTGCGAGGACGACCCGTAAGGATGGAAATTCGTGAGCAGTCGGAATTTGATCTTGAATTCGTAGGGAGGGTAGATGTACTTATCGGTCCAGCCCCGATTCGGCTTGATCATGTTTGCTGTCAAAATACTCGATTCGAGTGCCCGCAGCGTCGAGCAGCCAACCACGTACACATTCTTGCGCGATTTGAGGGCTTTGTTGATGATCTCGGATGTTTCGCGGCTGACCTCGAAATACTCGCTGTACATGCGATGTTTACTAAGGTCTTCGACTTCGATTGGTTCGAGGACGCATTGTCCCAGATGGAGCGTCACGTAGGTAATCTGGACGCCTTGTTTGGCAATTGCCTTGAGCGTTTCTTTGGTGAAGTGAAGCCCTGCAGTGGGTGGTGCAATCGAGAAACGTTTTGCAGGATTGGCAAAGACGGTCTGGAAGCGCTCACGATCATCCTCGGTGTGTTCGCGCGTGATATAGCTCGGGAGCGCCATTTGACCGATGCGGTTGAGCACCGGAAAAAGATCGCCATCATACGAAAAGCGTGCGATGCGTCCGCGCGTCGTGGTATTCTCGATGATCTCGCAATAGAATCGGCCGCCATCGAAGAACACCTTGTTGCCAATCCGCACCTTTCGCGCTGGTTCAACAACCACGTCCCAGAGCCTCTCATCACGCCGGAGCTCTCGCAAGAGATAGACGTCAATGCGAACATCACCTTTTTCTTTGGCACCGACCAAATGTGCAGGAAACACTTTTGTATCGTTGAGAACCAGAACATCACCTTTTTGGAAGTATTTGGTGAAGTTCTTGAATTTATCGTCGTTGATGTCACCGGTTGCACGGTTGAGCACTAACATCCGGCTTGCATCCCGTTTGGGGAGCGGCTGTTGGGCAATTGCCGCCGCTGGGACGTTGACTTTCAATTCAGACAGCTTGGAAGAATTAGGCGCCATACTGGAAAAGGTTCGTAGCTTTACAAGTTGCAAAAGTACTGTGTTTCCAATCGGAAGTCAAATTTTCACCTGTGTGTGATGAAGCCACCAGGTCAGTTTCAGCTTGTATCGCCCTATCAACCCGCTGGTGACCAACCAAAAGCAATCGCCGAGCTGGTCGCTGGACTCGAACGTGGCGACCGCTACCAAACTTTGCTCGGTGTTACTGGCTCAGGCAAAACGTTCACCATGAGCAACGTCATCGCGCAGGTTCAGCGCCCAACGCTTGTCATCTCACCCAACAAAACGCTCGCGGCACAGTTGTATGGTGAGTTCAAGAGCTTCTTCCCACACAACGCCATCGAGTTTTTCATTAGCTACTACGACTACTACCAGCCCGAGGCTTACCTGCCCAGCACCGACACCTACATCGAAAAGGACATCGCGATCAACGATGAAATTGATCGCCTTCGGCTACGTGCAACGTCGGCATTGGTTGAAGGGCGAAGGGATGTCATTATCGTTGCATCGGTCAGTTGCATTTACGGTATCGGCTCCAAAGACGAGTTTGCCGCGATGATGTTCCCCCTTCGGGTGGGGATGCAAATACGGCGCAAACAGCTCCTCGAACGACTCAATGAGTTACTCTTCAGCCGCAACGATAGCGATCTGACCCGTGCTTGCTACCGTGTACGCGGGGATGTCATCGATGTGGTTCCCGCCTACGAAGACGACGTCGCTCTTCGCATCGAGCTCTGGGACGACACGATCGAGCGACTCTCCCTCATTCGCTTGGTGGATTCGGCAACGCTCGAGACATTCGATGAGTACACGCTCTACCCTGCCCGTCAATTTGTGACCACTGGCGCTAACCTTCAGCGCGCGATTGCAGCCATCAAAGATGAGCTCTATCACCGTCTGCGGGAACTCAACGCACAAGGGAAATACGTCGAGGCCCAACGGCTCGAACAACGCACGCTCTACGACCTGGAAATGCTCAAAGAGGTCGGTTATTGCTCCGGCATCGAGAACTACTCGATGCATCTTGCCGGTAGAACCTTCGGACAGCGACCGACAACACTCATTGACTACTTCCCCCCTGACTACCTGCTCATCATTGACGAAAGTCATGTGACGATACCGCAGATACGCGCGATGTACAACGGCGACCGTCAGCGGAAAGAAATCTTGGTTGAATACGGTTTTCGCCTCCCGTCTGCATTGGAAAATCGTCCGCTCCGTTTCGAGGAGTTCGAGTCCCTCATCAACCAGGTCATCTTTGTCAGCGCAACGCCAGGCGACTATGAGCTTCAGAAGTGTGGTGGAGTCGTCGTCGAGCAAATCATTCGCCCAACGGGACTGCTCGATCCACGCATCGAGGTGCGCCCGATCCGCACACAGATTGATGATTTACTCGAGGAAATTCGCCTGCGCATCGAACGGAAACAACGCGTACTGGTGACAACCCTGACCAAACGCATGGCTGAAGACCTTGCCGATTACCTTGGCAATCTTGGTATTCGGGTAGCGTACATTCACAGTGAAATTGATGCGCTCAACCGTGTCGAGATTATCCGCAAATTGCGACTGGGCGAATTCGATGTTTTAGTCGGCGTGAACCTTCTCCGCGAGGGACTCGACATGCCCGAAGTATCGCTGGTCGCCATCTTGGATGCTGACAAAGAAGGGTTTCTGCGCAGCCAACGTTCCCTGCTCCAAATTGCCGGTCGCACTGCTCGCAACGAGGATGGAATGGTCATCCTCTATGCCGATACAATCACACACTCGATGCAACAAGTCATCGAAGAAACGAACCGGCGACGACACTTGCAACAAGAGTACAATAGAAAACATGGCATCAATCCCCGCACGGTTTACAAATCGCTCGATGAGATCCTCCAAGCCACGACTGTTGCTGACGTCAAAGCCCAGCGCGACAAACGGAAAAAAGATTCGGAAGCAATCCGCCAGCGGCAAGCCGTCGAGCCCCTGCTCGAAAAGTTACCACCAGAAAAATTGCAGGAGCTTATTGCTGAACTTTTTGCGCAGATGAAGCAAGCCGCACGCGACCTTGACTTCGAACGTGCAGCCAGTCTTCGGGACGAGATTCAACGCCTGCAGTTAGCACTGGAGATCGAGTCAGCATCATCGCAGGCGTCACACCATGGGCTTCCCACGAGCAGGCAGTGATGCATCCTCCAGCGGCGTTGGCGTTGCAGCAAGCGCCTCCGAGAGTGTTCGCTGCGTCCGCACCAGATCCTCGACAGTCTCGCGCCGGCGAATCAGGAGCGGTTGCCCTTGCCAGACTAACACTTCTGCGGGGCGAACTCGCGCATTGTAGTTGGAGCTCATCGCATACCCATACGCACCAGCGTTCATGATGCAGAGAAAGTCGCCCTCCCGAATTTCCGCAATCGGCCGGTCCCATGCGAAGGTATCGGTTTCACAGATGTAGCCCACAACCGAATAGATGCGCGGCTTCCCAGTGGGGTTGGACACATTCACCACATGATGGTAGGCATCGTACAGCATCGGGCGGAGAAGATGGTTCATGCCAGAATTGACTCCAGCAAAGAGCGACGAGACGGTTTGTTTGACCACGTTCACCTGAACCAGTAGGTACCCGGCTTCACTGACTAAGAACTTGCCCGGTTCAAACCAGAGTTTCAGCGAGCGCCCCGTCCGATGACAGAATTGGCCAAAGGCTCGACTCATCACCTGCCCAAATTCGGCGATGTCGGTGGCGGTGTCGTCAGGTTTGTAAGGGACTTTGAAGCCACTCCCCAAGTCAATGTATTCGAGTGCGGGAAAATGCTCAGCAAGATCGAAGAGTACTTCGGCTGCGCGGACGAATACTTCTGCGTCGTAGATGTCTGAACCGGTATGCATGTGCAGTCCGATCACCCGAATCCCGTAGCTCTCGACGATGCGGAGAAGATGGCGTACTTGCAGGATCGAAATGCCGAACTTTGAATCAATGTGTCCGACTTGAATGTGTGGATTGCCACCAGCAACGATGTGGGGATTGATACGGATGCCACACCCGACACGACCGCCGTAGTAATGCCCGAAGCGTTCGAGCATGGACAGGTCGTCAATGTTGACGACAACACCGCGCTCCACACCAGCGCGGATTTCGTCGAAGCTGACACAATTAGGCGTAAAACATATCTCCGATGGCGGCACACCAGCACGAAAGGCGAGCTCGACTTCTTCGATCGAGACGGCATCAACCCCAGCACCGCATTGGTGGAGCAACTCGATGACTGCAAGCGATGGCAATGCTTTGCAGGCGAACTTGACCGCAACTGAGAGCGTTGGGTCAAATGCACCCACAAAACGGCGATACTGCTCAATGATCCGCTCCGCATCGTACACGTAGAGCGGCGTTCCGAATCGCTCTGCTAAGGCAACAAGCTCGATGCTTTGCACGTGGCGAGGCTGCCACAGCGACGTGGTTTCCATCCTTCCATCCTCACAAGTTGTTGAATCAATAGAGGGGCTTCATGCGCTGGCGAAGTGTATCGGGTAAATGCGGAAGCGTGTCATTGTTACGGTGCTGCTCTGCAGTGTCTTCATCGGACTGCTCTTCCTCATCCGTCGTAGTGTGGTCGAACGAGTCATGAGTGGCACAGGAAATCCGAATCGGACGGCGCAGGACTCGCTCATTGGTGAGCGCAACACCAGCATAGAACCCAATGCATATGCCCGCCAGAAACGCGGCAATTGCGCGCGCAAGCTGCTGCTTGATGACAAATGACAGTCCCAGCAGAATCAGCCCAACACCGAGAACTGCCGGTGCGAGTACTTCGACATTTTCCAACGCATGCAGGTACTGCCGCGCAAGGAGCGTAGCCCCAACAGCGATGCATACCGCACCCCAAAACGCATGGTTACGATACATTGCTTGCATCCTCCAACGTAGAGCTGCGGTATTCTTGCTTCCGGAGATTCCATCCTCGATAGAGGAGGGCAATACCAGCGAGTATCAGCAAGTACGGCAGTAGATCACCAAAGTCCAGCCACGGGACGAATCGCTCGACCAAGATTGCAAAGCCAACCGCGATGAGGAGGATGCCAAGACCAGTTGCCCACCGTTTGGTATTCGGTCCGGTCCGGCGAAGGGACGTTCCTGCCGCAGCTTCTTGTTCGAAGGATGTCGTCTCCACGGGAGGGTGGAGAGTCTGCGCATCCAGCTGCTGTTCGGGCAACACAATCCAGCATACGATGTATGCCACGATCCCAAAACCATTGAAGAACGCAAGCAGAACAAACAGGATGCGGACCAGCGATGGGTCGAGATCGAAATAATCCGCGATCCCGCCACAAACCCCTGCAAGTTTGCGCTCCACGCGAGAGCGATAGAGTCGGTCAGCCATGGTCGGTACCGAGGTGGTGATGCTTCTGCTGCAATCTACGCACCACACCATGCTTTGTTACACATGCATCCGAACTGTTGCGTGTGTACTGCAACGCTCACCCTGTCGGCAGCAGGCTCACGTCGGGTCGTAGGCGCCTGTATGATACTCCAGCGATTCGTGCAAATAGGGATCGTTATATGCTACTGCCGAATGTCGGCGGAAGGCATGACCTGCGACAATCAACAGCACACCAATAAAGGCAACGATCGCACCCCAGCCACAGAGAACCAGTGCCCAAGACAAGTGATAGGGTTCACCATGAGCTGCAGAGAACACAGGCAATATTATCCAGCTCAGATCAATGGCGTGAGCAATCAGGAGTATGACGGCACCAACAGTTACCAGCCGCGGGCGCCGCTTGACGTCCTGCCGCAGCAGGAAGAGGAACGGTACGATGAAATGAACGACCAACGACGCCCAGCCAAAGATCTCCCACCCATTGACAAGTCGCTTAGCAAAAAAGACCGTTTCTTCGGGCAGATTGCCGTACCAGATGATGAAGTATTGCGAGAACGCAACGTACGTCCAGAAAATCGTGAAGGCAAACATCAGCTTGCCAACGTCGTGATAGTGTTCGCGGCTTAGTATGCCCTGCAGATACCCACCGCGATCGAGCATGCGCATCAGGATCATGGTCAGAGAGAGAGCCGCAACGAAATGTCCCGCGAACGAATACACTCCGAAAATGGTGCTAAACCAGTGCGGCTCCAATGTCATGACAAGGTCGAACGACGCGAACGTGATCGTCAGTGCATAGAGCAGGACAAATGGTGCGGCCAGCTTCCAGTTCCGTTGTGTTGGTCCAATATCACTGCTGGTATCTTGAGCAAACGAATTCCCGACAATGACGCGGTACATCACAATCCAGATCAGCGCATAGAACACCAACCGTGCCCAGAAAAACGGTTCGCTCAAGTACACGCCTTTGAACCCATGATGAAGGTGGGGATCGGTTGAATGCATCCACTCGTAGATGTTACCGCTGACTGCTCCAATAATGAGCGGAACAGCAGCGACCGGAAGAAAGAGCACAAACGTCGAGAGCAATTCCGGAATGCGGCGAATTGCAGCAACCCACCCAGCATTGACCAAATAGGACAGCGCCGAGAAAAAAATCAACGTAACGGAAAGTCCCATCACATACACGAAACCGAGCACGTATCCACCCCACCAGTAGGATGGATGGCCCATCCCTGCGGCAATAAAAGCGATGGTACCAATTATCGCCATGACCAAGCCACTCCGCTGCAGACGGCCTGGGAATGGCGTTCCATCAAGCATGATACGGTACGAACTCATTGCATGCGTTTGGAGTTAGTGGAACCTGCTGCTGCACTGGCTGCGTGTCCGCCAAGGGTCGGCAATGTGCCGGGGGTTTCCTGAAGCAGCCGGACGTAGTGCACAATCGCCCAGCGATCAACTTCCGCGATACGATCTGCATACGCTGGCATGATATTCTGCCCGGCACTGATGACGTGGAAAATTTTCGCATCGCTGTATTCTCGCGCTTGCTGCCGAGTAAGGTTCATCGTCTCTTGATTACCGAACCCGCGCTTTTGGATAAGACCATCGCCCGTGCCCGTGTAGTTGTGGCATGGCGAACAGAACGTGTTGAACCGATTCTGTCCCCGTGCAAGGACATACTCCGTTTTAGGCAGCGGATTTCCAGCAGCGAAATACTTTTCGGCGGAATCAACATCCCCCATTGCGAATGGATATGTTCGCCCTACGCGTGGGAGCGTACCTTCGACCGGATCCCGCTGCGCACGATTATCGGCGAAAAAATGCGCTTCACCTTGCGGCTTGAGGTGAAACTGGTCGTCCATGTCAGGAATAACCATCAGCGGTGGCTCTTCGCTAAACCACCAGATTTTTCCCGACAGCACGCCGATGGTAAACGTTGCCAATAAGACCGCGACAATTGCAAGCGTGATTTTCAAGGGTGTGCTCATTGATGCTCAGTGCGGTTGGTTCATCATGAAATGCAAGCGTTGTTTCAGCCAATAGGTGCAACATCCTCGACTGGGTTCTGCCGGGCATAGTGGACGTGCACGTTCGCCCCTCCGACCGACCGGAGCAACTCTTGCGTGTCAGCGCTCGTGTAGCGCGGGTCATCGCTAAAGATTGCAACAACGAAGGTATCATCTGTCGCTCGGCGGAAGGATGGATCATCCTGCAGTGGGTGCCACCAAGTTGGCAGCCGACACAAATGCAACAACCCGAAGAGCGTGAAGAATGCACAGATGAGCACGGTCAGTTCGAAGTCAACGGGAACGGAAAACTGAATAGCAAAAAATGGCTTGCCGCCAATATTGAGGCGATAGTCATATCCACCGGTCCACCACTGCAGAAGCAAGGCAGATGCAAGCCCACTCAAGCCGCCAATGAACGAAATGTACGGCAAGATCGTACGCCGCACTCCCATCGCGCGGTCGAGTCCGTGAACAGGATACGGCGTGTAACAATCGAATTTGGTGTAGCCGCGCTGGTGGATTGTGCTGGCGGCTGCAACAAGTGTGTTCGGATCGTGAAATTCTGCAACGGTGGCAATTGGTTTGCGGTCCATCGTTAGGCAGTCTGGGTTGGTTGAACCTGCGGATGCTCTGGTGCGTGGGCAGCAGCATGGGCGTGATGGTGCGGTTGCGCAGTCGGCAATATTGCCTTCACCTCCGCAATCGCAATCACGGGAATGTATTTGGCAAACAACAAAAACAGCGTCAGGAAAATGCCAAACGTCCCAGCAAAGATGGATACTTCAACCCAAGTTGGCGTATAGTATCCCCAGCTTGCTGGTAGAAAGTCGTGGTGCAGACTCGTCGCGATGATGGTAAAGCGCTCGAACCACATGCCAATGTTGACCAAAATCGAGATGATGAACATCAGCGGGACGTTTCGTCGCAAACGGCGTGACCAGAATACCTGGGGAGAGACAACATTACACAGCACCATTGTCCAATATGCCCAGGCATAGTCACCGGTGGCGCGATTGATGAACACAAAGGCTTCGTAGGGGTTGCCCGAATACTGGGCAATGAAAAACTCCATCGCATAAGCATACCCTACCATCATCCCTGTGGCCAGGATGATCTTGTTCATGTTTTCCAAATGCTTGAGTGTGACGTACTCCTTCAGGTCCAGAACCTCACGAGCGATCACAAGGAGCGTCATCACCATTGCAAAGCCCGAGAAGATCGCGCCTGCAACAAAGTAGGGCGGGAAAATAGTCGTATGCCACCCCGGTAGAATCCCTGCGGTGAAGTCCAGCGACACGACCGAGTGCACCGAAAGCACAAGTGGTGTCGAAAGACCAGCAAGGATCAGGTATGCCATCTCGTAGTGGTGCCAGTGTCGCATTGATCCACTCCACCCCAGCGAGAACAAGCTGTAGATCCGCTTGGCAACTTTGTTCTTGACAAAGTCACGGAGTGATGCTAAGTCTGGCACCATTCCCAAGAACCAGAAAATGAGCGAGACGGTCAAGTACGTCGAAACAGCAAAGACATCCCACTCAAGCGGAGAGCGGAAATTTGTCCACATCTGCATTTGGTTCGGATATGGAATCAGCCAGTATGCGAACCAAATCCGTCCTACGTGGATGAGCGGAAACAGCCCAGCACAAATCACCGCAAAGATGGTCATTGCTTCGGCAGAACGATTGATTGCGGTGCGCCACTTCTGGCGGAAGAGAAACAAGATTGCAGAGATCAGCGTGCCAGCGTGTCCGATCCCGATCCAAAAAACAAAGTTGGTGATGTCCCAACCCCAGCCGATGGGATTGTTGAGCCCCCAGACACCAATGCCCGTCAGGATCGTGTACAGAATGCACCCAACACCCCACGCAGCGATTGCAGCAGTAAAACTCAACGCAAGCAGATATTTCGGCGTTGGCTTGTCTTCTGCAATGTGAGCAATCTTGGCGGTAATGTCATGCAACGTAGGTTCGCCAAGCACGAGCGGTTCGCGCTCATGGCGGAGACCATCCACATGCATAGTCGGATGATGTGCTGTTGTCACAGTTGCCATAGCTATACCGCAGCAGGAGTAGTGTTACGAACTTTCGCAAGGTAGGTCACCGAGGGACGAACGTTGAGCTCTTCGAGCACCAGGAACGATCGCTCGCTCTGTCGTAGTTGTGCCACACGGCTACCCGAGTCGTTGAGGTTGCCGAAGGTGATCGCCGAGGCAGGGCATGCCTGCTCGCAGGCGGTCTGCACAGCACCATCGGGAACGCGGGCGTGGCCATTGTCCTTGGCATGATACTTGGCTTCATTGATGCGCTGAACGCAGAAGGTGCATTTTTCCATCACCCCACGCATGCGCACCGTCACGTCGGGATTCATCGCCAAATCAAGCGGGTGCGGTTGCTCCGTCCCGAGCCGTTCCTTGTAGAACCGCTGGAAGTACGCCAAGAAGTTGAACCGCCGCACCTTATAGGGACAGTTATTCAAGCAGTAGCGCGTTCCCACACAACGGTTATACACCATTTCGTTGAGCCCTTCCGGCGAATGCACCGTTGCCGCGACGGGACAGACATTCTCGCATGGTGCATTCTCGCAATGCTGGCAGAGCATCGGTTCGACAACGCTGCGCGGATCCTCGGGCGTGCCGAGGTAGTATCGGTCGAGTCGGATCCAATGCATCACGCGCCCGCGCATGACTTGGTCCTTCCCAACCGGTGGGATATTGTTCTCGCTCTCGCAGGCAACCACGCACGCATTGCAGCCGGTACACGCCGAAAGGTCAATGACCATCCCCCACCGATGCCCCTTATACTGATAACCTTCGACGATGTTGAGGGGAATTTCGAAGCGCCCATCCCTGCCTGCACTGGGGAACTCGATTCCTTTGATCTCCTTACCTGCCTTGAACTCATCGAGCGTCAGTTCGTGCACTATCGGGCGGAATGCATCTGCCGGTGCATCAGGCTCCCACTGTTTGGTGAATTGAGAGTGGAAATATTTCTGTGTCCGCGCAATAGGTGAACGCGTATCGGTCTTTGTGACGGCAGCAGCATAGTATCCGAGCGCACCCGATGCTGTTAGTGGGTACACGTTCTGCCCGAAACCAGCGCCAACTTTTCCTGCCTGGCGCCCATAGCCGAGCGTTGTAACCACAACACCATCGTGCATGCCATACTGGGTGAGCACCGGCAATTCCACCGCCGCGTTGCCAATAGTTATCCGAACGATGTCTTCATCATGAACGCCAAGCTTTTCTGCCGTGCGCTTCGACATCACGGCGACATTTTCCCACGTGTGCTTGGTCACCGGATCAGGACATTCGAGCAGCCACGGATTATTTGCGTGGGAGCCATCATCAACCGAGCTACTGGGAACCACAAGGAGTGCAAGATCACTTACCGCAAGTGTTGGCGTAAAGCGATCGAGCCCAGCAAGGTTTGCCGATGGAATCGGTGTCGGTTGGCCAGGCAGAAATCCTTTGCGCAACAGTTCTTCCCATGCCGATTCAGAACCGATGCGCGCAAGGACGGTCTGCTTGAAAAAGTCGAAATACTTTTCAGCACCACCAACTGCATCAGGATTGAATTCCTTGACCAACCCGAACAAAAGCTCTCCCAGCGAAAGCGCTGTTAGCGGTAGTGGCGCGATGAGCGGTTGCTGAATGCAGTACGACCCGTCGAATGCCACAGCATCTCCCCAGCTTTCGTATTGGTGCGCTGCGGGTATCGTGATCGAGCAGATGAGCGCCGTTTCGTCGTCAATCAAACTGTGCGCGATGCGATGCGGTACACGTTGGAGCAGGGTGCGAAGCTCCTCGTCGCCGGTGTACATCGGGTTGACGTTACTCATCAGCACAACGCCGACGCGGTCATTACGGAGGTCGTCGCGAAGAGTAGCAAGCGCAGCGCGCTTCGCACCGCTCATCGGAAGAACGTGTTCGAAAACTTTACCAGTGCCGATGCTCCCAAGCAGCCAGTTGATTGCCAGTCCGACAGCATGCGCATAGGCCGTCAGATGCTCCCCAACGAGGACACAACCGCGTTCGCCAGCAGCGAGCAGTTCCCGTGCGACTGCTTCTGCCCGCTGGACGTTGGACGTTGGATGAGCAAGTGCCCTGGCGCCTTTCGCTCGTGCAATGGCGTTGTAGAGTGCCGTCAGGAAGCCTTCGTACTGACTGGGATGAATGATAATGCGTTCGTCGGCTGCTGCACCAGTTTGTGAGTAGCGACCCTCGACAGCAATAAAGCGATTCATGGTTGGTTGCTGTTTGGTTGGCCGCCGTCGTGCTGCAAAGCCACGCGTCATGAACAGCGAATTGCGCTCGGTACCGAGGAAATCCGCATCGATGCTGACCACTACGTCGGCCCGTTCGAGATTGGGGACGAGTGTCGCATCCAGTCCGAAGAGTGCCGCAGTCGCTTCGGCAGCACCATCGGCGATTGCCCACGGGAGCACCGTTACCG
The DNA here is from genome assembly GCA_026003475.1 of Candidatus Kapaibacterium sp. Classification (GTDB taxonomy): domain Bacteria; phylum Bacteroidota; class Ignavibacteria; order Kapaibacteriales; family NICIL-2; genus NICIL-2. Next base: position 646,215 of record BPHJ01000001.1, on the reverse strand, counting down.
CAGTATTCGGCACGTGTTGGGCAACCAACGCGGCTAATTTCTCAATCATCGGTGAACAATGCTCTGCGATCAGAATGCGCGTGAGTTTCCCTTCGGCAGCGGATTGGCGAATGGACTCGGCAATTTTCGCCAGCGCATTCTGTGGAGTCGAGTAATTCCCGCTCGGGATCACACCCGGGCGGCGTCCCACCAATATGGGGCGAATGCGTTCGGGGTCGTAAAGCTCGAACAGCGTTGCTTGGATGAGAGCACTGGACTTGCCGCCAACGATGGGATGCAAATCGTTGCCCTCGACCTTGACCGGGCGCCCTTCCCGTACACGGACCAGCAACGGATGGACAACGTTCTTGTGCATGTAGCACGTGCTGTAGTAGAGCGGCACACCGGGAATGGCATACTCGGGATTTTTGACCGCCGGTACGAGCTTGTAATCTGGTCTGCGGCATGCCGCAGCAGTCACCGCCATCGCTGCCGAGAGCATCGCCATAAACGATCGGCGCGACAGGGGTGATTCCAACATCGGTGGAACGTACTCATGCTCGGAGGATTCTTCGCCGACAACGGACGAAAAATGCTCCAATGCCTGCTGCATCAACTCATGCTGAATCGGTTCTGCCATAGGATGCTTCTGCCATTAGTAGTGACATGCGGAACAGTTTTCCGGACCAAAGCCCGGCAGTTTGGGATGCGGTATTCCGGCAATGTTCGGTGTGGGTACGGCCGTCTCCCATGCACCGAACTGCGGAACGGTGATCGGGTGGACGCGCGCAGCCACACCCTGCACAAGGTCCGATTTGATCGGTTCAAACAAATGGTCACGGAACGTCGTCGGCAATGGCTCACCGGTAAAAATCCCAGAAATCGGACGCGCTGGAACTATCCGCTGTTCGGGATGGCGATGGCAGTCCAAGCACCAGCCCATCGAAAGCGGTTTGTTCTGCGCAATCACACCTTGGAGTTCGACGTTGCCGTGGCAGGATTGACAATCAATTTGGGCGCGGATGTGCCGCGAGTGATTGAAGTGGACGTAGTCCGGAAGTTTGTGGACGCGCCGCCATTGAATGGGAATGCCTTTCTCCCAACTATCCCGCACAAGCTGCAGCTTAGGGCTTTCGGCCTTGATCACGATGTGACACCCCATACAGGTGCTCGTTGTGGGGATTGGCGAATGTTCCGATTGCTCCACTCCCGCATGGCAGTACTGACAGTGAATGTGCAACTCACCCACGTGGAGCTTGTGCGAAAATGGCACCGGTTGTTGTGGCCGGTACCCAACATCGCTGACGTCGTTCCGCATGCCAAAGTAGAGCACCAGCGCACCAATGCCAAGAACGGCACCACCACCGAGGATGCTGAACTTGAGAATGCGATCTATGCGTTGCGAGAACATGCTCTCTGTTACCGATTAGTTCGACTACCAGCGCCATGCATACAGCATGACGTACACGGCAACACCCGTGACTGCAACATACAACCACAACGGCAGCGTCCATCGGGCAATGCGGCGATGTCGGGTAACTTCACCACGCCAGGCCCGCACGATCGTAAAGAGTGCAAGCGGGACAATGATCGCTGCCAGGACGATGTGTGTGACAAGGATAACCAGATACACCACCCGCACAAGTCCCGTGCCATGGAAATACGTTGGCTCAGCTTTTTGCGAGTGATAAATCACGTACGAAATCAAAAATAGGGTCGAAAGTGCAAATGCGCTCAACATGAGTGTGCGGTGGAGCGTAATCTTGCGCTGTCGGATCGCTGCGTAGCCAGCAATCAAGAGCACGGCAACCGTACCGTTCAAGAACGCATGGAACGGCGGTGCATACGAGACGTCCAGCGTGCCAACGCGCAGCAAGCCAGGATTAGCAATCAGAAACGCAACCAGCGCACTTACCACCACCGCAATTGCATAAATCACGGTCCGGAGCGTTTCTTCGGAGAGCGATCGCAGTACCTTATTCATCGCTCTTTCCCCGAGTGATTGCGAACGTAAGCCACCAACAGCGACCGTAGCAGGGCAACGTCGGAGGAATCCAGGCTGTTGAAGTAACCCCGGATCATGCCCTGCTCATCAACGAGCACAAAACGCGAACTGTGGAGGTCCGGTGTAATGGGGTCGGAAAGGAGGAAACCATCCCGCGACAACGCACGAACAGAATCAAGCTGTGTCCGCGTGATGAACCACACCCCAGGACGAGCACCGTATTGCCGTGCATATGCAGCAAGGACTGGCAAGCTGTCGGTTTCCGGATCCACGCTAAACGAAACGAATCGAACAGCATCACCATAGTCGCGCTGCATCTGAGCCAGATGGTGATTCATGATCGGGCAGACACCTTCACAGGTAGCAAACATGAAGGATGCAACCCAGGGTGTCCCTTGAAGCCGAGCGCTGGTAAGCACCGTACCATCGTAGTTGACAACGCTGAATTGGGGCGCTTTCTTGATGGTTGGAAGTTCTGCCCACGGCTGCTGTTCATTGCTGCTGCAGCCGGTGATCACAGTAGCTGCCAAACCCAACGCTACCAAATTCCGAGCGATCGGCGTCATCGGATATCCACCGCTGCAAGGAGAAACAGACCCATCAAGAACATGTAGGTTGCCAGTAGGACACGGCGCCCCTGGGCAACCGATGGCTGGCGGACAAGCCGCACACATTGAACAAGAAGCCAGACGCTCAGCGTTCCACAGCCGACTGCGTAGAGGTAACCACCTTTCCCCCAGACGACCCATGCCAGACTGGTCGCAACCAGGAACACTGAATACACGAGTGTGTGCCATGAAAGGACTGACCGGTTACCTCCGCCGATGAGTGCGATCTTGCCACGCTGGTAATCCTCCGCGTACATGACTGCCAGTGCCAAAAAATGCGGCAATTGCCACCAGAACATGATGCCGCCGAGAATGACTGCTTCCGCCGATGCGATCGAGCCACCACCGGCGACCCACCCACCGACAACAGGTAGTGCCCCAGGTATTCCGCCGATGAAAAGTGCAGCAACAGTCCTTGTCTTGAGCGGCGTGTAGGCAAGTGCATATAGCGCTACCGTCGCAACGCCAAGCAGCGCTACCCTCCATCCAACCATCCACAGTATAGCCGTACCAGCGACTAACATCCCAACTGCATACAGCAATGCTGTTCCAGCGCCAAGTTTCCCTGCAGGTAACGGCCTCAGCGATGTTCGCTGCATGCGTGCATCGGTTGATCGCTCGAGCAAATGGTTGAACGCACCAGCACTGGCACCAAGAAAAAGCACACCTGCCGAAAGTGCAGCAAACCGAATCAACACCATCCCCACTCCTGTGTGTTGCCAAGGTTCAGCAACAACGAATCCCACAGCAGCGGTGACGATCTCCATCAACGTAATGCCGGGTTTGCTCAGTTCGAGGATCGCCCGCAGCCGTTGGGATGCTGTGGTAGGAATCTCAGCTTGACTGGCCGGGACAGGAACAGCGCTGGTTACCATCAGAGCGGCTGTTCAAGTTCAGCTTCGGTGTATTGCGTGGTGCGCTTCTGGGTAGCTTCGCGCACGCGTGCAACATCTTCGGGTTTGACCTCGCCACCAGTGTTTCCCCAGCTTGTCCGCACATGCGTCAAAATTGCTGCGATTTCTTCGTCGCTGAAAACCGAATGCCAGGGCTGCATCACGCCGTTGTACTTGACACCGTTTCGAATGATTGCACCACGGAAGCCATGCAGGACAATTCGAATCGGCTTAGTAACATCCTCGCTATTTGCCAGCGCTGACCCAGCAAGTGGCGGAATACTGCCAGCAATTCCTTTGCCTGTCGTCTGGTGGCAAGATGCACAGTTTTTATTGTATAGCTTTGCTCCAAGCGACTGATTTTGGTCACCGGCTGCTTGCTCCTCGGAGGGACCATGCCAGACGGGATCGTCGGTTTGCGAAATAAAAAAGCCGCGAATGTTACAAGCGGCAAACATCGTGGCAACAATCACAGCGGCGGAGATCCTCGAAAGCCATCGCATAACGTTCGTTTGGCGGTAGTGTGTGATGAGCGATCGTAGCGGTGCGCAAAAATACATGCTTGCCCGATAATGTATCGGTCGTCGCTAAAGCTCGCATTCCCACACCTGCCCTCGGTTGATGGCAAACCGTGGTTTTCCCTGAAGGAGCCACCCACCAAATGGCGTATTGCGAGATTTGGAGCGAAAGCGTTCTGGCTCGACGGTCCATTCCTGCTCCAAGGCAACGATGGTCAGCACTGCTGGTTCTCCAACGGCAATCCGTGGCTGCGGTAGTTGCAGAATACGGCGTGGTGCAACGCTCATCAATTCAACAATCCGCGTCAGGGGAAACTTCCGCTTGTGGTAGAGCTCCGTCAAGGCCAACCCCACCGCTGTTTCCAATCCGATAATCCCATTGGGAGCCTGGGCAAAGAGCTGTGCTTTCTCGCTTGGTGCGTGGGGAGCATGATCGGTGGCGATAGCATCGATGGTGCCATCGGCAAGTCCCTCGAGGATTGCTTCCACATCGTGACGGCAGCGCAGGGGTGGATTCATCTTAGCGTTCGTATTGAAGCCATCGGCAGCATCTTCGGTCAAGGTAAAATGGTGTGGCGTCACTTCTGCGCTCACACGCAAGCCCCACGACTTTGCCAACCGCACCAAACGAACTGCTCCCCGCGTGCTCATGTGCGAAACGTGGTAGCGTCGGTTGCCGCAGTATTCGGCCAGCAAGATGTCGCGGGCGATGATGATGTCCTCGGCAACACTTGGATATCCGCGAAGACCGAGCCGCATTGCAATAGCCCCCTCGTTGATGTCGAACCGGTCGGTCATAGAATGTTCCTCGCAATGCTGGCTCAGCAATGCGTCGAAGGGCGCAGCATACTCGAATGCTCGCCGCATCAACTCCGCACTTCGCACACAGGATCCATCGTCAGAGAACATAACCGCCCCCGCTTCGTGCAGGTGCTCCATCGGGGTTAGCACTTCTCCATGACGTCCCACCGAAATCGCAGCGCAGACGTGCACGGCCACCAACCCCGTCGCTCGGCGTTGGATGTATTCGATGACTGTTGGTGTGTCAATCGGTGGCTCGGTGTTGGGCATGCAGACAATGTCGGTGAATCCGCCGTTCGCTGCGGCTGCAGAGCCCGTTGCAATGGTCTCTTTGTGTGTCTGTCCTGGTTCGCGTAAGTGTACGTGCATATCCACAAATCCGGGCGCAGCCATCCAGTCATCAGCGGCAATGCGGCAGGTCGTTGGAGGGATGTTCGCTGGTGGCTCGGTGCTACAGTGAACAATGCTGCCGTGTTGAACCCAGAGGTAACCTACGCTGTCGAGTTTGTCGAGCGGACTTACAATGCGAATGCGTTCGAAGAGAAGGTCCATCGCCATTGGGCAAGGTGCAACGTCTTGGGAGTGCAAATTACAGCAGGTGTTGCTGCGCTGAGCGCTGGCGCCACTTCCGGAGAAATGCCATGCGATGCTCTCGTGTTGGTCCCCACTGCTCGAGTGCGTGGAAGTGTTCCCGTGTTGCATATCCCTTGTGGCGATCGAACCCGTACTCTGGATATTGCTGGGCCAGTTCGACCATGATTCGATCCCGAATCACCTTTGCCACGATCGATGCGGCTGCTACAGAAGCGCAGCACCGATCGCCACTGACAATCGCCGTTGCCGGTATTGATAGCTGTGGTGCAACTGGACCATCCACGAACACATGCGCGATTGGCGTACGCAACGCTTCGACAGCACCCCGCATTGCTTCTAATGTTGCCCGGAGAATATTCCTCTCCTCGATGAGAGCCACATCAGCAAGGGTAACGTTCCATTCAATGGCACTCTGCGTTATAGCCGCAAAGAGTTCCTCCCGCACCGATGGACGAAGGATTTTCGAATCGTTGACGCTGGTAGCAAGCTCGATATCGTTGGGAGAAAGCACAACAGCGGCAACAACAACGGGACCAGCAAGACATCCGCGGCCAGCCTCATCAATGCCAGCGACCAGGTGCTGTTGCTCCCAGAAGCAACGCTCGTAGATCACCGGAGCCATCGCTTACGGTATCGCAAGTCGCAAGAACTCGTTGCGGAGGTTAGCATCGTGCTGCAACTGCCCACGCATGACCGAGGTGACCATATCGCTGTGTTCATGGTCGGCTTCCACACCACGAGCAATCATGCAGTAGTGTTTGGCACTGATGATTACCCCAAGCGCACGCGGTCGCAGTAGCTCTTCGAGGTAGTCGGCAATTTGCTCGCCCATTTCTTCCTGAATCTGCCCTCGACGGGAGAACCACTCGACAATGCGCGTGAGCTTGCTCAAGCCGATGATGGATTTGTCCGGCATATAGCCAATCGTACACGTACCACTGATTGGCTGCCAATGATGCGAACACACCGACATAACCTTGATGCCTTTGCTGATGATCAGCTCGTTGACTTCCCTGCGATTGGGAAAAATTGTCACCGGTGGAGGTGGGGTGTATCGCCCAATGAACAGCTCGTTGACCCACATACGCGCCAGACGACGCGGCGTCTCCCGGCTATTGGGGTCGCTGGTCCGATCAATCCGCAAAATGTCCATTACCTCGGCGAACTTATGCTCAAGTTGTTCGATCATGGCTTGCCGCTCCTGCTCGCTCAAGGGCATATTACCATTGGCATCGAAAGCCACGTGCTGCACGCTCAGCGGTCCATCGCTGCGGGTTGCAATGGTCCCATTACCGTTGGAGGATTTCATCGTCATCATGCAGTGTGGTAGTGGTGGACACTAAGTACCGTGGGACGTCAATCGGCTCGCCGCGGTATTCGACGAAGTTGTTCTCGGATTCATATACGCGAATCGAGTAAAGCCGACCCGATGGAATCTTCTGTTCCAAGATTTGCCAAAATGCCCATGCTAAATTCTCGGCGGTTGGAATAATGCCGCGAAGGAAGTCCACGTCTTCGTTCAAATGCCGATGGTCAACCTTTTCGATGATATGCTCCTCGATGATATCGCGCAGGCGTTTCAAGTCCAGCACGTATCCGGTTAGCGGATCGGGAACACCGCAGACCGTAACTTCGAGGACATAGTTATGCCCGTGCCCGTTTGGGTTATTGCATTTGTCGAAGATTCGTTCGTTGTCGGCATCGCTGAGCAGTGGATTGTACAGCCGATGCGATGCCGAAAACGTTGTCCGGCGCGTCACGTACACCATCGGACCAGCACAGATTGTAGCACTTGACCATATGCAAACTACGCAGCCGAACATGGTTCGTATCGGTAAAGTTCCTCTCCTACTGGTGTTATGTCTGTTGGCTGCCTGTCGATCGGCAACAGTACTATCGCCACCCATCCAGCAGCAGCAGAAACACACCGACTCTGCAGCCTACACACCGCTTGCCCTTCCATCGCAGCGTGCCTTCTGCACCTACTGCTCCATGCAGGGTTCGATCGAGCTTCGATCACCAGAGCTAACCGCTGAGGGCACCTTCCGCTTGCTCCTTGCCGGACGCGATTCGCTCCAGGGAATCATCTACGGCCCATTAGGATTGGTTGCTGCACGTGCCTACTGTACCCCCGATGAAACAATGATTTTCGAAGCACTCTCCCAACGTGCATACCAGGTACAGCTTCCCCTTGCAGTAGAATCAATCTTTCCTTTTCCGATACACCGCGAAGAAGTCTTTGCACTCTTGCGCTGCGAACTTCCATTCGACACCGCACGCTACGTTCCATTCGGCCGGACTAGTAACGACAGCTCGATGCTCTTTATCTGCCGTGATACAGCGTTCATTGACCTTGCCCGCGTCAACATCCGCGGTGAGCTCGTTGCCTACCAGAGGAAACTTCCCGACAACCGACTCCTGCTTGCGATCGAGTACGGCGACTATCAGAACTGGGGCGACCAGCGTTATCCCGCGCGCATTCGGATTGTTGCACCAGTGCGCAACCTGGAACTGATTCTCACCCCGGATACCATCGCGGAGCAGCACCAAACGGTGCCGTTCCGATTCCGCCTGCCGAGCAATATCCCACGGACTGTTCTCAAGTGACCATGGTGCGCGTGCTTCTGCTTGCGCTGTTGATCGGAACGACGTCGGTAGCTCAGCAACCCGACACGCGTCGAATTGCCGCTGACACCATTGTCCAGCGTTCGACGACCGATAGCATCGTGGTTGCGTCCGCTCGGGATTCGGTAACCTTCGAGCCAGCGACTCGCGTGCTCCGCCTCTATGGCACTGCACATCTCCACCACAAGCAGCAAGCTCTCGATGCTGGCATCATCGAAGTGGACTTTACCACCAAGACGCTGCAGGCATTTCCAGCGGTTGATTCTCTCGGCAACCGCCGGAACTATCCGCTTCTGACCGATCAGGGCAAAAGCTATGCTGGCCAACAGATGACCTACAATTTCGCAACCGGTCAGGGTATGGTTACCCGCGGCGAAACCAGCATCGAAAGCGGTTACTACTTCGGCTCTGCAATCTACAAAGCAGACAGCACCACACTCTACGTCGCCGACGGATGCTACACTACCTGCGATGCCCCGCATCCACACTTCTACTTTCGCTCCCCACGGATGAAGGTTCTGCCCGGTGACCGCATCTTCCTCCAAGACATCGAAGTTGTCGTCGAGGATATGCCGGTGTTTTACCTTCCGATCGGGATGGTCTTCCCGAATCGCGGGGGTAGGCAGTCGGGGTTTCTGACGCCGCGGCCCGCATTTTCTGCCCAACGAGGTGTGATGCTTTCGAACCTTGGTTACTACTGGGCAGCCAGTGACTACATCGGCGTCTTACTTGCTGGGACGTACTACTCCAAGGGTGGCTACGAATTCAACACCACGCTCGACTACGCATTGCGGTATTCCTACACCGGACAGCTCGGAGTGTCGTTTGCCAATGTTCGGTTGAGCCCCACGGAACCATACACCCAACAGTACCGCGTTCGACTCAACCACCAACACACGCTCTCTCCAGCCACAACACTTGCAGCAAGCTTGGACTTCCTTTCGCAGGGATACATCGCCTCCACTCAGTATGCACTCGACCAACGCATTCTTGGCAACGTTACCTCCAGCGCCGGCATATCCCACACATTCGAAAGCGGTGTTGGTATTTCACTCAACTACCTTCGGAATCAAAACATCCTCACCAATGCCAACGATAATCGAACAACGCTCTCGTTGACAGTGCCTTCCTGGATGCCGCTCCGCGGTGTGCTCCCCAGCTCGAACTGGCTTTCAACGTTGACTCTCAGCTACAACGCCAATGCTGCCGCCACAATCGCACGGGATGTCGGCTCTGCTCCAATGCCCTACGACTCGGTCCGGTGGAGCGGCATCGTTCAACACTCGCCGAGCATAACGGTGAACCCACGGATCGGATACTTTGCGATAACCCCTTCGGTCTCCATCCGAGCAAACACCTACCCTCGGCGTACAACCCGCACATGGAGTTCGGAAGCAGGTCGGGCAATAGACCGTGTTGAATTTGGCATCTTCAATGAATACAGCATCAGTGCTGCTATCGCGGCTCGGACAACGCTCTACGGAACGCCACTTTTTGTGACCAAACAGTTTGCACTCCGCCACACCATCATCCCAACGCTCTCGCTGCGAATAACTCCCGATCTCAGTTCGCCGCGTTACGGCTTCTACGATTGGTACACAGTACCTGCAGACTCCAACCGTGCTGAACAGCGCGTGCAATATTCTCGCTTTGCACTCGATGGTGGAGGGATTGCTCCGCGCAGTCGTGCATTAGCGCTCGATTACACGCTCGACAATGCCTTCGATGGAAAATTGTTTAGCGATACTACTTCGCAGAAAATTGAACTCTTCCGCATTACACTCAGTGGTTCGTACAACTTTGCAGCCGATTCATTCCGCGTCAGCGATCAGAACTGGACGTTTCGATTTCCGACGATCGCAAATCTTTCCATGTCGTCATCTATGCGAACAACTCTCTACGACGAAGCGCCACTACTATCGAGCACGGGGCAGGTTGTCGGGTATCGGCAGATCAATCGGTTTCGCGCCGAACGCTTGGGGCTTGGTGGAGCAGTACGCATAAGCTCGTTTTCGCTCAACCTGTCAACCTCGTTCAACCAACATGGTATTGTACCAGCTCCCCAAGCAACGACGCCAAGCACTCGAGCAGACTCCAGTGCCGAACAATTGGGAGAACGCTTCCGCCAACGACTCAAATCCGAAGAGACTGTACCAGACTTGTGGGGACAACAATCGCCCGGATGGTCGCCGCCCGTGTTTCCTTGGAATGTTACGCTCAATGTCTCGTACACGTACTCCCGCCCTTTCGAGGCGCAACCAGCAACCGAACAGTTCAATCTCTCTGCCTCGGGAAGCCTGCAAGTGACACAGACCTGGAATGTTTCCGGTGGCTTTGCCTATGACATACTCAACCGTTCCGTGAGTGGGCTCAACATCCGCATCACGAAACAACTCCACTGTTGGGCGCTGAGCTTTGTGTGGTATCCGACGGGCATCAATAGCGGTTTCTACTTGGTGCTCAATCCCGTCGCCAATGTGCTCCGCGATCTCAAGATTGAAAAGCGCAGCACGCCGATTTTCCAATAATCACACCGTTCCAGCATTCTACGTCACCTCGACCAGCGCACCAACCGACAGCCGAGCAGCGGTGATAATTTTGAACAGTTGAACTCTTCGATACCAAGTCTATGTGTGGCATCATTGGCTATATCGGTTCGCGGCAAGCACTGCCGATCGTCCTCGAAGGTCTGCGGAACTTGGAGTACCGCGGCTACGACTCTGCTGGCATCGCCATAAGCGATGGCACAACAATCCGCATCTGCAAGCGAGCCGGAAAGGTCGCCCAACTTGTCACTGAAATTGCACATCTGTCGTTTCCCGGTACTCTCGGCATTGGCCACACGCGCTGGGCAACCCATGGCGAACCAACCGATATCAATGCGCATCCCCACACCGATTCTAATGGACGCATTGTCCTGATCCACAACGGGATCATCGAGAACTACACTGTTCTCAAGGCGCGGCTCGAGCGCGAGGGGTACCATTTCCGAACCGAAACGGACACCGAAGTTCTGGCGGTGTTCATCGGTATGCTCTACGATCGGCTTGGGGATTTCGAGCTGGCTGTCCGTACCGCTCTGCAGGAAATCGAGGGAACCTTCGGACTTGCGATCATCTGTACCGACGATCCGGACTGCTTGATTGCAGCACGCCGCGGCTCCCCTATTGTGCTCGGCATCGGTGATGAAGAGTACATCGTGGCCTCAGATGCCTCGGCAATTGTTTCGCACACGCGCCGAGTGGTCTATCTCCGCGACGACGAAATGGCGATTCTGCGCAGAAATGGTTACGTGACCAAGACAATTGGGGATGAGTTTGTTTCTCCAGAAATTCATGAGCTTGATTTTGAGCTCGAACAAATTCAGCGGGGAAACTTCCCCCACTTCATGCTCAAGGAGATTTTCGAACAGCCATCCACATTTCGTGATTCAATTCGAGGCCGCTTGCTTCTCGAGGAAGGGAATGCCAAACTCGGAGGTCTGACTGCTGTTGCCGATAAACTTCGCGCAGCCAAGCGTATCATCCTGACTGGTTGCGGGACCTCATGGCATTCTGCACTCGTGGGTGAATACATCATCGAACACTTGGCCCGCTTACCAGTCGAGGTTGAATATGCCTCTGAATTGCGATATCGGAATCCGGTGATTTACCCCGACGACATCGTCATCGGCATTTCGCAATCGGGTGAGACTATTGACACACTGGCTGCCCTGCGCGAAGCCAAACTCAAGGGAGCAACCATTTTGGGAATTGTCAACGTCGTCGGTTCCACCATAGCACGTGAAACTGATGCTGGTGTCTATCTCCATGCCGGACCCGAAATTGGCGTTGCCTCGACAAAAGCATTCACGTCGCAGCTTGCGGTATTGACCCTGCTGGGACTCTACTTAGGCCGGCAACGCGATCTCTCAGTCAGCCAGGGGCAGCATCTGGCTCGTGAACTCAGCAGGATACCGCAGCTCATAGCCGCTATCCTCGATCGAAGCGCCGAAATCGAATCCATCGCACAGGAATACGCCGGCTGTACCAATGCGCTCTATCTGGGACGAGGGGTCAACTACCCAGTTGCGCTCGAAGGTGCGCTCAAACTGAAGGAAATCTCCTACATTCACGCCGAAGGCTATCCTGCAGCTGAAATGAAACACGGCCCAATCGCACTCATTGACGAGAACATGCCCGTGATTTTCCTTGCCACCCAAGACGAAATCTACGAGAAGATCATCTCGAACATTCAAGAAGTCAAGGCACGGCATGGGCGAATCATCGCAATTGCCACCGAGGGCGATCGGCGAATTGCATCGCTGGCAGACCATGTCATCACTGTTCCGGCGACGCATCCCCTGCTGACACCAATGGTCACGACCATCCCACTGCAGCTTTTGGCATACTACATCGCTGTCGCACGTGGATGCGACGTGGATAAGCCTCGGAATCTTGCCAAGTCGGTCACGGTTGAATAGGCACGTATGCGGTGGATAGCTCTTGGGGGGATCGTTGTCTGTGTGCTTGCTGCACGCCTATTAGCGCCCAAAGGTAGCCCGATGCCGTGGCGCGTCCTACTCTGGGGTCTTGGGCTTCAACTGCTCCTGGGCTACTGGTTGATTCAGAATAGCTGGGGTGTTGCACTCTTCGAGCAGATCGGGCGCGGCGTTACCGGTTTTCTCTCCTTTGCCAACCACGGAGCTGCATTCCTGTTTGGCAACCTGGTCAAACCGGAGCACCGCCACCTGTTCGGGATGCAGGTGGCGCTCTTGATCGCACCAACGATTATTTTTTTCTCGTCGGTCATCAGCATTCTCTATCACTTGGGCATCATCCAACGAGTTGTCTATGGCGTTGCATGGGTGATGGCACGAACGATGCGAACTTCGGGACCAGAATCGCTCTCAGCGGCTGCGAATATTTTTCTCGGCCAGACCGAAGCACCCATCCTTGTTCGGCACTACCTGCAGACGGCGACCATCTCGGAACTGCACGCGATCATGGTCGGTGGTTTTGCGACAATTGCGGGTTCAGTACTTGGAGCATACATCCAACTTGGCATTTCCGCCCAAGCGCTCATTACTGCTTCGATTCTCTCTGCTCCTGGTGGCTTGATGCTTGCCAAGCTTGCCCTTCCCCCGACCGGTGCTGAGCTTTCGATGGACTCGTACCGTAGCACTCGGACTACCAGCTCCTTGCTCGACGCAGCCACCAGTGGTGCACGCGATGGCTTGATGCTCGCGCTCAATGTCATTGCGATGCTGCTGGCATTTATTGCGCTCATGGCACTGCTCGATGCTGGCTTTGCATGGCTGCATTCACTCTTCCCGCCGATGCCCAGCTCCTTGCGCCAATTGCTTGGTTGGTTATTTCTGCCGATGGCATATCTGCTCGGTGTGCCCGCTGCCGATGTCCAGAACGTCGCACAACTGCTGGGTACGAAAATCATTGCCAATGAGTTCGTCGCCTACACCGACCTGTCGGCAATGCTGACGGCTGGCACGATCTCACCACGCGGAGCGATGATCGCGACTTATGCACTCTGTGGTTTCGCCAACATCAGTTCGATTGCGATCCAAATTGGCGGCATTGGGTCGCTGGTCCCCGAGCGGCGCAGCGAAATTGTCGCGCTCGGATGGCGGGCGATGGCGGTCGGTGCATTGACGAACCTGCTGACAGCCTCGATCGCATCGCTGCTGGGTTAGTCGGGGTCTTCCAGTGGTGGGCGGCGACGACGATCGCGGTCGCCTGGACGCGGGGGCCCGTCACCTGGACGCGGGGCGCGCCCTTCGATCAATGCTCGCTGGAGCGCTTCGGTAAAGCGCACCTCGAACACGACAAGCTTGGCATACTGTTCGGGACTCAGCAGCGGGCGCACTGCATTCAATCGCTCAACAACGGCAGCAGCAAAGTCTTGCATCCGTTTGACTGCTTGGTCACTTTTGGCATTGAGCTCACTGTCGGAGACCTTTGCACGAGCGGCATCCTCCAATTGGCGAATCGCTTCACGCAAATCCTTCCGCGCTTGGTCAATCTTGTTCTGGCCTTCGTTGTAGCGGACAAAAAACTTCTCCGCCGTTTTCTCATCGAGATCGAGTGTTTCGATCAACCTCAATTTCTTGAATTGAGCCAGTCGCTGAGCTGCCTTGTCATCGCGTGGATTGGGCTGTGCACCAACTGTGACGGCAGCAATCGCAAAGAGCACAACCGCACGGCTAATACGTGGACGCATCGCTGAATACCTCGACAAAATGTTCAACAAACTGAGAATCAATTGCATCATCGGGAAAAGTAGCCATTGCCAGAGCATCGAGCGTTAGCCTAGCTATTCCCGAATCATGGCGTTGCACGGCAGCATCGGGATACGATTTCGGGTGCGGCTGTGCTTGTGGCAATGAGGAAGCAGTGGCGTGGGTATCTGTTGTGGCCGTTTGCTGAACTGGTGCTACCTTCTGGTTGAGTGCCACAGCAGAAGGCGATGGCGGCTGGTCGTGCTTTTGCAGGCCAACCATTGCCCACACGGCGAGTGCACCTGCCGCCATAGCACCAGCAGCAAGCCGCCACCACACCCGACGCGGCACTGCGGCTGCACCCAGATGTTGGCTCACTGCAGCGCTGATCGTACGAGCACGCCAATCGAGTTCTTGCCGCAATTGCTTGGCAGGAAATGCAGCAAATACCCCAGCGATGTCCTCCAACTCCGAACGGAGTTCCGGAGACTGCGCAAGTGCGGCTTCGACGAGCGCGCGCTCCTGCTCACTCAAGGTACCAGCCACATAGTCCGGTAGCAGCAGACGGAGCTGATCGGTGTTCATCGCTTTTCTCCTGGAGGAATGGGACGTCCGAGCAGAGCAGCAATCTTGCGGACAGCGTGAAAGTAGTTCGCTTTGAGTCCGCTGACACTCACACCAAGGATACCGGAAATCTCTTCGTAGCTGAGTCCCTCGACGTAGCGTAGGTAAAACGTCTCGCGCTGCTTGGGGGGTAGCTTACTGAGCATTGCATGGAGACGTTCGACAAATTCGTGATCTTCCAATTGCCGATCGGGCATTGGGATGGTTGAGGGTAGCTCGTCGTCGCTTTCGACAACATCGCTGAGCCGCTGATGGCGCCGCCACCGACGCCGAAACGATAGGCATGTGTTGACGGTGATCCGGTAGAGCCACGTTTGGATCGAGCTTTCACCCTTGAAGCGATCGAGATGGCGCAGCGCACGAATGAAGGTTTCTTGCGCAACGTCGCAGGCATCGTCGTGATTGCCGTCGAGGTGCCGGAGTGCGATGCCGTAGACAAAGCGCTGGTAGTGGCGAACGAACTGCGTTGCAGCACGCTCACGGTCGCCGTGGACGTATTCATTGATCAGTGCTGCTTCTTCTGCCGAGAGCGCCATTGCATGAGCTGTCATCATGAGTATCTGCGATAAGCCCAACTCGCAAGCTTTGACGCTCGACAGAAGGATGCAGTTTAATCTCGCGGCGCCACGACTACTGCTGGTGATTACTCTGCGCGAACATCGGCAGCACGCTGCCCTCCTGCCATGGCAACGATCTCGTCGTCGTAATGATCAGCGATGATTGCGACGCTGGTTATAGTCGTCACCAGCTCGTTCCGATCCATGTTGGTGGCAGTAATCGAGTGGGAGAAGATGATGGTATCATCGAAGAGTAGCCCGAAGCCACCCAGATGAATTTCAGCGTTCTTGCGGAGCAGGTACCGCAAGAGTTCCTCGCTGATTTTCGCACCGGAGACAACATGCGCGATACACTCGACGACGCATTCTGTTTCCGTGAACGGTCTGACGACGATGATCACTTGCGTCGAGCCATACGAAACCGAAAAGGAGCCATTCGAGAACGGCACGTATTCAGGAAACGCATCGCGCAAGATGCTTTCGACGCGTTGGCGGGTAGCTTCGATCAATTCAGGAGGTGTTGGCATAGTGTTCTCCAACAGGAAATGAGGAATGGTGACTACTCGTTAGATTCTGTGGTGCGTGGCGGAAGCTGACCGAGCGAGGCTTTGAGTTTTGCCAATTCTTCCTCGACGGTGTGGCTTGATCCCAGTAGTTTGAATTCTTGCTCAAGAGAGCTACTTTCGCCAGCCAACTGTTCGAAGGCGGTGGCTTCGGCTTCGAGCTGTTCGATCTTCCCTTCGAATTTATCGAACTTCGAGAAGGCATCCGAACCGACGCCACTGAAGGCTTGGGCAATTTGCTTTTGCGCTTTGGCGGCCTGCGACCGAGCAATCAGGGTGCTTTGCCGCGACCTTGCTTCATCGAGTTTTGCTTTGAGTTGATCGAGTTGTTGGCGGAGCTTGGCAGTGGTTGCTTTTGCTTGTTCATAGATGGGCTGCAGATCAGCGGCGTTCCGATCGGCAATCGCTTTCTTCTCGAGCGCAGCACGCGCTAAGTCTTCGCGGCCGGCTTGGAGGGCCTGGAGGGCTTTCTGCTGCCAATCACGTGACTGGTCCTGAGCCTTGGCAATCTTCCGCTCGAGTGATTTCTCGTTGGCAATCGCTTGTGCAACAGCGAAGGTGGCTTTGTTGACCGACTCTTCCATTTCGAGGACCATCTGTTTGAGCATTTTTTCCGGGTCCTCGGCGCGGTCGAGCGCATCGTTGACGTTTGCTTTGAAGATGTCGGCAATTCGACTAAAGATGCCCATTGGTCGGAACGCAGTAATGCAACAGAACACCAATTCAAAACTACGAATCGCCAACTAAAGCCGATAGGCCCACGGTCGGCGATCGGCAAACAGATCGTTGATCGGATTGAACGACTTCGAACGAGTCTTGTCAGGCTCAATCGGGGCAACGGCAATTCCTTCCACATCTGCGGGCAGCTCGGCAAGCACCGACCCGTTGTAGCCATAGATCGCCGAACGCCCATTGAACGAAAGCGTTTCATCGCCATTAGACTCGGTGCCAATGCGGTTGGCGACAGCGACATAGACCTTGTTTTCGAGCGCGCGAACCGGCATTGCCATTCGCCAAATGTGGGTGACCAAGTTCGACGGGCACGCGATGAGATCAGCACCCTGGAGCGCCAGCGTTCGCGCTGCTTCGGGAAATCGCCAGTCGTAGCAGATCATCAGCCCAATGTGCAGGTCGAGGGATGCAACGCGGGCCACCGGAAAGCCTACATTGCCTTCGGTGAAGACAAAGCGTTCTTTGTAGAACAGGTGAACTTTCCGATAGTAGCATCGCTCGGTTTGATATCCGAGCAGCACCACTGCATTGTAGATGTTGTCCCCCTCCTTTTCCGGAAACCCAACGATCGCAATCTTTCCCTGCTTGGTCGCTACGTCCTCGATTGCCTGCAGCAAGCTCGCGTCTCGCTCAAGTGCAAGCTGGTGGAGCTGCTGGCGGTCGGTAAAAAAGTATCCGCTGAGCGCCAGTTCGGGGAAAATCACCACTGGTGCATCAGCACGAGCCAGCAGCGAACATATCCGCGCACAGTTTGCTTCGAGATCGCCGAATGCTGGCTCCATCTGGACAACAGCAACATTCATGTCGTGAGCGCTCGATGATGGTGCAAATTACAGCACCGACTTGCTAAGTTCGCAGCCGGTTACCGAGAGCTGACCGAATGGATTGGACGATTGTCAATGCCGCACTTGTTCTTGTCGCAAGCATCGTAGCACTTGCGATCGTTGCTGTCGTCCTCCGCCGGTTTGCTCGTCAACGCGGTAGCATAAGCGGGATACCGATTCGCATTATTGCCCGGCAACCGCTGGCACCGAAAGCAACGCTTGTTATTGTGGACGTTGGGGATAAGCGCCTCCTTCTGGGCGTTACCGAGCAGAGCATCAACCTGCTGGGCACACTTGCGGGAACCAGCCCCCAACCCTTTCCGAAGGGTGAACCCTCACCACCGAACTCCGTCCGAATACCAACGGCACCTGCTCCAGCAGAGTTATCGTTTCGAGCCTACCTCAGCTCGCTGTTTCAGCGCAGCACGAAAGACCGACCATAGCCGTAGATACGCAGCGGGCAAGAAAGTTTGTAGTTTTGCGCCGCCACTGCCTGGCTGCACGCACCGCTGGCATGGTGTGGTAGAGGACCGACATTTCCCCGCACACGCATGAAGTTTTCCTTTTTCTCGAATGACGTTGCCATTGATCTTGGCACCGCAAATACGCTCGTATGGATGAAAGGCAAAGGAATCGTGCTCAACGAGCCATCCATTGTTGCCTTCGATCGAACAACAAAAAACATCATTGCCGTTGGGCATGAAGCCAACGCAATGGTCGGCAAAACACATAAGGAAATCCGAACGATCCGACCGCTCAAGGACGGTGTCATTGCAGATTTCGAGATCGCCGAGGGAATGCTCCGCGCATTCATTCGGAAGGTTTCGCAATCCTGGCAGCCCGTGCGGCGAGTAGTGATCTGCGTTCCCTCTGGTATCACGGAAGTTGAAAAGCGCGCCGTCCGCGATAGCGCTGAGCATGCAGGTGCCAAGGAAGTTTACCTTGTCGCCGAGCCGATGGCTGCTGCAATCGGTGTTGGGCTCGATGTTCACGAGCCAGTCGGCAATATGATCGTTGATATTGGTGGTGGGACAACCGAAATTGCTGTCATTGCGCTGTCGGGGATTGTCAGTGATGAATCTATTCGCGTCGCTGGCGATGAAATGACCAGTGCAATCGTCCAATACTTCAAGCGCAAACACAACATCTTGATCGGGGAACGAACCGCCGAAATCATCAAGCACGAGGTCGGTTCTGCCTATCCAACCGAGGAGGACGTCATCATCGAGGTCAAAGGACGCGACCTGCTGGAGGGGATCCCTCGAATGATCGAAATTAGTTCGGCAGAAATTCGGGAAGCGCTGGAAGGCTCTGTACAGCTCATTATCGAAGCCATCATGAACTTGCTCGAGCGTACACCACCCGAACTTTCAGCAGATATTTTCGACCGGGGAATCATTCTCACCGGTGGTGGTGCGCTCCTCCGTGGTCTCGACGAGCGCATTGCACGCGAGACGCATCTGCCCGTCCATGTTGCCGATGACCCATTGACGGCGGTTGCACGCGGTTCAGGAAAGGTTCTTGAGCATCTCTCCGAATACGCGCCGGTGTTACTGAAGTCGAAGCGCTACTAATGCGCCATGCAACGGTTCATCGAATTTGTTCTCCGCTACCGTGAGCACATCATCGCCGTCCTGCTCAGTATCATTGCGTTGGCACTGATGTCGTATGGCGACGTCACCCAGCTTGGCGGATTTCGTGCGTTGATCATCGGAGGCTTGGGACTTGCACAGGAAGCCGTCGCCTGGATTCCCAACCCCATTGCCCTCCAACGGGAGAATCAAGCGCTACGCCAGATCAACATGGAATTGCTCCAAGAAGTAATGGTTCTGCGAAAGGCAGGCATCGAGAATGAGCAGCTTCGCCGAATGCTCGCGCTCCGGCAGAATGCCATGTTTACCTACCGTGCTGCCTCTGTGGTGGGAAAAACCACTTTCCGTACCCGCCAGTACATCACACTCGACCGTGGCAGCAACGATGGTATCAAACCAGGAATGAATGTTGTCACCGACGCAGGACTTGTTGGCAGTGTAATCGGAACAAGTGGACACTTTGCAATCGTTCAGACGCTCTTCAATCGTGATGTTCGAGTCAGTGCCCGGCTTGCCTCCACACGCGAAGAAGGTATCATTGCGTGGGATGGATTCGAGTACCTGTTGCTCCACAACATTCCCAAGACGCACACCGTGCAGGTTGGTGATCTCGTTGTGACAAGTTCCCTGAGCACGCGATATTTCCCGGAGATTCCAATCGGGACCGTCGAAAGCGTTGTTCCCGACCCAAGCTCGATGTTCTACCGCATTACAGTCCGACCACGTGTGGAGTTCTGGCGCTTAGAACAGGTATTTGTCATCCTGCACACACCGCCGACCGAACAGCTCACGCTCGAAAACGCACTGCAGGAATTTATCAACCATCGCATCACCGGCAGATGAATCGGGAACACAGGGCCGTGAGTTCACCATGAGGGGTATCGGGGAATACGGCGTATACACTATTGCAGCTCTGCTGGCGATTATCGTCGGTACGATCGCGAGCAATCTGCTCTCCGTTGGTGGAATCACGCCCGATTTGTTGCTTTTAGTCATTGTTGCACTGGCGCTGCATAAGGGACAATTTCCGGCAATCCTCTTTGGTTTTTTCAGTGGACTGCTATTCGATATTGTCTCGACCGACGTGCTGGGATCGAATGCGCTGGTCAAGTTAGTTGCCGGTTACGTTGCTGGATTTTTTTGGCGTGAGGAAGCAACCATACGCAGCAGCATCGGTTCTACACGCTACGTCGGCGTAACTCTTCTGTGTGCATTAGTGCACAATGCGGTGTACTCTCTCCTCTACACTCGACCCGCTGATATTCCGCTGGGCGAGTTCTACGTGAAGAACGGTATCGCCGCTGCACTCTACACAACCGCATTAGCACTGTTGCCATTTTTCTACGCATCCCGACAGCAGGAAGAGGCACTCTAAAAATCACGGATGCGAAAGATGCGCTGCCCGCGAACAAGGGGATACCCGATCCAAACGGTAACGACTGCAGCAATCGCGAAGAGACTCTTGTCGGTACCGAAAAACGCACGCAGGTATGCACCTGTCACCCCCATCAACGCCGCCGTATCGGTTTGGAGCAGAACGGCAACCCGGATTGCATCAATCGGGTTGAGCGCAAGAAGAACAAGGAGGATGTTCTCCAGCGGATAATCCTGGAGCAGCGCCATTACGACAACGATAATCGCATCGTAGATCATCGCACAGTAAAGCCACACAAGTAGGGCGATCCCAATCCCCCGCGCCTTGTCTGGTTGACCGACGGCAATTCGATAGGCAAGGCTGCTGAACGTGAGCGTCAAGACAATGCCGCTACTGCACAGCAGCAGAACGTTGTACTTCTGCCAGATGGCATAGCCACCAACGATTGGTATCGCATGCATAAAGCTCAAGGCTACGCTTACACCAAACCACTGCCCCCAGTAGTACGCGCTGCGACGAATTGGCTGGGCTAAGAGTAATTCGGTGAATTCACGGTTGTTGTAGTGTTGCAGTGAAACCAGCATCAATGTGACAAGGGGAACAATCAAGAGCTGAAAGCTGACGATTGTCAGCGTTGCATTCATAGCATTACCACTGAACAGGGTAGTAGCAGCAATCAACCCTGCCCATGCCATACTATATCCTATCACCGATCGGCTGCGGAGCGTTTGCATGAACGCTGCACGCGCCAGGAGTAGTGCTGTCGTCATCGCTCCACCTGTGTTTGGAGATACCATGCAATTGCTGGCATCAGACTACCCGAGGCAGATACTGCCATGATCGCTTCCAACGGAGCATCAATGCGGATCTTGCCCTCGTAGACGTACACCAGCCGATGAGCAAGTTCCATTGCGTCCTGTGGGCTATGTGTCGTGATGAGAAACGCTTTTCCGCGCTGCTGCTCCGCGCGAATTTTTGCTTTGATAGTCTCTGTCGAAACAGGATCGAGTCCGGCAGTTGGCTCATCGAGGAGAAGGACACTTGGAGCAAAATAGAATGCAAGCGCAGCACTGACTCGCTGCCGCTGACCACCAGACAGCATTCCAAGCTGTTTGTGCTCGAACGATTCGATACGGAGCTCATCGTAGAGTTCTCGGTCATACTCGGTGCAATCTCGGCGTAGCTCGGTAAGTAGCCGGAAGAGCTCCCCAACAGTCAGCGTTTCTGGGTAGCGTGCTACTTGTGGCATGTACCCAAGAACTCGGCGGTAGACAGTACCATTCCGAGCGTCGTGGCCAGCAATCTGAATGCTCCCGCGATCGGGATACACCAGACCAACAATGCTCTTGATCAATGTGCTCTTTCCTGATCCGTTGGGACCCATGAGAGCAACGATTTCCCCAGCATTGATCTCCAAATCCACTCCACGAAGCGCCTCATACTTGCCATACCGTTTGGTGAGTCCAGCTACCTTGAGCAGTGGAAGTGAAGGTTGATTCATCGTGACTTAGATCTCTGGTTGACGAGTGCGATCAAAATGGGACGGCGTTGCGGAGCTTGGTGGAGCCATTCGCGGCATCGGATCCAGTAGTGCTGCTGGAATCAGCGATGGAATGACACGTTCAACGTATGTCAACAGCTCAACAACAAAGCTTCGGAGCAGCAATACTGCTGTCGGCACCCGTTCAACCAGCATCGAGAAAACCGAGACCGGACGATGCGGCACATCGCCCAACCCATCGTGATCGAGATCGTAGCCACGGTATTGGTCCCAGTAGTTGCGCCGACAGATCAGCTCGGTGTGATAGGCGTTGGTCATCACGTCGAACGTGTTGGCTACGAACGAATTGTCCTCGAGAGTATCACCGATGCAACTTCCGAGTGCCTTCAGTGCCCACCCATTGGCACGGAAAAGGTTCGTTGTGAACCTTGTGCCATCGGTTCCTTCCATGTAGATTGCAACAGTATTCCTATCGAACACATTGTTGCTGATCCGACTCTGATTGATATCCTTGAGCAACAATCCATAACTACTCGGTCCCCAGTTATCAGCAAAAACGTTCGCGTCCATGAGAACATTGCGGGAGTACATCACCGCAACGCCAGCGGCATTACTGCGGAACACGTTGTTCCGGTATGCATTGCTGTCAGAAAACATAAAGTGCAAACCGTAGCGCATATTTGCTACGCTCTCGTTTGATTCGATGCTGCAGTGCCGACTGAATTCAAAGTACAGTCCATCCCGATGGTGAGCGACGTAACAGTGCTTAATCCTGCACGAGGGCGACTTCCAGAGATGGATACCATTACCCGAAAGCGACTCAGCCGCGCTGGTGCCCTCGCACCGAATATTCGAGAGTATGCACTGTGATGAACGGTAGAGAACTACCCCAAATGCACAGCGTTGAGCTTCGATGTTCTCCACAGTGCTGGCGGTACTCTCAATGAGCTTGATAGCAGCGTATTCATCAAGCGATGAAAAACCCGTGTTGGTAATGACGACGTTACGAATCGAGACGGGTACACTCCGCACGGTGATGACAGTCCCAGTTCCCCCGCCATCGAGGATTGGATTGTCATTGCCAATAATGGTTAGCGGCTTGGTGATGAGCACATGGGTTGAGTTGTATCGCCCCGCCTCGATGACGATTGTATCACCGGCGGCAGCTACGCGGATCGCGCTTTCGAGAGTAGCAAAGCGACACCCGGCGCAGACGCGCACTACCTCTGCACAAGCAAACGATCCAGCCAGGACGAGAAGTAGTACGATGGTCACTCCTGTTCTCAATCCAAGGATGCGATGTAGCGTTCGACTTCTTCCCACGAAAGTACACTGCCGCCGTACTGTGACCGGGCACGCTGAACCTCGGCCTCGGATGAATAGGCACTCAAATCGGCTCCCATGGGACTGGGGAGATTCTCGCTACGAAGGTAGTGTGCATTGTGTGCATCCATTAAGGTTCCGGGAGAGAAAAAATTCACCACAAGGGTGAGTGCGACTGTTCCATCTTGCTGCCGTTGGCGCAGAAGGTGATTGACCATGCATTCAATCGAATCGAACTTGTACACCTTTCCCGTTGTGGACACGATCTCCGCCCCAAAGCGCTGGTCACTGATGATCATCTTGCATACGGTACATTCATCGCTCCCATAGCGGATTGGCTCAGGGGATGGCGAGCACGAAAGCCCTGTCGATACCAAAAGCCAGAGCGCCAACGACATTGATGCTTTTGCGAAAGCCGAAGCTGCCGTGCTTTTCTGATCAGAGCTCTTACAGAGTCTCCCGGCCTTCTGACTCGAACAGTAGATCGCAGCGATGCCCAGCAGAATTGCTACCACCACTGCATAGCCACCCCACGATGGATAGGAATGTGCGGTGATATTGAGCAATTGTTCGGTACCAATGAGTGGTGGCTTATAGGTCATACCTTCAATTTTGATGGGCGCAGTGGGATTGAGATTGGTTCCGTAGTCAACTTCCCATTGGTTGAAATCATAAAGCCCAACTGCACCACTGGTAATCAGGGCTGCTACCCAGAACCCAATGAGCCATCGTCGTGGATACAGCAGAGCCACGATACCAAGAACAATCAGTCCAGCAAGTATCCATGGCATAAAACGGAGCTCCGGTATGCTCTCTGGCTCAATAGCTCTCATCCCGATGTAGTGATTCAGGATGTTGATATTCTCCAAGTCGTTTTCCCCGATCCCACGAATTGTGTTCACGTGGATTAGCATTCCAATCGGCTCAGGATACTGAGGTGCTTGCAACTCAATACGCCACAGTGGAAGCAGATACGCAGCAGCCAAAACAATGACGCCAAGTGCGATCAATAGTCGTGTCCGATTCATTGTATTCGTTGCAATAGTTTCACGAACAAACAAGGGGCAGGGTCAACACGCGGTCTCCCCTGCCCCGATGTGTGACGGTGCGCAACACACAGTGCTGATTACTTGGTACCACTACCATAGCTAATCGGAACCGACGAACTCGATGCAGAAACACGCACGTATCCCTGCATCTCTTGATGGAGCGCTGAACAGAAATCTGTGCAGTAGAATGGATACACCCCCGCTCGCGTTGGGACCCACTTGAGCGTCTGCGTTTCACCCGGCATGATGAGCATTTCAGCATTTTGAGCGCCCAGGACAGCAAATCCGTGGGGGATGTCCCAATCTTGCTCGAGATTCGTCACGTGGAAGTACACCTCATCGCCAACCTTTATTCCCTCGATATTGTCGGGCATAAAATGCGACCGAATCATCGTCATGTAGATGTGCACTTGGTTGCCTTTTCGCTCAACCCGTGTCTCCTTTTCCGCTTTCACAGCGTATGGATGTTTGTTTTCGTCCAGCTTGAAAGTGCGAACTACATTTTTCTCGAGCAGTTCTGCTGGACATGCTTGTGCATAGTGCGGCTCGCCGACCGTCGGGAAATCGAGAAGCAGCCTCATTTTATCACCTTCGATGCTGTAGAGCTGTGCTGATTGTGTCAGCTCAGGTCCAGTGGGCAAGTAGCGATCTTTTGTGATCTTGTTAAGCGCGATAACGTACTTACCCCACGGCTGCTTACTATCGCCACCGGGAATACACAAGTGTCCAATCGAATAATACGTCGGCACCCGGTCAACAACTTCCCACGTACCAAGCTTCCACTTGACGATCTCCGATGAGATGAACATCGAGGTATAGGCGTACCCCTTGCCATCGAACTCGGTATGGAGCGGACCAAGCCCCGGTTTCTGCACCTCGCCAGCGATACATGCTTCGTACTTGATGACTGGGATACCAGCTATCTCTCCTTCGAAAGCATTGTCGGCGATGGCGCGTTGCATCTTCGAAAACGAATACACTGGGATCACCGTTGCAAGTTTTCCTCCACCAACAATGTATTCACCAGTTGGATCAATATCCACGCCATGTGGCGATTTCGGACATGGCATCAAATACATCATCCCAGGGCAATCCTTCGGATCGAGGACGGTGACCTCATTGTTGACAGTGCTCGTGGCAGTGTGCGTGGACTCATCGTAGCGGTTGGTGTAGTAAGTTGCCTTCATCCGCTTGCCCTTGCCTTGCTTAGCATACTCTTCTGCTTTTTTCCAATTGACCGCAAGGATAAAGTCCTTGTCCTTCTGACTGGCATTGACCTCCAGCAGCGTGGTTGCTTGTTCGGAGTTATAGCAAGAGAAAAATGACCATTCGCGCGACGGTCCTTTCCCGGAATGACTCAAATCCCAGTCAAACGGTGGCGCTTGAATCTGGAATGCAAGTTCCATCTTTCCACTTGTCGGCTCGACTCGGACGAACGAGAGCATGCCCTTGAAATGTTCTTTATACGAGGCAATCGGAACGTCTTGTCCACCTGGCGGTACGCTGAAGCGTGTTCCTGCAACGACGTACTCAGTATTCTCGGTGCAGAAGGGCGATGAGTGATTACCACCACTGTTGGGAATTTCGATGATTTCTGCAGTGCGGAACGTGCGGAGATCAATCCGTGCAATGCGCGGTGTGTTATTTGCGTTGATGAACAGCCACCGTCCGTCCGGCTTCCCGTCGGTCATCGAGAGTTCGGGGTGATGGGCATCATCCCATGGAATGAATCCATAGGATGTTTGGAGCATCGGTTTGGTCTCCTCGGTGAAACCATAGCCTCTTTCAGCATCAACACTGAAGACTGGAATCACCCGAAACAAGCGCCCAGAGGGTAAGCCATAGACACCAACATGACCACTAAACCCACCGGATGTGAACAGGTAGAATTCGTCGTGCTTGCCAGGCTGCACGTAAACAGCTTTTGCCGCATCATCGCCTGCAAACGCTGTGGCCGATCCACCATTCTTGCAGCTTTGGACTGTTACGCTCACGATTGCCGCTGCGACCACAATCGTAAGCAACTGGGACCACTTCATAGCTTCCTCCACAGTGTGTGTAACATTCAATGCACAGCGCCATCCACTTGACGGAAATATTCAAGCAGAGCGCGTGCCTGGTCGTGACTAACGTTTTGGAAAGTCATCGGCGTCAGATAGGTAGCTAACAGTTCCTTTGCAGTTGGATCTTTCTCCAGCATCTCTGCTGGATTCAGAATCATGTTCATGATCCACTCCGGTTTGCGTCGCTGGGTGACCCCTTGGAGAGCTGGTCCGACGTACCGTGAATCGAGTTTGTGGCAGGCTGAACACTTCTGCTCGAATATCACGGCTCCTTTCTTGGCAAGTGCAACGTCGAGTGCTCCAAGTTCAACCCGCTGAATTGGCCCCACCCCAACTTCACTCACCGTGGCTGCCTTTGCGGACTCATGAGCATCCTCACTCTTTGTACTACAACCACCGACTATCAGGGTAACAGCGATTGCCACAAACCACACCATGCTTTTCATTAGTGTATCCAAACAAAGGACAAACAATCCATGACAAAAATACGACAACACCATCAAATTATTTTACAATATACTCAAAATTTTATCATTGAGACCATCCGTTTCTGGCGCTTCGTAAATTGCCGCTACCGGTAACGTTCTCATCGAAAAGCTTCAGAGCATGTACCTATCACGCATCGAACTGCACGGATTCAAATCATTTGCCGATCGGACAACCATCGAGTTCAGCGATGGGCTGACAGCGATCGTCGGGCCAAACGGTAGCGGCAAAACCAATATCGTTGATGCAATCCGCTGGGTTCTTGGTGAACAGAAGACCTCCCTTCTCCGCACCGATGGAATGAGCCAGGTCATCTTCAACGGCACGCGCACGCGGAAGCCGGTCGGTATGGCCGAGGTATCCATCACAATCGAAAACACAAAAAAAATCCTCCCGGCTGAATTTTCACAAGTTGTCATCACGCGTCGGCTGTATCGCGATGGTGAAAGCCAGTATCTGCTCAACGGCAGCCTTTGCCGTCGCAAAGACATTGTTGACATGTTCACCGATACGGGAATGGGTGCCGATGCCTACTCGGTCATCGAGCTCAAGATGGTCGAACAAATCCTCGAGGATCATTCCGACGAGCGACGCCACCTGTTCGAAGAAGCTGCCGGCATCGTCAAGTACAAACAACGCCGAAAAGAAGCGCTGGCAAAGCTGGACGCCACACGCTCCGACGTCGAACGTGTCCTCGACCACATCACCGAAGTCCGGCGGACGGTCGGTGCACTCAAACGTCAGGCAGAGCGTGCTGAACGCTATCGCGCCCTTACCGATGAACTCCGCACCCTCGAACTTGAGCGTCACCGCCGTACATACCTGCACTACACGCACCGATTGGAAGAACTGGCCACACACCATCAGCAGCTCAACAACCAGCATGCGCACCTGACCGCTCAGCTCAACCAAGCGGATACCTTGCTCCACACCTTGACCGAAGACATTGAAGCACTCGAGCAGCAGCGCCAACAACTCTATGAAACCGAGCAGCAGGTAGCCACCCAACTGGCAACGGTTACGCAACAAGCTGCAGTGCTAACCGAACGTCTTACTTCAACGACTGCAACGCTCGAATCGCTTATCAACGATGCCTACACCCGTTCAACCAAGCGCGATACCATCGAGGAAGAACTTGACAAACTCCACGCCCTGCTTGCTCAACTCCTCCAGGAACAAGCCGAGCTTGACGCAAATCGCGATCGCGCACAGAACGAACTTGAACAGGCACGTGCCACACTTGCTGAGCTGCGCCACAACCTTGAGCAATTCAACGAGCCACTCCACAGGCTCGAACGGGAGCGCGAGCGAATTGGACTGCTTCGTTCCCAGCTCCGAGGAACCGTCGAACAGCATCACGAGCGCGTTCAGGCACTAACCTCGCAACTAGACCGAATCACCGCGGCATTAGCCGAACTGGACCGTCAACAACAGCACCACCGTCAAGCTGCCGCATCGCTCGGCCAGACGCTTGCACAGCTTGAGCAGCAGCTTGCGACAGCGACAGCCCGACGTGATCAATTGGAGAGCACAATTGAGCATCTCCGACGTCGCCGCGAGCAACTCAACGAAGAATACGCACACTACCGGGCTCAGCATACACTCCTTGCGAGCATCATCGAGCAGGAACAGCTTGAAATCCAGACCGACGACGACTTTCCGCTAACCTCAGTCGTCTTTCTTGGTGATGTCGTCACTATCCCCGACAAATGGGCAATAGCGCTGGAAGCAGCACTGCGTGGAATGCAGTGGTACGTTGTCGTCGAATCACGCTCCGATGTGGCTGCTGTCGCTGGTTGGCTGTCTCAAAATCATCGCGGGAAAGTCCATCTCATCTGCAAGGAACTCATCCCCTCGATTCCACCGCCACCGCCACTGCCGAAATCCCTTAGCAGCGTATGGTTGAGCAGCCTCATCGAGTGTGACGAACCTCTTGCAAGCTTTCTTCGTGGCGTACTCAGCGGCGTTGCGACATGCCGCTCGCTCGAGGATGCCGACACACTCTTCGAGCAACAGCCTCTGGTTACCGCTGTCGTGGATGAAATCGGCCAGTTCCGCTACCGTTCGGGTTTGCTCCGCATCGGTCAGCCGTTGCAAACCGAAGGCTATAGCATCGGGCGGGCACAACGTATCAGCGCTGTTGAGCAAGAACTGGCACGGCTCGACAACGAACGTTCTACCCTGGCAGACGAGCTCCGTGCGGCACTCGATGAACGCGACACTCTCGCCATCGAGGAACTTATCGAACGCATTCGCACCACCGAGCGACAGTTCCATGAGCAGGGACGCATCATTGAACAGTTAGCCCTCCGCTACGAGCAGCTTCAACGCGATTTGCAACAATTCGAAGCAGAACGAAAAGCGATCACCGAGGAACTTACTGCCCTTGCAGCCGATGATGCTGCACTCGACGAGCAGCTTCGTCTCTGCGATCGTCAGCGCGCTGATCTCCTCCGCCAGCAACGGGACCTTGCCGACGCCTACCGTACCCACGAGACACACGTTACTGCGCTCGAAGAGCAGCTCCACACTCACCAATTGGATTCGATCAGACTTCGCGCTCGCATCGAGTCTGTTCACGAATCCATTGCCCGCACTGAAGCTGAACGCACCACTCTCGATAGCAATGACCAATCCACACTTGCCGAACAAGAACAAGTCCGAGCCCTTCGCATGCAACTCGAATCCGAACTTGCGACCACAACGACCGAGCGAACTCAGCTCCAAGCAACGCTCGACGACATCCGCTCACAGCGGCGGGCGTTAGAATCCCGGTTGGCAGACCGTCGAGCCGAGCTCTCCTCGACCCATCATCACATCGCAACCATGCGAGCTGAGCTTGAGCAATTGACATCCCGACGACATGAACTTCAGATCGAACAGGAGCGTTTTCAGCTTCTCCGTGGGCAATTGATCGAGCACGCACACAACAACTACCAGTGCGAGCTATCCTCCCTCTCACCGCAGAACGATATGCCAACCGAGGAACTCGATGCAGTAATTGGGAAACTTGAAGCACAGATCGCATCGCTGGGAGCAATCAACTTCTCCGCACTCGAACAGTACACCCAAGAGCGCCAGCGGCTGGAAGAGCTCGAAAAACAATACCGTGACTTGCAATCTTCCGAAACGAATCTGCGGAATACGATTGCAGAAATCAATGCAACGGCAGGAGAGCGTTTTCTGAGCACCCTCGAGGCAATTCGAAAGCATTTCAAGGAGCTGTTTGCGTTGCTGTTCCAAGGCGATGGCGAAGCGGACCTGGTCATGGATGGCGATGACCCGCTCGAAGCGCGGATCAACATCGTTGCCCGACCCAAGGGAAAGCGTCCGCTGACCATCGAGATGCTCTCCGGCGGAGAAAAAACCCTCACCGCGATTGCACTGCTCTTCGCGATATACCTGGTCAAGCCCTCACCCTTCTGTATTCTCGACGAAGTGGATGCCCCACTCGACGATGCGAATATTGATCGCTACCTCCGGCTCATCCGGCAGTTTAGTCAGACGACCCAATTCTTGCTCATCACCCACAACAAGCGGACAATGGAAGCTGCCGACGTGCTCTACGGCGTTACAATGCAGGAGCCTGGCGTATCGAAAATCGTTTCCGTTCGTCTTACCGATCCAGAACCTGTTTCACCAACCGAGCCCATCGTATGATACGCAGTGCAATCATTGCTATTGGCATATTCAGTTTAGTCCTGTGCACCCTACCACTACCAGCACAGAAGCAAGATTCGCTTGTCGTTCTGCGGGATACGTTTGCACGCCCGTTCCCGATCGTTTGGCGAGCAGTAAAGCAACTGATCGAGGAACAACATTGCGGCATCGAAAGCGAAAAGCAATCCTTCGATGAGCAGACGGAAATGTACCGTGGCAACATTCGGTCTGCCCCCTGCGTGCTCGCATCAGGAGAAGACAGCACCTACGACGTCCTCAAGCGTTACGGGCGTGTCCCGATTATTCGGGGTGGTGTTTGGACATCCGGACGCATTCAGTACAACTTCAGCCTACGCGATCTCCCAGACAGGAAGGTGCAAGTTGTCCTCACTGCAGAGCTGAGCGGATATGAAGCCTACGTCACCCATTTATCGCATGCATGGAATGCAAACGGTATTCTCGAGCGGCAAATGATGGACCGCTTGCGTCAATTGTTGACCAAACCCAAAGAGCCAAGCGACGGTAGCCCGTAGGCGCATTTGCATTCCATCATCAGCAGAGGCGCATCATAGCTTGCGTGCGATTAGGTTTTCTGCTTCTTCTTGTGAGCAGCCGGGAAGAGTACGTTGTTCAGAATGAGGCGGTAGCCAGGAGAATTTTTGTGGAGCGATAGATCCGTCGGTGGATCGCCCACGGCATGCTGATAATCTTCGGGGTCATGCCCTGCATAGAACGTGAACGTACCCCGGCCGAAATTACCATGAATATACTTGGCAAAGTCGGTCCCATCCCGTTCAGCAAGAATAGTGACCGATTTTTTGATGAACTGTTTGCGGAAGTAGGTTGTCTGCCCTAAAAAATTTTTGATGACGTTGACATGGCATTGCGTCAGCATTGTCGGGACGGGATCATATTTGGCAGAGAACTCGAAGAGCGTGAAGTAGTCGGCAGCTTGGTTGGGGAGGAGGATCATCGGGTCAACGTCTATATCGGAGAATTCAACGATGGCAGGATCGGTGATCACATGAAAATTCTCGAACGCAAAACAGCGGCCGTAATCAAGCTTGCTTTGGCAATTTGGATCCACGGGAGTACCGTCGAAGAGCGCGGGTACAATATCGGTTGCGTGGGCAGCTTGGGCGATATCGTAGGTATCGGTGGCCGTACACATGGCGAACATGAATCCCCCACCGGCGACAAACTCACGAATTTTATTGACTACCGCCAGCTTGAGTTCGCGAATGCTGTTGAACCCCAGTTTCTGTGCGGTCGTGCGGAGAAGTTGTTCTTGGGCAATGTACCACGGTGCTGTTGCAAACGAGTAGTAGAACTTGCCGATCTGTCCAGTAAAATCTTCGTGGTGCAGGTGTAGCCAATCGTAACCTTCGAGCTTGCCCGCAAGGACCTCTTCGTCCCATACTTTGTCGTACTTGATTTCGGCATACTCGAGAGCAAGCGTGACAGCATCATCCCACGGACGAAAGCCCGGTGGTGCATAGACGGCGATGCGCGGAGCTTTCTCCAGCCGGACAGCGTCGGTATTGGAATTGTCGCTTGTCACGTCGGCAAGAATAGAGGCGGCAGCTGCTCCATCGAGAACTTCGAAGGATACACCACGCACTCGACACTCGGCAGCAATCGCATCGCTGTAGTCGGTCATGAACGAACCACCGCGGTAATTGAGGAGCCAATCAACTGGTTGCCCGCGTGTGAGCACCCAATACGCAATGCCGTATGCTTTGAGATGATCTGACTGTGTGCGCGCATCCATCGGAATCAGCAGCTTCTGTGCCGACACCTGGAGCATGCATACCAGCAAGAGGAAAAGAAGTTTTCGCATGCACTTCACCACAGCTACGCTCAATGTCTGCTCCTCAAACGAGCGCCCTGCTCGATTATTTTCGCAGCACTCCACAATTTCCCGTCGCATTGATGCAATCGTCATGGTCCTTGCAGCAGTTGGCGACACTTTCATTGATGCTCTGTTCTGTCGCCCTGGCCACACCTAATCGTGACTCCGTGTTCATCCAATCCCAATGCAATCTCATTGACAAGCTTGGCTGGCGCGACAAACCCTTCAGCATTCTCTATGCACTGGTAGCTCAGACATTTGTTGGCAAACCCTACCGAGCAGGAACACTTGATTCATCCCTCACCGAGGAATGCCATTTCACCAGTGATGGATTCGATTGTGTCACATTCGTCGAAAGTGCGCTCGCACTGTCCCGCTGTGCTAAACGCAAGAGCTGCGACTACAGCAGCTTCCTGGCAGAACTGGAGTTCATCCGCTACCGTCAGGGCAAATGCAACGGCTACTCTTGGCGTTTACACTACACCAGCGATTGGATTGTTGACAACCAAGCCAAAAGAGTTCTCGACGATATCACGCCCCAGCTTGGAGGAAAACGCATCCGCAAAACAATAAACTTCATGAGCACTCACCCAGAGTTCTATCGTCAGCTACGCGATAGCAGTGCACTTGTCGGTCAGATTGCAGCGATTGAACGAAGGCTATCGCGCCGCCCTCTGGCGATTATACCACGCTCTCAATGGAGCAACGCATTCACTGGTATCCAGTCGGGCGACATCATCGCAATTGCGACAACCAAAGAAGGCCTCGACTACGCACACTTGGGAATTGCGCTCCGCACGGGCGGGAAGCTTGGATTCATCCATGCATCATCGAAATCGGAAAATGTAGTCTTCGAGCCAAACTTGGAAGAGTACCTTCGCACATTTTCCTCTGCCAGCGGCATCACGGTCCTGCGCCCCCTGGACCCCACCACTGCAGCACCGAAGTCGCGATGAACCTATGGCACACGTTCAACGCGGATCGCGGGATTGATCAAGCGCCGCAACAACCGCTCAATACCAACCCGGAGCGTAATCATTGCCGCATCACAACGTTCGCATGCTCCACGCAGACGCACACGCACAATCAATCGGTCCACCTCGACCAGTTCGAGCGTTCCGCCATGCATGGTAACGTAGGGGACAATCTCGCGTTCGAGAATCGCACGGAGTTGTTCTTGGTCAAGTTCTGTTGAATCGTCCATCCTCTGAAAGTGCAGTTGTCGTTTGGTGCTGCTAAATTGCGTCTGCCATGACTCAACACCCCGAACACATCACCGTTGATCCCCAGAAGCTCGAACGGAGCATTGAGCGCGTCCGACGTGATCTCGACACAGCGCCAGCCATTGGCATCATCGCAGGTTCAGGCATTGCTGCTGCATTCAAAGACACGCTGCACTTCCGCATCCCGTACCAGGAGCTCCCACTACTACCCAGCGCGAGTGTTCCCGGACACCAGAACGAGTTGTGGGTGGTTACCATTGCCGATCAAATAGCGCTTATCCTAGCCGGACGGTACCACATCTACGAAGGCCGCACACCAGCGGAAATTGCCACGCCTGTCGTGCTGCTCCACGCACTCGGAACTCGACGCATCCTATTGACCAATGCGGCTGGCGGACTCAATCCTATGCTCAGCGTTGGCGATTTAGTCGTTGCAAGCAGCATCGTCAACATGACCTTTCGCTCGCTTGCAAGCGAAAGCAGGATGCCAGCACTGGAGCTTGCCAGTCCATGGTACCACGCTACACTCGAGGCAGCAACCACTGCTGGAGTCCGTGTGGGGGAGGGTACATACGTTGCTGTCCATGGACCCAGCTACGAAACGCACTCTGAAATCCGTTTCTACCGCTGCTTGGGCGATTGTATCGGTATGTCAACTGTGCACGAAGCTCAAGCAGCACGCTACCTTGGGATGGATGTGCTTGCAGTGAGCATTATCACAAACACCCTCAGCGAGCAACCGCGAAAAGAACGACTTTCTCACGCCGAGGTTCTGGCAGCTACCTTGTCAGCACATCAACGGCTAAGCACATTCACCGAATGCGCACTTCGTTCAGCAGTCACCCATGAGCATTGATTGGATCATTCTCGGATTAGGCAATCCCGGTCCGGACTACGCAGCAACCCGACATAACATTGGCTACCGAGTTGCCGAACGTTTTGCTGGCAAGCATGGTGCCTTGTTTGCTCCAGCAAATGGTCCATGGTTGGAAGCCAGACTCCGCTATGCACGGCAAGAATGCCTCGTTGCCCTTCCCACCACGTACATGAACCGATCGGGCATCGCTGCGCGGAAACTGCTTGCCCAGCATGCGCTCCCACCAGAACGACTCATCGCTATCGTGGACGAATACAACTTCCCGCTGGGACGCATTCACCTCAAGCTTGGCGGCTCCGATGGTGGGCACAACGGTATTGCATCCATCATCGAAGAATTGGGGACAGAACGGTTCTGGCGACTTCGCTGCGGCATCGGGCGCAACTTTGGGCAAGGCGAACTTGTTGACTACGTGCTTTCTCCCTTCAACGCAGACGAGCTGCCGACCGTCGAAGCGATGATTACCGACGCCGTTGCTGCACTGGAGCGCATTGCGCGCACCGGCATTGCGCGCGCGGCAACGGACATCAACGCAGCTTCGAAACAACAACGAGTGCAGCGCTCCGATCCAGATCAGGGCTTGGGTCGTGGCTCGCCACTTGGGTCCGGTGGCGGCGGGGATTGCTGATGCGGAGCCAGCATTGGGTCTGGTGGTGGCGGCGTCGTACCAGGCGGCGGTGACACTGCACCAGGTGGTGGTGGCACTGCACCAGGTGGTGGTGGCACTGCATTCGGTGAGGGTGGCGCAGCATTCACTGATGGTTGTGCTTGGAAAGAAGGTACACGCACACCAGGTACCGGAGACGGTGTTGCATTCGGTTGCGATGCGGGAGAGGCTGCACTCGTGTCGTGACCTTCCTTCCACCATGGCGGCGGGCTTCCCTCACGCTTGGTAACCGCAAATGCTACACTCCGCGAGACATCTTTGGCATATTCACTGACTGGATAACGCCGAACCAAGAGCGCGTAGTAGTAGAGGGCGCTATCATTGTTGGCAAGGTCGTTTTCCCAGGTCCACCCCATCAGGTACAGTGCGCGCGGAGCCAGGCGGTGCGTGGGATAGTTGGTGATCACCTTGCCCAGTTGTGCCAATGCCAGTGAATAGTTTCGAGCGCGACGCAAATGCTCGCCACTGGAGACAAGCTCTGCAGCAGAATCCACAACGGCATAATCAGTAAAGCCAAGGAGCTGTTTGGCGTGCTGTCCATACTCGGTAAATGGATAGCGATCGAAAATGATTTGCAGCAACGAATCCGCAACGCGTGGCTGACGGCTCTGCTCCAACCGTGCGCGTGCGTAAAGAAATTGTGCAGCAATCGTGTCGGTAGCAGGTGCATGCTCGGTAGCAGCTTGGTACCAGTATGCTGCACTATCGCGGTTGCCAAGTTCATCATGAGCACGCCCAAGTTCAAATTCCGTGTAAGCACGAATCCGGCGCGCACTATCCGAGGGAGCTGCGCCCATCTGGGACAACTGCTGAAGCTTTTGCTGGCGGATATTGAGCAGGTCAAACAGACGCTTTGCCCCATCGAACACTGGGGAGCGACGGACTCTCGTCGCCGCGAAGTATTTGATAGCGTTGTCGTAGTCCTTGGCGCGGAAATACTCCAAGCCTCGCTGGAAATGTGCCACCAAGATTGCGTCGCTGGCAGTGACCTGTTGCGATGATGCGCGTTCGAGTGAATCGAGCAGAGCAGTGCGCTTTGCCAGACGGTACAACTCCAATCGAGCACCGGTCAGGTATCCAGCACTGACGTAGTCCTCGAAACGCCGTTCACGTTCGAGATCATCAAGGAGCTCTTCGGCCTCAGCAAAGCGGCCCAGCCGGATCAATGCCAATGATCGGTAGTAGCGACTCTCGAAGAGCGGCAGTCGGTCCGGTCCATACTGCTCGACGATTGCTAATTCACGTTCGGCATTCTCGAAACGGCCAATGCGGTAGAGTAATAGCCCCAAGTCAACTTGCCATAGCGCGCGCTGCGATTCATCCGGACACTGTGCGATGGCTTGGCGATAGGGACGCACTGCACGGTCGTAGTTACCCTGTTCGATGGCAAGCTCAGCTTGCAACCGAAATGCCTCCGAGAGAACATCGTAGCGGAGCTGTTCCCATGCAATATCCACGGTGCGTGAGAGCATCTGCTCAGCCTTCGGGATGTTTCGCTGGATGAGGTAATTTTTGGCCGACAGCAAGTGCGCATCCGGTGAATAGGTACTCTTGGGAAATTGCACAATGAGCTCCTGACACTTGATGTTCGATGGCAGCCATTCGCTCCGGTAGAAATAGGCAACTGCCATGAGGTAGAGAGTTCCATCGACAAAATCGCTCTCGCCGTGGGTTGCTAAAATCTTCGATCCTTTGATGATGATCGAATCAACCTTGATACGCACGGGCTGAAGCTTGTTCGGCTTGATGATCATTTGGTCCAGGTAGGCTGGCAGCGCACCGGTGGCTTGCCGCTCCAGGACCAGGTCCGATTCGATGGGAACAACGACGCGCGGTTTGGGTGGCTTGGCAAATTCGTCCTGATAACGGAATTCGTCGGTAATCTCGGTCTCCAGTCGCCGCATGTTGTAGTAGGTGTTGAAGTAGGTGGTGGTATTGTCCCAGAGCCGACAGCCACCAATGGCAGCCATCAGGACTATGCACAACTGTGCGGCGCTAAGCTTACTCATCGTCGCCTTGGAAGTACGTAACCACACGCTGATCGAGGGTGCCCTTGGGTTGACGCCCACGGCGGCGGATTTCCTCGTCGAGTTTATGAGCAAGATGCTGGGCTGCATTGTAACCGTAGGTCTTGAGCAGGTAGTTGAGAGCAATCACCTCGGCGATCACGGTAATGTTTTTGCCTGGAAAGATTGGCAGCTTGACCGATGCAATCGGAATACCAAGAATTTCGACAGTGGTATCGTCGAGTCCTACGCGTTCGTAGTTTTCCTGGGCATTCCAGTCTTCCAACTCGACGACGATTTCGAGACGCTTTTGGTACCGAATCGCACGGATACCGAACATCTGCCGGACGTCAATAATGCCCAAGCCACGCACCTCGACTAAATGTTCGATCAGTGAGCTGCCGGTTCCCATCAAGATTGCATCTCGTTTCCGCGTCAGGATAACCACGTCGT
This sequence comes from Candidatus Kapaibacterium sp., assembly GCA_026003475.1. Classification (GTDB taxonomy): domain Bacteria; phylum Bacteroidota; class Ignavibacteria; order Kapaibacteriales; family NICIL-2; genus NICIL-2. The sequence goes on along the minus strand of BPHJ01000001.1, from coordinate 608,551 downwards.
CGGCAACCAACCGATGACCGCGTTCGACAAGATCGAGCGCAATTTCGCTTTTGCCGATCCCGCTCCTGCCGATGAAGAGTACTCCCACACCATAGACGTCCACTAACGAACCATGAACCATTATGTGAGGTGCGAATTGATCGCCGAGGAATTCTGACAAGATGTGTACAGTGCGGGTTGTTTCGTAGGGAGTCTGCAACATCGCCACGTTGTACTCTGTGGCAAGGTCGAGTAACTCTTGGTCGAGGGTATGCTCGTTGGTGAGAATCACTGCTGGCACACGCCGCTCAACAATACCGCGAAATGCTCGAACACGGTCGCTGGTGCCAAGCGAGCGGAGGTAATACACTTCCGTGTTCCCCATCACCTGGAGGCGATGACTGGTAAACAGTTCCAAAAATCCTGCCAGCGCCAACTGTGGGCGATGGACGTTTTCGTCGGTTATGAGATTCTCCAGTCCCACCCTCCCATTGAGTGCACGAAGGCGAAGGGGCGCATCCATCAGCGTTTGCACCGCAATTGCTTCTTTGCGGATTGGCTGCAGGTCGCTAAAAATCATGGCATCGAATAGCTCCGCACTGAGTAAGCATCAACGCATGGTTGGTTCGAAGGCAAACACGAACAAAGATACACTCTATTTTTGCTCGGGCACAATCCGAACTGATAGAAGTGGGTGAGCCATGGCACACAACCATTTGCGTTGGTGGCAGCGTTTGCGTGACCGCATTCTGATGATTGCTGCTGTCTTCGGGGCAGTCGCTGGCATTAGTAGCATCCCGCTGTCACTGGATTTTCTCAATCCCATCGCACGGGCCATCGCCGATTTCGACATCACCGACCTTGCACAGTCCCAGTTTCGCGACGATTCCGACTTCCCACCCGATACCACGATTGTCATCGTCAACATTGGTAATCTCGACCGAGGAGGTATTGCACACTTGCTGCAGACCATCGTTGCGTTCCATCCACGTGTGGTGGGCATTGACGCATTCTTTCGCCACGACAAAGAACCACTCGGCGATAGTGTGCTCGAGGATGCACTGCGCCAGACCCCGAACCTTGTACTCCCCTGCGAGCTTCTCGATCCGAACGACGACGGTACCTTCGACTCGATCGCAACCTCTCACCTGCGGTTTCACCGCTTGGCCCAGCGTGCCGGTTTTGCGAACGTTATCACCTCGACCGAGCGTTCCTTCCGCACCGTGCGATATTTCTCACCCCATGAGCAGGTCGCAGCCATAACCATTCCCAGTTTTCCACTCGCTGTCGCTGCCACATTCGATTCGGCACAGGTAGCGGCATTCCTGGCTGACCACGACGGAGTGCAGGAGATCGCCTACCTTGGCAACACCGACAAGTTCTACGTGCTCGATTGGAGCCAACTCTCGGCTGATCCGGCCGCAGCTCAGATCGTCCACGACAAAATCGTGCTGCTCGGCTATCTGGGACCGCAGTTTACCGGAACCGTCACGACACTGGAGGACGCATTCTTCACTCCGCTCAATGACCATTACGTCGGCAGGAGCTTTCCGGACATGTACGGCGCAGTCATTCACGCAAACATTATCTCGCAACTGCTCAATCATCGAAGCATTCACCAGGTCGGACAGCCAATCATTCTTGCAGTTGCAGTGCTCCTCTGTTGGTGCAATATCGGACTGCTCAGCTCGTGGCACCGCAAGTTGCCGCTGCTCTACGATGGCTTAGCGCTGGTGATGGTTGTCGGCCAGTCGTTGGTTGTGTTGTTTCTGACCGTGTATCTGTACCACCAGTTTACCCTCCGCATGCCAACAACCGTGCTGTTGATGTCTGTTGCGCTGACACCGACAATCCATGAGCTATACACGCAGTCATTGGTTCCGCTGCTTCGGGCAGTCGTTGAGCACATTCTTGGTCTTTTTCGGCGTACACCTGTTGCGGGGATTCTGCTCATACTTGCGCCACTACAACTTGCTGCCCAGGATGCTACCATTCTCAACATGCGCGGAACTCTCCGCGTCATCCGAAACGGTGCAGAAGTCCCGGCATCGGTTGGCATGGTACTTTCCCTGAGCGACCAGCTCCAGCTCCAAAGTGGTTCTGCCGTCACACTTGTCACCAGCGACGGACGTTCGGTTCGATGGACCAAAACAGGAACGACACGCATACACACAGCAATTGCAAAAGCACAGCGTTCTGCTATCGCTGCCAAGTTTGCCCAGTACGTGTTCAAGGAAGCCACAAGCTCGAATCCCGACGACGACAACTACCGCCGCACGATGAAGGTGACCGGTGCTGTCGAGCGCGCTGTTACAGAACGGCGAGGTAACCTCGATGCACTCGAGGACGTCCTCCAAACCACCGGTATTGGACTGACAACAACAGCAGTGGACCCTTCAATGCGGAACCTGATCGAAGCAGCAATCTCGGAGCGTACAATCGTTGTTGCATTCCCCCACACTACCTATCACGCTGGCGACACGTTACAGATCGCATGGTTTCGGAGCAAAGCTGGCACGACCTATCGCGTTGTCTTCCGCCGCAGTGATGGTTCAGTTGCAGCAGAGCTGAGCGCATCCGATACAATAGCCGTTGCTGTGCGCTCTCGCTTGGGGCTTGAGCGCGGCATTCCGTACTACTGGCGCATCGAGGAACGCGATGGTGGAGAGGTTCGGTCGCAGGAATATTGCGTAGCATGGCTTCGCGCAGAGGATGAACAACGCGTTCTCGCTGACCTCCGTCAGATTGAACGCGATATGGCTGATGACCCCGCCCTGGCAGAGCAACTGAAAGCTCGCTACCTTGAGGATGCTGGCTTGCACGCACTGGCAGCAATGAGCTATTCTCGCTCGGCGCAGCAGTGCAACTGCAGTGAGTATCGTCGGGCATTGGTTGAGTATCTCCGTCGCTACAGCTATCTGCCCTAACAGCTACACGCCACGACGCGACGGTTCCCAGATGAACTTGTGGAGCTGCAGTTGCAACCGAACCGGCAGACGATCGGCAAGAATCCACTCTGCCAGGGCACAAGGTTCGATGAGTCCGAATGCCGGGGAAAACAATACCGCAGCAACGCGATCGGCAAGCCGATACCGCTCGACAAAGGAGCGTGCCCACTGGTAATCCCGCTGACTTGCAATCACGAACTTGACTTCATGGTGGGGCAAGAGATGTTCGACGTTCGGCAAGTAATTGAGTGGCTCCATTCGTGAATCGGGGCACTTGAAATCCACAATGCAGATCGCGCGAGGGTCAACCTGTTCGATGCTAATATGCCCACCGGTTTCGATCGCAACCGTGTAGCCACAATCGCAGAGCCATTCGATGAGTCGAAAGCTTGCGAGCTGCTCGAGCGGCTCCCCACCGGTCAGTTCGACAAACGACGTTCCAATCTGCTCGATACGCTCGAGTACTTCCGCTGCCGTTAGCACAAGTTCTGGGGTGCGATGATCGAGCGCATACGGTGTATCGCACCATGCGCAGCGGAGCGAGCATCCCTGCAGTCGGATGAATGTGCACGGCATGCCAGCACGCGTTCCCTCGCCTTGGATCGAGTGAAAAATCTCGCTGAGCCGCAGCGAAAGCGCCGAAGGATCGCGTGGTAATGCCTCGAGTACTTCGGTTGTTGGTTGGGTAAACTTTGCCATAGCGTTGCCTCAGAAAGCAAGCAGACGCTCAAGCGCGCGGGCAATTCGCTCCGGTGTTGGAACGATTGCAGCCATCAAGCCTTTGTTGTACGGAATCGGCACATCCGGCGGTGCAAGACGCATCACAGGTGCATCGAGAAAATTGAACGCTTCTTCGGTGATCGTTGCGCTGATTTCTGCCCCGAAGCCACAGGTGATCGTATCCTCGTGCACGACGAGGCAGCGGCCAGTCCGACGAACCGAATCGAGCACGCGCTCTCGATCCCACGGCCGAATCGTCCGCAGGTCAATGACCTCGATTGAGCGCCCCACAAGGCGGACTGCTTCAAGCGACTGGTGCACCATGTCACCCCAGGTGACGATTGTGGCTTCGTTGCCTTCGAGCACACATGCCGCTGAACCCAGTGGAACAATGAAATCATCGCCTGGATAGGGTGTGCGGGCTGGCGCAGTATCGAGCAGATTGCGGTGCTCAAGGAAAACGACCGGATCATTTGCGTAGAGCGCTGACCGCAGCAATCCGGCTGCATCGCGGGCATTGGATGGAAAGGCGATGATCCATCCGACGGTATGGGCAAAGATTGCTTCGCCGGAGACGCTATGCCACGGATCGCCAGTGCGCTTGCTGTATCCAACTGGAATCCGCACCACGATCGGTGCAGCAAATGCATTGTTTGTCCGCCAGCGAATCGTGCCACAGTCATTGAACTGCTCCATCGCTGGGTCGAGATACTTCCGGAACTGGATTTCCGGGACCGGTACCAATCCAGCGTATGCCATTCCAACAGCACGACCGATGATGCCTTCTTCTGAGAGCGATGTGTCGAAGACACGGTCAGCACCAAACCGCTGCTGGAGGTCAACTGTTGCGCCATGGACACCACCTTTGACACCCACATCTTCGCCGAAGACGAGCACGCGAGGATTTCGCTCCAACTCGCTGGCAAGCGTACGACGCACAGCCTCGATCAGATTCACACGTGGGCCATCCGTGCGCGGCTCTGTCGTCAACGAGCGCTGGGGAGGATCGGCAACCCACTGCCCACCGACTTGCTGCAGGGTGCTACCATCGTAGAACACCGCATGCGTGACCGGTTCAGGAAGGGGATCTGGTTCTGCCAGTGCTGCTTCGCATGCAGCACGGACATTTGCTTCGACCTCATCGAGGAGCTCGTTCCACTCCTGGATAGAAAGTATTCCCTTCTGCTGGAGAAATGTGCGGAGTCGCGGGAGTGGATCGCGCTCTTGTTCATCGGCACGCTCTTCGGGCGATTTGTAGGCTTGATTATCAGCGCCCGAGTGTCCGCAGATGCGTGGCACGCGAGCATGGATGAGCACCGGCTTGCGCTTTGTGCGGGCGATCGTGATTCCCTCATGGATGGTTGATGCTGCTTCGGCCGGATCGGCACCATCACAATCGAAAATTACCAGATTCCGAAATGCCCGCAGATTGTTAGCGATGTTGCCACCTGGCGTCTGCAGCTCTGACCGGACCGAAATGCCAAAGCCATTATCCTCGATCGCAAACACCATTGGCAGAGAAAGAGTCGTTGCCATCACCAATGCAGACCAAAACCCATTGGTTGCAACGGCACCATCACCACCGAAGGCAACAGCGACCGCACCTTCCCACGACGTGTCCCCCAGCACGCGAACATGGTAGCCAATTGCCTGCGCCCAACCAGCAGCCGGGGTGAACTGTGCCCCAACGTCACCCGATGCTGGAAGAACGGTGACCGAGCGGCGCGGTACCAGGTTGTGGACAACGCCAATATCTCGCCCTCCGTTCCGACTCCCTTGTCGCGCCAGCGGTCCGCTAAACGCCTCTTGGTAGGTCATCCCCGCATGGAGCACAAAGGGTCGCGAACGATAGTACACCGTCGCAGCATCATGTGGATGCATCAAGTGCTCCGCCATGAGCACTTGGAACAGCTCATGCCCCTTGGCCGAAAATTGGTACGTTACCAATCCTTTCGGTGCTAACTCTTGTTCTTCGATTTCATCAATGCGTCGTGATGCAAAAACTGTTGCAGCAACTGCTCGCCATCGTTCAGCAGTGAGTGTCATAGCGATTATTGAGTATCGAACATGGATTGCAAATTACCACCCGTGCTCTCGCGCATCTGGTATGCTCTTTCGTAGTTTCACGTTGTAATTGGCACATACACAAGCATAACTATGGCGCAGGTCTCGATGCTCATGCTCCTGGCTCTCTGCACAGCATCGCTGTGGAGTCAAGTTCTGTCTCCCTTCACTGCTGCGGAGGGATTGGGCACCGCGGTGCAAGCAGCCACACAGAGCGGGATCACTGTTGACGGTGCCGACGGCATTTTCACGACAGGTGATACAACGCTCCTGGCAGGTTTGGGCGGTTCAACTGGACAATCGCTCTCACTGAATTTCAGCTTCGATCGCGGGACAAACACGGTCTGGCTTTACTCCGTTCGTGGCCGCACTGCTGATCTCCGCGATACGGTCATCTTCTATGCCGTCGTCAAGCTGTTCATCATATACCAAGCAGTCCCACTCTTTGGGTTTCCGGGTCTGGATACACTTTCCCAGATGCGCGGCGAGCAAGCGCTACCAGCAACGTTCATGAACAGTGATGTAATGGTCCGCAAGCTTGCGGCTGATTCGGTATTCCGTTCATTTCGGCAGCGCTATGCTGGCTCGATACTCTTAGGAGCGAGCCTGACCTCGGTTCGGCGATCACAGACAACCCAGCCCGAGCCATGGTGGTCGGTCATCATCGGTCAGGGAACACTCAACCGACCAGCGTCAGCGACGCTCAACTGCTTTGTTCCTGCCAGCGACACTACCGGAACAGCGCAATGCTTCGAAGTGCCGCTTGGGTCGGTTAGCGATCAACCCCTGCTCGATCAATGGACGCTTGCTCCCAATCCGGCGACAGATGTTGCGATTCTCCATGTGCCACGCAACGCGCTTGCACCGCAGGCAGCAATCGAGATTTGCACCAGCCGCGGTGAGGTTATTGCCTCGTATCGTCTGGCCAACATTGGTGCTGGTGACGCGATCGCTCTTCCTGTTTCGTCTTTGGCAAATGGTGTGTACCTGGTACGCTACCACACAAGCCACACCCGCCAGACACTGCTGCTGGTAGTGTCACGGTAGATTTTGTTGAACTGTTTCTGTGATGGTGAATGTACGACCTCGTACGTGCTGTTGACCCAGAACTCTATGCAGCGTTGCTCGGTGAGTTTGAGCGTCAACGGGACAAAATCGAACTCATTGCATCGGAAAATTTCACCTCGCTTGCAGTCATGCAAGCGCAAGGGAGCATACTCACCAACAAGTACGCCGAAGGGTATCCCGGCCGTCGCTACTACGGCGGGTGTGAGTGGGTGGACGTTGCCGAAACGCTCGCCATCGAACGTGCCAAAGCGCTCTTTGGTGCTGAGTACGCAAACGTCCAGCCCCACAGCGGCTCCAGCGCAAACATGGCGGTGTACTTTACGTACCTGCAGCCGGGCGATACCGTCCTTGGCATGGACCTTGCTCACGGTGGGCACCTGACGCATGGATCACCGGTGAACTTTTCTGGTCGAATGTACCGCTTCGTTGCCTACGGCGTTCATCCGGAGACGGGACGAATTGACTACAATCACGTCGAGCAGCTTGCCCTCGAACACCGACCGCGTATGATCACCGTCGGCGCATCGGCATATTCACGCGAGATTGATTATGCTGCCTTCCGGCAAATTGCCGATCGGGTCGGTGCTTTCTTGATGGCCGACATTGCCCACCCTGCCGGACTCATCGCAGCCGGACTGCTGCAATCACCGATCCCCTACTGCGATGTTGTCACCTCGACCACACACAAAACGCTTCGCGGACCGCGTGGGGGATTGATTCTTCTGGGAAGAAACGTGGACAATCCTTTCGGACAGGTTGCACCCAAAAGTGGACGCCTCAAGAAAATGGGAGAACTCATTGACTCGTGGGTGATGCCCGGCATCCAGGGAGGACCGCTCATGCATGTAATCGCAGCAAAAGCCGTTGCCTTCGGTGAATGTCTCCAAGAACCCTACATAGAGTACGCTCGCCAAGTCATTCGGAATGCGCAAGCGCTCGCCCAAGCGCTCATCGAACGGGGCTACACGATCGTCAGCGGTGGGACAGACAACCACCTGATGCTCGTTGATCTCCGCTCGAAAGGTATCACGGGCAAAGAGGCTGAGACCGCGCTCGACAAAGCGGGCATCACCTGCAACAAGAATGCTGTGCCCTTTGATACACAACCGCCATTGGTCACCAGTGGTATTCGCTTGGGAACACCTGCAATGACAACTCGCGGCATGAAAGAACCCCAGATGCGAACGATTGCCGAGTGGATTGATCGTGCCCTCCAGCATCGCACCAATCCCGACATGCTCGAGCGTATTCGCCAGGAGGTTGCGGAATTCTGCCGCGCTTTTCCCCTGTATCCAGAACTTGCGCACACCTCCAGCAGCGATACGCTGGCCGACATCAAGGACCAAGTCAGTACGGCTACTCGCCGCGCGCTCGAAAGCGTCAGTTCACTTCTGGCAAGTGCCAGCGAACAGCTCAAAAAAGTTTCAGAACGCCTCTGATGCACCGTGAACTTCTTCGACGCCTACGACGAAATCTTTGCCCGCATCGAAGAATACATCCGTGAGCACGGAACGCCGCCCCATGCGCTGGTTGTTTCCCCTTCGCTTTACCAGTGGCTGTGCGACTGTCGGAAAGAACAGCTCGTGCAGCCGCGCGGCGAAGACCTGATCTGGTTCGACACTCCTCACGGAAAAATTCGATTGGTCATTGACGAACGGCTCGATCCCTACGAGATCATTGCCGAGTAGAACGGCGAGCAACTGCCAATCCAATTGGTGCTGCAGCAGAGTGCAACGGTGCATAGAGGGAGCATTCGTATTGCTCCGGCGGAAGCGCCAAACACCATGCCCGAACGGCTTCGGTTTCGTCCTCACCGCCACCATGACCGCGATAGCATACGATGGTCATCACTCCACCTGGTGCAAGGAAGCTCCGCGCTTTTTCCAGCGATGCAAGCGTCGTCTGCACCTGTGTTCGGATTGCCTTGTCACCGCCGGGAAGGTAACCAAGATTGTACATAATCGCCTGCACTGTGTTGATGCCCTCGTTTACACAGATGCGGTCAATGTGCTCGTGGGACTGGTTGTACAAGCGGACGAGGTGACCCAGATGCTGCTCCTGAGCGTGACGTCGGGCACGGTCGAGTGCAGCATGCTGGACATCGCAGCCAATGACCAATCCGTTCGGCGCCACACACGATGCCATCATCACCAGATCGTGTCCATTTCCGACGGTTGCATCCAAGGCAGCGTCGCCAGCTCGAAGCACTCGGCGGATAATCCAGTGCGACCATTCGACAATCGTTGGGAGTATCATGGACAACTCATCATGAACGAATGTGGCAGATTTGAGTGCCGATGGGCAGCATCTTCTCTACCGACAGCACTTCTGCAGCAATATGTAGCGTGTTGGAGTGCTCGTGCTGCCCGATCATCATGCGGTGTCAGCATTGCTACACTGGTTGATACGATCGGCAAATCGTTCAACATTCCACTCCGATGGAATGGACGATCCAGCCACCATTGCATTCGCCAGGTATTCGGCAAGGAACGGCGCCAAGAGCAATCCTCGTGAGCCAAGCCCATTGAAAATCCACACACAGCTCCACTGCGGATGTTTGCCAATGACCGGACGTAAATCTGCGACAATCGGACGGACACCACCCCACACGTGCTCGATGTGAACTCTTGCTCGCAGGATGGCTGTCAGTTCTTCGTAGAGATGGCCAGTTGATGCATTCTCGACAGCCGGCTCCACGGACAACCAATCGTAGCTCGATCCATAGGAGAACAGGTTCGGCGGTTCGAGCACCAGACTTCTCCCACGAATACTTAGCCACACCGTGTCATCCACGCACACGCCCTCAATGCGACCACGAATGCGCTGCCCGCGCGCGAACATGGGCGGGATCCACGCAAACAACGCATTGCCCGCCATCCACGCGCCTTCGCAGAATACAACATGGGCACACTCGATGCCACAGACGTTCACGCTGCCTTCCCGAGTCACTATGTCCGATCCAGCTACTGTTCGAGCGTGGAAGCTTCCCGTTGCAGCAAGCTGTGCAATCAACCTATCGAGAACACGAGCTGCTCGAATGCGCGCGGCGGTGGTAATCTCGATGCTTGTCTGTGCGGGCGCAACAATCTCGGCAATCCATGCCGGTAGTGCTGTCGGATGCGCAACACCTTCCCCGGCAAGCGCTGCATGTTTCCGATTCCAGAATCGCACCTCGTCGTCGCGGTAAAGCAGTCGCAGGCATCGGATCGGTTCAACAGCATCGTAGCGCTGGTAAAGCCGAATTGCAGCGTCCCACCACTGCTGCCATTTTTCGAGAATACCAAAGCGCAAGCCAGCTACCGGTGAGATCAGGCCAGCACCGCGCGACACAGCACTGCGTTCAGGTGAGCCAAACACCGCAACCTGAACATCGCGCCTACGGAGAGCATCAGCAAGTGCCATTCCTGCGATGCCACTGCCGATGATTGCAACATCTACTGTTGAATGCGGAATCATTCGCAATCGGTTTATGGACGCTGCAATATATTTGCGACACTATGAAAGTCGTTTGCTACGCACTCTTGTTCTGCGCACTTGCCGTGCTCGCGGTTGCAGTGGAGGCAACAATGGAGTTTTTTACCGCGCGGAGCGATGGCCGTTCGATTACCGTCGAGTGGAAACCGACGCAGGAGCAGAACGTGCTCCGCTACGATATCGAGCGTTCGACGGATAATCGAAACTGGACACTGATTGCATCGCTCGATCCCAAAGGAAGCGGGACAACCTATCGCTACGTGGACAACGACGTCCTCGGCAAAGGATCGCAGAACCCGACCCCAAGTGGAACGGTGTACTACTACCGATTACGGATTGTCGGCAGCGACAATTCTCTTGCTTACACCGCCTCGACAGCAGTCACCCACAACTTGAGCACGGTCCGGCGCACGTGGGGGATGATCAAAGAAATGTTCAAATAAGCTCACCAGCCGTGTCTGGTTCTTGGCGCTGGGTATTCACGGTCGCGGCAATGTTTGCGGTTGTGTTTCCCGTCAGCGGGCATGCTCAGCCTGATCCACCTCGAGTGAGCTGTCTCTCCCACATCACCAGCAAATCCCCTACCCTCCAAACGCGGATCCGACCGCGTATGCAATTTTCCATTCTCAGCCCGAGCGGACTTTTCCGCATTCACTACGACACACTTGGGCTCAACGCTGTCCCTTCGACCGATCTCGATCGCAACGGCATCCCAGATTTTGTGGACTCGGCGGCATTCTACATGGATGCTGCCTACCACTTCGCCATTGATACACTCGGCTATCGCATCCCGCCCCGTGACTACGTGGACACCAGCTCATGGGACGTGTACCTTGTTCAGCTCGGCCGAACACCCGGATTCTACTTCGACGACCGCGACCTGGGCCAGTATGGTTTGTATGGAGCAACATTCGCCGAAGATCTTCTCCCAAGCTCCTGCGGCGGAACAGTGTCCACGGCCTTCATCCTGCTCGACAACGATTACAGCAACCGCGACTCCATCGGACAGACAATCAAGCGTGCAACATACACGGACACAAGCTACACCGCGCTTGCCATCACTTGCTTTCATGAATTCCACCATGTCGTGCAATACGGCTATGCCTACGGCGAAAGCCCAACCTACTACGAGATGACCAGCGTCTGGATCGAACAACGTGCCTTTCCCTCGATTACAAACTACACCCAGTATGTCCGCCAGCTTTTCCGGAATCCAACGCTCTACTGCCTGAGCTGCGATCGAAGTATCGAGGGAAGTTACGGGTACTCCATCGTTGTGCGTTACCTTGCGCTCACCCTCGGGGACGATGCAATCCGATCATGGTGGGAAGGAATCGGCAAGTGCAGCCATCCTGCGATTGCGCTCGATAGCGTTGTTGCGGTACGGGGACGCGACTTCCGCAGCCTGTGGTGTCAGATGCTTCCATGGTTGTACTGGACCGGTTGGCGCGCACGGGATGGCTATTTCCTCGATGCGGCGATCCTTCCCGTTCTCGAACCCGACAACACTGCCGACGACCAACACTACCGCGAGCCAGCATGGATGCGAACAATCTCGCTGTATCCCCTGCAGTTCAAACTGCTGCGTGCCACCTTACCGCCGACGGATCCCCACTCGACGCCCGATACTGCCGACTTTATCGCATCCAATCCAGACATTCGCCAGTTGGCGGTGGATGCACGGGTAAGCACCGACTACAGCGTACGCATCGATCGCACCTCTGGCGAACGGCTTGGCACTTCGCCCTACTTCTGTACGCGAATCCTTGACCGCAACTGTGATTTTTTGGTCGTCCGCGGTGGATTGACCGTTGCTGCCGAGCAAGTGCCGACGCCGAATCCGCTGATTCGCTCCCTGCATTCGGAATTGATCCTCCCTGTTCCCGATGCAGCCCATACCGGCCAGCAAGCCACAGTCACATTACTCACCAGCGAAGGTATTGGCGTTTGGCGAAGCCAAGCTCCCGTCACACTCAACGCGGCAAACAAACGGAGCCTTCGCATCGCGCTGACCGATGAAGCATTCCCACGGCAGGGGGTATTCCTGGTTCTCATCGAAGCCGGCGGGCAGACAATCGTAACAAAGCTGGCTGTGCTGCCGTGATCGAACTTCGCGTTGAGCACCTCTCCCATCGCTATGGCACAACGCTCGTCTTCGAGGACCTTTCGTTCGCCATCGAAGGAGGGACCGTGCTTGGTTGCATTGGCAGAAATGGGAGCGGCAAATCCACTCTTCTTCGCATCGTGGCGGGACTACTCCTTCCAACACACGGCACGGTTGAATTTGCCTGCGCAAATGGCCGCAGTAGCGATCCATTCTGGCGACGGCAACAATGCGGCATTACTGCTCCGGCAATTGCACTCTACAGCGAACTCAGCGTCGGCGAGCACATCGAGTTCCACTGCAACTGCCGCCGCTACTATCCACCCCGCTCTGCACTCGATGAGTGCCTTGCCGAATCTGGCTTGGACCGTTACTACCACCATCGCATCAGCGAGCTTTCCTCCGGTATCGTCCAGCGTCTGAAGCTACTGCTTGCCTTCATCGGCAACCCACCCCTGGTGCTCCTCGATGAACCAAGTTCGAATCTCGACACCGACGGTATCGCAGTCATGGAACGGTGGATACGTCGGCATGCATCATCGGCAATTATCATCATCGCGACAAACGTTGCCTCAGATCTGGCGTTGTGTACTCACAGTGTGGACTTGGAGCGGAGAACATTTTCCCATGCACCGATCAACGTGCGCGCACGCGCCAACCAAGAATGATTCTTCGTCGCTTCCTCGAGAGCTGCTTGGCCAAGCCGCTGGCGAAGTGCAGGATTTGCAGCCAGAGCGACGATACACTCTGCTAACGATGCTGCGTCACCAGCTTCGCACCAGAGTCCCGTCTCTCCATCGCGGATAATCGTTCGGACCTGTCCGAGCGGCGTTGCAATGATGGCTTTTCCCATCGCCATGTACTCAAAGAGCTTTGTTGGTGAACCGAAGAATTCCGTCCCATCGGGGTTTGGAACGGTGGGCACAGCAAGAATATCGCACGCCGCCAGGTATGCTGGCACGTGGTCGTGTCGGACACGCCCGACAAATGCAACACGATCAGACATTCCGGCCCGATCGATGATCCTCATCACCGCACCGTGCATTGCACCATCACCAACGAACAGAGCACGCAGCGATGGGTTCCGCTGAGCAGCAATTGCAAGCGCGTGTGCCAGAACATCGGCTCCATGCCACTGGTCGAATGTGCCAACGAAGCCAACAACGATCGCATCATTCCATCCCCGCTCCTGCCGAAGTGGATGCGGTCGTACTTTGGGCGAAAATTGCTCGATATCCACACCGTTGGGTACAACGACAATACGATCGGCATCTGCACCAGCATCGGTTGCCATGCGCCGCATCGCTTCAGAGACCACCGTCACCAGCGCTGCACAGCCAAGCGCGATACGCTCCGCATTCGCGAGCATAGCCGGGAAGTACGTCTGACTCCAGTGCGTTTTCATCCAGACTTCCGACCCATCAAATTGGAGAATGTATGGCACACCATAGCGGCGGTGAATCATTGCACCGGTGATGTTATGGCTGCTGTGCCGTTGGTAGATGACATCAGGCGTGTAGCGCTTGAGGAGCGGGGCAATCTCTTTGAGTACGCGATGATTATGGGCAATGCTGAAAACTTCCGGAAGGTTCATCATGCTGCGGCTATATGGGATCACATGAACCGGAATATCCCCATGCTCCGGTGCAGGACAACTTGTGACAACAACAACATCAACTCCGCAGGCACGGAGACCGGCGAGGATCCCTTTCTGCATCGTGAACGATCCACCGTCGGTCTGTGCACCGTAGAAATCGGTCCGCAGGTACAGCACCCTCATCGGCAGAGTCGCCGGTAACGTACCAACCGTACCCACCCAGTGCCGAGCGTCCATAGACTCAAGAACACTTCAGCGATAAGCTGTGGGATTTCCACTGCCAGAAGACGACCCCATCGAAATGGATCGGTTCTGCCTTCCTCATCGGCAAACGTCCAATGCCACATACCCGCTGCAGCAGCCGATAGCTTCCAGATCGTCCGGAAGCGCTGATAACGAAGGTCTTTGGTCACTACAACTACAAACCCATGACGCTGAGCTCGCAGGAGCGCAAGAAACTGCTTTGGTCGAGCAACGATGAAGTCGTGCACTGCCAGAACATCCTCTGCTTGGGGCAAACCGCATGCAGCAAGAGCGCCAGCAGCATTGCCCGATAGGCAGAGCACCCGCACCTTGTGCAATCGCTGTTTTGTGTTGTTCGTCATGGCGCCTACCTTGACAATGGAGGGCGCAAAGTTATGACCCAACCCCAGTTCCACACCCTGCCGCAGCGGCACCTGTACAAAGTGCTCGATCATTTGCTCCGATCGCGGTTCGACAGCGAAGAAGAGCTGCTCAAATCCCTTGTCCGCGAACTGGTCGAGCGTGATGAATTCGCTGTCGTCGGTGCCCGACTCTGGAAACTCATCCCCGAACAAGCTGCCTACCGCCTGATCTACCAGTACGGCGAGGTTCAACATATTCCCACCAACTACCAACTCACCATCGCCGAGCAGCCAGTATTTGCCACCCTTGCGGAGCGACGAACCGTAACCGACGTCGAAACCGATCTCCTGCTACGCAAACGCGGAATTCGAATCTATTCGGCTACGGGCGTCGGACGTCTGGTCAAACTCGATGGGAGCCGCTACTACGAGTACGTCATCGCGGTCAATGCACCCGTCGTCGGCGAGGAATTAGCTTCGATACTGGCTATCATCGGGAGTGCTGCATCGTCGGCATTGCAGAACCTCCGCAACCGACTCGAGCGAGAGCAACTGCAGCGCGACCTCGATCAAGCATCGCACATTCAGCGTTCCCTGTTGCCAGACCATACGATCGAGTTCCTCGACTACGTCGCCTTCGGTATTTCCGTCCCGGATCGCATCGTTGGCGGGGACTACTTCGACTACCTTCGTCCAACCGACGCCGATCAAGAGCAGCGACTCAGTATTGTCGTCAGCGATGCTGCAAGCAAGGGTCTGCCAGCAGCAATTCAAGCACTCTTCGTTTCTGGTGCACTTCGGATGGGGATCACCTACCACACAAAAATTTCTTCCCTGATTGCGCGGCTCAACACGCTCATCTACGAAACCTTCCCCAATGAACGATTCGTGACGCTGTTCTACTGCGAAATCACACCATCAGCGAGCGGATTGCTGCTCTACACCAACGCAGGGCATTGTCCTGGTCTCCACTACTCAACCCGCAACGCGAGAGTCACTGCCCTCGATCCAACCGGTCCCATTCTTGGCATTGCACCACAGCAGCGATTTTCGGTCGAAAATATCAACATGCAGCGCGGGGATGTCTTGCTCTTGGTCACCGATGGCATCATGGAAGCACAATCTCCCAGCGGCGAGTTCTACGGTCAAGAGCGGCTTTCGCAACAGTTGATGCAGCTTGCCAACGAATCTCCACGCGTGATTGCAACAACGATCCTCCAAGATGTCCAGCGCTTCAGCGCCGGCGCAGCCTACAGCGACGACAGAACAATCGTTGTCCTCAAGCGCCAGTAGTTAGCCGCGCTGTGCATAGAACGCCGCGATTGCAGCGACGACTGTTTCGACCTCGTCGGGCCGAAGCTCCGCGTAGATGGGAAGCGCCAAGGACCGAGCAGCAGCATCGTTGGCAACGGGGAAATCCTCATCGGCATATCCGAGCCAACGGAAGCACTCTTGGCGATGGAAGGGCACAGGGTAGTACACCTCCGATCCGATGCCCTGCTCCTGCAGGTATGTCCGCAGTTGATCTCGATCGCGTGCCAGCACCACAAATTGATGGAAAATGTGTCCATTGGGAATCGAAGGGTTTCGAATCCCCAGAACCTCGATTGGACCATTCGGTTGTGAAAGACTGTGCGCTGCCAGAAGTTGCCGGTACTGTCCAGCGATAGCCCGTCGCTGTTCATTCCATCGGTCCAGGTACGGAAGCTTGACGTTGAGCACTGCAGCTTGGAATTCATCCATGCGAAAGTTTCCTCCGACAATCGAATGGTAGTAGCGTGGCTCCATGCCATGATTGCGCATGATGCGAAGTCGGTGGGCAAGCTCGTCATCGTTTGTCACGACAAGCCCTGCATCTCCAAAGGCACCGAGGTTTTTCGTCGGATAGAACGAAAAGCAGCCCACTCGACCGATGGTTCCCAGCCGGCGTCCGTCTCGATGCCGTGCACCAAGTGCTTGGGCGGCGTCCTCGATGAGCGGGATTCCATGATCGTCGGCAAGCCGCACCAATTCATCCAGTGCAGCACCCTGACCGTAAAGATGGACCGGTACGATTGCTTTCGTCCGTGAAGTGATCGCACCAGCGACAGCGGCAACATCTATCGTCAGGGTCGAAGGCTCCACGTCAACAAAGACTGGCACCGCATGCAATCGTGCAACGACGCCAGCCGTGGCAAAAAATGAATACGTCGGGACAATGACTTCGTCACCGGGACCAATGCCGAATGCCATCAACGCCATGAGGAGTGCATCGGTACCACTGGAGACAGCGATAGCATGCGGTGTGCCCAAGTAAGCGGCAAGCGAGCGCTCCAATTGCTCGGTCTCAGGTCCGAGCACATACCGCTGACTGCGTGCAACACCAATCAGCCGCGCTTCAATATCAGCAGCAATCGTTTCGTACTGGCGACGAAGATCAAGCAGGGGAATCATCCGGGGATGCCGAAGAATGGTGATGGGCTGCAAAACTACACCGCCACAGTTGGGGCTCTTTTCCGCGTAAATTGCGACCGCTATGCGATTACGTCTGCTGTGCGGAACGATTACCTGTGCCTTTGTCTTGCTGGCCTGCCATGATCCGACAAGCCAGCCAGCGACACTTGTGCCGTCGGGCTATCCTGTGCCCGAGGGTTTCCCTCCGCTGAGGGTTCCTCCCGATAATCCGATTACAGCGGAGAAGATCGAATTGGGACGGCGGTTGTTCTACGACGAGCAACTCTCACGCGATGGCAATCTTTCGTGTGCAAGCTGTCACCAACAGCAGCATGCCTTTTCTGATACCATCGCTGTTAGTCGTGGCACCCAGAGCGAGATTGGTCTGCGCAACGCACCGCCGCTTGTCAATGTTGCCTACGGAAGCGCGTGGTTTTGGGATGGTCGCGCCCGTTCCATCGAGGAGCAGATTCTCGGTGCGCTGACCTCACCGATCGAGATGGCATCCGACACTGCCCACGTTGCTGCGCAATTGGCAACCGACCCAACTTATCGCACAGCATTTGCGGTGACATTTGGTGCATTGCCGAACGCTCGCGACGCCGTGCGGGCACTGGCGACGTTCTGCCGCATCCTGGTCTCAGGCAACTCGCGGTACGATCGCTATCGCCATGGTGATAGCACCGCGCTCACCGAAGCAGAACGGCGCGGCATGGCTCTCTTTTTCAGTAGCCGAACCCGCTGCGCCGAATGCCATAGCGGAATCAATTTTACCGACAACAACTTCCACAGCATCGGGATCCACTCGCACTACTACGACCGCGGGCGATACTACGTCACTGGCAACGAACAGGATATTGGCAAGTTCAAAACACCAACGCTGCGCAACGTCGCACTGACAGCACCCTACATGAACGACGGAACGCTCGCAACACTCGATCATGTTCTTGAGCACTATGCCAACGGCGGAAAACCATTCATCAACAAAGACCCACGCATCCGACCGCTGGGGCTTAGTAGCCAAGAGCTTGCCGACCTGCGTGCATTTTTGTACGCGCTCACAGACTCGACATTCATCACCAATCCGCTCTTTGCCAAACCATAAGCGTTTTTGAGTGCCTATGACAGTGAAGAATCTTGTGTTCTGGGTTGTCTTCGTAGCTGCTGCATCACTCTTTGCGCGGAGCGCCTGGAAGCTGCGACAGTATCTACGGTTTGCACGTCCGGACAACCGCTTCGACCACATCGGTGCACGCTTGGGTCAAATGCTGACTGTTGGTTTGCTGCAAACCAAGATTCTCCGCGATCGCGGTGCTGGCATTATCCACGTGAGCATTTTCTGGGGATTTCTGGTGCTGCTTGCTGCTGCCGCAGAAGCGGTGTTGGAAGGCTTGCATCCTGCGCTGAATCTGAACTGGCTCGGACCGCTCTATTCTCTTTCGACGATTGCAGCCGATGTTTTCTGTGCGTTTATCATTGTTGCCACGCTTGCAGCACTTTGGCGGCGTTACGTGACACGTATTCCGCGTCTCCAGATTCGCGACGACCGAATCGAAGCTGCGCTCATTCTGCTGACGATCTTCACCATCGTCAGCTCGCTGCTGCTGCTCAACGTCGCACGCATTCGCTTGGGGAACGACTATTCGTGGGCAGTACGTCCGGTAGCCTCGGTGCTGGCGCCTGTTCTCCCGCTGGGAGAACTAGCACACGAAGTGTTCTGGTGGATACACATAGTACTCATTCTGGCATTTACCAACTACCTTCCCTACTCCAAGCATCTCCACGTGCTCACCTCGCTGCCGAACGTGTTTTTCTCCGCACTCGGTTATCCGCGGACGGTGCCCGCAATTGACTTCAGCGCTGAGACAATCGAAAAGTTCGGTGCCCGCGACATTGAAGATTTTTCCTGGAAAACACTGCTCGATGGTTACACGTGTACGCATTGCGGTCGCTGCACAAGTGTCTGCCCGGCAAATCAAACTGGGAAAGTACTCGATCCACGACAGATTATCATCGCAATCAATAAACGTACCATGGACAAAGGCCCGCTGCTGCTCAAGCTCCGGGACTGGGCAGACAATGCATCTCGTGCGGACCGCCGCCAAGCAGCAGAAGCTATCCTGCGTGGCAAACGTGTCGAAGAAATGTCGGCACTCGAGCAGCAAGTCTTCCAGATGGTCTTCACCGAGGAAGAGCAAGCACTGTGGCAAAAACGGCTGGTGGGGGACTACATTTCGCCCGATGCACTTTGGGCCTGCACCACGTGCGGAGCATGTATGCAAGAATGCCCAGTCAATATCGAGCACGTGCCCGCAATTGTTGGCATGCGGCAGGCATTGGTGATGATGGAAGCATCGTTCAATGATGAGTCATCGCTGCTTCCGAATGTGTACGCCAATCTCGAAACGAATTCGGTGCCCTGGGGTGGGATGTCCCACAGCGATCGTGCTGCGTGGGCCGAGGGCTTGCCCATCAAAACTGCTGCCGAGGATAGCACGATGGAGGTGCTCTTTTGGGTTGGGTGCGCAGGCAGTTACGACGAGCGCGCTAAACAAGTTGCCCGTGCTTTTGCCGAGTTGATGCACCATGCAGGCGTTGAGTTCCGCATCCTCGGTACCGAAGAATGCTGTACTGGCGACCCCGCCCGCCGCACCGGCAATGAATACCTGGCCGATATGCTCACACGCCAAAACATCGAGACACTCGATCGGTACAAGGTCCGAACCATTGTAACCATTTGCCCGCACTGTTTCAATACACTCTCGAATGACTACCCCCGCTTTGGTGGGCAGTACCAAGTGATGCACCATACTCACTTTCTTCGCCAGCTCATCGAAAGCGGACGCCTTGTCATTGACCGCAGCAAGCTGTCTCCGCAAACGGTGACCTACCACGATTCGTGCTACTTGGGTCGCTACAACAACGAGTACGAAGCTCCCCGTGCAGTGTTAGAAAGCGTACCCGGGCTCGAGATCATCGAACCTGACCGGTCGCGCGACCGCGGCTTTTGTTGTGGCGCTGGTGGCGGACGGATGTTCATGGAAGAGCACATCGGCGAAAAGGTCAACCATAACCGCACGCGCGAACTCCTTGCCACCGGCGCAAACACCATCGCTGCTGGATGCCCGTTCTGCATGACCATGCTCACCGATGGCGTCAAAGCAGCCGATCGAGCCGACGACGTTGCTGTCCGCGATATCAGCGAGATACTTCGCGATGCACTGAAGCAATGAGAGCCGCATACACACCCGTGCACAATCGGCAAGGCATCGCTGTAGGGCTGGCAGTTATTGTCCTGTTGCTGCTCGGTGGCTGCAAGCGTGCACAAGTGCCCGATCCTTCCCTCCTCCGTCCCGCAGCAGGTGGACGCTGGTACGGCGGGATTTTTCGCGTCAACGAGACTGGCGAACTCCGATCGCTCGATCCTGTGGCGATCAACGACGTCACCAGCGCCCATATCGCCGAGAACATCTACGACCAACTGCTGTACTTCGATGCAAGTCTCCAACTGACCTGTGAGTTGGCCGAGCACTGGGAAATCTCACCCGACGGTCTGCGCTACACCTACTACCTTCGGCGGGGCGTGTATTTCCATGACGACCCCTGCTTTCCGGGAGGCAAAGGCCGTGAGCTTATTGCCGCCGACGTCGTGTACTCCCTGACGCGGTGTTGTGATGCCCGAACGGGGACACTCTCGGCTGATTATTTCCGCGGGAAAGTGCTCGGTGCCGAAGAATACTACGCCGCAACCCTGCGTGCCCTGCAAACCGGCACAGAGCCGAAGATTCCCGGTGTGCGTGGTTTCCGCGCGTTGGATCGGTACACGGTGCAGATTGAGCTGGTCGCGCCATTTGGACCCTTCGAATACTACGTGGCAATGAATTTTACGGGCATTCATCCACGCGAGGCAGTCGAGTACTACGGAAAGAACTTTTTTCAGCATCCGGTGGGTAGCGGACCATTCCGTTTTGTCGGCTGGACACCCGACCGCGAGTGTGTCCTGGTTCGCAATCATCGCTATTGGAAACGCGATACAGCAGGGAATGCTCTTCCCTACCTCGATGGCATTCGGTTTAGCTTCGTCAAGGACGACAAGGTACAGTTCCTCGAATTCACCGAGGGTTCGCTGGATGAATGCTACCGGATACCATCGGAGTTTTTCCCATTGGTCGTGGACGATAAAAAGCAACTTCGCCCATCCTTTGCACGTTTCCTACTTCTGCGCGTGCCCGCGCTTTCGACCCAGTACTACGGTATGCTCACGACAAGTCCCATCTTTCGGGATGTCCGAATTCGACAGGCGTTCAATTATGCTGTTGACCGCGAGCGGATTCTTCGGTACGTCCTCAAAGGACAAGGAGGAGAAGCAGCGCACTATGGACTGGTGCCACCTGCCATGCCGGATTATCCTGCCTACCGGATTCGTGGCTACCGATTTGATCCAAGGCGTGCACGGCAGCTCCTTGCCGCGGCTGGCTATCCGATGGGACGAGGATTCCCGCCGCTGGATCTCCAACTCAACAGCGGCGGTGGTCGCAATGTCCTCGTTGCCGAAGCAGTGCAGATGCAGCTTGCCGAGGTTCTGGGTGTCCAGATTGGGTTGAAGATGGTCGAATTTGCTCGGCACCTCGACGAAATTGACCACGGACGTGCACCGTTTTACCGCTTGGGATGGGTCGCCGATTATCCGGACCCGGAATCATTCTTGAATTTGTTCTACGGCAAGCTCGTCCCGACCGATAGCACTGCTCCATCGCCTATCAACAGCACGCGCTACCGAAACCCTCGCTATGATGCGCTCTTCGAGCAGGCCCGCAGGACACTCGACCACCGCCGTCGAGCAGAACAATTCGTAGAGGCTGAACAAATCGCTCTTGCTGATGCTCCGATGCTTCTGCTGTTCTACGACGAAGACTACCGCTTGCTCCAACCGTACGTTCGGGGTTATCGCAACAATGCAATGGATCGGCGGCAGTATGCCTATGTGTGGTTCGACCGAGACGCTGTGGCTACCCCGCGTCGTTAGGAAAGCATGGTGATGAGCGCTAACACCAACGCAACGCCCCCAAGGATAAGCGAAATCCAAACCGAAAGCGACATTCTCCGCTCGAGTGCATCAGCACGCTTGATCAGTTCCTGTGCCCGTGCGTTGGCGCGAGCTAAATCGTTTGCCAAATCATTGCTGCCCAACAGACGGTTCAGCGCCTGCCCGATACGCTCATCAACAGCAGCGCTAAACTCGCTGAGCTTCTCCCCAAAACGGCGTTCGGCATCGTCGAGCATCGAGACGATGTACTTGTTGGTCTCGTCGAGGATGTACCGCGTTTCCGGAATTTTCTTTTTGTACCGCGTCAAATCCTCGCTCAGCTCTGCGATTTCTTTTTTGAAGAATTCTTGCATGGCATAGATGTGGGAATCGAGCGTGCCGACATCTGCCTCGATCGTCCGCATTTTGCCAGCGATATAGTCTTCAAGTTTCGCGAAGCGCTCACGCGTTGCTGTCTCGACCATGTGCCGAATGCTCATCAGGACTGAATCCAGTTCAAGGGTGCGTTTGGTGAAACGATCCTCAAGCTTGAGAAGGTTATCGCGTAACTGGGCAATTGCGTCGAGTTCCCCATAGATGCGGTCAACCTGGGCAACGTGTGAACGGAACTGTTCCAACTCCTCCTCGACGGCTGTGCGGAGCGATGCTTTGAGATCCTCGATGGAATGCTTGAGCTGGTCGAATTCTTGGTAGGATGTCGCCCGCAAGCGATCAAGTTCATACGCTTTGCGGAGCAGAGTCTCATAGACTGCGCTGTACTGCTCAGCTTGCTTGCGGACTGTATCGAACAGTTCCAACAAGCTCTGGCTTACAGGCATTCGCGATGTTTGCTGTGACATTGTTCGACAGCGGTGAAAAATACCTCGAGTGCTGTGCTGAGTTCGCTGAGCAGCTCCCATTCGACCTCAGGGAGCACAACCTGACTCCGGTCGAGCAGAATGCGCAGCATATCCGCTCGGAACGCAGGATCAACATCAAAGCGTTCGCGCATGTTCGTTTGTAGAAAGTCGTATAGCGCCCCAGCCTCGGCAAGCTGCTCATAGTACGACAGGGGCAGCACCGCCTGTTGGTGTGCTGATACCGGCGAACGATCCGGCTCTAAACGGAAACGACTCATTGCACCGCATGCATTGGTCTGCTCCGGAGTATCGGCAGTGGGAGAGCAATTCTTGAACACACACTCAGCAGACGTAGTTTCGTCTTTAGCTGCACATGCACTGCACGCAGGCACAATGAAACTCAGTTACTGGCGAAAACCAAAAGACCCCCCCAAACCAATCGGGACCGATCCGGATGCCGATTTGCAATTGCTGCTTTCCGAATGCCGGAAAAACTTGTCACGTTGCAACGAAACGCTCATCGCCAAAGCTTTCCGTTTCTGCCTCCAGGCGCATCAGAATGACCTGCGCGAATCCGGCGAGCCCTACTACACCCATCCACTGGAAGTCGCACGAATCATTGTCAATGAAATTCCTCTCGACGATGTTAGCGTCTGCGCGGCACTGCTGCACGATGTTGTCGAGGACACGACCTATTCTCTCGACGACATCCGTGCAGAGTTTGGAACAACTGTTGCCGAGATCGTTGATGGTGCCACCAAGATCAGCGGCATTTTCCGCAGCACGGAGTTGCGACAAGCCGAGAACTACCGCAAGCTGCTCCTGGCATTGGTCAAGGACGTGCGCGTGATTTTGATCAAGTTTGCCGACCGGCTCCACAACATGCGCACGCTCGGACATCTACCACCAGAGCGCCAGCAGCGCTTAGCACGCGAAACTCTCGACATCTACGCACCTTTTGCGCACCGCTTTGGCTTGGCAAACATCAAGTGGGAGCTCGAGGACCTTGCCTTCAAGTACCTCTATCCGGAGGAATACAACGCCATTCGTCAGGCATTAGCCGAGTCGCGAGCTGAACGGGAAGCCTACATCACACGATTTGTCGAACCTATTGCTGAGCGCCTCAAGAAAGAAGGCTTCCGTTTCGAAATCACCGGCCGCCCCAAGCACATCTATTCGATCTACCAAAAAATGCAGCGGCTCGGTGTTCCTATGAGCGAGCTTTACGATTTGCTGGCGGTACGAATCATCCTGGACACAAGCGAAAACAAAGATTGCTACACCGTCTATGGCATTGTCGCCGATATCTACGAGCCCATCGCCGATCGCTTCAAGGACTACATCGCCCGTCCGAAGAAAAACTCGTACCAGTCGCTCCACGCTGCATTCATCGGACCAGAAGGCAAACGGGTTGAAGTCCAAATTCGTACCCGCTCAATGCACGAAATCGCCGAACGTGGTATTGCCGCACATTTCCGCTACAAAGAGAACCAAGGCAATGGGCGCGTTCCATCCTGGTGGAACGACAAAGAGCTGGAGGAATGGGCAAACTGGGTTCGCGACATCTTCGAAAATGCTGGCGACGAAGCACCCGAACAGTTACTCGAGTCATTCAAGCTCAACCTCTACCAAGACGAAATCTACGTCTACACGCCGCGTAATGACCTGATCATCCTTCCTCAGGGAGCAACACCGCTGGATTTTGCCTACGCAATCCACAGCGAAATCGGTAACCACTGCATCGGCGCGAAGGTCAACGGAAAGTTAGTCCCTCTCGACTACCATCTCAAGACCGGTGATCAGGTTGAAATTCTCACATCGAAAAATCAGCATCCCACCAAGGATTGGGAGCGCATTTGCATCACACACAAAGCAAAATCGAACATTCGCAAGTACCTCAACGAGGAGAAGCGCCGCATCGTCGAACAGGGTAAGCAACTCTGGGAAAAACGACTCCGCAAGGCAACACTTCAGCTCACACAGGAGCAGTTCGACCGTATGCTTGGCAAAATGGGTGTGCCCAATCCCTCTGAATTTTTCTACAAGCTTGGTCTGGGCATTATCGGCGCTGATGCAGCGTTGAAGCTAATCGGTGCGGATCAATCGGCGGTCGCTTCTTCCCTGGCCGAGGAGGTGGCTCCGTCGGGGCTATCCGATCGGCTCCGTGCTGAAAGTGGCGTTGTTCTCGATGGGGCACACCCACCGATTCCCAACCTGCTCTACCACTACGCTCGCTGCTGCAACCCAGTCCCAGGGGACGACATCGTCGGCATCATCACCGTTGGCAGTGGGATCAAGATTCACCGTCGCGATTGCCGCAATATCACCGATGCATCCGATTCACTCCAAGCGCGGATGATCAAACTCACGTGGGCACCGAACCAGAGCGGTGAATACCTGGCAACCATTCGCGTCACCGGTGAAGATCGTCCCGGTATGCTCCACGACATCACCAACGCAATCACTGGCTACCGCAACACCAATATTCGCAGCGTGAACATTGACGCGTTCGGAAACGACTTCGAAGGCATCATTACGCTCTATGTGCGCGATCTCAACCATCTCAACGAAATTTTCTCCCGCTTGGGGAAGATTCGCGGTGTGCGTGGGGTGAGCCGTTTCAATGGCTAACCGTGCGCTGAGTGAGGTGTAAACACAAAGCGGGCTAACTACCCTGAACATTCATCTCCGCCCCACCCCTCCGTGGCTACTATTGGAGTCCTATCACCTGCTGGAGAACTGCAAGGCATGCACTCAAGTCCGGTACGATTGCATATGCTGTGGGTGCATCGGACCTGGTGTAGTTCCCAACAAGAATTGCATGGACACCTGCCCTTGTTGCTGCTTCGACATCGCTCGGCATATCACCGATCATCCAAGAGTTCGATGCATCACCGTTCCACTTCGCAAGCGCTTCGAGCAACATCGTCGGTCGAGGTTTGCGACACTGCGCGTGGGGTGTATCAGGCTCTGTACAGTAGTACACGTCGTCGAATCGGTATCCAGTGTGGTGTTCGATCTGTGATTGCATCCACTCAGTTAGTGCCCACAACTCTTGTTCCGTCATGAAGCCCTTAGCGACTCCCTGTTGGTTGGAGACGATGATCGCTCGATATCCCGCGTTCTTTACCCACACGAAGAGTGGGAAAAATTCTTCGTAAAAAACAAACTCCTCTGGCAACCGCACATATCCTCCTTCAATGCGACGGTTGACGACGCCATCGCGGTCGAAAAAGACAATGCGGCAGCGCTCCACTACGGCTGGTCGAAAAGTGAATTCATCGTTCGTGGTGGCACCGCACCGAGGTGCTGATAAGCAAGTGGGGTGACCTCACGACCACGAGGGGTGCGGTTGAGAAATCCCTCGCGGATCAAGAATGGTTCATAGACTTCCTCGATCGTCCCCGGCTCTTCCCCGACGGCGACGGCAAGGGCGTTGAGACCGACTGGTCCACCGTTGAACTTTTCGATGATTGTCAGTAGGATCGCTTTATCCATCTCATCGAGGCCGTATTCGTCCACGTCAAGCGCCTCGAGCGTCATGAGCGCAATCTCACGCGTGATGATCCCAGCGCCATGCACATCAGCAAAGTCCCGGGTGCGGCGCAGCAGACGGTTTGCGATCCGTGGCGTTCCGCGCGAGCGGCGAGCAATTTCCATGGCAGCATCTTCCTCGATGGGCACACCTAAAATCGAAGCCGACCGCATGACGATGTGAAAGAGCTCGGCTGCGTCGTAGTAGTCCAACCGATTGACAATCCCAAAGCGCGACCGCAGGGGTGCACTGATAAGACCGGCGCGAGTTGTCGCACCGACGAGCGTAAAGCGAGGCAGCGATATCTGAATCGAGCGTGCTGCTGGTCCGCTTTCGATCATGATGTCAATGCGGAAATCCTCCATCGCAGAGTAGAGGTATTCTTCGATCACGCGCGAAAGGGAATGGATCTCATCAATGAACAGAATGTCGCGCTCGTTGAGGTTGGTTAGCAACCCCGCTAAGTCCCCGGGCTTTTCCAGTACGGGGCCACTGGTGACCTTGATATCGCTGCCCATCTCGTTAGCGATGATGTAGCTCAGGGTAGTCTTCCCCAAACCAGGCGGTCCGATAAAGAGCACATGGTCGAGCGCTTCGCCACGCTTGCGTGCAGCAGCGATGTACACTTTGAGATTGTCGAGGATTTTCCGTTGCCCGCGAAACTCTGCGAAGCGATGCGGTCTTAGAGACGTATCGAGTTCATCGTCGGGTTGCCGTTGCGGATCTCGAGCTGGTGATGGAGCGCGTGCCATGAGCGAATCGGATCGGTGAAACCAAGCCTGGGACAAAGATAGGGCTATGGCAAGAGCTCCTGGCCGACGAGCTCAGCCCGTCGCAAATCGCGATTGAGTTGCGCGATATACTCAATGCTGATGCCTTTGGGACAAGCTGCTTCGCATTCGTAGTGGTTGCTGCAGTGCCCGAAACCTTCCGTTTCCATCTGTTCAACCATCCGACGGACGCGCCGGTAGCGCTCTGGCTGCCCCTGCGGAAGTGAACCCAAATGGGCGACTTTTGCAGCCACAAAGAGCATCGCCGAGGCATTAGGGCACGCTGCAACACACGCACCACAACCGATACATGCAGCAGCATCGAATGCACGATCGGCAGCTGGCTTTGGAACCGGAATCGCGTTCGCATCAGGGACACCGCCCGTGTGGCAGCTAATGTAGCCGCCTGCGGCAATGATACGGTCGAAACTGCTGCGATCTACAATGAGGTCCTTGAGCACCGGGAATGCACGCGCACGCCATGGCTCGATCCAGAGCTCATCTCCGTCGCGGAACATTCGCATGTGGAGCTGACAGGCGGTCGTGCGCTGACGCGGTCCATGCGGACTCCCATTGATAACCATCCCACAGGATCCACAGATGCCTTCGCGGCAATCATGCTCGAACGCAACGGGGTCTTTTCCTTCTGCAATGAGCCGCTCGTTGAGGACATCGAGCATTTCGAGGAAACTCATGTGCGGGCTTACATCGTCGAGCTGGTATGTTTCAAATCGCCCGGGGACGTTCGGCCCTGCTTGACGCCAGATGTGGAGAGTCAGTTTCATTACTTGTAGCTCCGAACGGTGAGTTTGACATTTTCGAACACCAGAGGCTCTTTGTGGAGGCGAGGCGGCAAGTCCGGTCCGGTGTATTCCCAAACGGCGACGTACGCAAAGTCGTTATCCTTACGGAGTGCTTCACCGTCGGGTGTTTGGTATTCCTCGCGGAAGTGCCCGCCGCAGGATTCCTCGCGGTGCAGCGCATCGAGGCACATGAGCTCGGCGAATTCCAAAAAGTCCGCAACCCGCCCAGCGTATTCAAGGTTTTGGTTGAGCTCCTGTCCACTACCTGGGACAAGAACGTTTTCCCAGAACTCTGCCCGAAGCACTGGGATCCGTTCGAGCGCAGTGCGGAGCCCATCGGCAGTGCGGGACATCCCACAGTTATCCCACATGAGCTTTCCAAGCTCGCGGTGGAAGGACATTACCGTCCGCCGACCCTTTGCTGCCATCAACCGCTCAAGGCGAGCACGTGCTTCTTCCTCGACGCGTTGAAATTCTGGGTGGTCAGTGGTGACCTCCATCTTGGGATGTGAGGCAAGGTAGTGACCAAGCGTGTATGGAATGATGAAGTATCCATCGGCCAATCCTTGCATGAGCGCTGATGCACCGAGCCGATTGGCACCGTGATCGGAAAAATTCGCCTCGCCGAGCACGTGCAATCCCGGAATCGTACTCATGAGGTTGTAATCAACCCACAAGCCGCCCATGGTATAGTGCGGCGCTGGGTAAATCCTCATCGGAACTTCGTAGGGATTTTCGCCGGTGATGCGTTCGTACATCTCGAACAGATTGCCATAGCGCTGTTCGATGACGTCTCGCCCGAGTCGCTTGATCGCATCGGAAAAATCAAGGTAGACCCCTAAGCCTCCGGGCCCGACGCCGCGCCCTTCGTCGCAAACGCGCTTTGCTGCACGCGAGGCAATATCGCGTGGGCTCAAGTTGCCATAGCTGGGGTAGAGACGTTCGAGGTAATAGTCGCGCTCTTCTTCGGGAATTTCGTTCGGCGGGCGCTGGTCCCCTGCTTTCTTGGGAACCCAGATGCGTCCATCGTTGCGAAGCGACTCGCTCATGAGCGTCAGCTTCGATTGGTACTCGCCACTGGGCGGGATGCACGTCGGATGAATTTGTGTAAAGCATGGATTGGCAAAGCCAGCTCCACGCTTGTACGCACGGTAAATTGCCGTAACGTTTGAGTTCTTGGCATTGGTCGAAAGGAAGAACACGTTGCTATAGCCACCTGTGCAGAGCAGAACTGCATCACCTGCATGGCGGCGTATTTCCCCAGTGACCAGGTTGCGGGTGATGATACCTTTGGCATGCCCATCAATGACGACCAGATCGAGCATCTCTTCGCGCGTCCAAAGCGTAATGCGGCGTGCATCAACCATCCGCATGAGCGCTTGGTAGGCACCAAGCAACAGTTGCTGCCCTGTTTGGCCACGCGCGTAGAACGTCCGCGATACTTGCGCACCACCGAAGGAGCGGTTGTCGAGATAGCCGCTGTACTCTCGCGCAAAGGGGACGCCTTGCGCAACACATTGGTCAATGATGTTTACACTCACTTCCGCTAACCGGTACACGTTCGCTTCGCGCGAACGGAAGTCGCCGCCTTTGATGGTGTCGTAGAACAACCGCCAAACGCTGTCGCCATCGTTGGGGTAATTTTTCGCAGCATTGATACCACCCTGCGCTGCAATGGAATGCGCACGTCGCGGTGAATCGTGGTAGGTGAACACATGAACGTTATAGCCGAGCTCTGCTAACGTGGCTGCTGCCGATGCTCCAGCCAGCCCAGTGCCAACGACCAAGATTTTGAACTTCCTCTTGTTTGCAGGACTGACCAGCTTGAGCTCGTTTTTATGCCGCTGCCATTTTTCTTCGAGCGGACCAGCAGGAATTTTGGAATCGAGATTCATGGCATCATCAGACCAAGTGTGTTACGAAAGAGGCTCAAGAAGATGCGCCATCGCTGCCACGGGAATCGAGACATAGCCAATCCAGAGGAGTACCGCCAACACAATGCTTGCTTTACGGATTGGCTCAGTGTAGCGCCGGTGATAGATTCCCAACGTCTGAAGCGCACTCTGCGTCGCATGAACAAGGTGCAACGCCACGAAGGTCACCGCCACAATGTAGAGCAGTGCAATCCACCAAACTTGGAAACTTCGCACAACCATCGAGTACACATCGTGCACCGGCCCTCGCCCATCGAGGAAATACGTCGCTGCGTAGTACTGCGGGTAAATCTTTCCCCACGTAAAGTGCGCCAGATGGAAGGCAACGTAACTGAAGATCAATAGTCCCGTCAAGAGCATCGTACGCGAGGCGAACGTCGATGCAGCATATTGCTGCTGGCGGTAGCTAACCGGTCGCGCCTGGTACGAGAGACGCCGCAGTCGAATCGTGAAGTACACGTGCAGCACTAAACTGCCAAGCAAGACAATACGAACAGTCCAGAGCAATGCAGCAACATCACGCAACCCGACTGCGTAGCTATTGATCGCTGCTGGCCCAGCAAATACCAACAGGTTTCCGCTCAAGTGCGCGATGAGAAAGAGCACCATCACCAGCCCTGTGACAGCAACAATAGCTTTCTGCATGACAGTGGTGCGAAACATCGAAGCAAGACTCATGAATAACCTGTCGTTGTGCAACCAGAAACAGTAGGGCAAACCATTCCGTTCCAAAATTACGGAGCACCCGATGTTGGACATTGTGTTGCTATGTTTGCAGGTGAAGGCTGTTTCACCACTTTCGAGCTACCGATGCAACGCTGTGCTACCTGCATTATCCTTATTCTCAGCGCAAGCCTGGCGATGGCGCAGATCCCTCAGCGCACCCTGCGCCCTGCCGAAGAACAATCCACACAGTCAGTCGCGGTGCAAACGGCTGACTACGCGATTTCTGTTGGTGCGTTCGTTGCAGCGAAAGCTGGCGTCAATACTGC
Source organism: Candidatus Kapaibacterium sp. (assembly GCA_026003475.1). GTDB lineage: Bacteria > Bacteroidota > Ignavibacteria > Kapaibacteriales > NICIL-2 > NICIL-2. The sequence goes on along the minus strand of BPHJ01000001.1, from coordinate 577,639 downwards.
CGTTGCCAAGGGGAGGAAGACCGATCTCAACTTCAACCCTCTGCCGGACCTTGGCATTTCCATCTTCGCACCATTCCAAGCGGGTGGCCGCATTGGTGCCGGAGTGGACTTTGGGTACGCTACGTATTCGTTCGTAAACAAGCCTGAAAGCGGTGTCACCGATGCGAATTCCATCGTCGAGCGGTACAGCTACGTCAACATCTTCCCCCATGTGAACCTGAGCGGTGTTGTGCTTGGTGTCAACATCGGCTTTTCGCCGAGTGGACGCGCTCAAACAAAAAGCGGCAACGACGTCACCGTTGTCACCGATGGAACCCGCGAACTGGGAAGCGAGCACCTTGGAACGCTCGTCGAGCTACGGCTTGGCGGGAACTTCACGGTATGGGAACATCAAGCTGGGCATTTGAACTTGTACGTTATGGCAGGCTATACCGTCAGCGGTCTCTACAGCGACTACCGAACCTACATTTACAGTCGCGATAACTATACAACCCCGAGTGCGGACAATAACCCGCGCCCTGCATCACTGGCGGTAGGCTTAGCCTATTACTTCCGCATTCCGATCAAGTAGCTGCTCGCGACGCGCCGCACGCCACCGCCATAGGTAGTACACCGGGACTCCTGCCAGGACAATTGCAAGTCCTGGGTAGGTGTAGCTCGGCTTTTCTACCAGCAGAACGACACAGATGAATGTAGCAGCGACAATGTACAGCGCGGGCAGAACGGGATACCCAACTGCTTTGATCGGACGCTCGATGTCTGGTCTCCGCCAGCGCAGAAGGAAAGTCCCAGCAACGGTCAAGACGTAGAACACAAGCACAGCAAAGACCACGTAGTCGAGCAAATCCCCATAGCGGCCTGAAAGGCAAAGCACACTTGCCCAGAGCGCCTGCACCCAGAGCGCCGTTGCCGGTGCACCGAAGCGATTGAGCCGGCCAACCGATGCGAAGAAAAGTCCATCCCGCGCCATCGCATAGTAACATCGTGCTCCGGCGAGGATCATCCCATTGTTGCAGCCAAACGTTGAAATCATGATGAACACGGCCATCAGTATTGCACCCACGCCAGGGAACATCACCTCCGCTGCTGCAGCACCAACCCGATCTGCCGCTGCAAACTGAATGCCCTGTTCGAGCGGTGTGGCACCCGTCGGCACACCACGCACCGGCAATGTGACGATGTATGCGACGTTGACCAGTAAGTATAGTGCCGTCACGATAACCGTCCCCAGCGTCAGCGCCAATGGGATCGTTCGCTGGGGGCGAATAACTTCTCCGGCAGCAAACGTGATGTTATTCCATCCATCGCTCGAAAACAGTGAGCCGACCTGCGCAACCATGAGCGCCACAACTAACCCCATACCCGTTAGCAGTGTTGTCGTCACACTCCCATCCGAACCAACCGATACAGACGCAGCATCCCAGAAGCTTGCCAGGTTGACTTCGATCGCATATCGGCTATATCCGATGAATGCCAGGACGATCAACACAACCAACGAGCCGATCTTGCCGAAGGTGAACACGTTTTGAATGAGCGTCCCGATACGAATTCCGCGCGTATTGAGCCAGGTCAATCCCACGATAATGGCAATCGCTAGTACTTGCGCCATGCTGACCTGAACCCCACCAATGCTGGCAAGAACGTTACTCTCGCTGAACACCGGAAACAAGACGGCTGTAAACTTTGCGAATGCAACCCCCACCGCCGCAATCGAACCGGTTTGGATTACAAGGAAGAATGTCCACCCGTAGAGGAATGCTACCAGTGGATTGTACGCTTCGCGCAAGTACACGTATTGTCCGCCCGCTTGGGGGAACATCCCCGCAAGCTCGCCATAGCTGAGGGCACCGATGAGTGTGATCGCGCCTGTAATGAGCCAAACTACCAGCAACCACCCGGCTGAACCGACGTTGCGGGCAATATCAGCACTGACAATGAATATTCCAGAACCAATCATAATCCCTGCAACGACCATCGTTGCATCAAGCAACGTCACAGTGCGACGAAATTCTGCTCCTTCGGTTTTCTCGTGCATTTGCATCTCCTACGGCACTTGGGTAAGCGCTGCTTTCCGAAGGTGGCTCCGTTTTGCGCCGTAGCCAAAGTAAATCGCAAGCCCTATTGCCATCCAGAGAAACAGTCGAAGCCAGGTATCCCATGGTAAGCTATACATCAGCGTAGCGCATGTGATGACACTCATGATCGGCACAAACGGCACCCATGGTGTTCGGAAGGCACGAGGCAATGATGGTTGCGTATAGCGGAGAATCAACACACCGATGCTGACTAAACTGAATGCGAATAGCGTCCCGATACTGGTCATCTCGCCAACGATGGTAATCGGCAGAAAGCCAGCCAAACTGCTAACGAACAGTGCAAAGAGCGCGTTCGACTTCCACGGCGTCCGAAAGCGCGGATGAATATCCGAAAATACGCGCGGCAAGAGTCCATCTTTCGAAATCGAGTAGAACACCCGCGATTGCCCCAGCAGCATCACGAGCATCACCGATGTATAGCCAGCCAATATTGCGATGATGATTGCCTGCTGGAGCCAGAGGTACGGCGTATGCGAGATCGCAAGTGCTGCTGGTGCAGCTTCGCCGGCGAAGTTCTTGTAATTTTCCAATCCCGTCAGCACGTGCGAGAAGAGAACGTAGAGCACCGTGCAGATCGCCAGTGAGCCAATGATTCCGATTGGCATGTCCTTCTGCGGATTGCGTGCTTCTTGTGCCGCTGTCGAGACGGCATCGAAACCAATGAATGAGAAAAACACAATTCCAGCTCCCCTGAGAATCCCCGACCATCCGAAATGACCAAATACGCCGGTGTTCGGTGGAATGTAAGGCACATAGTTTTCCGGGTTGATGTAGCCCCAGCCGAGCACGATGAATGCAATGATGACCGCAACTTTCAGCACGACGATGAATGCGTTGAACGATGCTGACTCCCTTGTTCCACGCATCAACAACAGCGAGATAATCATGATGACCAGTACTGCAGGTAAGTTGATGATGCCATGGACGATCGTCCCATCTGGCATGGTCTGGTGCTCGAAGGGAGACATCATCACCACTGCTGGCAAGTGGACATTGAAGCTTTCGAGTAACTTGGAAAAGTAGCGCGACCAGCTCACCGCAACTGTTGCAGCACCTACTGCGTACTCGAGCACCAAGTCCCAGCCGATAATCCATGCAATCAGTTCGCCCATCGTCGTGTAGGAGTACGTGTAGGCACTTCCTGCAATGGGAATCATCGAAGCGAATTCTGCATAGCACAGCGCTGCAAAAGCACAACCGATCGCTGCCAACACATACGACAGTGTCACTGCAGGGCCAGCATGGTTGGCAGCTGCAATTCCAGTGAGCGAAAACAGCCCTGCACCGATGATTGCACCGATTCCAAGTAGAACCAAACTGAACGCACCGAGTGTGCGCTTGAGCGTGTGTGCCTCACCGATACCAGTAGATTCCTGTTGAAGCTGCTCAATGGACTTTTTCACGAAAAACATGTTGGGCATAGTGCCTCCGCTCAAGAGTGGTAAAACACGTTACTTCCGTCGAGTTGGTGATTTGCGCCGTTTCGTTGCAGGTGTAGCCTGCGCTAAGCATTCCTCCAAGGATGCTTGGTGATAATCGAATCCATCGGGTAACCAGTACATCTTGCTTCCGACTTTCAGGTATGGCTTTGTTTTTCCCTGGACAATGGTGGCATCAGGGTTTTCCTCAAACCGTCGTAGAATGCGCTGATCCTGGTGCTGGCGCTTGTGCTCGAGCAGCTCGAGTGCCTCGTCAACGGTCACATTGTGCAGGCGGTCCTTCGGGAGAGTAACGAACTCCGTCCCGATGCGAACGTAGGGTCCATACCGCCCGATACCGACCGAGACTTCTCGCCCATCGTCGGTTGTACCGATAACACGAGGTTGACTTTGCTGTCGCTGTTCAGCGCGTTCCTGCTGTGCGCGCTCCAACAGCTCAATGGCTGTTTCCAGTGAGACTGCCTGTGGATCAAGGTCGGCGGGCAACGATGCAAAGCGCCGATTGGTAGGTGTGCTCCCAGAGCGCCACTCGAGATAGTACCCTCCACGACCGAGTGCGACACTGACGGTGCCACCCTCGTGCTGCCCAAGAACACGTGGAAATTGCAGGTACTCGAGCGCATCCTTGAGCGCTAGTGCATCCAGTGTGGTTCCATCTGGCACCGATGCAAACTGATCACCGCGCCGGATGTAGAGTTGTTGGGTACGGCTGCTGATGCCAGCGATTACTTCTTCGCCCGAGGTGGGATCAGTCCCCAACACACGATAACCTACCTTGGCTGCTGACCGGAGAACTTCCTCGACTTTCGTATGGAAGGGTTTGTAAAAACTATCGAGCATCTGTTGCCATTGGAGCTCACCCCGCGCGATTTGGTCGAATTGCTCTTCGACAGATGCGGTGAATTGGTAATCCATCACGTTGGGGAAATGCGCCACCAGGAACTTGGTAACGACAACACCAACCGGCGTTGGGAACAACTTATTCCGTTCGCTCCCGACCGTCTCCGTCTCGGTTGTTTCGGTGATGGTCCCGTTTTCCAGGGTGAATACTTGAACTTGGCGTGGAGTGCCATCCTTACTTTTTCGCTCGACATAGCCGCGATCCTGTATGCGCGCAACGATGGTTGCATACGTTGACGGTCGTCCAATACCGAGCTCTTCCAGACGTCGCACAAGCGTTGCTTCGGTGTAGCGTGCCGGTGGACGCGAGAAGGTCTGACGAGCCTGAATTTGTTCGGCGCTCAAGCGCTGTCCGATTGCTAACGGTGGGAGTACGGTGCTGTCGGGTTCACTACTGTCGGGCTCTTCCTCGCGCTCGTCCGTGTAGAGTCGAAGGAAACCATCGAAGGTGATTACTTCTCCTTCGGCAACGAAGCGATAATCCGTCGTTGATGGGGCAATGGTTGCGATAGTGCGTTCAATTTGTGCATCGCTCATCTGGGAAGCCAATGCACGCTTCCAGATCAGCTCGTAGAGGCGCTGCGCTTGGGGATCGGTGCCTTCGATCCGACGGCGCGAAAAGTCCGTTGGGCGAATAGCTTCATGCGCTTCTTGCGCATTGGCAACCTTGGTTTGGTATTGACGGCGTTGGTGATAGCCAGAGCCAAATTGCTCTGCAAGCAGTGCTTCGGCAGCAGCCAGTGCTTCCTCGCTCAAGGTAACTGAGTCGGTACGCATGTAGGTTATGTGGCCGGACTCATAGAGTTGCTGAGCAAGCTGCATGGTTTTAGCGATAGGCAGCCCCAGCCGACGCGATGCTTCTTGTTGGAGAGTCGAGGTCGTAAATGGTGGCGGTGGGGATTTCTTCCCTGGCTTGGTTTCGAGCGATTCAACTGTATAGGTGGCACCAACCAACTTCTCCAATAGCGACTGTACCTGGTCGGGTGTCTCGAGCCGCTCGGAGAGTTCGGCGCGCACCAACGCGTCATCGTCGGTCCGGAAGCGTCCGCGTACGCGATAGTTGATCGTAGGGACGAACCGTTCGATTTCTTCTTCCCGCTCGACGATGAGCCGCACTGCCACCGACTGTACCCGGCCTGCTGATGCTGCTCCGCGCACCTTTCGCCAAAGAATCGGCGAAAGCTCGTACCCGACCAACCGATCGAGGATTCGCCGTGCTTGCTGGGCATTGACCAGATTGAAGTCAATGCCACGCGGCGTTTGGAGCGCACGTTCGATGGCACTGCGCGTGATTTCGTGGAAGACAATACGTCGTGTCTTCGCAGGATCGAGCAGGAGCGCTTCGGCTAAGTGCCAAGCAATTGCTTCCCCTTCGCGATCTTCATCGGTGGCAAGCCAAATTGTGGCCGCTTGCTGTGCAAGCTTGCGCAGACGCTCGACAATAGCTTCCTTCCCGGCAACCACGACATAGCGCGGTTGATAACCATTGACAACATCAACGGCCAGGTCGTCTTTTTCGGGCAGGTCGCGAATGTGTCCCTGCGACGATTCGATCGTGTAGTCTTTGCTCAGAAAGCGACTGATTGTCCGGGCTTTCGTTGGAGATTCAACGATAACGAGGTTGCGCACCGCCATAGGCTGCTCAGGTGTCGTGGTCAGTGGTGAAGGATGACTCTCGGCGGCGCTGGCAAGTGGCACTATCGCCGCAGGAAGCAAAAATTTGGAGAGAATGACTGACTGCCTGCAGACCGTACCGACGGGCTATTTCATCCTGCAATGCAAGGAGTGCACTTTCTTGGAACTCGATCATGTAGCCACAGTCACGGCAGATCAGGTGATCATGATTGGGTTTTCGGGCAGCCAGTTCGTAGGTGGCACTATCGCCTTGGAATCGGTGCTTGACAAGGATATTGCACTGGGTCAAAAGGTCGAGTGTCGAGTACACGGTCGCCCGCGAAATTTTATCACCACTGGTGTTCATGTACACGTAAAGCTCGTCGGCAGTGAAGTGGCGATCGAATTCTGCGGCACGCTCCAGAACACGAAAGCGCTCCTGCGTGTTCCGGTACATTTTCCGTCGCAGAAACTGACGAAACTGCTCCTGGAGCTGCTCGATGTCTATTTGACGTTGTTTCATCGCGACTGTGATCGTTGGCGGAGCGAATATACAACGGCTTCTTGGAGAGCCAGCTCCAGCAGCAGCTAATTTCGCACCGTTCGATACGTCTGTACCGCACGCATGCGATTGTTCCGCCGACCGGGCTTCTGGATCTTGCTCGTGGTAGCTGCTATTGTTGGGTGGCTAATCTTTTCTCGCTATGGCATCCTGACGCGGATCGAACTCGAGCACACCGATAGCGCACTCGATCATGCTATCGAGCAGCAGCGACACATCAATGATTCACTGGTCCAATACCGCAGCCGATTATTGCGCGACACGCTCTTGATCGAACAGCTCGCACGCGAACGGTACGGCATGACTCGCCCCGGCGAGACGGTGTTGATTGTTGTTGATTCGAGCAAGTAGTTTCACCTCCTGTTACGGACAGATGAAAGAACCCATCACTCCATCGAAAGCACCAACACCCATCGGTCCCTATTCTCCGATTGTTGTCGCACGTGGTGAGCTGCTGTTTTTCTCGGGACAAATTGCGCTAGGTCCCTATGGTCAACTGGTTGGCAGAACGGTCGCTGAACAAACCGAGCAGATATGCCAAACCATCAACGCCATGCTCGACGAATTGGGACTGACCATGGAAAGCGTTGTCAAAACGACGGTCTTTCTCCGCTCGATGGATACATTTGCCGAGATGAACGCCGTCTATGAGCGCTACTTCGGTGCCTCGAAACCGGCGCGTTCCACCGTTGAAGTTTCCCGACTACCCAAAGATGCCCTCGTCGAAATTGAGCTTATTGCTGTTCGGTAGTGCGGTTGCTTGCGCGCTTGCCGCCAATCCTTCCAACGACAGTCTTGCTGCTCGACCTGATTCGGTCACACCACTGGGAGCCTTGTGGCGATCGCTTGTTCTTCCCGGCTGGGGGCAGCTCTACTACGGCTCTGTACCAAAGGCAGCGCTCTTTTTCGGTGCAAGCGCAGCAGTGGCAGGTATTGTTATCTGGAACAGTTCGCGCTACCTCGATGCTGATCGCCGCTATCAGCAGTACGATCCGAGCGATGGTCGCAAGCAACTTGCGCTCCGCGAGCGTGAGTTTTACCGGGATCAGCGCGACGTTGCAGCGCTCTGGTTTGTGGCCATCTATGCGTTCAATGCGATGGATGCGTATGTCGGTGGGCATATGGCATCGTTTCCTATCGGCAACACTGCTCAGCTCCGCATCCAGCCTCTTGGGGAGCAAATCAGTGTTCAGCTACGGTGGTAGGCTTTTGGCCGCCGTAAGTTTGCACTATGTACTCACCATTTCACCACACCGATGAACGTTCGCTATCAAGTCTCAGCACCGCCGCGAGCACATACGGACGCGACGGTGTTTTTCTTGCCTGAAAATGAGCCTATCCGCTCTGCACAGATTACTTCCATCCTCGAGCATTTTCCGAGCATTGAAGCAGCACTTGCTTCCAGCGACGCCAGCGGGAAAATTGGCAGCAGTGCGGTCACCTACGTCGCCGAGCGCTCGCGTACTCGGAAGATAGTTGTTGTCGGCGTTGGCGATACCGCAACCCTGACAGCCGAACGTTTTCGTCGTGCTGCTTCATCGGGTGTACGCATGCTGAGCGGAACTGCCCGGCAATGCAGTCTTGTCTTGCCGTTGTGGTCTCCCCTACCAGCGGAGGCAACCGCAGCAGCAATCGTCGAGGGCGCCGTCCTGGGAAGCTACCGCTTCACGCGCTACAAAACCAGCAATGCACATACTGCACTGGAGCAGATTGTTGTCATCGGCTCTGAACGCAGCGCTGCCATTCGCACCGCTGTTGAGCAAGCCGCCATAGTGTGCGAAGGCGTGTACCTTGCCCGCGACTTGGCGAACATGCCCGCAAACGATCTCTACCCCGAATCCCTTGCCGAGTACGCAAAGCAAGCAGGTGCTGAGGCTGGGTTCCGCGTCCAGGTTCTCGACAAACGTAAGATTTCCCAACTCAAGATGGGAGGGCTGTTGGCTGTCAACCAAGGAAGCACCCGTCCGCCGGTATTCATCATCATGGAGTGGCGTGGTGGCAAAGCCGGTCAGCCGCCCGTCGTCTTGGTCGGCAAAGGTGTGACCTTCGACACCGGTGGCATTTCGATCAAACCTGCCGAACGCATGGGCGAGATGAAAATGGACATGCACGGTGCAGCAACCGTGATTGGGACGCTCTATGCCGTCGCGAAACTCCAACTGCCCATCAACGTTGTTGGCCTTGTTCCTGCCACAGAGAATATGCCCAGCGGCTCTGCCTACCGACCAGGCGATGTCATCACGTTCATGAACGGAAAGACTGCTGAAATTGACAACACCGATGCAGAAGGGCGGCTCATCTTAGCCGATGCACTCACGTATGCTGATCGGTACAAACCGCAAGCCGTCGTTGATATTGCAACGCTCACCGGAGCATGTGTCATTGCACTCGGTCATGTCACGAGCGGATTGATGGGTACCGACCGTTCCCTGCTCGATCGCATCAAGCGTGCAGCCGATGCAACTAGCGAGTACGTTTGCGAACTTCCGCTCCATGATGAATATCTTGAGCAGATCAAAAGCGATGTGGCCGACGTCAAAAACAGCGGTGGACGTCCTGCGGGTGCGATTACAGCAGCACTGTTCCTGAAGCACTTTATTGGCTCCTATCCATGGGCACATTTGGACATTGCTGGTACTGGAATGGCGCCCAAAGATGGTGCCTATACGCCCAAAGGAGGCACGGGAGTCGGTGTCCGGCTCTTTGTCGAGATGCTCCGCACCTGGTAATTGCTCCTTGCGGGTCACCAACGCACGGTAGCAACGCATGAGCCGCTTCATCAACGTTGCCGTGCCGCTACCGATGCGGAAACTGTTCACCTACGCTGTCCCCGCCGACTGTGCCGTTCAACCTGGATCGCGGGTTATTGTGCCATTTGGGAGCAAAACCTACACAGGCATTGTCGTCGAGGTGGACGTCTCATCCCGCAGCGATGCAAAACCGATTGTGGAATTACTCGACGACGCAGTACCGGCTATCACTGCCTCCCTCTTGGAGCTGACGCGGTGGATGGCAGATTACTATCTCTGCTCCTGGGGTGAGGCTTTAGCAGCAGCACTTCCACGTGAGCTTGCGCCGCAGTCGGTTGTTCGTGCTCGCTTACTTCGCTTTCCACCGAGCGAGGAATTATCATCCATGCAACGGCGTGCACCCAAGCGCGCCCAACTCCTCGAATTACTCGCGCAGCACGCAGAACCGGTCAGCGTTGGCTTTCTCCAACAACAACTTCAAACCGAGAGCATCACTGCCCAACTGGAAGCGCTCGAACGCAGCGGATACATCGAACTCACCAGCCAACTCGAAGGAGCACACACTCCACGCACGGAACGTTTCGTTGCGCTTGCCGACGTACTCCGCACAAACCCGGGGCATCTTGAGCACGTGTTGGAAGAGCTCGAGCACCGTGCACCCAAGCAGGCACGCGCGCTATCTGCACTTGCAGAAGCAGCCGCTGTATCACCTATTGTAAGCTGGCATCAGGCGCGCACCATTTGTGGTGTCGGCGAGAATATCCTGCGAGCGTTGCTCCAGAAGGGGTATCTCCAGGTGCACCATGTTCCATCAGAAATGGAATCAGTCGGCACCGAGCTCTCACTGGCGCCATCACAGCGCGAGACAGATCTTCCGCTCACCGATGAACAAGCCCACGCCGTTAGTCGCATCAACGAAGCGCTCTCGGTTGGTCGTGCAAAAACGTTTTTGTTGCACGGCGTCACTGGCAGTGGGAAAACGCTGGTGTACATGCATGCTATTACCACTGTCCTTGCTGCTGGAAAAACCGCACTGGTGCTGGTGCCCGAAATTTCCCTGACGCCGCAGTTGATTGATCGCTTCACCGCTGCTTTTGGCACAACGGTCGTTGCATTCCATAGTCGCATGAGCGCTGGCGAGCGCTACCATGCATGGCGTGCTATTCGGGATGGTCGCGCACGGGTTGTTCTGGGACCGCGGAGTGCCGTTTTCGCTCCCCTGGATCAACTCGGGATTATCATCGTTGACGAAGAGCACGAGTCGAGCTACAAGCAGGAGTCACCAGCACCGCGCTACCATGGTCGCGATGCAGCGATCATGCGTGGACATATCGAACATGCAGTCGTGGTGTTAGGTTCAGCAACACCATCGCTGGAGAGCATGTACAATGCCTCCACCGGAAAGTATCACCTGCTTGAGCTTGCCACGCGAGCTGATGGAGCCCAATTGCCCATCATCCGCACACTGAACCTCATCGAGGAGCGCAAACAGCAACGGATAACAGGACGATTTTCGAAGACCTTGTTGGATGCAATTATCGAACGCTTGCGCAGGAAGGAAGGAGTGATGTTGCTCCATAATCGCCGGGGCTTTGCACCGCGGCTGGAGTGTCCCGAATGCGGACATGTGCCCCACTGCCTCCAGTGTAGCGTTGCCCTCACGTACCACAAGCGGACCAATCAGCTTCGGTGCCACTATTGCGGACGGAGCTACCCTGTCCCGCAGCATTGTCCATCGTGCGGCAACCCAACCTTGCTTGCTCTCGGTGCTGGCACGCAGCGAATCGAAGATGAACTCGACACCCTCTTGAAACAGAACGGAACCAGTGCGGTTATTGCGCGTGTGGATACCGATGCAACAACAACCAAGGACTCGTTGCGGCGCATTCTCTACGACTTTTCCCATGGCCGAATTGACATCATCGTCGGCACACAAATGATTGCCAAAGGTCTCGACATTGGCCGTGTCACCTTAGTCGGCGTGATCAATGCTGACATGCAGCTCTACATCCCCGACTTTCGAGCCAGCGAGCGAACGTTCCAACTGTTGACCCAAGTTGCCGGTCGCGCTGGACGGCGCGCCGATAAACCCGGCGAAGTGATCATCCAAACTGCTCATCCCGAACACGTCGCAATTAAGTGCGCACGACTGTACCGCTACGATCTGTTCTACAGTGACGAACTCCAAGAACGTCGGGATGCCAACTATCCACCGTTCACGCGCGTGGCATTGGTCGAGTTTTCTGGCACCGACCTTGAGCAAGTTGACCGTCATGCACAAGCATTTGCACACTACCTCCCACGCGGTGTGGCAGCAATCACGACACTGGGACCATCACGCCCAAGCTTGGATCGAATCAAGGGCAAATATCGGCGCATTGTGCTCGTCAAAGGAGATCGGCAACTCGATCCCAACGGTACGGAATTGCGGCGTGCTCTCCTGAGTGCCTGGGCTGCCTATAACGAACACTACGCATCGCAAGCTGTACGGATGACTATTGACATGGACACACAATCTTCGCTGTAGGGCATGAAGCACATTGTTGGACTAGGCGCGCTTGTTCTGTGGCTATCCACCGCGGGGTGCGACGTCATTACGCCACCCTACACACGGTCTATCACCACCGATACAACATCGCAAGGGAGTGGTATTGTTCGGTATCGAAAGGTGTTGATCGAAGAGTTTACCGGCGCGCAGTGCACCAACTGCCCCATTGGGCACCGAAAGCTTGCTGATCTTGCCCGTGTCTTTGGAGACAGCATTGTGATAGTCTCGATTCATGCAGGAGACTTTGCCCGTCCCGATGCACGGAAAGGGTATCCAGACGATTTTCGTACCCCTGCTGGCGAAGAGCTCAATTCCCGATTCCGTGTGTTCGCCTATCCGGCAGCCGTCATCAATCGGACACAGATAGACGGTACCTCGTACGTCATCGGTGTGCAGAACTGGGGTTCAGCGCTCAACACTCAATTGCGGACGCAGACACCATTTGCCATCAGCACCTACAGCAGTTGCGATACTCTTCGCAATACGCTAACGGTGAACATCACAATCGAACTCATGGCTGACGTGTCCTATCCCGTCAACATTGGCTACTACGTCATCGAGGATAGCATCGTCGCACCACAGTTGGATAACGGTACCTACGTTGCCGACTACGTTCATCGGCACGTTCTTCGCGATGCACCGCTCGGTGCGTACGGGCAAGCACTTATTTCGACGACAGCAACCGCAGGAACGACCTTCGAGCGAACGTACACCTACGATCTGTCGCAGACGACCTGGGACCGCCGACACTTAGAAGTCGTCGTATTCCTTGCGCGTCCTGAGCCTGAGTACACCATCATCCAGTGCGATGGTCGCCATGTCGAGCTTGTGCAGAAGTAGTCCTCGAGTGCATTTTTGCAGCACCCCGGAGGGTTCGCCTAACTGGTATGGCAGCGGTCTTGAAAACCGCCGGGCGATGAGCCTGTGGGGGTTCGAGTCCCCCACCCTCCGCACCTGGAGCAACGATGCTTTGGGAGGATTGTTCTGTTTGTCTCACACTTTGGAGAAATCGCGATGAGACGATCTCTGGTCATCGTCGCCAGCACCATACTCATGACAAGCTGGTTTGCCGCCTGCAAATCAGGAACTACAAACCCCACTACTCCGCCCGACTACATGCCAATGTCGGAAGGAAACTACTGGGTGTACGAAAGCTACGATCTCGACTCGACAGGGAACCGCACTGGCCAAGCCACGTATGATTCCGTTGTCGTTGGTGCAGCACTGCAACTGAGTGGACGCACAGCCTCACCATTCTACCACTTCTACAGCGACGGTAGTAAAGACACACTGTACTTCTCGAAAGATGCTGATGGTAACCTATGGCAATATTTTACCTTCGAAATTGGTGATCTGGCAAGTAGTGTTTCGAATCCACCCACCATACCACCGCGGTGGGTCAAGGTGGCCAGCGTCGGCAGTGAAACCTCGTGGACCATCCTGGACACAACATTTACGGACATTCAGGTTCAAGGGCAGCCCATCACTTTCAATCTTACAGTGAAAGTTACCATTAGTAAGGCGGGAACAGAATCGGTGACGGTTGGTGGAAAGTCATACACAGCTCAAAAATTCTCCTGGAAAACCGATCTTATCCCATCACTTCCTCTTTTCACCGCAAGCTTCACCGCAACTGATTGGGCCGTCAGTGGCGTTGGGTATGCAAAGCAGACCTCGCAACTTGAAATTTCGGTCCCCATGTTGGGAATGAGCACCAAAAGCGGCACTGAATCAACATTACTTCGGTACTCGGTGCGATAACCCGCTCAGTGAACATTCGTCAAAGAGCATCCGTGGCCTTGAGGTCAAGGATGCTCTTTTTGTATGCGCCGGGCATAGTAAAGGTCGAATGATCCGGCACGATTACTGGCAAAGATGAGATCGCCGTTGGGCAGGATGCAAGGATCGCGGTCATCGGCTGGAGAGTTGACCAACGTCAGCGGTACCGGCGGCGACCACCGTCCTGCGCGGTACACTGTCATGAACAGATCGAAGCCACCTTTCCCACCGAATCCGTCCGATGCAAAAAGGAGTGTATCCCGACCAAGGAAACACGGTGTGATCTCGTTGGCGCTGGACTGCTCGAAACCTTCCAACGGATAGGGTGTTCCCCAGTGGTCGCCATACCACTGCGTCGCCCAAAGATCCATGGTGTGCGTGTCGCTTCCACGTGTGGTAGCAAATACCAATGTGCGCCCATCGGATGACAGTGCAGGAAACATCGTGAATTCGTCTGGATCGGACACTTCACTGAGTGGGGTAAGTGCTGTTGAGCCTCTGGTCGTGTGGGGTGAGAAAACAAGCTCTGCATATCGCTGCCGTTTTCCCCGCGTCAAGCGATGACCGATCCACTTCTGTCCATTGAAGGTAGCGTAAATAACCGAATCAGTGACCTGCTCAAGATGGACACTATCCGAATCGAGCAGGCGCTCTCGGTGGTAGCATCCAGAGCAGTGCCACACAGTAAAGTCGCTTCCCCGTACACGAACAAAGTACACGCTCGAATCTCTCACTGACCAGGAAGGAGCACATTCATCAGACGCTGTTGCGAGCGCAGGAATGCGGATTGGCTCTGCCCACTGCCCCACTGCGGACATCACAGCCACCGCGCTCAGGAGCAGTAATTTTGAAACGGCCATCACTCCAATGCACGCTGAATGATTCGACACACGTTGCAAATCTGCACACTCGGGATTCTTTTCCTCGTCAATGGCTGTACCGATCACGAGCGTACTCCGGCGGTGCCCCAAGTGACCGGACGCGATACCATCTTTTCGATCCCGCCGCAATATCCCGATTCGCTGGTTATCCTGCGCTTTGCTGATCTCGATGGTGATGGCTGGCGCGATGTTGTGCTCGGAGTACGATTTGCCTTGCTGCCATCAAAGTCAGCAAAGAATCCGGATTCGGTTATCATCTACCGTTTCGACCCCGCCTTGCAGGAGCACAAGCGGATAGCAGTCTACGCTGATTATGGCGTGAGCGACATCGCGATTTTCTCGCATCGCTCTATTCGGCAACCGATAATCGCCGTAACGCTCAACGGTGGTGGAAGTGACCCAATCACGTTCGGGAAAGCATTGCTCACGCTCGAGGACCACTCGCTGCATGTTCGAGCATATGCACCGCTGGGCGATCCGACCCTCATCGAGATGGATTCATTGTTGGTGCTGGAACTGCACGATAGCTACTCCGGATGGTTGGCACATTACCGCTCGGTTGAGTACGCTGATTCACTTCTTCCCGTCGGCCAACCTGCAACTCAGTCCTATCCTGTGCTGCTCGAAAAACGCATCGCCTACTACCGCGCACAGCTCGATTCCCTCTGGACAGTCCGAAGAACCTTGACCACAGACGATCAGTATCGCATTGTGACCAGTGCTATTCTGAGTGTTGCCAATCTTACGGCGAAACGGAGCGGAACTGCAATCGGTCAACGCACGCTCCGCCAATTGCGCTGGCAATGGAATGCGATTCTCCCGGATGAATACCGTCAACTGCTCGATGAGTTTGCCGAAGACCTCGCTAATGGCTTTGCCTTTGCACCACGGTAGCGTGGATGCACATAGACTCCGAGCCGTGCGAGCAGGTGTTGGAAGCAGACTCGCAGCACGCCGACTCCATACCGCACACTCCGCCAGAAATTGATCGACGATGCTTCGTCGAAATAGCGCGTTGGGCATGTTACCTCAGCCACCTCGTAGCCGGCCAGGAGAATTTGGGAGAGCATTTCGTTATCGAAGACAAAGTCGTCGCTATTTGCGTCCAACCGAATCGAGCGGAGGACCTCGGCGCTGAATGCTCGATACCCTGTGTGGTATTCCGAAAGCTTTGCACCGGTGACCAAGTTCTGAACGAACGTCAGCATACGGTTTGCGATGTATTTGTAGAGCGGCATTCCTCCTTTTCGCGCGCCATTGCCTAAGATGCGCGACCCAAGCACCACCGGATAAATGCCCGCTGCAATGATACTGGCCATCGGGAGGATCAATTGGGGAGTGTACTGGTAGTCAGGATGCAGCATCACAACAATGTCGGCGCCGGCTTCGAGCGCATGCAGATAGCAGGTCTTCTGGTTGCCACCATAGCCACGGTTCTGTTCATGGACGATGATGTGCCGAATACCAATCTGTCGTGCAAGTTCGACGGTTTGGTCGCTACTGGCATCATCAACGAGGATCACGTCGTCAACGATATGGTGCGGAATCTCGGCATACGTTCGCTCGAGGGTTCGCTCGGCATTGTAGGCAGGCAGAACAACGACAACTTTTTTACCATCAACCATGCATCAATACTCGAAAGGAACGTCGCACAAATATCGCAGCCTAGAGCGGTGACCGTGGGTTTCGCATTTTTGCACGCCATATTCGATTCACTACCAAAGGTACATCTATGATTGTTGGCGTTCCCAAAGAAATCAAAGCGAATGAAAATCGCGTTGCCATCACCCCTGGTGGCGTTGAAATGTTCGTCCGTCGCGGGCACACCGTACTCATCGAATCCTCGGCAGGAGTTGGCAGCGGTTTCAGCGACGAGCAGTACGCCGCTGCAGGAGCAGCCATTGTAGCCAGCGCAGCAGAGGTCTATGCGGGAGCGGAAATGATCCTCAAGGTCAAAGAACCAATCGCATCGGAGTATTCGCTCATCCGACCAGGACAAGTTGTATTCACGTACTTCCACGCGGCAGCATCCCGTGAGCTGACCGAGGCAATGATACAGTCGCGTTGCATTGGTATTGCATACGAAACAGTTCAGAAAGCCGACGGGTCACTGCCCCTGCTTATCCCCATGAGCGAGGTTGCCGGACGCATGGCACCGCAAAATGGCGCAAAGTATCTCGAGCGGACCATGGGCGGTCGCGGCGTTCTTCTCGGCGGTGTCCCCGGCACACAACCCGGCACCGTGGTTATCTTGGGTGGCGGTGTAGTCGGGACAAATGCGGCAAAAATCGCAGCAGGGTTTGGCGCTCGCGTTGTCATTCTGGATAACAACCTCTACCGACTGCGATACCTTGACGACGTCATGCCGAAGAACGTCACCACCATGATGTCCACACCAGAGAATATTCGCACCATCATTCGCGAGGCAGATATTGTCATTGGTGCAGTCTTGATTCCTGGGGCGAAAGCTCCATACCTTGTCACGCGCGATATGCTTCCGACAATGAAAGCTGGGGCTGTTATTGTGGATGTTTCCGTTGATCAAGGTGGCTGCATTGAAACCACCCATCCCACAACCCATGAACAACCAACCTTTGTCGTTGATGGTGTGGTCCATTATTGCGTTGCAAACATGCCGGGCGCAGTGCCGTTCACCTCTACCATTGCTCTGACGAATGCAACAATTCCGTATGCACTGGAATTAGCCGATAAAGGCTGGCAACGTGCTGTGCGAGAAAATCACGAGCTGTGGCTGGGGCTGAACTTTATTGATGGTCACATCACCTACCGCGCAGTCGCAGAGGCATTCGGCATGACCTATACCGATCCAGCGACGCTACTGTAGCTTACTCGTCGTCCTCGTGTAACCGAGGCTTCCCCGGCGTTATGCGCTTGGTTGGTGCAGTACTGGGCTGGGTGAATGTGTCCGGAGTACGTTTGGTCGTTTCTACCGTTGGCAGTGCTGGTTTTTTGATTGTCTCCTCGAGCATTGTATCGGTAGGAATCACCAGTCGTAGTTGCTCTGCTGGTGCTGGGGGCAGCACTTCGGAGGTTGGTGCTGTTGTGCGTGTGGCAAAGTAATAGATGGCGCCTCCCAGGATCGCAACTCCTGCTCCTGCTGCCAACCAATGCCATGGCGAGCGCGATTGAGGAAGCCGGAGTCGTCGAGGAAATTTCCGTTTCTTCGTTTCAGCAAGACGTGTGAGCACTTCCTCCTCGAAGTTCTCTGGTGCTGATACTCGAGGCAACTGTCCGAGCAGTAAGCGAAGCATGGTCACATCTTCGAAGTCTGCTGGTGCTTCGGCGCGCGGAAGCTGCCCAGCAAGAAGCTCTTCGATGCTCGGTTGCTGGCGATTGGATTGATCGTTCATGATGACTTATTACCAAAGAGTTCTTCGTATAGGTCGCGCAACAGCTCCTGAAGCATACTGCGACCGCGGTTGATGCGGGATTTGACGGTGCCAAGTTCGACCTGGCAGACATCGGCTATTTCTTCGTAACTGAGCCCTTCAATATCCCGCAGAACCACCGCTTCACGGTACACAGGAGGCACCTTCATCAGGGCTTTCTGAATCTGCTGGGCAACAATCGTTGCATCCACTGCGCGGTCAGGCATATAGCTCTCATCGGGAATTTCTCGCTCGAGCTCTTGTCCTTCTTCATCCGACACGGTCAAGGGAAGCATACCGCGCTGCTTTCGCTTTTCCAGCATCGAGAGTGCAACGTTGCGCGCAATTGTATAGAGCCACGTTCGCAAACGTGCACCCTGCTGGAATGTATCAATGAACCGAAAAACGCGAATGAAGGTCTCCTGCGCTGCATCCACTGCATCGTCATAGCTGCCAAGGAAGCGGTATGCGAAGTTGACAAGGTCGTCTTTGTACACCCGCATCAACTCGCGGAAACCTTCTTCCTTTCGCTCGATGAGCAACTCAATAAGAGTTTGCTCATCCATTGTTGCGCGGCCCATAGACTCTCATGTTGAGTGAATTGTTTCCAATCTGCTATCAAAATTACCGCAGCACCACCATGAGCGCATCGGTGATCGTTCGTGCTTGTACATGCTGCAGAGTTGCCAACGAGAGCTGGGTGGTTGTTGGAGGTGTAACTGCAAGAGTAAAGCCTAACTTTTCTGCTTCCTTGAGCCGAATCTCCATCCCCATCACTTGACGAAGTTCGCTGGTTAGCCCCACTTCACCAATCACAACAGAGCGATCCTCGGACGGAGAGTTACGCAATGAACTTACGAGGGCTGTGCAAACTGCAAGATCGGCTCCCGGATCGCGCACTGCAATCCCACCGGCAATGTTGACAAAGACATCACAGTGGAGGAAATCAAATCCAATTCGGCGTTCCAGGACAGCAAGCAACATCTGCAGTCGCCTACCATCGTAACCATTTGCGACGCGTTGCGGAACCGAATAGCTGCTCTGCATCACCAGTGCCTGCACTTCCACAAGGAGTGAGCGACTGCCTTCGAAAAGTGCAGTCACAGCTGTTCCTGGTTCGGGTGTCGTCCGCTGGGTTAGGAAAAGCTCGCTGGGATTGGCAACCTCGGCTATGCCCGATGATCGCATTTCGAACACACCGATTTCATTGGTTGAGCCATACCGATTTTTGACTGCCCGAAGGATTCGATAGGCGTAGTTCCCCTCTCCCTCGAATTGCACAACAACATCGACCATATGTTCCAGCACTTTCGGTCCCGCCAGCATTCCTTCCTTTGTCACATGCCCGACCAGCAGGATGGGGATGCCACGTTGTTTTGCCAGTTGGACTAATTGGGCGGTGCAGTAGCGCACTTGCCCGATGCTACCCGGCAATGATTCCAATTCCCGTCCATAAAGCGTTTGAATCGAATCAATGACGACAAGACCTGGCTGTGTTGCCTCGATCGTGGCCACTACATCTTCGATCGCCTGCTCGGTGAGCACAGCAATACCATCAGCACGGATGCCTAAGCGGTGCGCACGGTGACGAAGCTGCTCGAGTGATTCCTCCCCGCTGACATAGAGCGGTGCGCGCGCGGAGAAGGCAGCGCAAAGCTGGAGCATAAGTGTGGATTTTCCGACACCAGGATCCCCACCAATAACGGTCACTGATCCAGGGACAATGCCCCCTCCCATCACACGGTCGAATTCTGTGATGCCACTGCAGATGCGTTCTATCCGAACATCGCGGTCACCAACTAAGGCGACAGGCTCAACGCCAGCAGCCGACTTGGCAGCTGGTGCAGCATGCTCGATTTCCTCGACCAGCGCTCCCCATGCCCCACATGAAGGACACTTCCCAAGCCACTTGAGCGCACGATAGCCACACTCCTGACAAACAAAGACGGAACGACTTTTCATCTGCGATGAAAACGAGAGCACAGTTACTCATGGTGCAACGAAAATAGTGCCTCCCAGCGCTATCCCCGCAACGCTTCGGCACCACCAACAATTTCGAGCATTTCTTTCGTAATCGCCGCCTGACGCGCCTTGTTGTACTCCAGTTGGAGCGAAGAGATCAAATCACGTGCATTCGTCGTCGCGTTATCCATTGCCACCATCCGCGCGGCATGTTCTGCAGCGTGTGACTCAAGCAACGCAGACCAAATCTGCAGGTTCACATATTGCGGCAACAATGCCTCGAGAATTTCCGCCCGCGACGGCTCGTAGATGTAATCGCCCGCATCGTGGCGTTCGTGGGCTGGAGGGGTTACGATTGGGAGAACTTGATTGCGCCGGACTTCCTGGCGAAGGATCGAACGGAATTCGTTGAACAAAATAAAGACACGGTCGTACTCGCCGCTAATGAATCCATCTCCCACAATCGGTGCAATACGGAGAACTGTCGAAAACTCCAGACGTCCGAAAACATCCGGTAACGCGACAACGACATGTTCATGCCGTCGTTGAAAGTACTGCACCACCCGTTTACCCACAGCAACGATATGAACGCGCGCTTTCGGGAACTCTTCAGGGAACTTCCGTTCGATGTAGTACTGCGCTGCTTTGAAAACATTGGTATTGAACGCCCCACACAAGCCTCGGTCGCTGGCAACAACAATCAGCAAGATATTGCGAACATCCGTGCGTTCTTCAAAGAACGGATGCGCGAAGCTGTACCGCTCTGCTTGGGCTAAGTTCTGAAGAATCTCCGCGACCTTTGCTGCGTAGGGTCGCGCTGCGATAATCGCGTTCTGCGCTTTCCGCAATTTCGCTGCAGCGACCATTCGCATTGCCGATGTGATTTGCGAGGTGTTGCGGACCGCAATTATTCGCCGTCGTATATCGCGTAGTGTTGCCATGACCTTTCGCTACAAGTATTGCCACGATTGAAGCAGGTAATTGCCAACGTAATCACCGATAGCATCCTGCAGCGAGCTTAAGGGAAGCGACCATCCGTGACGGCCGAACGCCTCGGCCAGCGGCTGCATATCGGCTTGAGTAAAATTCTGGTACTGGGGGCGCAGCTCCTCGGGCATCGGTATGTACTCGATCATCGGTTGCTGTTGCATTACAGAAAACACAGTACCGACAAGTTCATTCCACGATCGTGCACAACCGCTGCCAACGTTGTAAATACCGCGAATGGGGTGCGCCGATTGTTCGGCTTCTACCAGACGCCAGATAATTTCGGCAACGTCTTTGACGTACACGAAATCTCGCTTCTGTTCACCATCGGCATAATCAGGGCTGGTGCTGGCAAAAAGCTTGACCTTGCCCGACTGCTGGATTTGGAGGAATGCTTTGTATGCCATACTCGCCATCGCCCCTTTGTGATACTCGTTTGGACCGAACACATTGAAAAAGCGCAGACCCGTAACACGCTCAAGCAGGGCACGCTGTTCGATCCAGCAGTCGAACAGGTATTTACTCATCGCATAAGCGTTGAGTGGGCGCAGCGAGGCTGTCGTGCCGACGCGATAACCGGACCGGCCATCACCATAGACCGACGCGCTGCTGGCATAGATGAATGGGATTTCTCTCTCCAGCGCAAATTCAGCCAACCGAGCGCTATAGCGAAAATTGTTCTCAGCCAGATAATCCGCATCGCGTTCGGTCGTATTGGTGCACGCACCCAAATGGATGATTACATCAGCGCTACCGACGTTCCGATTCTGGACATTAGCAAGAAAGCCCTCAGGCGTAACCAGCATTCGGAAGCGTTTGCCAACAAGATTTTTCCACTTGTCGTGCGTACCTAAGCGATCAACGACAAGAACATCATCAATACCCGCTTGGTTGAGCCGCCAGAGTACGACGCTTCCAATGAACCCAGCACCGCCGGTGAGAATAATCATCGGCACGGTCAGACAGTACGACGGAAGCTTTCGACGAACGCATGCAGCGCTGCATCGAGTTTTTCCTTGATCTCAGAGGTAATATCCTTGGTCATCGCAATTGCGTCGAGCACATCGGGGTGGACACTGTCGAGGAATTCGTAGAGCTCTTGTTCGAAGCGTCCAAGCGCATCGACAGGCAACTCATCAACAAAACCGTTGGTTGCTGCGTAGATGAGCGCCACTTGCTTTTCGACAGGTACAGGACTGTACTGCTTCTGCTTCATCAGTTCCACCAAGCGCGCACCACGGCGCAATTGTTGTTGGGTAGCCTTATCCAGGTCGGAACCGAATTTGGCAAATGCTTCCAATGCTCGATACTGTGCCAGTTCCAGCTTCAGTGGACCAGCGACTTTTTTCATTGCTTTGATCTGCGCATTGCCACCAACACGCGAGACTGATATGCCGATATTGAGCGCAGGACGGATCCCTGCGTTGAACAGGTTCGACTCCAAGTAAATCTGCCCGTCGGTGATCGAGATGACGTTCGTCGGAATGTATGCCGACACGTCCCCCGCTTGCGTTTCGATGACTGGCAGCGCCGTGAGGGAACCACCACCATATTCATCACTGAGCTTTGCTGCACGCTCAAGAAGCCGGCTATGCAAGTAGAACACATCCCCCGGATAGGCTTCGCGTCCCGGTGGACGGCGCAGCAGAAGCGACACCTGGCGATAGGCAGCAGCTTGCTTGGACAAATCGTCGTAGACAATCAACGCATGCCGTCCACTGTCGCGGAAGTATTCACCCATCGAAGCACCACAATAGGGAGCGATAAACTGGAGTGGTGCGGGGTCGGATGCATTAGCAACAACGACGATGGTGTACTCGAGCGCGCCATAGTGTTCGAGCGTTGCAACCACGTTTGCAACAGTCGAGGCCTTCTGACCGATTGCAACATAGATGCAATAGACTGGCTTGACGCCACGACGAGCAGCTTGTTCGGTATGGGTGTAGCGCTGATTGATGATGGTGTCAATGGCAACAGCGGTTTTTCCTGTCTGGCGATCACCAATGATCAACTCCCGCTGGCCGCGACCGATCGGGATAAGCGCATCAATCGCTTTGATCCCGGTCTGAAGCGGTTCCTTCACCGGCTGGCGATACACGACGCCAATCGCTTTCCGTTCGATCGGAAGCGAATGCGGCGTATTGATGGGACCTTTTCCATCAAGCGGAACGCCAAGGGGATTGACGACCCTCCCGAGCAATGCTTCGCCTACCGGTACCGAGGCAATACGCCCCGTTCGACGAACGGTATCACCTTCTTTGACCAAACGGTCGTCCCCGAAGAGCACAACACCGACGTTATCTTCTTCGAGGTTGAGCGCGATCCCCATCACACCGTTGGGGAATTCAAGCAATTCCGAGGCCATACACTTTGTCAGCCCATAGACGCGTGCGACGCCGTCGCCGACTTGGAGGACAGTACCAACTTCCTCAATTTCTGCTTCGAGTTCAAAGCCGGAAAGCTGCTTTCGTAGAATTGCAGATATTTCCTCGGGACGAACTTCGACCATGATAGGGTCCTCTACGTTTGTTTACCGTTGAGAAAAAGAAGCTGTTTGCGCAGTCGTGCTAATGCGCCAGCAAGGCTGGCATCCAGACGGACATCCCCGCACTCGATGACGAGCCCACCAAGAAGGGCTGGTTCCACCTGGTAGGTTATCTGCGGTGTTCCGCCAAAGCGTTGGGCAACAACATGCCCGACACGTGCCCGGAGATCGTCCGGCAGTGGTACTGCGGTGATCGCTCGTGCTGCGACGATCCCCGCACGCTGGTTGTAGAGCGCAATGAATTCATCGGCGATCAAGTCGAGCAAATTTTCCCTGCCTTTGAGACAAACCAAGTGAAGGAATGCCTCGACCAGCGGATGGACCCGCTCAGCAAAAATCGCACGAAGGATACTTTGCTTTCGCTCTGCTGCGATCACTGGATTGCGAAGCAGCGCACGGAGGGGCGCCGATTCAGCAAGAGCAGCCCTAACCAGTCTCACCGATGCTACCACCGCATCGAGTGTGTCGTGTTCAATGGCCGCATCGAGCAACGATTGTGCATACCGTTTCGCAACACGGGTATTACGCATGGCTGGAGGTTAGTTGGTGTGTTCCAGCTGTGCCAGCGACTGCTCAACAACGCGGCGGTGAAGTTCACCGTCGAGCTGCTGAGCAAGGAGTTTTTGCGTAACCTGGAGCGCAAGTTCTGCAACTTCGCGCTTGAGAGTGGCGCGGGCGTCGGCAACCAAGCGTTCGATCTCGCGCTCGGCTTCCTGAAGCTTTTCTTGCTTGACACGTTCGCCTTCCTCGGCGGCTTTTGCGACGATGCGCTCAGCTTGCTGACGTGCATCACGAAGAAGCTCGACCATCTCGGCATGAGCACGTTTCCGTTGCTCGTCAGCTTCAGTAAGTAACCGCTGCGCTTCGGCGCGTGCCTGCTCCGCCGAACGAATCGAATCGGCTATGGTTTGTTCGCGCTGCTCGAGTGCGCTGCGGAGCGGCTTGTACCCAAACTTTGCCAGAATAAACAGGTACAAGCTGAAGTTGACCAGGGTCCAGATAATCAGACCCGGACTAATCTGCAGAAGTCCATCCATAATGCGCCTTCACGGATTGTTCGACGATGACCGCTGGAGGTGCCCATCTCCTCACCCACGGGGCGAGCATTAGCCTTTGAGCGCAAGGAAAATGCAGACGACCAGAGCAAAAAGCGCAACCCCTTCGATCAGGGCAGCACCGATAATCATCGTCGTTCGCACATCACCAGCAGCTTCTGGTTGGCGAGCACCCGCTTCGAGCGCAGCGGCAGCAAGCCGCCCGATACCATTACCAACGCCCAAGACGGTGATTCCGCAGCCAATTCCTGCGGCAAGCCATGCAAGACCGTAACCATCCATCGCAATAACTCCGAAAAAAGTTCAACAAAAATTATGATGCACTCACTGCGTGTCCGTGGTGGTCGTCGGCATGGTCGCCCAGTGCCAATCCAACGAACACGGCTGTCAAAATCGTGAAAATGTATGCCTGCAAGAAACAGACAAGGGTTTCCAGCAAGTAGATGAAAATGGAAAAACCGATAGACATCGGCGCAACGAATATCGAGCGGAAGTAGAAGATCAGTCCCACCAGGGACAGGAGAATGATATGCCCTGCTGACATGTTCGCGAACAAACGAACCGTCAGTGCAAACGGTTTGGTGAACAGCCCCAGAATCTCGATGGGCACCATGATTGGAGCTAAGTACACCGGTGCACCACCAAGCAAATGGTGGAGCCACCCCTTGATGCCGACCTCCCGGATTGCCAACCCATTGATGACCAAAAACGCCGTGATTGCCAGTGCTGCGGTTGTCCCGATCGAACCTGTTGCGGTATGCATCCCGGGCAAAAGCCCAAGCAGATTCAACACGAGAATAAAGCAGAACAACCCAACAAAGTACGGCATAAACGCGCGCACCAATCGTTCGGAGCGCAAGTTCGGGCGGACAACCTCATCACGGATGTACACCACCACCGCCTCGAGGGCATTCTGAATCCCTCGTGGTGGTGCCAGCGGTGCACGGCGGTAGCGACGGCCAGCGAGAAAGAACAGCCCGATCACCAGCAACATGCCGATCCATTGAAACACCACCAAATTGGTCACCGACAGGTCCAGCGCTGGGGCTCGACCATCACTGGCGCGCACAACATGCCCCTTGACCAAGCGGTAGGCACCTGCTTCCTCCATTGCATGCACATTCGATAGAAGTGCCAGCCCCCATCATCGTACAGGATTATGGGCAAGACATCCGCTGTTGTGAACGCGATATTGAGCTCATGATGATCACCCAGCTCCTCCAGCAGATGGGGAATAACCTGGCTCGGAGGAATCTCCTCCGCATGCGGCGACTGTGTGTGCAGCGTGTCAGTACCAGATGAACTCATACCTTACCAAACAGTAAACGGTATTCGTGCTCGCCGATAGCGACGGCGGCGCACCAAAGGGGTTTTAGCTCTTTCGTGACGAGCGTGCAAAAAAAAAGCTTCCGCAATTACCATCACGAAAAACGAGATCATCAGTGTGAGCGCAAACGCAAGCCGGTTGACCTCAAGCAGCGATACTGTGGCGCCAATAGCAATCACCATCACGACCAAACGCACTGCCATTGCGGTCAGAACCACTGCGGTCGCACGGTTGACCGGTAACCGTTGTGCCCGCCGCGCCACCAAGAGTCCAGCAAGGATATTAGCAGCGCTCAGCAGAAATCCCGCACCGATGCTCACCAGTGTCCGCGACAGTTCCGTCAATGCTCGGCTCCACCCGGACGGTGTAACTGCGTTGTACGACGCTCTCGGGTAAGCCGTTGAACGGTACGCGTAAACTGAACGATTGCAGCAACGACTCCAACGATAAAGCCGACAACCGTCCACAGTGGCTTCGTATCGGATGCATTATCGAGGAACCATCCGATCGCCCCGCCAGCAAGTACGGTCACCGCAAGCTCGACACCAAGCGTCGCAAACGGTGCAAGCTGGCGCAGTACAGTACTCGGTGCTGGCTGTGATTGCTGCGATCGGGTCATCCTCGGAACGCTCAAAGAACCTCGTTACAGGCTGCAAAAATATGGCAGAAAGGTATCAAGCCAAGCCAACCACGTTAGCGACTTGCTTGCTCGCCCAATAGGCGGAGCGGACGAAGTCGAACTGCTGGTTGTCCCCGAAGACGTGCAACAGCAAAGCGTTCCAGATGTTCGCGCAGCGCTTCCACCGAATCGGTCATCAAGATCAATTGGCGGTCGCTATCGGAAATTGTTCCTTCCTCTGCCATTTGCTCCAGGAGTAACTCGACAGGCGACCAATACTGCGTCCCCATAAGTACGATTGGGAACCGCTCGATCTTTCCTGTCTGAATGAGCGTGAGTGCTTCAAACAGTTCGTCAAGGGTACCTATTCCACCGGGAAGAACAACAAAACCGTACGAGTACTTGACCAGCAGCACCTTCCGCACAAAAAAGTGTCGGACTGTGATCCAGCGATCCAGATAGGGATTCGGTTGTTGCTCGTGTGGAAGCTCGATATTGCAACCGATGGAACGGCCTCCTACTCGGCGTGCTCCATAGTTTGCTGCCTCCATCAGACCAGGACCGCCACCAGTCATCACCGTAAACCCTAACGACGCGATGGTCTCCCCAACCTGGCGGGCAAGGTCGTAGTAGGGATGCTCTCGCGGAATCCGCGCTGACCCGAATACTGTGATGCATGGACCCACAAAATGCAGCGCGCGAAAACTCCGCACAAACTCCCAGGCTACCCGAACGACGAAACGAAGCTCTTCCCACCGCCGGTGCGGACCAGAGAGCGCAAAGCGTTCGTCAATCAACATTAGCCGCTTCCTCACAGCTAAAAGCCCCGCCGGCGCAGTTGTCCCACAATAGCATCTGCATGAACGTACTCAACCGTACCGAACTGTTCTCCCGGCGGCATGGCAATCATTTCACCTTCGCTGGCAACCACTCCCGATTGATACATTGCATTTGCGAATACCGTCGCTTCTTCCGGACGGAACTCATTATCAATGTCGGTGACTTGCGCCAAAAATCCCAGAACACTTGGCCTCGAGTGCGGTGGTGCAAGTTCTGCCGCGAGCAACAACCAGGGAATTCGGATGCGCACAGCATAGCCATCGCTCTGCAGCTCTCCATAAATGGCAACATCAGCCAGCGATTTGAGCCTCAACCGCGTGAGCATACTGCTGTCGCTGACCAACAGTTTGACCGTCGGTGGTTTTCCGGCAAAGTCACCCAGATGCAGGCCAAGTCCGATCAGTGGTGCATCCGGTCGTTGGCGAATGATGTAGCTGCGCTTTGTCCGACGCACCGCAAGGCTTGGAACGCTGGAATCGCCTTGGTACAAATCGAACCACAACTCGATTCGGTCTGCAGCACAGGTATCGCAATACCCAGTCACGACTTGATCGTCCCGAACAACCAACGACAAGTACACAAACGCTGAATCGTATGCTCCGCCAATCGTCAGCGAGCAGTCTTCAGGTCCCTGCCAATAATAGGCACCGCGGACGACATAATCCACGCTGGTCAAGTGGGCGCGACGTTGATAGCCATGACTGAGGGTAACACCACGTGGATACAGTGGGACGATGCCACACTTACGCTCCAATTCCAGATTTCCCGATCGCGTTGTTGTCCAACGTTCGTTGCGCTGAAGTGTCACGTAGTTTATTGTCTGCTCTTGTGTAAAGCTCCCCAGGCGATGCGTATGGAATTCGGACGTTTTGATCAGAGCAATTCCATCGAAGCGGAATCCGGTTATGCGCCAATTGAACTGCTCAAGTTTCTCGGTGATGTAGCAGACGCCATACCGCACCACGACTCCCACCTCCAAGGGCAATTCGATGAAGCGATATTCTTTCGCTGCGATTTGCGTAAGAAACCCATCAACATCAACAAACAGGTACACCCACAACCGTTTTCCTTTCTCGGCTCGGTTGCGAACCACGCAGGCAAGGTCGTAATTGCCATCACCAGAAAAATCGCCTGCATCCCACGAATAGAACACCACGTTCTCCGGCGATGGAAAGGCCACATTCAGGTCGCCGATCAGCTCGCGATCGAAGTAGGATTCCAACTTGCGATAGAACTCTTCCCGCATCATGCCTTGCTGGGCCAATCCTACCATCGGCACAAGCAATCCAACAAGGACAAGTCCGAACGCTCTACTGCGTATCATCAACCAAGAACTGATTCTCTGTCAAACGATAGAGTTGCCATTGTGTGAGCCGCTCAGCTCCAAACGAATGGTAGAAGCGATGCGCTGGTTCATTCCAATCGAGGACCATCCATTCCATCCGCCCACAGCCACGCTCACGCGCAATGCGGCAGAGTGTTCTGAAGATGGCTCTGCCAATTCCTCGACCGCGCCACTCCGGCATCACGAAGATATCCTCGAGGAAGAGCGTTGGCTTGGCAAGGAACGACGAATAGGTTTCGAAGAACATGCAGTATCCGCGCGGAACGCCATCGCAGAGCGCCAACAACGATTCAAAGCGTGGTGGTGTTCGCTCGAAGGCATCTGTGTAGAGTCGCTGACGTGCTGCCGCATCTGGCGGAGAAAGCTTCTCATAGTCAGCAAGGGCTGTAATGAGCGCAACGAGCTCATCGAAGCGCTCGCGCGTCAATGGGACAATGACGGGTGCGCTCATCGCTGGGCAAGCACCTGGTCGGGTACGTCGATTTCCATCATCAGCATCGCTGATGCAATGGTCTTCCCTTGCGCATCTAGTTTGAGGGATACGGTGCCGCCACCGCCGAGAGCACTGTGCAGGATGAAGTTGAGCGCCCACAAGTTTGGTAGTTCGTATCGTTCAACCGGCCCCAAGCAGATGCCTGCAAAGTACTCCTTGACACGCTCGATGGTGAGCTGTTCCTGCAAGATAGGATACCACTCTTGGCGGTAAGCGATCACGCCGCAATTGGCGGCATCGCCTTTATCACCGCTCCGCGCATGGGCAATGGTGTAGAGAGGAACCCTTGCCATACCGCAACAAAGAAAATCGTTCAACCAGCCATCTGCAAACTACGACAACTGCTTGCGACGGAGGAGGAATGTCAGCACGATCGGTGGCAGGAGGGTCGTCAGTAGAACCATCATCATTACTGCCGAGTACTCTTCTGCCGTAACGACACCAATACTCAACCCTACCGATGCGAAGATCAACCCAACTTCACCACGCGGCACCATTCCCCATCCGACCACTGAACGTCGCACCGGACCCGCAACCAAGCTGCTGCACAGCTTTCCAATAACTGCAACCACCGTGATGAGCAAGCCACCGACAATCACATGCGGCGCTGCAAAGGTGCGTAAATCCACGCTGAAACCTGTTAGCACAAAGAACATCGGCACGAAAAAGTACGACAGTGGCTGGATCAGTTCCTCGATATGGTGCAGCCGATAAGTGTCGAGGATACGCAACAATCGCGATCGGTAGGGTTCCACAAGGTCCGGAAGAAGTTCGCGCTCAAGGCTCTCGACAATCCCCGGCGCTTGATAGATGCTGAAGTAAACCCGATCCAAGATGAGTCCAGCACTGAATGCTCCAATGATCGGGGCTAAATCCCCAAGGTACGCGATGTACGAAAGCAAAAAGCAAAATGCCGTCGGAACAGCGAACTTCATCGTCGTCGAGCGGCTCAGGCGTGCCATCCACCGGGCAAGCAACGGGGCAACCCGACCACCGATCACGATTGCTCCTACCAAAAACAGCAACGATCGGATAACGATACTGACAACCGCAACAATATCGAAGACACCACTAGTGACCAAACCCTGCACGACAGCTAAAATGATGACGCCAAGGACATCATCAATGACAGCAGCACCAAGAATGATACTGAGCTCTGTGCTCGCACGGACTCCAAGATCTCGGAAAACGCGCACCGAGATCCCCACTGAAGTTGCCGTCAAGGTTGCGCCAAGAAACACGTGTGCATTGGTTCCCAGTTCAGGGAAAAGGTATTGGCCCAGAAAATAGCCCCCCACGAAGGGAAGCGCTACACCAACGATTCCCACAAAAAACGCTCTCCATCCGACCCGCTGCATCTGCTGGAGATTCGATTCTAAGCCGATTTGGAAGAGCAAGATGATGGTGCCGACTTCCGCCAAGAATTTCATCACAACGCTCGTTCGCATAGGCTCCAGCCACGTTATGCCTACGAGCGCAAGACCGCCGAGTGCGATCCCAGCCAGCAGTTCACCCAATACAGGTGGCTGACCAATTTTCTCGATAGCGCTGCCGATGCGCGCGGCCAGGATGATGACCACAATCCATCCGAGCGCAGTAAAGATTTCGTCGGCGGCAGCACCCCCGCCTGCATAGAGCTTGCCGACACTAAACGTCAGCGCAACAAGCATTGCAATCGCCCAACGGGAGCGACGGTTTCGATCAATTCCGTCCATGATCGGGTTGCACAGTTGCCAAACTATTCAGTCGCTGTCGAAAATAGTCAGCTGTTCTCCGAAGCCCCTCACTTCTTGGAATGCGTGGCTCCCAACCGAGAAGCTCCCGGGCACGGGTGATGTCCGGACGGCGAACCTTGGGGTCATCCTCCGGGAGAGCATGAAACTCGATGGGACTGCTCGAACCAACAATGGAACGAATTTCCTCGGCAAGCTCACGAACGCTAATTTCATCGGGATTACCCAAATTGACCGGCTCGACGACCTCCGATGTGAGTAGGCGGACAATTCCTTCAACCAGATCGCTGACATAGCAAATGGAACGCGTCTGGGAACCATCTCCAAACACCGTCAACGGCTCGCCACGCAAGGCTTGCGTCATGAATGCCGGTATCATCCGTCCATCACTGAGCCGCATTCGTTCGCCGTAGGTGTTGAAAATTCGGGCGATACAGGTGCTCAACCCGTGGTAGCGATGGTATGCCATGGTCATCGCCTCGGCAAAGCGCTTGGCTTCATCGTAAACGCCCCGCACACCGATCGGATTGACGTTCCCCCAGTACGTCTCCGGCTGCGGATGCACCAACGGATCACCATAAACCTCGCTGGTACTGGCAAGAAGGAAGCGCGCACCTTTCGCCTTTGCAAATCCAAGTGCTTTGTGGGTTCCCAGCGACCCAACCTTGAGTGTTTGAATTGGATAGCGCATGTAGTCCAGTGGTGATGCTGGCGAGGCAAAGTGGAGAACATAGTCCACTCTCCCTTCCACGTAGATGAAGTTCGTCACATCGTGGCAGATGAAGCGAAAGTTGGGTTCACCGAGCAAGTGCGCGATATTGTCTGGCGTACCGGTAAGCAGATTGTCAATGCAAACAACCTCATCACCATTGCGGACAAAATAATCGCACAGGTGGGAACCCAGAAATCCGGCGCCACCAGTAATCACGATTCGTGCCATCACCAGAGCTAAGGTGTCGTAGCAAATTCAACAAGCCGGACAATTTGCCGCCCAAGCCACCAATAGCCGCAGAGGAGCAGTGTCCAGGTAAAGACCAGCGGGAACCATTTCTGCGACATATCACGACGCCGGAGCACATCGAACAGCGACGCTTGGCCAGCAGCAACGATCTGTTCCCAGCGGACCTGCATTGGTGCTACTGCTGCGGCATTGGCCAGCCCGAGCACACATTCGGTACGCTTGAGCTGACGCCGATAGTCGTAGCCCCAGAGCGTAAGTAGGAACAGGTAGAGTTGGTACTGGGACAGGGTGTATGCCGCGCGCTCATCTGCAGTGATATTCATCAGCGACAGAGGTATCCAGAGCAGACCAGCCACTCCAAAACACAACCGCAAGAGCACACCGAGGAGGCGGCGTTCCTGCTGCCATTGCTCTCCCAACGACGGGAGCATTTCGAGCACCGACGCTTTCACACCTGCAATCGATTGTTATGCACTTAGGCTTGGTCGCTGGGTTGCTCTTCGGTTGTAGCAGTTTGCTGGGCAGCACGCTGCTTGCGGGCTGCGCGCTTTTCTTTGTTGCGCCAGTAGCGTGCCAACACACGCTGCCGGTGTTCCTCGACCAGACGCTCGATTTCTTCAGCAGAACGCCCCTGACGCTGCAATGCCCGGCGGAGCAAGACCCCATCGTAGTGGAAAATGTTGCGGACGGTATCGCTCATCTGTGCCCCCACACCGAGCCAGTAGATCGCCCGTTCGTGATTGACCGAAATCGTCGATGGCTGCGTCATTGGGTTGTAGTAGCCAATGCGCTCAATGAATTTGCCATCGCGTTTGGTGCGAGCATCAGTCGCAACAATGTCGTAGAACGGATGGTGCGCCCGTCCACGACGACGTAAGCGGAGTCGGACCATAGAAGCATTTGTATGTGAATGTGGAACATACCTCGTCGGTGCGACTTGTCGTAGCTCGTGCGCCAGCTTTGGACGCACGCTTTTCAGCTACCGTGGCAGGCTGCCACGCAGAGTGCGTACGACACTCACACCAATTCTCGAAATCAACGTTTCTGGGACGTGCCGATCATCGCGGGAAGATTGCGTAGCTTGACTTTCCCGGTTGTAACAGCACGCATCAACTTTTGCATTTCATCGAATTGTTTGAGCAGCCGATTGACGTCCTGGATGGTCGTTCCGCTACCGCGTGCGATGCGCAATCGGCGCGAGCCATTGATAATTCGCGGATTACGACGCTCCTGCGGCGTCATCGAAAGGATCATCGCTTCGATCTTGGTAAATGCCCGATCGTCGAGCTCGATGTTGCGGAGCGCTTTGTCCATACCAGGGAGCATCCCGAGTAACTCCCGAATCGAGCCCATACGCCGAACCATCCGGAGTTGATCGAGAAAGTCCTCGAAGTTGAACTCACGCTTGCGAATTTTTTCCTCTAAGGCAGCTGCCTTGGCTTCGTCGAATTCCTGTTGGGCACGCTCGACAAACGACACGATATCACCCATGCCCAGAATCCGCGACGCGATGCGGTCCGGATGGAAGACCTCGAGCGCATCGAGCTTTTCGCCAGTGCTGACAAACTTGATCGGCTTGCCCACCACGTAGCGGAGCGAAAGTGCCGCACCACCGCGTGCATCGCCATCGAGCTTGCTCAAGACAACTCCCGTCAAGCTGACCCGCTCATCAAAGGTTCGGGCCGTCGTGACGGCATCCTGACCGGTCATCGCATCGCAGACGAAGAGCACCTCGTGCGGGGAGATCACCTGGCGAATCGTTGCCACTTCTTGCATCATCGCTTCATCAATGGCAAGACGCCCGGCAGTATCCACGATGATATGCGTCCGCGCAAACTTGCGTGCATACTGGAGCGACTCCCGCGCAATGTTGACCGGATCGGCGCCCTCCATCGAGAACACTGGCACGCTGATACTTGCCGCGAGCACCTTGAGCTGCTCGATTGCTGCGGGACGGTACACATCGGCTGCTACCAGGAGCGGTTGCTGCCCTTTCTTGCGCAAGTGTGCAGCAAGTTTTGCCGCGAACGTTGTTTTTCCCGAACCCTGCAAGCCAACAACCATGATGATCGTCGGTGGTTGCGGTGCCTGCACCAGGTCACTTTTGCTGGTCCCCATGATCGAGACCAGCTCATCGTGGATGATCTTGACAATGAGCTGCTCGGGGAGAACCTTTCCCTTGACTTCCGTTCCAACCGCTTTGGCTTTGACGTCCTCGATAAAACGCCGAACAACATCAAGGTGCACGTCCGCATCCAATAAGGCACGGCGCACCTCGACGAGTGCATCGCTAATGTTGTCTTCGGTGATGCGTGCCTGTCCACGAAGCCGTTTGATGGCTTCTTCCAGACGCGATTGGAGACTTTCGAACATGCGGTACGTTCGCGGTTGACAACAACTCTACCGACTGCTCCCATGCCATCGGTTCGGCATGGTTCGAAACAGTCAGGCAGCAAAAATACGGGAATGACTCAGCGATGCAGATGGAATGCTGTGTCGTAGAAGCGCCGGTAGCGTTGCGGATCAGCCTCGTGCATCAGCTCGTAGGCAGCACGGAAGATGTGCTCCGCTTCGGGTTTCGACCAGTAATTACCGTCGGTTCCGTAGGCAGGGCGATGCTCGGCTGCCGAGAGTGTCCGTGGTGGGGAATCCAAGTACAAGTAGCCATGATGCCGTTCGATCACCTGCTGGAGCATGTACGCGGTCGTCCCACCGGGCACATCTTCGTCTACAAACAGGATGCGTCCGGTTTTCTTCAGCGAGTTGACGATGATCCCCGGACGATCGAACGGAAGGAGGGTCTGCACATCAATTACTTCTGCACTGATGCCACAGCTTGCAAGCTGTTCGGCTGCGGCCAGGGCAATGCGACAGAGCGCTCCATAGGTGACAATGGTCAGATCATTCCCTTCGCGTAAGATTTCTGGCACTCCGAGCGGGAGCGTGAACTCGCCAATGTTTTCGGGTAAGCGCTCTTTGAGGCGATACCCATTGAGCACTTCGACAATGAGCCCTGGCTCGTCGCTTCGGAGGAGTGTGTTGTAGAATCCGGCTGCACGCGTCATATCGCGGGGAACGCAGACGTAGATACCCCGCACAAGGTTGATGATGCCCGCCATAGGCGAGCCGCTATGCCAAATACCCTCCAGTCGGTGACCACGCGTGCGGATGATAACCGGTGCTTTCTGTCCACCCTTGGTGCGCCATTGCACAGTTGCCAGATCGTCGCTCATGATCTGCAGCGCGTAGAGCAGGTAGTCCAAGTACTGCACCTCTGCAATCGGTCGAAGACCGCGCATTGCCATCCCAATGGCTTGCCCGACGATGGTGCATTCACGGATTCCCGTATCACTGACACGCAGCGGACCGAAGACCTGTTGGAGTCCAGCAAATCCTTGATTGACATCCCCCAAGCGTCCGACATCTTCCCCGAAAGCGATGATCCGAGGATCGCGTTCGAGCCAGTAGCGGAAGTTGGCATTGAGTACTTCGAAGCCATTGACCAGCGGCGATGATTCCGAGTACACCGGTTCAACACTCGGTACCAATTCGGCTCGCTCCTGCGATTGGCTGTAGAGGTGCGAACTGTAGCGCTCTTGTTGCACTGTTTGCATGCGCTCCCGCCACTGGATGAGCTGCGCTGCCGATGGCAAGGGTTCGTCAGCAGTCAAGCATAAGGCTTGGTGGATAGCAGCAAAGTAGTCCGCTCGATATGGCTCGCGCAGTGCTCGAAGAGAATCCAGTACTGGCTGGAATTTATCGGGAGTGCGGCTTTCGCGCTGCATTGCCTCGATCATCCCGATGACCTCGGCCAGTTCCGTTCGAATCGGGGTGATATAGGCATCCCAGGCACTCTCTTTTGCAGCAACGGCTTCAGCCTCGGCATGGTGTTCGAGTGCTACGATCTCCTCCTCGCTGGCGATTTCGGTCTCGATGATCCACTGGCGCATGCGACGATTGCAGTCGTGTTCGGCTTCCCATTGGAGCCGCTCCTTGGACTTATAGCGCTCATGCGAGCCGGACGTCGAATGTCCCTGTGGTTGGGTGAGTTCGACCACGTGAATGATTGCCGGGAATCCTTCGCTCCGCACGCGATTGGCAGCATACGCATAGAGCGCAACCAAGCGTGGGTAATCCCAACCGGGGACCGTGTACACATCGAATCCTTGTTCATCGCCAGCTTTACGCTGAAATCCTTGCAGTAGGGCGCTCAGATTGCCCTTGGTGATTTGGAACTCGTTCGGAACGGAAATCCCGTACTCATCATCCCAGATCGAGATGATTGCCGGTGCACGGAGAACACCGATGGCATTGATTGCTTCCCAGAACATTCCCTCGGCACAACTGGCATTACCGATTGTCCCCCACGCAATTTCGCGCCCACCACGGGAAAACTCCGTATAGTCGGATAGCTCGGGAATCTCACGGTAGAGCCGAGATGCATACGCCAGACCCACCAGGCGCGGCATCTGCGATCCTGTCGGCGAAACATCAGCGGAGGAATTCTTCAACATCGCGATCGGCTTCCACGAGCCATCCGCCTCGAGCATGCGCGTTGCAAAATGCCCGTTCATCGAGCGTCCTGCCGAGGATGGCTCCCGCTCGACGTCAGCAATAGCATACAACTGCGCAAAGAACTCCTCAAGGGAGCTCATCCCCGCAGCAAACATGAAGGTCTGGTCCCGATAGTAGCCCGAGCGGATGTCCCCCGGCTCGAACGCACGCGCCATTGCGACCTGGGGCACTTCCTTACCATCGCCGAAGATGCCGAACTTTGCTTTGCCGGTGAGCACCTCGCGGCGCCCCAGAAGACTTGCCTTACGGCTTGCGACACAGAGTGCATAGTCGCGCAAGATCTCCTCTTTCGGGGGCAAATACTGCGCTACCGCCAAGCGAAGCGGACTGCCATTGGCGGTCTGGATCGTTGCTTCCTGATCACTTCGTTGTGCCGAGCGCAGTGGTTGTTTGTGCATAGGTGGCAACAGATACGACAAGCGCAGCAAAGATACGAACAGCCTCCGCTCGGATGTGGTAAATTGCAGTGGTCGAATCTGCTGCTGAATCTGTGCTCGTGCCGCCTGTTGACGTCGTCATCATTCACCACAACACGCTCGATCTAACCAGTCGGTGTATCCAATCCCTCCTCGACACAGCCGGCGAGTTGGTCGCCTCGATTGTCGTTGTGGACAATGCCTCCAGCGATGGAAGCGGCAATGAGCTTAGGGCGCGATTTCCGTCCGTCAGTGTCCTGCGGCGGGATCAACCCCTCAGTTACGCTGCCGCCTGCAACGACGGGGCACGCTACGGCACAGCTCCCTATCTGCTCCTTTCCAACTCTGATGTGGAGTACCAGCCAGGCTGTATCGGGCACATGATTGGCTACATGGAGCAACACCTGCAGGTCGGTGTCTGCAGTCCACTGCAGCGTTACCCCGACGGGCGTCGCCAGCGGAGCTGGGGTTACTTCCCTGGCTGGCAGGAGATTGCAGCACTCATGGTGGGGATCGAAACTATCCACAATCGCCGCGGACATCGCGACTCCCAACCCCGCGCTGTGCCCTACTGCGATGGTGCAGTGCTTTTCTGCCGCCGAGCAGCATACCAGCAGATTGGCGGCATGGATGAACGCTTCTCGTTCTTCTGTGAGGATGCAGACCTTTGCTACCGACTCTGGCAGAAGCAATGGCACTGCCATTTCGTTCCTGACGCAACCGTTATTCACCATCGAGGCGGCACCTGGCAACGATCGCTGGAGCAAATGATCGCATACGAGCAACAGAACATGGCTGCCAAGCTGCTGTTTGCACAGGTTCAGCATGCACCCGCGCGACGGTTGATTCCGCTGGGGTATGCCGGAGTTCTCCAGCTCTTCCAAGTCGCCGATGCAATGGTCCGAAGCCTTCCCTTGCAGCGACCAAGACGCAATCCCCACCGCCGCGTTATTCGTCAGGCATGTATTGCTTTTCTTCTCCAGCGCCATGCAACCAAATGACGGTATCTACCTTTGCGGCATCAATGCAACGCTCGAGGCGCTCGGCAGTCATGCGCCAATCGAGAAAATTTTCGTTCGGTTCGGAAGCGAGCTACCACCATCGCTGCGTCGCCTTGCCCAAGACCAACAGATACCTCTTGCGAGGCTTTCCCATGAAAAGTTCGACCGACTAGCCAAGCAGATAGGCGCAGTCAAGCACCACCAGAATGTCATTGCCTTGCGGCAACAGTACCGAGAGCTTCCCTGGGAATCGGTGCGCCCGCTAGCATCGAGCAACCCGCGGGCACTTCTTGTTGCATGCGATCAGATTACCGATCCACACAACCTTGGCGCAATCGCACGGACTGCTGCCGCTGCTGGTGCCGATGCCCTACTGCTTTCCGTCCACAACACCGCACCCATTACACCCACTGCCACCTCCGCTGCCGCTGGAGCATTCGAGCATCTCCCAGTGGTTCGCGTGCGATCACTGGTTACAACCCTTGCCAACGCGAAAGATCACGGGTGGTGGATCATCGGCACCGCTGTCAACGGCACACACCACTACACTGAGCAACTCTACGAGCGACCACTCATTGTTGTCATTGGCAGTGAAGGCAGTGGTATTCGCCGGAGCGTACAGCGTCTCTGCGATGCATTGGTACGCATTCCGATTGCTGCACCGATCGAATCGCTCAATGCAAGCGTTGCAGCAGGGATAATCCTGTTTGAGCTTCGTCGGCAGCAGTCTATGGGAATGGGATCGAACGTGGCATGAGTGCAAGCACTGGTTCGCGCCGCACCATTGCAACAAGCCCAATGACCCGCCGGAGCTCGTCGGTTCCCGATGGTCGCCCGACGATCTCTGCAAGAACACGCTGCCAGGGAGTAATGCCCAGCGCGCGGTAGACAAGGCGTGTCTCGTCATCATCATCGCCGCCACCGGTGGCATCCTCGATGATACGTTTGATCACCGTTGCCAGGTCCTCTGGCTCTGGATAGAATTTGAGTCGTGGACGTTTATCCGGTGCAACGCCAATACGACGCTTGGCAAGCTCGATCGCATCGGCAAGCCCACCGACAACATCAACCAACCCTCGTTCGGCAGCAGCTTCACCGGTCCAGACGCGCCCCCGCGCAATTGAGCGAATGTCTGCAACCGACCGCTTGCGGTTCGATGCCACCCGTTCCAAAAAGCGCGTGTAGATGGTATCAATCATGCGCTCAAGCTGGAGCCGATCAACAGAGCGCATCGGCAGGAACGGATTCATAAATGTTGCGTTCGGGCTCGAGCCGAGCGTATCAAAGGTCACACCGACTGACTTCATCAATGAGCTGAAGTTTGGAATCGCAGCGATCACCCCGATTGACCCTGTCACGGTTTCTGCTGCAGCGATGATGGTGTCACAGCCAGTGGCGATATAGTAGCCGCCAGAGGCAGCAACCGCGCTCATCGAAGCATACACGGGCTTTTTGGCTCGGGCGCGCTGCAATTCAAACCAGATTTCCTCACTGGCTTGCGCCGAGCCTCCGGGAGAATTGATCCGCAGAATAATGGCTTTGATGGTCGTATCGTCAGCGGCTTTTCGGATATCCTGACACAGCGATGCCGAGGCGATCTCGTCGGCTTCCCCACTGCGTTTCCCGGAACGGATACCGCCTTCGGCTGCAATGATTGCAATCGTGTGTGCTTTATCCACCTGCTCGCTGCTTTGCGCACGAGCATATCGCGCATAGCTCTGCGGTCGCACCAGGCGCAGCTTCTTGGACGTGTCGGCACCAAAAGTGCGGCGCTTGAGAAAGTCGCTCACTTGCTGTTCGGTAGCAAGAGCTGTTGCTAAACCATAGCGGACAAAATCTTCGGCCTGGTAGACGCCGCTGCTGAGTAACTGTTCGACGGTGGATTCCGGTATGCCACGGGATGCAGCAACATCGGCAACAAAAATTCGATGCCGCTGGCGGAGAATATCAAGCACTTCCTCGCGTGCAGGTTCGCTAAACCGTGTACGGCTGAACTGCTCACCAGCAGATTTGTATTCCTCTCGCTGGATCACCGTCCACGAAATGCCGAGTTTATCGCTAAGGTTTTTGAAAAACGGTATTGCACCGCCAAACCCGTTGAACTCGATCATTGCCAGCGGTGCGACAAAAATCGTATCCGCTACCGACGCAAGGTAGTAATCAGCTTCATTGCCTTTGTCGAGGAATGCATAGATCCACTTCCCGGACTTTTTGAACTCGAGCAATTCCCGTCGGATCTCACGAGCTTGCGCAAGTCCCAAACCTTGGGCGCGTCGGAGCAGAATGCCATCAACTTTGCTATCGCGCGCTGCGTAGCGTATGGCACTGATAACATCGAGGAGACTGGTCCCTTGGCTTGTTCCAAACAGTGCTGGTAGCGAATGCTGTCGTTCGCGGATCCCATTGGGGAAGTTCAGCACAAGCACCGAATGCTCGCGAACTGTCGGCGTCTCGTCGCCTCCAAAAGAAAAAGAGCCCGCCGATGAAAGGAGAACCGCAACGAGAGCAACCAGCAGCACAATACCCAACACCATCCCACCAAAGACTGCTGCAAGAATCGCCAGCGGAATCCACCACCGCGAACGGTTTCGCTGCGGAGGAACAGGAACCGAATGAGGAGCTGCCATGGAAAACACCCAGGTTTTTGTCACAATCCCGCGCAAATGTACGTCTTTGGTGCTGAGAAGTTACACACAGCACACGCAAATGTCGCAGAGCAGCTTCCACCACTGGATACCAGCAGTTGAAACCGCAAGCGTGGATTACGACCTTCCCATCGAGCGGATTGCACAACAGCCGCTTCCCGTCCGCGACGAAAGCAGACTCCTCCGAGCCGATGCACGCAGCGGAAGAATCAGCCATCACATATTTCACGAATTGCCCACCTTGCTACCGGAGGACGCATTTTTAGTCCGCAATACGACGCGAGTACTACCAGCGCGCATCTTCGCACGCAAGCCGACAGGAGGCTATGTTGAGCTCCTACTGGTATCTCCTGCCGATGGCAGCCCTCCTGATTGTGCATTGGCGACCAATGCCAGCACATGGGAATGCCTCATCGGTGGCAAGCGCATTCGCGAAGGAATGGTCCTCGAAGCGCTCCACGATGGCGATGGTATCTGCGCCGCTGTTCGCTCGATCAACGGTATGTTCGCCCACGTAGAGATTACATGCCTGCAACCAACTTCTACCCTTGCAGAACAACTCTCTCGTTTGGGGCAACTGCCGCTACCACCCTACATTCGTCGCCGACCGACTGCCAGCGATAGCGAACGATACCAAACGGTCTATGCTCGATGGAGTGGCTCGGTTGCAGCACCAACGGCAGGTCTGCATTTCACCGAACGCCTCTTGACAACTCTCCACGCGCAGGGCACCGAAATCGTTGACGTTGTTCTGCATGTCGGACCAGGCACATTCCAGCCATTGCGAGCTGAGGATGCATCGCATCATACCATGCATGCTGAGCGCATTCACGTCGAGCGCTCCAGTATTGAACAGCTCCAGCAGCTGACCAGCCAAAAGCATCGTCTCTGCGTATGCGTGGGAACAACATCGGTGCGAACAATCGAGACACTCTACTGGCTTGGTGTCAAGCTGCTCGCAGGTGAGGATTCATTGCCCACCATGCTCACCCAAGAAGTACCCTACACCCCTTCGCTTGCAGGAACAACAATTTCTCCCGCCGAGGCATTTGGTGCGCTGCTGGACTGGCTCGACCGGCAGAATGCACCAGCACTCGATGCTGCAACCCAACTATACATCGTTCCTGGGTATCGGTATCGCGTCGTGCAGGCACTCATTACCAACTTCCATCAACCGCGGAGCACCTTGCTCTTACTGGTAGCAGCGCTGATTGGCCCCTGGTGGCGCACGATCTATGCAGAAGCACTTTCGCACGGTTATCGTTTCCTTAGCTACGGCGATGCATCCTTGCTGATTGCCGACCCTGCCAGTGCTCCCTTGACCTGACGGTATACCAGAAACCGTGGCTGCCAGGCAACCGAGTGCACCCAGGACGGGGCGACGATACTTGGCTCGATCAATTCGGCATCGCTCGACACTTGCTGCTGCCCAATGCGAACGGTTACTGGCAACGTTCGGCTATCGAGAGTCTGCTCGATGTCCTCCAATCCAGCACGAATGATGACCGTTACCATCGGAGGGAGAATCTCGGCATCAGGAGGGAGCTGCGCTTCGATGCGAACAGGAACATCGTAGTAGGTCACCTCGGCCAGGGGCTGCACTACACCCTTGATGAGAACCTTTTCCGGTAGCACCCGCACAATCGG
The DNA here is from genome assembly GCA_026003475.1 of Candidatus Kapaibacterium sp. Lineage (GTDB taxonomy): Bacteria > Bacteroidota > Ignavibacteria > Kapaibacteriales > NICIL-2 > NICIL-2. Next base: position 535,530 of record BPHJ01000001.1, on the reverse strand, counting down.
CGACCGTTCCATCGGGACAAGCTCGACGATGCTCTTGCGCAAATCCGTCCGCCGCACGGAGGCTGTGCGCCATCGCTGAATCGTATCCACTACTGTCTGTGAGCCAACGATGACAACCGAATCCGGCACAATCACCAGCGATCGAGTCAACACGTACCCATCGGCAGCCCCAAGTTCAACTTGCGGTTGGACGCGCACTTTCTTTTGTGCGACAATGTCGAGCTCGTAATCCATCGCTGATGGTTCGATACTGACAAGGCGGAGGGGTACAGGGGAGCGAAACCCTGCTCGCAGCTCGGCTTGGCTGAGCGTGCCGTGTCGCTGATCGCGAGGAAGATCAACAACGATGCGGGTTGAACGGTCCAGATACAAAACATTGAGCAAGTTCCATCCGGAACCGCGAAGCTTGACGTACAGCTCCGCTGGCAAGGGCGATCGGAGCGAACGATCGGCTGGCAATTGCAGATCGAGGGAGATCGGCGCTGTCACTTCGTACTCCGCTTGGAGTGTGACAAACACCCAGAGCATCAAACTCAACAGCAGAGAAAACGCCGCCGTCCGAATCGAAATCCGCATCACTTACCGCACTCGATGTCGCCGGACAAGGTATTCGCGCAGAATCCGATCAAAGGGCTGATCGGTGATTGCGTGGACGTAGTCAATATTGGCTGCATAGCAGTGCGCTCGGAGCGTTTCGATGAACTGCTCCACCGCTGTTGCATATGAGGTCCGCACCTGAAGTGGCTGGGTGATCATTTCCTCACCGGTTTCCATATCGCGGAAAGTCGCTGCAATACCAAAGCGAAAATCAAGCTCGCGACGATCGAGCACTTGTACGGCAATAACCTCATGGTGATCATGCCGAAAGTGTTTGAGACTGGTTGCCACCTGCTCAAGGTCATCGAAAAAATCGCTGATGACGATCACCAAACTGCGGCGGTGCAAGCGCTCGGCAAGGGCCTCCAACGAGCCTGCGGTGTTGGTTTGTTGGGATGGCTGCGTGCGATCGAGCGCAGCAAGTAACTCGCCTATGTACGAGCGTCGCGCACGGGGTGGATAGTACCTCCGGAGCGACTGGTCATAGAGCGCCAATCCCACTGCGTCCTTCTGGAGCATCGCCAGATATGCCAGCGCTGCTGCAAGATAGGTCGCATAGGTAAACTTCGACACCATCCCTTCGGATGCATACGCCATCGAGGCACTATGGTCAACAGCAATGACGGCACGGAGGTTGGTTTCTTCCTCGAACTGCTTGACGTAGTACCGGTCGGTCCGTCCGAGCACTTTCCAATCCAGGTGTCGCAAGTCATCTCCCGGATGGTAGGCACGGTGCTCGGAGAACTCTGCACTAAAGCCGTGGAACGGCGAGCGATGCAAACCAGTGAGAAACCCCTCCACAATCAGGCGCGCCCGCAGTTCCATCGTTGCAAGCTGCGAAGCCAGACGTGGGTCGAGGTACTTGGCTACAATATCCATCGCAATTGCTCGTAGTTTGCCATCGGCAAAGATACCTCGCTTCCAGCCCTATGCAGTGCGACTACGGCACCACCGACGTTAGCTCTCCACACTATTGGTCCGAACGCTACCAGCGCGGTGACACTCCCTGGGACTTAGGGAATCCAACGCCCGCCTTCGCAGCGCTGGTAGAGCGGCTCGACTTTCCCAAGCCAACGGCACAGTACCGACCCCATGTTGTCATTCCTGGCTGTGGGTATGGGCATGATGCACTGCTGCTGGCACAGCGTGGCTATGCGGTCACCGCCGTTGATTTCGCCCCGGAGCCGCTCGAAGTTCTCAAACAGAATGCACATTTGCTCGGCATCGAGGTCCAGACCCTCTGCATGGATGTCTTCGCTCTTCCCACCCACCGCCCTGCAGCATTCGACGTTGCGCTCGAGTACACGTGCTACTGTGCGATCAATCCGACACGACGGCAAGAATACGCTCACGCAGTCTCGGCACTTCTCAAACCGAACGGAATCGTCGCAGGACTGTTTTTCCCACTCGACGAGATCGAGCGGACACAACCGCCCTACACGGTCCGCATAGACGAAATCCGTACACACTTCGAAACAGCGGGTCTGGTACTCATCGCCAACGAAGTCCCATTGGAATCTCACCCCGCGCGCGCCGGTCGCGAGCAGCTTCTCATGTTCCGAAAACCACTCTAAGGCATGCAGATGGAGCTTGAACTCGAACTTGTTGACGGTTACCACCTCCGTGCCACTGCTGGCAACGTTACGTTCGCGATTGATGCACACACCCCAACTCCTGCTGGCCCATCTCCGATGCAACTGCTCTTAGCATCCGTACCAGCATGCGCCGCGATGGACATTGTCAGTATCTTGCGCAAGCAGCGCGCCGATATCACACACTTCCGAGCACAGGCTCGCGCAGAACGAGCAGAGGAACATCCACGCATGTTCACCCGGATACACCTTCATTTTGCTCTCTCGAGCCCGAATGCCTCCGAACAGCAGCTACGCCGCGCAATCGAGCTCTCCGAGCAGAAGTACTGCAGTGCGTGGGCAACGCTTCGCGCCAGTGGCTGTGTGATGTCGTGGACGTGCGAGCTGCAACGAACTCCCGTTGAACCATTACCTCCTGCATGACCCGATGGCACTCCTCATTCTCCTGCGTCACGGCGAGTCGCAATGGAACAAAGAGAATCGCTTCACCGGCTGGATTGATGTGGACCTCTCCGACCGTGGCGAGCAGGAAGCACGTCAAGCCGGAGAGCTCCTCCGATCGGTGTCCATTGACGCGGTGTTCACCTCCTCGCTCCGCCGCGCCATCCGAACGGCAGAGATTGCCCTCGATACCGCCGGCAAATCCCATCTTCCCTTGATCAAGGATGCTGCCCTCAACGAACGCCACTACGGCGATTTGCAAGGGCTCAACAAAGACGAGGTTGCCCGCACCTATGGCGAGCATCAATTCAAACTCTGGCGGCGGAGTTACGATGTGGCTCCTCCGAATGGCGAATCACTCAAAATGACGCAAGAGCGAGTGCTGCCTTACTACCGAACACACATCCTGCCCATCCTCCAAGAAGGCAAAAACGTGCTCGTTGTTGCCCATGGCAACTCCCTCCGGGCACTGGTAATGGAGTTAGAGCAACTATCACCCGAGCAGATTATCGGAACCAACATTCCAACGGGCATTCCTTTCGCTTACGAGATTGATGCCAATGGTAAGGTCCTTCGCAAGATCGAAGACATTGCCAAGCTGCGAACCTCTACCATCAGCACTTAGCGAAGCACCTCGACGGTGCCAACCCATTGGTACTGGCTCGTTGTGATGACGATGGTGTAGGAACCCGCAGGAAGTTGTCCGACGGGGATCTGTGCTTGCTCGACACCTGCAACTGGCATGCGCAGCATTTGCCGTCCAACGACATCGAAGAGCGTAATGCTTCCTCCCTCGTGAAGTGGTGGAGTGCGAACGGTTAGGACATCGGCAACAGGATTAGGTACCAGTTCAACAGGCACGGGATCATCGGATTTCAGAAGGCGGAGTCGCTGCGATTCCTTGACAGTTGGTGCAGCATCGGCAATGTTGGCAAGCGAGAGCAGCGTGAACTGCTGCACCGGCGACCATTGCCCACTTTCCGAACCACGCCGTGCCTGCACACGCCAATAGTAACCTCTGCCACCGACAAGCTCAACAACTTCTGCGTAGGGTTCGACAGATTCTCGCTCGATGACCTGACGGTCGAAGGTCGGACTTGGCGAGAGCTGCAGCCGATACGAAGTCGCTCCGTCGCACGCACGCCAACTGAAGCGGAGTACGCTGCAGAATGCAAGGACACTCCGATCAGCAGGCAACCGTTCGACCGGCACACCAACCATCTCCCCATTCGTGGATAGTCGGACCGGCAAACTCCACGCACTTTCCCCACTGTTTCCGATGGCTTGAACCCGCCACCAGTACATTTTGCCTGGTTCCAGCCCTGCAATCGTCGCACGGATCCACGACTTGCTCGGCAACAAGAGGGCGTCGGTCCGAATCGTTGTAAAATCGCGCTGCTCGGAAATCTGGAAGCGGTAGAGTCGTGCGCCGGGTACCGCTTCCCATCGAAGAGTAGCGCTCTGTTCGTCGTTATAGCTGGCAATGAGTTGCTGGGGTGGCTGCAGGGAATTTGGTCGAACACCACCGAGAGCCGTCAGCGCAGTAAAGAACAACAACCATGCAATGCGTCGCAGGCATGCCATAGCATCTGGACTGGACAATGACACTTCACCACGAGTGCTCTTCCCTGAATCTGTTCCGACCGCGTGCGGATCCCTGCGTGCGGCTTTGTAATTTGTCGGTGCCGAATTCAAAAACTTGAATCATCACCTATGCCGCGACACGCAACGATAGAAACAACCCAACATGCACAACAGCGAATGGTTGCAATTCTCGACCGACTCGATGCCGAGTACCCGGGGCAATTCGAAGGCTTGCACTTTACCTCTCCGTTTCAATTGCTCATCGCAACAATCTTATCGGCGCAATGTACCGACGAACGTGTCAACAGCATCACCCCTGCGCTCTTTGCCAAGTACCCAACCCCTACAGCATTCGCCGCTGCGTCGGTTGACGAGTTAGCACGCGACATCAAACCGACCGGCTACTACAACGCCAAAGCACGCAACATCCACGCCTGCTGCCGCGAACTCTTGGAGCGATTCGGTGGTGTCGTTCCTGCTACGCGTGAGGAGTTGGTCACGCTGCCTGGCGTTGGTCGGAAAACCGCGAACGTCATCCTGAGTCAAGCATTCGGCCAGCAGGCAATCACCGTGGACACCCACGTCGCGCGCCTTTCGAACCGACTGGGGTTTGTCCACACTACCGATCCGGTCGCAATCGAGCACACCCTGATGGCAATCACACCAGAAGATCGCTGGAATGACATTGGCAGGCTCTTTATCACGCATGGCAGAAAAGTGTGTACCGCCCGCAAACCGCACTGCGACCGATGCGTGATTGCTGCGCTTTGCCCATCGGCCATACTACCAGCGGCGGGTGAACACTCCAGTGTTCGTTCCCGCCGCCGATAGTGTCCGTCATCGAACAATTTAGTTCTGCGAGCCGTTGACTTGCCGCGCACTGAACCGCGGCTTGAGACCTTGCCAGCACTCGTAGTAGTCACGCTGGAGCGCGGCAGTTTCTATCGCAAACTTGGTTGTGCGAATTGCAAAGCGGGATTCGAACATGAAGGCAAGCGTATTCTGCTGCTTGACCGGTTTCAGCTCGGCAGCAGTGGCTTTTTCGTACGTGGATGCATCCGGGCCATGTCCGCTCATACAGTTGTGGAGGCTGCAACCACCGGGGACAAAGCCTTCCTCCTTGGCATCATAGACACCCCAAATCAATCCCATGAACTCGCTCATGAAGTTACGGTGGAACCAGGGTGGACGGAAGGTATCCTCGGCAACCATCCATCGGTCGGGGAAGATGACAAAATCGCAATTGGCTGTTCCCGGTATTTCGCTCGGTGCAGTCAGCACGCAGTAAATGCTCGGATCAGGATGGTCAAACGAGACGGTGTTGATGCACTGGAACTTGGTCAGGTCGTACTTGTAAGGGACATAGTTTCCATGCCAAGCCACCACGTTCAGCGGCGAATGGTCAATGACCGAGGCCCACAGGTGTCCTTGAAATTTGGCAATGACCTCAAAGGAGCCTTCGCGATCTTCGTAGGCAGCAACGGGAGCAAGGAAGTGTCGTGGGTACGCCAAACCATTGGCGCCAATCGGTCCCAGATCAGGCAAGCGGAAGTACGGCCCATAGTTCTCGCAGATGTAGCCTCGGGCACTACCTTCGGACAGCACGACGCGGAACTTGATACCACGCGGGATCACCATAATCTCGCCAGGCTGAACATCGAGGATGCCCAGTTCGGTGTGCACTCGAAGCCCCCCCTGCTGCGGTACGATCAACATCTCCCCATCGGCATTGTAGAAAAAGCGGTCTTCCATGTCTTGGTTGCAAGCATAGACATGGACAGCCAACCCGCTATGCATGGCGAGGTTCCCGCAGCCACCGAGCGTGACGATGCCACGCACGAAATCGGTGGGCTCATCAGGGATCGGGAGCGGACTCCATCGGAGCTGGTTCGGGGTTGGCGGCACTTCATCGAACGGCGTTGAGCGAATCAGCCCGTCGTCAATCAACTCGAAGGGCTTGTGCACAACCGACGGTCGAATACGGTGCATCCAGGTTCGGCGATTGACCACACGCGGAGCAGTAAACGGCGTGCCGCTAACTTGCTCAACGTAGAGACCGTAGGGCACTTTTTGAGGTGAATTCATCTTTGGGTGAATTGCGCCGGGCAACGCTTCGCTGATGAATTCGTTCCCGAAGCCTGCCATGTACTCAAGACCGCGCTCGGTCACTGTTTCTGCAACAATGTGGCGATCCATTGGAACGCTCCCAAAGTGGTGGAACAAGCCGGCAGCGCGCCCAGCAGGACTCGAACCTGCGACCCACAGCTTAGAAGGCTGTTGCTCTATCCAGCTGAGCTATGAGCGCGGGCGCAAGCAAAAATAGCGCCATCGCAGCCATTCCCAACCTACCATGTCCATGTTATCTTGCATTCGATGTTCATTCCGCGCATTGCAACCATGAGCTACCGTATTGGCATCGTCGGCGCGACCGGATTAGTTGGGCGCACGCTGATAGACGTCCTTGCCGAACGCGCATTCCCGGTTGCAGAGCTTGGGCTCTACGCATCGGCGCGCTCGGCAGGGTCCACACTGAAGTGGCACGGCCAAGCAGTACCCGTGCACGAACTCACCCCATCTGCTGTTGAGATCGGGTATGATGTGGTGTTTTTTTCCGCCGGTGCGACGGTGAGCCTGCAGTACGCACCACTCTTTGCTGCTGCAGGTGCCACCGTCGTTGATAACTCCAGTGCCTGGCGTGCCGATCCTACCGCGCCGCTTGTCGTACCCGAGGTGAACGGTCATCGCGCCCTCGAGCACCAGGGCATTATCGCCAACCCGAATTGCTCGACGATTCAGCTTGCCGTTGCACTCAAACCAATCGCGGATCTGTTCGGACTTGAACGCGTCGTTGTGGCAACATATCAATCCGTCAGCGGCGCTGGTCAACGCGGGCTTGATCAACTCAGCGCCGAGCTCTGCGGGCAGGAGCCCTCCGTCCGCATCAGTTCGCATCCACTCGCACACAATGCTGTCTTCCACCCCATCGGCAACGATGGATGGAGCCAGGAAGAACGGAAAGTCATGACTGAACTGCTCCGCATTCTCGAATTGCCTGATCTGGCAGTTGCTGCCACCTGCGTCCGCCTTCCCTTTTTCCGATCCCACGCAGAAGCGGTCTGGGTGCAATGCCAGCATCCGGTTGACCTCCCAGCGTTGACGGCAGCCTACCAGCAGCATCCGAGCATCGCTGTTTGCCAGGAGGACTATCCCACGCCCCAATCGGTCGCCGGCAGTGACCAAGTATGGATTGGGCGCATGCGACGCGATCACTTCGATCCGCGGGCGATCTTGATGTGGGTCGTCGCCGATAACGTGCGGAAAGGTGCGGCAACGAATGCTGTCCAAATTGCTGAATATCTCCACCACCACGGGCAATTATCCCGTAAGCAACCATCTACTTCCGGAGTTACCCTGTGAACCGCTACGCAATCATCATGGCAGGCGGCAGCGGCGAGCGTTTTTTCCCGCTAAGTCGCCAACAGCGTCCCAAGCAACTGCTGCCTCTTCTGGGCAATGGAAAAACGCTCATCGAACACGCCGTGGAACGATGCCTCCAGGTTCTACCAGCCGAACACATCCTGATCATCACCAGCGCTTCACTCCAGCAAGCAATTGCCGACGTGCTGCACCCCCAGATTCCACCATCGAACATCATCGCTGAACCTGCCAAGCGTAACACTGCTGGATGCCTCACGCTCGGTGCTGCGCTCATCAGCACTCGAGACCAGAACGCTACCGTTGCTGCATTGCCAGCAGATCACTACATCGGCGATACCGATCGCTTTGCTGCTGCGCTTTCTGCAGCGTTCGACGTTGCCCAATCGCACGGGTTGATTGTAACCTTTGGCATTCAACCGACTCGACCCGAAACTGGCTACGGTTACATCGAGCTAGGGGAGCCACTCGGGGAGGGTTTCTACCGCGTTCGATCTTTTCGAGAAAAACCCGACCGCGCAACTGCCGAAGAGTTTCTGGCCAGTGGTTCTTTCCGCTGGAATAGCGGCATGTTCGTGTATCGCCTGGACATCTTCACGGCGCAGCTTGCCGAGCACGCACCACCCTTCGGATCGGCACTTGCACCTCTTCGACAAGCATTGGAACGCGGCGACCACGATGCTCTCTCCCGATGCTTTGGCGACTTACCGAACGTTTCGATTGATTACGCGCTCATGGAACGCACGCCGGCTATTGCTGTGTTCGCCGCAACGTTCGATTGGGATGATCTCGGTTCCTGGGATGCATTGGCGCGCATTGCACACCCAGATATGCAGGGCAATGTGCGTATCGGAACCACCGTCGCACTCGACTGTACGGGCACGACGCTGGCAAACTACGCCGACTCATCGCGCCTGCTCTGTGGGCTTGGACTGGAGAATCTTGTCGCCGTTGTCACCGACGATGTGATCTTGGTGTGCCCACAAGATAGAGTTCAACACGTACGGCAGATCGTCGAGTACCTTCGTTCTCACGGCATGGATCGCTGGCTATGAGTCTGCTGTTGACTAACATTTCCGAGCTGGTAACGGTCCACACACCACAGAGCGGGCGCAAGACGGGAGCAAGTATGGGTCAGCTTGGCATTATTTCCAATGCAGCGATGCTGGTCGAAGAGCGAATCATCTGGATCGGCACCCAAGCCCAGGCCGACCGACTCTTCCGGGATCGTTCGATCGAACGGTACGACTGCCGTGGGCGTGCGGTCATGCCGGGATTTGTGGACTCCCATACACACATGGTCTTCGCCGGAAACCGTGCCGATGAATTCTCCCAGCGAATCCGGGGCGTCAGCTACCAGCAGATTGCTGCGCGCGGTGGTGGCATCATGGCAACAGTTCGGGCCACCAGAGCAGCATCAGAAGAAGAGCTCTACACCGCAGCGCGTCAACTGGTGTTCTCTGCACTCCGGCACGGCACAACGACACTCGAAATCAAAACTGGCTACGGACTCTCGGTCGAGAGCGAGCTGAAGATGCTCCGTGTTATTGCCCAGCTTGCAGCAACACTTCCCGTTCGCATCGTCGCAACGCTACTCGGTGCCCATGCGGTGCCACCGGAGTTTGCCCAGCGACGCGACGACTACATTGCTATGCTGTGCACCGAACTGATACCGGAAGTTGGACGGGCTGGTCTTGCACGGTTTTGTGATGTGTTTGCCGACGAGGGCTACTTTACCGCTGCCGAAGCGGAACGCATCTTGACTGCAGGGTTGGATTGGGGCTTGCAACCCAAGATTCATGCCGATGAATTTGCCGACGTGGGAGCAGCATCAGTTGCCATTGCCGTTGGCGCAGCCAGTGCTGACCACCTGCTGCATATCAATCCAGCTATGATACCAGAGTTCGCCCGCTGGCGGACGGTTGCAACGCTCCTACCGGGCACCGCCTACACCCTTCGGCTTCCGATGCCTCCCGCACGTGCATTGATTGATGCAGGCGCCACGGTTGCACTTGCGACCGACTGCAACCCAGGCTCCTGTCTGACCGAAAACATACAAATGGTGCTCTCGCTTGCGGTCCAGCTTGGCGGAATGACCATCGAAGAAGCTGTCACGGCAGCAACAGCCCACGGCGCAGCAGCTCTCCTGCTCGAACAGGATGTTGGCAGCATTCAGGTGGGCAAGTATGCTGATTTTCTCATCCTGGACTCACCCTCGATTGCCGATCTGGTCTATCATTTCGGAACTAATCGCGTCGCGGAAGTATGGATCGGTGGTCGCTGTGTTGCGAATAATTCCGTCGGCAATTCGTTTCTCTGACCGAAGAGTAACTACTCCACACACGAGCAATGCCAACACGCGATATTCCACACTACCACGAAATCATTGCCAAACAAGATCGCCCGACTCCCGGGGACACCTACCGCTGGTACTTGGGCGAGCAATACGTGTTCACAGCAACGGTTACTTCGTTCCGCGGAGGATGCTGGGCACAGGTCAAAATAGTTCGTCCTGCACCGGAACATACCGCCCTTTATGAGCCAGGAGCAGAGATCGAAATCAAAGTGGCACACTACCGTTTCGAGCCTGACACCGCTGCGTAGCCCCGAGAGGACTCGAACCTCCGACACCAGGTTTAGGAAACCTGTGTTCTATCCAGCTGAACTACGGGGCTATTGAACAAGGGCGAGCGTTCCACGCCATAGGACGCAATTGCTTAGCTATGCAGTATATGCTCGACGTATTTTTCCTGACGAGCATGCATCTGTTGACGCTGCGCTTTGGTGCGATCGTCGTAGCCGAGAAGGTGAAGCACGCCGTGAACAACCAACCGAACAAGTTCATTCCGCAGGGAGACACCAGCTTCGGCCGCCTGCCGCCGAGCGGTATCAACGCTGATGTAGATCTCGCCTTCAATCGGATCGGTGTTCAGTGGAAAGGTAATGACGTCGGTCGTCCAATCATGCCCCAGGTAGCGCACATTGACCATGCGAATCATCGTATCGTCGCAGAGCACAATCCCAATCCGTGCATCACGGACGTTTTCGCCACAGAGAACAGTCTCTACTGCGCGGCGGAGAATAGTTCGTGGTAGCCATCTGGCATCGTGAACGCAGTCCACATGGACATTGTACCCGCGGACCAACACAGCATCGGGGAGCACAAAATCACGCGTTTCCATCGGCATCAACCACCAGCAAGTGCTCGGCAAGCGATAGCTGCATGACTGCAAGGAGCAAGGAGGGGTCAAGTCCATCGAGCGGGGCACGCAACAGCTCCAGTGGAATATCGGCATACAGCGTACACGTTCGTTGCCGACCTACCAGCAGACACGAGGCGCATTGCTGCCCACGCGCAACGAAGAGCACCTCATCCGGTTCAATGACTAACCAATGCGTGCATCCGTAGAGCTGCTGGAATCCTTGTCGCGATTGCACTGTGATGAGGGTTATTTCGCCGCTGGGGGTAGTTACCTGTGGAGCAATCGTCAGGAGCTGTTCGAGAGTCCCAGATGCAGAGCGCTGCTCGATTGCCCAGGCGCGGTCTTCGTGGGCGAGCTTACCATCCAGCACAGCAGCAATTTTCTCGACATCGTGCAAGGTTAGTGGACAGGTCATCGCGGGTGTGTCGTGATAGTCCTCACCTGCAAAAGTACGCTCCGCAAAGAGCTACTCATGCTCCATGGTGGTGGTAATGCTGGGCGTAAGCGGTGGCTCTGGTGCTGGCATCTGCCGAATGGTGCTCTCATCGGGTGCTGCGATGCCACACTCGACAAGCCAGCGATAGACGCGCGGCTCAATTACAAGCATCGCCACCGCACATGCAGCACCGGCAATTAAATCTACCACGTAATGGTAACGCAAGTACACGGTCGCAACGATCAAGCTGACACCCACCACCGTTATCGGTATTCGCACAGTGCTGCGATAGCGCCAAGCTAGCACGATCGTTAGCAACGTCATCATCGTATGCCCACTTGGGAAGCAATCACGATTGACAACGCGTTCGGGATGGGGCTCGCCGGGTTCAATTCCCCCGCCCTCGTTGACTAGTGAGCGCAGAATCGGGGTCAGCACCAAGCCCGGCAACTCCTGGTCGAGTCGCGCAAAATCATGAAGCGTAAACCGTGGGCCAATCGCCGGCAGTGCAAAGTACGCCAAGTACGAGACATAGAACCCGAACACAATCATGCGACCAAAGCGGAGCATCGTAAGCGCTCGACCTTGCAGAAAGAAGCTCAGCGCGACGACAATCGGCAGCAAATAGAACGACACATAGCACACTTGCAGATACTCGGTAAGGACTGGATGTGCAAAGCGCATGATCCAGTGCGTCGGGTCCACTCCGAAGAGCATTCGATCCAGTTCGATCAGAAGTGCATCGTAATCATGCGGGTGCAGGGATGGGACCAGTTGCTGGCTTTGCTGATACATCGGATACACCATCGGAATAACGTAGAAGAACCGCAGCAAGCGAAGACCGCGGTAGGGCAGCATCTGCCCCAGCCACGCCATGGCAATGATAGCAACTGCAAACAGTGCGTTCGTGATGAGGATGCTTGTCGCCTTGGGAATAAGCGGATAGAACGCTATCGCCAGCAGCGAGTACACTGCCATGATACCGAGCGTGTACCAATCGAGCGCCGATAGGACTCCCCGCAAGCGCAGTTGGTCGCGCCGGGTGGATGCGGCCAGTGGGTTCATGGTTGCCATTCCGATTTGGCAAAACGATACACATCCGATGCCAGCGCCGCCAATTCCTGGGGCGAAAGTTCTTCAGCCCGACGACCCATGACCGGCAACGCTGCAAGCTGCTCCCACTGCGTTCCGCAGTGCTGTTGAAGAAAACGCGCCAGTGCGTTGCGAAGCTTCTTTCGGCGCTGATTGAACGCTACTTTGGTGAGAGCCATCGTCTGGGCATGCTGTGGGTCAACAAGGGAGGAACCGTTGCATTCGATTGCAACAACAGCCGACGTTACCTGTGGCTGAGGATAGAATGCCCCCGGCGGAACGTCAAACAGGATACGCGCTTGCGTAGCGATCAAGGCAGTGGCGACCGAAAGGATGCCGTAGGCCTTCGTCCCTGGTCTGGCAACGATACGAGTAGCAACTTCCTTTTGTACCATGAGAACAATGCGCCGCAACGATTTCGCTTGCTCGTAGAGCCAGAAGAGAATTGGTCCGGTTAGGTGGTAGGGAATATTGCCAACAACTCGCGCTGGCATCGTGCGCACGATGCCAAGCCCCTCCAGCCGCAGATCGAGCACGTTGGCCTCGACGATGCGAAGCGTTGGGCAACTGGAAAACGCTTTCTGCAATTGCTCGATCGCGCGCCGATCGACTTCGATTGCAATCACTTCCTGCACGGGCAAAGCCAGCAAGTGCTGCGTGAGTGCACCCGTCCCCGCACCGATCTCGATGACAACGTCGCCCGGTTGTGCCTCTACTGCAGCAGCAATGCGCGCTGCAATGGTGGGATTGACCAAGAAGTTCTGACTCAAGCGCCGCCGGGGACTAATCACGCGTGGGTCGCTGGGAAACCGCATGCCGAAATGCTTCCGAGAGTTTGCGTTGCTCTTCGACGAGGAATTCCGAGATCACCTTGACCTCTGCCAGTATCGGCATGAAGTTCGTATCCCCGTTCCATCGAGGGACGATATGCACATGCACATGATCGGGCAATCCAGCACCTGCTGTCCGACCGAGATTGGTACCCACATTGAAGCCGTGTGGTGTGTGCGTCTGGCGCAAAACCTCAATGGCAAGCTGCACAGTCTCGATGAGTGCGTGTGATTCTGCCCTATCGAGCGCGGTCAGGTCGCCAATATGTCGGTACGGTGCAACCAGAAGATGGCCGCTGTTGTAGGGATAGCGATTCATGATCACAAAGCAGAGCGTATTTCGAAACACGACGTAATTGGCGGCATCATCTGCCAGCGGACTTTGCGCAGCATGGCAGAGAAAACAGCCGCCATCGCTCTGCTCTGTCGAAAGCGAATGTATGTATTGCGACCGCCAGGGGGACCAAAGTTGCTTCACTAGGTGGCGTCCGATTGTCCGACTACCGATGCTGGATTCTGCTGCGCAATCCGACGATCACGCTGCTGCTGGGCAAATTGACGCAGGTCAACGATCCGGTCAGCTTCATCAACGATCTCCGCGCCGAGAATTGTTTCGACAACGTCCTCGAGCGTGAGGAGTCCTTCGACGCCGCCATATTCATCTACGACGATGAACAGGTGCTGTCGCCGTTTGAGGAACTCCTCGAGTGCACGATCAAGCCCCACGTTTTCTGGGATGAAGACGACCTGGCGAACCAGTGTTCGCACCGGTGCTGCGGAATCACCGCTGAGGGCGCGGACGAGCACATCCCGCGAGAGGACGTACCCGATGATGTTGTCCATATTCGAGCCTTCCCAGACCGGCAATCGGGAGTACGTCTGCAACTCGGGCAACTGTGCTGCGTCTGCAATGGTCATCTCTGCAGGCAGTCCGGCGATAACGTTGCGCGGTGTCATCACATCTTCGACGTGGACATCGCGGACGCGCATGATGTTTTGCAGGATGCGCACCTCGCCTTCGTGGAGCGTTCCTTCCTCGACAGCTTCTTCCATAATTGCCGAAAGCTCTTCGGCGACATATTCACGTGCTTCTTCCTGGCTCTGGCTGTCGCGGTGGAGCATGTGCAGCGACCATTCGACCAGGCGTGCCAGTGGATACCCGATTCGCATCAGCCACGCTAACCAACGCGCAACGGTGAGGATCATGCGATCAGCAAGCACATCGCCGGCCATATGGACGAGTGCTTTTCCAAAGACGATGCCCCCAACCAACACTCCAAGCCAAGCCATGACCACCACACTGCTTTCGTACCACCGCACAATTAGAGCAGCCACGCTTGCAGCAACCAAGGCGATGCTGAGCACGTCCAGCACCATCAGAACGGTGCGTTCGACCGATCCTAAGCGCCGGGCATCGTAGATGCGATCAAGAAGCGCGGTATGGAGTGCGTGCAATTCCTCCAACACTGCTGCCGATACCGAGGCAATCACCGCCCGCATGAATGAAATCACCAACGCAACGACGCCACCAATCCACGCAGCAATGGTTAGCACAATAGGTAGCGAACTATCCTCACTCATCGCTTCTGATGGTACGCAGTGTCAGTTACGAAACTCACGATCAACAATGGTGATGCGCCCAGGATAGCTCATCAATCCGAATTTGGTGCGAACCGTGGGCTTGGCGTCGAGCTTGAGTCGGCTGGCAGAACCGTTCTTTCCACCAATGGCGAGCGCTAACTCGATCAACTTGTCGTAGCCCCGCGATCCAAAAAATTCGTACAAATCCAACGATATGCGAATCGGCACAGTCGTCTCTGTTCCGGTGGCGGGGATTTCCACTTCGCGATCGAGCATGCCGGTTATGGTGGGTTGGTCATCTATGAGCAGGCGAAATTCAAGCCCTGCCAGCGTTGCAGGTACGGCACTTCGACCCGGCGAACCATCGTTGGGATTACGGACCTGGAGATCGAGGACAAAATCTGCAGGTAGTTTCCTCGAGCGAAAGGCATCGAGCAGCTTCAAACCGTCCCCAATGGGACTGAAGTCGTTCGCCGATGCTTTGGTGGAAATATCCACCCCCGCCAACCGAAAACCGTGAACCGTCCCCAGCTTAAACTGAAGACGCTGGAGGTTTGTCAGCGTATCGGAAATCTGCTTGAGCTGCGCACATGCAAAGGGAATCACTATCACCAGTGCCAATGCGCACCGAGTCCAGACAACATGCATAGTGGGACTACTGGGATCTGTACTACGGCAACTACCTGCTGCCATCGTCGGCAGCAGCCAGCAGCAAATTACGACATCTTCCCCAATCAGCCCGACTGCTCACAGTGTATACCCCTCCTTCGGAGGCGCCACCGTCGCTGCCTTTACGACGATGCGCTTGATGTTTCCGCCAGTTGCCGTTCCAGCTCTTCTGCTTTCCGACGTTGGATGTTGAGCGAGGTCAGTAACCGAACCTTAGCAATCAGGAGTTTTTCTTCGATGGGCTTACTCAAAAAGTCATCGGCACCACTTTCAATTGCCTTGAGTTGGTTGGCAACGTCATTGAGCGCTGTGACTATGACGACGGGCACTTTAGCCGTCGTCGGATTTTCACGGATGCGACGAACTGTTTCGTACCCATCCATCCGCGGCATCATCACATCGAGGACGATGGCATCGGGCATCCGTTGGGCGATTTTCTCCAGGCACTCAACGCCATCGTATGCTTCGGCTGCTTCGAAGCCATTCGATTCCAGATACCGCCGCAGCAGCTTGGTGGTGATGCGGTTGTCGTCAACGACTAAGACGAACGGCTTTTCCATCGTGCACTTGGAAGTAGTGATTCAACAATCGTCACAAGCATTCATTGTACAACTTGCGTGCCAACGACACGCGAGAGCAGCTCGTTCGGCGTTGCAATATAGTGCGTGTGGTTTGACTCTTTTGCGAGCGCAAGCAACACATCGCTCCATTGCCGTATGCCGACCGTGCACACCCAGTATATCGGCGCAACGACGCGTTCCTGTAGTCTGCCACCGGGAAAAAGGTGTGTCCGTGCAGCAAGCAAGCGCGAGAGCTGCTGCTCTCTCTGGCGGCGAAGGGCATGGCGAAGCTTTCCGTGAAGGCGTTCTAACTGTACTCCGAAGCGATGCCCGGTGGCAGCAACAGCACGCCCAAGTGTGGGATCGTCTTGCTCTGCTGCGCGTTCGAGGGAGGCCATGATGTCGGCTATCGAGGTAGCAGCAGTATCAACCTGTGCGAGCACTCCACTGCGATCGAGAATCTCAGCGACCCAGCGATCAAACCGGTCCTGTGGATCGAAAAACCGTTCCATCTGGTCGCCGTGCTTGTGGAGCAGCCGTATCACACGCTCCGGCACAAATGTCGCTGAATGGCGCAGCATCAACGACGGCGGACGAATCCCCCACTGAGAGTATGCGCTGCGCAATTGTGCGTGATACTGCAGTTCTGCTGGTCCGACAATGCTCACCTTTGGCGCAAAGAGTGCATCCTGCACAAGCGGACGGAGCGCCGCACTCGGCGAAAAATGTTCTGGATGCTGGTCGAGTTCATCGAGTAGCTGTTCGGCATTGAACCGATGCTGCCCTGCGGTGAAGCTACTCTCGGATTCGACTTGGATCCGATACCGCCGCCAGCCCTGATGGTAGAACGCATTGACAGTCGAAACGTCGAGTTGTGCACGGTAGCCACGTGCGATCAGTTCTGCCGTTTGCTCCCGTACACACTGCGCCAACTGTCCAACGTTACAAAGCTCGTGGGTAAGGAGCAGCTTCATGGCGCCGAGCTGCCGCAGTATTGACGACCGAACAAAGAGCAGTCCGTGGTGAGCCCAGAATTGCTGATGCCATTCCATGAACGCTTCCGACCAGAACCGACCGACTCCGTAGCACTGACGGAGAACTGCTATGGTCTGCTTCGCAAAAGGCAAGGTAGCCAGGGAACGCTCCAGCTCGGCAAGCTGGTCGGTAATCTGCGGACCGATGCGACAGGCAGCAACGATCGTTTGTGTCGGATACCGTTCTGCTGGCGGGCAGTCCAGGAAAGCAAGTTGATCGGATTGATTGATCACCCCAACGCGCTGAGCTTCCGCGCGATCGTGGTCGTTATCCTCGATCCAGAAGATGGGCACCGCATGCTCGCGACGCGCACGCTCAATGATCGAGGCGATTTTGAGCCATGTGTAGAGCGGCCCGCCGAGATGCCCCACTTGCTGCCCGCCGATAACCACCGCTGCACCAGTGCGCAATCGGTCTAACGCTTCCCGCTGCTCGTCGCTGAGGATGAGTGGCTCCATGGTCGCCTCTACGGCATCGGCTGCTTCCTTCGATGGTGTTCCCGCGTGGTCCGCGCCCGCAAGCAATGCATGGAGCCATTGATCACCAGTGGCGTAATCGCACAAAAGTTTTTCATGGGGGGCAATCTGACACCACAAACGTTGGATCATTGATTTCTTGGTTGGATGAGCCGTAGCGGTTGACGCATGCATGCAGTTGCTATTTTCCAAACGGTCTGAAGGTAACTGGTAATTTCGCAGTGTCGTTCTACCATCCCAGACAGATTCCAATGCGTTTTCTCAATTACATTGCCGGACAGTGGGTTCCTCCACACCATGACCGTTGGTTTGCGAATATCAACCCTGCCGACACACGCGACGAGATCGGTCAATTTCCGCTTTCGGATGCTGCCGACCTCGAGCGTGCTGTCCGCGCTGCAGCCGATGCATTTGGCCAGTGGAGCCGCATCCCTGCACCACAGCGCGGTGAACTGATTCGCCGTGCGGGCGATATTTTTCACCGACGCAAGGAGGAACTTGCCGCCATCATGACGCGCGAAATGGGCAAACCACTTTTTGAAACACGCGGCGACATCCAAGAAGCAATTGACACGGCCTACTACAGCGCAACCGAGACGCGGCGCCTGTTCGGTCACACCACACCGAGCGAGCTGCCCAACAAAATGAACCTCTCGTTCCGCATGCCTATCGGCGTTTGCGGCATCATCACTGCATGGAATTTCCCCATTGCGGTGCCATCGTGGAAAATCTTCCCTGCACTGGCTGCCGGCAATACGATCGTCTGGAAACCATCCGACGATGCGCCACACTCGGCGAACATCTTCGCTGAGATTCTCCAGGAAGCTGGAATACCCTCCGGCGTGTTCAACGTCGTTCACGGCAATGCAGAGGCCGGCTCAGCCTTGGTCGAGCATCCATCGGTCCGTCTGATTGCCTTTACTGGCTCGACAGCAACTGGCAAGCAGATTGCCCAGCGCTGCGGAGCCCTCAACAAGAAAGTATCGCTGGAAATGGGTGGCAAAAACGCCGTCATCATCATGGACGATGCCAATCTTGAACTGGCACTCGACGGCGTCCTTTGGGGTGCGTTCGGCACCACCGGACAACGCTGCACTGCAACATCGCGATTGATCCTCCACGCCCCAATCCATGATCGTTTCCTCGAGATGCTCACCGAACGCGCCTCCAAGCTGCGCATCGGTCCGGGCTTGGATCCTGCAACACAAATGGGACCGGTCATCAACCAGCGGCAGTTGGAAAAAATCCTCGGGTACATTGCCATCGGTACGGCTGAGGGTGCACGGCTGATCACGGGCGGTAATCGGCTGACCCGTGGGGAGCTCGAACATGGATTTTTCCTTGAACCGACCATCTTCGCCGACGTCACACCAACCATGCGCATTTGGCGGGAGGAAATCTTCGGACCAGTCTTGTCGGTTACGCGAGCTGATTCCTTCGAGCATGCAATCGCACTGGCTAATGATTCAGACTACGGGCTTTCGTCGGCAATCTACACTGGTTCGGTCGAGTATGCCTTTGCTGCCATGCGCGATATCGAGGCGGGCATCACCTACATCAACGCTCCAACCATTGGAGCCGAAGCACACATGCCGTTTGGCGGCATCAAGAACACCGGCAACGGACACCGCGAGGGTGGCTGGACCGTGTTCGACATCTTCACCGAATGGAAAACCGTGTACGTTGACTTCAGTGGTCGGCTACAGCGTGCGCAGATAGACACGCAGTCGGCGTGAGTACTACTGGTGCGCGCCCTCGATCGCACGCAAGCGCTGCACCAGCATGCGTGTTGTCTTCGCACCATCGGAACGCCCATAGAGCAGTGCCGTGATCGCCTCTTCGACGGCATACTCTGCATCGAGAAAGACCGGCGGCGACGGAAGCAGTCGCGATTGGAGTGTTTGTGCGTACGCATACCGCCACTGCGGTGCTCGACGCAGAAGACTATCGAGCGCTGCCGACGTTGGCGGTTGTTGTGCAGGAAATCCTGCATCGGGTACACGATGGCAGAAAGTGGCAGCACTCTCCCACCGAGCCAGGTAAGCAAGAAATTCTATGGCTTTTTCTCGATGCATCGAGGAACGCGCCACCGCAAAGCAATCGCCGCTGAGGATGCTCTCTCCCTGCACTCCAGGCCGCGATGGAAGTGCAGGCAGAACCTGGTACTGCCGGAGAACGAGTGAATCAGCAAGCATCCAGACACCCGAGAGGACAACTCCAAGCTCGCCACGTCGCATGCGTGCATCCAGAGATCGCGATGGTTCGACAACAGCACAGGCAATCAACCCCGTAAGCGTATCGAGCGCTGCCGCTGTCTGCCCGGTGCAGGTTGCCGAAAACGGATATACTGTCAGCAATGGTGCACCCAGAGCCCACAGCCAAGGGAGCACACGTTTGAGGACATTGTGAGGATCGCTGCTGCAGAGTCCGATCCCGTAGCGCTGCGGTGGTGCATGGAAGCTGCGAAGGCGGGTCACAAGCTCGCTCCAGCGTGGCTCGGGTGGAAGCTTCAATTGGTGATGCACAAAACACACCCGTGCGTTGACTGTCCACGGAACCGCCACGCGACGTTGCCCCGCCATACCAATGGGCAAAAACTCTCGGCACAGATTCGCGGTGAGACTATCGGGAATATCTGCCAGAACAGGCGCAAATTCTGTAACCCATTCAGCACCGATGTGAACAACATCCGGTGGTGTGCCACTGGAGAATGCAATCTGGAGCTTTGCTTTTCCGTCGCTCCATTGCAACGGTGTTGTTTCGACCCTGATGTCGGGATGGGTACGTTCGAATGCTTCAATGAGCGCAGTAAACGCACGCTCTTGAGCCGGTTCGCTCCAGAAGTGCCAGACTCGCAGCGTTGTCGTGCGCTGATGGGATGCGGTGCATGCACCTAATCCAAGCAGCACCACTGCTGCAATCGCGCTGCGCATCACTGTGCAGCGCGGTGGGTCGGAGCCGCCGACCGCGCAACGGCCATTGGTGCTGTTGCCGTTGAGTCACGGTATCGCTCCGGATGAAAGTACGCATCCAAGATCGCGCGGGCAATCGGTGCTGCACGAGTTGCGCCAAAGCCGGCATTCTCCACCATCACACACATGGCAATTGTCGGTTGTTCGGCGGGCGCATAGCAAATGAACCAGGAGTGATCTTTGCCGTGGGGGTTTTGTGCCGTACCCGTTTTCCCACAAACCGCAACACCCTCGACACGAACATTGGTTGCTGTTCCGCCAGGAATGTTGCAAACTGCATACATCCCCTCCTGAACGATCCGGACAAATCGCGGATTGAGTGGAAGCTTGATGCTCCCATAGGCAACTTTTTCCAGGCGTCCGGTCTCTTTGTTGTAGATCCCGCTGACAACATGGGGCTGGTAGAGTGTTCCGCCGTTGGCAAGCGCGGAAACATAGACCGCCATTTGCAGGGGTGTGACCCCAATCTCTCCCTGTCCAATCCCAAGGTTCACCATACGCCCATCGAGCAAGGAACCGGTCACACCACGCCGCTCGAACCATTGACGCGATGGTAGCAAGCCCGCCCGCTCACCTGCAATGTCAATGCCGGTAAGCTGACCGAAGCCAAACATTGTGCCGTACTTGTAGAGGTTGTCAATCCCAATGCGCTGCCCTAAGCGGTAGAAGAACACGTTGCAGGAAACTTGGATGGCGCGTCGCACATCCACCGTTCCATGCGCTCCGTGGCACTTGAAACTCCGTCCGCCGTAGGTAAAGCTGCCCGGACAGTGGATCGTGGTATGTTCGTCAATGAGTCCTTCGTGGAGCGCAGCCAGCGCCATGAGCATTTTCCAGGTTGAACCCGGCGGATAGATTGTCTGCATGGCGCGATTGAACAGCGGTTTATTCGGATCACGGGAAAGCTGGGCAAAGTACTCCCCGGCGCTCGGTGTTTCCAACGGATGCAGATCGTAATCGGGCTTACTGACGAATGCGCGAACTTCGCCATTGCGCGGATCGAGCACAACGATTGCGCCGTGATCGTTGCCCATCTGCTGTTCGGCAACTTCTTGCAAGAGTGCGTCAATCCCCAAGTACAGGTCTGCACCCTCGATGGCCTCGATGTCGCTGCGACCGTTGTTGAATCGCTCGATCGGCTGGCCCGCAGCATTGACGGCAACAAATTGCACTCCCTTACGACCGCGCAAGAATGGTTCGTAGGCTGCTTCCAGTCCGGTCTTGCCGATGTAGTCGTTGAGCGTGTAGTAGTCCCCTTTGGTTGCAAGGTCGCGCTCGTCAACCATGGCACGATAGCCGAACAGGTGGCTGGCATGTGCAGTGAGCAGGTAGCGCCGTTTGACTTCAGTTCGGATCTCGATGCCGGGCAATGCTGCCGCATGCTCTTCAATGGCAGCGACAATCGGAAGCGGTGCATCGCGCAGAATAGGCACTTCCTGAAAGCGGTAGGACAAGGATTGACGGTAAAGCGCCTTGAGCTGCGCAAGCGGAATATGCAGCAATTTGGCAAGCAGCGGGAAGGTGGTCGTATCCGCATCGTGGGGCGTCATCGTGATGCTAAAAGCCGGATCGTTGCGGACGATCATCCTGCCATTGCGGTCGTACATGCAACCGCGCGAAGGAATCTTCGCGCGCTGTTTGATCGCTTGAGTTTCGCTCCGTTGGAGATACTCCGCACCGCGAATGACCTGCAGATACACCAACCGCGCCAAAAACACACCCAGGATGGCAAGAACTGCTATCCGCAGAATTCGACCAGCAAGGATGGCGCGGTCACCACGATCGGAAAGCATAGGGTTTTGTGTAACGACGCCGAGTATTGATGGGAACAACTCGTGCACAAACGCGCAGAGCGCGATTGCGCCTATGGTAGCGTGGCTAACAACCGCTGGACGTCCTCGAACGTGACGTTTTCGTAGTAATCTTCGTTGATTGCGATCATCGGAGCGCCGCCGCAGGCACCCATACACTCGACTTCCTCAATCGAGAAGCGCCCATCGGTGGTGCATTCGTTATGGCCAATGCCGAGCTGAGCGCAGAGCTTCTCGAAGAGCACATCTCCCCCCCGGAGCATGCACGAGACATTGGTGCAAACCTGGATGTGGTATTTGCCCATCGGCTTTTTGAAGTACATGGTGTAGAAACGCGCAACACCAAGCACGTGTGCGTATGGCAGTTCGAGCACCTCGGCGACGGCACGCATGACATCCTCGGAGAGCCAGCCCCACTTTTTCTGTGCCATCCAGAGCACCGGCATGAGTGCGGCTTTCGGGTGTGGGTAGCGCTGCTTGAGCTGCTCAATCTGCGCACGCTCCTGGTCGGTAAATGAAAGGGTTTGTTCCATGGCATCGGTAAACAAATGCAACCGTGCGCAAAACTACGAACTACTGACGACGGCTAAACATCTTTGCGTACAGCCAAATTTTTAGCGCCAGCCACATTTTGTGCGCGGTCCGCACCCGATACCGGCGGCGAAACACGTCGAAATTGCCCAGCTCGATTTTTTCCAGCAAGCGATAGTAGATCGCATCCATGATTTCGGCAGGGTAGAGCGTGGCGCGTTCATCGGGGTGCAGTGCAGCCCGTGCGCGGCTATAGTAGGAGCGCGCACGACGCGCCTGGAAGCGCATCAACTCGATGAAGCGATCGTCGTAGACCTCCGCCATCAGCTCATCTTCCGAATAGTGAAAACGCGCCAAATCTTCCAGCGGAAGATAGATGTATCCACGCTCTTTATCCTCCCAGACATCACGGACAATGTTGGTTAGCTGCAACGCATAGCCCAAATTGACCGCATACTCTTCGGTCTCTGGATAGCGGTAGCCGAACACGTGAATACTCATCAACCCAACAACCCCCGCAACGCTATAGCAATAATCCTTCAGCTCAGCAAACGTTGGATAGCGCTGCTGGAAAAGATCCCGTTCGCAGCCGTCAATAAGGGTCAGAAGGTATTGCTTTGGGATTGCGTAGCGCTCGATAACATGTGCGAGCGGACGAACTATCGGCACGACGGATCTACTGCCGTAGATTGCTTCTACTTGTTCTCGCCACCATTGGAGTTTTGCTCGGCGCTGTTGGCGATCGTCATCGGCGATCAGCGTGGACGCATCAACGATCTGGTCAATGGTCTGGCAGAAAGAGTAGAGCGTCGTTATCGCTTGCCGTATCTCGCGGGGCAAGAGCGAAAACGAGTAGTAGAAGCTCGTCATTGAACTCGTCACAAGCGCTTCCATCGTCATCGCAAAGCTACGGCACGCCCTACCCGATCAGCGTGGCCAACACGATGCGCGGCACGTTCCACCAGCGCAGGCGTGGCCGAGGGGATTGGCGCACGCCGCGTCGGCGACAGCCGTTCCAGACGATGCATGCCGATTCCCAGGTTGCACCAACTTGGAGTCGCAGGCGTCGGCTCCGAAGCCGTCGGCGTAGTTCTTTTCCCTGTGGCAACAGTTCCCCCACCAGCCGATCATATTGCGCCATAACCATCTGGCAGATGCTTGAGTCCAGTAGGACGTGTTGACTTGGCTTGTCCACTGCAGGCGGCAACCATTGGAGCGGGAACGTCCACTGTCCGCGCTTAGAATCCTCCCAAACATCCTGCCAGAAATTCAACACTTGGAGACCTGCACAGAATGCATCCGAGGGCGGCGCCGTTTCCTGGTTCCATTCACCAACGAGGCGGAGCAACAGCTCACCAATCGGAGCGGCTGACCGCTGACAGTAAGCGCGCAAAGCGGCCTCGTCCGAGAATGGGACATGTGCTGCATCATAGCGGAACGCAGCAAGCAGACGTCGGAAAGGACCCAGTGGCAAATGGCAGCGTGCGATCGTGCGTGCAAGGGCACGCGCAATGGGATGGCTTCGTGGCGGCGTTTGGAGCCAAGTGTCAAGCTCTTCCAACAGTCGGAGCTTCTGCTCTACCGCAGCGGGAAGTTCATCGGCAATATCGTCTGCAAGGCGTGCAAAGGCATAAATAGCTGCCACATCATCGCGCAGTCTCCCCAGCACAAGCGACGCAACAGGGAAATTCTCGTAATGACCGAATGCAATGCGCCGGCAGATGCGGTAGGCATCGGCATCGCTCTCGACAGCAAGGCCGCCCCCATCACGACGAAGGAGATTCTCGCGCAGAGAGCGGGTAAGCGCCACAACTCAACTCGAATGATTAGCGACTGTAGATTTCAGCTCGATTATCTTCGATGTCCGCATTCTGGCGCCGGTTGTTCAACCAGGTAAAGAACGCATTCTGCATGGCCTCCTGTTTTTTGCGTCGTGCGATTGCTTCGATACCAGCAGCACGACCAGCGGAGTCCACCTCGTGCCGCTGGCGCACCAGTACGATGTAGTAGCCGCTTTCTCCACGCACAGCCGAGGATATTTTCCCAACGGGGAGCTTGAATGCCTGGACAGCAAGAGCAACGTCAACGCCGGTGGGTAGCTGCCCCTGCTCGGTGACACGGGCTGCACTCATAACCGTCAGCGTCGAATCAATGCTCTTGACGGCATCCAAGCGGCCTGCCTGCTGAAGTTGGCGAGCAAGTTGTTCAGCGCGTTCCTTGAGCTTTTCGACACGCTTCCACGAGAGCAGCCGGTCGCGAATCTGGTCTTTGACATCCTCGAGTGGCTTGATACCTTTTTCCCGAACACCAGAAACCTGCACCACAGTGTACCCATAAAACCGCAACTCGAATGGACGGGACACCTCTCCTACCTTGTGCGCAAAGGCAAATTGCGTCACCTCCATCGAGCCGAGGAATGGTTGGGTGTTATCGAAAAACACCGACTCGATAACCTGCTTGCCGAGTCGCTTGCCAAGCGAATCAATGTTCTCTCCATTCTCGAGCTGCTGCATCACACTGTATGCTTGGCGGAGAAGAGCTTTCTTCGTTTGTGGAGAGACAGAATACTGAATTTCGATTTCGCTGAATTCGATGGACTCAGTTTTCCTGTCGGTCACCTTGATAATGTGGTAGCCAAACTGCGATTCGACCGGACCGACGATACTCCCGACCGACGCTGCAAATGCAGCATCCTCGAAAGGTTTGACCATCCGCCCACGACCGAAATAGTCAAGGTCGCCGCCACGGCTGGCTGACCCTTTGTCTTCGGAGACTTCTTGCGCTACCTTGCCAAAGTCTTCGCCACCGCGAACACGCGCGAGCACTTGTTCAGCCACAGCACGGGCACTATCCTTGTTCGTACCGAAGCCAATCAAGATATGGCTGGCGCGAACAGTTGTGTCCTTGCTTGGACCACGATGGTCCAAGCGGAAAAAGTAGGTTTTGTTATTGAGCGTCACCGGTCCAGCTACTCCGCGTACATCGAGTCCGAGAAGGAATGCCTGCTTTGCTGGATCAATGTCGGTAGGCTTCGATACAGTTTGGGTGCGTCCGCCAACGGTTGCAAAGTAGTGCGTAAAGACAGAATCTCGCTTGACGGGGTCGGTCTGTGCCGCAAGATCGGTGCTAATTTGTTCGATCAACTTTCGTGTCCGTGCAGAGTCGGTGCTGGACGGAACAATCGGAAAGTTGATGTACTTGATTTTCCGCATTGGGCGGGTTTTGTAGTACTGTTTGTGCGCCTCGTAGTAGGAACGGATTTCGTCATCGGTCACTGCATTTGGTGGAAGCGTGACATTCATTGCATTGAGGAACACATAGTCCATCGCCACGTAGGAATTTTCAGCGATAGAGCGGCGTTCCAGGTAGGTTGGCGAGAATGCACTGGCAGACCATCCCGCCAGGTTCTGCAGCTTTTGCTGCATCCGCTGCAAGAGGATCGAATTTTCAATCTCGATGATATTGCGCTTCCACTTAGCAACTTCCTCTTCTTTGTCAATGCTGGGATCATCGGGAAGAATATCTGCATAGCTCTCAGGGTCCGTGATAAGCTGGACATACCGATCACGGTGGAACACACCTGCCGAGTCGGTGAACGCCTTCTTCAGATAGTCCGGCGGATCGAGCAGCAACACGTCAGCAATTTCGTCCGGCGTCACGAACACACCAGCACGTTCGGCTTCCTTCCGCATCAGAATTTCGTTGACGTACTGATTCCAGACTTGCTCGCGGATGAGGTTATCGTCAACTTCTTGCTCGATACCTTGCTGCTGCATTTGCTTTCGCTGCTGCTCGGCAGTCTGCCGTACACGCTCTTCGAAGTCCTTGTAGAGGATCTTCTCCCCTTCGACAACGCCAACAACCGTCGTGGGGCGCACAGCACCACCAAAGTTGAAAATTTGGGGAAGGTCTACATCACCCAGGACCATCAAAATCAGAAAGGTTGCGATCACTGTACCGATCAACCATGGCGACAGCGTCCGCATGCGCTCCATCATGCCCATAGAACAGTCTCAACGAAGTGACAGGGAAACAAACAGGGGGCAAATTTACGGTCTGCTCGTCCATCACACCATCCGCAACGAACACCAGAAGCATGCTCGATCAGGCGGGTGCGTAGTTTCGCAACGTGTGAAGACACCATCTCGACTGCCGGATGAAACTTGGTGATTACACGGTCCGACTTCTCGATGTTGGACGGTTTGGTCTCGATGGCGGTGCAATGTTCGGCGTTGTACCGAAACCACTCTGGAGCAAAGCATACCACCCTGGCGATGCAGCTAACCGTATTCCGATGGCAACACGACTGTTGCTCATCGAGTGGGCCGACCGCCGATTGCTTGTCGATACCGGTAACGGCTCGAAACTTTCCCCAAAGTTGCAAGACATTTACGCCATTGATCCCGCCTTTCCTCCACTGGAAGATGCGCTCCGTCGTGCAGGTATCGCACCTGAGAGTATCACCGACGTCGTACTCACCCACTTGCACTTCGATCATGCTGGCGGCGCCACTTCTCGAGATGGATCCCAGCTTGTCCCAACATTCCCCAATGCTCGCTACTACGTCCAAGCCGATCAACTGGCATGGGCACGCAATCCGACCGAAAAAGATCGTGCATCCTTCATGCCCGAGAACTTCGAGCCACTGGTCGAAGCTGGGCTACTCGACACTGTTGATGGAAGCATTCATCTGACACCGCAGCTTAGCCTACATCCTGTGTTCGGTCACACCCAGGCAATGCAAATGCTCTTGCTGCAAACCGACGACGGAACGATATTCTATCCAGCCGATCTGCTCCCAACCCATGCGCACATCCCCATCCCGTACGTGATGGGGTACGACAACTACCCGCTAACGACCATCCGCGAGAAAAAGGACTGGCTCGAACGCGCAGCGCAAGAGAAATGGATCGTTGTCTTCGAACACGATGCTATGGTTGCAGCCGGCACGATCACTCATACGGAGAAAGGCTATGCTCTCGGAAACCGCGTCGAGCTCGAACAGCTCACCACAACAGCAGAATGAGGTAATCTCGATCGAGCTGACAGAAGTTCTACGGCGGAAGCGGCTTCTGATCGAGCATGAACAGGGGGCAATTTTGCTCCTTGCGACACAGTCGGGAATAGTTGCACTCGACCCTACCTGCCCACATCAGCACGTTCGCTCTCTCTGCGAGGGCACCATCGAGGGCGACACAATCACCTGCCCCAATCACGGCTGGCAATTTCGGCTCAGTACCGGCGAAGCACTTTGTGGCTCCGGACGCCTTCGATGCTACGCCGTGCACGTTGCCGATGGCATGGTCCACGTATCCATTTCCACAACATTGCCACGGTGGATGCGCGATTGAGCATGGTATCGCTGACCGAACAGCTCAAACAATTCTGCCAAACGCTTGGCTTCGATGCCGTCGGCATTGCTCGTGCCGAACCGCTGGAGGATGAACAACCTCGCTACGATGAATGGCTCCGCCTCGGCTACCATGCAACAATGCACTACATGGAACGCACGCGCGATAAACGTCTCGATCCACGCTTGGTCCTACCCTCAGCGCAGAGCATCATCGTTACCGCCATCACCTACGACACCCCCTACCGCCATACGAACAAGCCTGGATATGGAAAGCTCAGCCGCTATAGCTGGGGCAGTGACTACCACGACATTGTGCTCCCCAAACTCGAACACGTCGTTGAGTGGCTTGCTAAGATGATACCCGGCACCGAAAGCAAAGCCTACGTGGACACCGGTCCCGTGATGGAAAAGCAGTGGGCTCGGCGGGCTGGAATTGGATGGCAGGGCAAGAATACGAACATCCTCTCGCGTTCGATGGGATCGTTTTTCTTTCTGGGCGTTGTGCTCACCAGTGCCAGTCTCGTTCCGGATCAACCGGTTGCTGACTATTGCGGCACTTGTACCGCCTGCTTGGATGCCTGCCCAACGGGCGCACTGGTCGAACCGTACGTACTCGATAGCACACGCTGCATCTCGTACTGGACCATCGAAACAAAGCCAGAGGTGGTATTCCCCGATAGAATCCGCCACCATCTCGATGGCTGGCTCTTTGGCTGCGACGTTTGTCAAGATGTGTGCCCGTGGAATCGTTTTCGGAAAGAAACGCGCCAGCCGGAATTCTCACCACGCAACGGCGAAATCGAACTCGCACTCGAAGCAGTGCTCTCGATGGATGCCGAGCAATTCCGTCAACGTTTCCGCGGCAGCCCCATCAAGCGTGCGAAGTTGGGCGGGCTTCAACGGAACGCACAGATGCTCGCAACCGCTGCAGAATGCTCGCAACAATCGGACGGGCATGCGCCCGACCATTCTCGATGAAAATATTCCACGTCTGGCATCCACACATCACCGAGCCTGCAACAAAAATTCCTGGAACGTTAGTCTCGAATGTCTCCGGGTTGCAGTGGGGAATCAGTGTCTGCCGATCAAGCTCGATGCCGCATCGTTCCAATAGTTCTGCATCCGGACGATACCCGATTTGAAGGAGGACAAAATCACACTCATGCCACCAGGTTTTTCCATCGGAGGTGTGCTCCAAGAGAACTCGGCACTCCTCGATTCGACGAACAACCGTCGAAAAATGCGCGGCGATCTCTCCGTTGCGGATACGATTGTCAATGTCGGGTTTGAGCCAGTACTTGACGCTTTCGCCAAGGTTATCGCGCCGGTGAACAAGCGTTACCTCTGCACCATGTCGCCACAGGTCGAGCGCCGTCTCCACAGCAGAATTTTTTCCACCCACGACGAGCACTCGCGTTCCACTGTACTCGAATGGTTCGGTGTAGTAGTGCCGGACGTGTGGCAAGTCTTCCCCTTCGACGCCGAGCCGATTGGTGTTGTCAAAGTAGCCCGTCGCAATGATCACCGTCCGCGCCTGCCACTGCCCACGGTTGCTCTGGACAAGGAATGCTCCATCGGCTGGAACGACGCGCTCTATGCGCGTATAAAGCTGCAGCGGTATCGCCAATCGCTGCGCGACCAGACGGTAGTATTGAAGCGCTTCGGTCCGCGTTGGTCGTAGGTTCGGTGTGGTAAATGGAATGCCGCCAAGCTCCAGTTGTTCTGGCGTCGAAAAGAATGTCATATTCACCGGGAATCGGCGAATCGAGTCGGCTATGCTGCCTTTGTCGAAGACTCGACACTGGAGCCCAGCACGCTGCGCTTCGATGGCACATGCCAGCCCCGTCGGGCCAGCACCAACAATCGCAACATCCAGCATTGTCGAAAACTAGTCAACGTTCTCTTATCGTCGGTGGCACTAAACGACGAGTGCGCGCAAATAGTGCCCGTGCGCGAGCTGCTGTAGTTTCGCTGCGCAATGGTACGAGTTTGGATTGGCGTTACTGTTCTCCTGATCTGCGCACTTGGTTCGGTAGCCAGAGCGGACCACCTGTGGGCGAACGGCACTCCGCGGGGTGTCGTGCTGGTATGGAGTCCACCGAGTGGCTCGCCGCTTCCGCACCACTACACCATCTATCGCGCGGTTGCAGGAACAGGACGGTGGGTCGAGATTGCCACGGTTGAACGACCAAAGCTGGATTCAACGCTCGAGGCAGTTGTTGCCGATCTTGGGCACCCTGATCTCCAGCGGCAGCAGCGCGCCCGCTCGCTCTTGCTCCGGATGTTGTTCAAGAGTGCTCCATCGGTCGCAATGCAGCTGGGAATCTCCTTCGAGGACACCACCACTACCCCGCTTGCCGAGTACGACTACCAAATCTGGGCAGGGTCGCTCTTGGTAGCTGAGCAAACGGGCGTTGTCTCTCACCAACATACGCCGCCACCGCCACCACGTGGATTGGCAGCACGCCAGCGTTCCCACTGCATCGAGCTTTGGTGGAATCTCGATTCGACAATCACTTGGGGTATCGCTGCATTTACGGTGTATCGCGCACAGTATGGGAAAAGTCCGCTGCGAATTATTCCGCAACCGATCGCTGCATTATCGTTGGGACAAGACACCACCATTACTGGGTTAGTCCGCGACTGCTCAATCCGTGCGGCTGCCGGCTACACCTACTATGTAGCCGCAATTGACCTATTCGGCAACGAAGGAATCCCCTCCCACGTGGACGTACAATGGCGACCCACCGCGCACCGAGCACCAACAATTGCCGAGGCCACTTCGGGCAACAATCAGATCACCTGCCGTTTGGTTGGTTTTCCCCCAACAGACAGCATCCGACCGATTGTTCGGCTGAACACACAACAGCGCTGCATCCTCCCCGAGTTCGACACCAATGGCACGATCATTCGTCTTGCGCTGCCGGAGAGCACAGCCGATGCTGTGGCTCTGGCACTCGTCAGCGGCGACAGCACCTCAATAAGCTGGGCAAGCGTTCCGCAAGTTCTGCCCGTTGTGGATTCGATCCCACCCAATCGCCCTGTGTTTTCTGAGCTGGAGCGCAACGGCAACAATGTTCGGCTTCGGTGGCTTCCTACACCCGACGCTGATCTTGCCGGTTATCTCCTCGAGCGCACCAATGGACCTGATACCATCACGTATTTTGTCCATGCTCCGATGCTTACGTTCAGCGAGCGCGCTTTCGACCGCCAAGGAATTCGCTACCGTCTCCGCACGGTGGATGCTCATGGGAACATGAGTGTGCCAACCCCATGGGCATCAGTTGCAGAACTGCGCACACTCCGTCCTGAGCTGCTCGCTGTCACACGAATTGACCGTGGCACGCTCCTTGCGTGGAATCCCCTACCGTGGGCAGCACGTATGCTGATCAATCGTTACGAGGACACACTTTCAACGCCAATAACCATTGCAATGCTCGATGGGCGCGCAATCTCGTATGTGGACCCAACGACCGAACCACGCTGGTACGAGCTGGTGGCCATTGATAGCATCGGTAACTATAGCCTGCCCTCGCGGCGCCTTGGTTATCAGCCAATGCACCGTTGCATCGCTCCAGCCATTGACTCCGTTGTGTTTCGCGATGGCGCGGTGATGCTCTTCTGGAGCCAGGCAAACAGTGATCTACTGCTTGAACGGAGCACGGCGCAGAGCGACGATGTCGTAGTGCTGGCATACCTTGACCGCACAATGACGAGCTTCCGCGACGAACTCATCAAGCAAGGAATGCAGTACACCTACCGTCTCCGTTGTATTGGCAAAGAGCACACTGGCACCAGTGTCACAATCAGCATTCCGCCATAGCGTCAAGTGAGCACTTGTGAAAACAAGCCAAGAGGCTGCATGTTTGGTGTCCGATGCTTTCTCGTTGTAAGCTTTTTGTCGATCTGTGTTGCGGTGGGACAAATTTTTCGTCTCGATCAGCACGCATTCCCAACCGTAACGGTGTGGTACATTCCACAAGATGCGCAGCAGCTTTCCCCTCCGGTTCGTATCCGCGACAACGGCCAGAACGTCGCTCTGCTGGAGCACACTTGCATCAAGCAACCATCGCCAAGGGCAATCGAGCTGGTCGTCTGTGTGGATATTAGCTCCAGCAACGCAGCCCAGGTGGCAAGCCGTGCCATCATGGACACAATCGCGGCAACGCTTGCAACGGAGCTGTCTGGTTATGATTGTCGTTTCCATGTCGTCGCATTCAACACCGCGGTAACATCCTACCGAAACATCCAAGCGACGGAGCTATCGAGCATCTTTGCGTCGCTCCGTTTCGGCGGGGGTACCAGTTACACTGCTGCGTTCGAAGAAGCAGCTCAGATTCTGTCTACACCGAGCGATCGTGCACGGTGGCTGCTGCTGATTACCGATGGTCTCGATACCGTCGAAATCGGGAGCATTCGTTCCCTCTTCGGGACATCCCCACCTCGTGTTGCAGCACTCATGCTCCGGAACGAAGCGCCTGAGTGCATTCGTGAGCTTGCGCGGAGCACCGATGGCAGTTGGCTCGAACTTGTTAGCGAAACAGGAGCAGCAAGCCGTTCGGTGGCACATCTTGCGAAGGTGATTACTGGTCAGCAGCTCCTGTGCCAGCTTCGCTACACTGCTCGCGCTACGTGTAGCGCATCCCATGACGTGCAGATCGAATTCCCACTGGCGTCCTTTGGAATGCGCTACCACACTGACCGAACCGCTGCTGTTGAACTTTCGACGTCGCATGTGTACTTCGGCTCACCGCTGGTCGGGACAACACGCGATGCAACTGTGACCGTAACAGCTCGGAACTTGCCCATCCATCTTGACTCCGTTTGGGTGACAGGTTCACCGAACTTTTCCATGGACGCCGTTGCTGATACTATTCTCTTGCCCGATCAATCAGTACCGCTGACGGTTCGGTACCGGACGCGAGATACCAGTGCTGCGTGGGGCGAAGTACACCTGGCCACTTCCTGTGGTGAGCACATTGTTACGTTTAGTGTCGGCAGACGCACTGCACAAGTTGTTCCTTCTCCTTTCCGTGTAACGGCACCCCGTCGGGGAGAGCGCTACTTCAGTGGGAGCGATGTTATGGTGCGGTGGGAGGGCATTCCCCCTGACGATAGCTGCCGTGTTTCGATCAGTTCTGATGGTGGCGCGTCATGGCAACTGCTGGCCAATGATGCCAGCGGTGGACGGTACCGATGGAAAGTACCGCCACTCGATCAGCGCATCGAGGCACGATTTCGTGTTGAGCGTATCAGTAGCCGACCACTCGAGAGGGCCGAGAGTGACCCTGTGACGCTGGAACCAACCACCGGCATTCTTGCTGCGACCGATCTTGGCCAAGCATCCGTCGGCGTTCGAAAAGATACCGTGCTTCGGGCATTCATCCGCAATCCATCATCTCGGCAGCCGCTTGTCATTGAACGAATCGAATTTGTTGGAGACCATGCTGCCGATTTTGGCATCGCCTCGGGTGTTTTCCCCGCGATTATCCCACCAGCAGGCACGCTCGATGTTGAGCTGCTGTTCCACCCATCCTCAGCGGGCAGACGGAATGCAGAAGTGCTGCTGACAACGCCAGGCGGCTACGTCCGGCAGCTTGTTTGGGGGCACGGCGTTGGGACAGCACCTCGCCACATGCTTGTGGATTTCGGGGTTGTCCCCGTTGGCGATAGCCGCACAGAGCACATCGCTCTGGATGACACATTCTCACCAGCAATTGCATGGAGTGGCGATAGCAGCGTCTTCACGTTCGAGCCGGCCAGTACCGCTTCGGAGCGAGCGATTCGCTTTTCACCTGATAGCACGCGCACCTACTACGCAGTTGCCAAACTCTCGGGCTCTCAGCACTCGATGACAATCCAGCTTCGCGGTCAAGGCATCGTACCCAATCGCCCTGCATCCCCCGATCCGACTGCATTCCGAACAGTACTCCAACCGACCGCCGAGCCCCTTGCAGCTGGCAGCGCGGGGATTGGAACCTACGATGGTGTTGGCTTGCTGGGTGTGTACGCACCAACGCACACGCTTGCGATCTTTGCCGGCGGAATGATACCGGTGACACTCAGCGGAACACGATCAACCGCATTTGGCATTGGTGCGCGCGGTGCGTTCCGGCTCGATACGCAGTGGAGTGTTGCTATCGGTGGGGCGATCGGTCAGAGCACCAGCAACCAAGCATCCGGAGAAACATCCATTTTGGTTGCAGCTCCATTTGCGATAGCCACATTTGCAACCGGTCCTTTCCGGTTCAACACTGGCATTGGCTATGCATTCAAGGAGCACCGCACAACGGAAGATCGCTTTCGTGCGGATGTCCCGATTACCGCGCTCGGAGGAGATTTACTCATCGCACCGCAGTGGAAAGTCGCCCTGGATGTTTTCGGTATCGGAACCGTTGAACACATTCCCACGCTGTTGACGGTGCGATATTTCGGTGAACGCTTCTCGCTCGATGGTGGAGTCCTGCTGGCTATTCCCAATGTAGGAGCTGCACACTTTGCCATATTCCCAGTGCTGAACGCATTCTGGATGTTCCGCTGATGAATCGCCGCATCATCTGGGCATGGTGCATGTACGACTGGGCAAATTCTGCCTACCCGCTCGTGATTTCGACAGCGCTTTTTCCGGTGTACTTCACCATCATTGCTCGCGATCATGCACATAGCACCATTGTCACCTTCGCGGGTCTGCAGTGGGAATCTGCGTCGCTGTACTCGCTTGCGATTGCGGTATCGTATGGTGCCAATGCACTTCTTGTGCCGGTGCTGTCGGGCATTGCCGATTGGGGCGGTCGGAAGAAAATGTTTCTGCGGCTGTTCTGCACAGTGGGTTCTCTCAGTTGTGGCTTTCTTGCGCTCACGGATCGGCAGCACTTGTGGTTGGGGATATGCGCTGCAATCGTCGCAAGCATCGGGTTCAATGGTTCGCTTGTTTTCTACAATGCCTTCTTGCCAGAGATTGCACCGCCGCGCTTCCACGATCGGATTAGTGCGCGGGGATACATGTTCGGTTACGTTGGTTCATCGCTGCTGTTGATTGCCGTTGTTGGAGCACTGCAGCTTGCGCCAGTGCTCGGAATCGCCCCCTCCGGTGAAACAGCTTTTCTGGCAGTAGCACCATGGTCGTTTCTTGCCGTTGGTGCGTGGTGGTATGCGTTTGCACAAATCACGCTGCACATTGTCCCCGAACACCGGGTGCATGGGCTTGGCACCGTAAGCGCTGCAATTCAGCATGGAATAGGCCAGCTTCTGCAGGCACTCCGCATCGTTGTGCGATCGCCTGTCCACCGCACCTTTTTGGCAAGCTACCTTGCAGCTTCGATGGGCGTGCAGTCGGTCATCATGGTAGCGAGCGTTTATGGCAACCAAGAGCTGTCCTTGAGTGAAGCGCTGCTGGTCGGTATCATTCTGCTTGTGCAATTTGTCGCGGCACTTGGTTCCTGGCTTTGGAGCCGTGTGTCAGAGTGGCTTGGCAATACGCGAGCACTTGTGCTGATCACGATGGTGTGGATGCTCGTGTGCATTGCTGCCTACGCAATCACCACCGTAAGCGCATTCGTGATTCTTTCGGCAACGGTGGGTTTGGTGCTCGGTGGGATTCAATCGCAGATGCGTTCGACGTTTTCCAAGCTCATCGCCCCAGAGCAAGCACATGCAGCGCTTTTCAGCCTGTACGACATTGCTGAAAAGCTGGGCACGATGGCAGGGATGGGAATGTTCAGCGCTGCTGTTGCCGTGACGGGCTCACTTCGCATCGGTGCGTTGGTGCTAGGAGCAGCGTTCGTGCTTGCTGCACTGCTGTTGGTAATTGTCCATCGCCGTGCCAGTGCGTCCCCTGCATGGGCGCGCATTACGCAGCCACGACGCGACCGATGATGCTGCTCTGTTCGTCGGCAGTGAGCGCAAGAATGGTATTGGCATGTTCAGGTTTGCAGATCACCACCATACCGATGCCGAGATTGAAGACGCGTCGCATTTCCTCGTCACTGATCCCACCAACGCGTTGGATCAGGTGAAAGATCGGAGGGACTTGCCATGTTCCCCACTCGATGGCCAGCTCTAAGCCTTTGGGGAGAATCCGACGGGTGTTGCCTTCGATACCGCCACCGGTGATATGAGCCAAACCCACAACCAGGTTGCGTTCCAACAGCGGTTGCACCGCGTGCAAGTAC
Organism: Candidatus Kapaibacterium sp.; assembly: GCA_026003475.1. Classification (GTDB taxonomy): domain Bacteria; phylum Bacteroidota; class Ignavibacteria; order Kapaibacteriales; family NICIL-2; genus NICIL-2. The sequence goes on along the minus strand of BPHJ01000001.1, from coordinate 499,161 downwards.
GAACGGTGGATCGCAAGCAGTGCCGAACCAAGCGTTGTGCCAAGCTCGGTAATCTCTTCGTCAAGCCGGTAGTGCTTGAGCAATACAGCCCGAGCAAGCGAATATCCGTTTGTATGCAGGCCACTCGACTGCAAGCCGATCAGCACATCGCCAGCACTGATCGAGCGTCCATCGAGAATGCGCTGTTTTTCGACAACACCAACAATTGTCCCGGCCAAGTCGTAATCGCCATCGGCGTAGAGCGAGGGCATTTCAGCAGTCTCCCCACCGATGAGCGCACAACCGTTCTCTCGGCACGCAGTAACCAGTCCCGACACGACCTGCTCAGCGACCGAAACATCCAATCTGCCGGTGGCAAAGTAATCGAGGAAAAACAGTGGCCGCGCTCCACAGGCGAGAATGTCGTTGACACAGTGATTGACCAGATCGCGCCCAACTGTCGAGTGCACATTCATCGCAATAGCAACTTTGAGCTTCGTCCCCACGCCATCAGTGCTACTGACAAGCACAGGGTGCTGCATGTCCTCGAAGCGTGCATCGTAGAAACCACCGAAATGCCCGACGTCGGCAAGAACGCGCTTGTTGAACGTTGATCGCACCAACGGTTTGATACGACGGACAAGTTCATCGCCTGCTGCGATGTTGACACCTGCGGTGGTGTAGTCCATGCGGGGTGGTTGGAGAAAGTGGTACATGCAAAGATAGGATGCAACCGCGCCGCATTGCTCCGGAGATCAGCATCCAGGAACAATAGCGACACGTCAACGCGACTGCGGTTCCGACTCTCGCACTGGCGACCATTCCCGCACCATACTTCGGCGCAAGAACATCGCACCAACCCAATTGAGAAACCATTGCCCTAAGAGTCGTGGATAGCCCCAGCGGCGATAGCGTCGCGGTGACTCATAGACAAGAAGTTCCTGTGGTATGCCGATGCGTGACCACTGTCGAGCACGGTGGAGAAATTCAAAATCTTCGCCTGCTGCTAACGAGGCTGCATAGCCACCGATGCGTTCGAAGAGCCACCGCCGAACAAGGTGGCATTCCCCACGCCCGACGCCGAATCCAAGTCTGGCGGCTGCGATGATGTATGCATTGAACATGCTGTGAACGATCGTGTCGCTCCACTGTCGTTCAGCCGGCAAGACCTCGACGGGTGCTGCCAGCGCTGCATACGTGGCGTAGGGTCCACCACCAGAGGCCCACTGAGCAACAGCATGCCAAAACCGCTCCCAGTCTGCAGGCATGCAATCGGCATTGAGAAACACAAGCGTCTCACCATGGGATAAGTAGGCACCGACGTTCCGCCCCTCGGCGATTGTTTGCCGTCGGTGAGCGCGATGCATCGCAACAACATCAGCATAACGCTGTGCAATTGCTACCGTCTGGTCACTGCTTCCCCCGTCGCTAACGACCACCTCGATGCCATAGCGTTCGATAGTGGCGTCATCGAACCGTTCGAGCAAGCTTTTCAGCGTTCGTTCCTCCTGGAGTGTGGGAATAATCACGCTGATTTGCACCTTCTCTGGTGGGCAGCGACGCTGGCTGCGCTCCCAGATGGCAAGCTCAGTCGGGATATGCGTCATCGTTTTGTTCACAGCCGGAGCTTTCCGATGGTGAACCGGAACGGATAGAGCACCGACACTCGCAACCCATGCCGCTGGCTCCATTCAAGAGCTGGGGTCGGAAGCTTGAAGTAGTTGAAGGACTGCTTGAGCCAGTTGAGGACGGATCCAACCGGTTTACCGGCAATCGGCTCGAAATCTGGCAAGAGTTCAACCATATCCACATCCAAGCTGAGCACCAGCCGGCGATCGGAATCGCCATTGGAGCCACCCAGCCCTCGCACACCATAACCAACACCAAGCGCTAACCACCGGGGAACCCATGGCTGAACCGATTCCGGCATCAACGGACGAAGTTTTGCTGAAAGGAAGAACGTCGAACTGCTGTAGTCGTCAATGAATGTTTTGCCCTCGGCGCGTTCGGCATCACCATACCAGTGCGCAGGAATGTACTGCCACTTCGGGGTGAAATTCTGCAGCACTGGTACCGACTGCTGAAGTAAGAAGTAGCAACTACCGAGCACATCGAAGGCAAGATCGCTCGGACTAAATCCCCACTCCTTGCCGACACCATCTTCGAGTTCGACGTAGGTTTGATAAACAATGCCCATCAATGCACCATAGAGCATGGCGTGGCGGTGAGCAACACCAGCCCCTTGCAACAGCTCACCGGAGTAGTACGACATGATGAATGCACCATAGACATGCCCAAGCTTGTCCACACCTTGTGCATAGTCGCCATCCTCGATCACGCGGAATTCTGCACGTTCGTTCCAGATGGTGTTTTTCTGGTAAACGTGCAATCCCACCATGATGCCGACATAGATGCTCCCAGCTGCGGTCAGCGTATAGGGATTGATGCGGCTTTCGCACAACGGTGGTAAGCCGTCAATAGTGTAGCGTTGATGGCCGGCAAGCAGGAACTGGCTCCAGGGAATCACCGCGGCACTATCAGGCAGTGCCGATGGAGCAGAATCACCCACAGCTCCCCGCGCAACAGTTGGCAGCAGGCACAGAGCAACCAGGGCGTACCCTGCAGCCTTATAGCTCGAGAATATCCACGTGGACCGAAACAACATCTTTGGGAATGAGTGTTGGGAAGTAGGCCACGACCTCGCTTGGCTTGGGACGGCCACCCGAAAAACCAGTCACACCTGGTGGACCAGTAAGAATGAGCGGTGCGATTTCTTTCCCGAAGCGTTCGACTGCCGCATAATCGTGCGAGCGAACACCAATCCGCAGCATTACTTCGGGAGGGTTTTCGTTCCCACGTGCCAGCGGGCCATGGCAAGCATTGTAGCCAATGAACTCGGTGCGGATTTCCTCAAAGGTCAGTCCGAGCAGTTCAAGTCGGCGTCGCAAAATTGCGTCCGCCGCTCGGGCTCGCTCGAGTGCGCCTGGTGCTGAATAGGTCAGCGAACCGACTGCGACGTAGCCATCGGAGTAGCTTGCACTGACCTTGTAGGAATCGGTTGCCGGACGACCTTCAATTCCAAAGACAGCAACGCGATCGGAGCCTTCATCGCGAAGGTGAATGCTCGTAAAATCAGCGATGCAGTCGGGGGTGATGTACATGCGAGGATCACCAATCTCATAGAGGAGTTGTTCGGATACAGTTTCCCGGGTGACCGCACCACCTGTGCCCTCGTGTTTGGTGACGACGAATGTTCCATCCGGATACGCTTCGATGATAGGGAAACCAATTTCCGCGAGATTGGGCAGGGATTGCCAGTCCCCGAGGAAATTCCCACCGCTTGCTTGAGCGCCGCATTCGTTGATGTGGCCAGCAACAACGCCAGCTGCAAGCTTGTTCCATTCATCCCAACCCCAGCCGAATTCGAATACCATCGGTGCCAGCGTCAAGCCGGTATCGGTAACTCGACCGGTTATCACGATCTGCGCACCACGCTCGAGCGCTTCGACGACGGGTCGGGCACCTAAGTACACGTTCGCGCTCAGGAGCCGATCCCGAACGGCTGCAAGCGGCTCGCCTGTTTCCATGTGACGGAGTGGATATCCTGCTGCAAGGAGCTCGTCAATACGGGGTAGAATATCATCGCCGGTAACAATCCCGATCCGCAAGCCGCTGATGCCGTGCTTGCGTGCGACCTCAAACACCGCTTCAGCAGCAGCTTGTGGATTGACCCCGCCGGCGTTGGTGATGACACGAATGTCTTTGGCTGCGACATCCTCGATAATTGCGTCCATCGTCTGGGGAAAGTCCCGTGCATATCCATGGGCTGGATTGCGCAACTTTTGCTTCTGCAGAATAGACATGGTCACTTCTGCCAGGTAGTCCATTACCAGGTAATCAATCGGGCCGCGACGAACCTGCATGATAGGAGCAGTCAGTAAGTCGCCCCAGAAACCCTGCCCAGAAGCGATGCGAATCAATGGCTTCATTCAACCTTGCCGAGATGTGGACGAAAACACCAGTAACGATTGCAATACGTCTTGACCACTGCAAATTTGCAGCAGACGCACAAAGCTAACACCCCGCACCAGGAGCAGCATGGAAGACGACGCCCTGCATGCCGGCATAATCCTCCGAAACAAACGCACGGAGCTGGGACTCAGCATCGGTGATATGAGCCGACTGACTGGCATCCGTGCAGCAATCCTCGAGGCAATCGAAGCAGGCAGTTTCGATGTGATGCCGATGGTGTACATGCGCTCGTTTGTCCGGCGATATGCTCGTGCCCTGGGTATCAACGAGCGTGAGTTGCCACCATTGGCCGAGACACCATCACCCCGGAAAGTCAGTGCAACTGCCACTGCCGTAGCATCGGTTGCACCGTCACGGCGCGCGTCGTCAGCGATTGCAATTGTGGTGGCTGTTGCAGTCGTCGCTGGGGCTGGATATGCGCTCTATCTCTCCTCGGAGTCACCACCACCGGGCTCACCGGCTGAACCTCCCACTTCCTCCTCACAAACCGAAGCACCAATCGAGACGGTCCGCACGACTCCATCCCGTGGCTTGCTGGAATACTTCGGCTCAACTTCGAGCGATAGTCTGCGGCTCGAAGCAATTGCAACCGACACTGCGTGGCTGAGCATCACAATGGATGGGCGCCGAAGCGAACAAGTCACCTTGCGTCCCGGTGACCGTCGGCAATGGTCTGCCAACGCAACAATCGTCATTTCGATAGGCAACGCCGGTGGTGTGGAGCTGTACCGTAACGGAGAGCGTTTACCGCCCTTGGGGAAACGCGGCGAAGCAGTGCGATATGTTCGCATCACAGCAAGCGATGTCATTCCAAGCACCAGCAGTTGGTCTCGTCGTCGGGACTCCCTGCTGGAAACATTGAAGCACCAACCGCCACCGCTTCCATCTCAGCCTGAGGGGAAGACAGCTCCCACCGTGTCGCCGTCACCATCGAAGCAAGTGACATCGCAGCCGGCACGCATGTCTCCTGTAGAGCGGCGGCGACAAGAAATCCTGCGCCGTGCCATGCAATCACGCGAGATAACCCCGGTTCCACCGAAAGCACCATCGCCCCTACCACCGAAGCCATCATCCCCGTAGAGCACTACAGGGTCGAGCGCACGACATCGTGAATACGAATAATCCCCACGCAATGGCCGCGGTCGTCCACAACCGGAAGAACGCCAATCTGCCGCTGGCGGCGTTCCATCGTTGCTAAGGCTTCACCGAGGAGGGCTTCGGGAGCGATCGTCATTGGGTTTGCTGTCATCACATCAGCAACGGTGATCGCGCGGATATCCTCGTAACGCTCCAGGGTGCGGCGAACATCGCCATCGGTGATGATCCCGACAAGTTTACCGTTATCATCAACGACGCATACACATCCAAGGCCCTTTCGGCTAATCTCAATGATTGCATCCCGAAAACTTGCTCGTGGTGGAATCGTTGGGATTGCATTCCCTGTAGCCATGACATCAGCAACACGCAGCGAGAGGTTCCGCCCCAACTGTCCCATCGGATGGGAGCGGGCATAGTCAGCAATGGTAAAATGGCGGACCTGCATCAGTACGAGGGCAAGGGCATCACCCAACGCAAGTGCTGCTGCCGTGCTCGCACTGGGAACAGTGTCCCAAGGACAAGCTTCCCGCACGACTCCCGCATCGAGGAAAACATCAACGACACTGGCAAGGTAGCCACTGCGACTGCCGAGAATGCCGATAATCGGAATTGAGCGCTGTTTGAGAAACGGCACAAGGGCGACAAGCTCTTGGGTTGTCCCACTCCGCGACAGAATAATCGCCGCGTCCTGCGACGTTAGGACACCAATATCCCCATGTAGTGCTTCGACAGGATGAAGGAACAACGCTGGTGTCCCCACACTGGACAACGTGGAGGCGATCTTTTGCGCAATGATCCCCGACTTCCCGATTCCACTGACAGCAACAAGGCGCGCCTTTCGCATCAGCTCGATGGCGTGCACGAACTGCTGATCAATGCGGTGGGCAACATCGGCAATTGCGTCGGCTTCAGCGCGAAGGATGCGCCGCGCTTCTGCAAGCATTGCATCTGGGGTTACACCCGCTCGCTGATTGCTCATCCCGGCGGCCACTGCAATGGACGACCACCCAGGAGGTGACAATGCAGGTGAAACACCGTCTGCCCTGCTCCGCTGTTGGTATTGATGACTAACCGATAGCCATCATCGGCCACCTGTTCTTGCTGCGCGAGGCGCTTGGCAACCAACAGGAGATGGCCCAGAAGCCAGCAATCTTCCTCCGAGGCATCGTTGAGGGTTGCGATAGGCTTTTTCGGCACGATCAGGATGTGAACCGGTGCTTGGGGGGCGATGTCGCGGAACGCCAGTACGTGTTCATCCTCATAGACAATCGTTGCTGGCAGTTCGCGGCGAATAATTTTGGCAAAGACTGTCTCCATCGGTTGCGATGATCAGTTCAGGTGCCCGCGAAAATAACGAAGGCGGCGTTCCTGCTGGAGCGCCGCCCTCGCTCATGGTTTGCTTGACTCCTACCGCTTAGCGCAGCAGCGACATGCGCTTGACTTCGACACGCTCGCCGACTTTGAGGCGATAGAGGTACGTGCCGTTGGCAACCAGGTTACCAGCATCATCGGTTCCATCCCAGCGAACCGTTTGGTAGCCCGATTGCACAGCACCCTTGACGAGTTTTTTGACAACGTTGCCAAGCACATCCACCACTTCCAGCTCAACCGGAGTATTTGCTGGAACGGTATAGGCGATCGTTGTCGTCGTGCTAAACGGATTGGGTGAATTTTGTTCAAGCGCAAGCTCTGCCTGATCGGTGAAGTCGAAACGAAGCGTACCGCTGTAGCCTACCGACCCATCGCGGCTGACTTGGCGGAGCCGATACTCATACACCTTTCCACCCTGAACGGAACGGTCGGTGTAGGAGTAGCTCAACGGCTTTGTTGATGTGCCGCCCACCGCTTGGGTTGGAACGAAGGTGAGATCGGTCCATTCATCGGAGCCGAGCGTTCGACGTTCAACGTGGAAGCCACTATTGTCGGTCTCCGAAGATGTTTCCCACCACAGATCAACCGCTGTCGGTCGTTTGGCTCCTTCGAAGAGCGTGATTTCGACCGGTGTGATGCGGACGTACTGACGAGGTCCGAACGTACGATTTCCAAGGTATGGACGAATCATCGGGAGCCAACTGCCACGGGTAAAGCTTCTCCCGCTTCCAATCTGCCCAGTGTAGGGCAAGTGATTATACGCCACGTTCCCGATCGTTGGGACAAATTGTGCCCACTGTCCACTACCAATGGAGTTCTCGAAGACGAACTTGTTGTCGTTGATGAGTGCTCCGGTCCGGGTCTTGACGCGGAAATCTTTGTCAATGAGCAGGTTGTAGTTATTGGCACCGGGCACTGGCGCTGCATTGAAATTTCCGAGCTGAATACCCATCCGCTGGGAAGTAGCACCAAGTTCCATCCCGACCGAACTGAGCTGCCCGACCGATGCCCAGTAGGTCCCTGGTGGAAGCACAAGCGGCGTTGGCAACAGGTAGGTTGTGTACTCGTTATACTTGACGTCGCCCGAAGCATCCATTCCACGGAAGGTGCGGAGCACGCTGGCTTGGATTGGATTGCCTGCTGGCACCCCGCCTTGGTCTTGGTAGATGGCAAAGCGGATATTATCGGTGTTCGAATTGAGTGAGCCGAACCATGCTTGGTATCCGTAAACAGTATCCTGCGTTGTCAACTCGAACTTCATGGCGATTTGTCCGGACCCACTCCCACCGACGTCACCAAAGGCTGTCGCCGCAGAATATCCAGCCGACTGATAACCAAGCAGGTTCAACCCTTTCCCGAACAATGGCGGCTGCAAGAAGTTCGGCACTTGGTTTTGCTCGTCAGGGTCGTGGTAGGAGAACGCAGGCCCGAAGTTCATTTGGAACTCGCTGTAGGTCGAATCGTTGAGTGGCTCCAAATCACCGCCAGGATACTTGACCGTTGCCGCAATAACATAGCGGTCACTTGCAGAGCGAGCTGAGATACGTGCATTCCATGCGGGCATGGTCATTTCCCGATCCTGATTGCCCTGCACAAATGGCACGACAACAGTTCGGTCATAGACATAGCGCCGATCAATATTCGAGTTCTGTGCATCGGCAGGATCAGCAATCATCACCCGTACAGGGAAGGCTTGGGCAGCTAACCCTGTATTATTGCTGATCCGCACTCGAATTGGGATCCGCTGGGCTTGACTTGCTGGCGTGACACGGTAGGGCCATGATGCAGTGACACTGACAACTTCAAGGTCAGTAACTTCTGTTGGGAAGAGAATCCGCACATTCTTGATGAAGAATGGATCCTCGTCATCATCGGGGCCACCCAGCCAAATGTGCGGACGGGCCATAACACGGAAGCGGAATCGCAAATTCTTTGCACCTTCATTCGGTGCATTGATGAAGGTGTCGGGAATAGGGATGTACACCTTACGCCACTCGAAGTCCTTACCGTCGTCGTATGGATCAACAACGATTCCTTGGGCGCGGGTTAGCGGTGTGTCCTTATCAACTGGATGGAAGCCGCGGCGATACCCACCACCGCCCCACAGGCTCCATGCTGGATTATCGGTAATCGCAGCTTGCCCGCAGCATTTGGGGTGCCAGTTCCACTCAAAGGCCGGGGCGCCCGGGACCTGCGAGACTACAATGTTGTTGATCTGGTCGCGGCTGGGACGTGCGATTTCGACCCGTAGAACATCTTGGTAATCGTCGGCAGTGTTTCCTGGGGCGACGATACCCGCAAATGGACCTTGATCAAAGTATGCCACCCGTGGTTCTGGACCAACCAAACGCGAATCTGCCCATCCTCGAGGATAGTCCGGTTGCTTGACAGCTCGATGGAATGCAAACGAGAGAACAGCACCCTTTCGATCGCGGAGATCTATCGGGAATGTTCGAAGTTCATCACCCCCTGGCGGGTTTGGTTCCGCTCCATCAATGATTCGGTCAAGCCGAATTACGGGTGTATTCAGACGGAAGAATTGGTTGTTTGCAGCGGCGAATTCACCACGTGGTGGTGGTGGATTATTTGTAGACTCGTTTCCATCAACGACTTCCGCACCGATGCTCACAAACTTGAGAACCGACGGAATCGCCGATCCACCGACGACGTGGTATTCACGAACATCTTCATTGAGTTGAGTAAGACGCCGTATCACGAAGAGGCGGAAGGTAACCGTATCGTCGAACGGCCACATATCCTTGTAGCCGATGTTATTGGAGTCCACTGGTACCGCGATCACGTAGGCAGTAAAGCGACCGATTTGGTCATCAATGAACTCATTTGGTTCGAATGGTGGGAATTGCACCTGCACGTATGCATAGGGTGGCACCCCATTGAGCGCAGGTGCTGGGCTGATCGGCGTGAACACTGGCGGGTTATTACCCGAGACCTGGATCGTACCCAGACGATACCCACCAATCGTCCAGTTCGAGTTATCACTGTAGAAGGAGTTGATTCGGACAAGGCGGTTGTACACTACCCGACCGGTCGCATCATTGACAATCCGGAAGCGTGCACTGAACTTGATATTCTGTGGCTGATAGTTTACGCCAAGGGGACCTTGAATGTCGTTGGAAAGGTTTTGGAAGATGGCTATCGGTTGAATACCGCCAAGTCGTTCATCGCCAGCCAGGATCTCAAAGTTGTTTACATTCTGCGAGGGAACGACAACAGTATAGTCAGCCGGCTGGTTCGCATCCCGTGGCTTGACGCGGTATTCGGTTGTCACTGCCCGAACAGTGTTCTTCCATTGCTTGAACTGAACAACAAGCCCTGTGGCTGGAGTACGAGCGTCTTCTGATCCGGTCCCCGATACGAAAACCTGAGGATTGTATGAAGCCGCTCCCTGGGTGTAGTACATTGTAAACTGCGTGTACCGCGTTGTCGTTGCGCTGGAGCTTCCATCCAAGGAATTGTACGTGTTGTGCCGCGCTTGCCCGCGAACCGCAAGCGTTGTGTTGTTCCGGAACATGACCGCTGCTGGGTATGGACGGCCAAATCCATCGAATGCAATACCTTGGAAGTTGCTGAAATAGACGTGAATCGAGGAGTCCGACCGATTCAGGATCACAGCAACACTGGCAGAAACGAAATTGCGATCCCCGGGGCGGATGTCAGCGTTGTACGTCGTCGTACCCTGGGATGTTCCTCCACGGTAGAATGTCCACGTCCCGCGTGGGGTAAGGTTTTGGTACCATATGATAAGCCGGTCACCACTGATAGAGCGTTTGTAGTACACCTTTCCGAAGTTGTCAATGTAGTTCCCTTGCGGGTTATAGACCGATAGCTGTAAGTTACCCCAGCACGGCAGAATGAGGGGCGGCTGGTTGACAAAGTTCGCCACACTGTTGACGCCATTGTTGCCAGACCACTTATTGTTCGGATTCCGAATACCATCTTGAGCATTTGCGCTACTTTCTGTGATGGTTCCTGTACCTGGTGTTTTCCCCAGTGCGATGCACCGATAGCCGTAGTCATCAGGTGTTGGATCGCTGGCGCCGCTCGATCCTTGGGCCGGCCGGGTGTCTTCGCGCTGTGGATCATAGTACGAGTAAACCCCGGGAGCAATTTCTCGCTCGACGCGCTGCCCAGACTCATCGTAGAAGTAGCGGCGATTGCTCAATGCGATGATGCCGTTTGTCGAGACGTAGAAACTGTCGTAGCGCACACCATTGAAGTAGAATGGAAAGCCGATCGGGATCGGTCCGGCAAACGCATTGTCGGTCGAATCCGCACCGTAGGGCAATTGCGATGTTTTCGTTGCCGGATTCTGGAAGAAGGGTTTCCCTTCGGGATGACCGATCCAGTAGTCTTCCGGGAACTGGTGAGCACCACTGACAATCTGCCGCCACGTCGTTGGCTGGTAGTTCAAGTCCACCTCAATGTTAGGGAACAGGAACGGATAGTTTTTCCAAGCAGGGTCGGCATTGTCGTCACTGTCAACGATGTAGTATCCCGTCGACACTGTCGGTGCGACGGTGTTTTTCACCGAAGGGTTGGGATTAGGATTACCCTGCAATTGGATCGGAAACGGCTGCGGATAGGAACCGTTATTAGTGTACTTGTTGACAACGCTGCGGCGCTGCTCTGCGTTGCCTTTGCCATCACCGCTTGCATAGGCAAAGTTTGTTGCTGCAAGCAACACTCCAGCAAGAATCAATGTGTACCGCATGGTACCCTCAACAGAATTGTGGAACATCAACAATTGCATAAATGCTCGTGGTTCGCGTTGCGCAAAAGTAATGCAGCCGACAAGAAATTTGTTTCAGGGGTGCTGGACCGCTGGGGCAATCACTGCAATTGGGCAGATGGAATTCCCATATCCGATGACAGACTGCAATCAGCGGCCGAACCTCCAATTGTAAAAATGCAAAATTTTTTTTTCACATCCAAAAGTTTTTTCACGACCGGCTGTAAGCAAGCTGGTGACAGAGCCGATCAAGTGCACGCGGATACAGCCACCGTTCGGCTGTTTGAACTCGTGCCATCAGGCTCTCTGGACTGTCGTGGGGGAAGACGGCAACACGAACCTGCTCCAGGATTGGCCCTGCATCGTACTCGTCGGTAACAAGGTGAATTGTTGCGCCCGTGCACTGCTCACCTGCCGCAAGCACGGCACGGTGAACATGGATGCCGTACATGCCCCTGCCACCAAATTGGGGAAGAAGTGCTGGGTGGGTATTGACTATCCGACCCTGGAAACGCTCCACCACTGCTGCTGGCACCTTGAGAAGGTAGCCCGCCAGCGCAATACACTCGACATGCTTGGTTTCGAGTATCTGGAGCATCTGGGCACTGAACATCGAAGGATCGGAATAATCCCGCGGTGCAAGCACGACGGCTGACACACCGAAGGATTCGGCAACACCCAGAATTCCTGCATCAGCTCGATTAGTCACTACCAGAACGACCTGATAAGAGGCGTCGAACTCTCGTGCATATTCGAGCAGCGCACGAGCAGTTGTGCCACGGCCAGAGCCGAAAATCGCAACGCGAATCTTAGCGTTTTGTTCGTCCGCCACCTTCTTCTGCATAGAGAATGTACGCCGCTAACTTGCCTTCGTTGATAGTCTCGAACTGTTCCCAATACTCGGCGGTAAATTCTGCCCGCGAGCTGGTATCTGCAGTGTCGCGACTGCATCGTTCCATCAGAGTTCGGCAACGTGTTATCCACGTCTGCCAATTTGTGGGCCGGAGATCAATCCACCCATCGGAACACCACCGTTCGATATTTGCTGCTGACAGGGCACGGTCGGTCGCTGTTGGGGATGGCACAAGGACCGTTGCCCCGCGCAGGTAGCGGCAGCCATCGCTGAGCAGAATAGGCAAACCCACCGAGAGCACCGTCGAACGGAACTCGGCATTGGTTGCGATAAAATGCTCCGCCTGGTGAGCAAGAGCATCGGCCGTCGCATCAGCAACAGCACGGATTGACCCAGCAATCGCACGAAGTATTGCCGCTTCGTAGAGCAGCTTCGTCAGGCGTGGTGGACCGAGCAGCTCAAAACCAATGCTGGTATTGCTGTGTTCAGCCTCCAGACGACGCAACTGCGCCAGTGCTCGCTCTCGCAATGCTCCTGCGCGGTAGGTCGGACCCATAACGCTTCCATCGAGTGCTTGCACGATCTCGCGCCCGGTGGCAGCACCGCGCAATTCTTCGACGACCACATGGGCAATCTCTTCGGGCGTGACCATCTCCATCAAGCCAACGGTGGTTACCGTTTCGAACTCGGCACGACCGAAAATGCCATTTTCGCCAGTATCAATGAACACCGACTCCAGCGGAATGCCCAAGCACATCACACCATCGCTGGCGGATCGGTCGAAGACACCCTCGCATCGCAGAGCCTGTTCCGGCAGCATATCACACCGCTCGATGACCGTCCCACGCCGCACAATCGGACCATAGCCAATCCGCTTCCAGCCAATGGCTGCACTGGGCTTGACCTCTTTGACCACTGGACCGTTCGGCGTGCGAGCCATCAAGAACAGCAACAGCGATTGCGCACCGGCAACGGCTGCTTTCGATAGCAGCACGCGCGATGGGCGTTCTTCGCTGTGCGTAAACGGAATATTGAGCCCCATGCCGCCAGTACCGCTGGTGCCGACCTTTAGATACGCTTGCACTTTGGCGTCACGGAGCGAGTGATGGAGAATCTGAATGTGGCGGACAAGCTGGGGGATGTACAAACTTGCCAGCAACCGCTCGATGTCGGCAGACGAAGGAGATTCACCCTCGATGACCGCACGCGCAAGCTGCATACCGGTTGTGTAGATGTCTTGGTAGGCAATTGCCGTTGCGGTGTTGACACAATCAATGACTGCATCCGGTTGGTATGTCATGAGCAGGTCGTAGAGCGCTTGGCGGCGGAGCGCGCTTTCGGTCAATTCTCCAAGGGTGTCTTCGACAAGCTGACGGCGCCGCTCTGGATCGCTTAGCAGCTCTTCCCGGGAGAGGTCTTTCCATTCGGTGCGAACGAAAATGTTCCCCCACCACGGAACGAAGGTTTCAGCCGGAAGCAAAGCATATTGGCGGCGGAGTTGTTCGACGGCGTCTTCGGCTTCTTCACGACGGAGGGAGGTAACGATCACTCGTGCGGGCTCGAAGCGCATCAGCCGCTGGATGATCGCCGAACCGACCAAACCCCACCCGCCCAACACAAGAATAGTCGAACCTTTCAGTTGCATTGGCAAGGATAACACAAACGTGAAAAAAACGGCAGCGAAATTACGCCAGCCTCCTCAGCGCACGTTGAAGTATCGCGCTTGTGGGTGATGACAAATGAGCGCGCTGGTGCTCTGCTCGGGAACAAGTTCGTACTCTTCGGTGAGCTCCACCCCGATCCGTTCCGGACAGAGCAGCTCCACAATGAGCGCTTGATCTTCCAACCGTGGACAGGCTGGATAGCCGAACGAGTAGCGTGACCCCTGGTATCCTTGCACAAACAATTGCTTGAGTTCAGTGGCATCGTTCCCCGCTATGCCAAGCTCGGTGCGGATGATTTTGTGCCAGTACTCTGCCAGTCCCTCAGCACTTTCAACGCTCAAACCGTGGAAGAACAGGTAGTCGCGGTATTGCCCGTGCTCGAACAGTTGGCGTGCGTACGATGTTGCACGCTCACCAATGGTGACAACATGGAAGGCAACGACATCGAATTCGCCCGACTCGATGGGACGGAAAAAATCAGCAATGCAGAGATGCTTGCCGCTGCGCTGGCGAGGAAACCGAAAACGCACCCACTCGACAAGCTCGGTGCGACCGGTACGAAGATTCTCCAACGGCAACTCATCCCATACCGCATAGAGTCTTGCACCGGCGCAATGCACTGGGCGGTAAACAATCAGATCGTCTCCCTGGCTCTGGCATGGGAAGTACCCATAGACAACCTTTGGAACAAGGAGTCGCTCACGCTTGCATTGCAGTTTGAGTGCTTCGTATGCCGGCCGCGCTTCGCGTTCGATGAGCGCGTGGAACTCTTCTTCGCTCCGTCGTCCGCGTCGGAATTGCCACTGCCCTCGAAAGAGTGCATTTTCGTTGATGTAGGCAAACACATGCTCTAGCGGAATATCTTCGACCACGCGCGATCCCCAAAACGGAGGAATCGGGATGGGCACATCCTGTCGAACCGACGAGACCCGCCGCACCACCGGTTGACCCGACTGTTCGCTGTCGGTGCGAATCTGTTCAACGGGATGTTCGGCGCGTTCGTGCTGTGCCTGCTGGAGGTGCAGCGAAAGCTCCAGCGAGGTCGTCGGCTGTGGCAGCGGTTGCCTGCTCTGCCGCAGTTCTTCCATGAATCGCAGCCCATCGAAGGCATCTTGGGCATACGCGAGCGTGCCGCTGTAAATCTGCCGAAGGTCCTGCTCAACAAATCGCCTGTTGAGCGCTGCACCACCCAAGACAACCGGAATACGGATCCCGCGCGCTTCCATCGTCTCGAGGTTTTCCTTCATGATCGCGGTGGACTTGACCAGAAGCCCGCTCATCCCGATTGCATCGGCGTTGTGTTCCGCAGCAGCTTTGAGCATCTGCTCGAGCGGCACCTTGATACCGAGATTGATAACGCGGTATCCGTTGTTGCTCAGGATGATGTCCACAAGATTTTTTCCGATGTCGTGGACGTCGCCTTTGACCGTGGCAAGGACGATGGTCCCTTTCGTCGTCGCGTCGGTGCTGCGTTCCATGTGCGGTTCCAAGTATGCGACCGCGGCCTTCATTACCTCGGCAGCTTGGAGCACAAACGGCAGTTGCATTTGGCCGCTTCCAAAAAGCTCCCCGACAATGCGCATTCCCTCGAGCAAAAACCGATTGATGATCTCCAGTGCCGTGTACTGCTGCAATGCATGATCGAGATCGCGTTCGAGACCCAACCGATCGCCACGGACGATGCGTTCAACCAGCCGCTGCTCGAGCGGTAAATCGGCGCTGGCGCTCTGCGATGCTTGCTGGCTGGTATCAGCCTCGGCGTAGTAGGCAATCAGCTCTGCAAGCGGATCGTACACACATTTGCGTGTGCCAGGCATCGGTTAGTGTTCTCGTGAGGGATGGAACATGTTTCTGTCGAATGCAAAGGGCAACAGCTCTGCTGCTGGCAGCCACCGTTCACCCTGATGGGTGCTGATCATGGCAACGATCGCACTTGGAGCAAGCTCGATAATCCACTGCCGACACGCACCGCACGGAGCAATTGGCTCGGGAGTATCAGCGACGACGCACAGCAGCATCACAGACCCCGCCCCACCAACTTGTGCTGCACACAACGCTGCTCGTTCGGCACACAGGGTCAGTCCATAGCTGGCATTTTCCACATTCGCACCAACCCACACCTGCTGATGTACATCGAGCACTGCAGCACCGACGCGAAAGTTGCTATACGGCGCATACGCACGCTCGCGAGCAGTACGTGCTGCTTCGATTGCCGATGTTACGGCAGCAAATGCAGCACGATCGATGCCCCAGCTCTCCCAACAATCGGTATGTGGCTGCGACCCAAGCGCACTTCGTGCAGCAATGGCACGCGCAAGCAAAGCGGCGCTCGTGGTCTGCACCGGTACTCCAATGCGCTGATACAACCGTGCAAAGTGGGAATCGAATGGCTCCATGGAAGAGGAAGAGTAACCGAGAGTACGCAAAAATGTAGTCACCCGAGTGTTACTTTTCGCACACGGACCGTTATTTTGCTCCCAAGTTCAACTATTCTCGAACAGAGCCATGCGTGCTTTTTGCAATGCTGTTGCCCTTGCTCTGGCAACAGTGGGAATGACGGCATGGGCCTTCTCCGAGGACATTGTCCCCAACACGATTGTTGTCAAATTTCGCGCTGATGATCCAGCATTTGTTCAGTGGCGATTAGCCGGTCGGAGCGGCACCATTGCGCTGCTCGAACCGATCGTTGGCGCTCACCGCAGTCGCCCCTACGTGCGCGATGCAGTATTGCACGCATTGGCACGGCGGCTTGGGCAGTACGCCGCACGAACCGCCTCCAATCCTCTTGCGGACCTTGAGCGTATCGCGATTATCGAGCTTTCCAGTCCAGCAGACATTCGGTTGCTTGCACGAAAGCTATCCCGTCACCCATCGCTTGAGTACGCCGAACCACTGCCGGAACGTCGGGTATTTTTCCGTCCCAACGATAGTCTCTATGCACAGCAGTACCACCTCAGCCGTATTCGAGTAGCCGATGCGTGGGATTCAATCCCCTCAACGGCTGCACCAGTGCTCATCGCAATTGTGGACACGGGCGTGGACTATACACACGAGGACTTGACCAATGTCGTGTTCGTCAACCCCGGCGAGAGCGGCACCGATGCGCAGGGCCGCGACAAACGCTCCAATGGCGTTGATGATGATGGCAATGGATTTGTGGACGACTGGCATGGCTGGGACCTTGGTATGAATGACAACGACCCCCGGCCAGGTAACCTCCATGGAACCCACGTTGCGGGTACTGCTGCTGCTCAAGTAAACAACGTCATCGGTGTTGCAGGCGTTTCCAATCGTGCATTGATCTTGCCGGTCAAGTGCGCCAGCGATTCCCCCGTTGCACCCAGCATCATCAATGGTTACGAAGGAATTGCCTATGCAGCAGCGATGGGAGCAAGTGTTATCAACTGTTCCTGGGGTGGCGGCACAGCATCGCAAGCGGAACAAGAAGTCATCAACACCGTAGTATCGCTCGGTAGCGTCATCGTTGCTGCTGCAGGAAATGGGGGCACCGAAGAGCAGATTTTCCCGGGTGGATACAACGGTGTTCTCTCCGTCGCCGCAACTGGTCCGACCGACGCTCGTGCCTCGTTTAGCAGCTATCACAGTTCCGTTGGCATCAGTGCACCGGGCGTTTCAATACTGGCAACGTATCCGGGCAACAGCTATGGTACAGCCGATGGTACCTCGATGGCGTCACCGATTGTCGCTGGTGTCGCAGCACTTGTTCGTGCAAAGTATCCCTGGCTTTCTCCACAACAAATCATTGCTCGTCTCAAAGCAACTGCCGACCCAGTTGACCAAGTCACTGGAAATCGCAATCGCGCATGGATGGGCAAACTCGGCACAGGACGAGTCAATGCCTACCGTGCTGTCACAGAAGCCAATCCTAAGTACGTCGAGCTGGTCTCGGCAACCATCAGCGACGATGATGGCGATGGGGTCTTTGAACCGGGCAATACCATTCGCATCGTCCCAACCTTCCGGAACCTACTCACGCCGGTTTCCAACGCAACTGCGGTCATTCGCCCTGTCGGTATCGGCTCGAACATCTACGTATTCAGTGATTCTCTTGTCGAGCTTGGCTCCCTCGGCACCAACGCCATCTTGACCACACCCACAGCATTCACCCTGCCCATTCCTTCCAACGCAACACCGAACTACATCCTAACCTGTCAGGTCATCGTTTCGGAAGGTTCAACGCCAATTGGCGGCGGTGTGCTCAACCTCATCATCATGCCAACCTACCGTACCCTTCGCAACGGGGACCTTGTGCTGACGGTCAATAGCACCGGCAATTTCGCCTACAATGACTATCCGGCGAACACCCAAGGAGAAGGCTTCCGCTACAAAGGAAGTCCGAGCATCCTCTTCGAAGCCGGATTGATCGTTGGCTTCAGCAATACGCGCCTGTCGGACGTTGTCCGCAACGAAAATTCCGGCTCTGGCCAAAACACCGATTTCCGGATGGGTATCCCAACAACACTCCAAACACTGTCCTCGAACAATTCGCAAGTCGTCGCGACCACCTTTGCTGACGATGGCGCTCAAAACCAAGCGAACGTCAGCATTACGCAACGCGCGTATGTGTTTACCGAGGATGGCAAGCGGGATTTCGCGCTCAGCGTGTACCAAATCACCAATCGCAATGACCAAGCCGTCAATGCGATGTACTGCGGCATCTACGCGGATTGGGACATCGGTCCATCCGGACAGAACGACCTTGCCGTCTGGAGCAGAGACGATGGTTTCTACTACATGTACAACACCCAAGACACATCGCTCCCGTACGTGGGCATGCAGGTTGTATCGGCGCACACGCCCAACGCTTTCATGATGGACAACGATGGACGGACACCCGACAATCCCGGTGTCTATGATGGCTACACAAAAACCGAGAAATGGACAACCATTTCCAGCGGCATTGCTCGCACCCAGAGTAGCATCACCGATGCATCCGCTGTCATTGCTGCTGGACCGTTTCGTATGGAAGCCGGTGCAACCGAGCAGGTCGTTTTCAGCATCTTCGCTGGTCGCAATTTGAGTGAGCTTCGCACCGCTGCCGAACGTGCGCGCCAGACAGCCCAGCAACTTCTGGGCATCACCCCTTCGGCACCTCCCTCAAGCCAGGATACTCGCATCAGTGTAAGTCCCAATCCCATCACAACTGATCACCTGTCGGTGGAGTATTCCGTCCCCGATACCGGAACCATGAGCATCGTGATCACGGACCTGCTGGGGCAAACCATTGCCACTGTCCTTGCACCGGGTATCCACCCGCTCCACGATCGTATCGAGCTTCCGCTCGATGGAAGTTGGAACAATGGACCGTATTTTGCAGTTGTGCGAAGCGAGCGCGGTAGCGTTGCAGCACCGTTCGTGCTCGCGCGGTAATGTTTCACTACCTTCGTAACATTCTCCATGAGTGCAGACCGCTACACAGAACTTGTCCAGCGTATCGAGGCAATGAAGGAAGACTTCGAAAAGTTCTACGTCAAGGGCAAGAACGCAGCAGGAACCCGTTTGCGCAAAGGATTGCAGGAACTTCGCCGTTTAGCGCAAGAAATCCGTACCGAAATTCAAGCCATCAAAGTCGCCCGCAAAGGAGAATCGTAGCACCTTAGCGGCGTTCCAGGATTGCCACGTTCTCGACGTGGTAGGTCTGCGGGAACATATCTATCGGCTGGACTGCTCGCACGCGGTATCGCTCGGACATCAGTGCGATATCGCGTGCTTGCGTTGTGGGGTTACAGGACACATACACAATCCGCTCTGGCGCTCGATGGAGAACGTATTCGACCAGCCGTGCATGCATTCCGGCTCGTGGCGGATCAATGACAACAACCTGTGGGTTAGGTAATCCATCGAGCGTTTGAATACCCGCTGGTGTGTGCAGGTCCGTCGCCAGGAACTGCGCATTCTTGATCTCATTGCGTGCTGCCGTTGCCATCGCGTCTTCGGTTGCAGCCGCATTGCTTTCCACGCCAACCACGAAACGACAGCGTCGTGCCAACGGTAGCGTGAGCGTTCCAATTCCGGCGTACAGGTCCCATGCATCCTCGTCAGCGGTGAGTGCTGCTGCAGCGACGACTGTTTCGATGAACTGCTCTACCTGTGCTATGTTCGATTGAAAAAACGACTGCGCCGAAATGTGAAACTCGATACCCGCGACGATGTCCCGGATGTACTGGTGTCCGTGCAGCAGACGGTATGGTCCTGGTGGCACTGGTGACGGCGTATCGTTGAGTGCCCACTGCACACTTTGCACAAATGCGAAACGCTCGGCCAGTTCCTGGGTGCAGCGTTCGAGGAACTGTTCCTCCTCGTGTCGTTGAGGCGAGGTGGTCGTATAGACGACCATCCCCTCGCCAATGCGACTACGCCGAAGAACGATGGTGCGCAGAAAGCCTGTCTTCGAGCGCTGGTTATAGCACGCAATTCCTGCCGAGCGGATATGATGCCGAATGGTCTCCAGAATCGCATTGGCAAGCTCATCCTGGAGCAAGCATCGCTCGATGTCGAGCACGGCATCGAAGCGTCCCCGAACGTGGAGTCCGATTGCGGGGCGCTTTCGCTCCATTGCCACTGGCTCCAAACTGCGCCACTGCTGCTCGGGTATCCAGGTGCGATCGGAGCAGGTAAATTCCATCTTCGCGCGGTAGCCAAACTCGATTGGCGAAGCAATGATCGGGCGATATTCCTCCACGGCAATATGGCCAATGCGCTCGAATGCATCGCGGACCTGCTGCTGTTTCCAGCGGAGCTGCTCGTCATAGTGCGCAAATTGCCAACTGCAGCCGCCGCAATCGCCTGCATACGGACACGGCGGTTGCCGACGTTGCGGAGACGGCTGGAGAATTTCGACAAGCTCTGCTTCTGCATAAGAGCGCTTCTTCCGCCGAATGCGCGCGCGCACCTGTTCCCCTGGTAAGGCACCGCGCATGTGGACTACGAAGCCATTATTCCGAGCAATGCTAATGCCCTCAAAGCCGAGCGATTCAACAGTCAGCTCGATGATGTCTCCAACTTTCATATCCGAACACCTTCTGTTTGCAACGTGTAGAGCATAGCATAGACACCATCGCTGCGGGCAACAAGCTCGTCATGAGTGCCCACTTCGACGATCTGGCCACGGTCGAGAACGTAGATACAATCAGCATCGCGAACCGTTGAGAGCCGGTGAGCAATAATCAACGCCGTTCGATCGCGAAGCACGTCGGCAATTGCCTGCTGCACCTGAAGTTCGGACTCGCTATCGAGCGCCGATGTTGCTTCGTCGAAGATCACAATGTCCGGATCGGCAAGTAATGCCCGGGCGATTGCGATTCGCTGCCGCTGACCACCCGAAAGCCGAACACCGCGATCCCCAATGCGCGTGTCATAACCATCGGGAAGCTGGGTGATGAATTCATGCGCATGCGCAATGCGTGCCACGCGTTCGATCTCTTCCCGCGTCGCATCGGGCTTTGCAAGTGCGATGTTTGCCGCAACAGTGTCGTTGAACAGCACTGCATCCTGTGAGACCACACCAAAGCGCCGCCGATACGAAGCAACACGGAACTGCCGAATGTCGGTCCCATCGTAGCTAATGCGCCCACTGGTTGGGTCATAGAACCGCACCAGCAAATCGGCAAGTGTGGATTTACCGCTCCCACTGATCCCGACGAGAGCAACGGTTTTTCCTCGCTCTAACTCGAGAGTGATGTTTTGCAGAACGGGCCGCTCGCCATCGTAGCTGAAGCTGACACTTTCGAAGCGTACCGAGCGTTGCAACGGTGGACATTCCAAGCTACCATCCTTGAGTGATGCAGCTGAATCCACAACTGCAAACACACGCTCGGCGGCTACAATACCACGTTGAATCTGTCCTGGAACACCCGTTAGCGACGCAATCGGTGCCATGATCGCAAAAAGCGCAAACAAGAAAGTCATCAAATCCGCACCACGCATGGTGCCGTTGAAAACTTCTTGCCCGCCAATGTAGAGCACCACCGCCAGGGCTGCAATGGCAAGTGTTTCACCGATCGCGGGAACCATATCGTTGACGGCAGTGAGCTTGACAGCAGAACGAACGTAGCGCTGCAGATCACCCCAAAAGCGAGTACGCAAGCGCTGCTCGGCACCGAACGCCTTGACGATGCGGATACCGCCGATGCCTTCATGGAGCGTACTGGTGTATTGCGCTGCTGCTTCCTGCATCCGTTGGGAGTAGCGACGCAAATACCGTCGCGCGATCCGAATAATCAACAACGTACCGCCACTGGTACTGAGCGCAACCAGTGTCAGCGTCGGCGATAGAGCAAGGAGCAATCCCAGCAACAATGCAATTTCCATCGGTGCCCGAATGAGCGTCACCATGAATGGAACCAGGGTGCTGTGCATCGTGCCGACTTCGTTGGTCACCAACGCAATAAGTTCCCCACTCCGCATGCGGTTGAAAAAGCTCACGGGCAATTCCACCATCCGCGAAAACACTAAGTGCCGCATATCCCGAATGACCCACTCCCCCAAGCGTACGTTGATTTGTCCGGTAGCGTACTTGACGACATTTTTCACCACGAACATGGCAATGATGAACCCCGCCAGCTGGAGGAGCGTTCGTTGAGGGTCTGGCGTCAGAAGCCATCCAAAAAGCAGATCGAAGACCTTGTCCTTGATCGAGGACGGAACGCCTGCCGGCCGCGCTGCTGCAGAACTTGTGCCGAACAGCGTCGAAAGAACAGGCTCGATCACCGCCATACTCAAGGCGCCAAACGCACCCAGCGCTGCATTGCCAATCAGCGAGAGCACAAAGAGCCACCAATATGGACGCAAGAATGCAGCGACCCGCCGGAACGTACGCATCAGGCAACAAGGTTCGTGGTTAGTTCAACCGGTGGCGATGGAGCACTGGTCGGACATCCAGGACGCCCAGTGGTGGAGTGCTCCACTGTGACTCTGTTATCGGAGCAAGCGCAAAAATTTGTGGTCGCGTCTCGGCCAGTCGCGCATGCCGCGCCTGCCGCGTTGCACACTGATACCGGATACCCGCCGATGCAAGTAGAGCCGGGAGTCTCGACGACGAGTTCCCGTGGTGCCGTACCGATAGAAGTTGGTCAAGTGTCTGCCGGGTCATGGCAAGTGCACTGCTCGAAAGCTGCCGCCCCAGGGAAAGACGATCGAGTGCTGCACCCAAGCGTCCAGAGGGGATAATCCGTGCTGCACGGTGCGTCTGCCCGAAAATTCCATCCATGAGTACCCGCCACCACGATGCGAATGGCTCACCGGCATCAATAGCCGGTTCATCAAGGCGATCGGAAAGCGCAGGCGAGAGCACTACCGGGAAACTTGTCGCGATTGCTGTCGTACCGGCCAAGTCGAGCAACGCACCAGCAAAGTCTCGATGCGCCACCACATCGCTACTGGTGATCAACACCGACCCAGTCTGGGCGCTATAAGCAACCGTTTCGAGAATGCTCCAATTGACCATTGGCTCATCCGAATCAGCAATCGGACACCACAGCAGCCTCTGCTCAACATCAAGAGCGAGCGGACGCCGTGACGCATGGTGCGCAACAGCAGAGCCGGTCATTGGCAGCCCAACATAGAGCACCTCTGCTGGCAGGCGCGATTGGTTGAGAATCGAGCGCAACAACAACCGAAAATGCCGAGCGTTGGTATTTCCCAGCACAATTGCCAGAGTGTACGAGTCGTTGGTAACAGGCATGATGGTAATGACCCAAATGTGTAGTTTTGCGTCTGGTCGTACCAACGGTTCCGAGGACGTATGCTGAGACGATTTCTTTTGGGTGTCTTATTGCTGGGAACTGCAGGCTATGCTGACGAAGATGTTTTGCGGCCTCAAGGGCGCTCAACACCGCCGCCACAAGTGATGGCGGAAGGGTTGGTCAAGAATCCATGGGCACTCGGCGTCGAAGTTGGTGGTTCGCTGAGCCTGTTTGGACAAGACGTGACCGAGCACCAAGCACCCGACTATCAAACGAACCTCACCGGGGGCAGCGGGCTGGGACCATTGGTCAATCTCGCGGTGGACTATGCGCTCACTGATGCTCTGGGAATTCAGACACGACTTGGCTATGATCAAAAGCATTTTACCACGAGCGGATTTTTGGATTCACCCTGCGAAACTCCGCCAGGAAGTGGGCTATTCATTCCCACGCGAGTCGAACACACAACTTCCCAAACTATCGCATACTGGACTGGCGGCGTTGCACTCCGCTATCGCTTCGAGGAGAACTGGGTGGTCCTTGCCGGCGCGACGTACCACAGCCGAAGTAATGCCTCGTTTACCGAGACTGACTCAATCACCAGCGGGACGTGCCAATTCTACGACGACGTTGGCAATGCTATTGGTCAACGGCGCCAGGAATCTGGCTCGAACACCAGTGCATTCAACGCTGCTCGGTGGTCAATCGACCTCAGTGTTGGCTACCGCATCCCCTTGAGCGAGAATATCGTGTTTCTCCCTCGCCTGGCAGGACAGATCTTTCTCAATCCACTCGCTGGTGATAATCTCAGTTCTGGCTACCATCCTGTGCTCGGGCAGGTCTACGCATTCACGAACCGGCGATTGCACGCCCTGCAACTCGTGCTTGGATTGTGGTTCAACCTATAACGGAGGCGCATCCCATGAAGCGGTGGATTCTGGTTTTGGCTGCTGCTCTACCAATCGCTGTGATGGCTCAAATTCAACAGCGGACGCTGCGACCAACAGTCGAAGTTTTTCCGTTCGAGTACAACAGCGCCGCCGATGATTTTTGTCCGGCTGTTACCCACAACGGTGCAACGCTTTACTTTACCTCCGATCGCTCAGGGGAGCAGCGCATTTACGTCTGCCGCTCCCGCGGCGGCCAATGGCGAAGCCCTGACCGCATTCGCACGCTTGGCGATGCAAAACAGGTTGGCTGCCCCACCCTCACACCCGATGGGCAATTAATGATCATTTCTGCCTACCAACACGAGTCTGGTTCTGAAGGCAGGACGGATCTCTACGTCAGCAAGCGCACCGAAGGGTACTGGGACAAAGCCGTCCCACTGGGTGCACCGCTCAACTCGAGCGCATGGGATTCGCAAGCATCGCTCTCGAGCGATGGGCGCACGCTCTACTTTGCCAGCGACCGTCCCGGCGGGAAAGGAGGAATTGATCTGTACCGCTCTCGCTGGCTCGGTGATCGCTGGTCTGCTCCGGAACCGCTTAGCGAGCTCAACACCGAATTCGACGAAATGACCCCTTCGATTGCACCAGACAACAAAACGCTCTATTTCGCCAGTAATCGTCCGGGTGGTCTTGGAGGCTACGATATCTATGTGGCACGATTGCAAGGCACACGGTTTTCCCAGCCACAGAATATCGGCACACCCATCAACTCCTCCGACAACGACATTAGCTATATCGCGCTGCCTAATTCCACGACAGCATACTTTGCCAGTGATCGCGCCGGGGGCAATGGCGGCTACGACCTCTACCGCGCCGTTCCTAATCCCGAAATGCCCGAGCCAGTCGTCACCATGCACGGAATCGTTCGCAACAGCACAACGCAGATTCCCGTCGGCGCAGACATCATCATTACCGACTTGAAGACACGGCAGAAGGTCGCCACTCTACGCAGCGACGACGAAACCGGCGAGTATTACGTCACGCTCACCGCAGGTCGGAGCTATGCAGTGACAGCCTATCATCCCGACTATCTTTTCTACTCCGAGCAAATCGAAGTCCCAACCGACGAACGCGGTCGGGACCTGGAAAAGAACATTGACCTTGCACCGATCGCCAGCGAAAGCGCTACCCGACTTTTGGTCTTTTTCGATTTCGACAAAGCAGACCTCAAGGAGGAGTCACTGCCCGAACTTGATCTGGCAGCAACGTTTCTGCGCGAACATCCAGAAGTCAAGATTCGCATCGAAGGCCATACCGACGACGTCGGTAGCGACGACTACAATCTCCAGCTTTCGCGTCGCCGTGCTGAGGCGGTCAAAAAATACCTGGTCAGCAAAGGGATAGATGAAAAGCGCATCTCAACGGTCGGCTATGGCAAATCGCAACCCAAAGTCAAGGATACATCCCCCGAAGCACGCGCCCAAAACCGCCGTGTGGAAATGAAAATTGTTGCAAAGTAGCGTGCGGCGCAAACGCTACAAACTCACCATTGAATACGACGGCTCACGGTATCGCGGATGGCAACTTCAGCCGAACGCCCGGACAATCCAGGGCGAGATCATTGCCGCATTGCGTAGGGTTAGCGGTGATGCCACTGCGACGTGTACTGGTGCTGGACGCACCGACGCAGGAGTCCACGCACTGGGTCAGGTAGCACATTCTGACCTGACAACGGACTTCCATCCAGGCGAACTCTGCACTGCACTCAACCAGTATTTAGCCCCCGACATACACGTGCTTCGGGTCGAGCCTGTCCCGCACTGGTTCGATGCCCGGCGCAGTGCTGTCGCGCGGAGCTACCTCTACCAGATCGCTCTGCGTCGTGGCGCATTCGTCAAAGACTACGCATGGTGGGTGCAATCGCCGCTCGATATTGCCCGTATGCAGCATGCCGCCGAGCTGCTCGAGGGGATGCATGATTTCCGCTCCTTTGCCCGAGCTGATCGGGGCACGCGCTCCTACCGAGTGCTACTCGAAGAAATTCGGATTGAGCAACACGGCCAGTTGGTAGTGGTGCGTTTGACGGCGTCCCATTTTCTGTGGCACATGGCGCGTGCAATTGTCGGGACGTTGGTTCGCGTCGGTACCGGCACAGTTAGCGACGACGTGCTGCTGGACTACCTTGAGCATCCATCACCAGAGCCGCTCCGCTACTTGGCGCCGGCAGCGGGCTTGTTCTTGGAGCGCGTGTACTATGCTGGCGATCCGAGGGGCGGACCCATCACACCGTTGCTCCTGCTGCGTTAGGCAAGCGCGTATTCCTTGAGCAGCTCGCGGGCAATGACGATGTGTTGAATTTCGCTGGTCCCTTCGTAAATCTCGGTGATCTTGGCATCCCGAAGGTACCGCTCGACTAAGTACTCCCGCACGTACCCATAGCCACCGTGCACCTGAATTGCGTCGAGAGCATTCTCGACAGCAACACGAGAGGCAAGCAGTTTTGCTTGAGCAGCTTCCTTGACGTAGGGTTGGTGCTGATCCTTGAGCCACGCTGCTCGGTAAGTCAGCAAACGTGCGGCATCGAGTTTGGTTGCCATGTCAGCCAGTTTGAATTGGATCGCCTGGAGTTCCGCTATTGGCCTGCCGAAAGCATGCCGCTGCTGCGAATACTGGAGCGCTGCTTCGAACGATGCAGCCGCAATACCGAGTGCTTGCGCTGCAATGCCAATTCGTCCCCCGTTGAGGGTTTCCATCGCGATCTTGAATCCACGCCCGACTT
This sequence comes from Candidatus Kapaibacterium sp., assembly GCA_026003475.1. Taxonomy (GTDB): domain Bacteria; phylum Bacteroidota; class Ignavibacteria; order Kapaibacteriales; family NICIL-2; genus NICIL-2. The sequence continues at coordinate 472,041 of BPHJ01000001.1, read as the reverse complement.
CACCTAAGCGGTTGGAGTCGGGAACGCGGACGTTGTCGAATCCCAGCGAACAGGTATCGCTGGAGCGAATACCCAACTTGTCTTCCTTTGCACCGTGCGTAAATCCTGGAGTTCCCCGCTCGACCAGAAAGCAGGTTATGCCACGGTGCCGCAGCTCGCGGTTCGTCTGCGCAAAGACCAAGTACACGCTGGCTGTTGTGCCGTTGGTGATCCAGTTCTTTGTGCCATTGATGACCCATTCATCTCCTTCACGGGTGGCAGTCGTATGCTGCGAGGTTGCATCCGATCCCGCTTCGGGCTCCGACAGGCAGAACGCACCGATTATTTCTCCTTGTGCCAAGGGACGGAGGAAGCGTTCCTTTTGCTCATCGGTGCCATAGGTTTCGATCGCCCAACAGACCAGAGAATTGTTGACCGACATAATCACGCCGACGCTGGCATCTACTTTGGAAATTTCCTCCATTGCCAGAACATAGCTAATGCAATCGAGGCCGCTGCCACCCCACTCAGGGGAGACCATCATCCCCAAAAAGCCCAGTTCACCAAGCTTGCGCACAATCTCGGCGGGAAACTCGCCTGTTCGATCGCGCTCGACTGCGGTCGGAGCAATTTCGTTGAGCGCAAATTCCCGCGCTGTCTGGCGGATCATTTCATGCGTTTCAGATAATTCCAGCGAAAACATCGTTCAGTCCGAATGTCGGTATGACAAGCAATGGCAAAAATGCGAATTTTGCGTTGTACACCAACCGCTCGATAGTGACGGTGCCACCAGAGCGCACACCCTTTCGCGAACGACTCCACCACCCAACGCCGCTGATTGCTGTTGGATCGGTTGAGCAGGAAACCCAGAGCCGCATTGCTGACCGTGCCGAGTTGCTTGCTCTCCAAGCGCCCCTTGCGTTGGAAGAGGTATTCGGTCTGTTTGTTCAAGCTGGCGCCGAATTGCTGCTAACGCCAACCGAACGCGCAAGCCGACTCTGGCTTGCCCAGCTCGATCGTGCCAACAAGGTCTATGAACTCAATCGCAAGGCGGTGTGGATTGCTCGCAAAGCAGCCACTCGCACTGCCTACGTGGCAGGGGTGATTGGTCCGCCACCCCAGATGCTGCAACCTATCGGACCGCTGACACCAGAGCTGCTGCGCCGTGCCCTCGCCGAGCAGGCCATTGCCCTGCTCGACGGTGGATGCGATGCACTCGTGCTCAAGTCGTTTGTGGAACTCGATGAGCTTATCCTGGCGCTGGAAACTGTCGCTCCCCTTGCCAACGGTACACCGATCATTGCCCTGAAAGCCTTCCCCGAAGATGGTGCTGTGTTGGCGACCTCGTTCCCGGCAGATGTCGCGCGGTTGCTCGCATCGCACCCGGTAGCTGCCATCGGCGCAAGCGGGACGGTCGGACCACAGCGCATGCACGGTATCATCGCCGCAATGCGTCAGGGCACGCAACTACCGATTGTCGCACTGCCAGACACGAGCATTCCAACCAACAACCGAGGCACGATCACCTACCGGTCCGATACCGACTACGTCGCTCGGTCCGTTCGCCACCTTGTCGCGCTCGGCGTTCGCATCATCGGTACCGACCGCGGTTCGAGCGTTGAGCACATCCGTGCCATTGCCGCTGCACTTGCAGCCGAACCACCAGTGCACATCGAGCCGCCATCGCGACACCGCGAGGCACACCTTGCTCCGGCACAACCAGCACTGGAGCCGTCTGGATTTGCTCGTGCCTTGCAGAATCGTTTCATCACCACAGTTGAGCTGGATATTCCCCGCGGACTCGACATGCAGAGCGTTCTCGAGGGTGCTGCATACTTGCGTCGCCATGGGATTGATGCGGTCAACATCAGCGATGGTGCTCGCGCACGGCTTCGGGTCAATTCCATCATGCTCAGCGCAATTGTCCACCAGCAAACGGGAATCGAGTGCATCACCCACCTTGCATGCCGCGATCGCAACATGGTTGCACTGCAAAGCGACCTGTTAGGCGCTGCAATGCTCGGCGTTCAAAATATCTTGGCAATCAGTGGGGACCCAACGCATATTGGCGATTTTCCGCGTGCTACCAGCGTTGGCGATCTCGATGCCGTCGGGTTGATTCGCGCTCTCCGCATGATGAACAGCGGACGCGACCTTGCGGGCAATCCGCTCGGCGGTAGCACGCGCTTCTGCATTGCCTGTGCTTGCAATCCCTGCGCTGAGGACCTCGAACGAGAACTCGATCGCCTTGCTCTCAAAGTTGCCGAAGGCGCAGAAGCTGTCTTCACTCAACCGGTCTTCGATGTTGAGCTCTGGCTTCGGTTTCGGGAACGCGTGCGGACTTTGCCTGCGCGGTTTATCGTTGGCGTTCTCCCCCTTCGTAGCATCCGCCATGCGGAGTTCTTACACTACGAAGTGCCTGGGATGGTTATTCCGGGATGGGCGCGGGAGCGCTTAGGCCGCGCACCAACCAGTGCAGCCGCTGCCGAGGAAGGTATCGCAATCGCAGCCGAGTTTCTGGCCGCCGTTCGGCACCATGCCGACGGTGTGTACCTGATGCCACCGTTTCGGCGCTACACCGTCGCAATCGAGGTGCTCCGGCGGGTAGGTATCGTCTCTGAAACCGGCAATCCATAGCAGCGTATATTCGCGCAGCCCAGCCCGGGCAGCGCATGTTTCATCAATCTGGGAGTCTACCCATGACGGATACATTCGATACCTCGATGCCACCAACAGCAGAACGTATCGGCTTCGGACGGCGGTTTGGTGCAGCCCTCCTCGATGTGATCATCATTGTCATGCTGTCGGGGATAGTGTACGCTGTCGCTGGTTCCTCCTTCGAGCCGCTGGTCGAAAAGCAGATCGCTGCACAACTGGAAGAGCAGAACGCCGCGTTGGCAGAGTTTGATACCGATCAGGCTGAGATGATCAGTGGATACACCAAGATGGGCATTCTCTGGGGCATCGTCGGAACAATTGTTGCAGTGCTCTACTCGCTGACAGAAATCGCGATGGCAGCAACACCGGGTAAAATGATGCTTGGCATCAAAATCGCCACTGCCGATGCAACGGTTGCTCCCACTGCAACACTGGCAACGCGCTGGTTTGTCAAAACCGGGCTATCGTCGGTGCTCAATATTGTGGCTACGGTGACAGCAACCTCCATCTTGAGCACGTTGGCAACCATTGTCGGCGTGGTTATCTTCATCGGATGTTTTTTTGTGCTTGGCGCCAATCGTCAAGCTCTCCATGACTTGATCGCAAAGACAGCGGTTTACCGTCGTGAGGGCATCCGAGCGGCAGAATCATTGACATAGCACACCCAAATGCGACTTTACTACGGCGACTATCTCCAGCTCGAAAAGATTCTCGGCGCGCAAACGCTGCGGAGCACGGAAGCAGGCGCCACAGCACACGATGAGATGCTCTTCATCATCGTTCACCAAGCCTTCGAGCTCTGGTTCAAGCAACTGCTCTGGGAACTCCGCGATGTGATTGCACGCTTGAGCCAACCCTACGTGCCGGAATCCGACGTGGGCATCGCGCTCGACCGTATCCGCCGAATGCTGATGATTATGAATGTGTTCGATGGTCACTTCGACGTGCTCGAGACGATGACCCCGCAGCAATTCATGGAGTTTCGCGACCTGCTCTACCCCGCCAGTGGATTTGAGTCGGTGCAGTTCCGGATGCTGGAAGTTCTCGTTGGTGTTGACGAAAGCCGGCGTGTGCAGATTGATGCTGCTGGCTACCGTTCCCGGCTGCGGGAGGAAGACCGCCGCACGCTCGAGCAGATCGAACGCGGGCCGACACTCTTCCGCGCTGTAGAGCACTGGCTCGAAAAGATGCCGTTTATGGAATCGGGCTCGTATCGGTTCTTGGACGCATACCGTCAGGCAGTTGAGCAAATCTTCGAACACGACCGCGCTGAATTGGCTTCGATATCAACGCTCCACCCTTCCGAGCGCCAGCGACAGCTCGAGCAAATCAGCCGTTTGGAAGCACACTTTGGGGCGTTGTTCGACCCCACTGCCTATGCTCAACTGGTCGAGCGTGGCGAAAAGCGCCTTTCCCAGCGAGCAACATTGGCGGCATTGTTCATCACAGTGTATTCGCATTATCCCCTGCTGCAACAGCCCTTCCGTTTCCTCGACGCGATTCTTGAACTGGACAAACGGTTGAGTATGTTCCGCTTTCGCCACGCGCTGATGGTAAGTCGGATGATTGGTCAGCGCACCGGCACTGGTGGTTCGAGTGGCTTTGACTACTTGATGAAAACCGTGCTTGAGCACCGGGTATTTGCAGACCTTGCAGCGCTGAGCAGCTATATCCTGCCCTCTTCACGCGTTCCACCACTGCCCGACGATATTGCCCAGCGCCTGCACTTTGTCGCAGAAGTCAATCACGACGACCTACGTTAGGCTGCTTCGGTTGCCGATGGCGCACTCTCGTACTCAAGCACTGCCGGCGACTCACTGCGGATAACGCTTGCCGGTATTCGGACTCGACGAACTCCCCGCAGCTCCGGCAACTCGTACATGATTGGCAGCATCACTTCCTCCAAGATCGAGCGCAATCCACGCGCGCCGGTGCGTCGCTCCCGTGCGCGGCGAACCACTTCCATCAATGCATCACGCTCGAACTCCAACTCGACACCCTCCATTGCGAAGAGTTTTTGGTACTGCTTGACCAGCGCATTCTTCGGTTGGGTAAGGATGTTCAGCATTGCATCATCATCGAGCGGATGGAGCGCAACCATCACTGGCAAGCGACCAATGAACTCTGGGATGAAGCCGTACTTGAGCAAATCTTCCGGCTCGACGTGACTCAGGAGCGCATAGGTTTCCTCGACGCTGGTTGTTCCAGGATTATGGAAGCCAATTGCGGTCGAGCGCATCCGCCGCGCAATGATCTTTTCGAGTCCGTCGAAAGCTCCGCCGCAAATGAACAGAATGTTACGTGTGTTCACCTGCAGCAGTGGTTGTTCGGGATGCTTGCGTCCACCTCGTGGGGGCACGCCGGCAATGGTCCCTTCCAGGAGTTTGAGCAGGGCTTGTTGAACTCCTTCACCCGAGACATCGCGCGTGATACTGGGAGAATCGCTCTTGCGCGTGATCTTGTCAATTTCGTCGATGTAGATGATTCCCATTTCGGCGCGCGCAACATTGTAGTCGGCATTCTGCAAGAGCGCCGAAATGATTGACTCTACATCGTCGCCGACGTAGCCCGCTTCGGTGAGCGTGGTCGCATCGGCGATCGCAAAGGGCACATCGAGGATTTTCGCCAGCGTACGTGCCAGGAGCGTTTTCCCCGTGCCTGTTGGACCGATGAGCAGAATATTGCTTTTATCCACCTCGACATCTTCGAACATGCCGAGCACACTCCCACCCAATACGCGCTTGTAGTGGTTGTAGACGGCAACGGCGAGCGCGCGTTTGGCTTCTTCCTGTCCGACAACGTAGCTATCGAGTTGGGCCTTGATCTCCGATGGCTTGGGCAGCGTCAATCTCGGCTGGGGCGCTGCTGATTGCCGCTCCCGCTGGCGACTCTGCAACATGACAAGCGAGTTGATAACGCAGATGTCGCAAATGTTCGCATTGTTGCCCGTGATGAGCGTCGTCACCTCGTGGGCAGAGCGTCCGCAGAATGAGCAGGTGTACTCTTTGCTCATCAGAAATAGAGCGGTGGTTTAGACTTCTTTTGTGCTGGCAAGGACATGATCAACAATACCGTATTGGAGCGCTTCCTCGGCAGACATGTAGTTATCGCGATCGGCATCGCGCTTGACTTGGTCGTAGGTCTTGCCGGTGTGCCGTGCGATGACGTGGTAGAGCATATCGCGAATGCGAAGCATCTCTTTGGTAAACAGCTCGATATCGGTTGCTTGTCCCTGGGTTCGCCCCAGTGGCTGATGCATCAGAATGCGTGAGTGCGGGAGTGCGTAACGCTTTCCTTTCGCACCAGCACAGAGCAGAACTTGCGCCATCGAGGCTGCCACGCCCACGCAGTAGGTAGCAATATCCGGCTTGATGTACTGCATCGTGTCATAAATCGCCATGCCAGCAGTAACGCTTCCACCCGGAGAGTTGATGTACATGAAAATGTCTTTGCTGGGGTCTTCGCTGGCAAGGAACAGTAGCTGGGCAATCACCAACGAGGCAACGTAGTCATCAATTGGTGTTCCGATGAAGATAATGCGCTCTTTGAGCAGGCGTGAATAAATGTCGTAGGAGCGCTCGCCCCGACTGGTCTGCTCGATGACGATCGGAACAAGCTGATTGCGCGGATCGAACGAAACAAGCTCCATACACGTGGATTGACAACGGTAAACAATGCAGGTGCCATTGACGCAGCGTGCAGCGATTTATTAGGCGTCGCCACCTTGTTCGAGCAGCTCGTCGTAGGGACGCTCGACCACGCGCACCCGCGCAAAAAGAAAGTCGAAGAGCGCATCCGTCAGCAAGCGGTTACGCAGACTGGCATTTTGTTCCAGTGCCATCTTCAGCTGCTCTGTATCTACGCCGTAGCGAGCAGCAATGTCGGCGAGTTGCTCGTTGTTGAGCGTGATGTTTTCGGTGCGCAAAATAGTGTCGGCAATCAACTGCCATCGCACCGCCTGTTCAGCCTGTGGCAGGAAGTATTCGATGAGTTGTTCGCGAGGGATTTGCTGCATCCGCTTATCGTCTTTGCCGCGCTGGAGTGCTTCGTCAGCGAATTCTTCCGCCATGACCCGGACAAGCCCATCGGGAACCTCGAAATCGTGGGCTTCGACCATCGCATCCACCAACCGTTCGCGAAGGTAGTTGGCAAGTTCTTTTTCCCAGTATTCCTCCAGCGAGCGACGAATATCCTGACGCAGGGCATCTTCGGTGCTGAGCCTGCCACCGCTAAGCGAGGTGATGAATTCCTGGTTCAACTCTGGCAGAACCACACGCTGAATCTGCTGGACGGTCACATGGTACACATGCTGATGCGGTTGATCCCCGTGTTCGTCTCCCTGGTGTTCGGTGCGATAGACGAAGCTATCCCCGACGCGAAGATTGATCAGCTCGCTGCGGAGTAGTGGATCCATTCGCTCGTCGTCAAGGAAAAACTCTTGCTCCTTACCACCAAGAATTGGCGCATTCGTTTGTGGATCAACCGGAGAGAATTTCAACTTGACCACGTACATCGAATCGGTGATTTGGTCGGCTGGCTCCAGCTTGGCTGATCGGAGCTGCAGGTTGTAGAGTTCCTCATCAACATCCACCTCGCTAATCTGGCGGATGGGTTTGACGATCTCGATCTCGTCGTAGGGGCGGAGCGAAATGGTTGGCATCACCTCGAATTCAATGACAAAGCGGGCGCCCCGCTCAGCAGTGCGGTTCATTTCCACCAGAACAGGCGTGCCGATCACATCGAGTTCATGCTCTCGGGCAGCTGTGCGGAATGCATCGCTGGCAATGTCGCCGAGTGCATCGCGTTCGATTTTGTCGCCGTACCGGGACTTAATAATGTCCATCGGCACTTTGCCCTTTCGGAAACCTTCCAATTGCAAGTCGCGCTGAACTTCGCTGTATGCACGTTCGAAATGGGGTGCCAGTTCATCGTAGCTGAGCGTGATCTCAACGCTGCGGCGCAATCCCCCAATGGTCGTTAGTGTGGTTTGCACGGGAAAACCTCGGTCAATAGTGGAAAAAACGATAGCTCCTGGTGCGGACGGAGAGACTCGAACTCTCACGGGTTACCCCGCCAGATCCTAAGTCTGGTGCGTCTGCCAATTCCGCCACGTCCGCACATTCAACCGTGCGGCGCTGCGAAATTACGGCGTGTGGCAGGCTCGTGGGTACATTAGCGCAGCCGAACCAAGCGCTGCCGATACAGAACGCCTCCCGAACGCACTACGAGCACGTACACACCACTTGCAACCGACGACAGCGGCACAACGACTTGCTCTGGCGTAGTCGCAAATGTTTGCTCCCCGATGCTACGCCCATCGAGTGTCCGGAGCTGCCATTGCGTTGGCGTTCCAACAATTGCCGAAGGACAGATCGCAACAACTGCATCGCCGGCTGCTGGCTGTGGAGTGATGCTGATGCCTTCTGGTGGCAAACGGTACTCGATCGCTGATAGTGCCTCGGCACGCTGGCGCAGCTCCGTGCGGTCACGGCCGACGAGCACGTAGATGTCCATGGTCCTGCTCTCGGCTGGTGCAACGGGTCCGGCGAAACGTGCACCGACAACAATGGATTTATCCCCCAAGCTACCGAACTGCAGGTCAGTTCCTCGGCGGAGCGACTCCATTTTCCGCTCGGGGATGAAATTGCCAACCCGTGCATAGGATGCATCCAAGCCAGCGCACTGCAACTGTGCATCCTGCTCATTTGACCGAACCAGGGCAACTGCAATGGGATCGCGACTTGTTCGCTCCATTATTTCAGCACAAGCGCCGCTCCGCTGAAACAGCAAACTCACCGTCGAACTATCACCCGATGGCGCAAGATCAAAATCGAAGAAGTACCCGACGGCAATATCCTGCAATGATGCTTGGCTCGAATTGGTCAGCTTGGTGCGAAGATGGATCGTCGAGCGGTCGAGTACGCCGAACTGCTCGTCGAGCGTGATGCCGATAGCAGTGCCTCGCGAGTTGGTGGTATCGCGAAGCACGCGCTGGCTCCAATTGGTATCGTGCACGATGGTAAGTGGCACAAAGTCGTTGTCGGTGGCCAGTGCATCGCCTTCGATACCGCTTCGGACCTGCTCGGTCGGGAAGTGCACCGCAAACACACCGCCTCCATAGAGCAACGAACCAAGCTGCCGGACGGCAAGTCCTTCGCCCTTGAGTTCCTGTCCCGAGCCGGCATTACGCCCAATCCATCCGTAGTCTCCGACTGAAAGCCGGAGACTATCGCCTTCGATCGTCACCCAATCGGCTGTTGGATAGAACGGAAGCAATGCAACGTCCTGGTAGTCCGCTCCGCCACTGCCCCGCCCACTCACCGAGAGCCGGAAAAAGTGTAACAGCGGTTCAGCGCGCGTGATGACCAGTGAGAACGGACCTATAAGCAGCTCCTCACCGGCAGCAACCGTCGGCCGTGTGACCGTCGCATCCAAGACCGAGACAGCATCGGTTTCCCCACCCCATGATTGGATCACCTGCAGCGTCCAGCGGAGCTGCGATCCGCTCCCCAAACGGTTGACGGCATGCACAAACACCTGGAGTGTATCCCCGACCGCACCGCGTTGCACGACAGCGCCATCGAGTCGGCGAAGCTCGGTGCGAAGCGGAACGATTGCCGGCGTTGAGAATGGATCACGTTCAAGTGCTCGGCGGGCGTTGACCATACCCGGCAGGAGCATGGCAATCTCTGGATTGACGCTACTGATATCCCGCACCGAAAGGCGGACGTGCTCGAGTGCTTGCAGTGCTGTGAGCTGCCGGTAGCGCGACCGAACCAGAGCCACCACACCGCTGACCATCGGGGCTGCCGATGATGTCCCCGAAAAGTAGGTGTAATCTGCATCAGAAGCGCTGCCGGTTGTACGAGCACCACTGCCAGGAGCAAGAATTTTACAGTGCGCGCCAATGCCTGTGCCCGGGACAATTCTGCCATCAACCTCTGTTTCGCCTACACCGAGCACGCCAGGGTATGCTGCTGGATACATCGGTTGAGTACCGGTGCCGTTGCCACTGGAAGCAACAATTGCCACATCGCGTGCCACCGCATAGGCAATGATGCTTTCCTCAATCGGGCTGGGTGCTTGATCCTCGTTCCCCCAACTGCAGTTGACGACGGCACAGCCCCGAACTGCTGCATAAATGAGCGATTCATACCCGAAGAGAATGTACCCATCGGTGGCGTTGGGTGTCGCTTTGATCGGCACGATACGGCAGCCCGGCGCAATGCCACTGATTCCTTTGCCGTTGTTCTGAACCGCTGCAACAATGCCCGCAACGCTGGTTCCGTGGCCATTGGTTGGATGGACAACGTTATCCGCTGCTGTTTGGTCGTCGCGCCAACTGAGATTGTAGCCGCGGTAGTCATCGGGGTAGCCGTTGCCATCGTCATCGAGACCATTACCGGGAACTTCGCCAGTGTTGATAGCGACAGCAGCACTCAAATCTTCATGCGTGATGCGAACCCCGCTATCGGAGATACCCACGAGCACCCCGGAAGACCCCGTCGTCACATCCCACGCAGCCGGTGCTTCGATCGCTTGGAGGTATGCCTGCTCGGAGAAAAGTGGATCATTGGGCGTCGAGAGCAGCCGTTGACGACGGGCAGGTTCGGCATACTCGACAAGCGGATGATGCGCCATCAAGAACTGGCAAAATTTTACGGGCGGCAGCTCTCCATCGTAGCGCACCACCAGCGTGCGGAGGAGCGGTTCCTCGGCATTCTCGATTGCTACCCGACGCGATTGAGTGAGCCGAATCGTTTTGCCCTCAAGGAGCTGCCAGCGGAGCGTTTGTTCCGGTGCAAGGAGCTTCCGCTCGACGGTGGTGCCAGCACCGAGCCAGAGCGTCTGACTTTGCACAAGCGGAAGAGCTTGCCGATACACACGAACATAGAGCCAGCTCGGTTCAGCTACCGCTACACCAACAACGACAACAAACACCAGTCCGAAAAAGGCTCGCACAAAACTGCCGCCAGTGTACTACATTTGCAGCAGCAAATTACGACTACTCGATACCCATCAGCTTATGACACCGCCAGAGTATCTGGGCACTGCACGCAAATGGCGCCCGCAGCGTTTTACCGAAGTCATCGGACAAGACCACATCACCACCACGATCCGCAACGCACTCGCCAGCGGACGTGTACACCATGCCTACATGTTCTGCGGACCTCGGGGAGTTGGGAAAACCACTACTGCACGCATCATCGCTCGTGCAATCAACTGCGCCGCACCGGTTGATGGCATCGAACCCTGCAATCAGTGTCCATCGTGCAGTGATATTCTCGTCGGACGCTCGATGGACGTCGTTGAAATTGACGGGGCATCCAACAACAGTGTCGAGGATATTCGCCGCATTCGGGAAAATGCCAAGTATCCGCCGGCATTCGGGAAGTACCGGGTGTACATCATTGACGAAGTGCACATGCTCTCGACCAGTGCATTCAATGCGCTGCTCAAAACACTCGAGGAACCCCCGGCACATCTGCTGTTCATCTTCGCAACTACCGAGCCCCATAAGGTTCCAGCGACTATTCAAAGCCGCTGTCAGCGGTTCGATTTCCACCGCATGGACACGCGCACCATTGCAGCCCATCTTCGCACCATCGCTGATGCTGAGCAGGTTTCGATTGACGATGACGCACTCCTGACCATCGCCCGCTTTGCAGATGGCTCGATGCGCGACGCGCAATCGCTATTCGACCAAGTGCGCGCCTATGCGACCGGCACAATCACCGGAACTGCCGTTCGCCGAAGTTTACACGTTCTCGACGATGAAGTGTACTTTGCTCTCACCGACGCCATTGCAGAGCGCGACCTTGCCAAAGTATTCGATTTGGCAGCACACATCGTCGCACAAGGATTTGACGTGCAGCAAGCAATGACGGGACTGCTTGAACACCTCCGCAACGCACTGACCACGAAAGCAACAGGCAGTACGGACTTTGTCGAAGCATCCGAAGAGACCCGCCAACGCTACCAGCAGCTCGCAAGCCGATTTTCCCAGGAAGACCTCGTCCAGATGATGACCATCGTTGCCGCTGCAGAGCAGCAGCTCCGCTACAGCGCTCAACCTCGCGTGCGATTCGAGCTGCTCCTGGCGCAACTGGTCCATTTGCCACAAGCACGCGATGTCGGCAAACTCATCGAGGAATTGGAAGCGATTCGCTCCAATCCCAACTTGCTGCCGCAATCAGCGCAAGGACACACTCCCAACCTTGCAACATCCGACGAACCATCGCAGCAACACGCAAGCACACCGCCGACGACACCAAGCACCCCTCCAAGCGCTGGCCGACACCGCTCGGCTGCATCGGTGACTGCAGCAGAGATCGGAATCAACTGGCAAGCACTCGTCGAAAAACTGCCGCCACAAGTGAAAAGCATTCGCTGGATCCTTTCTCAGCTCTCACCTCCTCGAATCGAGGGGAATCGCTGCATCATAGATTGTGGGGATGCCGACGCGCACCGATTGCTGATGGAGAAGAAAGCGCAGCTTGAAGCCTGGCTCCGAAAACAGCTCCAGCGCACGATCGAACTCGATATTGTTGTCGGGCAATCCACCCCAGCTACAGCTCCCCCCGTCTCCGCCGAGCAGCCAACCACACCACATTCAGAGGATCCTTCCCCGATCGAGCGAGCGCTCCTTAGTCTCGGCGCTCGGCCAATTCCCTCGACGCAGTAAGACCAAGCGCTTCGATGGCTTTGTAGAGAACAATCCCAACGCTTACTGCCACGTTGAGCGAATGCTTCAACCCAAACATCGGTATGACGATCGCGTCATCGCAATCAGCGAGCACGTCCTCGCCAATACCGACAAGCTCGTTACCGAACACGAACGTCGCGGGGAAATCATCGGCACTAACCGTGGTGTAGGGACGAGCATTGCTCACCAGCTCGACAGCGATGATGCGGTGTCCTGCATGTCGCTGTGCTGCAATTGCCTGGTGTGGATCGTCGTAGCGCTGCCATGGCACGGTGTGTTCGGCACCGAGCGATGTTTTATGCACCCGATGGCGATCCGGACCTGGCGTGTAGCCGCTCAAGAGCAGCACCTCTACGCGTGCAGCATCACACGTCCGAAATATCGAACCGACGTTGTAGGCACTGCGGATATTCCACAGCAGCACCCCAATCGGGTGACGCCGCTGGCCATAGTGTTGATTGGTGCTCCGACGTTCGGCAGCCAATTCGTCGTAGCTCAATCGTCGGCGATCCATTGCGCAAGCACTCGAGCAAGATGGTGATATTGGTCGGCTTCGTTATAGACCTGCGAGGCGGTGCGTAACAGGAGCTTCCCGTTGTGGAGGAAGATTGGCACTTCGATCCGATGCCGATTAAAGAGCCAGTCATGGAGCTGTTGTGCGGCTGCTTCATCAGCAGGATCAACCGGGAGCGGCACTGCAGCCAAGCACGCAATCATATCCGCCGGTGCTGGCGGCACAATACCGATCGTTTCCGACAGCACCCGTTGAGCACCAAGCGCAAGCTCGCGGTTGTAGTTCCGCACCCGATCAGCACCGAGCTTTTCAAGAAATGCTAACCCTGCAGGCGCGCTCAAGTAGGCCGACCAATCCTTGGTACCCGTAAAATCGAACTCGGCAGTGTACCCGCTACCGTAGCCATGCGAGATGACCACAGGATGCATCAACGATTGCCACGGGGGAGCGGTCCAGAGAAAGGCACACCCTTTGGGCGCAAAGAGCCACTTATGGAAGTTGCCCGTGTACCAATCAGCGCCAAGTTGATCGAGCTGCAGCGGGAGAACTCCGGGCGCATGGGCACCATCAACCATCACCCAGATTCCGCGCTCCTTGCACAGCGCGACAAGCTGCTCGACAGGAAACACCAACCCCGTCGGTGAGGTGATATGGTCAAAGAGCGCAAACCGCGTGCGATCGCTCAGAGCTTCCCGAACCGATTCGACAACGACGGTGGCACTTTCGATCGGAAATGGTAGGGGGACTTCGACATACCGCGCTCCGGTCAACGCTGCGATATATCGCATTGCTTGCCGAACAGCATTGTAGACATGCGAGGTCGTCAGCAGCTCATCACCTGGCTTCAGCAAGGGCGCTATCGAACGGAGAACAGCATTGACACCTGTGGTGGCATTCTCGACGAACACCAGGTCCTCCCCACGGGCGCCGAGGAATGCTGCCATTGTTGCTGCAGCATTCCGCAGCTCGCGGTGCAGATGCCGTCCGACGAACTCGATCGGTTCGCGTTCGAAACGATACTGCCATTGATGCTGAACTTCGAGCACCTCGATTGGTGTCGCTCCGAACGATCCGTTGTTGAGAAAGACCACGTCGGGATCAAGCAGCCAAAGCCCACGGCAGTGGCGTCCGAATTCGATGCTATGCACAGTTACACATCCTGAGTGCTTGGCGATAGGCGCAAACATAGCGCTCACAGTAATCGGCAAGGGCGCGACGGCGATACTGCATGATAAAACGGGGATGTTCAAGGATGATCAACTGATCGAAGAAGCGGTGCTCGGCGTTGATGCGTTCGGCAAGGTGACGGAGCTTGCCACTACCCAAAATGATCGCAACCTGGCGCCGGAGGGGAAAAGCGCACTGCACCACCAGCGATTCGACAATGAAGGGAATCGTGCGCGCAAGCAGATCGGGGCGGTCGTAAAAGTTCACATTTTTTCCACCCTGCGTAAACCCGAGCGGACACAGCGCTGAAAGGTAGAACGAGCGGTAGAACGCCCTGACGCCGCCATAGGCAGCGATGGTCTGGTAGATAAACGTGGACGACAGCTCCCGGCGATTCCCCAGTTGATGCTCAATGCCGCACTCTTCCTGCAGAGCAACCGGGTCAGTGAACATTATCCCAGTGGTGCCAGCACCAAAGCGACCGGGATTGATACCAAAAATCCCGATGCGCGGATTGGTATCTGCATAAAACCGTTCTGCAAAGCGGCGGACAACATCGCCAGCGGCACGGTCGCGGTAGGGGTCCAGCAGCTCGATGCCATCGGGTAGCTGCGCAGGATAGCGCAACGACTCGATCCATGCAGAATAGCGCTCGCCGAAACTCGCCATTGGTGGATTGACCGTAGATGACTATCACAGCAAAAATCCGTGATCACAGCACCAACGGGGAGGTGCTATTGTTTTGAACAGATTTTCCGATATTTTCGCGTGCACGTGTAGCTACTCATTTTGCCGAGTCGAGGTGTTTATGAATCGCCGTGATTTTTTGTGGCGTCTTGTCTCGAACCCACCGACCACACCTCTTGGGATCACGACCGGACTCGATCCATACAAGCCCGATCAATTGCTCAGCCAGGACGATGCGCTCCACCTGCTCCGCCGTGCGACACTTGGTGTATCGCGCCAGGACTTGGCACGCGCCCAGCAGATGACGACACGGCAAGCTGTCCAGGCTCTCTTCAGCGGCAATCAAACCCCAAACCCGCCACCATGGGCAACCATTGATCCAACGACGGAGAACTTCCCATCGCCCGATGCTCGACAGCAAGAATACTACCGCCGGTATGCCGAGTTGCAGCAGTGGTGGCTCCGGCGCATGATCACCGAAGGTGGATTTTCAATCCTCGAAAAGCTCGTCTTCTTCTGGCACAATCACTACTGCTCGGACTACCTGAAGGTGTACTATCCGCAGTATATGTACCTGCAGAACCAAACATTTCGCCAAATGGCGTGGGGGAACGTTCGCGAACTTGCTCGGGCAATGGTCGCCGATCCAGCAATGCTCATCTACCTGGATAACGTTGCCAGCATCAAAGGGAACCCAAACGAAAATTTCGCCCGCGAACTATTGGAATTGTTCACGCTTGGCGTCGGCCACTACACCGAACACGACATCGTTGAAGCAGCCCGCGCATTGACCGGTTGGCGCATTCAGGGAATGCGGGGCGTGTTCAACCAGCAGCTCTGGGATCCAGGAGTCAAGGACTTTCTGGGACGGCGCGGCACCTTCAATGCTGATGACATCATCGCCATCATCTTCGAGCAGGACCAAGCCGCACGCTTTATCGCAACGAAAATTTACCGCACATTTGTTTACGACGTCCCCAACCCGGACATCGTCGAGCAACTTGCGCAACTGCTCAAAGCCAACAACTACGAGCTCCGTCCGATGCTCGAAACGCTCCTGATGAGCGAGCACTTTTTCGATCCAGCCTTTCGCGGCGCTCTCATCAAAAGCCCTATCGAGTTCATGGTGGGACTGTGCCGACAACTGTCGTTTGCGGAACTCCCGCTCGACTACGGTATTGAGCGAATGGCACGGCTTACGCTCGAACTGCTCAATCCACCGACCGTCGAAGGATGGAAGGGACATCACCTGTGGATCAACACAAACACCTATCCCTTGCGCGAACGCATCGCCGAATATTTTGCCGATGGCAAACGCAACGACAATTACCAGAATTTTCCCACACCACCGGACGTTCGGCAGTTTGCAGCTTCGTTTTCTTCGAATGCGGTTGCACGCGAGTTCGTCAGCGACGTCGCCAGGTTCTTGCTTGCGATTCCTCCTGGTCCGAACGCAGAAGCCTACCTCCTCGATGAGCTGCTGCTGGGTGCTCCCGAGTACGAATGGAGCCTTTCGATGCCGAACGTCGAGCTGCGGCTACGGTCGCTGCTGAAAGCAATCTTTACCCTGCCCGAATACCAACTACTCTGACGGAGGAACGATGAAACGGAGAGAATTTTTGCACCGCTCCACTGCCGGCATAGCACTGGCAACGTTGGGAACATCCTTCGGCAGTGTTCGTTTGCGAGCGCTGGCTGCTTCCCCCACGCTCCGCGCCTGGCAGCGGCTGACCGGCAATAGCGACCGGGTCTTTGTGCTGATTCAACTCACCGGCGGGAACGACGGACTCAACACGATCATCCCCATCGAAAATGGCCTCTACTACCAAGCACGCCCCACCCTGGCAATACCGAAAAACCAAACACTGCCACTGACGTCCACACTTGGGTGGCATCCCTCACTTACTGGCTTTCGCGACCTCTACAATGACGGGCGGCTTTCGATTGTCCAGAACGTTACCTATCCCAACCCCGACCGCTCGCATTTCCGCGGTACTGATATTTGGCTCACTGCTACCGATAGCGACGTGTTCAAAAGTAGCGGATGGGTAGGTCGATTTCTGGAGACCGTGGCACCAGATTTTCCCGAGCGCTTGCCCGATGAGCCACTGGCAGTTCAGATTGGCACAACGCTCTCGCTTGGATTCCAGGGCAATCGCGGCACACTGGGAATTACCTTCCGCGATCCGGAGTCCTTCTACGCTCTGGTTGATCAGCAAGGCACCGGCACGACCTACGACCCAGCCCCCGACACGTATGGCGGCACCGAACTTGAATTTGTTCGAACCGTTGAGCTTTCCTCCCAGCTCTATTCACAAGCTGTCAAGAAAGCAGCAGACCGGCAGAAAACAAATACCGTCACCTATCCAACCAACAACCCACTTGCCCAGAGCCTCAAGATCGTTGCACGCCTAATTGCCGGCGGACTAACGACGAAGTTCTACCTGGTCAGCATTGGGGGCAACACGTTTGACACGCACATCAACCAAGGCTCGCTGACCGGTATCCATCCACAGCTTCTCCAACAACTTGGCGATGCAGTCAAGCTCTTCCTCGATGATTGCCGTGGCTTGGGAATTGCCGATCACGTCGTTGGCATGACATTCTCTGAATTTGGACGGCGTGTGATGGAAAACGGCAGCCGCGGCACCGACCACGGCACTGCTGCTCCGCTCTTCGTTTTCGGCGAACAGATTATCGGGGGGCAAATCCTGGGACACGACCCGGATTTGGTCAATCTCGATAGCCGTGGCGACTTGCTCATGGAATTCGACTATCGCCAAGTGTACGCCGCGGCATTGCTGCAATGGTTCGGTGCTCCCATGAATACCCTGCAGGCAGTGCTCTTTCGAGAATTTGCTGCACTACCGTTGTTCCAGATAGCAAGCACGGTCGAGCAGTGGGAAGATGCCGCACTGGTACAGTCGTTGACCGTTGCACCGAATCCCTGCTCGGTACAGACAACGATCGGCTACCATCTTCCATCGCCAGCACGGGTGACCGTCACGATTCACGATCTGCGCGGTCGGTGTCTTGTCACGCGCGACGTGGGCGACTGCCCCGCAGGCAATGGCACAGTTGTCCTCCCGCTCGATCGCTTCGCAAGTGGGACGTACTTTGTCCGCTTGCAAGCAGGCAGCCGATCAGCAATGAAAGCACTCTTCGTTGAGCGGTAACAAACCGTCACACGCTGTTCCAGGGACTGCAACCTCCGGGTGGAACACACCGTATATTCGCCCAGCCGCGATGAGCGGGGATATGTTTTTGTTCCACTATCTTCAGGGTTCTTCGATGAAGTTCTTCGTTTCTGCATGCGCACTCCTGTGCGCGCTTTCTGTCACGAGTGCGTGGTCACAGAACGCACCCAATGGCCAATTCGGCGTAGGGCTGACGCTGGGTAGTTCCTATTCTGGCGCCCAGTTTACCTACGCAGTCAATCCCAACATTCACGTTGGTGCACGGCTTGGATTTGCCAGCATGAGCCAAGGGGGTGTTTCGCAGTCGCAGTTTGGCTTTGGGCCGTTCTTCCGCTACCTATTCACAAGCAGTGGCGTTACGCCCTACCTCCACGCGGAATTTGCGTACGCGAGCACCAGCACTGCTGGACAGAGCGCCACAAGCTCAGCACTGCTGCTCGGCGGCGGCGTTGCGTACTACTGGAATGGAACGTTTGGCGTCCGCGGCGAGATCAATCTGCTCGATCTTGGCTTGGATCCTTCGTACACCCAATTCGCAATCGTACCCGCACGCGTGGGTGTGGATTGGTTCTTCGGACGCTAAGGCTTATCGTGGCATTACTGTGGCAATCGGCGCTATGCACATGCATAGCGCCGATTGTGTTTTAGGGTTCTTGCAGGATGAAAACGTTATACCCAAGTTCTCTTGTGCCGTAGAAGACAACGGTAAATGCCTTCCCCAACGCAAAGCTCACCGAACCATCGGGACGAAGCAGTTCCTGTGGCGGTGAGCCGGACGTTCCAAATACCAAGTTGATTCGCTGCAGGCGCGGAAACTCGATAGGTCGAGATGCAAAACCAAACGCGATACGATTGGCGAAAATGTTCGAGTCCCACTGGTCGAGCGAGGTCAGTTGATCCCGTGCCATGCGTAAGTCCTGGACATCGGGCGCAGCATTGACACATCGCACCCGTGCAACGAACGTTGTTGGCTGTAACGATGTGCTATCGAGCACAATCAGCGACGGGGTTTGCCCATGCCCAGCAGCGATGAGCGTTATCACGCGCGATGGATCCACTTGAATCGGCACCGATTGATTTCCAACAGTCACCGTGTGCGAGCCTGCCGGCAACACCGTTGCAAGCACGTTCGTCGGCGTTAGTGAGCTTCGGTCGACCATGTTTCCGATTCGGCATCGAAGCGCGGTTCGGTCGGCAACAGCGTTGACGAACTGTATTATTGCGCCGGCAGGTCGCGGTGCAATTGGTCCGCTGGGCGCATCATCACTCAGCGTGTAGATATCGGCAGACCCATTGCGGCCAGCCAACACAACGAGCGTATGAAGGCGGCCAGCTCGAGCAGTATCTACCGCCAGCGCCAAAATGCGCTCGGGGACTCCACCGCGGACTATGATCGGTACCGCGCCAACAGGAATGCGCACAGGTGGACCAAGCACCCCATCGCCGAGTGCATTGGCAAGGTACTCGCCATTGTGGTAGCTACCTGCAGCATCAAGCCGCGCACCCAAAAATGCGGTGATCTGCTGACCCTGTCCTGTGGCATTGAGCACCTGCCACTGGCAGGAATCACCAGCGATCCCAGAGCGATCGCGAACAACAACCGCAAGACGCGAAGCAGGTGCACCGAAATTGGGTGCATCGAGCACAACAATCGTGTACCGGTATCCTACTTCAACCGAGATGGGGACTGCATCTTGTCGAACTCCATTGGCATAAAGCTCCACCGTGTCGCTGAGCGCATTGCTGCATGCAGGAACTCGCTGGTAATCACTGAGGAACTGCCCCGTACCGTTCGAGGCAATCACACCGACGGATGCAATACGGATGCTATCGAAATGGTACTGTGAAACGTTCATCCACCGGACCAGCGCTGTTCGCTCCGCCTCGGGGATGGGCAGCATTTCGCGTAGCGCCGATGGTGATGCTTCCAGTTCATCGAGCAGAAAAACTCGAACTGCCGGTGCCCGCCCTGCCACTATGACTGTTGCGAATTGCTGTGAGTGAAGCTCCTGGCGGACGATCGCAACCGGTTCACTTCCGCGCAGGATTGAAACGACAATTTCCCCTGCTGGTAACTCACGGAACGCACCACTGCCACGGAATGATTGCCGATCGAAGAACTCCCCGCTGGGACAGCCCAAACGCACCTCATACGTCAGCGTCGTATCGGGCACTGCACACAGAAAGCGTAGCTGTGCCCGACCTGGCAAGGGGAGTGGCGATGGATTGGTCACCAAGCGAACAAGGGTATCGGCAGCTTGTGCCCCCGTAGTCGAGGGAAGCAGAACCATCGTTTCAACCGTACGTTTATTGAAGCGCGTTCGGGCTGCGGCATCTTTGAGGACTTTTCCTCCAGCATCAAACACCCGCACATACGCCGAATCAGCCGGCGACTTGATCCAACCGCTGGCACTGAGCGGTGGAACAGCGCTGGTTCGAGCTTCAGCCGTGATTGCATCGAGCTGGAGAACGTAGCTTGTGCCACCTTCGACCATATTCACCAGCCGCACCATGATGGTATCGGCATTCGGCGGCGGCGAAACAAGATTCCACGACTCTTGCTCACAGCCGGTTATGCCTATGAGCACAACGCAAACAACAATCGGCAAAAAACACCTGCTTACTTTCATACTGCTGCATTGACGAACAATCCATCACTTGCGCTTGCACGAGCGCCCTAATTTTGCATTCCCGTCATGACCGACAACGGTATGGAAGAAACAATACGTAGCGCTCTTGAACGATTTCGGGCGATTGAAGCACAACTGGCCGACCCAACGATCATTGCCGACCAGCAGCGCTATCGCAGCATTGGTCGCGAGTACAAAATACTCCAACCCATCGTGACAGAAGGACAGCAATACCTCAAACTCCTCGACCAACTGGCACAAGCGCGGAGTCTGGCTGCTGATCCCGCTGCTGAACCCGAACTCCGCGATCTTGCCTACGAGGACATTCACCGCCTCGAAGATAAACTACACCAATCCGAATCACGGCTCAAGGTCCTGCTCCTTCCGAGCGACCCGACCGACATGAAAGGGTGTATCATGGAAATCCGCGCCGGTACTGGTGGCGAAGAAGCAGCCCTCTTCGCAGCGGACCTTTTCCGCATGTACAGTCGCTTTGCTGAACGCAAGGGATGGAATGTTTCCGTGCTCGACTCTACCGAGAGCGACTTAGGCGGCTTCAAGGAAATCAGTTTCGAAATTGATGGCGATGGTGCCTACGGCTTGCTCAAGTACGAAAGCGGCGTTCATCGTGTCCAGCGTGTTCCAGAAACCGAAGCCAGCGGACGCATTCATACATCGGCTGCAACGGTTGCGGTTTTCCCTGAATACGACGACACCATCGAAATCGAGATCCGCCCCGACGACATTGAACTCGAAACATTCCGTTCGGGCGGCAAAGGTGGTCAGAACGTCAACAAAGTTGAAACGGCAGTTCGTCTCCGTCACATTCCCACCGGTGTGGTCGTCGCATGCCAGCAGGAACGTTCCCAGCACGCCAACCGCGAACGCGCGTTGAAAATGCTCAAAGCAAAGCTCTACCAGATGGAACGTGAGCGGCAGCAACAATCACTGACGCACGCACGACGGCAAATGGTCAAAAGCGGGGATCGCTCCGATAAAATTCGAACCTACAACTTCCCACAGAATCGGGTCACCGATCATCGCCTCGAGGGTGAAGCAAAGAACTATGCCCTCCAGCAAATCATTGATGGTCAGCTCGACGACCTCATCGAGCAACTGCGCATCCACGAACAAACTATGCTCCTCCACGAAGCAAGTCCAGAACAAACCAACTCACCTTCGGCATGAGCGAAACCGTACAGCAACAGGTCATCTTCAGTGGCATTCAACCATCGGGCATGCTTACAGTTGGGCATATTGCCGGCGCTCTCCGCAACTGGGTTGCGCTCCAATACGACTATCAGTGTTACTTCTGCGTCGTGGATTTGCATGCGCTCACCGTCCGGCAAGTACCAGCGAACTTGCGTCGCTGGACCCTCGACTGTGCAGCAATGTACCTTGCCGCCGGCATTGATCCTGCCCAGGCAACAATCTTCATTCAATCACACGTGGCTGCGCATGCTGAGCTGGCATGGGTTCTGAGCACCTTCACTGGCTTTGGCGAAGCCAGCCGCATGACCCAATTCAAGGAGAAGTCCGAGCAGCACTCCCACAACGTCAACGTCGGGCTTTTTGCCTATCCCATTTTGATGGCGGCCGACATTTTGCTCTACCAAACGAATCTCGTCCCCGTCGGTGATGACCAAAAGCAACATCTGGAACTCACGCGTGACCTTGCCCAACGCTTCAACAACACCTACTCCCCAACATTCACGATCCCCGAACCATACATCCCCAAGTATGGCGCACGGTTGATGAGTTTGCAAGACCCGCGGAAGAAAATGTCCAAATCCGACCCCAATCAGAACGCAACCATATTCCTTGCCGATGACAACGACGCCATCCGCCGAAAAATTCAGCGAGCAGTGACCGATTCAGGCAATACCATCGCCTACGATCCCGAACACCGGCCCGGTATTTCGAATCTGATCGAAATCTACCACCTGGCAACTGGCGATCCAATCGAAGCGATTGTAGAGCGTTTTCGGACCGCCTCCTATACTGCGTTCAAGGCTGCCGTTGCTGATGCACTTGTTGCATACGTGGAACCGGTGCGCACACGCTTTCTCCAGCTTCGCGCGGACGAAGCATTCCTTGCCGAGCTTCTTATCGGCGGTGCAGAACGGGCTGCGCGTGTTGCGCATCGCACGCTGCGGAAGGTATATCGCAAAGTCGGTCTCTGGTCGCCGAAGGACTGATACCACACCATTGTGTTCATGCATCCAGATTCAGGCACGAAGCAGCTACCGTTGGTGCAATGGATCGCAACAGGCGTGGTCGCGGTTCTTGCGGTGGCAATCATCGTTGCACAGCCGCTCTATCACGATCACGCGATCTATTGGCGCGGGGGAGAAGTCCTGCTCGATGGCCGAACCAAACTTGCCGATGACTACTTGGTCAAGCAGCCGCTGATCTATCTGTTCTTTGCGCTGGCCAAATTGCTCTTTGGCGATCATGAATGGAGTTATCGCCTTCTGGATGCTCTCTATCAACTCGGCACCGCAAGCGCACTGGCACTTGTCGCCAATCGCATTGGTGGTGCAGTGCTTGCAGCAACTAGCGCTGGCGCTTATCTACTCGTTTACAGCGCGAGCGCATACGTCTTAGCTGCACATCCCGAATCATTGGCAGGTCTGTTGTTGGCGCTTCTCGCGTTGGGACGAATGCACCCACGCAACCACTGGCTCGATCCCGCCTGGGAAGGTCTCCTCCTGACTGCGCTGGTGTGGCTCAAGCTTACTTTCCTCCTGGTTGCCCCCGCACTCCTGCTTTTCGACATCATCGAGCGACGTTCGGCAGGGCAGGTTGCCAAAGAGTGGGCGATTGCTCTACTTGCCGTATTCATATCGAGTGCAGGTGGACTGCTGCTGCTTGCGAACACGATCGAGTGGTCGAGCGTGCCCGCCGCTCTCGAGTATCTTCGCTTTTACGGGACACAGCCACCGATCGGTCCTGCGATCGTCAATGCATGGCACAATCTGATCCGCTCTGCAGCGGAAAACTTCACAATAACGATGACCGCGTTGGCGGGAATTGGCATTGGTCTTCTTACACGCAGGGCGAATCGCAACGTTGTGCTGTGGGCTTTGCTCTCGCTGGCGATGAGTGCAAGCATCATCATCGAGCGAAAGTTTGGCGTCGTCCATCTATGGCGACTCCTTCCCTGCCTGACGATACCGTTGGCCGTTGGACTGCTGTGGACAGTACGCACAATGACAACGCTCTGGAAGTCCAGCTTTGTCACTGTTCGGTTGACGATGCTGCCGCTGGCAGGCGCCGCGATAGCTTTCTCGCCTATTCCGCGCTTCCTCCACTCTCTGGCAGTGCCCATCTATGCTCTCACGGATACCGAACGCTACAATGATGCATACCAGCGCACCGCGCACAACGTCCTCCACCGACGTACACTCTGGGACATTGCTGGTTTTATCCGATCGAGCGATCCCACTGCTGACCGCGTGTTGATTCTCTCTTCGTGCATGAGCCAGCTGTACGTCTTTTTGCATCAGCCGCAGTGGCACCATTTCTCGACAACGATGCCGATCTTTGCGCAGCACGTTCCACTCCGTTGGCGCGCGCTCTACTGGCAGGACATTCGTCGCGCAGATTGGCTTGTCGTCAGCACGCTCGATCGTGCCGAGCCTCTCTTCGGCCATGGACGAAGTTCGTGGGAATCACTCTATGCAGATACCGCCAGTGCTCACTACGTCCAAGCTCATTTTCGCGTGGCAATGACGACGCCGATTGCCCGGGTTCTCAAACGAACTGTTTCGGATGTTTCACCATAGCGTCTTTGCAGTCCTATGCAATTTGCCTGTTACCGCTCCGCTCACGAACATCGCTTCGCCGCTGTTGTGGGAAATCACATGCTCGATCTTGCTCTTGGGCATGCCATTGCTCAGCGCAGCGGTGCACGGTTACCACTTGGCTATCTTCCGCACGATCCTATCGAATTCCTCCGACTTGGCGACGCAGCGCTGGAATGCGCTCGTGAGCTGATCCATCTGGCAAGCACGATAGACGTATCAGGCGCGCTGGTGCCGATCGAACAGGCTCAGCTTGCCGCGCCGATCCCACGTCCGAGCTCGTTGCGCGATGGATATGCTTTCCGGCAACACGTTGAAGCCGCCCGACGCAACCGTGGTCTGCCAATGATACCCGAGTTCGATGAAATTCCGATTTTTTACTTTTCCAACCACCACGCAGTGACAGGACCAGGAGATGTCCACGTCCAGGAACGCCATTGTGAGCAGCTCGATTTCGAGTTGGAGTGTGCGATTGTCATTGGCAAAGAAGGACGCAACATTCCTGCCGAACACGCCGATGAGTACATCGCTGGCTACATGGTCATGAACGATTGGAGCGCTCGCGCACTCCAGATGCACGAGATGAAATTGAATTTGGGTCCAGCAAAAGGCAAGGACTTTGCAACCTCGCTGGGACCATTTCTGGTTACACGCGACGAGCTGCGACAGCATGCAATTCCATCACCTCACGGTGAGCGCTATAATCTTTCGATGGTCGCACGCATCAATGGCCAGGAGGTTTCTCGCGGTAATCTTGCCGACATGCACTGGACATTTGCCCAGATCATCGAGCGTGCCAGCTATGGTGTCACTGTCTACCCAGGGGATGTTATTGGATCGGGAACGTGTGGCACAGGCTGTTTGCTTGAACTCAACGGGAGCAAGGTCTTCGATCCGCCTCGCTGGCTCCAACCTGGTGACATTGTCGAGTGTGAGATCGAGCGCCTTGGTGTGCTGCGCAACCGTATTGTGCTCGATCGGAGCTAATTGGGAATGAGCACAACGGCACTGGCAATTGGGTCACCAATCCGAAGTCGCACATAATACATACCCGCTGCCAAGTGCCCAACATCAACTTCGCCGTAGAAGGCGCGTTGTCCGTACCGGCGAAGCGTTGCTTGAGCGACCAACTGTCCCAGCGCCGAATACACCTCCACAATGGCGGGAATGGCTGTGGGGGCCATATCCCAGTCTCCCATGATGCGGAGCACCGAGCGCGAAGGTTGGATCACAACCAGCGGTTCCCGCTGGATCGGAGGAAGCGGTTCGTCGCTGGTTAGGTCAAGAGCATAGAGTCCAGCATCGCTGACGTAGTACAGTCGTTCCCGGTTGCCATCGGTTGCGTAGCGGAATGCAAAAGCATTGCCTGGCAAGGTACCCATCCACGGAATTGCTTGGTCGTGGGTTTGCCAGCTTCGTCCTTCATCCACACTTCGCCGGACAATTCGAGCTCCGGGAACAACCGTATCGGCATCGAAAAATTCGGTGAATCCACCAACGATAAGCTCGTCACGATCCTGCCGCGGACGAATTCCTATTGCCCACAGCGAGGTATCCTGGAACCCGTAGGGCTGCCAACTCCAGCCGCCATCAGTTGTGCGCCACAGCCCACCGTTCGGACGGAGCGGCCAGAAAAAGTAGGTCATCACTGCATAGCCGACATTCGGGCGGAGCGAGCTGAATCGAATCTGGGGGATTTCGGTGTCACGCAGTTTGGTTTGGTAGAAGCGCTGAATCAGTCGCCAGGTTCTGCCGCTATCGTCGGAGCGATAGATCGCGCTGCCCTGACAACCAGCGTAGAGAATGCCGGTTGAATCCGGTCGCAACGCAATACAGCAGAGACGTGGCGGTATTGGTGTCGGCAGCGTACTATCAGCAGGAATGCTTCCCATCGCATGCCAGCTCCGCCCACGGTCCGTGCTGCGAAACACCGTTGATGTGAGAAATTCTGCTGCATAGAGAATAGCCGGTGCCTTCGGGTCGTTGATGATCGCTTCCCCCGAAAAAACGTAGTTCTGCGTCCCAACCAGCACACTCTCCCACGTCGCGCCATTATCGTTCGATCGGCGAAGCGTCCCGAACCGTATGCCACCGATGAACACAACGTTGGTATCAATCGGATGAACGAGAACGTTCGTGAATTGTGTCGTCGCGTTCTGGAATTCAACGACGATGGTATCCCATGTCAGACCACCGTCGTAGCTGCGGTAGAGCAATCTTCCTTCGCCGCCAACGTAGAGCGTGCGGGGATTTTGGGGGTTGATTGCCATGCCGTAACAAGGTTCGCTGAGCAGACGCTGCCACTGCTGTCCATGGGCTAAAGCAATGGCAAAAAGCAGAGTCGTTATCGTTGCTTTCATGGAATTGCCTCGACGGCGACTGTGACGATTTTCTGGTGGAGTGCCTCGAGCATCTGTTGTCCGACAGACCGATCAACGGTGAAGAGGATGCTCTGCGGGGTGCTTGCAACCACATCAACAGTGCATCCAAGCGAGCAGGTAGCTTCGGCAATCTGTTGGAGTGCTGTGCCGCGGTGATGAAGCCATGCACCGACACAGCACACGAGCGTAACCGGCTGCGCTCTCTCATCGAAGCATTCTCGGTACAGGTGTCGCGTATATCCCTGAAGCTCGACGGCAGCAAGCAGTCCCTGGCAATGTCCTGCGGTTGGTTGGGTACTTGCGTATGCATCGAGCATCGTTATCGCGCGAATGCCGCCGATTGGCGATGGAAGCTCTGGTACGATTTCCGTACCCGGATGGGTTGGTTCGAACGTATTCCGTACCACAACAGGGATCGCCTGCTCGATGGCGGGCTCGATGGTCCGGGGATGGAGGACTCGTGCTCCGTATGCTGCAAGTGCTGCCACCTCACCAAGCGTCACCGTTGGGAGGCTTTGGGCATCAGGAATACGGCGTGGATCAGCACTGAAAATCCCCGAGACATCCGTCCAAATCTCGATACGGTCCGCGTGGAGACAGGCACCAAGAATAGCAGCCGAGTAGTCCGAGCCACCGCGCCCCAGCGTTGTTGTTGTACCTGTCGGGGTGCTCCCAATAAACCCTTGCGTGACAACAATGCGGTGTGTTGCCAGCAAGGGCTGGAGATGTGCCCGAGCTGCAGCAATGGTGCGTTCCCAATCCACTGCAGCAGAAGTGAACGAGGCATCGGTGATGATCACACTGCGCACATCATGCCAGATGGCGTCCTCACCGCGGTGGGTGCAGTGTGCAACCAGGAGCCGTGAGCTGAGCAATTCCCCATAGGCAGCGACGTGGTCGAGCATCCGCGTGGTACACTCTCCCAGCAACGCAATCCCCGTGCAGAAACGGTGAAGGTCCTCGAGTAGTTCTTCAAGCTCGGTGCACGGTCCAAGCGATAGCTCCTCTGCCGTTTGGCGATGACGGTCGGCGACTTGTTGCCAGAGAGACTGCCAATCCTGTCCGGTTGCAGCCGAACGCGCCATGTGCAGGAGCATATCGGTAACGCCGCGGAAAGCAGAAACGACCACCAGCACCGGTGTTGTTGCGGCAGCCTGCGCGACAATATCGGCAACAGCAGCGATCTGTGCTGCCCCTGCAACTGAGGTACCGCCAAATTTGAGAATGTACATGACCGCTATCACTGCTGATGGGCTGTGCAGGCAAAATTACCGCTGCCCCGCAATCTGATGCTGTATATTTGGCTCGCAAACATTGAGCATTCTTGATCAACGTACATGATACACTCCGAGCCGCTGTGGTTGTGGCTGGTTTTCAGTGCGGTAATTCTCCTTTTTCTGTGGATAGACTTAGCACTTTTCAACCGTCGTCCGCATGCAATCAGCATTCGGGAGTCGCTCGTGTGGACCGTTGTGTGGGTTGTGCTGGCGTTAGCATTTTGCGTCTTTCTCTATGCGTACTATGGCTACTCAAAAATTGGGGGTAATAAAGCGCTGGAATTTCTGACGGGCTTTGTGGTCGAAAAATCCTTGAGCGTGGACAATCTGTTTGTGATACTGCTCATTTTCCAGTACTTCGGCGTCGATCCGAAGTACCAACATCGCGTGCTGTTTTGGGGTCTCTTTGGTGCCTTGGCAATGCGCTTGGGATTGATCCTGCTGGGAGTCAACTTGATTGCTCGCTTTCATGCGGTGATTTACCTGCTGGGTGGTTTTCTCGTCGTTACGGCGGTGCGTGTAGGCTTTGGGGCTGAACACGAGATTCATCCCGATCGAAACATCTTTGTCCGGATATTCCGCCGATTCTTTCCCGTCAGCAGCACCTACGATGGACCGCATTTTTTTACCCATACCGGATCCCGCTGGATTGCTACACCTCTGTTTGTTGTGCTGATAGTGATCGAGGCAACCGACTTAGTGTTTGCTATTGATTCCATCCCAGCGATACTGGCGATTTCTCAGGACCCCTTCATCGTGTACAGCTCGAATGCGTTTGCCATCTTAGGATTGCGATCGCTGTTTTTTGCATTGGCAGGCGTTATGAACTTGTTTGTGTACTTGCGCTATGGGTTGGCAGTGATTCTTGGGTTCATCGGAGCGAAAATGCTCTTGAGCCAGGTTGTTCACATTTCAACGGGATTTTCACTGATTGTTGTGTTGCTCGTCTTGCTCATAACCGTCGTGTGGTCACTGCGGCATAGCAATCGGCAGCCAGCCGAGGTAGAGCATGTTCCTGCCAGTAGCACCGAGACCATCAGCGAATAAATTCCTCGAATGGGCGAAGGAAGGTTTCCAGGATATACGCTGCCACAGGTCGTTCCTCGACCAGCACCGTGAGCGTGCCATCCATCCCTTCTTGTAGGACGCCATGGAACGTGGAATCAGCGTTCAGTGTGGCTTCGAGCACATAGCTCCGATGCTCTCCAGGAGAAAGGCTCACCGAGCGAACATGGCCACGCAGAACTCCCCATCGCAACGGCGGGAAGGACGAGAGTTTGACAACAACCGGTAGGCCAGCGCGAATCGAACCGATGTCTTTGGGGGGCACTTGCGCGTGAGCGTAGAATGCCGTCGCTGGCTGGCTCAATTTCAGGAGGATTGCTCCTGCGGGTACTTGCCGTTCGGCATCGCTGATGTAGGTTACAACAAGCCCATCGCTGGGTGCTTTGAGAACGACTGCACCGCTATCGAGTTCGAATTCGCCATAGAGCGCACGCAATCGTTGGTAGGCAGTTTCCCGTGCAGCGCGGAGCTGCGCACGGCGATTGCGCATTTCGAGTGTGAGTTTTTCTTCCGATTGACCGGCAATGCTTCGATCGAGCGATAGTTCTTGCAACTGCGATTCAAGCGATGCGATGTCCCGGCGGTACTGCTCCCGCGCCCGCTGGAGTGCTTCATCGGCGCTGGCTTTTTGAAGTTCTGCTTGCTGGAGTTCTGTTTCGGGAACATAGCCGCTTGCACGGAGCTTCCGGAGCTGCTCGAGCTGCTCGCGCGCATTGCGGGCAGCAAGTTCGAGCTTGCGGATTTCCGCTTGTTGCGTTGCCAGCGCAAAGCGACGAGCTTGCTGAGTACGCTCCAATTGGCGGAGCACTTTCTGCTGCTGTAAGCGAAGTTCGGCTTGTGTTTTTGCATGCACAGGAAGCTCAGTCGTTTCGAACACTTCCTCCTGCAAGCGTGCCAGAGCATACTCCATCACCAATGCTGCAATCTGCGGTGAACTAATGCGTACCAGCGGCATGCCCGCTCGAACGCGATCTCCCACCCGCACGTAGTATCGCTCGACGAATACATCCTCGGCAAATCGGAAGATACGTTCGTTGCTATTGCTTTTGAGCACGCACGAGAGCTCGACCTGGCGCGGCACACGTAATACAGCGCTCGCAATTGCCAATCCCACAATACCCACTACTACACCATAGAGGGCAAATCGCACTGCTCCTTGCCGCGAAGAGGTGAGCACAAAATCCCGTTCATCGTTGGGCGAATCACCGGTGTACATGGGTCTGCTGTTGCACGTGTGACATGGTACGGGCATTCCCCATCGCAAAAGCAAACGGGGAGCGTGCAAAAATGCACACTCCCCGCCACTGCACTGGACAACCAGATTTCCGCTCAGTGCTGAACAACGAAGCGACGCGATCGGACAAAGTACTCACCCTCGACGACGAGGAAGTACACCCCCGATGGCAATGTGGCCAGAT
The DNA here is from genome assembly GCA_026003475.1 of Candidatus Kapaibacterium sp. Classification (GTDB taxonomy): domain Bacteria; phylum Bacteroidota; class Ignavibacteria; order Kapaibacteriales; family NICIL-2; genus NICIL-2. The sequence continues at coordinate 441,556 of BPHJ01000001.1, read as the reverse complement.
CGAGCGCCAGCTCGCGACGTTCACCGCGGAGAACATACCCATCATAAACCGTGGCGTGGCGCTGCCCATCAAGCCCAATGATTGTCGCACGAACGTACTGTTGCTGTTGGACCTGGAGCACTGCTGCCGCACGATGATCGGCAGGATCGGGGGCTATCTCGCTGAGCAGGATGGTTTCCTCGGTCGGTGGTGCTTGTCCTGCGATCGGTTCATCGTCTGAGCCATCTTTGGAAAGCGTACCGATCGGGTTGTTTCCAAGGCTGGTGAAACCATACTTGTACTTGAGCACACACCAAACTTGGTCGCGTATCGTTGCATCAGCAGTATTGTAGAGCAGAACCTCTGCGATCTTGGTGTTATTGCACAAATACTGATTGTTTTCGTTGACCGATGCAGCATCATGGAAGCGAGTGTTGCCAACCTTTCCACCGATGCTGACAGCATCACCAGAGTATGACATGCTCGTGCCCGGCGTACCGGAGGGAGTGTACACGTTCCCATTGATCGAGAAGCGCAGCCGGTTCGACGATGATGCATTGCCATTGTACACGAACTGGAAGATGTAGTTCGTGCCGGGCTGCACGGTGAAGCCAGTGCTCTGGAAGACCGACCACTTGTTGGTACAGCTTCCGCTGCAGTTTTGATTATTCCATACTCCGTAGTACACCTGCCGATTGATCAGGTAGATCGCAAAGCCGTGGTTCTCGTCGCCTTGCTTGTAGATGACCATCCTGTCATTGGTCAAACTCGACGAGGTAGGCCGGTACACAATGAAGAGTGTCTTTTGCGTACCACCACTGATACCACTGCCGGTGTTGACCTGCACTTCAACTGGTTTGTCGTTCCCACCCCAATAGATCGCACCATGCCCGTTGAGTGCTGAATAATTCGGGTAGTGCTTGGGGCGATAGGTATTGGAACTCGCGTTGACGGTGCCATCAGGATAGTTCGAGCCATTACCTGCATAGTTCGGCCATTCGAGCACGTAACCATTTGAGTTTGTCGTGACGGTATCACCGGTAAAGCCCATAACAAAGTATGAAGTTGGGATACCGTAAGGCGTCACGGTAATGCTTGAATTGCCCACAATCGTTCCGGCACAGCCGCTACAGTTCTGTACGGAGATCACGGTGAACGTTGTCGTCTGTGTGATTGTGTACGTGAGCATGTACGGATTGCTCGATGTCTGAACGGTGACATTGGAGCCGTTGTTGATCTTGTAGGTCAGGTGCCACGGGCCGCAACCGCTAAACGAGAAGTACACCACCACTTGTGAGCCAGGACAAACACTTGTGTTCGATGTGCTGATTGTCACCGTCGGCGTCGAGACTACGGTCACACAGATTGTGTTCGAGAATTTCTCGCATCCACCCGCATCGGTGACTTTGACGGTGTAGTTTCTTGTTCCCGTCTGAGAGGTTGGGATCACATAGGTCGAGTTGGTAGCACCGCTAATCGGTGATCCATCAACGTACCATTGATACGATACAATGCCACTGGTCGGTTGGACCACGTAGAGCGTACCGCCCTGCTGGTTTTCGCAGTAGGTCACATTCGTCGAGGAAGTGCCTTGAATGGCGATGGTCACTGTCCCAATCGAGGTAACTGTAACGGTTACGTTGTTGGAAGTCGCAGCGCACCCACCACAGGTGACATATACGCTGTATTGGTACGTACCTGCAGCCAATCCTGTTGGAATGGTGTAGGTTGATTGTGTAGCGCCACTAATGTTCGTTCCGTTGCGCCGCCATTGGTAGCTTGGCGTTGAACAACCGGTAACAGACGCCACCAGTGTTGGGCGATTTGTTGCAGTTGAACATATCGCGACACTGGTTCCACCTCCTTGCACAGATGCACTAACAGCGATGTTGCTAACCGTTACCGTTGTCGAAACGTTGGATGGAGTGATTGTGCACCCTCCTGCGGTGACCGAAACCACCGAATACGTCGTTGTCACCGAAGGCGAGACGTTTACCGTGTACGTCGAGCCGTTGATACTACCAACCGTAAACTGTTGTGATGAACCGCTTGTTGGCGTTGCTTGGTAGGTTAGGCTCCAGTTCGTTGTGTTACCGCTGGTAAGCGTGAACGTTAGTGTTGCTGAGCCACCAGCGCATATTGTTGTGCCACCGGTCAGAGTGATCGACGGCGTTGGGTTCACCGTCACTGTCACACTGTTTGACGTCGCACTGCAACTGCCGCACGTCACAACCAGCGTGTACGTGTACGTCCCAGCACTCAAGCCTGCCGGCACCGTGTAACTCGAACTCGTCGCGCCACTAATCGGGCTGCCATTCAATCGCCACTGGTACTGCGCCGTCCCGCTGCAATTGCTCACCGAGGAGGTCAGCGTCGGGCCGCTCGAATACCCTGTGCACAAGTTCGTCGAGCCACTCGTGCTGATTGTCACCGTCGGCGCAGCACTAACGACCACCGTGATACTGTTTGATGTCACACTGCATCCTCCACAGGTCACAACCAGTGTGTACGTGTGATTCCCCGTACTCAGCCCTGTTGGTACTGTGTACGTCGAGCCCGTTGCCCCACTGATGGGGCTGCCATTCTTCATCCATTGGTACGACACACTCCCGCTACACCCGCTCACTGAGGATGTCAGCGTGGGTCCACTTGCGTAACCGCTACACAGTGCAATCGTCGAGCATCCACCACCGAAGCTAATGCTGTAGACGAAAATGTGGCCTGCAGTCTCACGCAACACGATGAAATCAACCATCGCACTCGAGCTGATTGAGCTGAGATCGCTAAAGTCAATCTCTCCACGATCTGATGCAGTCCATGTAATCACACTCTGGAGTTCAGATTCCTGTACTGTGACGTAAGAACCGTCTGTCTTGTGAATGAACAGCACCGGCGTATCACTGCTGAAACTCAACTTGTTGATACCCAACACAATCGTACCTGCTGGAACAGCACCTCCAGCAAAGGTGATCTTGACTTCCTCATCTTGATCACCGCCACCGCCCGAAATACCCTGCGAGCCACCACCACCTGAATTCTTCACCCCAACGCCATCACTACCAATGAAGATGACGCCAGTCTGTCCAGAAGCAGTCGGGTTCGTTGGTTGAGTTGGATCAACGCTGCTCCGCGCTGTTAGTACAATACCGCTACTTCCTCCAACAGCATAACTCGTTCCGTAATTGCCAGAGCTGATACCAAGAGCGGTACTCGTCAGTGTAAATGAAGTTGAATTCTGATTCGAGGAACAACTGATTGTCACGCTTGGGGTCTGGCTCACCGTCACCGTCACGCTGCTTGAGGTAGCACTGCAACTGCCGCACGTGACAACCAGCGTGTACGTGTACGTCCCAGCACTCAGGCCTGCCGGCACCGTGTAACTCGAACTCGTCGCGCCACTAATCGGGCTGCCATTCAATCGCCACTGGTACTGCGCCGTCCCGCTGCAATTGCTCACCGAGGAGGTCAGCGTCGGCCCGCTCGAATACCCAACGCACAGGCTCGTCGAACCATTGGCGCTGATCGTCACGCTCGGCGAGGGGCTCACCGTCACCGTCACGCTATTCGATGTCGCACTGCAACTGCCGCACGTGACAACAAGCGTGTACGTGTACGTCCCCGCACTCAAGCCGCCCGGCACTACGTACGTCGCTCCAGTCGCACCGCTGATCGGGTTCCCGTTGACGTGCCACTGATACGTCGCCGTGCTCGTGCATCCCACCACGCTCGAGGTCAGCGTCGGACCACTCGTATACCCAACGCACAGGCTCGTCGAACCATTGGCGCTGATCGTCACGCTCGGCGATGGGCTGACGGTCACCGTCACGCTGCTGGACGTCGCACTGCAACTGCCGCACGTGACAACAAGCGTGTACGTGTACGTCCCTGCACTCAAGCCGCTCGGCACTACGTACGTCGCTCCAGTTGCACCGCTGATCGGGTTCCCGTTGACGTGCCACTGGTACGTCGCCGTGCTCGTGCATCCCACCACGCTCGAGGTCAGCGTCGGCCCACTCGAATACCCAACGCACAGGCTCGTCGAACCATTGGCATTGATCGTCACACTCGGCGAGGGGCTGACGGTCACCGTCACGCTGCTGGACGTCGCACTGCAACTGCCGCACGTGACAACCAGCGTGTACGTGTACGTCCCCGCACTCAAGCCGCTCGGCACAACGTACGTCGCTCCAGTTGCACCACTGATCGGATTCCCGTTGACGTGCCACTGATACGTCGCCGTGCTCGTGCATCCCACCACGCTCGAGGTCAGCGTCGGACCACTCGAGTAGCCGGTGCACAAGTTCGTCGAGCCGCTCGCGCTGATCGTCACCGCTCGGCGATGGGCTGACGGTCACCGTCACGCTATTCGACGTCGCACTGCAACTGCCGCACGTGACAACCAGCGTGTACGTGTACGTCCCTGCACTCAGGCCGCTCGGCACCGTGTAACTCGAACTCGTCGCGCCAACGATTGCAACGCTGTTCTGGTACCACTGGTACTGCGCCATCCCGCTGCAATTGCTCACCGAGGAGGTCAGCGTCGGGCCGCTCGAATACCCAACGCACAGGCTCGTCGAACCATTGGCATTGATCGTCACCTCGGCGATGGGCTGACGGTCACCGTCACGCTGTTGGACGTCGCACTGCAACTGCCACACGTGACAACAAGCGTGTACACGTACGTCCCTGCACTCAAGCCGCTCGGCACAACGTACGTCGCTCCAGTCGCACCACTGATCGGGTTCCCGTTGACGTGCCACTGATACGTCGCCGTGCTCGTGCATCCCACCACGCTCGAGGTCAGCGTCGGCCCACTCGAATACCCAACGCACAGGCTCGTCGAACCATTGGCATTGATCGTCACACTCGGCGATGGGCTGACGGTCACCGTCACGCTGCTGGACGTCGCACTGCAACTGCCACACGTGACAACAAGCGTGTACGCGTACGTCCCTGCACTCAAGCCGCTCGGCACAACGTACGTCGCTCCAGTTGCACCACTGATCGGGTTCCCGTTGACGTGCCACTGGTACGTCGGTGCATTGCACCCGCTCACGCTCGACGACAGCACTGGCCCACTCGTATACCCAACGCACAGGCTCGTCGAACCATTGGCATTGATCGTCACGCTCGGCGATGGGCTGACGGTCACCGTCACGCTGCTGGACGTCGCACTGCAACTGCCGCACGTGACAACCAGCGTGTACGTGTACGTCCCCGCACTCAAGCCGCTCGGCACAACGTACGTCGCTCCAGTTGCACCACTGATCGGGTTCCCGTTGACGTGCCACTGGTACGTCGCCGTGCTCGTGCATCCCACCACGCTCGAGGTCAGCGTCGGACCACTCGAATACCCAACGCACAGGTTCGTCGAACCACTTGCGCTGATCGTCACGCTCGGCGATGGGCTGACGGTCACCGTCACGCTGTTGACGTCGCACTGCAACTGCCGCACGTGACAACAAGCGTGTACGTGTACGTCCCCGCACTCAAGCCGCTCGGCACAACGTACGTCGCTCCAGTCGCACCACTGATCGGGTTGCCGTTGACGTGCCACTGGTACGTCGCCGTGCTCGTGCATCCCACCACGCTCGAGGTCAGCGTCGGACCACTCGTATACCCAACGCACAGGCTCGTCGAACCATTGGCGCTGATCGTCACGCTCGGCGATGGGCTGACGGTCACCGTCACGCTGCTGGACGTCGCACTGCAACTGCCGCACGTGACAACAAGCGTGTACGTGTACGTCCCCGCACTCAAGCCGCTCGGCACAACGTACGTCGCTCCCGTCGCACCGCTGATCGGGTTCCCGTTGACGTGCCACTGATACGTCGCCGTGCTCGTGCATCCCACCACGCTCGAGGTCAGCGTCGGCCCACTCGAATACCCAACGCACAGGCTCGTCGAACCATTGGCATTGATCGTCACGCTCGGCGATGGGCTCACGGTCACCGTCACGCTGCTGGACGTCGCACTGCAACTGCCACACGTGACAACCAGCGTGTACGTGTACGTCCCCGCACTCAAGCCGCCCGGCACAACGTACGTCGCTCCAGTCGCACCACTGATCGGGTTCCCGTTGACGTGCCACTGATACGTCGCCGTGCTCGTGCATCCCACCACGCTCGAGGTCAGCGTCGGACCACTCGAATACCCAACGCACAGGCTCGTCGAACCATTGGCGCTGATCGTCACCGTCGGCGATGGGCTGACCGTCACCGTCACGCTATTCGACGTCGCACTGCAACTGCCACACGTGACAACCAGCGTGTACGTGTACGTCCCCGCACTCAGGCCTGCCGGCACCGTGTAGCTCGAACTCGTCGCGCCAACGATTGCAACGCTGTTCTGGTACCACTGGTACTGCGCCATCCCGCTGCAATTGCTCACCGAGGAGGTCAGCGTCGGACCGCTCGAATACCCGGTGCACAAGTTCGTCGAGCCGCTTGTGCTGATCGTCACCGTCGGCGATGGGCTCACCGTCACCGTCACGCTGTTTGAGGTCGCACTGCAACTGCCGCACGTCACAACCACCGTGTACACGTACGTCCCAGCACTCAAGCCTGCTGGCACCGTGTAGCTCGAACTCGTCGCACCACTGATCGGGCTGCCGTTGACGTGCCACTGGTACGTCGCCGTGCCCGTGCATCTGCTCACCGATGAGGTCAGCGTCGGGCCGCTCGAATACCCAACGCACAGGCTCGTCGAACCATTGGCATTGATCGTCACGCTCGGCGAGGGACTCACCGTCACCGTCACGCTGTTTGAGGTCGCACTGCAACTGCCGCACGTGACAACCACCGTGTACGCGTACGTCCCAGCACTCAGGCCTGCCGGCACCGTGTAGCTCGAACTCGTCGCGCCAACGATTGCAACGCTGTTCTGGTACCACTGGTACTGCGCCATCCCGCTGCAATTGCTCACCGAGGAGGTCAGCGTCGGACCGCTCGAATACCCAACGCACAGGCTCGTCGAACCGATTGGCTTGATCGTCACGCTCGGCGCTGGGCTCACCGTCACCGTCACGCTGTTGGACGTCGCACTGCAACTGCCGCACGTCACAACCAGCGTGTACACGTACGTCCCAGCACTCAAGCCTGCTCGGCACCGTGTAGCGTCGAACTCCGTCGCACCACTGATCGGGTGCCCGTTGAGTGCCACTGGTACTCGCCGTGCCGCTGCATTGCTCACCGAGGAGGTCAGCGTCGGCCGCTCGAATACCCAACGCACAGGCTCGTCGAACCGCTCGCGCTGATCGTCACGCTCGGCGATGGGCTCACCGTCACCGTCACGCTGTTCGACGTCGCACTGCAACTGCCGCACGTCACAACCACCGTGTACACGTACGTCCCCGCACTCAAGCCTGCTCGGCACCGTGTAGCTCGAACTCGTCGCACCACTGATCGGGCTGCCGTTGACGTGCCACTGATACGTCGCCGTGCTCGTGCATCCACCACGCTCGAGGTCAGCGTCGGACCACTCGAATACCCAACGCACAGGCTCGTCGAACCATTGCGCTGATCGTCACGCTCGGCGATGGGCTGACCGTCACCGTCACGCTATTCGATGTCGCACTGCAACTGCCACACGTCACAACCAGCGTGTACACGTACGTCCCCGCACTCAAGCCTGCCGGCACCGTGTAGCTCGAACTCGTCGCGCCACTGAATCGGCTGTTCTGCGTCCACTGGTACTGCGCCGTCCCGCTGCAATTGCTCACCGAGGAGGTCAGCGTCGGACCGCTCGAATACCCAACGCACAGGCTCGTCGAACCATTGGCGCTGATCGTCACGCTCGGCGATGGGCTGACGGTCACCGTCACGCTGTTTGACGTCGCACTGCAACTGCCGCACGTCACAACCACCGTGTACACGTACGTCCCCGCACTCAAGCCTGCCGGCACCGTGTAGCTCGAACTCGTCGCGCCACTGATCGGGCTCGCCGTTCGAGTGCCACTGGTACTGCGCCGTCCCGCTGCAATTGCTCACCGAGGAGGTCAGCGTCGGACCGCTCGAATACCCAACGCACAGGCTCGTCGAACCATTGGCGCTGATCGTCACGCTCGGCGATGGGCTCACCGTCACCGTCACGCTGTTGGACGTCGCACTGCAACTGCCACACGTGACAACAAGCGTGTACGTGTACGTCCCCGCACTCAAGCCTGCTCGGCACCGTGTAGCTCGAACCGTCGCGCCACGTGATCGGGTTCCGTTGACGTGCCACTGGTACGTGCGCCGTGCCCGCTGCAATTGCTCACCGACGCGAGGTCAGCGTCGGACCGCTCGAATACCCAACGCACAGGCTCGTCGAACCATTGGCGCTGATCGTCACGCTCGGCGATGGGCTCACCGTCACCGTCACGCTATTCGACGTCGCACTGCAACTGCCGCACGTCACAACCAGCGTGTACGTGTACGTCCCAGCACTCAAGCCGCCCGGCACAACGTACGTCGCTCCAGTCGCACCACTGATCGGGTTCCCGTTGACGTGCCACTGGTACGTCGCCGTGCCGCTGCATTGCTCACCGAGTGAGGTCAGCGTCGGACCGCTCGAATACCCAACGCACAGGCTCGTCGAACCATTGGCGCTGATCGTCACGCTCGGCGATGGGCTGACGGTCACCGTCACGCTGCTGGACGTCGCACTGCAACTGCCGCACGTGACAACCAGCGTGTACGTGTACGTCCCCGCACTCAAGCCGCCCGGCACAACGTACGTCGCTCCAGTCGCACCACTGATCGGGTTCCCGTTGACGTGCCACTGATACGTCGCCGTGCTCGTGCATCCCACCACGCTCGAGGTCAGCGTCGGACCACTCGAATACCCAACGCACAGGCTCGTCGAACCATTGGCGCTGATCGTCACGCTCGGCGATGGGCTGACCGTCACCGTCACGCTGTTCGACGTCGCACTGCAACTGCCACACGTGACAACCAGCGTGTACGTGTACGTCCCCGCACTCAAGCCTGCCGGCACCGTGTAGCTCGAACTCGTCGCGCCAACGATTGCAACGCTGTTCTGGTACCACTGGTACTGCGCCGTCCCGCTGCAATTGCTCACCGAGGAGGTCAGCGTCGGTCCGCTCGAATACCCGGTGCACAAGTTCGTCGAGCCGCTCGCGCTGATCTGTCACCGTCGGCGATGGGCTCACCGTCACCGTCACGCTGTTTGAGGTAGCGCTGCAACTGCCGCACGTGACAACGAGCGTGTACGTGTACGTCCCCGCACTCAATCCTGCCGGCACCGTGTAGCTCGAACCTGTCGCGCCAACGATTGCAACACTGTTCTGGTACCACTGGTACTGCGCCGTCCCGCTGCAATTGCTCACCGATGAGGTCAGCGTCGGGCCGCTCGAATACCCGGTGCACAAGTTCGTCGAGCCACTCGCGCTGATTGTCACCGTCGGCGATGGGCTGACGGTCACCGTCACACTGTTCGACGTCGCACTGCAACTGCCGCACGTGACAACAAGCGTGTACGTGTACGTCCCTGCACTCAATCCTGCTGGCACCGTGTAGCTCGAACCTGTCGCGCCAACGATTGCAACGCTGTTCTGGTACCACTGGTACTGCGCCGTCCCGCTGCAATTGCTCACCGAGGAGGTCAGCGTCGGGCCGCTCGAATACCCGGTGCACAAGTTCGTCGAGCCGCTCGCGCTGATTGTCACCGTCGGCGTCTGGCTCACCGTCACCGTCACGCTATTCGATGTCGCACTGCAACTGCCACACGTGACAACGAGCGTGTACACGTACGTCCCAGCACTCAAGCCTGCTGGCACCGTGTAACTCGAACTCGTCGCGCCAACGATTGCAACGCTGTTCTGGTACCACTGGTACTGCGCCATCCCGCTGCAATTGCTCACCGAGGAGGTCAACGTCGGGCCGCTCGAATACCCGGTGCACAAGTTCGTCGAGCCGCTCGCGCTGATTGTCACCGTCGGCGTCTGGCTCACCGTCACCGTCACGCTGCTGGACGTCGCGCTGCAACTGCCGCATGTGACAACCAGCGTGTACGTGTACGTCCCAGCACTCAGGCCTGCTGGCACCGTGTAGCTCGAACCTGTCGCGCCAACGATTGCAACGCTGTTCTGGTACCACTGGTACTGCGCCGTCCCGCTGCAATTGCTCACCGAGGAGGTCAGCGTCGGCCCACTCGAATACCCAACGCACAGGCTCGTCGAACCATTGGCATTGATCGTCACGCTCGGCGATGGGCTTACCGTCACCGTCACACTGTTTGAGGTCGCACTGCATCCGCCACACGTCACAACCACCGTGTACACGTACGTCCCAGCACTCAGGCCTGCCGGCACCGTGTAACCCGAACTCGTCGCGCCAACGATTGCAACGCTGTTCTGGTACCACTGGTACTGCGCCGTCCCGCTGCAATTGCTCACCGATGATGTCAGCGTCGGACCGCTTGAGTAGCCGGTGCACAAGTTCGTCGAGCCGCTTGTGCTGATTGTCACCGCCGGCGTCTGGCTGACCGTCACCGTCACGCTATTCGACGTCGCACTGCAACTGCCACACGTGACAACGAGCGTGTACACGTACGTCCCAGCACTCAGGCCTGCCGGCACCGTGTAACTCGAACTCGTCGCGCCAACGATTGCAACGCTGTTCTGGTACCACTGGTACTGCGCCGTCCCGCTGCAATTGCTCACCGATGATGTCAGCGTCGGGCCGCTTGAGTAGCCGGTGCACAATGAAGTTGCATCAGATGTTGCAATGGACACGCTGGGGGATTGGGCAACAGTGACAGCAACTGGGTTCGAGGTCCCTGTGCAAATTCCACATGTAACGCTAACAGTGTATGTGTAGGTGCCTGCACTAAGACCCGTAGGGAGTGTGTACGTTGATGTTGTTGCTCCAGTAATGGGGCTGCCGTCAATGTACCATTGATACTGGGGAGTTGTCGTGCAATGGCCCACGCTAACCGTCAGCATTGGTGACGTGGTGTATCCAGTGCATAGCAGGCTCGCCCCACTTACGGTTGCCGTAGCAGTTGGCGTTTTCTGAATCAGAACGTGAACCATATTCGAGTAGCCGCTGCATCCACTGGCACAGGTCACCATCAAGGTGTAGGTGTACAACCCAGCAGAAAGTCCCGTAGGAACTGCATAGGATGAGTTTGTTGCTCCGACAATTGCTGCATTGTTGAGATACCATTGGTAGGTTGCCGCTCCGGAGCAATTACTGACACTCGACGACAGGATCGGACCGCTCGAATAACCCGTGCAGAGCTGCGTTGTGCCAGATGCTGCAATTGTCACCGAGGGCGATTGGGTAACCGTTACAGCCAACGCTCCAGATGTTGTCGTGCAGGATCCGCAGGTAACAGCCACGCTGTAGTTATATGTGCCAGTGCTCAGACCTGTTGGCAATGTGAAATTGCTGGCGGTAGCACCATTGATAGGACTGCTGCCAAGGTACCATTGATACTGCGGGGTGCTTGTACACGATGACACAGATGCCACAAGAACAGGCACACTGGTATATCCGCTGCACAGCGTCGTTGGACCGACGGCAGAAATACTCACGCTCGGAGCTTGAGAAACAACAACGGTGGTAGGCGTCGAGCTCGTGCTGCACGAACCGCATGTAACAACAACTGCATACGAGTATGAGCCAGGGCTAAGCCCCAACGGAATGGTATAGGTTGCAGTTGTTGCACCAGTGATGGGAGAATTGTTGAGATACCACTGGTACTGTGGCGTACCACTACAGTTGGTTACTGATGCTGTCAGCGTCGGTGCACTTGCATAACCCGTGCACAGCATTGTGGAACCTGAGCTAAGGATCATTACCGTCGGCGATTGCGCCACAGTGACAACGATTGCATTCGATAACGTTGTGCAGGAACCGCAGGTAATTTGTAACGCATAGGTATAGCTTCCCACTGCCAATCCAGTAGGCACAGAATAGGTCAACCCCGTGGCACCACTAATCGGGTTACCATTGAGCAACCATTGATATGATGGCGAGCCGAGGCACATCACTGTTGATTGAAGCACTGGACCAGCACTATAGCCGGTGCAGAGTTGGGTTGGCTGGTAGGTTGAGATGGACACTGTGGCCGACGGATTGACGGTTACCGTGACCGATGCCGTCGCTGTGCAACCGCCGCAGGTTACTGCAACCGCATAGCTGTACGTTCCGCTTGCAAGGCCTGTGGGAACTGGTAGCGAAGCGTTCGTAGCGCCAGTCAGGAGTTGGCCATCACGGTACCATTGATATGTTGGCGTTCCAGAACAGTTGCTCGCTGATGCTGTCAAGAGTGGACCTTGTGTATAACCAGTGCAAAGCGATGTCGAACCAGTGGTATTGATTTGAACTGTCGGCGACTGTGCAACGGTCAGAACCACTGTATTGGAGGTAGTGCTACACCCACCACAGGTAACGACAGCAGTAAAATTCCACGTACCCACACCCAGCGTCGGAGGAACGGTATAGCTTGGATCCGTTGCACCAGTAATTGGGCTACCGTTGAGCTGCCATTGATAGGCAGGCGTGCTAGTACAATTCGATACAACCGCACTGATCACCGGAAAGCTCGATGCATTCGTGCAAACCGTTGCCGACGTTCCACCGCCGCTGACCGATGCAGTAACAGTCGGTGATAATCCAACGGTGATACTAATGCTATTGGATGTGCCGGAGCAAGACCCACACGTTGCAATGAGGGTGTACACATGAGTGCCAACATTCAAGCCCAGGGGTACTTGATAATTCGCGCTTGTAGCACCGACAACGGGAGCACCATTGTGATACCACTGGTATGTTGTCGTCCCACTGCAGCCACTCACAGCCGACGTCAACTGGGGCGCCGCTGTATAACCACTGCACAGCGCGGTCGGACCACTGGCACTGATGCTCGCTTGCGGTGCACTCAGCACGGTAACGGTGATTGTATTCGATAGACTACTACAGACGCCACACATCGCCTGCAAGCGATACACGTAGCTACCGGGACTCAGTCCGGATGGAACTGGATACGTTGCATTTGTCGCACCCACAATCGGCGAGCCATTGAGCAGCCACTGGTAGCTGATGGTGCCATTGCAGTTACCCACACTCGCACTGAGCACGGGCGCTGTCGAATAACCACTACACAGCGTCGTTGCTGCATTGTTGATGCAGCTTATGGTGATGGAGGGCGCCTGTTGGACAGTCACCGTGATAGTGTTCGAGGTTCCTGTGCAACTATTCGAACTCGAACCGACCACATAAAAACTGTATGTCCCAACAGTGAGCGATGAAGGTACCGTGTATGTTGCCTGATTCGCACCCGGTATTGCGACTCCATTCATGTACCACTGGTAGTTCATCATTCCTGGTGTTGCACTCAAAACCGGCGTCGTTGTTGCTCCTTCACAGAAGGTCGCCGGATTCATCGAAGATGTTGCAGTCACTGTTGGGCTCTGGAGCACCAGAATAAGCTGTGGGGACGAACTCCCTGTGCAGCCAAGACTATTTGTTGCAACCACCGTGTAGGCGTACACACCGACGCCAAGCGTGGTTGGGACACTGTACACAAAGTTTGTTGCACCTGGTATCGGGGTTCCATTGAGGTACCATTGGTAGCTCGAGTACCCCATTTGGGTCGTAAGCACTGTTGAGATTGGCGACCCAACGCACCAGGTTGCTGCGCCGGCAAGAATTGAGATTGTCGGCGTTGGGGATTGCAGAACAGTAATTGCCATTGCGGCTGTTGAAGTCCCGCTACAGCCACTTGCATCGGTGACACGAACAGTGAACATGTGAATACCAGCCGGGAGTGAATTCGGCACAACGTACGTTTGGTTAGTTGCACCAGGAATATCCGAGCCATTCCGCTGCCACTGATACTGAGCGAAGGTCTGCGATACAGCAAGTGTTGCTGTTGTTGATGCACCCTGGCAGAAAGTCGTCTGCCCACTTTGCAGCGCAATAGTTGGATTCGGTGGCGGCACCACACTCAACGTTGTTCCCGAAGAGGTAACGCTGCAACCATTACAGCTTACCTCGACAGTAATCGAATACGTACCCGCTGGCAATCCACTCTGCACTGTGTACATCGCTGTCGTTGCACCAGGAATCGCAAAACCATTCAATCGCCACTGATACGATACGCTGCTACTACAACCGCTCACACTTACCGCCAGAAGTGGCGGCGTTGAATACCCCACACACAAGGAAGTCGAACCAAATACACCGACGCTGACTGTCGGTGGCGTCGTCACGGTTATCGAAATCGGATTCGACGTCGCACTGCAACTGCCACACGTGACAACAACCGTGTACACGTACGTCCCAGCACTCAGGCCTGCCGGCACCGTGTAACTCGAACTCGTCGCACCACTAATCGGGCTGCCGTTGAGCTGCCATTGATACGTCGCACTGCTGCAACTGCTCACTGATGATGTCAACGTCGGACCGCTTGAGTACCCGGTGCACAAGTTCGTCGAGCCGCTTGCGCTGATTGTCACCGTCGGCGCTGGGCTGACGGTCACCGTCACGCTGTTCGACGCCGCACTGCAACTGCCACACGTCACAACCACCGTGTACACGTACGTCCCAGCGCTCAATCCTGCCGGCACCGTGTAGCTCGAACCTGTCGCACCACTAATCGGGCTGCCGTTGAGCTGCCATTGATACGTCGCACTGCTGCAACCGCTCACTGATGATGTCAGCGTCGGGCCGCTCGAATACCCAGTGCACAAGTTCGTCGAGCCGCTCGCGCTGATTGTCACCGTCGGCGCTGGGCTGACGGTCACCGTCACACTGTTCGACGTCGCACTGCAACTGCCACACGTCACAACAACCGTGTACACGTACGTCCCAGCACTCAGGCCTGCCGGCACTGTGTAACTCGAACTCGTCGCACCACTAATCGGGCTGCCGTTGAGCTGCCATTGATACGTCGCACTGCTGCAGCCGCTCACTGATGATGTCAACGTCGGACCGCTTGAGTACCCTGTGCACAAGTTCGTCGAGCCGCTTGCGCTGATTGTCACCGTCGGCGCTGGGCTGACGGTCACCGTCACGCTGCTGGACGTCGCACTGCAACTGCCACACGTCACAACAACCGTGTACACGTACGTCCCAGCACTCAGGCCTGCCGGCACCGTGTAACTCGAACTCGTCGCACCACTAATCGGGCTGCCGTTGAGCTGCCATTGATACGTCGCACTGCTGCAGCCGCTCACTGATGATGTCAACGTCGGACCGCTTGAGTACCCGGTGCACAAGTTCGTCGAGCCGCTTGCGCTGATCGTCACCGTCGGCGCTGGGCTGACGGTCACCGTCACACTGTTCGACGTCGCACTGCAACTGCCACACGTCACAACAACCGTGTACACGTACGTCCCAGCACTCAGGCCTGCCGGCACTGTGTAACTCGAACTCGTCGCACCACTAATCGGGCTGCCGTTGAGCTGCCATTGATACGTCGCACTGCTGCAGCCGCTCACTGATGATGTCAACGTCGGACCGCTTGAGTACCCTGTGCACAAGTTCGTCGAACCGCTTGTGCTGATTGTCACCGCCGGCGCTGGGCTGACGGTCACCGTCACGCTGCTGGACGTCGCACTGCAACTGCCACACGTCACAACAACCGTGTACACGTACGTCCCAGCACTCAGGCCTGCCGGCACCGTGTAACTCGAACTCGTCGCACCACTAATCGGGCTGCCGTTGAGCTGCCATTGATACGTCGCACTGCTGCAGCCGCTCACTGATGATGTCAACGTCGGACCGCTTGAGTACCCTGTGCACAAGTTCGTCGAACCGCTTGATGAAACTGCTACCGCTGGCGCTGCCACCACGGAAACGGTTACAACCGAAGACGTGCTGCTACAGCCGAGTGAATTTGTTGCTCTGAGCTGATACATGTAGGTCCCCACACTCAAGCCGGTAGGAACGGTATAGCTGGTCGTCGTTGCACCGGCAATAGGACTGCCATTGAGCAGCCATTGGAAGCTCACGGCTCCGCTACTGCTTCCGATGAGTGTAACAGAGCTTGTATAGCCCATGCACAGTGTTGCGGATGAACCACCGGCTTGCACGGACGCAGTTACTGTTGGCGTCGAGTTGACAACAATCGTCAGCGTTCCACTTGGGTCCGAGACACAGCCAGTCTGATTGCTGATCGCATAGACACGAAATTGATGGGGGGACCCACTTGCAGTCAAGCCGCTTATTGGAATGGTTACCACCCCAGCCTGCCCTATAGCAGTTGCGACGAGCGCATTTGTCCCGACTCGCCGCACTTCATACGTCACGCCTGCTTCCCCATTGGCAACGATCGCATATCCAGTAACACCGCCCGGAGCATCGCAGTAAACTTGCGTGTTCGTACCCGTTGCAAGCTGTGGCGTTGCAGGTCGGCTTACGACCGTGATCGTGACGCTCGACGTGGACTGAATTCGACAGTTGTTATTGTTGGGATTGATAGCAACCACCGTAACTGACCGCGTTCCAAATCCAAGTCCGGGCGATGCAGGTGTTACGGGAATATTGGTAATATCGAGCGGGCCAGTGGACTGCGCTAACACGGAAAACACTGCTGTGTTTCCATCGAGCACTTGATAGACGTAGCCAGCGACAGCATTTTGAACAAGGACTCGCGCTGCACCGCCAGGACTGCATGCAAACGGTTCCGGTGCACTGATCTGCGGTGCTGGCGGCAAACCATACACGATGAATGTTGCGCCGTCGAGCGGACCATTGGCTGTTTCAGCGTAACACTGACTGTTGCCGAGCGCAGTAGCTCGCACAGAAAAGGTCTTCATCCCACTTTGAGGAAAAAGCGATGCCGGGAGCACAAACTGTATTTGTCCCCCGTTGCCCTGGGTCGGACCAGCAACCACAGTATTGCCATCGCGAACAGTGTAGCTTGCTTGCGGATCAGTATTGACCACAACAATGGTACCCGGGTCGCCATAGCACAAAATCTGGTTGAGCGACGATAGCGAAAGTATCGGGACAGCAGGTGTATAGACCGTTAGCGTCACATTCCCCATCACAATCGTACAGGTATCCAGTGTTGCTTGCACGGAAAATGTATAGCTCCCATTTTGCAGTCCACCCGTAACGGTAAAGCGGCGACGACCATTGACAACGCTCTGACTAACACCACTCAAGGGCAAGCCATTTGCCAGCAACGTGTAGGTGACATTGGTTTCGTTCCCACTAAGTTCAAGGACGATCTGCTCGAACTGGCAGGGCTGCGGTGTCAGTACACTCAAGGTGAATGTTGTCGGACAACTCCATGCTACAGACCGCAGACCAAGCACGAGCGCAGCTACAACCAACCAAACGGGGCGCATCGAGTTCATCGCACACTTTCAGGAACAGTGATACTCTCTGGTCAAGCGCAAGGTAACCGCTCGTTGCATCGTTGCCGTCAGAAGTATTCCGACACACGATCGAAGCACCAATTCGATGGTTACGTGCGGTTTTCGTGTCGCATTCAAAATTCGCCCTCACAAGGCATGATGCCAATACGTACTTTCCCGTAATTTCCCCTCTGGCGTGCTATCTTCGCTCTGTGCAAAGTGTTATCCACATTCTTTTGGGAGGTGCTTATGGCTCCGTATGCAACATCGTTCGAAGCACTCTTGACCGCGTGTGAGGAATTGCTTCCCCGTTTGCAGTCTCGGTTCGATGCTTACCAGCGCGAGAATTTCCCAGAGCGGATGCCAGAATTTTTCTGTCTCGAGCTCTGCGGGGAAGTCGGCGAACTTGCTAACCTTGAAAAGAAGCAGTGGAAAGGTCTCACCATCGAGCACGAACGCTATGCCGACGAAGCGGCAGATGTGCTCATTGCCCTGATCAACTATGCTAATACGCGTGGAATCGAGTTAGGAAGCGCCCTCAAAACAAAGCTCCGCATCATCGAGCAGCAACGACAGTCACCGCAGTCATAAATCATGCGGCGCTGCCAGAAGTGGCAGCGCCGCCGGTGTGTGAGTGATACCATGAGAACGGACTACTCACTGCTGTCGAGCTCGATCAACCCCGCATACTCCGGGCGCAAGCGGATAGCCCATTCCAGCATCGTGCGCGCCTTGACGACGTTGCCAATACCTTTGAAGCAGAGCGCCACACCGTAACAAGCATCGGGGTTGTCCGGGTTGTATTCGAGTGCTTTCTCGTAGAGCTGGCGAGCATCGTCGGGGAAGCCAAGATTCATCAAAGCACGAGCGCTGTCGCAGAGAAGACGGTCGAGCGTAATCCCGATCATCGTTTCGAATTGCACGTGGTGCCAGTCGTTCATCAACGCTGTCAATTCTCCCAAGGCATGGTGCCACTGTTCCTGGGCGGCATCGTACACCGCACGCACGTAGCGCGTGTCCGGATGGCCTGCAGAGAGCCCCTCGGCCTTCTCCAAATACTGGCGGCAGAGGTCGTATTCTTCCTCGACCAAGCAGAATGACGCCATGCGATGAATCGCCAGCAGTTTATACTTGAGCGGCAGGTCCTTCCGGTCGAAGCATTGGTGGTAGTACTCGATCGCATCGTCGATAGCACCCATGCGGTGAGCGTGCTCAGCTCGCGCAAAGAGTATCATCGTGTCGGTATGATCGCCCAGCGTGAGAGCAGCTGCAGCTGCCGTTGACGTTCCCAAGTGTACATCGAGTCGGGAGAGAAGTTTGAGCGTCGAGCGGTGCCAGGTCCATTCTGTCCGTGCCCGCAGTGACGCGGCAATACCTTTGTCCCGGCATTGTTGGGGATGCTCGTAGCAGTACCGCAACGTTTCGACGAGCACGCCGACATCCGGCTCGAGCAAGCTTACTGTGCCGGGGAATTCGCGCCCGTCCACATTCTGACCGAGAGCACGCTCCTCTGCTGGAATGAGCCAACCAACCGTTTCGTCCACGAAATCGTCAGTGCCACCACCAACGGTAACGACCACAGGCAACCCACACGCCATCGCTTCCAATGCTGGCATGCAGAAGCCCTCCCCTCGATATGGCGCTACCAACACATCGCAGGCACGATACAGTTGCGCCATCTGTTCGTCGCTAAGATCAGCATCGGCATAGAGAATCTCCGGGGTGTTCGGCGTTGCACGCACCTTGGCGATCAAATCTTCGGCAGTTTGTCCACGGTAGTACGTCCGCGTGCCACAGTCCTTGACCACCAAACAAACATCATCGGCAGCAGTGAATGCCCGAACATAGGCCTCGAGCAGAACGTCGAAGCCCTTGCGGTAGGTGGTTCCGCCGACATAGAGGAACTTGAACCGTTTCGTCGTTGGCAACGGGGGCACCTCGCCGGCTGGAGTGAAGACTGCAGGGTCAATCCCATTGGGGATCACTTGCACCTTGTCGGGATCCACACCCGATCGAACGAACACCTGTCGGCAGAAGGTCGAGGGTGTCCAGACTTCATCGGCTTGATTGAAGATGTCAACAAACTCGGTTGGCAGCATGCTCATTTCCCAGGGCTGCATGATGATCCACGTCGCGCCACGTGGGCGTTCCCGCTGTGGGGGCCATTGGTGGCGCACCCATACAACCGGTGCTTGGATCAGCGTAGGCTCGGTATGTCGGACGTTGTAGGCTGCAAGCGTATCCAGTTTCGGCGATACCGCGGTAGGATGCTCATCAACGGGAGGAATCATCACCAATTGCACGACTCCCGACCGGGCAAGGTTCCATCCCTGCTCACGGTTGATTGTTGCAAGCGAACTGGCCTGGCAGAGCGGGCCTTCCCACACAACGTTCAGTTGGCACTGACTGCGATCGTCCATGAAAGTGTCCTCCGTTGGGACTGGAGTTGTTGGACATGTACTCTTGCTGTACTGCAATTGCAATGCCAATTTTGCACCGCACTCAATTTCCCGATTCGAAGATGCCCCTCAACAAGCCAAAGCGTCTCCGCCCTGGCGGAACAATTGCGCTGGTTGCTCCAGCCTCCCCGCTGCGGGATGAACACGTGCTCCATACTGGGATCTGCTACCTGGAATCTCTCGGCTATCGAATCGTCCTCGGAGAAAGCCTCCGAAGTGCCGATGGCTACCTGGCCGGAACTGATGCACTGCGTGCGGCTGAACTGAACGCATTCTTCAGCGATCCGACCATTGATGCGATCTTCTGCGTGCGTGGCGGTTACGGAACCATGCGCCTCCTGGATCTGCTCGACTGGGATAGCATTGCTCGGAGCCGGAAAATCTTCGTTGGTTTTTCCGACATCACCGCACTCCAATGGGCGCTCTACCAGCGTGCTGCGTTGCCGACAGTGAGCGGACTGATGGTAGCAGTTGATTTTGCCAATCTCGACCCCGCCAGCGAAGCATTGTTTTGGTCGCTGCTGTGCGAACCGGTCGCCGAACATGCCCTCTGGCACGGAACGCCCGATGATTGCCTTCAGCCCGGCAGTGCCACAGGACCACTCATGCCAGGAACGCTATCGCTGGTTGCAGCACTGTGCGGTACCGAATACATGCCCTCGCTCGATGGGTGCATCCTTGTCCTCGAAGATATCGGCGAAGAGCCCTACCGCATTGATCGGATGCTCTGTCAACTGGCACTGAGCGGGCAGCTCCGGCGATGCAGCGGCATTGCATTCGGAACATTCACCGAGGATACCACGCGCCAATCTGCAACACCACGGCGCCCGGTGGAGCACATCATTGCTGAGTATGTTGTCCGTGCCGGAAATCCGCCGTCGATTCTGCACCTGCCGTACGGACACATACGCGGAAAACTCAGCCTGCCCGTCGGCATTAGTGCTACGCTCAATGCTGATCGGTCGGTGTTGATGCTGACGGAGTCGCTCGTTGACTGAGCCAGCCTTCGTAGAGAACCAACAGCTCAGACAGTATCACAGCCGTTGCTCCCCACAGCGGTACGCGTGGATGCACCAACCACTGGGGCACAATCATGGTCCCATACGGAAGCTCCCAAATCCTCTCGACTGCCGATCCAAGCAATTCCTCTAAGGAAACCCAAAAAGCTTCCTCGACCTCATCGTAGTTGAGCATGCATTCTAGACGATCGGCGCACACCATCACAACCGGCTCTATCGCCGAATTCGACGGTGGCGTATAGAACGGCGAAAGTTTTCCCAGCACTCGGACGTGCGTCCTAGCAATGCCGACTTCTTCCCACAGTTCTCGGAGCGCAGCCTCCGAAGCAGTTTCTCCGTCTTCGATACGCCCGCCGGGAAAACTGAGCTGACCACGATGGTGGCCAAGCCGCGTGCTGCGAAGTGTCAGCAGTACCGACGGCTCCGGAGACGACCCGATAACAACCGCCACAGCCGACTTCCGAGCATTCGCTGGTGGAGTGACGTCCCGCACCTGTCCATCCGGAAATCGCGGCATCATGCGTTGCTGTGCCTCCCATCCGGGCAGCGTCTGGCGGAGTGCCCGCTCCAGGAATCGTGCAAATTCATCCATCACGATGCGGAAGCATATCGTGCACGCAATGCCTCGGCAACCGGTGGGGGAACGAACTCCTCCAATGCCACACCATACCGCGCCAGCTCACGAACAATGCTCGAATTCAAAAACGTGTACCGCTCGTTCGGCATCATGAAGATCGTCGTCACCGAGGGTTCGAGCTTCCGGTTCATCAGCGCCATTTGAAACTCATACTCGAAGTCCGATATCGCTCGAACACCGCGAATGATCGTCGTAATGCCATGAGTGCGGGCATAGTCCACGGTCAGACCGCGGTAGAGGTCCACTCCAACATTCGGCAAATGCTTGAGCGACTGTTCGGCAAGCACACGGCGCTCTTCTTGGCTGAACAGCGTCGTTTTCTGTGTATTGACCGCAACGACGACCGTAACCCGATCGAACATTGCAGCAGCGCGTTCGATCACATCCACATGCCCGTAGGTAATCGGATCGAACGTGCCTGGATACATAGCGTGGTTTGGCATGGCACCACTGGGGAGAAAATTGCTCCACAAAGTTACGCTCACCCCGGATGCGATAACTTTGCGTTACCGCATGTTGAACCGACCAGCTTTTCCACCAATGGACAGCACAGCATCACCAACAGCAATCGTCACCGGCGCAAGTCGTGGAATAGGACGCGCAATTGCAGACGCACTCATCGAGCAGGGATACCGTGTGCTCGCGGTTGCTCGATCGGCTGATCGCCTTGCCGAGCTGGAGCAACTGCACAATACCGAGGAACGTCGCGTCCTTGCTGTTCCGGCTGACATCACCGATGATAGCACAGCTGAGCGCATCGTTTCGTCTGCGCTCGATTGGGCTGGCCGCATTGATGTGCTCGTCAACAATGCCGGCATTGGCATCTTCAAACCCGCCATCGAACTGACCGCGGAAGAGTTCGATGCGATGTGGCGGCTCAACGTTCGTGCGCCGATGGTGCTCACTCGCGCCGTGCTCCCCCAGATGATCGCAGCACAGCATGGTGCGATTGTCAACATCGCCTCGCTTGCTGGGAAGAACAGCTTCGCCGGCGGAACTGGCTATGCTGCGACAAAATGGGCACTCCGCGGATGGGCAAGCTCCCTCATGCTCGAAGTTCGACAGCACAACATTCGCGTCATTACAATTTGCCCTGGATCAGTGGATACAGGCTTTTCCTCGATCAATAAACGCGGCGACCACATCACGCAGCCAGAAGATGTCGCAGCAGCCGTGGTCTTTGCGCTCTCGGCGCCCGAACGTACGATGGTTAGCGAGATTGACCTCCGCCCAACCCGGCCGTCGTAGCCTCCAGCGAAGCGATTGCTCTGAGCACATCGTTTGGTGTCACGTACTGCATGCAACCAAAATGCTCTCGAGGGCACGCCGAGCGTCCGATGTGTGTACATGGCCGGCAGGAAAGCTCTACCTCAACTGCTCGGTACGGGACGCGATACGGCGTAAACCCAAGCGTTGGTACCGTTGAACCATAGACGACAACGACCGGCACTCGCCGTGCCGCAGCAAGGTGTACTGCTGCACTATCGTTGCTCAGCACGAGCGTACACTGATCGAGCAATCGCGCTGTCTCCTCGAGCGAACTGCCCGCCGCGTTGAGCGTCCTGCTGCGGTCCAGACCTGCGACGACCGTCTCGCACAGGTCGCGCTCTGACTTGCTTCCGAGCGCGATGACCCGCCATCCCTGGCGTTGCAGTGTCTGCGCAACGGCTGCAAAGCCGCTCGGCAACCATCGTTTCGTGTTGTGCCGGGCGCCCGGTGCAATGCCGATCGTCGGATCCGCCGGTGGCTGTCGGTTGACGGGTGGATACACCGCGTGCGAGCGCTCTTCGGGCAGCCACAGCTCTACCCCGCCTCCATCATCGGCAATGCCGAGCGGCTCGAGCGCCCCGAGATACCGCTCGACGACGTGCGGCATCGGACGGAACGTTCGTTTTGCCTTGACCAAGAGGAGCTTTTGGAGCCGATACTTCGGAGAGCGCAGCACGCGGCGAGCACGGCCCCACCTGAGCGCATAACTACGAATGTTCCGCTGAAGGTCAACGATCACATCATACTGCGTAGCCATCGCCGCCCGCGCAGTGCGTGCCATCCTCCATGCATCGAGCGAGCGATCAACGGCGATAATGCGGCTTACGTAGGGGTTGTGCTCCCAAACTGCAGCGAAGTCCTGCGCGACGGCAACGTCAATCTGCGCAGCGGGGAACGCACCGCGAAGCAACCGCACAACAGGTGTTGCAAGGAGTACATCGCCAAGCGAGCTGAGCCGGATCACCAGAATTCGCATCGGCAGTGCTGGTAGTGTGAGCGCTCGAAGTTACCACGTTGCGCGACTGCCTGGCCAGCTCACCACTGAACGGCCAGCCATCAGAGGCGTTCTTGCGCACCAGTGGCGACAGCCTCCTCTACTCCATCACCACTACCAACCGCCGCAGAATCCGGCCACCACCGCCTTCTGCCTGCAAAACATAGACTCCCGCGCCCACCGAAAGTGGCAACTGTACCACCCCACCACCGTTCACCAGCGTAGAGACTGCCTCAACTCGACCACCAACACTGTACAACACCAGACGTACCTCACCTCGATCAAATCCCTCCGGCAATCTCACCTCCACCTCCTGGCCTCGACACACCGGATGAGGAGAAAGCTCCATCGTCCCAACCCCAACTCTCCCCGCGACCGATAACGTCGTATCCACCGCCACGTCAATCCCCGTTGTATCCGACGGGCGCATCCCAAACTTCATCAACGCAAGCACTGTGTCGTAGGTCGCCAACACGTAAAAACTACTGTCCGCGTAATGCTCCTCAACATCTACCATCGCGTAATTGTCCCCATCGGTCCACTGATTCTGAACCTCGATGCGATAATAACCAGTGACCCTCCCCTGACCATTGAGACGGGCAACAAACGAGAGCCCCGACCTCCAGGAGCGACCCAAAAGATACCAACCACCCCACCGCGACCGCTTGAGGCGATAGTACATGTAGTCCTGCGCCAACGACCGTGCCCCTGCCAGCACCTGATTAACCGGATACTGCTCCCATTCCACCTTGCCGTTCTCCCACACCTTCGACAACACAAACCGGTTCCCCCGCATGGCTGCATCAATCACATACCCATCCTCGACAAAGTACTCAAGCTCTCGGAGATAGCCGCTGATTCTGACACCCACGAAATCAAGATCAGCTCTCGGCAAACGAATCGCTCGGATATCATCGAAATTCTCCCCACGGAACAGCACGATGACTCGCTCACTATCAGACGTCACTGACCGCGCAGCAATCCCCATCCGACTGGCACGGACTGCAAACGGCATCACCACCAATTGACACGTAGTATCCCGCCCCAGAGTATCCCGGATGCTCACGGCAAACGGCAGCGGGTAATTCCGCACCACCGCCTTGGTCGCTAAATCATCCGTGTACAGCACAAACCACCAACGCTTCCATGATGTATCCGACATCATGTAGCACACATTCCCATCAAAACTCTCCGCCTCGTACACATGACCATACCCACGCCATATAAATGGGTAACTTGAATAAGGATCGCTACCCATTGGAGGATACACCCGACCGTACCACGTAGTATCCTTCACAATGCGCTTTACACCCAACATCGTGTCGAGCTCAAAAAACATCGGAATCGTGGGTATGCTTATTTTAGTAGTGTTCATTAGTATGTCCCCAAAAGCTAACGCCCCATAAACCAATACCTCCGGTGCGGAGTCTCCGCAACTGCGATGCATGCCATTTTTCACTCGCACCCATCATGAGGAAAAAAGTAATACAGCCCAGCGACTTGTGCACGGGCGGCTGTATCGTACAGCTCTGCGACAACCCCATGATCTGAGCGGGTGAACAACCGCAAGACGCTCACTACTTAGCCACGAAAGCTTCGAAGGCCACATCCACACTTTATCATTCCCACCAAGAGGCACGATTCGAATAGGAGAGGTATCCGGCACCAGACGGGTCGGCTTTCGTATCCATTCGAGCCAAATGTTGCCAACCATCGTGTCCCGGTGCACCTCCTGCGACCACGCACCAACACCAACACCAACAAGCAACAAGAGTAACGCGACCATCTCTATCCTCCTCCGATTATGGACACTCATATGCTCGGCACCCCGAACGCCAAATGATCATGTACGGCGGAGGACAGTCCGGCATCACACTCACCTTCCCTGCCGGAATGAGCACTCACTCGGTTCATTGCACGCATCATGACCGTACCTCACCAATGGATGGAACATCACCACAGGTTCAACCCAAATCTACGCAACAAATCCCTACAAACCAAGAGAAAAATCTGACGAATGCTCCTGCAGCGACCACACCAGCTCACACCGTGTCACACTGTTGGTGTCCCGACGGACGCTGGATATGCTCGCTGGTGCGCGCTAATAGCTGTAAAACCCACGTCCCGTCTTGCGTCCCAACAACCCTGCAGCCACCATGCGTCGCAGTAATGGGCAGGGACGGTATTTGTCGTCACCCAAGCCTTCGTGGAGAACTTCCATGATCGCCAAGCAGACGTCCAGACCGATGAAATCGGCAAGCTGCAGTGGCCCCATCGGATGATTCATTCCGAGCTTCATGACCGTGTCAATGTCTTCAGCGGAGGCAACACCCTCCATCAAGCAGTAGATCGCTTCGTTGATCATCGGCATCAGGATGCGGTTCGAAACGAAGCCGGGGTAGTCCTGCACCGTCACTGGTGTCTTGCCGAGCGCTTGTGCCAGCGCAAAGGTGGTCGCGTACGTTTCGTCACTGGTGGATTGGCCGCGTACGATTTCGCAGAGCTTCATCACCGGCACGGGGTTGAAAAAGTGCATGCCAATGACACGATCGGCACGGGTGGTCGTTGCAGCAATTGCAGTGATTGAAATCGAAGATGTGTTCGATGCCAAGACGCAGTGCGGCGGTGCAGCGTTATCGAGCGTCTCGAAGATGGAGCGCTTGACGTCGAAATTTTCGCTTGCTGCCTCGATTGCAATATCCGCGCTGGCAGCGGCAGGAGCAAGATCGGTTGCCGGTGTGATACGCGCCAGAATTGAGGAAATGTCGCCTTCGGCAATGGCACCCTTCTTTGCTTGCCGCTCAAGGTTTGCCCGAATCGTAGCAAGCGCGCGGTCGAGCTGCTCTTGAGCAACATCAACCAGCGTCACTGCATAGCCACACTGTGCTGCGACGTGTGCAATGCCGTTGCCCATTGTTCCGGCACCAATAACCACAATCTTCTGAATGTCTGCCATACTGCGGAGAATTAGGAAGGTGAAACATAGCCGATCCGTCGCCGACGGTTTGTTGCAAGATACTGCGCCATGGCGATAGCGGCCAGCACACTTGCGTACGTGGCGCGGCCCGTCCCGACGATGTCGAATGCTGTGCCATGGTCGGGAGATGTGCGCACAAACGGCAATCCGGCGGTAATGTTGACGCCTTTTCCCTGCGCAAGCATCTTCAGCGGGATGAGGCCTTGGTCGTGATACTGTGCGACGACTCCGCTGTAGCGCTGCCAGTGACCGCGCGCGAAAAAGCCATCGGCAGCGAACGGACCATGGGCAGCAATGCCCCGTTGCCGCACATGCGCTATTGCAGGAGCTATGATGCGTTCTTCGTGCTCGCCGAGCAAACCGTGCTCACCGGCATGCGGATTGAGCCCAAGCACGGCAATCCGCGGCGAGACCACACCGAAATCCTCCACGAGCGCTCGATGGAACTGCTCGATGACCTGCACCTCGCGTTCGAACGTCACCTGCGGTGGGACCTGTTCAAGCGGAACGTGGATCGTGACCAGTGCAACGCGAAGCTCTTGGCATGCCAGCACCATCAATGGTTCGCAGCCAGCAACATGCCCGAAAAACTCCGTTTGACCAGCAAAAGGGAACCCTGCCCAATGCAGCGCTTCTTTCGAGACTGGAAGCGTGACGAGAGCATCGTATTGACCACCCCGCATTGCAGCGGCGCCATACTCGAGCGCCGCACGCGCAATCCTTCCTGACTCGATACTCGGGATGCCAAATGTCGGTGTGTACTCCGGGGCAGGACATTCAACCAGCGATATGCTCCGGGAGCCGACTCGAAGCGCGGTCGCCGTCACCTCGACCGGTGGAATCAGACCAGCTCGCGTCAGCAGATCGCCATACGATGCTGCTACCACGCTCGGTACGCACAGTGTCAATTGGCGACAGGTGGCGTCGTCGAGAGCACCATCGGCAAGCGCTCGGAAGAGTAATTCCAAGCCAATGCCATGCGGATCGCCACAGGTGAGCAGAATTGCCATTGCATTACTGCAGTCGTTCGACGAGCCGGGCGCGACGGTGGAAGTTGAGAATCAGTCCTATCGTCGCCATGTTGACAAGGAGCGCCGTCCCCCCAGCACTCATGAGCGGCAACGGAATCCCCATCACTGGCATAAGTCCGATTGTCATCCCAACGTTGACAAGCACATGGTAGAGCACCACCGTCGCAAATCCGAAGGTCAGCACCGACGCAACCGGATCGGACGAATACCGCCATATCCGTTCCAGCCGCAGGAGCACAATGCCATAGAGCACCAGGACAATAGCTGCACCAATGAACCCAAACTCTTCTGCCGGGACACAGAAAATGAAGTCGGTCCACTGTTCGGGAATGTAGCGGAGTTGCGTTTGTGTACCATGCAGGTATCCTTTGCCTGTGACCCCGCCGCTGCCAATGGCGATCAGGGATTGCAGCACGTGGTAGCCTTCTTCTTTGGGGTACTTTTCCGGTTCAAAAAAGGTGCGAATTCGACCGCGCTGGTACTCGGGCAGATGGCCGAATGCGATCGTGCTGCCGTAACTGACAAGTCCAACCACAGCAAGTATCACTACTGGTGCCCACCACCGACGATCGAGCACATAGCCAACCGTGCTTGCGATGACCGCGACCACAAGCATACCGACAACGGTATGGTACATCGCCCCGTGGATGGCTGTGATTGCGCTCACCGGCACAACCACTAACGAAAGCAACACCACCATCGGCACACCAACGAGCAAAAGTATGCCGAGCAGCATCGCTGCAAAGACCGATGCCGTACCGGCATCTTTTTCCAGCAGCACGAGCACCATTGGCACAAGCACAATCCCAAGCAATTGCAGCAGTTCGCGGCCAGATGGTGACCTGCTCGGCCAGGAGGCTACCTGGAAACCTGCCATCAGGAGTGTTGCCAGTTTTGCGAACTCCGACGGCTGAAATTGAAAACCACCAATGGCTATCCAACACCGCTGCCCATGAATCTTGACCCCAATGCCTGGCACCAACACCGCAAGCAACAGAACCAGCGCCACACCGTAGAGCAGCGGGATGCTGGCCCGAACCAGATGCACAGGTGCAAAGAGCGCAACGACAAACACACCGGCACCGACGAGTGCAAAGATCAATTGTTTGCTAAAGTAACTCGCCATGGGCGTTTGATAGGTCGCGCTGTAGATTGAAATCAATCCGATACCCACCAGCACAACCGTTGCCATGATTGTTGGGAAGTCGTATGCTTCCAACTGAGTCGTCCGCAATGGCTCTGTCGGGGCGGTATCGTCGTAGATTCCAGCAGGGTAATTCATCGGCGACCACTATGACGGTTGCGATGCCGTAAGACGAACGAACACTTCGTGGTAGCGTTGACGGAGCTGCTCAATAAGTTCTGGTGCAAGAGGCGGCGGCGGTGGCATCCGATTCCATCCCTGCTCATCAAGCCAGCGGCGGAGGATTTGTTTGTCGAATTCATGTTGGGGCTTGCCTGGTTGATACGTCTCGGCAAGCCAGTAGCGGGACGAATCCGGTGTGAGGGCTTCATCAATGAGAATCAAGCTACCATCGGGTAAATGCCCGAACTCGAACTTCGTATCGGCAACGATCAAGCCACGATGCCGTGCATAATCGTGCGCAAAACCATAGAGCGCAAGCGACCACCGGCGGAGCTGATCGGCAAGCTCAATGCCGATACGGTTGCAGAGTTCCTCGAACGTGATGTTTTCATCGTGCCCTTGTTCGGCTTTTGTTGCCGGCGTAAACAGTGGCTCCGGGAGCTGTTCTGCCTGACGCAACCCTGCCGGTAGTGGAACACCTGCAACAGTACCACGCTCGAGATACTCCCACCACGCAGAACCCGCAAGGTAGCCGCGCACGACGCATTCGAAGCGAACCGGACGCGTTCGCCACACCAGCATCGAACGTCCTTCCAAGGTCGTTTGGAACCGAGACAACTGGGGTGGGAAATCCTCGAACGCTGTGCTGATCACATGATTCGGCACAAGATGGCGCGTCTGCTCAAACCAAAATGCCGAGAGCTGCGTGAGCACAATGCCCTTGCCCGGAATGGGGTCGTCCATCACCACATCGTAGGCCGAAACTCGATCGGTAGCAACAATCAAGAGCTGATCCTCACCAACGGCATAGACATCGCGCACCTTTCCGCGATGCTCCAGTGGCAATGGCAAGTCAACAGTAGCGACGGCAGTAGATTCGTTCATCACCACATCACCTGTGATAGCAGTGCAATAAATTCAACGCCAACAGCTCGCGTCGGTCGGTTGTTCATGCGTGAACCAAGATCGCGCAGATACAGCTCAACCGTTGCGCCACGCAGTACGGACCACCGCACAACCGAACCGAGCATGAGCGGACGGGCTTGTTCGATCGAGCCGGGATTTGCTTCCAGGCTGATGGCTATCGAACGCCCCAAGGATTGTTCGACTCCAAGCCAGGCGTTCATCGTCGTGCCATTGAAGCGCAAGTCGAAGCCATACCCGACACCTCCATGGAGTGCACATCCACCCAGCCACCAGCGGAATTGCTTGCTGGCGGCGATGAATGCTCCCGGCGCGGGCGTGGCAAATGTTGTTCCGATTACTGGACCGCGGCCGAGGGTTTCCAGTCCTAAGGTCAGCGCAGGAAGGACCAGCGTTTCGTCCAGGAAGCGCCATCGCACATGGACCGCCGGTACATCTTGCCAGCGAATCGTGCCACTACCGATAATACCAACGCCGCTGTAGCCAAGGCCGAGTTGTACCCGCTGCAGAGGAGCAACGATCGCCTCGGCAAGCAGTCCGCCCTGCTCAAAGGCAATGGCACGAATCAACATTCCTCCCCGTGGAAGAACACCTGCGGTTGGCATATCCACAATCCGCTGCGATTCATAGAGCGCAAGCTCACCAGCGCTGCCCTGCGCAATGGCTGCACCATGCACGACCACTGCCAGAAAAAGCGCACAAGCTTGGAGCACGCTCATCCTGCAATCGCTTGAGGAGCATCCATCCGGGCATAGCTATCGAACGTCCAGAGCGAATCTGGTCGCACAACCAACCGCAGCGCCAACAAAAGGTACATGCCGTCTTCGAGAATTTTCCCCCATCCGACCGTTTCGCTGTGGGCGGAGCATCCGCAGTTGATTTCCAAGCCTCGCGCCATTGCCAAGGCGATCGCAAGAATGAACACGCCCAATAAGCCAGCGGCGACGATCGCACTTGCCCGAACGCGAACTCC
Organism: Candidatus Kapaibacterium sp.; assembly: GCA_026003475.1. Taxonomy (GTDB): domain Bacteria; phylum Bacteroidota; class Ignavibacteria; order Kapaibacteriales; family NICIL-2; genus NICIL-2. The sequence goes on along the minus strand of BPHJ01000001.1, from coordinate 410,671 downwards.
TGCCACAAGAAAAACCCCGACGACAAGTTCGATCCACGGCAAGACAATTGCCAGAAGGTTAACTGCGGCTAATGGCAATAGCTCGTAGCGCTCGATACTGAGCGCAAAATCGGACGGCGCAGCAATCTTGTCGGCTGCATACATGACGAAAATTCCACCCACCACCAACCGCGCAAGAAGCCCGATTGCTGGATGGTTCAGCAGTGTTCGCATGGGATGTGCTCTTGATGGACCACTTTCAAAAATACAGTTGCTAGTTTCCGGAAAAATCACAACCGCAACAAAGCTCACTGTGCGATAGTAGACCTTGAGTGCTATATTTGTGACGGCCATCGTTGCCTGTCTCTGTACTGGCTATTTCTTCACTTTTATCAGGTGTACCATGGGGTACAGTCTCCCGATTCTTGTAGGGTGCATCGCGGTGACATTTCTGTCCTGCGGGGAAAACCTTCGCCAAACTCAAGAAGCTGCCAAAGCGCTTTCGACGATGGCCGAACATGCTCCGAAAATGGAGGCACTCCAAAAGCAGATTGAGCAGCGCCAAGCTGAGCGTCGTGCCAAGGGCGATACGACAGCAATGCACTACGAAAAACTTCTCGAATACATCCCATCCTCGGTAAACGGCTTTAGCAGTGTGGGCGAACCGGAAGGTTCGACATCCACAATGGGTGATTTTTCGCTCTCGACCGCCAAGCGCACCTATCAAGGCTCCGATGGTGCAGAGCTAACGATCGAACTTGTGGACTACAATGCGAACGCCGCTGCACTCGCACTGGCAGGAATGGGAGTGTTCCTCAACGTCAGCGTTGATAATCCCGAAGAGCGCTCACGCACGTTCGACCCACAGCTCCCGACAAGTGGCGCATGGGAATCGCTCAAAAAACGATCGCACATTGCCGAAGTGACTTACGTCTTAGGCGGACGTTTCCTGCTGCACATCACCGCAACAAAGCAAGAGAGCACTGATCGTGTCAAGGCAATTGCCCAGCAACTCAACCTGCGGGCTCTTGCTTCAATGTAACACTACCTTATAGGAGGGTTCGATGAATGCTGTGATTACGTGGCTCGACGGCCTGTTCGGGAAACTCCCTGTGCTGCCAGATAACCTTCGCACCCTGTTCCGTCAACTGCTGCCATGGGCCATTACCATTGGGTCAGCGCTGCTGATTCTTACCCTTGCAGCAGCGCTTGGGATTCTGAGCGCTGGTTTTGTGTTAGTCCCCATGGCATTCTATGCAGCCGGACCGCTCTCGATGGTGGACCTGTACATTCTCTCACCGCTTGGCGCCATTCTCGGTTTGCTTGGCGGAATTGGAATGATTCGGGGCAGGGCAAAGGGATGGGAGTTCGCTGTGTATGCTGAACTGCTGTTCGCGATCAGTGGAATTGTGACGATGTCGCTTGGCAGCATCATTGCACACCTGATCGGTCTGTGGCTCCTGTTCCAAATCCGTCCCTATTTCAGCGCTGATCAGACGCCAGCCTGATCAGTCTGCAGCCGTGGAGTCGGTGCCAGTTCCCTGGCACGTAAATTGTGCTCTGGAAGTGAGCTTTTTTGTTGAGCACGGACGCAGCGAAGCTAAACCGATGGATGGACGCACGATTCTCGTTGTTGACGACAGCGACGATTTCGGGGCAATGGTAGAGTTAGCCCTGGAGCCACTTGCCAGCCGGCAAAATCTCCGTGTTCTCCGAGCATCCAGTGGTGAAGAAGCGCTCCAACTGCTCGAAGAGCACCCCGATACTGCCGTCATGTTGACCGACCGTCGGATGCCGACGATGGATGGATTGGAACTCATCGCCCACTGCCGGCGGCAGTATCCATTGCTGCAAGTGGTGGCGCTTTCTGCTGCTGGTGATGGCGATTCCATTATCGAAGCCGTCCGGGTCGGTGCCAGCGACTATATCGTCAAGCCACCAACCCTTGCAGAGCTGGAATCCGCCCTCGAGCGTGCGCTGGAGCGTCATCTCGAACTCGAACGCGCTGTCCACGCACGCCAACGACTCCGGGACTACGAACGCGAACTGGCGATTGCAGCCGATATTCAGCGCCACATGCTCCCTTCATCAATCGCTTGTGATCCAGCCGGACGCTACCAACTTTCGGCGCTGCTGGTCCCAGCACGTCATGTCGCCGGCGATTTTTACGACCACTGGCGAACCAGCGACGGGCGGCTTGTCTTGGCTATTGGAGACGTTTCCGGCAAAGGTATCAGTGCTGCGCTCTGGATGGCGGTAACAAAAACGTTACTCCGTTCCCACCTGGAGCACAAACTCTCGCTCGAGCATGCGCTCGAAGCCGTCAACCGCGCTTTAGCATCCGAAAATCCTCAAGCGTACTTTGTCACGGCCCTTGTTGCCATCCTCGATCCCTCAACGGGAGCATTGACTCTTTCGAATGCAGCGCACATTCCCCCCTACCTTATCGGGCGCACTGGAACGATCGAGCCTCTCCACACTGAGCAGGGCATGCCACTGGGCGCACTCGAGACGAGCACCTACAGTAGCTTGACGCTGCATTTGTCACCCGGAGATCAGTTAGTCCTGGTTACCGATGGGATACTCGATGCACTCTCGGCAGACTTAGCTGAACAGCCACAACTTTTTGAGGAGCTCCTTGCACGTACGTTCTCGGCAGATGATGACAGCGACCCCACAGCACGATTGATCGCATTGCTCTCTCAGCAGTGGGTTTCCACCTCGTTTCCCGATGATGTAACTCTTGTAACCATTGAATTTAGCGGCGTCACCACCGGCACGAACACTGCTTGTAGCCGCTCTCTCAGTTTACACTCAGAGTAGACTGCTTAGACGTTCTCGTTGATACCCGACCGCTCGTGGTGCTCACAGACCCGATTGTCCGACAGCGAGGATGCCGACGGACGCCAATGGCGACGCCCAGCAGCGCCCCACAGATGTGCGAACGTGGCGCGACGCATTCGCATCCCCTGCATACGCGCAAAGGCAGACGAACGAACGACAATGTATCCAAAGGCGAGCATCCCCGCCGCTTCAAAAAACGATGGCTGATACGGACAGCCACAGTAACGACCGCACCACATCAGCAGTATCCACAACACAGCAGAAACCGCTGCGAACGCACCACCGACAAAGAGGAGATGAATTGCGCCTGCAATCACTTGTAACATCAAGCGCGTTGATCGAGCCATCGCTCGTGACGTACCAATAAGGAGCAACGTACCGGGGTGCAAGACGCACCGCCCAGCATTCCATTGCCTTGGATGCTCGTTACTGCTTCGTTGCTAAGGAACGTCCCGATTTTGTCCAGGCACGGATACCGCCCTGGAGATACCACACGCGGTCAATGTTCTTCTTGCAGAGACGAATGACCAGATCGCGCGCCAGCTTCCCATCCTCGGAAATGAGCACCACATTCCGCTGAGATTCTTGCATCGAACGGAATTTCTGATAGCGCGAATCAATCTGTTCTGCAGGCATATTGATCGAGCCTGCAATATGCCCGGCAGCGTACTCGGTTGCCGGACGCAGGTCAACCATCACCAGTGCGGTATCGATCGCCATGAGTTGCTCAAGCTCGTCTGCCGTAAACGAGTGGTAGAGCTTGAGCGTATCGTCTTCGTGCGGGAAATGGTAAATGACCTTTGGTCCATCGGGTGCAGGCATGGGTTGTTGAGCCCAGAACACCGAAACAGACACACACCCAAGCACCAGCACACACCGGACAACGCTCACAGCTTACTTTGCTTCGAGAAGTTCAACTTCGAAGACAAGCACTGCACCAGGCGGGATTACGTTACCCGCTCCACGATCGCCATAGGCAAGGTCCGATGGGATGTAGAACTTGTACTTCGAACCGACGTTCATCAGTTGAACGCCCTCGCTCCATCCTTTGATAACGCGATCCAACTGAAACTCTGCAGGCTCACCACGCTTGTAGGAGCTATCGAATTCGGTTCCGTCGAGCAGCATGCCGCGGTAGTGCACTTTGACCGTTGCGCTCGGACTGCTGGGCTTGGGTCCATTGCCCTGCTGGATCACCTCGTACTGCAAGCCACTGGGGGTTGTTTTCACACCAGCACGCTTGGCGTTATCGCGGAGGAATTTTTCGCCATCAGCTCGATTTTTTGCGGCTTCGGCTGCTTGCTTGGCTTGCTCCTCCTGCTGTTTCTGTTGCTGAAAGTGCTGGAAGACCGCTACCATGTCCTGCTCAGTGATGGCAAATGGGCGAGAGTCGAAACCATCGGTGAGGGCACGAATGAGAACCTCGCGGCGCATGGGGAAATTCTGCTCCTTGACCATCTGGACGATGTTCATGCCGAGAGCATAGCTCAAGCTATCGGCAAAATCGCGGAGTTGAATGGCTGGAGGCGCTGCAGACGAGGATTTTTTCTGGACCGGTTGAGCACCAGCAATGCCAATTGCCCCGACAAGGAGCCAGAGCGCGATGCGTGTTGGACGAACCATGGGGAGAACCTTTCAAAAAAATGAGAAAACCATCCTGCTCTGCTCCACTCCTGCGAAGCAGGGCACTACTGCAGACGCAAAACTACAACTCGTGCCGGGCATCGCTTCCAAGAACGCGCAACGCCCGGGACACTATCAACGGATTGCTACTGGTTTTGTTTGACGCGGCAGGTGCTCAGACCAAACAATGCATAGATCGGACAAAAGCTGACAAGGCTTGTCAGTAAGAACACCACCGCAACAATCCCAAGCACCCACGCCCATGTACCGCTGAGCACGCCCATCGCAATCAAAATCGCAACGACTACCGCCACCAGCGTGCGAATGCCGCGATCGAGTGAACCCATGTTCTTGTTCATACAAGAGCCCTCCAGTACAGTTGAACAATCTATGGTCGAAGCGGGATGGTCGCCCCAACCGATGGAAGTCGCAGTGTGTAACCGCGCTCTGCAAAGGCTGCAATCGCTTCGTCGTGGTCAACGCGTATCAGGTCGAACGTATCGAAGTGAACACCGATAATGTTCGAACACTGCAAGAACTCTGCTGCAACGACTGCATCCTGAATGCCCATTGTGAAGTTGTCGCCGATTGGCAGAATTGCTGCGTCGAGTGTGTACCGACGCGGTATCAATTGCATATCGAGCGTGAGTGCAGTATCCCCAGCATAGTAGAAGGTTCCTCCAGCAGTTGCCACCACAAATCCCATCGGGTTACCGCCATAGCTTCCGTCGGGCAAGCCACTCGAATGCTGGGCAACGACGCAGTGCACGGTTCCGAAGGGTGCGCGCCAGGTACCGCCTGTGTTCATCGGGCGGACGTTGGTCACTCCTTGCTTGGCAAGCCACTCGGAGATTTCCCACGAGCAAATAACCAATGCTCCGGTCTGCTGGGCAAGCGCAACAGCATCGGCGATGTGGTCAGCATGTCCATGCGAAAGGAGGATGCAATCAGCATGAATGGTTGCCAGCTCGATTCCGGCTGCCAATGGATTGGGTGTGATGAAAGGATCAAACAAAAGCTGTTCACCGCTTGTGCATTCGATTGCAAAGCACGAGTGCCCGTAGTAGGTAAGGTTCATCGCAGAATCGAATTACATCTCAACAGACACACACAAAATTAGCGCCGCGGTGACACGTACCAATCCCCGGGCAAACGGACATCGTTCATGCGGGCAAGGATAGTTGCTTGCCTCTTTCGAATGTAGGGCGTCGGTTGCCAGAACTTCCACCGCCGCGGATTGGGTAGAACGGCAGCCATCAAGGCAGCTTCGGCGCTGGTAATCCGGCTGGCCGGTTTTCTCCAATACCGGTTCGCTGCGGCTTCGGCACCATAGACCCCGGGCGCAAACTCAACGACGTTGAGATACACTTCCATGATGCGCCGTTTCCCCCAAACCGCTTCGATGAGCACGGTAAAGTATGCCTCCAGTGCTTTGCGCAGATAGTTGCGTCCGTGCCAGAGGAAAACATTTTTTGCTGTCTGCATCGAGATCGTGCTTGCACCGTAGAGGCGGCGTCCGCGGTACCGCTCGTTGAGCTGCCGCGCCTGTTCGATTGCCTCCCAATCGAAGCCGTGATGCTCGAAAAATCGCGTATCCTCGGCAGCAATCACCGCACGCACCAACGAGGGGGAAATGGCTTCGAGATCCACCCAGCGTTTTTCGATACCATGCCACTGCCCACCATCGGCGATGTCGGCAATGAGATTGATGAGCATCACTGGCGTCACCGGCGGACGAACCAGTGCATACACAAGCACCAGCGCACAGCTACCAATAAGCCATGCAAGAATGAACCGGATAAACCAGAGAGCAATTCTGCGAACCATGAAAAAGATTTTGTATTTTCGCGGCAAATATTGAAACTTTCAACTCAAAACAAATCTTGAGCAAAAATCATCAACTCTCCGAGATTGATCGCCACCTGTGCCGATTGCTGGAGCAGAATGCACGGCTCAGCCTTACCGAACTGGCTGAACGCGTGGGCCTGTCGGTGACTGCTGTCAGCGAGCACATGCGCAAGTTAGAACGCGCCGGGGTAATCACAGGTTACCATGCCCACCTATCGCCGCAGGCGCTCGGACTTGACGTGACGGCGTTTGTATTCGTTTGGGTTGAAGGGAGTGCCAACTACCCATCGTTTATTGAGCGTTGCCGAGACGTTCCGGCCATCTTGGAATGCCACGCGATCACCGGCGATGCATCCCATTTGCTCAAGGTCCGTGTACCGAGCACGGCTGCACTGGAGCACTTGCTTTCGACCATTCAGCGTTGGCGAGGCGTGCACCATACGCAGACGAGTATCGTGCTTTCGACTCCCCTGGAAACGGCGCAGCTTCTCCGTGATGTTTCACCAAGCACCGATTCACCCCGATGACTCAGCCAACAGCTACCCTGACTTCTCACTGGCGTCCCAATGGCGCACCACTCCTGCACTCGGAGGACATCCACGAAGCGTTTGCCTGCGATGTCTTCACCATCGAGCAGATGCGCCAGCGCCTTTCCAAGCCGGTGTTCGAGTCGCTCCATGCCACCATCCATCGCGGTGTGCCGCTCGATTCAGCAATTGCCGACACGGTCGCGCTGGCAATGAAAGAATGGGCCACCGAGCGCGGAGCCACGCACTACACGCATTGGTTCCAACCGCTGACAGGCTCGACTGCGGAAAAGCACGAAAGCTTCGTCACTCCCTTGCCCGGCGGTGGTGCCGTCACAGAGTTTTCCGGCAAGGACCTCATTCAGGGTGAACCGGATGCATCCTCGTTCCCCAGTGGCGGTTTGCGTGCAACCTTCGAAGCGCGTGGTTACACCGCCTGGGATCCAACATCGCCGGCATTTATCGTGCGGCATTCCAACGGTGCCACGCTGTGTATTCCGACCGTGTTCGCCTCGTGGACTGGTGAGGCGCTCGATGCCAAACTCCCCTTGCTTCGTTCGCTCGATGCACTCAATCGGAGCGTCCTGCGAGCACTCTCGCTGCTCGGTGTCCAGGCCAATCGCGCGTATGCAACGATGGGCTGCGAACAGGAATACTTCCTCATTGACGAAACGTTTTACTATCGCCGTCCCGACCTCTACCTGACCGGGCGGACACTGTTTGGCACCAAGCCACCCCGCGGACAAGAACTTGAGGATCACTACTTCGGCTCTATCCCCGACCGTGTGCTTTCCTACATGACCGAAGTCGAGCATGTCCTCTACCGCCTTGGCGTACCCATCAAGACTCGCCATAACGAAGTTGCTCCAGCGCAGTACGAAATCGCGCCCGTGTTCGAACAAGCAAATGCTGCAGCCGATCACCAACACTTGGTCATGAACGTCCTGCGCGCCACCGCTAGGCGCTACGGTCTGGTATGTTTGCTCCATGAGAAACCTTTCGCAGGCGTCAACGGCAGTGGGAAACACCTAAACTGGTCCATTGCGACCGATACTGGACTCAACGTGCTCGATCCCGGTACCGACCCGCAGCAGAACATGGTGTTCCTGTTTTTCTGTGCGGCGATAATCAGCGCAGTGCATCGCCATCAGGACCTGTTGCGCTATAGTGTCGCCTCGGCGGCAAACGATCATCGTTTGGGAGCCCACGAAGCGCCGCCGGCGATCATCTCGATGTACTTGGGCGATGCGCTCACGGATATGTTCGACCGTATCGCCTCGGGCACACCAGGCACACCGGCAGCCAATGGCGGACTCCTTCAACTGGGCGCAGCGATCCTGCCACACCTGCCACGCCACGCAACCGATCGAAATCGCACCTCGCCCTTTGCCTTCACGGGATCGAAGTTCGAGTTTCGTGCTGTCGGAGCATCGCAGAGCGTCTCCCTACCAGCAACGGTGCTCAATGCGATCGCTGCCGATGCAATTGATCGCCTTGCCCAGCAGTTAGAAAGCAGCTTAGCGCGTGGTGCTTCGCTGCCCAAAGCTCTCGAGGAGGTCATCGCCAACGTCATTGCAGAACACCGCGCCATCATTTACAACGACGATGGCTATTCTCCTGCATGGCACGCTGAAGCAGAGCGCCGCGGCTTGCTCAATTTGCGCACAACGTTGGAAGCACTCGAACACGTCACTGCTGAAAAGAACATTGCACTCCTATCGCAACTCCACATTCTCAATGAACGAGAGATTCATTCCCGCCAAGAAATCGCCTTCGCACAGTACTTCAAAACGATCAACATCGAGGCAGAAACAACCGAACGCATCGCGATGACCCAACTTCTGCCAGCATGCATTGCGTACCTGGAATCTCTCCGTCGCAGTGGTAACCACCGCACCATTAGTGCACTCGAGCGCGAGGTGGCGATGTTGACCGACCAATTCGGCGACGCATTGGCAGAACTCCGCACCCACAATCGCGAGCTCGGCGGCGACACTGCTCGCCAGAAAGCCTACCACATGGCCAACAACGTGCTGCCTGCAATGCAGCAGGTCCGAGCAATCGCCGACCAACTCGAGCGCATCGTTCCGGAGCATCTGTGGCAACTACCCAGCTACCAACAACTGCTCTGGCTCAAGTAGCACCGGTAATTTTGCACCGTCGTACCACAAGCATCATTGATGGAAACACCACCAATAAAGCGAGCACTGCTGAGCGTTTGGGATAAGGCCGGAATCGTTGAATTCGCGCGTGTGCTCCATGAATCCGGTATCGAAATTCTGTCAACGGGCGGAACTGCTGCTGCTCTCCGCGATGGCGGTATTCCAGTCACACTGGTCGAAACGCTCACCGGTTTCCCCGAATTGCTCGATGGACGAGTCAAGACATTGCATCCAGCCATTCACGCCGCTCTGCTGGCTCGGCGGGACGACCCAGCACATCTGGAGCAGCTTCGCCAGCACGGAATCACGCCGATTGATCTTGTCTGCATCAACTTTTATCCCTTCGTCTCAACGCTGGAGCACACCAGCGACGAAGAGGAGCGCATCGAGATGATTGACATCGGTGGACCAACTCTGGTGCGAGCCGCTGCGAAAAATTATCGCTGGGTTGTTCCACTGGTTGTCCCCGATGACTACGCCGCGGTTCTCGAGCAGGTGCGCACAGCAGGCACTCTATCGCTTGCGCACCGGCGCTACCTTGCGGCGCGCGCTTTTGCCTACACTGCGTGGTACGACTCCCAGATCGCACACTCTTTCGAACTCTCGGCGGTGGAGCAACAATACCTTGCACTGGGTGAACATCGAACACTCGACCTTCGCTATGGCGAAAATCCCCACCAACGCGCTGCGCTGTTCGGGAACTTCCAGCGATATTTTACCCAGCTCCACGGGAAGGAACTGTCGTACAACAACCTGCTCGACCTGGATGCTGCCGTTCGCATTGTCATGGAGTTTCCCGAACCAACAGTGGCAATCATCAAACACACCAATCCTTGCGGCGTCGGGAGTGGCGATTCGCTGCTGACCGCATGGAACAACGCTTACGCAACCGATACGGTATCGCCCTTCGGTGGTATCGTTGCGGCAAATCTTCCGATCGACGAAGAGTTCGCAGCGCACATCCATCCGCTGTTTATCGAGCTGATTGTTGCCCCTGCATTCGACGACAGCGCACTGGCAATTCTAACGCGCAAACGGGATCGGCGGTTACTCACGTTCGACCGCACAGCAGTAGCCGAAGCACTCGAGGACGTGCACGTGCGATCGGTACTGGGAGGTCTGCTCGTTCAAACGCCCGACAACGAGTTACTCTCAAGCCAGGCGATGCGTGTCGTCACCGAACGAGAGCCAACCGAAAGCGAGTTTCGGGCAATGATGTTTGCCTGGAAAGTTGCCAAGCATGCCAAGTCGAACGCTATCGTGTACGCAGCACCAGACCGAACGTTGGCGATCGGAGCTGGTCAACCCTCGCGCGTGGATAGTGCTCGTATTGCGGCCTGGAAAGCGCAGCAGTTTGGCATTGACCTTCGCGGTTCCGCTGTTGCCAGCGACGCGTTTTTCCCATTTGCCGACGGTATCGTGCAGTGCGCTGATGCAGGAGTAACGGCGATCATTCAACCGGGCGGTTCCATCCGAGACGAGGAAGTCATTGCTGCAGCCAATGAACGCAACCTTGCGATGATTTTTACGGGGATGCGTCACTTTCGGCATTAGCAGCAATGGCGCTTATGCTGTGCGTATTTTCGCGCACCTTCGCGGCACCGCTAGCTCAAGTGGTAGAGCAGCTGACTCTTAATCAGCGGGTTCGGGGTTCGAGTCCCTGGCGGTGCACAACGCTACCGTTGACATCGAATCGCTCCCTTCTACTGTCGGTGCTCGTTCATCCGGATGTGTGAAGCATGGGGTGGCTGAATGGTGTCGCACCAGAGCAGGCGCCCTGTTCGCCCGATGAACGTGACAACGACGCTCCTATCCGGCCGACACGCCAGATACGCGAAACCTCCTCCTGTCCATGCAAAACGCGTGAAAGCGCCATACCGTGTCCGCCGCGCTTTACCGCCACCACCGGATACTACACATGCGAAGCGATCCTCCGGATGCAGAATGAGTTGAAGATCGTGATCGTGACCGCAGAGGTACAGCGCAACATCATGACGATCGAGAATTGGCTTGAGCATGCGGACAAGCAGCCGCGTATCACCATAGATTCCGTACGACCGAAGCGGATGGTGTCCGACCACAATCTTCACCGTTGCGCTGACTCTCCCCAGAGCGCTATCGAGCCATCGAAGCTGACGGAACCGGTTGTGGCGGTCTGTAAGGAGTGAATCGGTATCCATCACAAACACTGCTACGGTTGTACTGCCTGCGGTGAGACTTATGGTGTAGTACGGAGCGGGCATGTACCACCACTGGTTCAAGGTTGAATACGCAATCTGCGCTGCAATGCTGCCGCGATGGTCGTGATTTCCCAATGCCACGATCCACGGCACCTGCAACGCCGAATCAGCATAGATTTCCTCCCACCGCTGGCGAAAGAGCACATCACCCACTGACGACACCCCCGACGGATAAAAGTTATCCCCCGTCGAGATCACAGCATGGGGTCGCTGGCTGCGGGCCAGCGATGCCATCGCATGGGCAACCGCACGCTGCAGGGCTGAACCACTTCCCCAATCACCGATCACAAACAGCCGCACAACTGCACTATCCGACGCAAACGACGGACACGAGGCTGGAACAATCGGCGGAGCATCCTCGACGCTGGTTGAATGCTCACCATCGAAAACTGCACGGGCATAGAACTCAACGGCACGCCACTCAGCGCATGCAACCAGCAACAACAGCGGCGTAACCAGCCTCAGTGCTCGACGCATCGAATTATCCTCCAACGTCACCGTAGCTGTTACGATGAAACAGGTGGCGTATTATTGCACGTGCCCCTGCGGGCGCAAGGTATGTTTTTTGCTGCTGACCTGTATTCACTCTGCATGGTTATCCAATGCACATTGTCCTTCTTTGTCTGCTTTGGTGTAGCATCGCGCTCGAATCGGCATTCGCCGTTGGCTCCTGCGACAGCAACAAATCCTGCATTGGGCGAGTGTACACCGGTGCGGTAGCAACAGGACAGAACCACCATTACGTCAACGTTGCAGCATCGGCATCGCTCCGGAGCATCTCCACACAACTGACGGTGGAAATGTGGATAAATGCCACCCGCCAAAGCGGCGGACGCGTTGTCATCGCCGGCATTTGGGGACCGTATGCCGATGACAACGATGTGTGGATTCTGTTTATTTCCCCAACCGACGAGCTTACCTTCGAGGTCAACGGGCTCCAAAACCGCGGTGCGCAGGATAACACCATCGCGCGCGTGCCGTTCAGCAGCTACTACGGACGCTGGACCCATATTGCCGCAACGTTTGATGCTGGCATAGTGCGGCTCTACGTGGACGGTATCCTGCGCGATTCAGCCACCAATACGCAATACCCTGCCACTCGGCTGCGGCAGCCACAGAACCCAAACTCTGCTCTCAAGATTGGAAGCATCAATGGATTTTTCGATTCGGCGCAGAACCGCGCGTTTGTCGGGCAGCTCGATGAAATTCGCATATGGAATCGAGCGCTCCCTCGCTCGGAGATTGCCTGCAATCGCTTTCGATCGCTGGAAGGCAACGAAGCTGGGCTGGTTCTCTACTTCCGTTGCAATGAACGCGAAAACGATTTTTTGACCCCCTTGTGCGACGCCTCCGGCAACGGCAACAACGGGCGGCTGTTCAGTGGAGCCACCTGCCGACCAGCATCACCAGCGCGTATTCTGCCCCGAAGTGTTACCATCACACCAAACAGTATCGCCGAACCGCTCGATTGTGACTCGACACGGAGCTGGACCATTACCGTTGCTGACACAACCGAATGCGGAAGCACCGTCTCCCTTTCCGTCGGCGGTCGTGATCGGTCGTTTTTCCGTGTTGTGCCCAGCGTCCTGACGCTTCCACCTGGTGGGATACCGATGACGGCAACCGTCACCTACGGAGGGTACTTGACGGGCACTATCCAAGCATTTGTGCGCATCGTCGGTGGCAATCGCTGCAGCTATAGCGACACAGTGAACATACAACTGACTCGGCGAACGGAGCTGACCTACCAACCATCGCGCATCACCTTCGACACGCTTTTTGCACGATGTCCCAGCCGCGCCTTCCTCGATACCACGATCCGCATTTGCAACCAGAGTGCCGCCCTTGGCATGGCAGAACCCCTGACCTTGACCGGGGCGGTAACCCGCAGACCAGCAGTATTCCAAGCATTCCCGGCAGGGGGACGGAGTTTCCCCATCGTCCTTCAACCTGGCGAATGCGCCGATATCGTAGTTCGCTTCCTGGCACAGGATACGACGAATGTGTTCCTCGATACCTTGTTTGTACTCTCCACCGATCGCTGTCCGGGCAATGGCATTATCCCCCTGGCAGGACGGACGCAGCAAGTCTTCGCAATCCGCCAGATAAATGGCACCACTCCGATCACTTCATTTCAATTTCCACCGACGTGCCCTGGGGATCTATCCCAGCCGAGTGCGTGGAATTGGTATAACCTCACAAGCCGCAATCTCATCATTGACAGCGTGGTTTTTCCACGCACACTGGTTGCCATTCGCCTTCCACGAACACCGTACACGCTCCGCCCATCCAGTCAAGCTGGTGAGTTTGAGAAATACTTCCGCTTTCGGCCACTCCAACCGGGATTAGTGCGGGATTCGATCGTGTACTATGCCCACTTGCCCGGCGAGCCTTGCCAGTTTGTGATCGCCATTCCCTTCACCGCACGAGGGTTGGACAAAGACGTCGAGTTCGCCGCTGCAAGCATTGACTGTGGCAACGTCATTGTCGGTCAAGAAGCGCGCCGCGACATCGTGCTTCGCAACAATAGCACAACCGACGCGCTGACAGTATCGCTCTACCTCAAGCGTGGAGATGAATTTGTCCTCCTTCAACGGAACATCCAAATCCCGCCGCAACAGACCCGAACCCTTACCAACATGCTCGCATTCCGCCCCACCGATGCCCTCGACTACACCGACACGCTCTGCTTATTCGAACAGCGCTGCTACATGACCTCCTGCATTCCCGTCCATGGACGCGGCATCATCGAGCGTTTCCGTTACGATCCACCAGTGCTCCGCATTGATCGCGTGCTGAGCTGCGACAGCAGCATGGCAATCATCGAGATCATCAACGAATCCAGCATTGAACAAGTCATCACCAACGTTCGGCTCGATGATTCATCCGGAACGCTTGTCGCAGTGGACACGCTCACTGGAACACGAACAGTTCTCCCCCCAACATATCGCATTCCAGTGGGCGGTCGTATTCGCATCGCAATCCGGTTTGTGCCGCCAGCCGGAAGCACGCAGGATATCGCAGTGGTGGGTTTTATTCGCTACCGCTCTGCTTCGGGAGAAGATTGGCTCGTCCAGCTTCGTGCAAACTCGGTTACGCCAAAGCTCTACCTAACCCCGACGACCGACTATGCCACCCTCGAGGTTGGCGAGATGCGCGACGATACGCTTGCGATCGAGAATATTTCCCTGCTGCCAGTCCGCGTGGATCGAGTTGTGCTTCCACCTGGATATGTACTGCAAAGCACCCTTCCCGCTCTGCCAGCGGTCATTGCCCCACGCGATTCCATTCTCGCGATTGTTCGCTTTATGCCCGCTACTGTTGGCACCTACAATGGCATGGCAACCGTCACCAGTGATTCACCGTGCGTCAATGTGCAAGCAACCGGACAATTGCGAGGGCGCGCTGTTCTCTACCGGCTCGATGCCCCGATCAGCATCCAGAATTTCAGCTACGTCCGACCCTGTGAGTGCATTACCCGCGAGATTCCGCTGGCGAACAACTCCTTTGTTCACCCAATGACCATTGACACGCTGCTGATTGATTCGACAGGAATACCCAATGCAACACCGCAATTTTTCTCATTTACCTCCACCTACTACGAGCGCAACGGACGACAACTTCCTTTCAACATTCCTCCTCAGCAGACCGATACGCTTCGCATCACATTCTGCCCGCGCTCTGCAGCCGACACCAACCAAGTCATCGCCAGTGCACAACTCATCATCGCTGCGCATGGTGTTGGCTGGAGCGAGCAATACAACGTGTTCCTCATCGGCCGACGCGCGTTGACGTTCCGTCCACTGCCGACGCAGTTCACCTTCCCGGTCACCCTTGTTGATGTGGACGCTGCCGTCAACCCAAGCTCACCGCCTGTATCCCGGCTAACGATACCACCGCTGACGTGGAACCCCTTTCAGGACACTGTCCAAGTGGACTCGATTGTGTTCATTCCCGATGAGCGCGTCTTCCGCTACACACTCACTAACGAGCGCAATCAACCAGTCGCCCTGCCATACCGCTTGCTTCCTGGCACCCAATCGGCGCTCAACATTCGCTTCGACTTCCGCCCGCGTGCACCACGCACCTATCGTGCCCGTGCAGCGATCTACTACAGCAAGCCATGCTTCGATGTGGATACAACCATTCTCCTTGTTGGTGTTGGGGCCGCAGGATTTCCCTATGCGATGTACATGCAATTCGACTCGAGCGGTACTCCAGTGGATACGTTCCGGGTCATTTCGTGCGACACGCTCCACGTTCCCGTGTACCCATCGCGTGCGCTGCCGAGAACATCACCCCAGCGAAGTCTGATTGACCTCACCTGCCGCTTTGCATACGACACAACCAAACTCCGCCTTGTATCGGTAAGCACGGCCTACGGTACGGTCGCAGCAGTCCAGGAGGATGCGCTCGGCGCCGTTGTGCAGCTCGACAGCTTGCTCGATGTTGATTCACTGGCGCAGATGATGGTTGCACACGTTGTTCCGCGCCGACAGCAACGCGATACGGCAACAATCGAACTGCGGGATATGGATTTCAACACCAGCGAGATATTGCGCTACGACCTGAGCACCACGCGCGGTGATCAAGCCGTCGTGTTCATTGACGCAGCAGCGATCACGCTCACCAACCCACCCTCGCAAGGTGTACTCTCGTTCGATAGCGTCCGCGTCCTCGATTGTCAACAGCGACAGATCACTATTCGCAACACGGGCGATGTCCCTGTGCTCATTGACTCCATTCTCCGCCTTCCTCCAACGGTACGGGCAATTGCATTTGTGCCCGATCGAAGCCTGCCGCGAATGCCCGGTGAAGAAACGACCGTTACACTCGAATTCTGCCCGCGCGACTTTTCGGACTTGCTGGCGTGGATCACTATTGCAAGCACCCAGCCATGCTGGCGGGATGATTCGCTCCAGGTAAGCGGGATTGGCTATGCTCCCGTGTTTCCGCTCCGCATAACCACGGACTTGAATAATCCCGCTTCCCCTCTTGCACGCGGAGGTACACTCGGCGATACGATCACCATTCCGCTCCTGCTCGATCGGGATGTTGCGGCAACCTACCGGGGAACGACGTACTGGCTCCAAGCTTTCTCGTTCGGCGTCCGCATCAATTGGAATCCAACCATGCTCAAATTCTTGGGTGTCACTGCACGCTTGCCCAATGGTGCGCTCCGCGACACATTCAACTTCCCCAGTGAGCTACGGCTCGGCATTGAGCAGGTTTCCGACATGCGTGCCGATACCTTCGCGCTTCTCCACTTCCGCATCGCCGTTCCCGATACTACACGGGATGTGCTGCGTATCGAGCCAACATGGGGCGTGCAAACCGATTCGCTGCTATTCTTGAACGTGCAACTGCTCGGCAGTACTACTCCCATCCTCACTGGCGGCAAATGCGGAGTTACCGTTGCTCGAACAGGTGGTAGTAGCAGCGGACTACTTGCCATTGATCCGAACCCAGCCCACGATCGCGTCTGGCTTCGCATTGCGCTCGACGAGTTCGCTTCGCCGACGGTGTTGCTCTACTCGTCCAGCGGCAATTGCCTGAAACGATACGACCACGTCGGCACACTCGCGCCTGGAATACACACGCTCGAGCTTCCCATCGAAGAACTTCCCTCGGGGATGTACCGTGTTGTCGTCGCTGCTGGGATGATGCACGCGCAGGGTGTGCTGGTCCGTGTTCGGTGATTACTGCGCCTGACGGACAACCTCTCCAACCGAGAGCAGCGCTTCCCACTGTTCTCGACCGATATGGGGAAGACTGCGTCCCAGCAAAGCACGCACGCTTTCGACGTACGACCGGCGCCGAGCACCCAAGAGCGTACACGTCACGCCAGCAGTTGCCAGCGGAACACTAATCGCCAATTCGGTGATGTTCATGCTTGCAAACGGCTCACCGAGAGCGCTCTGGGTGCGTTGTTCGATTGCCTCCAAGCGTGGAAGCGCGCGGTGCGCATAGTAGCGAGTGAGCATGCCAAAGAGACGCTCGATTGTTGTGCGGTAGGACTCAACCCACTGCCGAAGTTCGTCGGTTGGATGGCGGAGAATTGCCTCGAGTGCTTCGCGGATGCGCGGAGCAAAGTATTGCGTCTCGGTATCGTGCCACTGTTCGATGCTCTCAAAGCGATCCCACATGGTGGCAAGTTGACGCGCAGGCGAGAGAAAATCCGCAAGGAGCTCTTTGCTATCGGGCTCGAAGGGTAAACTTGGGAGAAACGTCGTCGCAAGCTGATCTTCCAGCATCATGGCATCGGCCAGTTTGGCGGCAATGTCGCTGGGGGTGGGAGCAGGTTCGGCAGTTGCTGCGTGGACAGCAAGGCGGACCAAGGTGTTGTGGGCAATGGCGTTGAGGACACGGTTGACCATCACCACCAGTCCATTGCTCTGAGCGAACTCCAAGAATGTTTGTCCGCTGCAGTTGGGCTCGGTTGCAATACCCGGTTCGAGCAAATTCAGCGGTGCTTGGACGACGCGGAAGTGATGCTGTTCTCCACCAATCTGGCGGGCAATCTCCCAGAGCCGTTCCACGCTCACAAACTGCTCGTGATGGGAAGGAAGACCAAAGGCATTCGACGAAACGCCATACCACCGGATACGACGGGCGCGCGCTTCGTTTTCCAGGTAGCGGAAGGCAAGTTCGATGCGGTAGTAGAACTCTGCCTGTGCTTCATCGAGCGGAATATCCTCCCGAATCGCGTTGAGCAAAAAATACTCCGGGTTGTGGAGCAGGTAGGCATCCAGGTATTGCGAGCGTAGATGCCGCAAGGAACGGTCGAGTTGATCTTGCAGAAATTCAGGATGGATGCAGTGCCAAAGCCCGTCCTCGTACTTGACCATGTGGGGGAATGCATGCCCCTGGTGTTCACGCTTGATAGCACGGTTGAGGTTGCGTCCCTGGACATAGCCTGCTTTGGAGACAATCACCAGGTGCTCACGCTGGATGCCATCAGCAGCAACGTGCTCGAGAACATGCCCAATGAGTTCTTCGGCGTTTCCATCGCTGTAGTTGGTTGCGGTGTCGATTACGTTGATTCCGCTGCGGAGGGCACTCATCAAAGCATCTCGGTGTTCTGGCTCATGGAGGTTCATTCGGTAGGTGCCAATCCCGATTGGCGAGGCAGCAATGTTTCCGTTCCACCGAACAAACGGCATTGCTGCGAAGCGCTCGGCGTATTCTTCCGTCAGGCTCATAGGAATCTCCGTCGCTAAAATGGTACAAACTGCCGGTTGTAACTTACAACATGAAGGACAAATCCCCATCGGCCCCTTCTACTATCGGCGCAGGTAAGTGCTCTGCTGGGCGGGATGAGAGCCTCTGCCGGTATCCTCTCTTGGGGGATTCCGTGTTCTGCTGTGATCAGGAATTGATGCGCAGAACCACTTTCCCGAACTGGGCTTGGTGGCGCAAGCGATCGAAGGCACGGTCGTATTCAGCCAACGGATACACCGAATCAACCACCGGCACGATGCGATGCTGCTCGACGAATGCAAGCATGGCGGCAAAATCGCGATCACTTCCCATGGTACTACCGAGGATGCGGAGTTGTCGCCAGAAGAGTCGGTGCACATCCAACATGGGAATCTGGCCGAGCGTTGCTCCATAGACGACAATGCGCGCTGCGGGTCGAGCCAGGGCAATGAGCCGATTGAAGGGCTCACCACCAGTCCCGTCAACAACAAGATCAACCCCTCCAAGTCGGTGGCGGAGCTGTTGATCCCAATCCGGGTCGGTGTAGAGCACACCATCCTGTGCACCGAGCGACCGAGCGCGCTCAAGTTTCCATTCGGCACCACTGGTCACTGCTATTGGCTCCGCTCCTGCTGCATGGGCAAATTGTAGAGCTGTCAATGCCACACCACCGCCAATGCCGGTAACAAGCACCGTATCGGAGGGGACAAGCCGGCCCTGCACAAATACCGCGCGATATGCTGTCATGCCAACCACGGGCAACGCTGCAGCTTCGTCGTCGCTCAGGTGTGGTGGCGCCGGATGCAGACGATCGAGCGGCACATCAAGGTATTCAGCAAATGTCCCCGGCGATGGCATACCCAGAATGCTGTAGTCGGCGCTCTGTGCTCGCTCATCACTTCCCCAGCCACGGTTGGGATTGATAACCACCCGCTGCCCAAGCAGGCGATGATCCGGGGCGTTGATTTCGACGACGGTCCCGCACCCATCTGCCCCCAACACCGATGGATATTGAATTCTCGGATACTTGCCACGGACAATCCACTCATCGCGACGATTGAGCGCTGCAGCATGCATGCGAACGCGCGCACACCCTACCGGCAGTGGCGCAAGTTCGATATCACTAAGTTGGAGCGTTCCGGGAGAGCTCAGAACAAGGGCTTTCACTTCTCGAGAGAGCGATAGTATTCCTCAATGCTGCGGATGACTGCCTCCGGATCAACAGGCTTGACAAAGTATGCATTGGCGCCACAGGCAAGACAATACTGCTGTGCTGCATCCGAATCAACAACCGTCACGACGGCAACGTATGGTTGCACCGGATACGACTGCTGCCTCACCGCTCGCAGCACATCAATGCCATCATACCGCGGGAGTATCCAATCAACCAGCACAGCATCGAAGCGTTCACGTTCGATGTGCTCGATTGCAAGCGCGCCATCAAACACTGTTTCCACTGACCACCCGTACCGTTCGAACACTGTCCGAAGATAGGTAGCCGTAACGGGATTATCCTCCGCCACTAGAATTCGCATAGCACTCCTTTGCTCATTGCTGCACCGACGGTGTGGAGGATAGACTCATCCACACCCGCTATGGAACGACTGACCGGCGCCCGATGGAATGATACTCGAAGCCGAGTTGCTCCATCTCACTGGGTTGCCAGAGGTTTCGCCCATCAAAAATAATGTTTCCATGTAGGCACGATTTCATGCGCTGCCAGTCAGGATTCCGAAACTCTGCCCATTCGGTTGCGATGATGAGAGCATCGGCACCCTCGAGTGCAGCATACATATCCGACGCATATTCGATTTGGTCGCCCAACACGCGGCGCGTTGACGTCATTGCCTCGGGATCGTAAGCGCAAATCTGCGCACCCTCTGCGCGCAACAGTGCGATAAGCTTGTGCGCAGGAGACTCGCGAACATCGTCGGTATTCGGCTTGAAGGCAAGACCCCACAGTCCAAAACGACGTCCCGAAATAGTTCCACCAAATCGCTGACGAATGCGATCGGCAAAGCGTCGTAATTGGTCGAGGTTGATTTGCCAGGTGTGCTCCACCAAGCGCAGCGGAGTCCCTGCTTGACGAGCTGATTGTGCCAGTGCACGAATGTCTTTAGGTAAGCAACTTCCTCCGAATCCAAGGCCCGCATGCAGGTACGAGCGGCCAATGCGTGGATCAAAGCCGATTCCAGTGCGCACCAACTCGATATCTGCACCAACAGCATCGCAATAGACACTCAACTCGTTCATGAACGAAATCCGCAGAGCCAAGAATGCATTGGCTGCATACTTGGTCACCTCGGCACTCTTTTCGTCCATGACCAAGAGCGGGCGGTCGTAGTTGTTGACAAAGGGGCGGTAGAGTTCCTGCAGCATGGCGATGACCTCTGGATCACGAGTGCCGATGACGACGCGATCAGGGGTCAGTGTCTCGCGGACAGCATTTCCTTCGCTCATGAACTCTGGGTTGCTGGCAACGCGAATATCCGCAGCAGGTGCAAGAGCATGAACACGTTCTCGAACCATCGCAGCAGTACCGACAGGTACTGTGCTCCGAGTCACCACGATACGCAGTTGGTCAATGCCTTCATCACGAACGATGTGTGCAATCCGCTCGGCGGTTTCGAGGACAGCACGCACGTCAGCAGCTCCATCAGCGTCTGGCGGCGTGGGCAGACACAAAAACAGTACCGTTGCATGACGGACTGCTTGGGAAAGATCGTTGGTGAACAGGAGGCGCCCTTCATGAAGATTCCGTTGGAGCATTGGTTCCAAGCCAGGTTCATAGATCACCGCCTCTCCCCTCTGCAGCCGTTCCAGTTTTGCCTGGTCCACGTCCACACACCACACAGTATTTCCGTGCTCAGCAAAGCAGACGCCAGAAACTAAACCAACGTATCCAGTGCCAATAATTGCAATCGTGCGTGCCATGGCAGATTGTCTGAGCCAGTAAAAGAAACGAAACTGCTACTTGCGGCCGCCAGCTCGTTCCGCCAGCGGGCCAGGAATGAGCGGTGGCGTTGGGAATCCATCCTCGATCGGGCGCAGCTCGACGTCCTCAACCAGCAGGTCCGGGGTTGCGATGGTTGCAAGCACGTACTGAGCACCACCGGTCTGGTAGGGAGAAATCACCGATGGTGCAAGCAGGTTTTGGACGTACTGCGACCGACCAACAGCAACCACATCGCGAAATACTTGATAGCCACCAGGAGAAACGACCACGCCCCGCACACGCTCGCGGCGACCGTCGCGCCAGATGCGTTCCACCGTGAGAGCCGGAATGTGGTTATCACCACCCGAGGGAAAGGTGCCACCGGTTTGCTGGTACACTGCCGTGTAGAGCAAATTCTGGTTGAGCAGTTCGGTGACAATGTAGCCATACGGCAGATCACGACGCTTGAGGATGCTCATCATGCGATCGAGCAGTTGTGCGTCGCTGGCCACGCGGCTGCGATCGTTGCAACGGAGCAGGAGGACATCGTACATTGCTCCGCCACCGCGCGAACGTCCGTTGGAGTACCGAATTCGTCGCGTGGGCACCCGCGAGCTGAGCAGGTGTTCCAGATAGCCACCCCGCACCAGGGTCAGTGGTTCAGGCTGGATTCCTTCATCGTCAATGCGGTATGCAGCAGCAGCCGGAACATTGCCAATCATCGTTTGCTGTGGTGCACTCTCAACGGAGAGGAATTCAGCCATCACGCGCGCACCAAGCTTGTTCTGGAATGCACCAAACCGCTCCTGTTGTTGGACGCCTTGTTCCGAGAGCTGGGGTCGCTGTGCCACAAGGTTTGGCGCAAACACCTGCGCAAACAGCTCCGCTGCTGCTTGGCCACGGAAGAGGACCGGACCCGAATAGGGCTCCTCGATTGCTGGGGCGGCGGCCTGGTTTGTCAAGCGCTGTGCCAAACCGCGCAGCGCGCGTGCCAGTGAATCCCACGAGGGGAGTTCCTCCAGCGTGCGGGCATAGACAGCGTACGTCTGCGCCAGCGGCATTCCATCGGCTGCCTGCGTGGTAGCAACAATCTCGATCCCAACCTGCCGATGGATCTTCACTGCAGAACGCCCCTCGCTGTTGACAAAGAGCACAAGTTCTGGCAGGTGTTCGAACGTGATCGTTGCCTGCTGGAGCGCTGGATATTCGCGGGCAATGGCAGAAATCCGTTCGAGGTGCGCAACGACTGTTCCCAGCGACACCCGAGGCAATGGCGCTGCGGTATCTGCCACAGTTGCTGGCGGAAGGAGAACAAAGTCCGGCGTGGTATCGCGCTGTACGCGGTTTTTGAGCACTGCTTCTTTCTTGGCGTACTGCTCCACTGCCGCCTTATAGGCAGCATCGGTTGCCAACCAGAGCTGGCGCCGGAGTACCCCATAGGTTAGTTCGTGCGGAATCAATCGGTTCCGGTAGGGTTCCTCTTGCTCTCCGCCACCGAAAAAGAGCAGGGCAGCATCGAAAAAATTCGTGTTATCACGCTCTGGCGAACCGACGCGAATGCCCACCGTCACCCGTGCTGTTTGGGTACGCTCACTATCGAGGACAGCACCATAGGCGACGCTGGCTCGTGCCGACCACCGGTAGCGCAACGTGTATTCCAGGTAGTACGGCTTTTTGATTCCTTCGATTGCCAGACTATCCATCGAGCGACGGATTTCGTCGCGTAGTGCCCGTTGTGCATCAAGCACCCACGATGGAAGCTGCGCAGTAGCTACCACGGCGATTATTCCAACGAGCGCAACGGCACGAGCAATCACGGCGCTACCTCACCAGTTGTGGGAACAGGCGGCGGGAGCAACGGCGGCTTCGATTCCGATTTCGCTTTTTTCTGCACTTCGATTTTGGAAACAAGCAGCGCTGGTGCACACGCTGAGACCGGAACGTTCCCCGATTCGGCACCGCAAATGCCATTGAAAACACCGACCTCGTCGGATGCAGCCACGATGTTCGCAAACGTTGCCAGTGGTGTGCCGATAAAATCAACTCCACGAATGAGCTCGTCAGGCGAACCATCGGCAAAGACTTTGTACACAACGAGCGGCTGCACGGTGAATGCATTCGGGATTGTTCGGGACGTGAAGGTAAAGCCTCCGACTATGTCCACAAAGTACAGCCCGTAGGGTTTACCCTCGCGACGGCAAGCAGCGCGTAACATCTCTTTGAGAGAATCGAAAGGCACATGCTCCCGGGCAAGAACAAGCAAATTCGATTGGCGTGCCACCGGTGCATAGCCAGCCTGCTTGCGTCCATGTCCGTTCGATGCGGGGAAGCCCTCAATCGGGGACCGACACATCAAAAAGTTTCGAAAGATGCCTCCCTCGACACTAACGACCCGCTGGGCTGGCACCCCTTCATCATCGAAACGGTACGTGCCTGCAAGTTCGACGCCTGCATAACGATCAATCGTAGGATCGAAGACAACATCGAGAAACGATGGCAGGAGCTGCTTGCCGACGAATGGTTTGAGCGTCTGGCTGGAGCTGGGATCCTTGATACGGTGCCCCTCGGCGCGATGACCGAAGATTTCGTGGAAGAAGACGCCTGCTGCACGCCCGGAAAGGAGCGCCGGACCGGCATACGAATCTAGCACCGGCGCCGTCCGAAGCTGGGCAAGGAGCGCAACCAAGTCCTCAACATCACGCTCGAGCGAATCCTGTGACGGCAGGCGTTCAGGGCTGCGAGCCAGATATGTTCGATACAGCGGCAATATCATGCCGTCGTCGGCTTTGGTGCGTGCGCTGATGGTAATTCGCCACTGTGGCTCGGTGGTCACCAATGCAGTCCCCTCGCTGGTCACGAAATAGCGCCTTTCCACCTCTGCGCGGAGCGTAACATCTCCGCCGAGAACGTGGGGCTGACCGAGCAGCAAGGCCGACAGCCGGCGGATGCGCGTTGCCCACTGGGCAGTGTCACATGGGAGCGGAATTGCACGTTCGTAGGTACGCTGTGGGAGTGCAGGGCTGAAGTCAGCAGAGCTATCTTCTTCGCGTACCTTGACTGCACGATTGGTGAGCACTTTCTCGTAGCGCTCAAGGGCTGCCTTGTAGGTGCGGTCCGTTGCAAGCCAGATCACCTGGCGCAGAGCTTCGGCATCCCCATCGAGCGGTAGTGGAACAGAACTGGTTCCCCGACCGAACTGAATAGCGCTGCTGCCGCGGAGAATGTGGGTATTGTCGAGCTGATAGCTGCCGACACGGACACTGACGTCGAGCAAGCGACGGTGGGTGCAGGTTGCTGTCTCGAGTGCACCGTTCTCGGCAGAAAGGACCATCACTTGCTGATCGTACACCCAATAGCCAATGAAGTACGCAGGCGGCTTGGCAGTAGCAAGCGCCGTCTGCCAGCGAGCAAGCTCGGTGGTGAGAGCGGTCAGAACAACATCACTACTGTCGCGCGCCGAAAGGGGGAGCGATCCAAGCACCCAGCATGCACACACCAGCAGGGATCGCCACCAGTGCCATTGCGTCCGGCACGCCACAGTCATAGACACCGTGGGATCATTCTTGGCTAATGACCCACACTTTGAGCGTGCCGACGATGTCCTGGAACAGGCGCACCTTCACCTCGTAGATGCCGAGCGTCTTGATTGGCTCGTCGAGAACGATCGAGCGGCGATCAATGTGGAAGCCCCGGAGGGCAAGTTCGTCGGCAATCATCTGGGGTGTTACCGAGCCGAAGAGCTTCCCTTCCTCGCCGACGCGCATCGGGATAGAAATCTGCAATTCAGCAAGTTGGGCGGCCGTCAGTTCGGCTTGTTCGCGCAGACGCTGTTGCTTGCGCTCATACTGTTTGCGCTCGAATTCGATGCGCTTGAGTGCCGACGGGGATGCATAGTAGGCAAGCTCGCGTGGGATCAGATAGTTTCGCGCAAATCCATCTCGCACCTCGACAACGTCGCCGACGCTGCCAAGCTGGGGAATATTTTCTCGCAAGATGACCTTCATGGGTAAGCTGTCAGTGGTGGAGTTATTCCTCGTTCGCGGTGTCACTAACGGTTGCCGGTGTTTGCGTCTTTGCGTCCGCCGCTGCTGGTGCGTCCTGGCTACCCATTGCTTCGCGCTGCTTGCGGTACTCGATGAGACGCTCCGATAGCTGCACGGTCAAGTGGCGAAGCACGCTATCGTCGAGAATCAAGAAACGCTCGATCACCGGCACCGAACTGGGGGGTGCTTCGAAAATGCAGTGAACATAGAAACCATTGTACCGCTTTTTGATCGGATACGCCATGCGCCGGCGTCCCCAGCGATTGACTTCACGAATAGTGCCACCGTGGTGGACAATGTATTCGCTGATGCGACTAATGGCTTCCTCGATCTCAGCGTCTTCGAGTGTTGCATTGAGGATGTACGTCGTCTCGTACAGCCGACGAGTGCTCATGGATGCTGTTCCTGTGGATAGTAGAACAATCTGTTCAACTAGTCAACGCTTCGCTAAGCGCTGACAGGATGGGCTGCGAAAATACGCATTGCCAGCCCAATCATGAGCCACGCAGGCACGACATCTGCCGTAGTTTTGCATGCAGTATGATGCACAGCGTACTGGTGACACCATGAGCACTGCAGCAACAATCGAGACCTTTCCCAATCCAGCACCCGACCGTCGCTACACGATTACGCACGTCAATCCTGAATTCACCTCCGTTTGCCCCAAAACGGGATTGCCCGACTTTGGGACGGTAACGGTTCGTTACGTGCCGCGGCATTCCTGTATCGAGCTCAAATCGCTCAAGTACTACTTCCTCGGCTACCGTAACGAAGGCATTTTCTACGAAGCGGTCACCAACAAAATTCTCGACGACTTGGTAGCTGCCTGCGACCCCGACGAAATGACCGTTACAACTGAGTGGCGCACCCGCGGCGGCATTCACTCGATCATCGAAGCAACCTACAAACGCCCTACAAGTCAATGAGCACGCTGACCATCGCCAAAGAGTTTCGGTGGGAAATGGGGCATCGCCTCCCCTTCCACGCCGGGCATTGCTCCAACATCCACGGCCATTCCTACCGCATGCGCGTTGCCATTGTCGGCACACCCGATGCCAATGGTATGGTCATGGATTTCTACGACCTGGCAGCAGCAGTCGAGCCCATCGTTGCGATGCTCGACCATGCGTTCCTGTGCGACAGCGGCGATGAAGTCATGCAGCGTTTTTTCCGCGATCACCCGGACTTCAAAGTGGTCCACGTTCCCTTCACCACAACGGTCGAGAACATCTGCCGATGGATCGCCGATCACCTTGCCCAGCAGCTTCGGCGGTACGAGAATTTGGAGCGGCTGCAAGTGCGGCTCTACGAGACTGCCACTGCCTACGCTGAGTGCGAGCTATCACTTTCACTTCCTTCCACAAAAGCATGAGTGTCCGCGTTCGGTTTGCGCCGTCCCCGACAGGCTACCTCCACATTGGCGGTTTGCGGACGGCGCTCTACAACTACCTGTTTGCACGACACCACGGCGGGCGGTTCATTCTCCGCATCGAGGATACCGACCGCACACGATATGTCCCTGGCTCGGTCGAGGACATCCTCGATTCGCTTCGTTGGGCTGGCATCGAACCCGACGAGTCACCCGTCCATGGCGGTCCGGCCGGTCCCTACGTTCAGAGTGAGCGTACCGAGCTGTATCGCCAGCATGCTCAACTGCTGCTCGAGCGCGGTACAGCCTACTATGCCTTCGACACACCCGAAGAACTCGACCGCATGCGACAGCGGCAGCAAGCTGCCGGCATCGCTCCTCACTATGATCGCAGCTCGATGCGCAACCAATACACGCTCGGACAGGAAGAAACACGCCGACTTCTTGCAGCCGGCGAACCCGCAACCATTCGCTTGAAGGTGCCCCTCCATGGCGAGGTCAAGTTCACCGACATCATTCGTGGTACGATCGTTGTTCCCTGCAAGGATGTTGACGACCAAATCCTGCTCAAAAGCGATGGCTTCCCCACCTACCATTTGGCAAATGTTGTGGACGACCATCTGATGGGCATCACACATGTCATCCGTGGCGAGGAGTGGCTGCCCTCGACGCCGAAGCATTTGTTGCTCTACGAAGCTTTCGGTTGGGAACCACCCGCGTTTGCCCATCTGCCGCTCCTGCTCAACCCGGACCGATCGAAGCTTAGCAAGCGTCATGGCGACGTTGCTGTCCGCGACTACATCGCCAAGGGCTACTTCCCCGAAGCAATCGTGAATTTCATTGCTCTCCTGGGGTGGAATCCGTCCGCGGATCGGGAGCTGTACACCCTCGAAGAACTCGTCGAAGCATTTACGCTCGAGCGCGTCAATAAAGCAGGCGCGGTCTTCGACCTATCGAAGCTCGAATGGATGAACGCACAATACCTCAAGCGCTTTGTCCAGAGCGATCTGCCACGGTTGATTGCCCAGCTTCGCCCACTGCTTGCCGAGCGGGGATGGTCCGCACCCGATATCTACATTGGCCAAGTGATCACGCTCCTCCACGAGCGCATCCACCGCTTGCCTGAATTGGTTGACTTTGCGCGCTACATGTTCACAGCACCCGACTATGACGAGTCGTTTTTCAACAGTGTTTGGACCAACGATAGCCACACCCTCCTCGATGCGTTGAGCGCGCTCATCGAGCAAACCGAACCATTCACTGCCGCTGCGCTGCAAGAGCGGCTGTCGGCATTTGCCCGTGAGCATTCCTTACCCTTTCGCCGAATAGGAACACTCCTCCGGCTTGTCATCACCGGTGTAAGCGTTGGTGCAGGCATGATGGATACCATTGCTCTGCTGGGCAAAGAGGAAACGCTTCGCCGTATCGAGATGTTCTGTCACTGGGTCGCCGGACGTGTACCGTCGTCTGCTTAGCATTGCACTCCTCCTGATTGGTGCCTGCCGCAGCACGGAATCGCTGCCGTGCACTCTTCCGGCTGATCTTCGCATTCGCTGGGGCACCTGGAACGATTCGCTCGGTGTTCTCGACGGCTACCAACTCGAGCCGAATGGAACGGTCGTTCGCTATCGCCAGAGCACTCAGTCTGCCACGATCTCCACGCTTGATACACTTCCCGTCTCCATCGAAAGCACCGTCCGCTGCAGCGTAGCAACCTCACTGCGAGATGCATTCCTGCAGAACCAAACGTATGTGGTGATTGGCCCGCTCTCCCACTACGTCGAATACGCCACCGCGACAGCGACAATGCGGGCAGTCTGGGACGCGCGCTATCAGACATACGGAAGTCGGCATTTCCGTGCTATTTTTCGGTGGTTGAACCACTTGATCGGTTCCGATGAAAGTCCTGATCGCTGACGACCACGTCGAGTACTGCTACACACTCCAGGAAAGCTTTGCCCGCATGCAGTGGGATGCGCTGCTGGCGCATTCGACGGCAGATGCGCTTGGCACTCTCGATCGCTATGCCGAAGCGCTCGACTTGATCTTGCTCGACATTGAATTCAACGGTGAGCAGCAAACCGGCATGGATGTTCTTGCCTATGCACGGAAGCACTATCCTCTGGTGCCGGTCATCATGATTAGCGGACACGGTACGCTCGAAATGGCAGTCCGCGCCACTAAGCTCGGGGCAGAAAATTTCATTGACAAAGCCACCATCACCACCGAACGACTCGTCGAGGTTGTCCAAGCAGCAGCAACCAAACGTCCAACCCAAGAAGCACAAGAGCTGCTCGACTTCCTTGCCAGCAATGGCATCATTGCACAGAGCAAGGTCATGATCGAGGTCGCCAGAAAAATCCTGAGCATCGCACGCTATACGATCAACGTCATGATCACAGGAGAGACAGGAACAGGCAAGCGTCTGGTGGCGCAAGCGATCCATGCCGCCAGCAACCGCAGCAAGCATCCCTTTATTGCTGTGAATATTCCCAGTATCCGGCCAGAGCTGTTCCAAAGCGAAATGTTCGGGCATGTGCGAGGTGCATTTACCGGCGCGCACCAAGATCGCCGAGGTTTCTTCCATGCTGCAAATCGGGGCACGCTGTTTCTGGACGAAATCGGCGACCTATCGCCAGAGCTGCAAACTATTTTGTTGGTCCCCATCGAAGAAAAGCGCTTCCATCGAGTCGGCTCGACCGATGAAGAAACAGTGGACATTCGCTTTCTTGCCGCCACGGACCGCGACCTGACAACCGCTATTCGGAATGGAACCTTCCGTGAGCAGCTTTACTACCGCTTGCGCGAGGTTGAAATCACGCTCCCTCCGCTCCGCGAGCGACGCGAGGATATCGAACTTATCGCACAGCATGCGCTGCAGGAACACAACCGCGGACTCCAAAACCCGAAAGCCTTCACCCCAGCAGCGCTGGAGTACCTGCGGTCCCAGCCATGGCATGGGAATGTGCGCGAACTTCTCAGTGCGGTGCGGGCAGGGTTTGCCACTGCCGCTGACCGTGAACTCATCACCGATGCCGACCTCATCGAAGCAACCCAACGCAAACATGGCAACGCCCGCAATGGGGCAGTGGTAAGCGCCTCCTTACTTGAAGATGCCAAAACTGCCGCCGAAAAAGACTCAATCTCCAATGCTCTCACCCAAACGAGAGGGAACGTGACTAAAGCAGCAGCTCTGCTCGGCATCAGCCGCGAGACGCTCTACAACATCATGCGCAAGCATGGAATCACCCCCAGCCAGTTCCGCTCGTAGCTCTCTCAGTGCTGTGGTGACCACGGCACGTCGGGAACCCCGCACGCTGCATTGGCAACACGTGCGGCAACGAACAGGAAGTCAGAACAGCGATTCAAGAACGGGATAATCGCTGGGCCAACGTGATCCTGTTCGGCAAGGACCGTCGCAATGCGCTCGGCACGGCGACACACCGTTCGCGCATAATGGAGCAATGCACTCGGCATGTTACCGGTCGGAAGGATAAAGTTTTTCAATGGCGGGAGCTGTTCTTCCCACTGATCTATCCAGTGCTCGAGCCACTCGATATCGGCTGTGTCAATGCGAGGCACTGTCACGCGTGGCGAGGGTTCCAATGGCGTGGCAAGGTCACTGCCCAGCGTGAACAAACGGTGGCTGAGTTCGATGAGCACGCTGCGGAGCGTCGGTGGCAGTTGTTCGTGGGCAATTGCAATACCAAGCGCGCTATTGAGCTCGTCAACGGTGCCGTATGCTTCCACACGGACGTGGTGCTTAGGAACGCGCTGCCCTCCAAAGAGCGCTGTTGTGCCGCGATCACCGGTTTTGGTGTAGATTCGCTGCGCCATGCTATGCTTGCTGGTAGGGTGCAACAAAGCGCTCGAGAAACTCCTGTACGATCGGATCTGGTGAGGCTCGAAACTCCTCGACGTTTCCCTCGAACCACACCACGCCATCATGGATCATGGCAACGCGGTCGGCAACAGTGAACACCGAGAACATATCATGCGTGATAACAACACTGGTGACATGGAGTCTCCGTTGGAGATCGCTGATAAGGTGGTCTATCTGCTCCGAGGTCACCGGGTCGAGTCCGGTCGTTGGCTCGTCGTAGAAAATGTACTCCGGGCTGCCGACCAATGCTCGTGCGACACCAACCCGCTTGCGCATACCGCCCGATAGATCGGATGGTTTTTTCGCGCAGAGTAACGTGTACTCTCGCTCGTAGGCCGCCGTGCCGACCTCGGCTGGCGAAGGAACTAATCCGACTGCTTCCAGCACGCGACGCACTTCACTATCGAGGATGTCGAAGCTCCGCTGGCCATGTTCGTAGAGACTGACGGCGATATTTTCCCACACCGTCAGAGAATCAAACAGCGCAGCGCCCTGGAACACGTACCCAATCCGTCGTCGTATCGCATAGAGCTGTGAGCGTGGTAAGTCTCCGATGGAGACACCATCAATGCGCACCGTTCCGCTGTCGGGCCGGAGAAGCCCGACGATGATTTTGAGCAGAACGCTTTTGCCGCAGCCCGATTTACCGACGACGCACATGGTTTGTCCGTTGGGGATGGAAAGGCTCACCCCCCGGAGCACCGGTTTGGGGCCGAATGCTTTGTGGACGTTTTCGATACTGATCATTGCTTATGCTGCTTGGAGCCGGTGGCGAATTGCCTCGATGCTGGGAGCAGGAATGGCACTGATAAGATGGCGCGTGTACTCCTGCTGCGGGTTGCGGTAGAGTTCATCGGCATCCTGGAGCTCGACAATACGACCAGCTTGCATGACCGCAATGCGATCGCTGATGAATTTGACAACGCTCAAATCGTGCGAGATGAAAATGTAGGTAAGCCCTAATTCCTCGCGGAGCCGGACCAGAAGGTTGAGTACCTGTGCCTGGATGCTCACATCGAGTGCCGAGACGGATTCATCGCAGATCAGCAGCGTCGGCTCCAGTGCCAATGCCCGCGCAATGCAGACACGCTGCCGTTGACCGCCACTGAACTCATGCGGGTAGTTCGTATAATGCCGCGGTTCCAGCCCAACCTTGATGAGCAACTCTTCGATGTAGTCACGTCGCTCGGCATCACTGGAAAAACGATTGTGGACCTTGAGAACTTCCATGATGGCATTGCCAATGGTCAAGCGTGGGTTCAGCGATGAATAGGGGTCCTGGAAAATGATTTGCATATGGCGTCGCAGCACTTTCAGCTCCGATCGCGGTAGCGCGCCAACATCCTTTCCCTCGAAGACGACACGCCCACCGGTAGGCTCGATCAAGCGTAGAATGGCGCGGCCTGTTGTCGTTTTCCCGCAGCCGGATTCACCGACAAGTCCAAGCGTTTCGCCACGGCGAACCTCGAAACTGACACCATCAACAGCCTTCACCCAACTCGATACGCGCGTGAAGACACCGGTCCGAACAGGAAAGTGCACCTTCAAGTCCTCCACGCGAAGAACAACGTCGCTCTGCTCAATCTTCGCTTTGCGGTCTTGGCGTTCCTGGGGTGTTTCAGCACGGGCAGCGATAATGTGCCGGAGGCTGTCAGCAGCACGCTCGACGATCGTACCATCGGGCTGTTCCTCCATGAAATCATGGACAGTCGGCAACTGGCGCATACGGACATCCAGCCGTGGACGGCATGCCAACAAACCTTTTGTGTAGGGATGTTTCGGGTCGGTGAAAATATCGAGCGCTGTTCCCTGTTCGACGATGTGACCGCGGTACATAACAACCACGTAGTCAGCGATTTCAGCAACGACACCTAAGTCGTGCGTGATAAAGAGCACGCTCATATGATGTGCCCGTTGCAGTGTTTTGAGCAAATCGAGGATCGTCGCCTGGACGGTGACATCGAGCGCGGTCGTTGGTTCATCGGCAATGAGCAGGTCCGGATTGCACGCCATCGCCATTGCAATCATCACGCGCTGCTTCTGTCCGCCGGAGAGTTGATGTGGGTATTGATCAATGAGCACTTCGGGTCGGGGGAGCTGTACCTCGCGGAACAGTTGCAGCGTCCGTTCGCGGGCTTGCTGGCGGCTCATTCCCAAGTGGAGCTGAAGCGCTTCCATCACCTGGTCGCCGCACCGGAACACAGGATTGAGCGAGGTCATCGGCTCTTGGAAGATCATCCCAATACGATTGCCGCGATAACGGCGCATCTGCTCTTCGGGCAGCTCGAGCAGGTTACGTTCGGTGCCATCGCGATCGCGGAAGATCACCGAACCACCGACAATCCGACCCGGCGGAGATGGAATCAACCGCATAATCGAAAGCGCCGTCACCGATTTGCCTGATCCCGATTCCCCGACAATCCCAACAGTTTTTCCCCTGGGAATGACAAACGAAACATCGTCAACGGCACGGACGATGCGTTCCTCGGTGCGGAACTCAGTGACCAAATGCTCAACACGAACCAGTGGTGTCATACCGCATGCTGATTGCAACTACACACTGCCAATATACTGCATTTTCATCGGTACATCCGACGATTGCGGATGTAGTCAACCACGAGAACTTTCCCCAGTTGCTCAAGATCGCAGTAGAACGCCCTCCCGCGGTTGGCACAAGTGAGCTCCTCGACAAAGCTGCGCAAGTAGTGATCGCGTGCAATCATAAACGTGCTAATTGTGATACCATCACGGCGGCATGCAACGGCTTCGTCAAGCGTTTTGTTGACAATGCGTGGATCGAGTCCGAAGGGATTTTTGTAGAGCCGTCCGCTATCGTCGAAGATTGCCGATGGTTTGCCGTCGGTGATCAAAAACACTTGTTTGTTGGTGCTTTGGGAACGACGCAACAGTTGTCGGCTCAGCCGCAAGGCATCGCGAGTATTGGTGTGGAATGGTCCGACGGTGATGTAGGGTATCATAGCTGGTGGAATCCGTCGCGCTTCGTCGCCGAATACGATGACCTCGAGTGTATCGTTGGGATACTTGGCTGTGATGAGTTCGGTCAAGGCCAACGCCACTTGTTTTGCCGGCGTGATGCGATCTTCACCGTAGAGCACCATCGAATGGGAGATGTCGATTGCCAGCACCGTCGCGCAACTGGTGGTGTGCTCGGTTTCGTGGATGCTGATGTCCTCCTCGCGCAGGGGGAATTGCTCCAGCGTGCTATCGCGGAGCAGCACATTCTGAAATGTCTCGGTTAGATCCATCAACGTTGTTGGATCGCCAAAAGCGTAGGGGCGTGTTTCTGGGAGTGGCTCGTGGCCACCGCCGTTGTGGGGAACCTCGTGATTGCCCAGTTCTCCTTTCTTGAGCGTGCGGAAAATTTCGTTGAGCGCATCGGTGCGGATGAGACGTTCTGTCTTTGGTGTCGGACGCAGCTTGCCCTCTTCTTCCCGGAGGAGCCCTTCTGCAAGGAGCAAGCGGATATACTCATCCATGCTCATCTGTCCGAGCACGCCGTATTGCTCATCGAGCAGCTCGATGAGCCGCAGTGCATCCTCGGCATCCATGTCCACCGTGAGCAGCACCATGCGGAAAAGCTGGAGCAGACGCCGGACAGCATCCTCGGCGGTCTCGGCGTCAGCATGCCAGGCTGTGTAGCGGAGCAGGTACATCAGAGCATGTATTTGCTGATGTCAACATCCTGAACGATGTGTTCCAGTCGAGAGCGAACATACGACGCATCCACCACTATCCGTTGCTGAGGCATTTGGTCGGGAGCGTCGAAGAGCACCGAATCGAGCAGTGTCGTCAAAATTGTGTGGAGTCTGCGTGCGCCAATGTTCGAGACTGTCTCATTGACTCGTGCGGCAATAGCAGCTATTTCGTTGATCGCATCATCGGTAAACTCCAGCTCAATGCCATCGCTGGCAAGGAGTGCTTGATACTGCTTGATGAGCGCATTTTCCGGCAGGGTCAGGATCTGCACAAAATCCTGCTCGGAAAGCGAATGCAGTTCGACGCGTATGGGGAATCGTCCCTGCAGCTCCGGGATCAAATCCGACGGTTTGCTCACGTGGAAGGCACCCGAGGCGATGAAGAGCACATGGTCGGTGCGCACGGGGCCGTACTTGGTGTTGACCGTCGAGCCTTCGACGATTGGGAGTAAATCCCGCTGGACGCCCTCACGCGAGACATCCGGACCGCTCGACTGTCCGCGCGAGGCAATCTTGTCAATTTCGTCAATGAAGACGATGCCCATTGTTTCAGCGCGCGTGACTGCTTCGCGAACGACGGCATCCATATCAATGAGCTTTTCGGCTTCTTCTTGCTCGAAGAGTGTGCGCGCTTGGGCAACGGTTACCTTGCGCCGTTTAGTGGTCTTCGGCATAAAGCGGCCGAGCATGTCTTGAAGGTTGATCCCAAGGTCATCGAGCCCGATGGGACCCATAACCTGCATGATAGGTAGTTGCGATGCGCTCACCTCAATCTCGATGAGCTGTTCATCGAGCTGACCGCTGCGAAGACGTTGCCGCATCTCCGCACGCCGTTCGTGGTAGCGCTCCATCTCCGCTGGTGAACCCATTTCGAACGACACACCACTCGGTGGCGTGGGTACAAGAATGCTGAGCAATCGCTCTTCAGCGGCGGTGGCAGCATCCCGACGCTTTTCTGCTGTTTTTTCCTGGCGGACCAGTGCCACAGCAATTTCGACTAAATCGCGAATCATGCTCTCGACGTCGCGCCCGACGTAGCCAACCTCGGTGAACTTGGTCGCTTCGACCTTGATAAATGGCGCACTGGCAAGCCGCGCCAGTCGTCGGGCCAGTTCGGTTTTCCCAACGCCGGTCGGGCCAATCAAAATGATGTTGTTCGGCATGATTTCGTCACGCAATGTGCCCTGGACATGCTGCCGGCGCCAGCGATTCCGCAATGCAATGGCAAGTGCACGCTTTGCCTCGTGCTGACCAATGACGTACTTATCCAGCTCGGCAACGATCTGGCGTGGCGTTAGAACTGTTGGGTTGGGAATACTCATCCGAGTTCTTCGATGGTAAAGTGATCGTTGGAAAAAACGCAAATCTCCGCCGCGATCCGAAGCGATTCTTCGACGATGCGGCGTGCATCCAATGATGTATGACGAATCAATGCCCGTGCTGCTGCAAGCGCATAATTTCCACCGGAACCAATCGCGACAATGTTGTCGTCGGGAACGATGACATCCCCATTGCCGCTAATGAGTACAAGTTCAGACTTGCTGGCAGCAACCAGCATCGCTTCAAGCCGACGAAGGTAGCGATCGGTCCGCCATGCTTTGGCAAGCTCGACAGCACTTCGGGCTAAGTTGCCGCGGTGAGCATCCAGTTGCTCCTCGAACCGTTCCAGCAACGTGAAGGCATCAGCCGTCGCACCCGCGAAACCAGCCAAGACGGTATCATTGTAGAGCCGCCGCACCTTCCGTGCTGTGCGTTTGAGAATGGTTGTATCGAGCGAAACCTGGCCGTCGCTTCCAACACATGCCTTGCCATCGCGGAGGACCGCAACGACTGTGGTCCCATACGGAACGGTTGCACGATGTTTCACCGGTTCCACCATCGAAGAAGTACAACAAACAACGGTAATGAAAGCACTGCCAACACCGAGAGCACGATTCCAGCCAGCATCTCGGTCTGGACCCATGCCTCGACCGACCGCCACAAAAACGAGAGCGCAAAAATCCCAACTGCTGTCGTCAGCGCTGGCCGACTCCAGAGTACACGCCGACGCCAAAGAAAGCTCAAGACAGCAACCATCACACTTCCCCCGACACCACCAAGTAACGCTATCGGCGAATGACGCTCGCCCACCCCGTACACGACAAGTCCCGCTACCAAGAGCACCGCAGCGTATCCAAGCACAAGGCGATGCAACTGCATTGGGTTCATTGCTGCTCCGAGGTAATCCGACCATCGCGCAGCACGATGACACGATCAGCACGACGCGCAAGTTCGGGACTATGGGTTGCCATGAGCACCGTTAGCCCATATTCCGCTCGCAGAGCAACAATCAGTTCGAGCATCTGCTGAGTATTGGCTGAGTCGAGGTTCCCCGTCGGTTCGTCTGCTAACAGAATCCGTGGACGAATCACCAGTGCGCGTGCCAGTGCTACACGTTGTTGCTCGCCGCCGGAGAGTTCTGCTGGTGCATGGTCAGTCCGATGCCCAAGGCCGACAGCATCGAGCATTGCGTATGCTGCCGCTTCAGCATCCCTTCGGCGCTCCCCACGGAGCAAGAGTGGCATCATCACATTTTCGAGTGCTGTGAACTCTGACAGCAGGTGATGGAACTGAAACACAAAGCCGATCCCATACGATCGGAGCCAGACGCGTCCTGCTTCGTCGAGCTGCGAAAGCCTCTGCTGCTGTCCGTCGAGTTGGTAACAGACTTCCCCTTGGTCAGGCATGTCGAGTCCACCGAGAATGTGCAGCAACGTACTTTTGCCCGCACCCGATGGCCCCACAAGAGCGACGTACTCACCCGGTGCAACGTTGAGCGAAACACCGCGTAAGACAACGGTATCGTTGGTCGAGCGGAGCGAATACGCCTTGTGGAGGTTCTCTGCTGTCAGGATAACCAATGCTGCTTGTCGATCGTTGGAGGCAAAATTACCGCATCCGAGCTACCGATGAATCCACAATCGCTCCTTGGGCATTGCGCCGAGGTACTCACGCAGATTGAGCGTTCACGCTCAACTCCCGCCGACGCGTTGGTGAGTCACTACACACGCTCGCGCAAATACCTCGGTGCCAAAGAGCGCCGGGCATTGTCGGAGATTGTTTTCACCACACTCCGCACAAAAAACACCGCCGAACACATCACCGTCTCGCTCCTGGAGCAGTCTCACGTGCCACTGCCAGCACCAGCACTTGCGGCACTCATTGGCGCCACCGCCGCCGTTGGGCCACAGTGGGCTGATTTCGATCCCAACGCATTGCTGGATGCAGCAGCAAATTCCCCAACCAGCCTTACCGACGCCTTCGCACACTTGTACCATGCGCGAACACAGGCAGCACTGCCCGACAACTGGCCCGAGCACCTTCTCCGGTTACTTGCTGATCTCGATGCTGCCGATGAAAGGAGCACCAGCAACCTCGCACTGGCATCATGCCTGCCACCGTGGATTGTCGAACCTCTGCAGCAGCAAGGCAGAACAACGGCTGCAATCAAAGAGCTCGGTCGAGCGCTGCTTCGCCCAGCACCAGTGACACTCCGCATTGCTCCGCCAATGGTGGGGCGACAAGCAGTGCTGGAGTCCCTCGAGCGCGAGGGTATCGCGGCTCATCCGACGCTCTATTCTCCCGATGGAGTTGTTCTCGAACGGCGCGTGCAGCTTCTGGAGCATCCGCTCTACCGCAATGGCATTCTCGAAGTCCAGGACGAGGGGAGCCAACTCATCAGCTTCGCGCTCAATCCAGAGCCCGAGTGGCGCATCCTCGATGCATGCGCTGGTGCCGGCGGGAAAACGCTCCACATCGCACGCCTTCAAAACGATCGCGGTAGCATTGTTGCATCCGACGTTGACCCAGCGCGTCTGCAGAACCTTCGGCGCCGCCTCCGCCGGCATCGCTTTCGTTCGATTCAGGTCGAGATGCTTCCCCGCCTTTCACCCGCGGAGCAACGCACACTTATCGCACGTTTCGATGCTGTGCTGCTGGATGTGCCCTGTAGTGGTACGGGGACGCTCCGCCGTGCACCCGAAATCAAATGGCGTTTGGGGCCGCGCCAACTTGAACGCATTATCGCAAAACAAGAACGCATTCTCCACACCTATGCACCGTATGTTCGACCGGGGGGAGTGCTGCTTTATGCAACATGCTCGATCCTTCCTGGCGAGAACGAATGCATCATCGAACGTTTCCTCGATCACCATCCGGACTTTGTCCCCGATCGGCTTGCACCCTCGTTTGCACGGTGGGGCATTGGTCTTGTGGTAGAATCTACTCAGTGGCAACTGCAGCTTTTACCGAATGTGCACGGCACCGATGGATTTTTCATCGCACGGCTACGGCGCCGCTAAACCGCTTACCGATGCAATCAACAGAATCGCCCCCGTAATCAGCACGCTGCGCAGGACAAACGCAACAGCAGCCCCGAGAGCAACCAGGCTCCATCGTTCCGAGAGCAACAGCAAGCGCATCATCACCAACGCATGCACCAAAGAACCCAGCTCAATTTTCGACGCAATCGAGAACACCCGCACATCTGCAACCGATGGATCCACAAACGCACCAAGCGATGGAATAGCTCGTGCCGATCCCACCACAAGCTGAACCACCACACTGAGTACACCAAGCGCACTGGTCAGGGGTAGGGGTAGCACCGCCGCCGTCGCAATCACGCCGATTGGCACCCGCCGACGCAACACTCCGCTAACGACACTTGCACCAACGATGCTCCAGAGCATCAATGTAGCAAGCGTCCCAACAAAAAGCGACGAACTCAGAACGCCAAGCGCAGAAAAGTGCAGCGGCGCTGGTGGTTGGTATCCCATGCGCGTGGCAACGATCTGGTTGATGGCTGCATGCTGCGCACGCAGCGAAGCATTCGACCACCCCATCCAACTTGCCAGCACATCGAGCAGTGCTGCCAGCAATGCTGCCACAAACACCAATTGAACCCGCGCAACTGTCGAGCATTCTTGCAAGGGAATGAGCTTACCTTCTCGGGCAGCACGGAGCCATTCCTTCCAGTTGCTACACGCCACCATTGAACTCATCGGGTGCTGCCATAAACTGTTCGCGATCGTAGGAGCGTCCGTGCAATAGGATCTCGTAGCTGCGGCACTCGAAAAGGAACCGCTCGGCCAGCACCCGCGAAAAGGGGGATTCAGTAGCATCCCGCATTCGCTCTGGATGCCATTGCACCGCTATCAAAAATCCGCGCTCCTCTGGTGCATCCGACTCGATTGCCTCGACGATTCCATCCGGTGCAGTCGCAGCAACACGCAGACCGCTACCGACGCGGGAGACTGCTTGATGATGCGCACTGTTGACCGTTCCGTTCCACTTGCGGAGCATTTTCCCCAGTGTAGTGCCAGCTTCAATGGCAACCTCGTGCTCGCTATCACCGCGCTCGGTCTTGGTGTGGACATATTCCGATGGACACTCAGTGGGCACATCAACAATCAAGGTTCCACCAAGGGCCACATTGATGAGCTGCGCACCGCGACAAATGCCGAGCACCGGCAACGACCATTCCTGCGCGCGGCGGAAAAGTTCGAGTTCGAAATCATCCCGCTCGCGGTCAATCGGGCCGCACCGCTCCACGTCCTGCCCACGTCCATAGAGCGCCGGATCAAGGTCGCTACCACCAGTAAACACGATCCCCACACACTGCCGAAGCTCAGCAACTGCACGTTCGATGCTATAGTCACCGTCGCGGGCAAGGTCAATAATCTCGGCTGTAGGGTCATGACGCAAGAGCCAATCCGCATAATGCTGGTACTTGGGAGAACCGCTGCCTTTCGATAGCGCAATTTTCATCGTCACAATCCACGAAGGTTCACCATCACACTCTGGAGCCATTCTTCATCGGGCGGTGGGAATTCCAACGCCATCCGGGCAACAGCAACGACGCATCCTGCGCGCGTGAATTGTTCGGCATAGTTCCGAAGCTTGACGGCATCCTTCTCTGTCGTCACAAGTACCGGCGCTTTCTGTGCCGACGCGATGATACGCTCGACATCGCGCCGGCTGTACCAGTGATGATCGCGCCAGCAGAGCATGTCTCGAACGGAGAGACTTGCGGCCTGTTCAACCAATGCACGGAAGCGCTCAGGTCGAGCAATTGCACATACCACAATGGCTTCCCCACGTGGCGTTTCGATGCTCTCTCCGTGAAGAGAATTCCACTGAACGAGCCGCTGCCGAGCTTCTACAATGCGGGCATCAGTAGCAGCAAACTGTCGCGCGGCGGCGGCATCCACTCCCAGGGCGCAGAGAATGTGCGCGCGTTGCAAGCTCGATAGCGGCTCGCGGAGCGTACCTGCCGGAAGCATTGCGTTCTGCGGGGCGAGCGTTGCTGCATCAACCATCACAATGTCGAGCGTGCGAGCAAGCTGGCGATGTTGGAATCCATCATCGAGGAGCACAAGTTCAGCGCCGTATCGCTCGTGTGCCACGCGGGCGCCGTCGTAGCGGCGTCGCGCAGCAATGACGATCGCACGGGGCACACGCTCGGCAACGACAGCCAGCTCATCACCGCTTGCCACAATCGGCGCTCGATACCTGTCACCATCCGAAACAACGGCAACACCACGCCCCTTCCGACCATATCCCCGACTCACCACAGCGACACGCACACCACTGGTTGCCAGCATCTGAGCAAGGGCAATCACCATGGGCGTTTTCCCCGTTCCACCAGTGGTAATGTTCCCGACACTGACAACCGGAATTGGCAAGCGACGAACGCTCCAACCACGATCATACCACCACGTGCGTCCGGCAACAGCGGTGCCATAGAGCAGACTAAGGGGCTGGAGCATACTGCGACTGCACCTGTGCACAGAGCTGGGCAATGCCATCGTCGTTGAGTGTCGGTGGAACAGTGATCGGCTGGGGAAATTCGATTTCGATTGACGCAAAAGGCAGAGGCAACAGAAAGTGGTCCCACGAGCGGCGGAATCGCCACGCCCAGCGACAGCGGACACGGCACCACAGCAGCGGTACATTTGCTTGCTGCGCGCAGCGGAATGCTCCCAGCTTGGCAACACCGCGCGGTCCACGAGGGCCATCAGGGGTAATCAGAATGAGATGCCCTTGGCGCGCATGCTCAACCAGTGCTGCCAGTGCTTGCCGACCGCCACGCGACGACGAGCCTCGAACCAAGCAGTATCCCCACCGCGCAAGGAGTGCTGCCAGGAGCTGGCCATCGCGACTGGCACTGACGAGCGCAACTGCATCACATCGGGCAAACAGCGCCCAGACTGGCAGCATTTCCCCATGCCAAAATGCAACCACACCGCTATCAGGAATCTGTCCTCGAACCGACATGCGCCACGTCCGGGCAAGGGCAGCAAGAATAGCGACAATGGCACGCTGCTTCATAGCCGGCCCAGCAGCGCGAGCATACGATCGGCGATGCGTTGACTTGCACCGCTCCCACCCAGGAGCATGCGGATACGTCGGGCTTCCTCGCGTTGGCATTCTTGTTCGTCTGGGTTCATCAACAACCGTTCGAGCTGCTGTTCAATCCGCCCGATTCGCGTACTCCACTGCACCACTTCGGGGACAACCTGTCGGCCAGTGATGATATTCGGCAGAGCAACAAACGGAATACGAATCAGCGACCGTGCAACCAGGTACGTTCCAAGTGATGCACGGTAGAGAACAACTTCGGGTGTGCCTGCCAGCAATGCCTCCAGCGAAGACGTGCCAGCTTTGACTACCGCAACCTGCGCGTCTTGGAGAAGTTGTTCAACGTTGGTGGTAAAGCGCACCGACGCCGGCACACGCAGCGTTGCAGGCTTCTCGCATGCCACCATAAACTGCAGTTGCTGATGACGATGCCCCAGACGCTCTGCCAACCGAAGCATCAAGGGTAGATGGAGCGCCTGTTCATGCTGCCGAATCCCTGGCAAGAGCGCGACAAGGTTCGGTTGCTTGGTAGCCAAGGGCTCCGTCGCATATGCAGGATTATCCAGGAACGGATGCCCTAACCATTCTGCCTCGATACCAGCGCGACGAAAGAACTCCACTTCGAACGGGAACACCACAAACAGCCGATCAATGGCTTCGGCAAGACGACGAGCACGCCACGCACCCCACGCCCACAACTGCGGCGCGATGTACCAGAGAACAGGCGTTCCCCGTGCACGCAGGTGCCGGGCCAATGGGAGGTTGAACCCCGGATAATCAACCGGGATGAAGGCATCGTAGGGCGTTGTGTTGCAGTGTTGGAGCACCGACGTAAAGGCTGCTTTCAGGGTTCGATAGCGCCGGAGTACCTCCCAAAATCCACTGACGTTCATTGTTGCAAATGGCTGGATTGCGTGTAGCCCCTCTGCTTCCATTGCTGGACCGCCGATGCCAACGAACTCGACGGATGCCTCACGCTGGCGGAGCGCTCGCATCAGCCGTGCTGCATGCGCATCTCCGCTTCGATCACCGGCAACAATAAACAAGCGCAGTCCCATCGGCCTTAGCCAAGCAAGGGTGGCTCTGGTTCATCAATCGGATCGAGAAGGTTGGGATCGTCGTTGCTAACGCGACCGACACG
The DNA here is from genome assembly GCA_026003475.1 of Candidatus Kapaibacterium sp. Classification (GTDB taxonomy): domain Bacteria; phylum Bacteroidota; class Ignavibacteria; order Kapaibacteriales; family NICIL-2; genus NICIL-2. The sequence goes on along the minus strand of BPHJ01000001.1, from coordinate 367,763 downwards.
CGAAGAGACTGCATGATAGCGCCAACGGGCAGGCATTGCAAGAATCATTGCGAGCGCGTCCGTGCCCGTGATGTCAGGGTTGAGCCAGTGGTCAAGCAGCGCAAATGGCACGACGACTGGTTCGCGGTGGTGAAGCGCGGCGATGCGTTCATTGGCGGCACGGGTGAGAATGGCGCAACGGGTCATTGGCATTCCACTGCTGGGGTCGGTATCGCTGGTGCAAACAGCCGCAAATGCAATCAGCGGGCTATCCTCAGCAAAAACGTAGTAGGGTTGCCGTGTTGAACGCTGCGCCCATTCGAAAAAGCCACTGGCAGGAACAATGCACCGTCCTCGCTCGAGCATGCGTCGAAAGTGTGGTTTTTCCCCTGCCGTTTCACTTCGAATGTTGATGAGCAATCCGCCGTCGCTGCGCCGGATACCCCACGTGCTTCGGGTGGCGATGATACCATCCCGGCTGGACGCAATGAGTAATACCTCTTGGCTTGGTGCGATGTTATAGCGTGGCTCTAGCTCGGAGACTTCCACGCCGAAACTCAGGCGAATATCCTCAGCCGATGCAGCAAGGGCAAAGCGACCGCACATAGCAATCGTGCGCGCCCGAATGGCGCTATTGGTTCATGATCTCGTCTTCTTTCTTCGCGGCGACCTGGTCAACCTCTTTGATGAACCGATCGGTCAGGCGTTGGACTTCCTCTTCGGCACGGCGACGCTCGTCTTCGGAGAAACCTTCGTCCTTTTCCGCTTTCTTGAGGTGTTCAATGGCATCGCGTCGGACTTGACGAATGGCAACTTTTGCTTCTTCCGCCATTTTCCAACAGCTCTTGACGATTTCTTTGCGGCGTTCTTCGGTCAGCGGCGGAATGGGAATGCGAATGACGGCGCCGTCGTTGGTTGGGTTGAGCCCCAGATCGCTTGCTTTGATGGCCTTCTCGATTTCGCCAAGCATCGCTCGCTCCCAGGGCTGAATCACGATCAATCGCGGTTCGGGGATCGAGATACTGCCGACCTGTTGCAGTGGCGTCGGCGTACCGTAGTAGTTGACGCGAACGCCATCGAGCATCGCAACAGAGGCACGCCCTGTGCGCACGCGGGCAAGCTGGTGTTGCAGATGTTCGACCGCTTTGGCCATGCGGTGTTGGGCATCGTTGAGAATCGCTGCGATTGGCATTGGATCAGCTCATGAGTTGGTGGGACACCACAACTGCAAACAAAACTACTGCCCCGGCGAAGTGCTCACACCATTGGCAACAATGGTTGCAATTGGCTCACCGAGCAGAAGGCGACGCAGGTTGCCAGGCGTCTGCGCGTCGAAGACCAAGATCGGCAGGTTGTTTTCCTGGCACAAGGTGATTGCGGTCAAATCCATGACCTTGAGATCGCGTTCGAGCACCTCGCGGTAGGTGAGACGCTCAAAGCGCTGAGCATCAGGAAATCGCTCGGGATCGGCATCGTAGATTCCATCAACGCGGGTGCCTTTGATGATGCACTCGGCCTCGATCTCGATAGCACGGAGTGCCGCAGCGGTATCGGTGGTAAAGTACGGGTTGCCCGTACCAGCACCAAAGATGACCACTCGCCCTTTTTCCAGGTGGCGAATTGCGCGTCGGCGAATGAACGGTTCGGCTATTTGCGCCATGTGGATAGCTGTCTGCAACCGTGTCTGTAAACCGATTGCTTCGAGCGCGTTCTGCAACCCGAGTGCATTGATAACGGTTGCCAGCATGCCCATGTAATCAGCCGAGACCTTGTCAATACCAGCGGCAGCAGCCTGTGAGCCGCGGAAGATATTTCCGCCCCCGATAACGATCCCAACCTGAACGCCGAGCGCATGGACCTCGGCAATATCAGTTGCAAATTGCCGGAGCATCGCCGGATCAATGCCGTAGCTCTGCGTTCCCATCAAGGATTCGCCACTGAGCTTGAGCAAGATCCGGCGATACTTCGGTGCATCCATTGGAACAGCTTGCTGGACTGTTAGGCTGATTCACCCAACGCGTAACGGCGGAAGCGAAGGATCTGAACACCCTCGCCCAGACTTTTGATCACGTCGCCGACTGTTTTGCTGTCGTCTTTGACGAACGTCTGTTCGAGCAGGCATTGCTCTTGGAAGAACTTTTCCAAACGTCCCTGAGCAATGCGCTCGGCAATCTCTGGCTTTTTGCCTTCGTTGATTGCTTGTTCCTTGCTGATCTCAAGTTCCTTGGCGATGGTCTCGCTGGAAACATCCGCGCGGGAAACATACTGCGGATTCATGGCTGCGATCTGCATGGCAATATCGCGCAGAATCGGATGATCCGAGGGAAGGTCGGCATTGGATTCGAGGACAACCGAGAGCCGATTGCCGAAGTGGTTGTAGATGGTTAGCACACCGTGTGTCTGGAAAAATTCCGCGCGACGGAGCTCGATCCGCTCGTTGAACTTGGCAAGCACTTCATCGCGGAGATTCGCCAGCGATTTTGATCCGAGCGAGTAATTCCACAGTGCGTCGCCCTCGGTTGCACCGGTGGAGAGCACAGCTTCGGCAATCGCATGTGCGAAGGAGACGAACTCCTCGTTGCGTGCAACGAAATCAGTTTCGCAATTGACTTCGATGATTGCAGCGCGTTTGCCATCGGGGCTGGTAACTGCCCAGACGACGCCCTCGTTGGCAACGCGATCTGCTCGCTTGGCGGCCGAAGCAGCGCCTTTTTTTCGAAGGTACTCAATGGCGCCGTCCATATCACCGCCGGCTTCCTCGAGCGCCTTTTTGCAATCAGCCATCCCCGCGCCTGTTTTTTCGCGGAGCTGCTTGATCATGTCAACAGAAATCATGTGCAATCGGTGGTTGTGAGACTGAAAACCAACTTATTCGTCGCTGGACTGGCCAGACTCGGTCGAGGATGATTCGGCGTGCTGCCGTCCGCCGGTGCGTCGGCGCTGGCGGAGCCGGCGACGCGGCTGCGCTTCACCTGAAACATCGAGGCTTTCCTTCGATTCCCGCTCACCACTTGCGGCAAGGTCTGCAGCACGGGTTTTGGCAATTTGCTTACCCTCGACGATCGCCTCGCTCAAAGTGTTGGCGATCAGTTCAATGGTCTTGATCGAGTCGTCGTTGGCTGGAATGGGGTATTCAACCTGTTCGGGATCGCTATTGGTGTCGACAATCCCAATAACCGGAATGCCGAGGATATGGGCTTCCTTGACGGCAATGTCTTCCTTCTTGATGTCCACGACAAAGAGCGCGCCTGGCAACCGGGTCATATCCTCGATACCGCCGAAGACCAACCGCAGCCGGTCGCGTTCGCGACTCAACAGGAGACGTTCCTTCTTGGTGAGCTTATCGAAGGTGCCGTCGGCCTCCATTTTGTCAATCGACGCCAGCCGTTTGATGCTGCGCCGGATCGTTGAGAAGTTAGTCAGCATGCCACCAAGCCAGCGCTCGACAACATACGGCATGCCGCAGCGCTGCGCTGCAGCTTTGATGGCTTCTTTGGCTTGGGGTTTGGTGCCCACAAACAACACGATTTTCCCCTCGGCTGCGATATCGTGTGCCGCTTGCCGGGCAAGGTCGAGCAGCACAACCGTTTTCCGCAAGTCAATGATGTGGATACCCTCACGCTCGCCGTAGATGAACGGACGCATTTTGGGATTCCACCGCCGGCGAAGGTGACCAAAGTGTGCGCCGGCTTCCAGGAGCTGTTCGATCGAAATCATAGAGCATTCTACAGGTGTTGAACATCTGCTCTGTTCACCCCCGACGCTCATTCCATGCCACTGGCACAGAACACACCCACGTCGGATCCCAGAGCATGGTAGCGGTGGGCAGCCACGCTGTCGGTAGCCGCCGAATTAGCGCTTGGAAAATTGGAAACGCTTTCGTGCTTTCTTTTGACCGTACTTTTTGCGCTCGACCATCCGCGGATCGCGGGTCAACAAGCCATGCTGCCGCAGGACGGCTCGGTAGCTTGCATCGTATTCGACCAATGCCCGTGCCAATCCATGGCTGAGCGCACCCGCCTGACCGCTTTTGCCACCACCATCAGCAAGAACGAACACATCGAATTTCCCTTCGCTCTGCGTCACGTGTAACGGTTTGAGCGCCGTCAGTCGGGTTGTGACAACGGGGAAGTATTCCTCAAACGGCTGTCCATTGACGACGATAGTGCCGTTACCGGGACGAATGCGCACGCGTGCAGTTGCTTCCTTGCGTCGTCCAGTGCCAATGAAATCTTTCATGTCGAACGTGACTAGAGTGAACACTACTTCGAGAGTGGATACGGCTCTGGTTGCTGGGCCTGGTGCGGGTGGGACGGACCAGCATAGACTTTGAGTTTGAGCCGCATGCGACGCCCAAGCCGATTTTTCGGAAGCATGCCATAGACAGCATGCTCGATAACCTTGGCTGGGTTGCGTGCAATCAGTTCGGCAAAGGATTCGAACCGTTCCCCACCGGGATAGCCAGTGTAGCGGAAATACTCCTTCTTCTCGGCACGCTTGCCTTTGAGAACGACTTTCTCTGCATTGACCACAACGACATAGTCGCCACAGTCCACGTGCGGAGTAAACGACGGCTTGTGTTTGCCACGGATAAGTGCTGCAATCCGGGATGCGAGCCGGCCAAGGGTCTGTCCGCTTGCGTCAACAACCCACCAGCGCCGCTCGACCTCACCAGTGCGCACCGAACGAGTGATCGTATCGGTCGGTTTCACGATCAGGACAGGTCAGGAAAATGAACAATCCATTTTTCAAGGCTGCAAAAATACTGCGACACCGTGATACTTGATGCATCGAGCATCGAAAATTCTCCGCCATTCCCTGCAGCAGGCGCGCTATGCCCGCATCGAGAAGTAGGTATTCTTGAGGAATTCATCCTGGAAAATGTCGTCGGGTACTGCATCGGCAGCTGCGGTGCGGAAGTGGTCTTCCCACTGCTCAGCTCCACAGCGACGGAGCTCGTCGCCTGCACGCTGGGCTGCGCGGCGCTCCCGCTCGATCTGTCGCTCCAGCGCTGCACGGCGACTGGCAATCCACGATGGATCGTCGAGGAGTTTTGCAATCACAAATGGCTCCTGACGAAGCATCCGCTCGATACGGCGCTGCTCGTACTCGATCCGGTAGAGCAATCGTCGGTGCATGGTGATAAGAGACTCCACCGAAGATTCCTCACTGCTGCGGTACTGTGCCTCGATGCAGACGATTCCATGCACAGCACGGAGCCGCTCGAGATCACCCGCACTGTAGGCATCCTGGACGATGCTCCAGAACCGCTCGAATAGGTCCGCATTGCCGCTGCGGTCCGGATGCAGACGCTTGACCAGGTCACGATACAGTTGCGCGCACGCCTGTGCACGGGATACCCCATGGACAGATGGTCCGTGGGATGATTGCTCTGCGCGGGAAGTCGCTTCAACCCGCTCACGGTAGTGGCGGTGCTGACGCTCGACCAATTGGCAAATTCGGTGCAAGAGCGATGCGGTGATCGGTTCTCCCCGACGAACGTAGAGGTGCACCAGCTCGACAATGCGCTGCACCTGTGCAGCACGCAGCGTCTCAACCTGCAGCGTATGCTCCAGCTCTCCGAATAATTCGGCATAGCGATCGAGCAGGCGCGGTCGTTCCTCAACCACAAGCTCGTACCAACGGTAGAGCACCTCCCGCAACTGCTGCTGCAGGTCCGCAATCACCTTGCGGTAAAACAGCACGGCTGGATGAACGACAATCGCAGCATTGCCCATGACGTGGGCATACAGTGATGGAACTGACCATCCATCCAACACCGGCATCACATGCTCATCTACTGCCGATAGCAAACAGCACAACCAGGTGGCTACCACGCCCGATTGCACCACCACGATGCAGACACCCGTGGCACACTCACTGAGCATGCTCCTGCTGGGTTTCAACGGATGATGAGCAAACTTACGGCAGTAGTAGTACTCGGTCCGATGATAGCAACGTGATAGGCTCCCGTTCCGTAGGCTGCCACCGATAGAGGCAACTGGTGGACTCCTCGTGGGAGCGATCCCTGAAAGAGTACAGCAGCAGTACCACGAGAGAGGCTCTGCAACTCGATGCGATACATGCCCGCTTCGATTGCAGAAAACACCAGCATTGCTTCATCGCTGGCTGGGTTGGGCGCTACATAAGCCTGGCGTTGTTCGGTAAATGTCGGCACGCGCTGTTGTTGGACGCGGCAAAGACTATCCACAACAATTTCCCCATTTTCGACACGCTCGAGGATAAATGCCTGCACCGATCGTTCCCAGTCAATCCCTGCCGGCGAGAGCAAACGAACCGTTTCGGACTGCTGGTTCGATGCCAGCAATAGCAGCGGAACACTGCCGACCGTGTCGCTCTGCCCAAAGGTCAAGCGAACCGAGATTGTGTCCCACTGCGACTGTCGCGGATGCTCTGCATAGAGCCGACGATCACCAACCACCGCAACCGACGGTGGCAAAATGACCCAACAGCGTGCTTGAAATTCCGATTGCTCAAAAAGTGGTACTCGGTACTGACGGTCGAGCACGATCGGGAGAGCAACTGTGTCTCCAACAGCACCCCGGCAACTCCCCAGGCGTAAGCCGAACGGATACCGAACCACTGTCCAGACGCTATCGCTGGCAATCGGGGTGCGCTCCATCCGCCACATGCTCAGTTTGCCGCTGGCGGTTGCAACAAAAAACGTATCACTCAAGGGATGACACCCAATGGCGACGATCGCATCGCGCACCTCAACCGGCGGATGCACTGCATCACCGCTGGCAATGCTCCACTGGAAGAGCATGCCGCTTCGATCCCCTGCCAGAAGGCGGCTTCCATCGCGGCTGAATGCAAGCGCATCGCTGGGGCCACGCAGCTCGGCGAACACATGCACCGCACGCCAATTTGCATAGTCCCAAAGACGGACCGTTTGATCCTCACCCGCAGATGCCAGGTAGCGTCCCTGGGGCGAAAACTCTAACGCCAGAACACGCGGCGATTGTGTGCCAGCATTGCCATGTCCGAGCAAGTAGATGCGCTCGGTGCTGCTGCCGAGATTGTCCCATGGTTCGATGATGATGACGCCATCAACTCCAGTATGGGCAAGCAGACGTCCACTTGGGTCGAAAGCCACAGCATGCACCGCACCAAGTGCTTGAGAGAGTATGCTCCCGACCATTTCGCGCCGCGCAAGATCCCAGATTCGAACGTAGCCATCGGCATAGCCCGCAGCAATGATGGGAAGGACAGGATGTGTCGCCATCGCAACAATCGGCGCAGCAAAGGCGCCACCAAACGACACACTACCCTTACCGCTTTGAAGAGAAACAACCACCAGACGAGAACCATCGGCAACGATAACCGAATCGGTTGACCCCGGATGCCGGCACATGCGCGATGGCTTGTCCACATCCCCAAGCTGAACACCCCGCGCAACGTCCTGCTCGACCTGGCATAGCAGCCGCTTCCGTACTAGCGCGATCACACGTGCCGAGGCATCCCACCACGCCGTGACCACGGTGTCAGGAAGTTGGAGCTGAGCGACCACCGTCGGTGTTCCGTTGGCGACCAGTTGCGCTTTGATCAGAACAGCAACGGTATCAAGCGACGGGATCACCCATTCGGTGCTCTTGGTTGAGAGTGCGGTCGCAATCGGATGCCAGGTATGCCCTCGATCGGTCGAATACAGAACGTCAGTTGCCAGCGCTGTGGAATGTTCCCACTCGATACGGACAACCCTACCCGGATAGAGCACCTGCCCAGATCCCGGCGAGAGAATCCGAATCTGCGCAGAAATGGTCACGCACACCAATAACCAAACAACAAGCAGTCGCACTGCAACTTCAAACGCGGTGCTGGAACTTTTGTGCAATGTATCGGCAGAGGGCGTCAAAAACTGATAGCGCCTGCTATGGAGCCATTCGGCGGGCAGCGCCAGCGGCAATGATCATCTCGCCAACAGCGCAGGCAAGCGCGGCTCCGATCAGCCAGGGCCAAAGCTCGGCGCGTTGCCGTTCCCGTGCAACCAACGCACCAATGGACGCCTCTGCAGTGGCAAGCTCGACATCCTCCTTCCCCACCCGCTGGGCAATATACGACACAGCTCGATCCGGTGGAACAAAACTTAGCTGTGCCTCCGAGGGTGGAACGTTGATGGCAAGAGCAGCAATTGGTTCAGGATCCGACTGCGGCAGAATAGCCATGCATCCCGGCAGGAGCGGACGCCCCACATCAACGACCACAGTGCCGGCAAAGCGAACTGCCCCCACGAGCGACTCAGCACCGGTTGCATCTCGCAACCGAAAGGCATCTCCACTTCCAGCACGAGGCGATAACTCCACTCGACAGTGCTCGCCAACTACAAAGTCTGCGCCAACCGATTCGGTAGCTGCCAAGTAGAGCACCGACCGCACTACGAACACCGGGAATAGCCCCGACGTCGGAAATGCGCTCCACTCCAGCGTTGGCGGCACCGCACAATACATCACCCGTCGTTTACCCACAATGTGTTCGCTGGCAAAAGCGCCACCTTCGATGCCGATGAGTGCAACCCCAGCAGTGCTTGCCAGAGCTTGCTCAATTGCTGGAGATTCGAGCGTCGTCACTGCACCACGTTCTGCGCGGAATACCCCCGCAAAGAGCGGATGCTGCTCATCAGCCCCACGGAGTTCATAGAAGCTGTTCGTTCGAGGTGGTAGCGCCACCAGTGGCCCGATACCCAGATCGGCAGCGAATTGCTGCTGCTCGCCCGCGGAAGCATGGGCACTGGCAAAAAGGAGTACATTTCCGCGTCCGGCATTCAGGTAGGCACGAATCTGTTCGCGGCCACTCCGTGAAAGGGGCTCGGTGAGAATCAGCACGTCGTAACCATCAAGGGCAAGGCCACTCAGTTGTGCTGGTTCGACGACGCGAACACGTGGCGCCTGGCGCTGTCCGATCGCGGTCAAGGCTGCTTCTAAGTACACTGTTGCATCGGGTCTGCCAACAATGAGCACATTCGGCATGGGCGGCACCACCAAGGCGAATAGGCGTCGGTTGTCGCTTTCGCACGCATCGGGTTCCACTTCAATGCTCCCAGCAACAAAGCCACTCGCAGGTGCTGGTGCAAGGAGCGACAGCGTCCGCACCTGCCCCGCAGAAAGATCGAACGCCCGCTGAGCGACGTGCTCGCCGTTGAAGCGCATGCGAACAACTGCCCCGTTTGCATCACGGGCGGAATTGTTCCGTACCCGAACGGTTACTTCGACCGGTTTGCCGGGTTCGACAATGCGCGTGACAACGCCAACGGAATCGATGCCGAGATCAAGCTGATCGAGCGTGGTTCCATCAGCGGCTGGAACAACCACCACTCGCTCGGCTGGAAGCGACAGCGCAAGCGAATCATTCCACCGAAACAGGTTCGTTTGGAAATCGCTGATGATGTAGAGTTCTCGATGGGCATTCTGTGCGGTGGCAAGTGTCGCTTGTGCAACCTCGAGCAATTGATCGAGAGGGACATGGCCGTATGCTAACGGGAGGGCTTGCAGCTCATCGCGGACTGCTCCGATTGCTGAAGTGAGTTCGATACGTTTCGATTGCAGCAGCGCACTGGTTGTCACCACGGCCACCTCATCCCCACTTTTGAGGGCGTCGAGAATCTGCATCGCCTGGCGGACAGCCCAGCGGAAGCGATTGCCATGACTATCACGTGCATCCATGCTCGGCGAATTATCGAGCACAATGACTACGCTGCTGCGTACCTGACCGCCGAGAATAGGCACCGACGTGGGAATCACCGGACGTGCGAACGCAAGCACCGCAAGCACCACCAGTAGCGTCCGCAACACCAGCAGCAGCCATTGCTCTACCTTGAGCCGCCGAACCTGCGAGCGCTGCAGCTCCTGCAAAAACCGGAGGGTGCTAAACTCGATCGTGCGAAGCTTCCGCACGTTAAGCAAGTGCAGCAGAATAGGAATCGCTGCTGCGACCAGCCCGATGAGCATGAGCGGATTGAAAAACTGCATTGCGGTCCGAAGTGGTGGCGTGTTTCAAAGTTACAGCACAGCGTGCGCACAAACGGACCATGTACGCCTTTCGTGTTCGTTCTGCAGGCAGCCTTCTCAAGACGTCGTAGTTTTGCATCCACACCAGTACTCCATGCAGCATGAAAATCGGTTCGCTTCAGATCGAGCAGGGTGTACTCCTTGCACCGATGGAGGACGTCAGCGATTCGCCGTTCCGTCGCCTGTGCCGGCGATATGGCGCCGACATTGTGTACACCGAGTTCATCTCCAGCGACGGGTTAGTGCGTAATGCAGCGCGTTCGTTTGCCAAGCTGCGCATTGAACCGGAAGAACATCCCATTGCCGTTCAGATTTTCGGCGGGGACATTCCCACCATGGTTGAAGCCGCACGCATTGCGGTCGAAAGTGCACCGGATTTCCTCGACATCAACTGCGGATGCTGGGTTAAAAATGTTGTAGCGCGCAATGCCGGTGCCGCCTTGTTGAAAGATCCTCCGCGGATGGTCGCAATGGCACGCGCCCTGGTTGAGAGCGTCCCTCTACCGGTAACGGTCAAAACTCGGCTGGGATGGGACCGCTCCTCGATCGTCATTTGCGAAGTCGCGCGTATGCTCGAAGATGCCGGTGTGGCAGCGCTTGCCATACACTGCCGAACACGCGATATGGGACACAGCGGCTCCGCCGATTGGTCGTGGGTCGCAAGGGTCAAAGAAACCGTCTCGATTCCGGTCATTCTCAATGGCGATGTGACGTCGGCTCGCGACGTCGTGCGCGCCTTCGCCGAAACTGGCTGCGATGCCGTCATGATCGGCAGAGCAGCCATTGGCAACCCCTTCATTTTTCGCCAGGCGAAAACACTCCTCCGCACCGGAGTTGAGGAGCCGCCACCGTCGCCCAATGAATGCATTGCCGTCTGCCTGGAGCATCTGCGCTTGCTCATCGAGTATCGCGGCAATGAGCAACGTGCAACAACCGAGTTCCGCAAGTTTTACGCTGGCTATCTGAAAGGCTTACCCCATTCGGCGACGGTGCGACGCCATTTGATGACCCTGGACACCTATACAGCAATCGCCGACTCCTTGCTGCAGTATGCTGAGCAACTTCGCATGCTGCCTGCGCTGGCGCAGCACACTGTTACTTTGTCCGAACCAGAATCCGTTTGCACTGACTAATCATCCTCTGCACCTGACCAGTGGCTAAAACATCATCGAACCGACGGAAGCGTTCGCAACGGCAGGAGGTCCCTCCCCAACCGGAGACAACGGCATCGGCTGAAACGCAGAAGGAACCGGAGCAATCAGCATCACCACCACGCCCACGCCGTCAGAACAGGCGGAGGACGCAAGCAAACGCAGCAACCGCCACTGCTCCACCTCCGGAGGACATTGCTGCATTCGTCCATTCGCTCAAGCAATCGCAGCAAGAGCGACTCGAGAACATTATTCCTCCCGTATCATCGCCAGAACCAACGCCCTCCTCCCCAGAGCCAACCAAAGCCGAACTCGTCACTAACGGCACAGCCCACCGTTCATCCCGAACTAAGCGTCGCCGCAGACCCAAACGGGCATCTGCTCAACCGGAAACGGCGTCTCCGGCAGCTCCAGAAGCAATCGAACGCCCACGGGCGGATGAACAATCACCGGCAACAGAACAGCCGCCAGCCCACACACAACAGCAACGGCCGGCAAAGCAAAAAGAACCACACCAGCCACCCAAACACAAAACCACACCACCCCAGCAGTCAGCCGAGCAGACGGTTAGCACGCCGGCACACTCCAAGCCAAAACGGCCGCGACGCACGTTCGTCATCCGCGATCTTGTCCGCATGCCGGAGATTCCCGATGAGTGCATCCCGCTCATCGAACGAGTGGAAGCTATGCTCCGCGATGAACTCAGTGTTGAAGCAGGCGCAACCATTGTGCTTGCAACAAGCGGTGGTGTTGATTCGGTTACGTTGCTGGATGTGCTCACCATTCTCTCGTACGAGCATGGCTATGCGCTCCACCTTGCGCACGTCAACCATCAGCTTCGTGGGGATGAATCGGAGCGTGACGAAGCATTTGTCCGTTCGCTGGCAAAACGGTACGACATTCCGTGTCACGTAACGCGTGTGGATACTCGCCGCTATGCTCGCTCACATCGTCTCAGCATTGAGGAAGCAGCTCGGGAAACCCGATACCGTTTCCTCCGGCAGTTGAGTGCAAGCGTGCATGCTCAGTACTGCGCTGTTGCCCATACCGCTGACGATACAGCCGAAACGCTGCTGCTCAATTTGTTCCGCGGCAGCGGGCTGACCGGCCTTGCCGCGATTCCTCCCAAGCGACCGCTGACCAAGCGAGCATACCTAATCCGTCCGCTGCTGGGTTTGACGCGTGAGGAGATTCTACGCTATGCAACGGCGCGCGCGCTCGAGTGGGTTGAAGACAGCACAAACACCGACACCTCGTACCTGCGCAACCGTGTCCGCCACCAGGTAATCCCAACGCTCAAGGAGCATTTCAACCCGCGCATCATCGAGACACTTTCGCGGACAGCACAGCTTCTCCGCGGAGCCGATGGATTCATCGAATCCCTCATCGAGAGCACCTTCCTGCAGATTGCGCACATTAGCGACAGTCGAGTCGAGCTCGACCGCGCACAGCTTGCACTGCTCCAGCCATTTATGCAGGGTGAGATAGTCGAGCGAGCCCTCCGAGAGTTGACCAGCACCCAGCCCATCTCTCACTCCGCCGTCGAACGCGTCCTATCGCTGCTGAGCGCTGAAAACGGCACGCGGCAGAATGTGGTCGGAGACATCGTCGCTCTTGCCGACCGCGAACGCATTGTGCTCAGTCAGCCAAGCGCCGTTCAAACAATCTACCTGCCAATTTTCAAACTGGGGAGCTATTCAATCGGGCGCTACACCATCACGCTCGAGGAGGTCAGCCGCAACGAAGTCCGCTTAGGAGCCGATCCCAACGTCGAGTATTTCGACTACGATCGGTTGCCTTATCGCCTGTTTTTCCGAACCTGGCAAGCAGGCGACCGTTTTGCTCCCATTGGCATGGAGGGGCACCACGTGCTCGTTGCTGACTACCTGACCAATGCAAAAGCAAGCGACCACGACCGCCGCACCGCTGTCGTATTGGCAACAGCAGACGACGTCGTTTGGCTCTGCGGTTATCGGATAAGCGAACACTACAAACTCACCAATGAAACCCGACGGATCATTCGAGCAACCTTCCACCGGAACTAAACCCGAACGCGTGATACTGCACGGACGCCCCTTCGAGTTGTTCATTGACCGGCGCGCCATTGCTGCCGCCGTTGCGCAGATTGCCCGATCAATCGAACGCGACTATGCCGAGACAGAACCGGTTTTGCTGGTTGTCCTCAAAGGCGCACTGCTCTTTGCAGCGGACTTGGTACGCACACTGTCGCTTCCTCTTCGTCTCGAGTTTGTCCGTGCATCGAGCTACGGCGCTGCAATGCAGAGCTCGGGAACGGTGGCGTTCCATGGGGGTGAGGAAAACATGCTCGATGCAGTCCGCAATCGCGACGTTCTCATCATCGAGGACATTGCCGATAGCGGAACCACTCTGGCAGCCATTACCGATCATATTCGGCAATACAATCCCCGCTCGGTTGCCGTTGCAGCCCTCCTTTCCAAACCGGCCGTGCACAAGGGTCGCATTCCACTCCAGTACGTCGGCATTGAAATTGACCCCGTGTTCGTCGTCGGATACGGTCTCGACTACAACGAGCTGGGGCGGAATCTGCCCGATATTTATCGCCTTGCTGAATAGCTTGTAGCGCTTCCGATGAGACGCTCGCAGCGGTGAAGCGTGCCTCTTCCGATTCATTTTCTGTTCAGAGTCGGTTCCATACCTTTGTAGGTCCCTGGAGGGGACGCCGTAGTGAGTTCCATTATCGAAGAGCGCACCATGCAGGTACACACACAGTGGATGCGGGTACCAGCGCGCCTTGTGAGTATCCCAGCAGTGACGCTCGCTGTTATCGCCGGTTTCGTCATCGCTTTGTCGAAGCTCAGCATTGCTGCCGCCAGCGACGACGTACCCCGCGACGAGCCACCCTTGCACATCGTTGAGAAAACAGCGTTTCCCGTTGTCTTCGAGGGGATTGCCTCGTACTATGCGCACTCCTTTCACGGGCGCCGTACCGCCAATGGCACGCGGTTCAACATGCACGAGTTTACCGCGGCACACCGCTGGTTGCCCTTCGGGACAATTCTGCGCGTGACCAATCCATCCTCGGGCGAATGCTTGCTGGTGCAAGTCAACGACCGTGGACCCTTTGTCAAGCGTCGAGTGCTGGATTTATCGTATGCCGCAGCAAACGCCCTCAACGTGAAGCTGGGCGCTATTCGCGCCGAAGGATTCACCCCTGCCGACGTTCTGACCGACTCTCTGGCATTACTCTTCATCGGCCATCGGTATGAGCCATACCGCGCCAAAGGTACTGCGTTCGAGATCATCGAGGAACTCGACAACTTCAGCCTTGCACTGCGTTTGCACCGCATGTACATCAACGATGCAGACATTGCGCTGGCGATCATCCCCGATCGCACGCAGGATGGCACCCCAAGACTTCGCTATGCGTTGGTGCGCTTGTCGCCGCTGACGGTCCGATCGGACGACTCAGTCGCAGCGCTGGTGCCATAGACTGCAAAGCGCGAAACATCCACCTGCAAAAAGTCGAGCGCGTTCCTCCAGAGGACGCGCTCTTTTGTTTCCTGGGGCAGTGGCATCTGTTCGATGAAGCGCCCATGCTCGAGATCACCAAGTGGGAACGGATAATCGCTGCCCAACACAACGCGACGATCGCCGACGACATCGAGCAAGTACGCAAAAGCACGTTCATCGTGGGTAATGCTATCAACCCAAAAATGGCCAGCGTAGTCTCGGGGGTCGCGTGTTCGGTTGATGTTGCACAAATCGGGTCGAGCACGCCACCCGTGCGAAATGCGCCCCAGCGTGAAGGGGAATGCGCCCCCAGCATGGGCAAACAGCATGCGCAAGCGGGGGAAGCGATCGAAGACGCCACCGCAAATGCAGCTATGAATTGCCAGTGCTGTTTCTGCAGGCATCCCCACAAGCCACTCGCCCCAGTACCGCTTCATCCGCTCTGCACCGACCATGTTCCATGGATGCACCAACACCGCACACCCAAGAGCTTCGGCTGCCTCGTAGAATGGAAACAGTCGCTCATCGTCGAGATTGGCACCATTGACGTTGGAGCCAATTTCCACGCCTGGCATACCGAGCTGATGCATGCAGCGCTCCATTTCCGCAATTGCTCGCGTGGTGTCCTGGAGCGGCACAGTTCCGAGCGCGATGAAACGATCTGGATTACGCTCAACAACACTGGCAAGATGATCGTTGACAAAGCGCGCCCACTGGTGCGTATGCTCCGGCTGCGCCCAGTAGTAGAACAGCACTGGAACGGTGCAGAGCACCATCACATCCACACCGTGGCGGTCCATGTCTTCGATCACTGCAGCAGGGTCCCATGCATTCCGCTGCACCTCGCGGAAAAAGGTCCCATCGTCGCGCATCATCCGCGCGGCTCCGTCGCGGTAGTGGTCCAACACAATGAAACCACCATAGCCAAAGCGCTCGTGGAGCGGCTCCCAGCGCTCGGGCATGATGTGCGCGTGAATATCAATTTTCAGCATGACCTGGCAACCAACTGATTATGCCTTCGGGGGCGACGGCGGCTCCATCACTGCTCCGCATGCACTGCAGGTGCGATGCTCGACGCTGCTATAGAACCGCTCGAAAATGGGAGGCAGTTGCTTGACGATGTCCGATACGTGCAAGAATTCCTCGTAAAGCTTGTTGCCACACTGCTCGCAAAACCACATGAATCCATCTAACTCATCGGGACGGCGCTTGCGCTCGACGACCAATCCAACAGTGTTCGGTCCGCGCTGGGGCGAATGGGGGACGCGTGCGGGCAAAAGGAACATCTCTCCCTGACGAATGGGAATGTCTCGCGGTTGGCCGTCGTCAATGATCTTGACGGTGATATCCCCCTCGATTTGGTAGAATAGTTCCTCGCCTTCATCGTAGTGGTAGTCCTTCCGTGAGTTCGGACCTCCGACAACCATCACGATAAAATCGCCGCCGTCGTAGATACACTGATTGCCGACAGGAGGTTTGAGCAGGTCGCGATGGTCTTCGATCCATTGCAAAAAGTTGATCGGTGCTGCGACTGCCATGGCACAATACTCGGACGGTGGAACATGCCAGGCGCAAATTACAACGCAGCTCATTGTAACTTGTCTTCCCCATGGCAATCGCAATCATTCAAACAGCCTTCTTGGGCGATACCGCGCTGAGCATGCTCTTCGCCGAACAGGTACACCGAGCATTCCCGTCACAGCCGATCGTCTTCGTCTGCCGCCCCGATGGCACAAGCCTTGCCGCAGCACATCCGGCAATTAGCCAGGTCATTACCTACGACAAACGCGGGCGCGATCGTGGAATCAGCGGAATTGCACGCATGGCAGCTCGGCTTCGCGCGCAGCATGTCGAGTATGTGTTCTGTCTGCAACGGAGCATTCGCACCACACTGGTTGCGCTGGCAAGTCGAGCGCGGTATCGCATCGGCTTCTCCACGGCTGCGGGAGCGCTGCTGCTGACCCACCGCGTTCGTCCTACGCCTGGACTCCACGAAGTGGAACGGAATCGGCTGCTGCTCGAAGTGCTCGGCATCCAACCGTCACCGATTGCACTACCGCTGGAGTTGCGTCTTTCTCCCCATCAGCAGGAGCAGGTATCCCATGCATTGGCAGCGTGCGAAGTCCACCGTGGGCATCGGCTGGTTGCTATTGCACCCGGTGCGGTCTGGGCAACTAAACGATGGTTGCCGGAACGCTTTGCTCATATCGCAGCGCAGCTCCAATCGTTGGGAGCACGCGTTGCCTTCATCGGTGGTGCCGATGATGCTGCTCTCTGCACGGCATTGGCTGGACATGTCGGTGCTGTCAGCCTTGCGGGAATGCTCGACCCGGCAGCAACGGTTGCCTTCTTGCGGCGGTGTGCACTGCTCATCGCCAACGACAGCGCGCCAACACACCTAGCAACATTGGCTGCCTGCCCGACGATCACCATTTTCGGTTCAACGGTGCCTGCCTTCGGTTTTACGCCGCTGGCACCCGGTTCAGCCGTCATCGAGCCACCACCGCTTTATTGCCGCCCGTGTGGTGCGCACGGTCGGCGGCGGTGTCCACGCGGCACACTCGAATGTATGCACTCGATCGCAGCAGAAGTCGTCTTTGAGCGCGCACGCACGATCTTGGAACACCCATCCTCATGAAAATGCCACCATCGGCCTCCGCAGCGCGGGAACAACACATTCGACTCAACAAATTCCTTGCAGACGCAGGAATCGCCTCTCGTCGGAAAGCCGATGAGCTTATCGCACGCGGCGTCGTCAAGGTCAACGGACGCGTCGTCACCGAACTTGGCACCAAAGTCCATCCGGGCGATCTCGTCACCGTTGAGGGAAAGCCCGTTTCGCCGACCAAGCACTTGACCTATATCGTGCTCAACAAACCCAAAGACTACATCACCACCACCAGCGATGAGCGCGGACGGAAAACGGTCCTCGATCTGGTGCCCCTCAAAACGCGTCTCTACCCGGTCGGGCGGCTGGACCGCAATACCACCGGTGTCTTGTTATTGACGAACGATGGTGAGCTGGCAGCACGCTTGACCCACCCACGCTATGGCGTTGAGCGCGAGTACATTGTCGGGTTGGATAAGCCCCTCGAGCCACGGCATGCAGCACAGATTGCGCGTGGCGTCGAGCTCGATGGCGAAAAAACTGGACCGGCAGAGGTGCTGATTTCTCCCGAGGATGCACGCCAGGTCTCGATCATCCTTCGCGAAGGAAAGAATCGCGAGGTCCGCCGTCTGTTTGAACACGTTGGCTATGAGGTTCGCAAGCTCCACCGCAGTCGCTACGGCATCATCACGGTCCGTGGGCTTAGTCGGGGCGAGTACCGCCACCTGAGCCGGCAGGAAGTCGTGGCGCTCCGTCAATTGGTCGGACTTGCATAAGATGTTTCACCTTCGGAGCAACCACAATGAACCGACGCGAGTTTGTTGAGCTTGGTCTTGCAGCTAGCGCTTCGCTTGTTACGCTGAGTCCAGCAGCTATCGCCAACGACGAAAAGCCCAAAACCCATACCCTACCACCGCTGCCCTACGCCTACGACGCATTGGAGCCATACATTGACGCCAAGACGATGGAGCTCCACCACTCTAAGCACCATCAGGCATACGTGGACGGTCTCAACAAAGCCGAAGCGGAGCTGGCGAAAGCACGTTCATCGGGCGATTATGCAACCATCGAGTACTGGTCGAAGAAAGCTGCGTTCAATGGGGGCGGACACTTTTTACACTCGATGTTCTGGCAAATCATGGCACCACCGGCAAAGGGTGGCAGCGGCAAGATTCCTCCACGGCTGGAGAAAGCACTCGTCGAGAATTTCGGGACGGTGGAAGCGTTCCGCAAGCACTTCAGCGCTGCTGCTGCAGCCGTCGAGGGAAGCGGATGGGCATTGCTCCACTGCCGCCCCACCGATGGACGCCTGCTGATCCTCCAAGCAGAAAATCAACACAAGCTCACCCCATGGGGAGTGGTCCCCATCATGGGAATTGACGTCTGGGAACATGCATACTACCTCAAGTACCAAAACCGCCGTGCAGAATACATCAACGCCTGGTGGAATGTCGTCAACTGGGAAAAGGTCGAGGACAACTACCTCCGGAGCTTGGGACAGTAGAAGGTTGGCCAGACACGCTCGCACGCTCTGGCAGCATGTTGCTACTGTGGCAGAACGGTTGGGACATCAGCACGTCTTTCTCCTTGCTGCTGGAATTGCCTTCAATGTCTTGCTGTGCGTGTTGCCGTTGCTGGGGTTGGTCATCGTTGTGGCATCGCTGCTTGTGCCTTCTGAGGTTGTTACCACCGCGATCACCAATGTCATTGCTGGTGCACTGCCACCGACGCAGCAGATTTACGACCTCCTCAAACAACTGCTGATCGAAATCGAGCGGGTACGATCCTATGCACTAACGGCGACACTGGTAGCCGGCGCTGTTCTCCTGTGGACAGCATCGGCGCTACTGAGCTCGCTCCGCACCGCTCTCAATGCCATCTTTAGCATTCCAACGCCTGGGTCGTTCGTATGGTACAAGCTGCGCGACCTGCTGTTGACACTGGTACTGGTGCTCATCGTTACCATGATGTTGCTGGTGACGCCGCTGCTGTCGTTGCTTGGCTCAAACCTGGGAGAAGCAATCCCCCTGCTTGCACAGATTCACCTGACCGGATGGCTCAGTTTCGGCGCCCACGTTGCCAGTGCACTGGTGCTGATGTACCTGCTCTACCATTTTGTGCCCAGCCGACCGCAACCGCTGTTTATCATCGTGCGGGCAAGTCTTGTGGCGCTGGTGCTGTGGGAAATTGCGCGGTTGGGATTTAGTGCCTACATCGCACACGCTCGTTCACTGGGAGCAATCTACGGCACCTTTTCGCTTGTTGTGATTGCTGCGCTGTGGATCTATTACACCGCCCTCATCGTGCTGGTCTCAGCCGAAATCGCAGAGTACTGGTGGGAGCAGCGCCACACTAAAACTTGAGGTATCGCTCCCAGACTTGGTAGAGCTGCCAGGTCGCTACTACATCCGCCAAGCAGTAGTCGGCAATCGTTGCGTACTCCTTATCGGCGTAGAGCGCAGAGACTTTGGTCCCGTCAACGCCGTGGCTTTTCGGTGACTCGATGCCGAAGGCTTTCGTGAGAAAATCCAGATTGTAGCGACGGGTAGCGCCGATACTTTGGGGAGAGTAGAACGTAAACTCATCAAGCAAATCGGTGTGCCTCTCGTAGCGGTAGCGCGTTCCTTCCATCAGATTGACCGAGGGCCGCACACCTAACACCGCCGAACGAAGCATCAGAAACGGAAAATCGAACATCCGTCCGTTGAAGGTGATGTAGTGCGCACCGCGGCATTCCTCCGAAACAAGAAACTTCCAGAAATCCCGCAAGAGGGCGCGCTCGCTGTAGAGGTAGAGCTTTCCTCCCTGCTCCAGTTCGTGCGGGTCACCAGGGCGATCGGCATCGGTTTGGTCGTTCATCAAGCAGACGCGTTTGCGCTCGGTGACGGTATCGCCATCACGCTCGAGCAGATAGAGTCCAATGCACACAATAAAGCCCGTCAATGGCGCCAATGCCATTTGCTTTTTTCGCTCCTCCTGCTCCTCGGGCGATTCAGCTCGCGCCAGCAAATATGCTTGTTGGGACTGGTCGAACAGGTCCCATGGCAGCGGGGATGTCTCGATGTCAATGACAAGAAATTTTTCCATCGGGCAGAAGGCTTATCCGTTGTCGAAATGGGTATCGGGCACACCATCCAAGCGTGCGGTTATGTCGCCGATGATCTCGGTAAAGCTTCGTTCGTCGAACGGTGAGCGCAGGTGTGCCAGCTCGACCAGCTCCAGGAACGATCGAGTCCCGCCAGCACGGCAGAGTTCCAGGTAATCGCTCCACGCACTAGCTCGATCGGTCTTCGCGCGAACCCAGAACTGAAGCGCACAAATTTGTGCGAGTGCATAGTCAACGTAGTAGAACGGAGACTCGTAGATATGCCGTTGCTGCTGCCAGACAACACCTGAGTCGAGGAAGGAATCTCCATCGTAATCGCGGAAGGGCAAGTACTGCTGTTCCAACATCCGCCAGCACTGTTTGCGTTCGGCAGGGCTCATTGTCGGGTTGTTGTACACTTCATGCTGGAAGTGATCAACCAGCACGGCATACGGCAGAAAAAGCAGTGCCCCGCTGAGGTGTTGGAATTGATACTTGTCCTCGTCCTCGCCGAAAAATCGCTTAATCCATGGCCACGCGAAAAACTCCATGCTCATCGAGTGGATCTCGCATGCCTCGTAGGTGGGGAACCAATATTCGGGTGCTCGATGATGGCGGCTCGAATAGCACTGGAACGCGTGCCCAAACTCATGCGTGAGGACGTCCACATCGTGTGCGGTGCCGTTGAAGTTCGCGAAGATGAACGGCACACCGTACGCAGCCAGAAACGTGCAGTAGCCCCCAGTGGCTTTGCGCGGTCGGGTGAGCAGGTCCATCAAGTGGCGTTGCTCCATGAGCTGAAAGAACTCGTCGGTCTGGGGCGACATCTCGGCATACATCGTGCGCGCTTGGGCGATGATCCAATCGGGCGAACCTTTCGGTGTCGCATTGCCACTGCGATAGTGGAGCGGTTCATCCACGAACGTCAATCGTTCCAAACCAAGCCGCCGGGCTTGACGCTGCCGCAACCGCACAGCAACCGGAACAATGTGACGCAACACGTACTGCCGATACCGCGCAACATCAGCTGCCGTGTAGTCCGAACGCAGCATACGAACATACCCAAGCTCGGTAAACGAGGCGTACCCCAAACGATGGGCGATCTCGGTGCGGACCTTTACCAACTCGTCGTAGAGCCGATCGAGTTCGGCAGCATGGTCGCGGAAGTACTGCCACTTTGCTTCCGATGCTGCGCGGCGAATTGCCCGATCGGTGTGCTGCAGGTACGGAACGATGCTCGAAAGGTTTAGCGTCTTGCCGTCGAAGGGAATCTCTGCCGAGGCGAGCAATTTTTGGTACTCGGTCGCGAGCGCATTTTCCCGCTGGAGCAATTCGATCACCGCAGGCGACTGACTCCGCACCGACAGTTCCGCAATGCGGAAGAGCTGCACTCCCCACTGGTGCTCAAGCGCCGCACGGTAGGGCGAGCTGATCAACGCACGGTAGAGATCGTTGACCCGCTCGGCAACTATCGGACGGATGGTGTCCATGTACTCCTGTTCGGCGCTGTAGAATTCATCGCTGGTATCACACGAATGCCGTATCGAGACGATCGTCGCTGCGGTATCGAGCTCGATTCGGTACGCGTTCATTTGCGCAAGAAGCTCTGATTGCTCTTCCGCGCTGGTTGCGGTTCGGAAACGATTCAAGCACTGTTCCCATTCACGCTCGAACGCTGCCAGGTCGGGTCGAACGTAGGGCAGGTTCTCAAAGTTGCTGAAGGGTTGATGTGTTGTCATTGTGCAGAATAAGCAGTTAGGAAACCATGGTCTCGGGAAGTAATTCGACGTGCATCCACCGTATTCCATTGGCACTGAGCTGGGCAAGCAGCGTCAGCACTTCGGATGAATCAATGGGCGCATCGGCGGTATATCGGCAACGATACCAGTTGACCATCGTCACTGGTGGGGGCGGCCCGGGAAACAGTTTCGTACCTCGGTTTGAAATCATTGTCAGCGCCAAGCCACCGCTCCGTTCAGGCACGGGAGGGAGTCGGTCGAACTGGTTCCATTCGACAAAGACATCAACCCCGCGCCAGTTCGACACCGTGCTCGGTGTTGGTAAAGGCGGATCGGGTATTACAACCGGTTGCTGGTCTCGAGCACCCTCGTCGGATGGAGTATCGCCGAGCCGCGCAATGATCGCATGGCAGAACTGGTCGGTTGATGCAGTGCCCCCCAAATCGCGCGTCATGATACCGGCTTTCAGTGTTGCAAAAAGGGCATGCTCTATCCGACGCGCATAGCGCCCCATGCCAATGTGCTCGAGCATCTGGATCGCTGACAGCAGCAATGCTGTCGGATTGGCGATTCCTTTACCAGCGATGTCTGGGGCTGAACCGTGGACTGCCTCGAAGACTGCATGCCGACGGCCAATATTTCCACCAGGAGCAACCCCTAAGCCACCGACAAGCCCTGCACACAAGTCGCTGACAATATCCCCAAACAGGTTCGGTAGGACAAGCACATCGAACGTTTCTGGACGAACGACCAGTTGCATACAGGCATTGTCCACGATGATGTCGTCGGCAACA
Organism: Candidatus Kapaibacterium sp.; assembly: GCA_026003475.1. Taxonomy (GTDB): domain Bacteria; phylum Bacteroidota; class Ignavibacteria; order Kapaibacteriales; family NICIL-2; genus NICIL-2. Next base: position 344,890 of record BPHJ01000001.1, on the reverse strand, counting down.
ATGTCGGGATAGTCCTGTGCAACTTGGCGGAAGCACTCCAAGAACAGGCCGTCGCTCTGCTTGTGAATATTCGCCTTGTGTACACACGTCACGCGACGACGGCCAAGCTGCCGTGCCAGCGCAAACGCGTACTGGTGGACGAGCATGCTCCCTTGCCGTGTGATAATGCGGAGTGTCTGTGCGACGTCGGCTGTTTGTTGGTGTTCGATCGCGCTGTAGGTATCCTCGATGTTCTCTCTGACAACGATGAGGTCCACATTCCCAAAGCGGGTCACGATTCCCGGCAGGGATTTGGCTGGGCGGACATTGGCAAATAGGTCGAGCGCTGTTCGAATTGCGACGTTGACGCTCCGATGGCCTGTGCCCACCGGTGTTGTTGTCGGACCTTTGAGAGCAACGCCGTTGCGGCGGATTGAGTCGAGCGTTTCTGCCGGAAGCGGTGAGCCACACTGTTCGAAGCAAGCTAAGCCCGCTGGCACTTCCTCCCACTCGATGGGAACACCCGCAGCATGAACAATGCGCACCACTGCATCGGTAATCTCTGGACCAATCCCGTCGCCGCGGATGAGCGTTACGCGACGGTGAGCATGCATCCGATCACCCATCAGCCGATCCGCTCGACTAAGACTGCCGTTGCTTCCCCGCCGCCGATGCACAGCGCGGCAACGCCGTAGCGCTTCCCATACCGACCGAGTGCGTAGAGCAGGGTGGTCAGAATGCGCGCACCACTGGCACCAATTGGATGGCCTAAGGCCACAGCACCGCCATGCACATTGAGCTTTTCGTGGGGAATACCAAGTTGCTGCTTTGCTGCCAGTGCCGTTACCGCGAACGCTTCGTTGATCTCGAACAGGTCAACTTGATCAACGCTCATCCCAGCTTTTGCCAACAGCCGCTCGATGCTGTAGATCGGCGCGGTATTGAAGTCCTCTGGCGCATGAGCATAGGTTGCTTGCGCAACGATCCGTGCCAAGGGCTTCTTCCCGTGCGCAGCCGCCCATTGCTCGCTTGCCAGTACCAGTGCAGCAGCACCATCGTCAATCGAACTGGCGTTGGCAGCCGTCACGGTGCCGTCGGCGGTGAAGACTGGCTTGAGCTGCGGTATTTTCTCGAACTTGACTTTCTGCGGCTCTTCATCGAGTGTGACTGTTGTCTGCTCTTTTCCGCTGCGGACCACAACAGGTACAATTTCATCGGCGAAGTATCCTTCCTGGTGTGCACGGATCGCGCGGCGATAGCTTTCGATGGCATACTCGTCCTGTTCGGCGCGCCCAATGTTACAGGCAGCAGCACAGCGATCAGCAAAAACGCCCATCGGTTCAGGTTGATAGGCATCGGTGAGGCCATCGAGCAGCATAGAGTCGAGCACCTGGCCATGCCCGTACCGATAGCCGGTACGCCCTTTGGGTAGCAGGTAGGGTGCATTGCTCATGGACTCTTGCCCGCCGGCGACGACGACCTCGGCATCACCACACCGTATCGCCTGATCGGCGAGCATGACCGATTTGAGACCACTGCCACAAACTTTGTTGATCGTCATGCAGGGAACAGTAACTGGTAGCCCCGCACCGATTGCTGCTTGCCGCGCGGGAGCTTGCCCAACGCCAGCAGTGAGGACGTTGCCCATAATGACTTCGCTGACCTGATCCGGCGCAACGCCGGCGCGTTCAAGTGCTGCCTTGATTGCCACAGCACCCAACTGCGGTGCCGTTAGCGACGACAGCGAACCCATAAACGCACCGATCGGTGTCCGCGCTGCCGAGAGAATGACCGTTGATGACATAGCAAATCGTTGTGCTGGTGTACAGAACAAACCGAACAAAAATACGGCACCTCCGACAGGGTACACCTGCAACCATCCTCGTTGGCTTTGGAACATGCTCGACAGAAAAACGTTTTGCACATATCCAGCTGGCGCTGTATTTTCGCGCCGCTTGTTTTTCCGATGAATCAATAGACGCTTCCATGTTCTGCGGAAATTGCCGACGACGAACGTTGCGACGACCCTGCCTCCTGTGGCATGGGAAGGCGCGCGTATTGTCGGGACGGAACGTTTCGCAGATCGAAGACCCCTGAGCAACCGACACATTCAACACTGAACGCCGCTTCCTGTGCCATCGGGAAGCGGCGTTTTGCGTTTTTGTTCAACCGTATCCAGCTGCCATGGACACTGCAACGCTCCAACCGCCCCTGTCTGCGGAGGCAATCACCGTCGAGGTTGCCACCGCCGAGCACGAGCATTTTGCCGAGGAGATTTCAGCGCTCATCGAGCAATCAGCGCTCCAGCGAGGGACAGGAATTGCCAAGCGCCCACCGGACTACATTCGCCAGAAGATGCGCGAAGGAAAAGCTATCATTGCACACTGGCAGGGTAGGCTGGTTGGATTCTGTTACATCGAAACCTGGGAGCACGGGCGATACGTTGCCAATTCTGGGCTGATCGTCGCGCCGGACTACCGCAAACTTGGCATCGCACGGCGAATCAAGCGTGCTGCCTTTGAACGGTCGCGCCAGCTTTACCCGAACGCAAAAATTTTCGGCATTACTACCAGCGCCGCCGTGATGAAGCTCAACTCCGAGCTGGGTTACCGTCCCGTCCACTTCTCCGAATTGACCACCGACGAGGAGTTCTGGCGCGGCTGTCAATCCTGCCGCAACTACGACATTCTCCAGCGCACCGGTCGCACCATGTGCCTTTGTACCGGGATGCTCTATGATCCGGCTGAACACATGGAGTACAGCCTTCCCTTAGCACTAGACACCACTGACTCAGTGCACCTATGAAACGCATCGTCCTTGCTTTCAGCGGTGGGTTGGATACCTCGTACTGTCTGCTGGCACTCCGCGCCGAGTATGGTTGGGAGGAAGTCCACACCGTCACCGTGGATACCGGTGGATTCACCGCCGATGAACGAGCCGCAATCGAACACCGTGCCCTCGAGCTTGGAGCCACCTCCCACACGACACTGGATGGAACGCGTCCGCTCTACGAGCTGTGTGTGCGGTACTTGGTCTTTGGCAACGTGCTCCGGTACGGTACCTATCCACTCTCGGTCAGTGCTGAACGCGCTATTCAAGCACGCCTTATCGCTCAGCATGCACGAGCACTCGGTGCACAGGCCTTAGCGCATGGAAGCACCGGCGCAGGCAACGATCAGATCCGCTTCGATGCCTCCTGGAGTGTGCTGGCGCCTGAAATGGAGATTGTCACTCCGATCCGCGACCACAACATCACCCGTGAACAGGCATTGGCCTTCCTCCATAAGCACGGCGTCGCACTCGAGTACAATCGCCCGCCCTACTCGATCAACCGTGGCTTGTGGGGTACAACCATCGGCGGGCATCAAACGTTGACCTCGCACAAGCCGCTGCCAGATGATGCCTTCCCGACACCGATCACTGCTACTGACAACCGTCGCGTGACGCTCCACTTCGCTTGCGGTGAGCTTGTCGGCTTTGATGGAACACTGTTCGAGCATCCGGTGCAGGCGATCGGCGGACTGGAAGATATCGCCGCACCGTACGGCATTGGCAGAGGTATGCACGTCGGGGATACCATCATCGGCACCAAAGGACGCGTCGGCTTCCAGGCTGCAGCACCACTGCTCATGATCGCAGCACATCACGCGCTGGAAAAGCACACCCTCACCAAATGGCAATTGATCCTCAAAGAGCAGATCGCGCAGTGGTACGGGCAACTTCTCCACGAGGGAATGTTCGAAGAACCCGCTCTACGTGCCATCGAAGCGATGCTCGAGACAACGCAACAGACCGTCACTGGCGATGTCTTCGTCTGCCTTGAACCCAAGCGATTCGAAGTCGAGGGAATCGTTTCCCCCCACGATCTGATGCATCCACGCTTTGGGATGTACGGCGAGCAATCCAGCGATTGGAGCGCTGCCGACGTCCGCGGATTTGCACGCATCGCAGCTCAGCAATTGCGCATCTACCACACCATCAACGCCGATCAACTATGACTCAGGTTGGCATCATCGGAGCATCGGGATTTGTTGGAACGGAGCTGGTGCGCATCCTGGCGTTCCACCCACACGCCAAGCTTGCCTATGCAACAAGCCGCACACACGCTGGCAAACCGCTAAGCGCAGTGGCCCCCGACCTTGCTGGCATCGTTGATCTGGAACTGCATGCCGAACCGGGCGACGCGGCGGTTGTCTTTCTGGCGGTACCGCACGGCACGACACATCACATCCTGGAGCAGTACCCGCATCTCCGTCGCAGCGTGATCATTGACCTAAGCAGCGACCATCGTGCTGACCCCGACTTTGTGTACGGCTTGCCAGAGCTCAATCGTGATCGAATCGGCCGTGCACGCCGGATTGCCAATCCCGGATGCTTTGCAACGGCGCTGCTCCTTCCACTGCTACCACTGGCCACAAACCAGCTACTGCCATCAACGATCCATGCCAGCGGCATCACCGGTTCAACAGGCGCAGGCGCAGAGCTGAGCCCGACGCTCCACTTTTCCTGGCGCCATGCAAACGTCCAGGCCTACAGCATTCTTCGCCATCGCCATGCGCGCGAGGTTCTCACCGCACTCAACACCGATGCGCAGCTACACTTTGTGCCCTATCGCGGACCGTTCACCCGTGGCATCATCGTGACGGTCGTTGTGGCATTGCCACTCGATCAGGAGTCGCTGACGGCACTCTACCGGCAGTACTACCAGTCGCATCCGCTGGTGCAGCTATCTGACGACAGTCCCGACCTCAAACGCATCGTCGGTACTTCCCGTGCACTCCTCCACTGCAGCACCGACGGCAAGACTGCTGCTATTGTTTGCGTTCTCGACAACATGCTCAAAGGTGCTGCAGCGCAAGCTGTGCAGAACATGAATCTCGCGCTCGGCATTGATGAATGCGCTGGGCTTCCCATGCGTGCAATCGGATGGTAACACGGAGCTGGATAACCCATGAACCATTTTACCGCACTTGCTGACGTTCCTGACCTTGCGCTGCTCCTCGAGCGTGCAGCCGAATGCAAGCGCACTCCCAACGCTTGGTCATCGCTCGGGCGCGGACGCACGCTCGGCATGGTGTTTTTCAATCCGAGTCTGCGAACCAGAGTCAGCACGCATCGTGCCGCGACGCTGCTGGGGATGGATGTTGTGAGCATGAGTCCCGGTAGCGATACGTGGCTCTTGGAAACGCGCGATGGCGTCGTCATGGATGGTGCTGCTGCAGAGCACATTCGCGAAGCTGCTGCTGTGCTGGGTCGGTACGTTGATATTCTCGGCATTCGTTCCTTTGCACAGCTTACCAACCGCGACGAGGATTATGCCGAAACCATACTGGAGCGCTTCGTCGCGTGTGCTGGTGTACCCGTCATCAGCTTGGAATCGGCCACACGCCATCCCTTGCAGTCCTTGGCGGACATGCTGACCATTGAGCATTTCAAACGCACAAGCAGGCCGCGCGTTGTCCTTAGCTGGGCTCCTCATCCGAAAGCACTTCCGCAGGCAGTGCCGAATTCATTTGCAGAGTGGGCAATCGCGATGGGGTACGAACTGGTCATCACTCACCCGCCAGGATACGAGCTGGACGAACGCTTCACCGCAGGCGCAACGATCACACACGACCAGGATGCAGCATTCGACGGCGCTGACTTTGTCTATGCGAAAAACTGGTCAAGCTATCACGACTACGGCAAAATCCTCTGCCAAGACATGCGCTGGCAAATCACCCCCGAAAAGATGGCGCGAACACGCAACGCCTACTTCATGCATTGCCTTCCGATTCGGCGGAACATGATTGCCAGCGATGCAGTGCTGGACTCTCCTTCGTCCATCATCATCGAGCAAGCTGCCAACCGCGTTCCGGCAGCACAAGCAGTCTTGCGAACCATCCTGGAAGCCCAATGAAGTCGGTCCACGTTCTCAAAATCGGCGGTGAGTTGCTCGGCGACGATGATCACATTCGAGTGCTTGCACGGCGCATTGCACTGCTGCCACAACCTCTGGTGATTGTCCATGGTGGCGGACGACAAACCACTGAGCTCGCACAACGGCTCGGACTATCCCCACACTTCCACAATGGACGCCGCATCACCGACCACGCAATGCTCGACGTTCTGGTGATGACAACGGCTGGCATCCTCAATAAACGCTTGGTCGCGGCACTACTGGCAGCCGGTATCCGTGCCGTTGGCATTGCAGCATTCGATGGAGGAACAATTTGTGCCACTCGTCGCACAGGCAGCATTGACTTCGGTCTGGTGGGCGACCCGACGCGTACCGATGCCACCATGCTCATGCGCTTGCTGGAGCATGGCTATACACCGGTGATGTCTCCGCTGACCTACGACGGATGGGGGCAGTTGCTCAACACAAACGCCGATACCATTGCCGCAACGGTTGCAGTAATGTTCACCGCCCACGGATGGTCGGTTGAACTTTCCTTCTGCACATCCAGCGGCGGCGTTCTCGGTGCTGACGGTCAACTCCTGAGCGAACTCGATCGCACAAGCTACGCGGCGCTGAGCACCAGCGGAGTTATCCGCGATGGTATGCTCCCCAAGCTCGATGCAGCATTCTCCGCTGCTGAGTGCGGGGTCTGCGTTCGTGTCATTTCAGCGCAGGCATTGCCGCACCGCAGAGGAACACGCATCATCACCCATGCAACCGAACGACCATGAACGATGCGCTCGACCTTCTGTGTCGTCTGATTGCCACGCCTGCACCAAGTCGCCAGGAAGGTGCCCGTGCCGATATCCTCGCCGATTTTCTGGCCCAGCGCGGATTTCCACCCCACCGCGTGGGCAATAACGTTTGGACGCGGTCACCAGCGTTTGATCCATCCAAGCCCACGCTCCTGCTGAATTCGCATCTGGATACTGTCCAGCCATCGCAAGGATGGACGCGCGATCCACATCAGCCGACCATCGAAGAGGAAAAACTCTTCGGTCTTGGAAGCAACGATGCAGGTGCAAGTCTGGTTGCATTGGCGGTTGTGTTCACCGAACTCGGAGAGCAACAACTGCCCTTCAATCTTGTGTTCGCAGCCAGCGCTGAAGAGGAAATCAGCGGTGACGGTGGTATCGCGCTCGTCCTTTCTCACTTGCCCCCGATTGATGCTGCAATCGTCGGCGAGCCGACCTCGATGCGCATGGCAATTGCCGAGCGCGGATTGATGGTCGTGCATTGCGTTGCCGAGGGCGTCACCGGTCATGCAGCGCACGGCATGGGAACAAATGCCATTGACATTGCACTGGCCGACATTGCGTGGTTACATTCCCAGCCATTCGAGCGCGCCAGCAGTGTGCTTGGTCTGGTGCGTGCAACTGTAACGGTGATTGCGGCCGGTTCGCAGCACAACGTGATTCCTGATCGCTGCCGTTTTACCGTGGATATTCGCACCACCGATGCCTACACGCACGAGGAGATTGCCCGCCTGCTCGAGCAGCACTTGCAGTCGCGCATTGAGCGAATCTCGCTGCGGCTGCGGCCGTCCCGCTTGCCTGATGGGCACGTGCTCCTACGGGTAGCTCGGCGCTTAGGAGTTGAGTGCATTGCATCGCAGACACTTTCTGACCAAGCCCTTCTTCCGATGCCAAGCATCAAGATGGGTCCCGGCGATACGCAGCGTTCCCACACGGCCGATGAATACGTCCTGCTGTCGGAGCTCCGCGAGGGCATCGAAGGCTACCGCCGGCTTCTGATGGCACTCGCAGATGAACCTGTTGAACACCTTGCATACCAACCATGAAACTCTGGGAAAAGCAGACAACCGCCCTTGACCGGCGCATTGAAGCATTCACGATCGGGCGCGACCGTGAACTCGATATAGCATTGGCTCCCTACGACGTGCGCGCATCCATCGCCCATGCCCAGATGCTCGGGGAATGCGGCATCATTCCAGCAGACCATGCAGCACAACTTGTCGCACAATTGCAGCACATTACCGAGCAGATCGAGGCTGGCAGATTTCGCATCGCCGACGGCATCGAGGACGTCCATTCGCAGCTCGAGCTGGAACTAATCAACGCACTCGGCACCATTGGCGAAAACATCCACACGGCACGCTCCCGCAACGATCAGGTGCTGACAGCATTGGCGCTGCTCATCCGCGATCGCATTTCCCAAACGACCCGGCAAATTGCTGCTTTTGCCGAATCCATGCTCTCCTGGGCACAGAAGCACCGCCGCATCCTCATGCCCGGCATGACACACATGCAAGCCGCAATGCCAACAACGTTCGGTCTCTGGATGCTCGCGTTTGCGGAATCGCTGCTCGAGGACATCGCATTTTTTGATCCTGTAGCACGGTTGACCGACAAGAATCCCCTCGGCACAGCCGCTGGCTACGGGAGTAGTTTTCCCATTGATCGGCGGCGAACAGCAGCGCTGCTCGGATTTTCTCAGATTGTTGCAAGTCCCGCTGCAGCGCAATTGCTCCGCGGCAAGCTCGAACGTGCCGTGGCGTTTGCACTGGCATCTGTATCGGCAACGCTCGCCCGACTGGCGATGGATGTGGTGCTCTCCCTATCGCCGGGCTACCAGCTTCTGCGGCTACCATCGCAGTTCTCGACCGGATCGAGCATCATGCCACACAAGCAAAATCCCGACGTGTTCGAACTGCTCCGCGCACGCTTCAACAGGCTCCAAGTCCTCCCCCACGACATTTCTGCCGTGACGACGAACTTACCCTCGGGCTATCACCGGGATTACCAACTTCTCAAGGAGCTGCTTCTTCCAGCCTGGGATGATTTCGACGAGTGCCTCAGCATTGCAAGCCTCGTTCTTCCCAACATCGAGCCAGTGGAGGGCGCGCTCGACCGTCCCGAATTCCGCGCGATCTGGAGCGTCGAACGCATCCACGCACAGATGCGGACAAGCGGCGAAAGCTTTCGCAGTGCGTACCGTACCATCGCGCACGCCATCGAATCCTCACCCAATGAGACCATCGGCGGCAACGCTGACTACCTCTACGCGCTCGAAGATGAAGCCTGCGCCGAAATCGAACGTCGCCTGCAGACGATCGTCAACGGTTTGTAGGCAGAACATCTCCTCCCCGGTACGCACGGGCGGGAATAGCCAAAGCAGTATGCACACGGCAGCGCTGATTCGTCTTCATCCGTTGATGGTCACATTCGAGGAACAGTCACGATGAAACATACCCCAACCATTACCATCTTCGGACGTGAACTAATTGACCCAGCAGCAATCGAACAACTCGAACGCTGCGTCGGACCAGGCGACATTGGCGTTCTCAATGCCGATGCACACCACGGCTACCGTCATCCCATTGGCGGAGCAGTTGCCTACCGCGATAAAATCTCGCTCTCGGGTGTTGGCTTCGATATTGCCTGCGGCAACAAGGCTGTGCGAACCAACGTGCAGGCTGCCGATGTGGACATCCCCCGCGTCATGGATGAAATCGTCCGGCGGATTTCGTTCGGGGTTGGCAGAACGAGCAAAACGCCAGTTGAGCACCCCGTTCTCGATCGGATTGCGCATGCAGAGTTCAAGCCGCAGCGGAAGCTCTACCAGTTGGCAGCAGAGCAACTCGGCACCGTCGGTGGCGGCAATCACTACGTGGACCTCTTCCGCGATGACGAGGGCTGGCTGTGGGTTGCCGTTCACTTTGGATCGCGTGGCTTCGGCCACCGGACAACGATGGGCTTCATTGCACTGTCGCAAGGCCACTCCTTCGAGGACCGTGTCAGCGAGGGTGCAATGGATGCGCCGCCGATTCTGTTTGACGCACACTCCGCTCTTGGGCAGGATTATTGCGCAGCCATCGAGCTTGCCGGTGAATACGCCTATGCTGGCCGCGACATCGTTGTACAAACCGTCCTGGATATTCTGGGTGCACAGGCAACCTATACCGTCCACAATCACCACAACTACCTTTGGCGTGAGCAGCACTTTGGGCAGTGGTGGTGGGTTGTCCGCAAAGGATGTACGCCAGCATTTCCCGGGCAGGCTTCCTTCATCGGTTCAACGATGGGCGATTGCGCCGTCATTGTCGAAGGGGTTGATTCTGAACGATCCCGTGCTGCGCTGTACACCACTGTCCACGGCGCCGGACGCACGATGAGCAGAACGCAAGCTGCCGGCAAACGCCGATGGCGAAACGGTCGCTGGGTGCAGGTATCGCCCGGCATTGTGGATTTCGAGCAGGTCCGCGCACGCCTCAGAGCACAAGGTATCGAGCTTCGCGGAGGTGGCGCCGACGAAGCACCGCAATGCTATAAACCACTCGGCGAAGTATTGGCTCGCCACGAGGGCACCATTCGCATTCTCTGGACGCTCTATCCGCTCGGTGTTGCCATGGCGGGCGAACACGACTTCGACCCCTACAAAGATTAGCCGCCTGCTGCACTGGAGCAGCCCCTGCCAGAGTGCAATCAATTCATCAACACGTTCAACGTCTTTGCCGCCCACAGGATCGGGACGGCAAAGTACGTCCGTTGTCCCAGTTTACGATGGAATTGCATTGTGAACACACTTCGACTGGCTCGTGCGCTCCTCCTTCTGAGTGGAGCATCATTCCTCCTTTCAGCAGCCACTGCCTGGGGGCAGTTCCAACTGCGGGTTGCATCAGCGGTGGACTCGGCGGCATATCCAGCGCTAGCGGTAACAGTCCAATGCACCCTCGATGGCGCTCCCACAACGCTCGACGATGCCGGGGTGCTCATCGCATCATCGCGGTATAGCATCCGACCGCTGCGCGTTGAAACGCTCGATGCAGCTCGTGGTTTGGTCCGGATTACCTGGCTTGCTGATCCACGCCTCCAGACCGAGCCTTCCTCCCAGATCATCGCATGGAAAGGCTCGATTGGTGCACGCGATAGCGTTCGATTACCACGACTCCCCATCATCCGGACAACCAACCAGCGGGGCGAACCAGTCGAAGAACTCAATCTCGGGATCATTCCCCCTGCAGTGACGACCACGACGCGATTTTACCTGCAACTGTTTACCGGACGCTATAACCCCGACGGCACCAACGAGCTGCCAATCACTGTGGACTCCATTGTTTCGAGTTCGCCCATCTTCCGCGTTGAGTGGGTAGGATGGAGCGGGCAACAGTCCACCTTGCCGGCAACAGTGTATTCGCCTTTGCTCTACCTGATCAGGGTGCACTGTACTCCACCCGATACTGCCTTCTACAGCGGCACGGTGACGATCTACTACGACGGTGCACTCTCGCACTCGATCCCGATTTCGTGCAACCAGTTTGCACTGCCAGCACCGCAGCCACTGCGTTTTGTGTGGCCACAAGGTGGAGAGCTGCTCAGTCCCTGCAACCAGGTGACAATTCGCTGGACCGGAATGGCGCCCGACGCACGCGTTGTGCTCGATTATTCGCTCGATGATGGCTCCAGCTGGGTCCCGATTGCGATGACCAGCGATAGCAGCGCTCCGTGGACAGTTCCCAATGCACCAACGTCGCAGCTCCGCTTACGCCTGCGACAGATTGATGCGCAGAACCGCACCTACTCCTTGAGCGACCAAAATCCAAGCGCAGTCACCCGCATTACGTTTCGTTCCGATGGGAAACGCTTGCTCACTCAACATGCCGTCAACGGTGAAGTGGTCGAGTGGGACATCGCCACACGCCAAATCCTCTGGCGAAGCATGCCGCCCGACCTTGGACAGCTTCAACCGGTTCTGCTGGCGTACGTGGATTCGGCGACGGTTGTCTCGATCTACAATGCGTTCGGTCGTGGATATGCTGCTCTGTTTCGCATCGGGCAGAGCGCGCCGGTGTGGAACGGCCAGATACTAGGGCAGGCCATCCAGAGCGCTGCACTCGATACCAGTGCCAGAACACTTGCTATCCTTGGCGTCCTGGCTCCATCGGTGGAGCTGTTCCGCATTGAGCAGGCGGCAATTTCCCCGCTCCGATCAGTTCCGATGCCTGTGCTGACAACATCCATCGCCATCAGCAGTGGCATGGCATTGGTTGCGCTGCGCGATAGCCGCATCCAGCAATATCGCCTGCCAGAATGGTCGCTCCAACGTGAGTATGCCTTCCCCTTCGTGCCCCATGTTGCCCTGCTCCATCTGCTGCCGGACGGTAAGCGTCTGGCGCTGGGATGCTTTGTATCTCAGACGTCCGTTGTGCAGGGTTTTTCTGCACCTGTGTTTGTCCTTGATTTGCCAAGCGGCCAGATGATCCGCTCCGACCGGCACACTGCATCCACACCGGTAGCAGTCACCTCGAGCGCCGATGCACGGTATCTTGTCTTCGGGTTTCGCGGTCAACCGCAGTCGCCGCTGTGGGATCTGGCAACGAACATGTTTATCGGGCAAGCCAGCACACACCAGGGAACACTGGCGGATGTGCAGTTTTCGCCTGACCAACGCTACGTTGCATCCTCATCGGCGACACCGCCACTGGAGCTTGTTCTCCGAACCTTTCTGTTCCCAGCGACAACGGTTAGTCCGGCACTGACTATCGGTGCGTTCAGCGTTCGAACCGACACGCTCACCTTTGCACCGATTTATGCCTATGCAAGCAGCGATACAGTTTTCCGCGGACGTATCTGCAACAATGGAACTATTCCGCTTCCTCTGACGGAGTACTGGATCGAAGGTGAGCCAACATTTCAACTGCTCGAGCGCATAGCCCCCGACACCTTGCGGCCGGGAGAATGCACCGACATTGTGCTTCGATTTTCCCCGAGGCAAGCACGAACCTCCACCGGCTTTCTGGTGGTGCATCACTGTGATCAACTATTGCGTGTTCCCTTGCAAGGGAGCGCACTGCCCCGCAGCGTGAGCACTCCGGATACACTCGATCTGGGTGTTGCGTGCGTTGGCGTCGCCTCATCTGCGCGCGTGGTCGTGCTGACCAATAACGACCCGGCACCGCTCCCCATTGGGGGCGCGACGATCTACGATGCCATGCGTTCACCGTTCCGATTGGTTGCACCACCGCGCGACACCCTCATCGAGGGCAAAAGCGCCCTGCTTCTGACGATTGAATTTGTGCCTCGCACCAGCGGGCCCGCCGAAGGGACCCTCTACGTGTACTACGGTTGGCGCGACTATACCGCCACCATTGCCCTGCGAGGAATGGGAGTTGGCGGCACACTGCAACCGCACGTATCGCCACTGCCATTCATTCCGGAAGAACCAATCCGCCGGCTCCGATTGCGTAATGGACAAGCGGGCACGCTTCAGATCGCTGATGCATGGATTGAGCCGCCGGGTGGATTCCGCATTCTTGGCTCGGTGCCAGCAGCTATCGAGCCGGGGGATTCTGCTTCCATCGCGATCGAATGGATCAACCAGGACTCAAGCGCTGCAACGTTGATCCTGCAAACTGATCCATGCGGAAGCGAGCTTCGTGTACCGCTGGTACGCTTCAGCGCGCAAGCACGCCTTCGCATTCCCACCGTACGCGCCGACGTCCGTGGACGTGCTGCAATCCCGATCCTGGTCCAGATGGTGCCGAACTACGACTATGGCGACCCTCTGCTCTGCACACTTCGCATTGCAACGCATCCGCGGCTCTTTCTGCCCGATACCGCCACTGCAGCAACGGGAACGGCGACCCTGCTTGGCATGATGCGTGAAAACAATCGCCGCATGGCAACTATTGCGGTGCGCCGTCATCTGGTCACTAACGACACACTGGCAATCCTTGCTGGCTACGCTGCGCTCGGCGAGCAGGATACATCGGAGATCACCTTCGCGGCTGCTCCCTACTGGGGGCGGGCTGTCACGGTCGTTACCGAACCTGGGCTGTTGCAATTGGAAGGACTCTGCGGCGACCGGCGCACCATCGAGTCCAGCACGGTCCGAATGAGTGTCTATCCAACCCCAACTTCCGATCCAACCGTTACCGTTGTGATTGAATCGGATGTAGCCTTCGATGCAACCTTGTCGCTCTACACCGCACGCGGAGAGCTGGTCTCTACGCAACCATTGGCGATCGCTGCTGGCACAACAACAGCAATCCTGTCGAGCGCTTCGCTTGAGCCCGGTACGTACGCGGTTGTTGTCCGCGGGTCGGAGTGGACAATTCGCACACTGCTGGTAGTAGTCCGATGAGAGCAACCTCGGTCGTGCTGGCAATTGTTGCAACGGTCAGCGTGTGCAGCTCGCTTTCTCTCGACAGTACCGATCGCGTGGGTGTGGTTGGTTCCATTGGTGCCAGCCGTTATGATGCCACGTTCGGAAGCTTGCCGGGCATTCCGAGCTGCTGCTCCTCGTATGGCAGCCGCTGGAATCTGTCGTGGGGAGTGGGCGTACTCGTCGAACATGCCGTCGGCACCATCGCAGGACTACCCGCAACTGGAGAGCTTCGGCTTGGCTTCCAGAACCTGAGTGGACGGCTGCAGCGCGATGAATTCATCGCCAATGTGATTGTGGACGACCAGGTACATCCTGGCATCAGCCGGTATCAACTCGATGCGACGCTCTGGGCACTCTCGCTGGAACCAGTGCTCCGAATTCCTCTGCCATGGTACCGCGACATCGGATTCGACATCGGCGCTCGCCTTGATTGGATCGCACGTGCGCACTACCAACAGCGAGAACAGCTTATCAGCCCTTCGGTCGGTGCGGTGTTCGAGACGGGCACAACAGTGCGGAATGAATCCTCGGGTGAGATCCCAACGCATGCAGGGTGGGGAGCATCAATCAACCTCGGTGTCAGCTACAGCCTACCACTCGATTCAGTCTGGACACTTCGACCCGAACTTCGGGGGCAGTTTGCGCTGACTTCAATTGCCGATGTTCCCTGGCGTGTACACCGCATCCTTGCTGGGGTGTCGGTTGTGCGCTCCCTTCCGATGCCGGCGACCGCTCCACCGCCCCCGCCACCTCCACCGCCGCCGTTAGTACTGCATGTCGAATCGCGCCTTCGTGGTGCGCACCATCAGTACGGCGACACTGCCACCGTCGAACTCGGCGCACGACGGATCGTTCGCCGAACCATGCTGATGCCCGTGGTATTTTTTGCTCCCGCAAGTGCCACACTTGATTCGGTAGCTCGGGCACACCTCCAGCGTTTAGCACAGGTTGCACGGCAACGGCATCGTGTGATCCATGTTGCACCCAGCATTGCTCCTGGCGAAAACGACTCGCTTCGCCGTGAACGCTTTGAAGCAGTCCGCAGTTTTCTCGAGCGCGAGGGGGTCGCTGTTGCTACCCTACCAGCAGTAGCACCCATGCCCCGGAACACTGCTGCCACCGCCATCGCCGACGAATTACGTGCAGCATGGATCAGTGCATCCGAACCGCTCATCGAGGAAGCTGCCACCACCGTGACGACGACCGAGCCATCGCTGGCTATAGTGCTGCGGGCACACGTTCCTTCGCCCATTGGAGGACTCCGGCTGGATGCAACTATCGAGCAAGACGCAACCACCCGGACCTTGCCGCTCCGGAATGGTGCCGACGAGGTCATCGAGCTATCGCCGTCACCGCTGCTGGAGGGAATGCGCACCCAATACCGCGTGCTCGTCGTCGCTCGGGGGGACGATCGGCAACAACCAGTCGAACACCACATCCGTGGCGTTGTCGTGCCACAGTACGTCGTTGCCGATACCATCCTCGAAAGCAATCGCAATGGGCTGTTGCTGTTAGGACGATGCAACTTCGATGCAGCAACGCTGTCGGATGTTGATAGCGTAGTCGTCGAGTCCGTTCGCCGTGCTATAGCTCGTGGGGAGCGCGTCACCCTCATTGGTAGCACCGATTCGCTGGGCAGCGATACGTACAATCGGCTCCTGGCGCGACGGCGGGTTGAGACAGCCTTGGCAGTGCTCCGCGTGCCACCGGCAGCGGTTCAGATCGAGGAACGCATCGGTGGCTCCGAAGACAACGGCACGCTCTACGGGCGTATTGCCAACCGCGGGGTCTTCGTCCGCATTGAGCGGCGCTAACAGGCGGCATCCCCCAACCATCGGACACCTAATTTTGCCACCATGATGCAGCAGGTAGCTCAGCACCTTCGCACTGGCGAGGTTTCGATCGAACACGTTCCACCGCCCACGTGTGCCGAGGGGATGATCCTCGTCCGGGTGGTGCGTTCGCTGCTCAGTGTTGGCACAGAACGAGCCAGCATTCAATCGGGGCAGCAATCATTGCTGGAACGCGCGCGCAAGCACCCAGAACAAGTACGGACCGTCATAGACATGCTCCGCCGCAATGGTGTGCGGGCTACCATCGCAACTGTTCGTGCACGACTCGATGCCTACCGTCCGCTTGGGTACAGTGCAGCAGGGATCGTCGTCGAATCGCGTTGTCCTGAGTTCAATGTTGGTGATCGCGTCGCATGTGCAGGAGCGCAGCATGCCAACCACGCCGAGTTCATCGCTGTACCCAAGCACTTGGCAGCACACATTCCGGACAACGTCCACTTCGACGAAGCAGCCTACACGACCATTGGCGCTATTGCTCTCCAGGGTGTTCGCCAAGCGGCACCACGACTTGGAGAAACAGTTCTCGTAATCGGTTTGGGATTGATTGGACAACTGACATGCGCTCTGCTCCGCGCCAGCGGTTGCCGCGTCGTTGGAATGGATGTACGGCCAGAGCTTTTCGACCTTGCTCGATTGAGTGGTTGCGATGTCGTGCTGCCCAGCGACCGTAGCAGTCTGCCTGCGCTCATGTCGTTGACTCATGGCTTAGGAGCCGATGCTGTCGTTATCACTGCATCCACGCCATCAAATCAACCGTTAGAGTTGGCACTGGCGGCAGCGCGGAAAAAAGGCACTGTCGTCATCGTCGGCGCAACAGGGATGAACGTTCCCCGCTCGCCGTTCTACGAAAAAGAACTCGAGCTTCGCATTGCATGTAGCTATGGTCCAGGGCGTTATGATCCGCTCTACGAAGAGCACGGCATAGACTATCCGCCTGCGTACGTACGCTGGACCGAACAGCGAAACATGGCGGCATTCCTGGATGCACTTGCCCGCAAGGCCATCCGGATCGAGCATTTGACGACGCACCGTTTCCCCATTGCGGAAGCAACACGCGCATACCAGTTGATTGCATCGCCAGAGAGCGAGCGCGTCGTTGGTGTCCTTCTCTGCTATCCCGACCAGCAGGGCATTCCATCGCGCGTTGTTGAATACCCTGCTCCATCCCGACGCCGAAGCGGTGCGGTTGGTATCGGTTTCATCGGAGCGGGAAGCTTTGCGCAGAGCACGCTGTTGCCTTTGCTGGAGCGGCTTCCCGTCCGGTTTGAATCGGTCGCCACGCGATCCTCCCTATCGGCGCATAGCACTGCCCGTCATTTCGGCTTTCGTCGCAGCACAACCGATGCCTACCAAGTAATCGCCGACGAAGCTGTCGAACTGGTCATTTGCGCCAGCCGCCACGATAGCCATGCCGCTTACGTCTGGGCTGCACTCGATGCAGGAAAGGCGGTCTTCGTCGAAAAGCCACTATGTATTCATCCTGATGAGCTTGCCGCCATTGACCATCGGGTTGCTGCCGTTGGCGAGCGTGTCATGGTTGGTTTCAATCGTCGGTTCAGCGCGGCTATTCAGGCCATCGTTGATCATTTTGCCCACCGGCAGTCGCCAATGGTGATCGCATATCGTTTCAATGCTGGTGCGCTGCCGCCGACTTCGTGGATTCAGGACCCCGCGCAGGGTGGACGCATCATAGGCGAAGCATGCCATGGCATTGATGTGATGGTGGCACTTACAGGAGCACTACCGGTCGAAGTGAGTGCACAGGCGCTTCCACCGATAGCACCGGGTGTTCCTCATGACACCGTCTCGGCATTGATCCGTTTTTCGGACGGCTCCATCGGCACACTGCACTACTGGAGCAATGGCGATCGCTCGCTTGACAAAGAATGGTGCGAAGTTTACTCGCAGGAATCGAGCGCGGTGATGGACAATTTTCGCCGCGTCACACTCGCACGCGGAGGACGCATCAAGCGGCTGCGTTTTGGTGGGGACAAAGGCCACAGGGAGGAATTAGCTGCAACGGTCGAGGCTGTCGCGCAGGGAAAACCGATGCCCATCCCCTACCAGCACGCACGGGCAGTTACGCTGGCAACCTTTGCCATCGTGGAATCACTCCGCCGCGGCGGTGCGCTCGTCCGGCTTCATGAGCTCGATCCAGCCGTTCAGTCTGCAAACAAGTAGGGACGCCATTCCAGTTCGACCGACCCCATGAAGTTACGCAGAAAGATGATGTGATTGGGCTTTCGGGGAATCGAACGCAATCGCATCCCCGCTTCGTCGGGTGTGCGATTACCTTTGCGGTTGTTGCAGGGAATGCAGGCGGTCACTAAATTTTCCCACGAATCAGTTCCACCGCGCGATCGTGGAATGACGTGGTCTATGGTCAGTGGCACCGACCGCGTGCCGCAGTACTGACAGGCAAAGCCATCCCGTCGGAGGATATTGCGTCGCGACAACTCGATTTTCTTGTATGGCACCCGAATATATGCCTGCAAACGAATGACGCTGGGGAAGGGATAGACCGCACGCACCGACCGCACAACGCTCCCATTGCGCGATTCGACCAATTCGGCTTTGTCCAGAAACAGCAGCGTCAGGGCTTTCTTGACACTGCAGATCGAAATTGGCTCGTAGCTTTGGTTGAGGACCAACACCCGCCCACTGCTGATCGGTGGTGCCAGATGCTGGTGATACCCATTGGCAATTGGTGTAAAGCTGCGTGAGCCGAAGGCAGATTCACCTCCTTTCGCAGATTACCGCGAAAGCGATTGTTGAACACGACGCAAGCGAAAATACCAAACCAACCTTTTTTGGAATTCTATCGCCATTGGTCAACGGTGTATTGTAGATTTGCACCGTGCGTGTAGGACCTCCGCGGTACAGCCCATGATGCTGCTCCTATTTGCCGTGTTCAGTGCGCTAACGATCCAACAGGCGCCACCAGAGCTTCGGTTGCTTCCGCCACGGCTGGTGTTGCATGCCGATAGCAGTGGGTTTGCTCATGGCACGGTGCAAGTTCTCAACCATGGTGGTGAGCCCGTGGAGATTCGTCGCATCGTACCATCATGCAAGTGTGCTGCAGCAACGGTGCTCAACAATCCGATCTATCCGCTCGAAGTGGGACGGATTGCTGTGCAGGTCAACACCAATGCCTGGCAAGATACCGTTGGCACAGTCGAACTTGCGATCGAAACGAATGCAACCGCAAAGCCAGTCCAGTATGCCATAGTTGTCCACCGGCAGCGCTAATGCAATCGAGCACGGCTTCTGTCCGTCTTGCATGCGCGAGCGCGCGTGCAGACTCGTTGCAAAACGCAAATCACTGCTGCACGCTCCCGTGTGATCACTTTGAGTTTTCTATCGCATGAAACGCCATCTGTTGCTCTACCTCAGTAGCGCGGTCATACTTGGCATCGCAATCGGTACTGTTGTTGCACCGCGCTTGGTCTCCGGTGATAGCATCTACGACCAAGTCGAAAAGTTCAGCACTATCCTCAACATGGCGGCGAAGAACTACGTTGAGGAAGTGGACACCCAAAAGCTCACCGAAGCAGCCATCAAAGGCATGCTCTCGGAGCTGGACCCACACTCGGTCTATATTCCGCCGAAGGAAATGAAGCGCGTCGAAGAAGATTTCCGCGGCAGCTTCGAGGGAATCGGGGTTGAGTTCGACATCATCAACGACACCATCACCATTGTTTCACCGATTGCTGGCGGACCTTCGGAACGGTTGGGTATTTTGCCGGGCGACAAGATCGTCAAGATTGACGGTGAGAATGCCGTCGGTCTCACCCGCGAGGACGTCCCCAAGAAACTGCGCGGTCCCAAAGGGACAATTGTCACCGTCAGCATCAAACGAGAAGGAGAGCCAAAGCTGTTGGACTTTGTCATCACGCGCGACAAGATTCCGCTCTACAGCGTTTCGGCAACCTACATGGTTCCTGGCACCGACATTGGCTACATTGCCCTCAATCGCTTTGCGGCAACAACCTACCGCGAGTTCATGGATGGCGTTGCCAAACTTCGTGAGCAAGGCATGAAGCGTTTGGTGCTGGACCTGCGGAATAATCCTGGCGGCTACATGGACCAAGCCCGCCTTATTGCCGATGAGTTCATTCCCGCTGGCTACAAGATCGTGTACACCAAAGCACGCCGTCCGGAGTTTGAGGAAGTCTATACATCCACCAGCGGTGGATCGTTGGAAAAAACGCCAGTAGTGGTCCTCATCAACGGCGGCTCTGCCTCTGCCAGCGAAATCGTCTCGGGCGCTCTCCAGGACCTCGATCGTGGCTTGATTGTCGGCGAGACATCCTTTGGCAAGGGGCTCGTCCAACGGCAGTACGAACTCGGTGATGGCTCCGGCTTGCGGCTCACGATCGCCCGGTATTACACCCCATCGGGACGCCTCATCCAACGCCCCTACAAAGACAAAGACAAGTACTACCGCGGCGAGGGACGTCTCGAACTCGACGAAGAAAACAACATCTCCCACGAGTCGGAGAAAATCGACACTACCCGTCCAGTCTTCAAGACCCTCAGCGGGCGGAAAGTCTATGGTGGCGGTGGCATCACGCCGGACTATTTCGTCAAAAGCGATACGATCAATACGCTCAGCCGCCAACTTCGCAGCAAAGGGATATTCTTCGAATACGTCACCAACGAATACCTCAAAACCCATAGCACCCAACTCCACCAGCGCTATGGCGACGACATCTACAAGTTCGCGCAGGAGTTCAGCGTCGGCGACGATATGGTTGCCGGACTCAAGGCGCTTGCCACCAAGAAAGGGATCGAGTGGAACGAGGAGCTCTACCGACAAGATGCTGATTTCATCCGCACCGAACTGAAGGCACGCGTTGCCTACGGACTCTTCGGCAGCAACGGATCATCGCTGATGTACCTCCCACTCGACCGGCAGCTTCGGAAAGCGATCGAGCTGCTTCCAGAGGCAGCCAGAATCGCGCGCTTGAATTGATTGTTTCCCGTACTCTACCCTTCCATCACATCGGTATGTCTCGTCCTGCATTGATTTGCTGGCTGCTTGTTCTGCTTGCCAGCGCACGCGCTCAAGTCCTTGTGCCCGGTGAAGAACTCACCTACAGCGTCTCGTACTTAGGCATCCAACTGGGCACCATTCGCATCGTCAACGAGGGTCGCCACGAAGCTCTCGGCAAACCCGCGTTCAAGTGCACTGCCTACATTGATTCGCGCGAGGGCATTCCGTTTTTGGCCCTCCACGTGGTGTATGAGTCATGGATGGAACCAACCGCGCTGGCATCGTTGCAATTTGTCGCACAGAACAAACTCGACGGTGAGTACACCAAATACACCTTCGACTACGACCAGCGCCGCATCACTACTGCTACCTGGAAAGATCGCCAGAAAACCGATGAACGCGTCTTCGAGATCAAGCGCAAGTACACCGACGGGCTGACGATCCTCTATGCCGCGCGGCAGCTCCTCTACAGCAAACGAACTGCATGGATTCCGACCATCGTCCGCGAAGACACCGCCTGGACCAAAATCAACTTTACTGGCAAGGTCGTCCCCACAACGATTGATGCTGTTTCGTATCCAGTGCGGACGGTGTACTTCGACGGCGAAGCAAACTGGACCGGCGTCTATGGCGTAACAGGTTCATTCGAAGGGTGGTTCAGCGACGACGATGCCCGCATCCCCATCAAAGCGAAAATGAAGCTTTACTTGGGAAGCGCCGACATCGAGCTAATCAGTTGGAAACGTCCTGGGTGGTCTCCACCGAAAGCAACCGACCAGTGAACAACAACCCACGACTTGGCTGAGCACCCAGAAGGATGAACAGGGACCAAAAGGCACTGCACAGGATTGGTGCACCTCCTCACAGATAGTACAGTCAAAAACAAGCTCCATTGTAACAGGTGAGGGGAATTTTTTTTGCGCCGTTGGATGCGGCAACCACATCACCACTGGTCCTGAGCAATCCCGCGCGTAAGCAGCAATGCCGCGGCTGCACACGACGGACTCCGATCGGAAAACGTCCACACAACCACATCTGCCCGATACTGCAGCTCCGTCTGTGGCGTACCGGCAATGAGGAGCACGCGCCGCTTGCCCTCTGATACCTGTTCGACTGCACGCTCGAGCACTGCCGAAGGGCGTAACCGTCGAGCAAAAGCACGCGGCCGCTCGAAGACGGCAACAACGACGCACTCTGCATCGGCAGTCCCAACTACGTGCGCGGCTGCATCATCTGGATCGAGCGAGGGTGTTAGGAAAGCAACGTCCATGTTCCCTGGATAAAGCTCGGCAAGGTAGCGAAAAAATTCTGTCGGTGCATCCAGCGGTTCGTCCTCGGGAAGGACCGCAAACGCCGCAATGTGCGCATATTGGGTCAGCGGCAGCACAGCCTGATTGCCCGCAATGCGAAGGGCACCGCTGGCGACATTCAGCGCAAGTTGCGCAATCGAATCTTGTGCAATGATGCCTGGCTGATGGTTAGTCTTTTGTGTTGCTATTTGCTCGAGGCGCTCAATGGCTTTGCGATGCTCGTCCAGAGACAGTTCCCCATTGGTTAGGGCATGTTCTGCCGCTTCAATTGCCTCGATCGGATTGGCAGGTACTAAGGCAACGTCAGCTCCAGCAGCAAAGGCAGCAACTACTGCGTGACCACTCCCATAGCGCTCGGTGACCGGCTGCATATCGAGTGCATCGGTAACAATGACGCCGTCATATCCCAAGCGTTGGCGGAGCAATTCGCGTATTGCTGCAGGCGACAGCGAGGCCAGCTCTCCTACCGGAACACCGATGGCAGGAACCGAGAGGTGTCCGACCATGACTGATGCCACCCCCTCTTTGATAGCGGCATAAAAGGGAACAAGCTCTCGTTGCGTAATCAACTCAAGCGAGGCGGTAATCGTCGGGAGCTCGGCGTGGGAATCCGTTGCAGCATCGCCATGGCCAGGGAAGTGCTTGGCACAGGCAGCAACACCTTCGCGTTGCTGTGCACGGATCCATGCCTGCACATGTTCGACAACCTGCTGTGGCTCGGTCCCGAACGCGCGAATTCCAATGATGGGATTGTTTGGGTTTGTGGCAATGTCTGCCACAGGTGCAAAGTTCCAGGCGATGCCCAGCCCGCGAAGGCTCTGAGCGATTGCTGCTGCGACCTGTTCGGTGACGGCAGGTGGCTGCCGTCCAATTGCGAATGCATGGGGGAACTCAACAGCATCTTCGAGCCGCATGCCCAAACCAGTTTCGGCATCGATAGCAAACACCAGCGGATAGTCTGCCGTAGAACGGAGTGTCCCAATCGTTTCAACCGCATCCTCGATGGTTCCGTCGAAAAGGCAAAAACCACCGACCCCTCGGAGCAACAATTGTTCGATCGAAACGCGATAGTCACCGTCGCGGGTAAATCGTGCTGGATGGATGCGTGCGATAATGCGCCGGGCAATGGGTGTCACAGTCACAGGAAAGTGGTGAGTACTACTCGTACCGCAGCGCTTCGATAGGGCTGAGTTTGGCTGCTCTCCACGCAGGGTACGCTCCAAAACTAACGCCGACAAGCGTGCATGCCGCCATACTGCCGACTGCCCAACCAAGCGGGATAACAAACCCAACCCCAACAACCGTCGTTAGCAGCACGCTCAATCCAATGCCTAACACGATGCCTCCGAGCGCCCCAACTTGGCAGAGCACAACTGCCTCGATTAAAAACTGCCAGAGGATCGAACGCACCGTTGCACCGATCGCTTTGCGGATGCCGATCTCGCGCGTGCGCTCCTTGACGCTGATGAGCATGATGTTCATGATCCCGACACCAGCAGCAACCAGCGCAATGGCTCCGCAAAACGCACCGAACAACCCAACAAAGCGCAAAAACGAATTCATCTGGGCAACGATCGAAGCAAGTTGCTCAATCTCGAAGTCGTTCTCCTCGGTGGGACGAACGTTCCGGATACTGCGCATGATACCGATGCTCTCATCGAAGAGCTGTTCCAAGTGCGGCTGACTTTCGGCACCAACAAAGATCGTCACCGAATACCGCCACTCCTCAGCGTAGGTGCGAACAAAAACAGGGATCGGGACAACGACCATATTGTCCTGGCTCTGCCCGAAAACTCCTCCCTTTGGTGCGAGCACACCGACGACAACGAAGCGATAGTTCCGAATCTGAATTTCCTTGCCGATTGGATCTGTGCCGGCGGGAAACAACTCCTGCCGAACGTCGTTGCCGATGACAGCGACCATCCGTGCGTGGGAGATGTCTTCTGCAACCAGTGGACGTCCGGCAGCAAGCTGGAAATTTCGAAGCGGGAAAAACGCCTCGTCGCCACCAATGAGCGTAACATCGGGGTCGGTGTGGAGGTCGCCGGCACGAATGGTCATATTGCTCGAAAAGCTGTAGAGAGCAACGATGCCGCCGGTGCCTTCCATGCGACGTTTGTACTCAAGGGCTTGTGTGTAGGAAATCGGTCGGCGGCGCATGTAGCGGCGCCATTGCTCCCCGCTGGTGATGATGCTCGGTTGGCGTTGGATCATGAACGTGTACGCACCCGAGGCAGTCAGCTCATCGCTCAGCGAGCGTTCCAGCGCCGAGGCTGCGCCGCCAGCCCCGACAATGGCGACAATCCCAATGGCAATGCTAATCAATGTCAGCGCTGTCCGCACAGGCTGAGAGCGGAACGTATCGAAGGCGGAGACAATGTACTCGGCTGCTCTCATGCTTCGTAGCGTAAGGCTTCGACTGGATCGAGTCTTGCCGCCCGCAATGCAGGCACAAACCCAGCGATGATGCCGACGGCAATGGAAATCACCACAGCAACAAGGACGATTTCGGCAGGCAAGAGTGGAAGCAGAAACGCTGCCGATTCGCGCAAGGCCAATGCCAACACCGCGACGAGTGCGCTGCAGACAATCACTCCGACGACAGCACCTGCCACACACAGCATCATGGCTTCGCAGAGAAACTGCACCAAAATCGAACTGCGCCGCGCACCAACGGCACGGCGGATACCAATTTCCTTGGTGCGCTCGACGACCGCAACGAACATCACGTTCGTAATGCCAATAACCCCGACCAAAAACGACAGCGCTGTCAGGCCAATACCGACTCCCCAGATAACCGCACGAATATTTGCCACCTGATCGCGGAAGACTTGCGCTTCGTTGATGGAGAAGTCATTCTCCGCATTAGGGGCGAGCTTGCGGACTGCGCGCATGATGCCCGTGAGCTCATCGCGGAGCGCATCGAGTTGATCGGGCGACTGTGCTTTTGCAGCGATTGTCATGCTCCGGGAGTATCGCCCATAGAGTCCGAAGAATGCCGGCAAGGGAATGTACACCATCCGATCGAGAAAATCGGTAAAGAGCGTGCCGCGTTTTTCCATCACACCCACGATGCGGAAGGGTCGCCCTTCAATCCGAATCACCTGGCCAATTGGTGAGCGGTTCCCGAACAGGGTCGAGCGAATACCGTCACCGATAACCGCAACAGCAGTCGCGTTACGCTCCTCCATCTCGGTAAAAAAACGCCCCTCGGCAACATTGGTGCTCGGGAGCATTCCGAAGATTGCCATCGTTCCCTCGATAACGACACCGCTGGCACGTTGATCGGCATGGACGATGGTCCGTCCCCACGAATCCGCGCTGATATAGACCATGTCGGCTGATTGAAGCCGACGGGCAACTTCTTCTGCTTGATCAATGGTGATATTCTTTCGATTCATCAGCAAGCGCCAGTTTCCACCGCCTGCCCAGTTCCATTTGTCCACGTAGAGCATATCTGATCCGAGTGACGAGAGCGTTGCTTCCCACGCTGCATCCAGACTGCGCAACGCCCAGCCCATCAGCGAGACAAAAGCAACACCAATCATCACACCCAAACTAGTCAGCAACGACCGAAGCGGATTGGCACGGAGTGATTCCACCGCACTTTGGAGCACTTCTACGTACTCGGTTGCCCAGCGCTTCATTGTTGCTGCTCGATCGGTTCAACGACGTGCGGCGTCGGGTTGATGTGGTCCGACTCGACGCGCCCATCTCGAATACGGATAATCCGCCGAGCATGCCGTGCGATATCGTCTTCGTGGGTAACCAGGAGCACCGTATTGCCCTCGCGCCAGATGCGTTCGAACAGTTGCATGATCTCTTCCCCCGTCTTTGAATCGAGATTGCCCGTTGGCTCGTCAGCAAGAATCAACGAAGGTTCGGTGACCAGTGCACGCGCAATCGCCACACGCTGCCGCTGGCCTCCTGATAGTTCCGGTGGCTTATGGCGGAGCCGATCCCCCAAGCCAACGCTCTCGAGTGCGGCGATCGCACGCTGGCGCCGCTGCTGCGGGGGAACGCCCGCATAGATCAGCGGCAATTCGACATTCTTTAGCGCCGTTGCACGCGGAAGCAGGTTGAAGGTTTGAAAGACAAATCCAATCTTCCGATTGCGAATCGCTGCCAGTGCAGCATCATCGAGTTGGGATACATCCACACCGTCGAGCACATAGCGTCCGCTGGTTGGCCAATCCAAGCAGCCGAGAATGTTCATGAGCGTTGACTTGCCTGAACCCGATGGTCCCATGATAGCAACGTATTCATTCGGGTTGATCTGCAGGTCAATGCCGCGCAGCGCTTGGACGATCTCGTCGCCCATGCGGTAGTGCTTGGTAATTCCTTCCAGCACGATCAATGGTTGGGTGGTCATTTGCTCGACGATGCCGTCGTGGTACGGGCAGGCGTCTTGATAGTTACCCGCATTCCATCGCGGAGAGTTCGGCTAATAGCGCTGTAGGGACCAGATACAACCACTTCTCCCGCCGAGAGTCCTTCGGCAATCTCAATGTAGCCGCGATCGCTGATACCTGTTCGCACCTGCCGCCGATGAACACGATCCCCTTTGATGGTGAACACGATCTGCGGAGGCGTCTTTGATTGCTGTTGTGCAGTGGCATTCTCCCCGTTGGGTCGTTCATCGTCGTAGCGGACAGTGACCGACTGAATCGGTACCGCCAATGCACGATCACGGCGAGCAGTGCGGATGTCGGCAACGCACGTCATGCCCGGTCGCAACCGATCATCGCGTGAATGCAAGCGAACCTTGACCTGGAAGTTCACCACCTCGTCTTGTGTGCCAACGGCTTTCTCCAGTGGCGAATGGGATATTTCCACCACGCGCCCAAGGAGAACACTATCCCGGAAGGCGTCCACGCGCACGAACGCAGAATCGCCCAAGTGTAGTTGGACAACGTCGTTTTCATTGACTTCGACGATAGCATTCATCGTATCGAGATCGGCGATGCGGAGCAGTTCGGTCCCTTGCATTTGTGCAGTACCAACAACCTTCTCGCCAACCTCGACGTTGAGTTTGGTGACAACGCCACTCATAGGCGCATAGATCGCCGTTCGACTGATGGACAGTTCTGCTTGCCGGAGCGTTGCTTGCGCACGGGATTTTTCTGCAAGTGCCGATTGGTATTGACCAGCAGCGCGGTCGTAGGCGGCTTTGGCTGTTTCAAACTCTTGCTTGGAGAGGTAGCCTTTGTCGTACAACTCAGCGGCACGACGCAGCTCCCGTTCGGTGCGGTCGAGTTCAACCTTGGCTATCTCGATGCCAACATCGGCAGCGCGCACTGCTGCACGGTACTGCTCCATCTGCGTTTCGAGCAAGTCCGGACGTATGCGCAGCAGAAGTTGTCCGCGTTGCACACGATCGCCTTCCTTGACCGTCAGCGCAATGATTTCCCCGCTGACTTCGGAGGAAATTTTGACTTCTGATTCCGGCTGAATTTTTCCAGTTGCAGAGACCTCCTGGACAATCGTGCGGTACGAAGCTGTATCAACGCGTACCTCGATAGCATTCCGATTACCACTCTGCGAGAGCACAACCGCCAGGACAACGACAAGAGCCGTTCCACCGACAATAATAGCCAACCGACGTTTTGATTTCTGTTGCATATGCACGATTGGAGAGTGTTACTGAAGAATGCCCATGGCAAAACGAACGCGCGCTTGGGCAGCACGGTAGCCATAGATCGCTGCAATGCGATTGATGCGCGCGGCAACGAGCTGATTGGATGCAGTCAGATACTCAAGCTGCGTTCCAGCACCAAGCCGGAACCGTTCATTCGATGCAGCATAGCTCTGCTCGGCAGCCTTGAGCGCACGAGCGGTAATATCCAACTGTTTTTCGGCTGCATCGAGTTCGAGCAGCGCTTGCCGAACCTCGGTACGCACTTGCTGTTCGAGCTGGCGTTGCTCAAACTGTCGTTGCTCCATCTGCAGGACTGCTTGCTGGCGTTGGGTTGCGGCGCTAAAATTGTCGAAGATTGGCACCTGCACATTCATGCTGACAAAGTACCGGCCAAACTCGCTGAACTGATCAAAGCGCGTATTCGACCACGACCACCCACCGGCAAGACTGAGCTGGGGCATAAATGCTGCCTGCGCGACGGTAATGGCATTGTCGGCAGCACGGACACGGGCATCGAGTGCACGAACATCGCCCCGGCGCGCAAGTGCTGTGGCAACGACAGCAGCAGGAGACCCAATTTCTTTGCGGAATGCAGCAATCTCGTCGTCGCTGATGGTTGTTGCCACCGAGGCTTCGGAGAAGTCGGCTTCCTGGTCTGGTGGTAGGCCCATCGTTGCAAGGAGCACTGCCTTTGCTTGCAGGAGGGCATTTTCGGCCGTCAGCAAATCCAACTCACGCGTGCCGAGATCGGCTTCCTGGGTGTACACGGTCGTGACGGGGACTCTACCGGCATCGTAGAGCGCACGCACGCGTGCTAATTCCTGCCTGCCAAGCTCCAAGTTATCGCGACGCACGCGAACAGTCTGCAGGGCACGAAGCACATCGAGGTACTGTGTCCGAACGTTCAGGATGATTTGTTGGCGGGTGCGCTCATAGGCAAGACCTGCTGCATCGAGTTCGTTCCGTGCTTGGCTGTAGGTCGCTTCACGGGCAAAGCCATTGAACAGTGTGTACGAGGCAACAGCATTCATCGAGTAGGAATTCGGCTCTGGTGGACCAAGCACGAATACCTGCCCACCAATGTTGACAGCGCGTCCACCTTCCACATTCAGTTGACGCGAATACCCTGCCGATGCGTTGATGCTCGGCAAGTATGCACCAAATGCCCGCGTCAGTGATGCTTGGCCGATCTCGACATTTTTCTGCTCCCGCTGGAGGGTTGGATTTTGGCGCAGTGCAATGGCAATGCAATCCTCGAGCGTAAAGGTCCGAACCGGATCGCCCGGCGTCTGCGCGATGCTGACCGCTGCAGCGATCGCAGCAAGGAACAAACGGTGCATAACAGAGAGAAAGTTAGTTCAACAGCGGCAACGGCAAAAAACGCATGCCTTCCGAAAAAGTTGCACTGCACGTGGTGGAAACGTGTTGCTACCGATCGAACCTACAACCAGACACCCCTCAGCGTTGGGGACGCCGCTTGGGCGTGGTGATAGTCTTCAGCTGTGCTCGAAAGCCTGTCCGCTGTTCGCCTCGACGTGGTTTGCCCCCAGCGCTTTCGATAGCGAGCCGGATTTGTTGTGTCGTCAGTACCCTGGCAGGCACGTGGTATTGCGTGTCGAGTTCAACGATGCTGTGTGCAAGTATCCACGCGGTTGTTTCAAGCATCAGGTCAGGCGTTCGCACACGGTGAACTCCTCGGGAGGTCTCTGCAATGGAAATACGGTGCGGTACTTTGCCCGATGGACAGGAATCTACCGATGCCAGAAACATGCGTTCGAGCATCGCTGGTGGACAAGCATACTCAACGAGGGTATCCCGACTTTCGATGAGCCATTGTGTTCCGCCGCAGCGCACACACACCGAATCAAGGGGCACAAACAACACCGGACCAAACACACCCCCGGGCACAACGCTGAATGTGTCGGTTTGAGGAAGTTGTGTGTGTATGCGCCAACCGCGTCGCGTCATAACGATTCGGGTAGAGTGCCCAACCCAGGGAATTGTCCGGCGAATACTGCTATCGCCCGTGCTGGTTGCTTCATTGGCTCGGTAATGGAGGAGCGTCTGCCGAAGGAAAATCGTATCACCATCGACACGATCGCAGACGATCTCCCACTGTTCTTGCCGGTGGCGAATAAGTACTGGGTCACCAGCCATAGCGAGCGTATCGTCGGCATCCACGTGATAGACCAAGCGCATGCCGGCACGCAGTCCCCACTCGAAGCAATCAGGTTCTCCCGCCACAAGCAGGCAGCAGCACCCAAGCAGCAGCAAACCCCGCAGCGCCATCAGAGCCGTCGCTGCATTCGTCCGCGAACATCAATGCTGATGGGAATGACCGTGTTGCCCTGGTCGAAGAGCGTCATGCGTTGATCCAGTTGCGCAGATGTTTCGATCAGGAGCGGCATTCCGCTTTCCACCTCGATAAGGTACCGCGCAGTGAGCGCACCATCACCGCTGATGCTGACGCTTGTTCCCATTTGTTCTGCCGTACCGCTGATCAGATACCGCGTGGATTCGACGCGCACCACTGCACAACGTTTGCCGAGCGTGTCAAGCATTCCTTCGAAGGTGTAGCTCAAGTCCATCGTCGTGACCACCTGCTGCGAGCCCAATGGCATTTGTACAGTATCGGTCAGTGTTTGTGTCCACTGCGTCCCTGGTGTGAGCGGCTTATCGGGGAACTCCACAATAAACCGCATGCGAACACCACCACTGGTGAACTGTTCGATAACTTGTCGCCGAATGGACTGGGCCGCCGATCCAGCGCCGCTATCGAGTGGGACAAACTCTTGACTGATCAGCTTCCCACTGCGTGCACAACGCATGCGCAATTGATAGTCTTCCAGCTCTGGAAAAGTAATGACCGAATCGCTGCGCCCAAGCTGCTCCAGCCCTTTGAGCTCGATGCGCACATTCCGCTGACCAATGGCAAGCTCAACCAGCGTATCAAGGCGTTCGGTGCGAATATCCTGTTCGAAGGTAACGCTGGAGGTAATCGCTTGCTCCATGCCCATTACGTGGATGGTCTGTGCAAGGTTGACCGCATTGCTGTAGGTGTAGAGGGCATGAGCACGCGGCTGCAGACGGTAGTGAAAAGTCTGCTTGGCGACAACCGGTGATTGCGTTCTTCCTTTTGGCTGGGCTGCGAGCGCAACCACCGCAACAGCAGCAGCAAGAACTATCCGCATAGGTCAATCCAGGATGTGTACATTCACCGGCAATTTACGCCACGTTCTCAGCAACAGCGCGCGACCGCTTCTCGTGACGTTGGCGTTCATTGGTGTTCAGGATTCGTTTGCGAATGCGCAGCGACAAGGGAGTAACCTCGAGCAATTCATCGTCGTTCAAGAACTCCAGGTACTGTTCGAGTGTCATCACGCGTGGAGGCGCAAGCCGCACCAATCCATCCGAACCGCTCGAGCGCATGTTCGTTAGATGCTTTGTCTTGCAAGGATTGACCACCAGGTCGTTTTCGCGTGCATGCTCCCCGATAA
This sequence comes from Candidatus Kapaibacterium sp., assembly GCA_026003475.1. Lineage (GTDB taxonomy): Bacteria > Bacteroidota > Ignavibacteria > Kapaibacteriales > NICIL-2 > NICIL-2. Next base: position 313,549 of record BPHJ01000001.1, on the reverse strand, counting down.
CCATTCCTTCATAGACCCGCTCGCCGGGAGCAATGAAGAGCACGCCGCGTTCCTGAATGCTTTCGAGCGCATACGCAGTAGCAATGCCATCTTCGAGCGCGACCAAGCTGCCACGTGTGCGTCGAGCAACATCGCCACGGTACGGTTCGTAGCCAGCAAAGGTGTGGTGCAGAATTCCTTCTCCACGCGTGAGTGTCATGAACTCTGTCCGAAAACCGAGCAAGCCACGCGCAGGCACACTGAATTCGATTCGTACTGTCGTTCCAACTGGAAGCATAGAAAGCATCTCCCCACGGCGGCGACCAAGCGACTCGATGACATTGCCACTGAACTCGGCGGGGACATCAATGACGACATGCTCGATGGGCTCCAGCAGCCGCCCCTCGGCATCGCGATGGAACAGAATTTCGGGCTGGGAAACCGCAAGCTCGTAGCCCTCGCGGCGCATCGTCTCGATCAACACCGCCATTTGGAGCTCGCCACGCCCGAGCACGCGGAACACATCGGGTTGATCGGTTTCTTCGATGCGGAGCGAGACGTTTGTCCGGAGCTCACGCCAGAGACGATCGCGCAGTTTGGGAGTAGTCACGAACTTTCCTTCCTTGCCTGCCAGCGGCGAGGTATTGACCATGAATTGCATAGCAACGGTGGGTTCTTCGACCACCACTGGAGGCAGACGCTCCGGTTGGAGTGGCGAGGCAATCGTATCGCCGATGCGAACCTGCTCGATACCAGCAAGGCAGATAATGTCGCCCGATTCAGCATACTCGATCTCGACGCGGTCGAGACCCTGGAAGGCAAATAGTTTCGTAATGCGGAGCGATTGGCTACTACCGTCGGTAGCAAGAAGCACTGCTTCATCGCCAAGCCGCACGCGTCCACGATGGATGCGACCGATTGCAAGACGGCCGACGTAGTCGTTCCAGTCGAGCGCTGCAACAATCATTTGGAACGGTGCATCGGGCTCATAGGCTGGTGCTGGGATATGTTCAATAATTGCATCGAAAAGTGGCACAAGGTTCGTGCCCGGTTCATCGAGCGAACGCGATGCGATACCATCCCGACCGACGGCATAGAGCACCGGCATATCGAGCGCTTCCAGTCCTGCGCCGAGCGCTAAAAACAGCTCATAGACTTCGTCGAGCACCTGTTGCGGGCGGGCATCGCTGCGGTCAATTTTGTTGATGACCACAATGGCTGGCAGCGCGCGCTCAATGGCTTTCCGCACGACAAATTTTGTTTGGGGTAGTGGTCCCTCGGCAGCATCAACGAGCACCAAGACCCCATCAGCCATCGAAAGTGCGCGTTCGACCTCGCCGCCAAAGTCGGCGTGTCCGGGTGTGTCCACGATGTTGATCGTGACGCCTTTCCAGCGCACTGCGGTATTTTTCGCCATGATGGTAATCCCTTTTTCACGCTCGATCGCGTTGGAATCGAGCATGCGGTCGGCAAGCACTTGCCCGTCGCGGAAGATTCCGGCTTGCCGCAGAATTTGGTCCACGAGCGTGGTCTTGCCGTGGTCAACATGGGCAATGATGGCAATGTTGCGGATGTCTATGCGTTGCTGCATACGGGTATGGAGAACGTCGAACGAAGGCGCTATGACGATTGTTGTGCCATCTGAGTGCGAACAGTCGAGCAAGCACCATGGCTGAGTCTGGTTCGGTACTTTCGACGCCAGTGCAGTATCTCAAGGGCGTCGGTCCTCGGCGTGCAGAAGCTTTTGCTTCGGTGGGCATACAGACTGTGGAAGATTTACTCGGCTACACCCCGCGTGCCTATATCGAACGGTCAGCGCACCGCTCGCTGCGCGGCATTGCTCGCCGACTGCAGATGCCCGACATTTTTTCTTCCGACCGGGAATCGGTCAGCGTCCTGCGGCAGGAGGTGAGCATCCTTGCTACCGTCGAACAGATTCGTCTGCGGCAGTTCCGCAACAATCGCGTCCTGCTGGAGGCAATTATCGCCGATGCTGACCAGATGAAGGGCGCGCTGCTGTTCTGGAATGCCCACCAGTACTACACGCGCGTGCTGGTCGAAGGTGCGCAGTACATCGTCACAGGCGTTCCCGCGCTGGATCGGTACGGTCGCATCACGTTTACCCATCCGCAGCTCGAACGCATCGAGGAAGAAGAGCAGGCCATGCTTGAACACGGGATATTGCCGGTGTACCCCCTGACCGAAGCCATGCGTTCGCGGGGAATTACTGCTGCACTGATCCGCCGCTTGGTACGCACCGCTCTCGATCAAGTCAAAGGGAATATCCCCGATCTGCTACCACCAGCACTCTTGGAGCGGCATCGCTTGCTCTCGAAAGGGGATGCACTCGAGCACTTGCACTTCCCACCGGACCACCACGCCATCGAACGAGCACTCGAGCGGATGAAGTTCGAGGAAATCTTTCTGTTCGAGCTCCTGTTGGCACTCCAGCGTCAGGACCAGCTTCGCGGCGCCGCACCACGTCTGCCCTCGCCGAGCCCGCGATGGGAGCAGCTCCGCCAATCCTTGCCCTTTGCTCTGACCAGCGCGCAAGAATTTGTCATCGCCGAAATCCAGCAGGATCTGGCTCGTAGTGAACCCATGCACCGTCTGCTGCAAGGTGATGTTGGCGCCGGTAAAACACTGGTCGCACTGGCAGCAATGCTGACGGCCGTGGATGCTGGCTATCAAGCGCTGCTTGCAGCACCGACCGAGGTTCTTGCTGAACAGCACTACCGCACCATTTGCCGGCTCTGTGCACCGCTCGATGTTCGCGTGGCCAAGCTGGTCGGTAGCCAGAGCGCACGCCAGCGCGAGACCATGGCAACAGACATTGCCACCGGACATGCTCAGATTGTCGTCGGCACGCATGCACTGTTTGCAGAGTCATCAGCACGCCCATCGCATACGTACCACCGCGTCGGGTTAGTGGTTATTGACGAGCAGCACCGCTTCGGTGTCCTGCAGCGTGCAGCCCTGCGCGACCTTGCGATGGCATCGCACCCGGAGCGACTGGCGCCACACCTGCTGGTCATGAGCGCCACCCCTATTCCACGCACCTTGACCATGACGCTCTACGGCGATCTGGATGTTTCCCTGTTGGATCAAATGCCGCCAGGACGCCAGCCCGTAACAACCAAGGTTCTTAGCACCGACCAACTGCCAGCAGCATACCAGGTAATCCGTTCGCAGATTCGGGCTGGACACCAGGCATTCATCGTCTATCCGCTGGTCGAAGAGTCCGAAAGCATGCAGCTCAAAGCAGCAACCACCGAGTTCGAGTCCATCGCCAACGAGCATTTCCCCGATGTTCGCGTGGGACTTCTGCACGGTCAGATGAGTTGGAGCACCAAGGAAGAGATCATGCAGCGTTTTGCTGCTGGGGACTTCGACATCCTGGTTGCAACAACCGTCATCGAGGTAGGCATTGACGTGCCGAACGCAACCGTGATGCTTATCAACCACGCCGAACGGTTCGGACTGGCACAATTACACCAGCTCCGGGGACGGGTTGGGCGCGGCACTGCTCCGGCCACCTGCCTGCTGATCACCGAGCCATTCCTGGCACACCGCGCCCGAATGCCAGCGCAAGAGGACGAACCACCAGCAGTCACCAGGCTCCGCACAATGGCAGAAACGACCGATGGCTTTCTCATCGCAGAGGTTGATATGCGTCTGCGCGGACCAGGCGATATGCTCGGCACCCGCCAATCGGGCATGCCCGATTTCCGCTACTTGGATTTGGTGCATGATACGACAACAATTGCTACCGCGCGTGCGGAGGCATTTTCGCTCATCAATCGCGATCCGCACTTGCGCGCCTCCGAACATTCGCTGCTCCGCCGCTACGTTCTCGACCGCAAAGACAGTCTCACTCATTATGCCATTGCCTAACCGATGCTTGTGCTTGAAGCAATTGCCGCTGGACCTGTTGCAACGAATGCCTACCTTGTCGCCGACCAAGCAACACGCATGGCTGTGCTGATAGATGCACCGATGGAGTCGCACTGGTGGTACGCTGAGCGCATTGCTGCATTGGGTCTGACACCGCTGGCGCTATGGCTGACGCATTCTCACTGGGACCACACGGCCGACGCCGCTGCAATCGCCGAGCAATACGCCATACCGGTACTTGTTCACCCGCTCGATGCCTATCGCCTTCGGGATCCCAACGCCCAAACAGTTATTCCGCTGCCACTGCCACTCGAAGCAGTCGAAATCGGCGGCTACTTGCACCATGGCCAGCAGCTCACCGTTGGATCGCTCTCGTTCCAAGTGCGACACGTCCCCGGGCACACCGAAGGCAGCGTCGTCTTCGTCGAGCATGCCGCACGTGTTGTCTTCTGCGGTGATACGCTCTTTGCTGGCAGCATCGGACGGACCGATCTTCCCGGCGGCGACTATGAGCAACTGCTGGCATCCATCCACCGCGAATTGCTCTCCCTACCGGATGATTACATCTGCTATCCGGGGCACATGGAGCCGACAACCATCGGACAGGAACGCCGGACCAATCCATTTCTACAGCCAAGTGATCTGTACGGCAACCGCTGGGAAAGACAATGAATAAACTGTCATTTTTTGGTCACTGCCCGCTTAGGATTATCGCCCTAAGTTTGCTGCTGAGTGTGGTGGCCGTTTTTGTTGGGTGCTATTCATTCACTGGGGGAAGCGTTCCCCCGCACCTGAAAACGATCGCCATTGCCACGGTTGCGGATCGGAGCAGCTTTGGGCAGCCCGTGTGGCGAGAAGTTGCCACGCAGTTCCTGGTGGAACGGTTCCGGAACGACAATACGCTGCAGTTGGTTGATCGCAACGGCGATGCAGAACTGCGCGCGGCAATCACAACGATCACCGAAGAGCCAGTCACCCTGCGTGCCGGCGAAGTTGAGCGAGAACGCAAAATCCGCGTTGCTCTCGACGTGGAATACTTCGATGCGGTCAAGCAGCGAACCATTTTCCGACGGACATTCACCAGCGAGCAATTTTTCCCCATCGCCCAAGCAGCAACCGCACGGGACCAGGCAATCCGCACTGCACTCGAACAGATCGCCGGCGATGTTCTGCTGGCGGTCATCAGCGATTGGTAACCTCTTGAGCCATGTGCAATGTTATCCTTTCCCGATGTAATCGTTGCGCTCTATGTTGGAGCGCTGGTGGTTCTGTTTGCCTTTGGCGTGCATAGTCTGGTGATGGTGTACCTATACCATCGCACCCAGAATACCTCCCATCAACCACCGACAGCAACACTCGATCCGCTGCCGGTGGTCACCGTCCAGCTCCCCATCTACAACGAGGTGTACGTCGTCGAGCGGCTTATTGACGCTGTCGTGCGGATGGACTACCCGAAGGATAAACTCGAGATTCAAGTGCTCGATGATTCAACCGACGAGACTCAGACCGTCGCCCGCGAGCGCGTCGAGTACTACCGCACCTTGGGCTACGACATTCACTACATTCACCGCACCGACCGCCAGGGCTATAAGGCGGGAGCATTGCGGCACGGTCTGGCCCATGCACGGGGCGAATTCATCGCCATCTTCGATGCGGACTTCATCCCCAGGCCAGAGTTCTTACGGGCATTGCTGCCATACTTTGCCGATCCGCGCGTCGGGATGGTCCAGTCGCGATGGGAGCACCTCAACGAAGAATATTCCTTCCTTACCCGAGCCCAAGCATTGGCGCTCGATGGCCACTTCGTCGTCGAGCAGCAGGTGCGCAATCGAGCCGGCTTCTTCATCAACTTCAATGGTACTGCCGGCATCTGGCGTCGGACGTGCATCGAGGACGCAGGCAACTGGCACTCGGACACCCTTGCCGAAGATTTGGACCTAAGCTACCGCGCCCAACTTCGCGGATGGCGGTTCGTGTTTGTCAACGACGTCACCTCGCCAGCAGAACTCCCCGCTGACATCAATGCGCTCAAGTCGCAGCAATTTCGCTGGACCAAAGGTGCGATCGAAGTTGCCAAGAAATTGCTTCCGGCGGTGTGGCGTGCTAAGCTTCCGCTTGCTACAAAACTCGAATGCACGGTGCATCTGACCAGCAACATTGTCTTTCCCTTCATCGTGCTTGTTGCGCTGCTGAACCTGCCGATGGTGCTCATTAAAAATCTGACGGGCGACTACCAGGAGCTCTTTACACTCATGTCCATTTTCGTGCTGGCATCGGTGAGCACGTTTTTGTTCTACCTCTATTCCCAGCGAAGCATCCACGAAGACTGGCAGCAGCGGATCTTGCTCTTCCCGCTGTTCATGGCAGGAAGTATGGGGCTTGCCATCAACAACACTAAAGCCGTTCTCGAAGCGCTTCTGGGAAAACGGTCGGAGTTCACACGGACGCCGAAGTACCGCATCCTGTCGCAGCAGGACGACTGGCGAACGCGCAAATATGCTCGCACACGCTTGGGGATGTCCGCCATTATTGAGCTTGCGCTCGGCGCGTACTTTTTGATCGGGATGGCTGTGTCGCTCTACTTCGGCGAGCTGGCAGCAATTCCCTTCCAGTTCATGTTCTTTGTTGGGTTTGGCGGCATCGGATACTTATCGCTTGCGCACTGGCTGGAAGCTAACCGCCTTGCAAATGGGGAAAATCCTCTGCGATCTGTTCGTGCAATGCAACCAGCGGCGGCAGCGCAGCCGACCAAGTAAGCGCGGTCGTTGTACTGATGTCATCGCTGTGTGCTGCCGTCAACGCTGCCAGCGAGGGTAGCTGCGATAGTGTCGCGGCAATGCGGCGATGCACCGCTGGGCGCGACGCATAGGCCCAGACGCGGATTTGCCAGCATTCACCACGCTGGTAAGCCGCAATACCGAGATGTTCCAACGCAGCAAGCTCGACTGCCGTCGCTGCTGCAATGACGCGCATCCCATGCTCGGCAATGATGCCACTTGCATGCCACCCCCGTTCGAGGGCGCTTCGATAGCTGCTCCGCGTCAGCTCGACACCGCACAACCGCTCTGCAAGCAGAACAAACATCTCCACTTCTTCACCATCGTTTCCGATGCAGGTGGCATGGGATTCCGATGGATCGAGAGCCGCAATCCGAAGCTGGATGCTCTGCTCGCGTAACGGCGCAATCATCGTGGGATAGAGCAGCTTCAACCCAGCATGGGCAAGGTGTTCGGCGTGCTGGTACGAAAGGCATGCGATCGGTCGTGCGGTCGGGACCAGGAGTGGGTCAGCAGTGTAGATTCCAGCAACCGGAGTGTAGAGCACCAAGTTTTCCGCACCGATAACCCGCGCAAGCAGCGCAGCAGTAAGGTTGGAGCTTTCTTTCCCCATGGTGGTCACATCCCCATCGCGGGTAGTGCCAACAAAACCTTCGGTAAGCACTGAACACCCACGCTGGAGAATCGGCAGAATACGCTGTTGCACACGCTCAGCGGTTTGCTCATAGAGCGGTTCGGCATTACCGTAGGTGGCATCGGTTACGATCACCCCCGTTGCGGGAACACTGGTGACCTCTACTCCCTCTTCGACTAAGACGTGATGGATAAGGTGCAGTGCCATGCGCTCACCACAGCTTGTGATGCGGTCGCGTGTACGTGGTGTGAGCTCTCTGGTCAACGCAGTGCCCCGCACCAAGCGAAGAAGCTGCTGGTAGAGTTCATCGAAGAGCATCTCGAGGGCTTCGATGACGTGGCGATCGTGGAGCACTTGGCGGGCAACGTTGCGGTGGTGCGTGACAACTGTTGCAATGAGCGACTGCGCTTGCTCTTGTTGCCCATTCTCGGCGAGCAGTGCAGCCTGCTCAAGCTGGCGCGTCACTTGGGGCAGCGCTGACACAACGACCACCATCGGTGATGCATGGTCGGTGCCAATTCGCTGTGCTAATCGCTCGAAGTCAATCGGTGTGCGGAGTGTCGAGCCGCCAACTTTGATGACCGTCACTGCTGGTTCCGGGGGGCGATGTGGGACATTTGAGCAAAAGGGAACCACTGGTTTCGCCGCGCAAGCAGCAGGTACACGATGCACCCAATTGCCAGTACACCCAACCCATTGACAACTGCAGCCGCCGGTCGCGACACAAACAGCCATAGCCACAGGGCGATCGCGATCAACGCTGGTAGTGGATAGAACCACATGCGAAAGGGAAACGCCGCCCTTGGGTGCTTCCGATGGTAGTAAAGCAACCCCACCGCTTGCCCGACAAACTGCACCAAAATCCGCAGAGTGAGAATACTGGCAACAACAAGGCGCAGCCCGTCGAACACAACTGCGATCACAATCGAAATGCCACCGATAGCCAGCAACGACAAGTGGGGAAAATTCTTTGTCGGATGCAGCCGAGCGAAAATGCGAAAGAAATTACCATCGCGTGCTGCGGCATAGGGAATCCTCGAGTATCCGAGCACAACCGAGTAGAGCGAGCTAAGCGCTACAACCAACACCAGGACGGTAGCAACCACTGCAGCACCACTGCCGAAGACTCGCTCGACCACAGTGCTCGCAATGAATTGATCGGGACGCGCTTCCTGCCAGGGAACAACGCTCAGTACCGACAGTTGCATGCACACATACAGCGTAGCGACTATGGCAATCGAGTAGAACATACTGCGCGGGATCACACGCTCCGGCTGGCGGACTTCGGCACCCAGATGGCACACGTTGTAATACCCCAGAATTGCATACACGCTGCTTTGGATCGCTTCGTGGAGACCATCAAATCGCCACAGGGAACTCGGAGCGTTGGTGATGAGCAACCAATCACCACCAACAACGCCTGCAGCGATAATCCAGAGCAACGTACCGATAACGATGCCCCCAAGCACAACCGAGATGCGACCAATTGTCTCGATACGCCGATAGAGGGCAGCAACGATGAGCACAATAACTCCAACAGCTACAGCTTTTCGTTCCCAGCCCGAGGCAAGGGGAACCAGATACTGCACGTAGTTCGTGAAACCAATCGCCCCCGATGCAACGACGAACGAAGATTGGAACACCGTCTGCCAGATGAACAAGAACGCCATCACGCGTCCCCACCGTGGCTCGCCATACAGGTGCCGCAAGAACGCATAGCTTCCGCCGGCTTCGGGGAATGCGGTGCCGAGTTCTGCCCAAACCATCGCATCGGTTGCCGCCAGAATCGCTCCCACCACCCACGCTAACACACAGTGCGGCCCCTGCATCGCTGCCATTACCGACGACATAACGATGAACGGACCAATGCCGACCATATCAATGGTGTTGAGTGCTGTCGCCTGGAGCAATCCGAGCCGCCGTTGCAGTTCCACTACGCCTCACTCCAAATGAACGGGAAGAGCCACCAGGCAACAATCGCAACAATTGTAACGTAGAGCAGCATCACAGCAACTTCCGACGCTGCTGCAGTGGCGGTGCTCCCAGCAAGGACCGTTGCAGTTGCATCAACCCCGACAAAAAACACGGGCATCACAACGGGGAATGCAATTGCTGCGAACACCCATCCACGGAGCTGTGCCGCTGCAACAATTGCAGCAAGCAACGACGTCGCCCCGCCAATCGCGATACACCCAGCGACAAGCACAACGGCAACACCCAACCGAAACGGTACCAACCCAACCAGCATCAATACTGCATACTCGATGAGCCCGACAATGACCAGCCACAGTACACCAGCAAGTAATTTTCCCCAGTACACTGCATCCCCCGGTGCAACGTGCATCAGGTAGCGAAGCGTTCCCCGCTCCTGTTCGATCACGTACGACCGCGCGACCGTTAGCATTGCAGCAAAATAGAACACAACCCAGATCGCCCCTGCTTGAATCGTAGCGTCGAACTGCTGCGGAAATGCAAACGTCAGTACCAGTGCAGCACCAACAAGAAAGTACAGCTCAGCCGCGACTGCTTCACGGCTGCGTAAAAGCAGGAGGATTTCCTTGCGAAGGATCGCTGCCACAGCGCTGCGCTGTTGGTTCACCAAAGGAGTCCGAGAAAGGGTGAAGCAGTTGTCCAGAAGTCCACGCTGCCGCAGTGTCAGGCTGCCTGTTGCAACCGTGGAGCGGCATCAGGTATGCACGCCACGAAAATACGCCGTCACTATTTTCTGCCTGGTGCTATTCAACGCTAAACTCCGCGATCGGTGAAATGAGCTCGAGCTGCCCCTCGTGCTGGACCGTGATACCCCAGAGGTAACGATTGCCGGGACGGAATACTGTCGGCGCCAGTGAGCACTCCCACATGGTGCTGCCGCCACCAGCACGCTGGCACTGTGTGACGGGGCGAGCAGTCATGAGAGCATGCCAGGCGCTCTGTCCCTCGGCTTGTTCGACAACACGTAACTCGAAGCGAACATCATTCCCCACAGGCGCCGATGCTTGCCATGCAAAGCGAACCAATTCCGAGCTGTTGTGATGGATCGTTGTTGGGATGCTGAGCAGCTCAATCGGTGGTATGCCAACAACGGTGAATTCTCTGCACTGCCGTTCTAACCGGTGCAGCGAATCGGTAGGCTCAACCACCTCGACACAGAAACGATACCGACCAGCAGGAAGCAGGTTGCGCCGATAGAGCGGCTCGGCTGTTAGCAGCAGCTCGGCAAGCACAGCCGATAACGGAAAACTCACCGATCCCTCGACAACAATAACCGGTTGTTGGGCGAACCGAGCACAGAGCCGAAACTGCTCCCCCTCGATGCAGGGAAGCATCCGCACTGCAATCGGAACAGGTGATGCAATGGTGATACGCCAGGAGCTATCTTGCCAGCGCTGCAATGCCGAAGGCAACGTATCGGCAATGAAGATGGAGAGCGTCTGCGCTGATGTCAATACGGGCAGTGCGATAATTGTCCACCTCATCGGTTTTCGAGCATGCGTACAAGTTGACTAACTAGCGTCGGGATATCGGCTCGGTCAACTGTCACGGTCGCAGTTCCATCGCTAATCGCAATGCGTCCATCGAGGAGCTGGGTGCACTGCACCGCCGCGCCTATGGAGGACACGCTTTGCTCCTGCCGAGGGAGCGTTGTGCGTTGGAGGTAGCCTTCATCTGTTCCCGTTGCATGCTCAGCACTCTTGCGCGCAAGTGCGTCGCAGCGCTCGTTGAGTGGGTCCCCATTGTGTGCTTTCACCCATTCGGTTTGGACGGTGCGGCGGTCGAGTTCGGCCAGAAGTTGCTCCCAGAGGTCCACGTTCTCGGCACGTTCATAGCGATTGCGTCGCCATCCTTGCTGGCGCCATCGGAGCGCCCATCCCTTGCCGATCGCGTCGGCCAAGTACCGAGAATCGGTGCGCAGGAGAACATGCACATGCTTGCCTTCGGGCACGCTGCGCAACGCTTCCAAGGCTGCACGTAATTCCATGCGGCTATTGGTTGTCTGCGTGGCGCTGCCGGTAAGCACCCGCTCGGTACCATCCGGCTCACGAATAATTGCAGCCCAGCCTCCCGGTCCGGGGTTGCCAATGCATGCACCGTCACTGTAGATGAGGTACTGGGCTTGCTTCATACCATCAACGCATGAATGGATAAACAGCGGCGATCACTTGTTCGATTGCATTTCCGTGGGGCAGTCCCTCGTACCGGAAGCGGATTTGCCCGTCTGGTCCCACCACCAGAACTGTTGGCACGCGGGCGACGCATCGGACGGTCCGGCAAAGCTCCCCATCCCAATCCAGCAGTAGCGGTGCGTCTTGCACACGACTGCGTATGCTGCTCCGCACAAGCCATCGAACAAATGATGGCACCCCATCCAGATGCGCACAGCCGAGTACTCGCACGGTGTCCTTCAATCGCTTACCGAGTTGTTCGCCCCATGTTACTGCTGCCTCGGCACCATCGCGATCGGCAAGCACGAGCACGTACGGTTTGCCGCGCAGCGAGGATGAAGACCATGTCTTCCCCCACTGATCCTCGAGCGCGAATACAAGCGTGGACTGCTCCGCTGCAGCAATGGCAGCATGTACCAGCAGCGCAACGAGAACAACCATCAGACACTCAGCGTTTGCTGGCGGCGTTTTGCAGCGTCGCGGAGGAATGCCTCCAGCCCTGCATCCGTGAGCGGATGCTTGAGCGATTGCATGAGCACTTTGTATGGCACCGTCGCAATGTGTGCCCCAGCCCGTGCTGCCTCGACAATGTGCATTGGATGGCGCACCGATGCAGCAATGATCTCGCTTTCGATACCCTGGACGTCCCAAATTTCCATGACCTGGCGGAGGACACCAATCCCATCGTGCCCGACGTCATCGAGCCGTCCAAGAAAGATGCTCACGTAGGTTGCACCCGCATTTGCCGCTGCCAGTGCTTGCGTCGGAGAAAACACCAGCGTAACGTTGGTCGGAATTTCCCGGCGACTCAATTCACGGACAGCAGCAAGCCCGGTTGGGATCATCGGGATTTTGATTGTTGCCTCCGGGAGCCAGGAGAGAATTTCTTCAGCTTCGCGGATCATTCCATCGGTATCTGTCGAAACAACCTCGACCGATAGATGCCCGCCGACGATGTCGTAAATCGTTGCAATGATTTTCTCCACTGGCTGCGTTGGGTCTTCTTTGGCAAGAAGGCTGGGATTTGTCGTCACTCCCGTGATGATACCCAGCTCGGCAGCATGCCGGATTTCAGCGATGTTGGCAGAATCAACGAACAGTTGCATGGCAGTAGCCAGAAATCGTTCAACCTGGAAGCAAAATTACTGACCAGTCCAAAGGATTGGCACACGCACAAGCCCAACAGTGCTGTGCACCACCAGCCAATATGCTCCTGCTGGGACTGCGCCAAGATCGAAGGAGAGCACCGTCCCTTGCTGGCGAAAGTTCATCATGCATTGCCCGGCCATCGAATAGAGTGCACCCTGCCAATCGGCAGCAACACCAAGATCGGCGCGAACACTGCTTCCCTGCTGCTCCAGGCGAACCGTCGTCGTATCGCCACCGCTGCTGACCAGGACGCCGCAGGAGCTTTCCGCAGCGTACGCGGTAGCAAGCACGTGCACCTCAACCGGCAGAGCACGGCGGTAGCAACCAACCAGCAGTTCCAGCGTATCGCGATAGATGTTGGCAGTACCTGCGCTATAAAACGGCATCAACGCGCAAACCGGTACACGTACCCGCTCACCCGGACCAAGCATCAGCGGCACAAACGCTGGCGGAACAGCCATCTCAACGCCTCGACTGACTAACCGCTCAAAGGTCTTCGGAAACCGTCCGAAGTTGTAGAGCTCGATGGTGTCGCACAGAAACTGGTTGCTTCTGCCGACAAAGGATTGGCGCGCCTCGAGCGAATCGCGATTGGCAATCATGACCGTATGCCCCAGGAAAACGCCCTCCACGAGCGAGCGATTCCCCACCGAGTCAGCGACTTCGATCGTGTACCAACCATCGAGCCGCCAGTCACGCTGCGCAACACGAATGGTCTGCTCTTCTGCAAGGGCAATGTTTTCCGGCGACGAAGCGACCGTCAACACAATATTGAACGAATCGAGCACCGTAACCCCAGCAATGCCCGTCTGCGAATAGCCGTGCTCTTGGGCGGTGATGATGTCCACTGATGGGCAGGGCTGACGATTCCGGAGGATTCGCGGTGGGAGTGTGTCGTAGATAAACTCAACGTGGAAGATCGCAGCGGCATATTGTCCGCAGGGAGTTTCCAGCCAGAGGGTATCGGCAATGGTGGCTGGACGTGTGGTACGGTAGCAGACCTGGAATTCGGCTGTATCCCTTGGCACAACCGTCAACGGGGGCTGTATCTGGGCAACAACGTCGCCAATGCGGCACCAAGCCCGAAGAATAGTCTGCGGATAGTTCCCCACATTCGTGATCGGCACTCGAAAGCAAGAGTTGCGCTGGGTTGCGCTCACGAACGAATACACACGCGGGAATCGGTTGGTGGTGCCATCGCTGTCAACCACGCGGAGTGTCATGCCAGGAATGGGCACTCTGGCGCGGGTGATAAACTGTTCGGCATCCTGGGCAACAATCGTAATCACCCCATCAGAATAGGGATCGCGGAGTGCAATCCGTACTTCAACCGAATCTTGTGGGAGCATCGTTTGTCGGACAATTTCCCAGACAACGTTCTCGGTCGAATCCTCGATGATGCGCACGACGTCCACACGGCTATCGCTGGGCAACGTGTCGTAGACAACCAAGCGGTAAGGTGGACATTGTGGCAGCGACGAAATTTTCGGCGGCTCGAAATCGTATCGCCGGAAACTCATGCCACCAACGTAGCCGTAGGAATCAGCATAGCCGTACCCGTACACCGAAATGCCGATGGGAGCATTGGCCGAGACTGTGTGCACACCAGCTTCGAGGCGGACTTGCGTATAGACGTACTTGCTTTTGGGTATTGGCCAAAATGTTGTCGTCACCGGTCTGCCATCGAGCACGAGCGATGCCTTGGCGGTATCGTGCACGACAATAGTGACGTAGTGGTACAGGTACACTTCTTCAATCCTGCCGCGGGGCTCGTTGACCGAGCGCTGGTAGGATAGCGGACAGATGAAGCGGTATCCCGACATGAACTGCTCTGCCGGTGGCATGATCATCATGAAAGGATCGCCAACGAGCAGAATACTGCCCGGTAGAGGCGTTGAGGTCTCCCGAAACTGCGCAACCAGAATGGGGCGATTTGCATGGACAGTATGCGCCGATGAAAGCGGTCCTTCGTAGTACTGACCAGCATTGAGCGTCACAATCGGTATGCTATCAATGTAGATCACCGTGCTGTCGCGTGCTGCGAGGATGCGGTACCGATCACCTTGGCCGCCCTCTGGATCGCTCCCATCATCTGGATTCATGTATGGCACCAGAAAAGCTGAGCGTCCCCATGTTGCAGACGGAGGAATTTGTTCAATCAAGCAATCGCGGGAAGCCATGTATTCTCGTGTTGACAGCGGTACCCGTGCTCGCTGATGCCCGCCGAAGACTGCAATCGGACGGTTCGACTTGATCCGCGTTCCCGTCAGGTCGTACTGCTCACTGGTCGTCCTTGATTGAACAAGGTATGCTTCACCACGATTGAGCAGAATGCGACTGATGGGTCCATCGGTGGTCGGCGAGGTAACGCGCACAAATTCGACAACGGTCGAATCCTCCGTCGCAACAACTGCAAACTGAGAGGGTGTGTTGTCTCCGTTAGGATAGGCATCGGTGTTGTAGCTCATAACATAGTAGTCTCTCCCGAGCGCATCGGTTGGCAACACCAAGAATGCATCACTGGTCGTTTCGGCTCGGTTGAGCGCGTACACCGTCACATCGTGATCACTGACGAGGTGGAAGGTGTACCGAACAGGGCGCTGCGTGTGACGCTCCCATGGCATCGAAACATCTCCGGCACCCATGTTTACCCCGATGAGCTCGACTCCAGCATACGACAGGGGGATGGTAAGCATCTGGGCTGGATTGTCAATCCGTGCATTGATAACCTGCGGCGGCCGGCCATCGTAGGGAGTAAACTCCAGCCGAACATTTGTTGGCTCGTCAGCAGCGATGTAAATGTAGAGTGAGTCTCTCTGACGTGCATTGCTACTGTTCATCCCGTCGTTGTGGTAATTCGGCATGAAGCAGAACCAAAAATCTCTCCCTTTGCTGTCGGGGACTTCTTGCGCTGCCAGCGCCACCGCAAGAACTATGAGAAGAAGCACTCTTTTCATTACAGCCTCCATCATGGAGCAGACGGATGTAAAAATACCAGCTCACGACAGTAACACAGTACCAGTACCGATGGTTTCGCATCAAAGCCAACAAGGCGCTCCCCACCGGAAGCGCCCTGCTGCGTGTGTGTGGTTCTCCGCACGGCGGAGATTGTCTCAAACCGTGATGCCTGATCAATGCACAACTATGACCGGCGCGCCAACACTCCCACTGCGCTGCGTGATAAGCTGCACCAGGTACGTCCCACTGGGAAGCCATTCGGAGGTGAACGGAACTTCGTACACACTGGCGTGCTGCGGAAGCGAAACCAGGTAGCGCACAACTTCACGGCCAGCAAGATCGGTCACTCGCAGTGTGACCACGTCGTCTGTAGGTAGCGTGTACCGAAGCACTGCAGACGCACTCACTGGATTGGGGAGCACCTGCAGCAACAGTTGTGGCTCTGCATCGGCATTGCGAACCGAGAGGGTGTAGTCGGCGTTGACCGGATCATATTCCGCCCAGGGCAAATCCCATCGCTCGGTTGGATATGGTGCAAACGCGCCTCGATAGTTGACTTGAACAAATCCACTCAAGTCAACCAGTGCCGTGCTTGTGTAGCTTGTTTGCTGCGATGCCAGTGGTGAGTTTGCCATCGGCTGTGGATTGAAGCTCGGATCGGTCGCGAACGGATTGGTCAGCAGTGCTAAATCCGGTGAGCGTTTGTCGAAGATGTTCGCAAACTGCGGTTGCTCGATCCACGAGGTTGTCATGCCCTGGGGAGGATTTCCTCCAGCAAAGTTGAGCAGTGTTCCCTTGATGCCATAGAACGAGTTGTTCCGAACCAGCAGCGAATCACCAGCAGCAGCAAGCATGGTGTTGCTGCCAGCAATTTCAACTCCGCGCGGCCATCCGATGAAGACACTGTTGATGATGCTCAAACGCGAATTCCGTCGAATCTGGGCAGCAGCACCAAATCGGGTGTTGTATGAGTTCGGTGATGTACCGGTGCCTGGCGTCCAGGCAGTATCCTGCACCGGACCGATCAAGGTCATGTTGCTGAAGACCCCGCTGGTGAGGGGCTGATTGAACGATCCACTGGCGTCGTTGTCGGATTCGAAGGCTTGGGAGATGGATTGATCCGCGCGCGCTCGGAATCGGTGGGCAAGACCAAATTGCACACGCCCACTCCAACCGTTGTCCGTGTCGAAGTCATCGTCGAGGCCGCCAGTCGAAATCAAATACCGACCGCCAACACTCCCGCCGAACCATTCGAAGGAATCATCGTTGCCATAGCTGCACTGAACATATTCAATGACCGTTCGGCGCCCAACTCCCGCGAGCGTGAGCGAATTGAGTTCGCTGTTTGGTGCTGCCGCAATGCCAGCAAATTCAATCCGCACGTACCGAACAACGCCGCTGGAATCATCGTCATCGGTGCCACCGAACCATCCACGCACTTGGTTTGCATCGGCGATGCCACCTTCGAGTGCTGCCTGACCGCCCGGGTGATTGGTGCGTGCTCGGCCGCAAATGAGCAAGCCACCCCAATCTCCCGGTGCACGCTGCCCTGGCGGTGCCGACGAGGTCATCACGATGGGACGCTGGCGCGTGCCCTCGGCGATGATTTTGCCCCCGCGATTGACACATAACGCAGAATTTTGGCCTACCGTATCGCCAACGATTCGCGTGCCTGGCTCGATGACCAACACACCACCATCATCAACAAACACATATCCATCGAGGCCATAGATTTTGCGTGCCGAAAGCTGCACGCGCCCTGTGATTGGCGTGCGCAGAACTGAATCGGGCTGTATTGCTTGCGGCTGCACAATGGTAAAGGGTTGTTGGTTCCGGCTGGTGACAGTCTCGTCGAGCGTACCATCGGGCTTGACGAGCACCATGCGCACATAACCGTTGGTTGTTGCAACCGCTGGCACGCGAAAGCCACCGGTAAAACGGCCACGACGCGAAGCGGAATCTTTGACGGCTGTTGCACCCGGCAGGTCCGTCCACGGTCCCGTCGGTGAGGTTGCAAACTGGAAGCGCCAAGTTGGATACACGCCAGGGTAGGCACTGGTATCCCAGACAAAGTCTTCAGAGCGTCCCGGACGAAAGGTTTCGCCGCCAGCAGGCTTTGTCAGGACGACGCTGATCTGCTGCGCCGAGGCAATCACCGAGACAATACATGCAAACACAAGCAAACGATGCATAACTCGCACCAAGATAGTTGAACAAGCTCAGAGCCGATAGCTCAGACCAATTCCGAGGGAACGTCCACGAATAGTTGATTGCACAATCGTTCCACCCTGCTCCCACCGCAGGGGTTGGTTGAGCAGGTCGCGAATGGAAAGTCGCACTTGGAATGCGCCGAAAGCTTTGGTCACCGTGAGGTCCACCACATCCCGCGGCAGTTCATACGTGTGTGGATCGTCGAACTGGTAGGCATTGCGCAGCCCGACGAGCACAATTCGCCGACCGAACACGTTATAGCCAATGCTCACGGTTGCATCCAACTCTGGAATAGCTGCTGTCAGTAGTGCGTTGAATGTGTACGGGGACTGCCCCCACATTGGGCGGCGATCGAGCTGCCCACCTTGCGTCACCTCCACTTGCGAAATGATACGTGCATAGTTGAGCGAGAGCGTCAGATGCTGTCCCCACGATCCCAGAACATCCAATCGCTTGCGGAGCTCGATTTCTGCGCCATAGTTGAGCGCCGGACCTTCGGCGTTACGGAAAGTTCGGGCAATTTCCTGCTGTTCCAGGTAGATGGTCTCTTCAATCGCATGCAGGAAGCGCTTGACGAACACCCCTGCCGAGAGCACCTCGCCTGGAGATGGGAACCACTCCCACCGCACATCCCCATTGGCAATGAGTGCGCGTGTCAAATTCGGATTGCCCATTACCTGCGATTGCGTCGAAAAATCGTAGAACGCGAATGGTGCAAACTCTCGGAGGGATGGGCGCGCAACTGTCTGTGATGCCGCCAAGCGCAGGTTCATTGTTGGCGTCAGGCCCACCACGACCGACAATGCTGGCAACCAGTCGCGCGTATAGACATCCACGGTAACGGGCCGATCGCTCAAGTCGTAGCTGTTTAGCTGCTGACGGTTGTCCTCGTAGCGCACACCGCCGATAATGCGCAGCGGCAGGCCAAGCTGGTCGAACGAGTAGTCAGCCATAATGTACCCGGCATAGAGCCGTTCACGCGCTGAGTACGCATCAGCAAGCCGTGAATCCTCCGATATGCCGATCCCCTGCGGTCCAAAGTTCTCAGGGCGAAAGATTCCCGATGGATCAGCCCACTGCACCGAATCGGGAAGAGTAAAGACTGCGTAGTCGAGCGAAAATTCTGGACCGGGGACGTACGTAAACGACCGTGCCGTAAACTGCCGCTGCCGATGCTCGGTGAGCATTCCGGTTTTGAGTTTGACGCTACCCAACGGAAGCTGGAGATTGAATGCTCCAGTGTAGGCACGTTCATCGAGCTGGGAGAAAAACCGTCCTGCTCGAACGCCGTCTCCTTGACCAAGAGGAGTAAAGCTGATGATGTCGGACGCGTAGGGCTCCACGTAGGACTCGTCATTTGGGGTCTGACGTGCAAAACGGAAGCGACGAAAGTCGGGCTCTTCTCGCCCGGTCGAGGTGTATCCAACCTTCCAATCGAGCGCTGCATTACTGAGCATGGGCAATGTGTGGTCTCCCGACACCATTACCGACAGCAACCGCTTTTCGACATACTGCATCGAAAGCTGCTTGGTATCGAAGATCCGCACGTAATCCTGCCCGTTGAGAACGACAACATCCTCGTCGGCACTGTGGTTGAAGACTGTTTGCACGCTCAGCGTTGAGTACTGGCTGGCCCGCAGCGAAAGACTGAGCATTCCGCCGAGTGTCGTCGTGCGGGATGGATTGTAGCCACTGGTACGAAACCAGGTCGAACGATCGGCGAGAATACCGTTGCGCTCCAGCGTGGAGATACTCCAGGAATTGGAATAAACCAAACTGGCAACGATTCCGAGCTCGGTTCCGGCAATACTGGCAACGTCGGTATAGGCCAGTGAAATCGAGCTATTCGGCATTGCAAGCGTTCGTTGGCGCTGCTGCCAATTTTGGTTATTGAAGGATTTGCTCAGCTGCGTCCAACGCTGGCGTGCGCCTGTTGTGTCGTATGGATTCCGAACAGCACTGAGCAATGCGCTCATCTGGCGCCGATCGGTGGGCATACCTGCGGGAAGGGACGATCGCGTTCCGTCGTCGAAGCCAAGCCAATCCCATCGCCCTCCTGGAGCACTGATGTAGCGGTTCGGCTGCAGAAATGCGTTATCGTTGATCGAGGAGGAAAAGCTTACCTTTAGCGACGACTGGGAGGGAAACTCGATCGTGCTCAGTTGCACCAGCCCGCCGGTGAAGTTGCCCGGTAGGTCTGGCGTGAACGTCTTGGTAATCGTTGCGCTTTCAAGGAGGCTGGAGGGGAACAGATCGTAGCTGAAGGCTTTTTTATCCGGTTCGGTTGAGGTCAACGGAATTCCATTGAGCATCGCATTGTTGTAGCGGTCACCCGTGCCGCGGACGACTAAGAATTTGTCACTTGCCAGCGTCACCCCCGACACGCGTCGGAGCGCTTGACCAGCATCGTTGTCGGGCAGTTTGGTAATCTCCTCCGTGCTGATTCCATCGGTGACCTGTGCACTGTTTTTCCGTTGGGCAAGCAGTGCCGCTTGTGTTTCGTTGGTCCGCCGCGCTTCCACGACGACATCGCGCGCAACGAGCTGCCGATCCCGATCGAGAACCACCGACACGCGCGTCGTCTTCCCAGGCTCGACCACCACACCAGCGATACGCTTGGTTTCGTAGCCGATGTAGCGAACTGTCAGTGCGTAGGTCCCTGCAGCAATGTTCTTGATCGTAAAATTGCCTTTGGGATCGCTGATCGCACCACGCTTTGTCCCATCAACCAAGATCGTTGCACCTCGCAACGGCTCCCCCGAGGCCGTCTCGCGGACCGATCCGGTAATGATGCCGTCGTTAGTAGCACCAATCGCAACACTCCATGCAGCAACCACACACATAAGTATTCTGAGCGTCATCGCAACCTGATTGAGATGAAACAACCACACACGAACCAGGTGCGAAACTCCCCCTCCAACGTTAGGCGGGCATTGCTGGGCAGTTATCGAACAGTTACGGAAGGATTACCAACACGCAACATCCTTTATGGAGGGAACATCGGGGTATGCATAACTGCCGACACGACTGCAAATCCACGGTCACCAGGAATGCTCTGCCCTTAGTCCAGCTCGAATTAAGCAACCGTTAGAAATTTAGAGCATACTGCAGGCTGCCGAAAAGCTCAGTGTATCGGTTGCCCTGCTGTCCGGTCAGGTCGAAGGTGTTGTTCATGAGCTGAAGTGTGAGGCTGCCCCATTGCTCGAAGGTATAGGTCAATGCAGCGCGGAACAGGAGTTGCAGTGTAGTTACCGTCGAGTTGGTAACGTTCAACCCCAGAGTAGCTCTGGCATTCCATTGCTGCGCGAAGGGATAGGTTACCGATTCGCTCAATGTGCCCATGCTGATGTTCTGCAGGTATGTTTGCACACGACTATAGTTGAGGGCAGTGCTGAGCCCAAGCTTTGAGGGCAATTGCACGCTATGAGATACTGTTGCACTGGCCATGGAGTTGTTCCCGTACTGACCGGAGACACGGTTATTGTCCTGGGTGCGCTGGTAGGTCAACGATGCTGTGAAAAAATGCTCCCCACTGCCGGTTCCCAGTCGCCAGGTGGGCGAGACTGTCACTGTCTGAGTCGTGTTGTCTGCACGGAGGCTATCATTGGTGTGGTCCGAACGCATCGTGTACTGACCGAACTGCACATCAAGCCCGACAGCATTGCTCAGTTGCCAATTGGCGCCAGCATTGGTCATCCAGCGTTCGAGCGTCGCAATTCGGGTACGGCGGAGGTTGTTCGTCCGTCGCCCAACAGTTGCACGGAGCGAAAGCTTGCCATCGAACAATCGCACGTAGGGAGAAGCATTGAGATCGAACACATCGTTGAGAAGCTGGGCATACCCCAGCGTGACAAATCCCGGTCCGACCCACTGTCCATCGAGGACAAGTCCCCATGTTGCCGAAGGGGTAATGCTGAGATTGAGCCGTGCTGCAGCATCGAGGTTAGAGGTTGCGTTGGTCGGTATAAGCTGCTGGAACCAAGAAGGAATATTCTCGGCAAGAGCGCTATCGAGCCCTGCTCGCGTGTTGTTGGTAAACAGTCCTGCCGCAGCTTCGCCACGAAAGCCGATTGCACCATCGAGCGCCCCAAGACCAGCGGCAATCGAAAAAACCGCATTAGCCTGCGGTTGCGGCGTCAGGCTATCACGGCCAATACTGCCAGGCTCGTCTTGGGAAGCCATCGCTTGGACTGTAATAAAGTTGCCGTCTTGCCCTTCGTAGCCAAATTTGCCAACAATGACACGGCGGCGATATTCACCAACGAGTGCTTGCATCGTATCCGGATCGCGACCCTGTCTGGTGTAGCCGTAATGGATCGCCAGCCGAAATGCACCGGGGCTCAGCTCGATACCGCCACCGAGAATACGCAAATCGCCGAACGTGTAATCGGAAACCCTGGTCGAATACCATCCACCGAACAGTTGAAGCCAGCTTCCGATACGCGGTGTAACGCCGAACTGGTTGAATGGCTGCTGAAAACCAATCTGCCCGCTGTTGAGGTACAGCTCGCAGGGAAGCTCGACCTGGTCAGCAAGAATGATGCTGAGTCGCCCAACAGCACGGTAGGTTTCCGACGGTAGTCGGGCCGGTGAGCCAAACGCGCGATACACCTCCGCCGACGTACCCAGAGATCCAGTCGCACGTATCCACTGCGCACCCACCGGTGCAGCCAGGACAACCACAAGCAGAAGACCAACCACCATCACTCTCATCGTCGCTGAATGCCATGGTGAAACAAAAATCGTGATCGAGACACCTAAACCAGCGGTCATGTTTTTGGTTGTGACACGCCGTGCCGCAGCGGGGATAGAGTACCAGGAACGATTCTTGCACCAGGAGGCATTGGTGTCGCGTCTGCCTCGAGTGTGGGGCGTATTTTTGCTTGCACTCACCATTTGCAACCGATAGTGCTGCGTTACCTGCTCTTCGGATTGTGCACTGCACCGCTGCTGCTGCAGGCACAAGTGCATGTTCGGTTACCCGACACCACACTTGCTCGCGGTACGCTTGCCGTTGCGCCGGTCGTGCTCGCTCTGCCACTGCAGCGGGGCGACGTCCTGCAAGTCCAGTTGCGCTATACTCGCGCAGCGCTTAGTATAGATTCGGTTGCGGCAAGGTTTCCGCAACGCATGGTTACAACGATCATCGCCGACGACACCAGCGGCTCCGATGGTGTACTTCGCATTCGTGTTCTTGTCACTGGTGCTCTTGATTCAGCCGAACTGCTCCTACACTGTACTGCCCTTTGGAGTGGCACTTCGCCTGCGGTGCTTGCCGTCGTGGACCTTACGGCCAATGGTCTCCAGCGCGCAGTCCAATCGCAGGGCGGAACGCTCGTTTTGGAACCAGCAACACCCCTGAAACTGAGCCAGGAGCAGGCATTTGGTCCAGTCTTCCCAAACCCCGTTGACGGAGACCGCATCAATGCGACGTTCTGGCTCGATCGCGAAGCAGCACCAGAAGTAGCGTTGTTCGATCCCCTCGGCCGAGAAGTTGGGCGCTGGCAACTTCCCCCGACACCGGTAGGTTCGCACACGATCGCACTGCCGATTGAACGCACAGCAACAGGAGCGGGAGTGTATCACCTCTGGTTCCGCACCGATAGCCGCGTTTTCATCGCACCATGCGTGGTTGGGAAGTGAAAAACGCACTCCGTATCCTGGCGTGGATTGGCTGCACTCTTGTTGTTGTCTCCGGGGTAAGCGCTCGACTTTGGGCCCAGGGAGCCGACACAGCAGCGCGGTATCGTATTCTGAACTCCGAAGGCACGGAGTTTTGGCTCTGCTTCATGAAGAACTTCCGCGAAGAAGACCCCAACAAACCTGGCAGCTACGAGCCCGCCTCGCTGGAGGTGTTCATCACGGCCGAAGACGATGCTGATGTGCTGCTCGAAATTCCAGCGCTCGGTTTCCGCCATTCGTTGCGGATCAAGGGAGGCACCATCGGTAGCGTCCCGATCACGCCTGAAGCCGAGCTCGATACCTTCCCCCGCATCAAGAACCGAGCGCTCCACATCCAAAGCACTGCACCCATCTCCGTCTATGCACTCAATCATCGCATCCAGACAACCGACACCTACCTTGCCCTTCCCGTCAGTGTGCTTGGCACTGAATACCGCGCGTTCTGTTACAGCAAGTTGTCGGCAGTCTTGGCACCACTGTTTGCGATCATTGCCACGGAGGATGATACGCAAGTGGAGATCACCCCAACGACTCCGACCACCGATAGGCACGGCGCCTACGAGCGCTACACCATCACCCTCGATCGGGGACAAGTCTATCAAGTCCGTGCGCAATACTTCGCCACAGGCACGGGCGATCTGACCGGCACGCTCATCAAAGCCACCAAACCCATCGCCGTCTTCAGCGGGCATACCTGTGCCTACGTCCCGCCGGGCACCAAAGCCTGCAACCACCTTGTCGAGCAGCTCCCGCCCATCAGCGCCTGGGGCAAGCAGTACTACATCGGCAAGCTCCGCGGACGTTCACGCTACACGTATCGCATCCTTGCCAGCCAGGACCGGACACGCGTATTCAAAGACCAAACACTCATTGCTATCCTCAACGCTGGGGAGTACTACGAAGAACCCAATGCCACAGACCACGTCCAACTATCGGCAGATAAGCCAATCCTGGTTGCGCAGTACTCCCAAGGCTTCGGCAATGGTGACGAAGTCGGTGATCCGATGATGATTCTGATTTCCCCAACACAGCAGTTCGTTGACCGCTACCGCATTGCAACACCCGTACAGGGTTCATGGGATCATTACGTCAACATCGTCGCGCGTGAGGAAGCTATTGGCACAATCCGCTTGGACGGCCGCCCCATTCCCGCAACCAGCTTTGAGCGCATCGGTATCAGCAGCTATTTTGTGGCACATGTTCGGCTCAGCTACGGTACACACACCATCACCGGTGATGAGCCGTTCGGACTGTATTCCTATGGCTTCGGCTACCGTAGCGATGCCTACGATGCCTATGGCACGATGGGTGGGCAGACATTTTTTGTTCTCGACACTCTCCGCGACCGACTGCCACCGCAGAGTGCATTTCAAATCACATCCCAGGGGAAGGCGCTCCGTGTGATCGTTCGCGACGATCGCCCCACCGATAGCGGTCTCGATAGCATCACACCACTCCAGGCGCGGAACTTGCGTGCATATCTCCCCCGTATCGAGCGCGGACAGCCACAAGCAGAATTCAACGTTCATCCCCTCGATCTGGAACAGGATGGCCAGCTTGTACTGGCACTTATTGATGCCGCGGGGAATCGTTCGGTGGTTACCTACACGTACTGCTACAACCACCAGCGCCGCAGCTTCGAATTCACCAGCGGATTTTCTTGCCCACCACGGACACCTTGGCATCTTGGCCTATGGGGGACCGCCAATGCTGTCTACCACACCAGCTCGTTGAGTGCAACCGGCGAAATCCGCCTGCCCCGTCCGACATCGAACGCTTACGGTGGAGCGATCGGCATTAGTGTGAGCGGCGGGTACTCGATAAGCGATGCTCTCCGCTTGACCGCCCGACTGAGCTTGCAACCTTTTGCACAGTATCTGGCGGCACCGGATACCAGCACCACACACATTCGGCTTGCAAACGATTCCCTAGTTGTTGTTCAAGCAGAAACGCGACTGATCCCCCGCGCACCGATGCTGGCAATCGGAATTGGTGCAGAGTGGGTGCTTTTGACCAAGCAAAGTGGCTCGCGTATCTACGAGCTGTACCTGAGCGGTGGCCTGCAAGGAGCAATCCCGCTATCCTCGGCATTTGACCTGGAGCGACGGTTTGTTCTCCCTTCACCACTTGCCGATGCCATCGTACCTGGCACCATGACCGCACAACGCGACGCAGCAACAGCCGCATTCATTCCCGAACTCTACGGCGGATTCGGTTTTGCGGCACCGATACCTCACACCCAACAGTGGACAGCAACGCTGGCAGTTCAGTACGTCCTCCCGCTCGGGAGTGTTCTCCGTGATGCGACCTGGACCGTCGAGCGGCTCCAGCTTGCACTCGGACTGCGCTACAGCTTCTAAGCTCGGGCGCTGCAGTGGACACTTCCCACGATGTATCACGAATGGATGATTCTGGCACAATGAAACTCGATGTTCTGGCTATTGGCGCTCACCCCGACGATGTCGAACTCTGTGTTGGTGGCATCGTAGCAGCATTGGTCGAGGAAGGTTTCCGCGTCGGCATCGTGGACTGCACGCGTGGCGAGCAAGGCACCCGCGGCAGTGCCGAGCGTCGCATCCAAGAAGCACAGGCTGCGCAGAAAATTCTCGGTGTCCACGTTCGCGAGTGGCTGGAATTCCCCGATAGCATGATCACGCCGACGGAGGATGCGGTTCTCCACATTGTGCAGCGCTTTCGTGCATACCAACCACGCATTGTCCTCTTCCCTCCTGCATTTGAGCGGCATCCCGATCACGAGGCTGTGCACCGCATCGTTCGCACTGCGTACTTCAAAAGTGGCATGGCTAAGGTGCGGACGTTCGCACCCGATGGCTCAGAACAGGCACCATTCCGTCCCGAACGGCTTTTCTGCTACATCCAAGCCTACCACCACGAGCCCGACTTGCTGGTGGATATTACCCCCACGTTTGACAAAAAAATGGCTGCTATCCGAGCCTATGCATCGCAAGTGTACGTCCCCGACCGCTACCAGAGCGACGAACCAGAAACAGTGCTCTCACGTCCGGATTTTCTCAATGCGGTTCAAGCCCGTGCTCGCTACTGGGGAAGCTTGATCGGTACACAGTATGCCGAAGGGCTTCTCTGCCTTGAACCGCTCGGTATTGCATCGCTCGGTCGGCTGTTGTAGTCGGCTATTTGGCTTGCTGCAACTGTGCAAGCATCGCGTGCACTTGCTCGGCGTGGTGGCGGGTGTCCACATCCTCGATAATAGCGCGAATGGTGCCTTCCGGATCAATGATAAAGGTTCGCCGCTTGGCAAAACCCAGCATTCCGCTGGTGCCGAAGGCTTCGACGACGCGCTTATCGGTATCGGCAACCAGCTCGAAGGGCAAGGCATACTCTTTCTTGAACCGTTGCTGCGTCTCCAGGTCATCGGTGCTCACCCCCAGAATGGTAGCATTGAGCGTGCGCAGCGAATCGAATCCATCCCGCAACGAACACGACTCAGCCGTGCAGCCTGGGGTGAATGACTTGGGATAGAAGTACAACACGACCCACTTGCCACGCAAGCTGCTCAGTTGCAGCGTCCCAGCAGTAGATGCAGCGCGGAAATCAGGCGCTTTCGATCCAACGTTCGGTGCACTTCCACCACCACTGAGGACCATCGCGGTGGCAATCACCGCAGGAAACACGATCATGACAGTATCGGAAACGTCCAACATGCACATCGAAAATACCACAGGCTCTAACCATGCCAGCCGCTGATAGAGTTCCAACTCGCGATGGGAGCAGCCTTCGTAGTTTCGCTGCCGTCGAACGACCCGTTGATGATGAGGATGGAATCACTTGTGACCTTCATCGGCGCGAACATCGAGATGGTGTACGTGCTGATTCTTTCGATCTTCGTGGGTGTCGAGGTAATTGCGAAAGTGCCATCGGTACTCCATACGCCGTTGATGTCGGGAGCCAATGCCATTCATGGAGTCGTACTCATCGGCGCGATTATCGTGCTCGGGCATGCATCGCCAGAAAACCTGTTTGCTCAAGCATTGGGTTTTATCGCAGTCGTTTTGGGCACGCTCAACGTCGTCGGTGGATTTGTCGTCACTGATCGCATGCTGGAAATGTTTCGTCATCGTCCAACGACCAAATAATGAGCCGGCGTCCGGACCTACGCGATGTTGGAGCGCTGTTTGTGCATCAAGCGTTGATTGCCTTGGGCGAGCTTCCCAATCCCTTGACCAACCAACCCACGGTGGAACTCGATGCTGCACGGGCTGCCATTGAACTATTGGAGGTGATCGAAGAGCGCACGCGTGCTGCCCGCAACCAGGACGAAGAACAGTTCCTCCTCCAGTCGCTGACCCAGCTTCGGCTTGCCTATGTTCGGGTGCGGGATGCTGCCACTACCCAATCTGCCCCGCCATCGGAGGAGCGCCTGACATGAACCGCATCGGACTCTACGTGAACTTAGGCAAGACTGATGCCCTTCGCCGCGTTGTTGAAGCAGTGGAAGTATTGCTCGAACAGGGTGCCGAGGTGTGTGTCGAGCCAGAAGTCAAAGCGCGGATGGTCCCGGCGATCGCAGAGCGCGTCGAAGCGCTGCCGCTGGAAGAATTCGGCCGCTTTGCTGATGTGGTCATGTGCTTTGGGGGTGATGGCACCATGCTCGCATGCGCGCGTCGCCTTGCCGATAGCGATCTGCCATTGCTGGGCGTCAACCTTGGCAAGCTGGGTTTCTTAGCTGAGTTCCCCGCCGACAATCTCCGCTCTACCATCGCCGACATCCTCGGCGGACGGTATCGCATCGTGGATCGAGCGCTGGTTGAAACCACCATCGAGCTCGACGACAAGCCAACAATGCTCTACGCTCTCAACGAATTTGCCATTGAAAAGCGCGATTCGTCCCGCATGATCACCATCCACGCTTGGGTGGACGAACACTACATCGCCCGCTACCGCGCCGATGGACTGATTGTTACAACACCGACCGGTTCGACGGCGTATTCGCTTTCGTGTGGCGGACCAATCATTGCACCCTCAGCGCAGGTTCTCGCGGTGGTCCCGATTTGCCCGCATATGCTGACGCTCCGCCCCTTAGTTGTGAGCGATACATCGGAGATTACTCTCCTGCTCGATCCTGAAAGCCATGCTGCATCGCTCGTTGCCGATGGGCAGCAGCTCGCACCCTTCGAACCCAATATGCGCTGCACGATTCGCCGATCGCAGTGCACTGCACGCTTGATCAAGCGTGCCGACACAACCTACTTCGACGTGCTTCGGCAGAAGCTGCTCTGGAGCGCTGATGCAGCGATTCCCCGCGCGCACTAAGCGCTATCGGCAGAGCACCAGCGACCACGTGCGCCAATTAGCAAGCTGTACAGCTAAGGAGCAGACCTCTTCCAGCGTTGTTTGCTCGATCGCCGTTGCAATTGCGTCAAGCGGCTCGAGCTTCCCTTCCTCGAAGAGCATGCGCGCGATTGCATGCATCCGCGCCGACAAGCTCTCGGTGCTCATCAGGAGCGATGTCCGTAGCTGCTGCCGTGCACGCCGAAATTCCGTTGGCGTCGGAGGGTGCGTTCCCAGTCGCTCGATCTCTGCTTCGAGGGCAGCCAGCGCACTGTCAACACGATCCGGACGCAATCCGGCATAAATCACCAGTTGCCCACAATCGCTCAGTAACTGCAACGACGAATACACCGTATACGCAAGGGCACGATGCTCGCGTAAGCGACGGTACAACCGGGAGCTTGCGCTGTCACCAAAGAGAATATTCAGCAGCGCAAGTCCATAGCGCTGCGGACTTCGTGCACCTGGAGTTTGAATTCCCACTGCACAGTGCGCCTGTTGGAACGAGCGAGCAATCGTTTTGCGCATACCTCGACGTGCAGCCAGCCGCCGTGGTGACCGTTCGGGAGCGATGGGCACGGACCCTCGCAGCGGCCTCCAGCGGGAAAGGACCCGCTCAACCATGGCAACTGCGTCGCTGTGCTGAATCGGTCCGCTGATGATGATAGCGCAGTTGGCAGCGGTGTACCATCGGCGGTAGAACTCCATCAAATCGTCTGCGGTGATGCTGCTGACACTCTCGCGACTGCCAGCGATGGGATGCCCCAACGGATGATTGCCAAAGAGTACTCGATCAAGCTCGTCGCAGACGACTTCTTCGGGGTCGTCGTCGTAGCTGTGCAATTCCTCGATGATCACGCTGCGTTCTTTCTCCACGTCCTGCGGTGTAAAGGCTGGCGCGAAAACCAGCTCGGCCAGCAAATCCATCAAGCGCTCGGTGTGCTCGGCAAGTCCACGAGCGTAGTAGCTTGTGACTTCCTTCGACGTCGAAGCATTCAGGTACGCCCCAAGCATTTCTGCTACGCGTGACCGCTCGGTTCCCGCATACCGCGCTGAGCGGCGAAAGAGAACATGCTCGAGCATGTGAGCAATGCCAGGGATGGTATCGTTGCGGCTTCCACAGTCAACCCAGATGCCAACGGCCACCGTGCGAACATGCTCGACACAATCGCTGACCACTGTCACGCCCGATGGCAACACTGTGCACGAGGGCATGGCAAGCACCTGAGTGGTTTGCTGGCGCTCGGAGGAGCGGCGGTTCATCGGCGAACGTTCATTTTTGCACACCATCGAAATTACCGAACATTGGCAATGAACGTTGATGCGGCGTGGCTTGTTGTGTTAGCTGTTGCTCCGGGCATCGTCATCGCTGGGGTCGTCTGGTGGCTTGATCGCTTCGACCGCGAGCCACATGACCTTGTGATTGGGTGTTTTCTCTGGGGTGCGGTGATTATTGTGCCTGTTGCCGTGATCGAAATCGGATTGGGTGCGATAGCACCGCTCAATCGCAGTGTGTTCGGTTCGGCAGTACTGAGTGCGTTTGGCATCGTCGCTTTCACCGAAGAGGCGGCAAAGTATCTAGTTGCCCGACTCTATGTGTACCCTCGCTCAGATTTCGATGAACCCTACGACGGCATCACCTACTGCGTGATGGTCGGAATGGGCTTTGCTACGCTGGAGAACCTCCTGTATGTGTTCGGCGCAGAGTCCGAACCAGTGGGTCTGGCTTTGGTGCGAATGGTGACCGCCGTTCCGGCACACGCAGCCAACGGCGTGCTGATGGGTTATTTTCTCGGCAATGCAAAATTTGCCTCGCGCCGCTGGGGGTATCACCTGGCAGCTCTGGCATCCGCAGTCACTGCGCATGGCCTGTACGATGTGTTTTTGTTCTACGAAAATCCGGGACTCATCACGCTGGGCGCACTGGTGGTATTAGGCATTGCCACGTGGTTGAGCATTCGCGCTATCAAGCAGCATCTGCAGACCTCCCCCTTTCGTGAACAGTAGGGCTACTCCACGCAGCTCTTGCACAGTGGGGCAATACTGCTGTATTTTTGCAACCCGTCTTCCGGCGTAGCTCAGTTGGTTAGAGCATCTGACTGTTAATCAGAGGGTCGCAGGTTCAAGTCCTGCCGCCGGAGCCATTCAATCCGAGGGTGTCTCCCGCTTGTTGGAGTATTTGGGCGGCGATTTGATTGGGGTTGTAGCCACCGGGGAGGCGCACAAATGGCCGGCCATACCGTTTGCAGAGGTCAGCAACATCAGCGTAACTGTGGCTGGCCCAGCGTATCGCCAACAGAACAACAGCAACATCGCTGCGTTTGATGTACGGCTCAAACAGCTCCAGTGATTCATGCGGACGAGTGGGAACCCACTCAAGGCGACAACCGAACGCTCCTTCAATTGCCTCTCGCATAGCAGGGCGTTCATCCCCACCGACGAGCACCATGCACTTCCCCTCGAGTGCTGCCCGAACAGCAAGAACTTCCTCGCTTGGTTGCGATGGTTCTTCCACAACGGGAACCGTTCCAGATTGTTGCATCCGGTAGCGAGCAATCTCCCGGAGGACAAGCTGTACTGCTGTGGTTCGGTAATGGGTATCGATGGGAAAATCTTCGACGATCGGAAGGAGAACAGCTCGCAACTCAACGTTGCTCGGCGGAACACCCAGCGTAACGAGCGCTTCGATCTCTTGACGGATGCGTAACCAGTGGTGCTCTGGATCGATCCGTTGGCGCAGAATCTGGCCAACATGGTACCGCAACGTGCGAAGATGCTTTTTCGCTTCGACGGTCGGCAGATGTTCCGTGGGTCGTTCTGCCGAGAGTTGGGCCGATGGCTGCTCACCCTGCGCCGAGGCACTCGATGGCATCTGTTCGCGGAGTGCGTCGAGTTTCTCGACGATCTCCGTGATGTGGGTGTAGTCTGCTGGATCGCGGAGCGTCATGTGCCGCGCGATGTACTTGTGGTAGGTTTTGGTGTACCACTGAAGCCAGTTGTAAACAGCGTACTGGTCGGGGTCTGGATAGCGTTGAAGGTCCAGCCCAGCATCCAGCAGAACGCGATGCAGTGCGGACTGTGCGGCGGCTGTCAGCTCGAGTACCTGCTCTGCCCACGCTGGGCGGTATTGGTCCCACGGGATCAAGGGGATAACCTCGGCGACCTCAGCCAGCGCATCGTAGCAGTCGGCGACAAAATCGAGGAGCGTTGGCGGATCCGTAAAGTTCAGCATCCACAGGTAGCATTGGGGTAGCGCTTGCGCGCGTTGGACCGCACGTTCGTAGTACCGCGTTTCTGCCTCGGCAGACACCTCACCGCGGAGACAATCGGCCCGCCACCGCGCAACTTCCGCTTTGAGCCGCGCACGTGTGGTGACCAGCTCAACATCAAAGGCAGGCTCCTTTGGATATTCCGACATGGGAGGACTCTGTTCGGAGACAGTCGCTGGCGTCTGCTTTTTGTTGTTCCGTTCAGGTACACTGCCACCCTGAAAATGCTCGATGAGGCGTCGAAGGTCCTCCTCACGAATTGCATCGGCGGGTGGATTGTGTTCCGGAGATGCTCCCCCCGTCTCATTCCTGCTGTCAGTAGCCGGAGCTGTGGAGTGACCACCAGCATCCTGCTTGTGATTCGACTCAGCAGCAGCCGATGCATCCTCACTCGACCGGAGGAGCTCTTCCCCAACGGCAACGACCAGTTCGACCATACTTCGTAGCAACGGATGCTGCTGCACCTGCTGCCGAAGTTCGGCAAGAATACGCTCGATTTTCTCCACGCCGGACATACCGGAGGCATACACTATCGTCCAACATCCATCGGCAGTCACCGACGGCCAATTGCGAACCTACGCACCAAACCCTGTTTGCACATAGGCTGACAACAAGCAAAGAAGGTTCTCCCCCACACTCTTGAATCACGATGTGGGGCACTCAAGCCAGTGATGATCACCGCCGAGAGCCGCTACTGACTCTGGCGGTTGTCCATGCTGATAGGCCCTGCTCCCCAGTAAGCAATCAGCAGCACTCCACCAAGGAGCCCAAGATTTTTCATGAACATGATCATCTGGACTTGCCGCTGCATCGGATCAGCGATTGCCCAGAAGTTGTGCATCATCAGCGTTACTGGCACGAGAAAGATCACCAGCAACCATGCACCAAGTTTTGCACGGTACCCCAGCATCACGCTGAGCGCTCCAACAATTGCAAGCACACCGCTGAGCGGCACCAGCAACGATGCTGCCGGCACACCCTGCGCCTCGGCATACTGGATCGCATCGCTGGTAAAGTGGAAGGTTATCCCGCTAACAAGAAAGAGTAGGCACAACAACACTCGCCCCAACAACGGAAAGTAACGCATAGGACACCTTCAAGTGAGTTGAACTTTGCCCAGAATCCCCCTGCGGAGGATTCACCGACAAAATTACATATTTTTGAGTGTATCATTACATATGTTCCACACCTGGAGCGTATCACCGATGCGTGTTGGGCTGCTCCTTTTAGCTGTTGTGCTGCTGTCCTGCTCCCAAGACTCTCCATCGCTTATTGCACCACCAACGAACCGGGCACCGGTGATTGATAGTGTTGTCATCGGCGGTATTGTCTCGGTCGGCACACCGGTTGACGTTGTTTGCTATGCACGCGACCCCGATGAGGATACGTTGCAGTACTTCTGGCGAGTAGCTGATGGGAGCATCGTTGGCAGCGGCCATCGTGTGCAGCTCGTTGCAGCACCGTGCTGCACGGGTAATTCGACAACAATGCAGGTCATCGTGCGCGACCAGTACCAAGCAAGTGATTCCCGTGAGTTTCAGGTGTACGTTTGGTGATGCGACTGTTTTTTGTGCTGGTAGCGATTAGTGGAGTATGGGCGCATGCGCAGAGCTGCTGTGGTGGTACTGGCACATTCCTTGGTGGGATGGAACGCGCGGGTTTGGGAGCTGGCACGCTAACAGTAGGAGCAGTCTATAATTACACTGCCATGGATCGCACGCTCGATGGCACCAAGCGTGTACCCAATCCCAACGGGAGCGTTGCCTATGCGCACGCATTCAATCTGGAATTCGAGTTCGCCCCTGCCGAACGGTGGAGTGTACTGGCTGTGCTACCGTTCAGCGACAAGATGCGAACAGTCAACATCTCCAACGGTACGACGACACTTTCGACCCAGTATCATGCCACCGGTCTGAGCGATGCCTTTGGAATAGTCAAGTTCTCCGTTCTTCCACCTTCACCACTATCGCCCTGGAGCTTGGCTGTTGGAGGTGGACTCAAAATGCCAACAGGCCAGTATCGTGTACAGGAAAACGGGGTCGAACTGCCCATTGACGTGCAGCCAGGCACAAGTAGCTGGGATGTGCTCGCGTGGCTTTTGGGGTGTTATCGTGCTGAAACTCCCGCACTGATGACCACACTCTCAGTGTTATTTCGCCAGCCAGGCGCCAACATCAACGGGCGCACGATGGGCACCGACCTGCAAGCACTGGTAGCCCTCAGCCCGACAGAGTGGGAATTGCCGATTCTCCCCGTCTTACTGAGCCGATGGCGGTGGACCGGTCCCGACCGTATCGACGACCGCACGCTAACGGCAACGGGAACGTTCCGCATCGAGCTTTTGCCATCGCTGGCCATGACAGCATGGGAACCCTTGGTGCTCCGCATCGGCGCTCAACTGCCGATCTACGAGCGGACCAACGGCGTCCAACTGGCACCAAGCTGGGGAATGTTTGCAGAGGTGCGGAGCACTCTTACCCTCTGGTAACTGCACCCGTCCGACGCCCTACAGCACGCACACAACCACTGCTTATGCATTCGACGATTGGCGCAGGCGGCGTGCCATCAGGTTGAGTGCGCTGCCCGCCCAGAACCACTCGATTTGGTGCTCATTCATCGAATGCCGAACGAGAATGCGATGCTCGCTTCCATCGGGTTTTCGAATGAGCAACTCCATCGGCTCTGCTGGACGGAGCTGCCGTACATCGAGCGTGAAACGGTCATCCTCGCCGATGAGGTCGTAGTCGGCAGGATTGTCGAATACCAGCGGTAGCATGCCCTGCTTTTTGAGGTTGGTCTCGTGAATACGCGCAAACGACTTGACCAAAATCACCTTCCCGCCCAAATAGCGCGGTTCCATCGCGGCATGTTCGCGCGAGGAACCTTCGCCGTAGTTTTCCTCACCAACGACGATCCACGAGACGCCACGCGCTTTGTAGTCCCGCGCAACCTGCGGTACTTCGGCATACTCACCGGTAAAGACGTTCTTTGCTGAGTTGAGCTTGCCATTGAAGGCATTGGTTGCGCCGGTGAACATGTTGTTGGAGATGTTGTCCAAATGTCCGCGGAAGCGAAGCCACGGACCCGCCGGGGAGATGTGGTCGGTCGTGCACTTGCCCTTGACTTTGAGCAAAAGCACCATGTCGATAAATTCTTCTGGTCTGGGTGGCGGAAATGGCTCCAGGCGTTGCAAGCGCTGAGAATCGGGTTTGATGATCACTTCGATGGTGCTGCCATCCTCGGCAGGGGGGACGTACCCTTCGGGATCCGGCACGAATCCACGGGCTGGAAGTTCTTCTCCTCGCGGTGGATTGAGCACCGAACCGTTGATCGGCTGCGTGGTGAAGTCAACGCGCAAATCACCGGTCAGGGCAAACCCGAGGACCGTTTCAGGTGATGCAACGAAAGCATGCGTATCGGGATTGCCGTCGTTACGACCGCTGAAGTTCCGATTGAAGGACGTGATGATCGAGTTTTTGTCGCCTTTTTTGACGTCGTGTCGTTTCCACTGCCCGATACACGGACCGCATGCGTTCGCGAGGACGGTTGCACCAATTGCTTCGAGTTTTTCCAGGATTCCATCGCGTTCCATCGTTGCGCGGATTTGTTCAGAGCCCGGCGTGATCGTAAGCTCACACTTAGCTTTGAGTCCGTGTTTAGCAGCATAGTCGGCGATCTCGGCCACGCGCGTCATGTCCTCATACGAGGAGTTCGTACACGAGCCAATCAGCGCTACTCGCAAATCGGCTGGCCATCCGTTCTGCTCGACAGCCTTGACAAACTCGCTGATTGGCATTGCACGGTCGGGCGTGAAGGGTCCGTTGATGTGCGGTTCGAGTGTGGAAAGATCAATCTCGATGATGCGATCGAAGTACTTCTCCGGATTGCGTTCGACGTCGTCATCGTGGCGGAGGTACTCTGCCAGTGGGCGTGCTGCATCGGCGACGTCAGAACGGCCGGTCGCGCGCAGGTAGCGATCCATTGCCTCGTCGTAGGGGAAGATCGAGGTTGTCGCACCAACTTCAGCGCCCATGTTGCAAATGGTTGCTTTGCCCGTCGCGCTGATGGTTGCGCATCCATCACCGAAGTACTCGATGATCGCGCCGGTCCCACCTTTGACCGTGAGAATTCCAGCCAGCTTGAGAATCACATCCTTTGGTGCAGTCCATCCACTCATGCGTCCGGTCAAGCGTACGCCGATATGCTTTGGCATGAGCAATTCCCATGGCATGCCCGCCATCACGTCCACGGCATCGGCTCCCCCAACACCAATCGCAAGCATTCCCAAGCCGCCAGCATTGGGTGTGTGAGAGTCGGTGCCAATCATCATGCCACCGGGGAAGGCATAGTTTTCGAGCACCACTTGATGGATGATACCTGCACCAGGCTTCCAGAACCCAATGCCATACTTTTTCGAAACCGAAGCGAGGAAGTTGAAGACCTCATCGTTTTCGATCAGCGCCGTTTGAAGATCCTCTTTGGCTCCGCGCTCGGCTCGGATGAGGTGGTCGCAGTGTACCGTCGTAGGAACCGCAACCCGCGGGATACCCGCACTCATGAACTGCAGCAACGCCATCTGTGCCGTAGCATCCTGCATCGCAACGCGGTCGGGGTAGAACTCGACGTAATCCTGTCCGCGTATCGGCGGTGCTGATGGCAACGCCGCCATGTGGGCATAGAGGATTTTTTCCGCAAGCGTCATCGGCCGACCGAGGATGCCACGTGCATCAGCAAGACGCTCCGGCAATTGTTCATAGACGCGGCGAATCGTCGAAAAATCGAATGCCATTCGAACTCTCCTACGGTAGAACGGTGGAACAGAAGCAGTTGCTGCACAAGACGGAATGCACTACGGGAAATTGCCACTTCTGGGGGACAACTCTACTGTGATCGCCACAAAACACAGGGGGCAGACCTACAAGGCCTGCCCCACCATCGGTTTGCCAACAGCGGATGCTACTTGACCAGCTGCATCTGCTTGCTGGCAACGACACGACCGTCGAAGACGAGCTGGTATTCGTACGTCCCCGACGCAAGGAGTGACATGTCTACCGTTACGTTCGTCCACGTATCACGTGCGCTGAGCACAACACGACGAACCAGACGCCCAGCTGCATCGCTGATGGCAAGCTCCGCGCTTCCAACTCCTGCAGGAACGTAGCACGGTATCGTCGTCGTTCCGTCGTGCGGGTTGGGAACGTTTTGCCCAAGCCAGTCACCTTCAACGCGAACGGTGATATGTGATGTGCCAGCGGTTACCTGCTGCCGTGTGGCGAGCTGCTCGACCATCTGCCGCAACTGCACAAGCTCGGCACGCAGTTCCTCGTTGCGGCGGTGTTCCTCCTTGAGCGCTTCCACAAGCAACGCCGTCAACCGACTGTACTCCATCCCAAGATACTCGCCTGTCTTCGGATCCCGGTCTACTACCTCCGGTACTACCTCCGCTACCTCCTCCATCACAAACCCAATATCGCGCGTGCCGCCATACTCCGGCTTCCACTGGTATTGTACCCCCGTCAGCCGAAGTGCTTTCTCAAGGGCACCCTCGATGGGACGAATGTCCTCCTTCCACGCTCGTGATGAGTACGTCGCGTACCCCTGCGCGCGTATCCGCCCGATCGCAATGTTCGAGTTGTTCGGCAAGTCTATCCGATACGCTGGAGTTGCTGAACCAAGGTTGAGCACAGGGTTACCACTGACAGAGCCGATACGGAACGCCTCAGTATTGTTCCGGAGGAATACAACATCGTCATCGCTCGTGGTCCCCAGGGACAGGTCTGCAGTAGCACTATTGCCCCCGAGTGCCCAGAAACTACCGCTGAGCGTGCTTGCATTTGCCCATTGCGGTGAACCGCTACTTGTGACGAGAATTTGCCCATCACTGCCCGCCGCAAGCTTGCTGACCGCGATCGCCGCACTGCTGCTGATGTCAGCATCGGTGATCGTCCCATCGGCAATCTTCGCACTGGTCACCGCATCGTTGGCTATCGTCGGGTTCGGATACGTCCCCGTCAAATCACCACCAGCACTCCCACTCGGCGGAAAACTCGTCGGCGCTCCCGTGATCTTCCCCCACGATACATCGCTCACCTTCGCATCCGTCACCGCACCGTCGGCAAGCTTGGCCGTGCTCACTGAACCATTGGCAAGCGTCGTCGTCAACGTCACGTTCCCCGTCCCATCAAACGACACCGCCGGCGCCGTCACATCGCCCGATAGCGAAAAGTTGCGCGCTGTCTGCAACGCCGTCGCTGTCGCCGCATTACCTGTGATGCTGCCGTTGATTGCGTTGCTAAACGTCCACGTTCCCGAAACCGTCTCGTTCTGCGTCAAGTTACCATAACTCGGCTCCGCCGCCGTCCACACCGGATCAGTCTCCGTGATGCTCACGCTCGACCACGTCGGCACTCCTCCCACCGTCGTCAACACTTGCCCATTGCTGCCCGGTGCCAGCTTGCTAACCGCTATCGCTGCACTGCTGCTGATGTCAGCATCGGTGATCGTCCCGTCGGCAATCTTCGCACTCGTCACCGCATCGTTGGCAATCGTCGGGTTCGGATACGTCCCCGTCAAATCACCACCAGCACTCCCACTCGGCGGAAAACTCGTCGGCGCTCCCGTGATCTTCGTCCACGAAACATCGCTCACCTTCGCATCCGTCACCGCACCATCGGCAAGCTTGGCCGTGCTCACTGAACCATTGGCAAGCGTCGTCGTCAACGTCACGTTCCCCGTCCCATCAAACGACACCGCCGGCGACGTCACATCGCCCGATAGCGAAAAGTTGCGCGCTGTCTGCAATGCCGTCGCCGTCGCCGCATTACCTGTGATGCTGCCGTTGATTGCGTTGCTAAACGTCCACGTTCCCGAAACCGTATCGTTCTGCGTCAAGTTCCCATAGCTGGGCTCCGCTGCCGTCCACACCGGATCAGTCTCCGTGATGCTCACGCTCGACCACGTCGGCACTCCTCCCACTGTCGTCAACACTTGCCCATTGCTGCCCGGTGCCAGCTTGCTAACTGCTATCGCTGCACTGCTGCTGATGTCAGCATCGGTGATCGTCCCGTCGGCAATCTTCGCACTCGTCACCGCATCGTTGGCTATCGTCGGGTTCGGATACGTCCCCGTCAAATCACCACCAGCACTCCCACTCGGCGGAAAACTCGTCGGCGCTCCCGTGATCTTCGTCCACGATACATCGCTCACCTTCGCATCCGTCACCGCACCATCGGCAAGCTTGGCCGTGCTCACTGAACCATCGGCAAGCGTCGTCGTCAACGTCACGTTCCCCGTCCCATCAAACGACACCGCCGGCGCCGTCACATCGCCCGATAGCGAAAAGTTGCGCGCTGTCTGCAACGCCGTCGCTGTCGCCGCATTACCTGTGATGCTGCCGTTGATTGCGTTGCTAAACGTCCACGTTCCCGAAACCGTCTCGTTCTGCGTCAAGTTACCATAACTCGGCTCCGCCGCCGTCCACACCGGATCAGTCTCCGTGATGCTCACGCTCGACCACGTCGGCACTCCTCCCACTGTCGTCAACACTTGCCCATCACTGCCCGCCGCCAGCTTGCTGACCGCTATCGCTGCACTGCTGCTGATGTCAGCATCGGTGATCGTCCCGTCGGCAATCTTCGCACTCGTCACCGCATCGTTGGCTATCGTCGGGTTCGGATACGTCCCCGTCAAATCACCACCAGCACTCCCACTCGGCGGAAAACTCGTCGGCGCTCCCGTGATCTTCGTCCACGAAACGTCGTTCACCTTCGCATCCGTCACCGCACCATCGGCAAGCTTGGCCGTGCTCACTGAACCATCGGCAAGCGTCGTCGTCAACGTCACGTTCCCCGTCCCATCAAACGACACCGCCGGCGCCGTCACATCGCCCGATAGCGAAAAGTTGCGCGCTGTCTGCAACGCCGTCGCTGTCGCCGCATTACCTGTGATGCTGCCGTTGATTGCGTTGCTAAACGTCCACGTTCCCGAAACCGTATCGTTCTGCGTCAAGTTCCCATAGCTGGGCTCCGCTGCCGTCCACACCGGATCAGTCTCCGTGATGCTCACACTCGACCACGTCGGCACTCCACCAACCGTCGTCAACACTTGCCCATTGCTGCCCGGTGCCAGCTTGCTAACCGCTATCGCCGCACTGCTGCTGATGTCAGCATCGGTGATCGTCCCGTCGGCAATCTTCGCACTGGTCACCGCATCGTTGGCTATCGTCGGGTTCGGATACGTCCCCGTCAAATCACCACCAGCACTCCCACTCGGCGGAAAACTCGTCGGCGCTCCCGTGATCTTCGTCCACGAAACGTCGTTCACCTTCGCATCCGTCACCGCACCATCGGCAAGCTCGGCCGTACCGACCACGCCACTGCCAAGCTGCAAGTTGTTGTACACACCACTGACGTCGCCGCTGAACGTTCTCGCCGATGTTAGGATGATACCGCTTTCGTCGGGTAGTGTCCATGTACGAGAAACTGTCAAGCCAGCGCTTACCAGCATTCCAACCATGTCCTCACCCCAGCGGAGTGACCCGTCCGATGGAAGGCGAACAAAAGAAGCCGCATTTTCCAGGCGCAGAGAATCTTTGATGATAGCGCCGTA
The DNA here is from genome assembly GCA_026003475.1 of Candidatus Kapaibacterium sp. Taxonomy (GTDB): domain Bacteria; phylum Bacteroidota; class Ignavibacteria; order Kapaibacteriales; family NICIL-2; genus NICIL-2. Next base: position 272,916 of record BPHJ01000001.1, on the reverse strand, counting down.
GTTGATCAGGCTGCCCACCTGCGCGGAAGATGGGGTCGTAACGGTGAAGATAACCCCAAGAACGGCTGCACAGAAAAACGACACATGTTTCATCGCTGCACGGTTGAGATGTGAAACATACTAACCACGAGTGTGGCTGCTTCACATCAGAAGAAATAACCGTGCCAAAATATTCGTGCTTTGCGTAACTTATTGCCTTGCTACAGACTTGTCGAACGCCACCTTCTCTTTTGTAGGGCACACACACCACTCTGCATCCGCATCACTTGACCAATTGCATCTGTTTGGTGGCAACAACACGTCCATCGAAGAGCAAGCGGTACTCATACGTGCCCGAACTGAGCAAGCTCATATCGAGTGTCACTTGAGCCCATTGCTCGCGCGCCACCAGCTCGACGGTGCGAACGGTCCGTCCCGTTGCATCGCTGACTTCGAGCTGGGCACGCCCAACGCCCGCAGGCACGTAGTACGGAATCACCGTTGTTCCATCGTGTGGATTAGGGATGTTATCACCCAGCCAATTGCCATCAAGGCGGACATGCTGGGAGCTTGTCCCTGCGGTGGGCACTTGTACCATCGCCTGCAACTGTTCGACAGTTTGGCGGAGCTGCGCAATTTGCTGCTGTTGCTGTTGGATTGCAGCGATGAGAATCGGCACGAGCCGTGAGTAATCTATTGCCCAGTGTTGGCATTGTTTTGATGGTGGGCGGACTGCTTCAGGAACAAGGGGAAACACCTCCTGCGCCATCAGACCGATGTTCGGGATGCGCCTGCCATCGCAGAGAAGTTCCTCGAACTGCTTGGGAGAAAGCTGGAGGATTGTTTCCAGGCCATAGCCAAGTGGCTGGACTCCCGTTCGAGTACGGGAGTCCTCTTGTTGCCACCAGCCATTAGGAACGCGATCCTGTCCTACTGCACTCGCAACGAGCACTAAGGCCAAGCCGAGAATCTGTATCCATCGCCTCATCCCACCAGATGACATTGAGCGATCGCTGCCCATAGCGACATCGCTTATGGTTTGATGACAAGGTAGTTCCAATCGAGTGCATTTCCATCAACTGAAATGCCAAGTATGTTGCGGATCTTAATTGTAACAGTATCAGACGCTGTGACTGCAGCACCTTGGAAAATCAGATCATCTTCGAACGTATCTGGTGGAGTCAGAAATATGCGATCGCCAGGTTCGACTCCAGTAATTGTAACACTCACAGTCGCCGAGGAATTTGCACCGATCGAGGGAGGATCAACAGTAATCGTCCCGTGCATTATCGCATTCATCGGTGTTCCAGTGGTGCCGACCTGAACGGTACCGTTTTCGAACAATGCTGCCGGCTGTGCTCCATTGCTCATGACGTGCAGTGCCGCCCCAAGCGATGTACTAATGCCTATCCCGACAAAGCCACTGGGATCGATTGCACCGAGTGGGGTCCCATACTGGTCACGCCACTCAATGAGATTCGTATTCAGCTGATTTTGTCCCGCTTGCACGACAACCTCCGTAGCCCCCGCACCATTGTTACCGCCAAGAACATGGAACTGAGTCGTTGGGGTGCCGCTGGCCTGATTTTGGATTTGCACAATGCCACTGCTGGTCACACGCATGCGCTCAAGGTTATTGGTGCGAACTACAAGCGGCTGCGCATCGCTTGTGCCGAGGAACTGCGTTGCCGGATTTGTTGCAGCGTTGCCCGTCAAGGACCAGAAGGTGCCTGTGCTGCTAATCCAGCTCAAATTCCCCGAAGCATCCGTCTGCAAGAGCCCTCCACCAGCGGGAATACTTGCCGGAAGAGTATAGACGATATCAGCGCTTTGCGCCTGCGCTTGGAATGCAGTGTAGTTGATCCCAGAACCCGAGGGCTCGTAGAGCCGCAATTGCGATGCCTGGTTGCGCACGTTGTAGAGCCACAGGTCAACATCCACAAAGGCAGCAATCTGACTGGAGCCGCTCAAATCGGTCGTTGTCCCGGACGTCTGCCCACTGAAGCCAAAGCTGCGGTCACCCACCTTCATGTTGAACCCGCCAGGGATAGCCGAATACTGTCCTTGCGCGACATTGCCTTGCCCACCGGCGACAGTGCTGTAGCTGCCGTTTGCTTGATTGCTCTGCCCGCCACCGACGAAGCTCTGCGCACCACTTGCACTATTGCTTATCCCAGCAACTACCGCTGCATACTGCTGCGAAGCGGTGTTGTTATCGCCTGCACCGACAAAGCTCTGCACACCGCTTGCTGTGTTATTAGTCCCGCCAACGATGACTGCGGCACTTCCGCTGGCAACTTGACTTGCACTACTCCGGCTGATTTGGAGATCAATCGCATTTGTGCCGCGTGTATTGCCACCATTGTCTCGCTGGATGCTGCCGTTGGTGTTGAATTGAAGCGTCTGCGTACCACCTGCACGGACTACGAATGGTTGCGCCGAACTTGTGCCGATCCACTCCGTCGCTGGATTGGTAATCGCATTACCGCCAAGCATCCACGCGTAGGTAGAAATCAAACCACTGGCCGCACGACGCTCAAGGTTATTGGCATTCCACACGACCAAGTCGGTTGCCGTCGAACTGCTTGGGATATTGGGTACCGAGACTGTTGCAGCATTAATGGTAACCTGATCGCCTCCTGCATCACCGAGCGTGGCGTTACCATTGATCGTCAAGTTACCACCGGCAGACAGATCCCCTGTCGTGCTGGTATTTCCGGTAATCGTGGCACCCCCGTTGGAGACAGTCAAACCGGTACCAATAGTTGCGCTCCCAGTAACACTCAAATTCCCACCAACCGAGGCATCGCTTGTGATTGTTGCCACACCAGCGACATGCAGCGTCGTTGAGGGTGTGTTCGTTCCAATCCCAAGCCGCGTGTTTACATCATCCCAGAACAAGTTTGCATTGTTCTGGCTCAATGCTCCGCCGGTGCCCGCAAACACCACCGACCCCGGCGAGAGACTCGTTACCGTTGCATTCTGCGAGGTGACCGTCCCACTGAACCAACCATCCTTCCACCGCAAACTGCTGCTGCCAAGATCGTAGCTCGCATCGGTAGCAGGATCAATGTTCGAATTCACCCGCGCAGCGAACGTAACGTTGTCGCTTGAGGCATCGCCAAGCATGACATCGTAATAGAACTGTGCATTACCACTTTTCCAAATGATAAGAGCATCTGAACGCGTTCCGCTGTTCTGTCCATTTCCGACAACGAAAAGTCGGTCCGAAGCATTCCATGTTGTCTCGCTCAACGCAGAATAGTTGGTATTGTACGATCCGACCACAACTTCGCGGTAGGAATTCGCAGACAAGCCCATTCCAATTGCCATTGCAGCATCTCCACTGACACCGTTCTCGGCACCTGCCAGGATACCGGAATAGGCACCAGATGCACTATTCAAGGAACCAGAACCGATGAACGCATACGATCCACTCACACCATTTTGAGACCCGGCGACAACTGCAGAAAAATCAGCGGTGTTCGCGATCATATTTTCTGCTCCGGCACCAATGAATGCACTTTCACTTTCAATCGAATTTGCAACACCAGCTACGATCCCTGAGCTTGGACCAGAGATAGCGTGATTGAGTCCACTGGCAATGACAGAATTGTCTGCATCAATACTATGCCCGCGCCCACCGCCAATGACAGAACCTTCGTTGCCAGATCCAACAGCATTACCAGCATCTCCCCCAATAATGTTCGGGACCTGATTTGCAGTACCGCTTGTTGGCTCGATACGCAGTGCTCGCGTATTGTTGACATACACCTCAACCGGGAAATCGTCTTGGTGACGGAGTTCAGCTGTACCCGACGTTGTAATACCAACATCGAAGCCGGATGCAGCGGTAACATTTGTCAAGCGCAAAGAGACCGGATTACTCCCCGCATCGTTAAGGTGAAGTTGTACTGCTGGGCTAGTCGTTCCAATGCCGATGTAGCCATTGTTCCGCCACACAGCAAGATCATTCCCAGTGCCATCAGTCACAAAGAGATCATAGTTCTGATCAATGCGCCACCGATACTGCCCACTGTTTTCTTCAATTCGGAAGAAGTTATCTGCTGGCGCGGCACCACCACGAATGACTAATCCGCGCTCGTTGTTCTCCAATCGAAGGTCGAGCGCAGCCGTCGGTGCGTTCGTCCCAATCCCAAGCCGTGTGTTGGTGTTGTCCCAGAAAAAGTTCGCATTGTTCTGGCTCAACGCCCCGCCGGTGCCCGCAAACACCACCGACCCCGGCGAGAGACTCGTTACCGTGGCATTCTGCGAGGTGACCGTCCCGCTGAACCAGCCATCCTTCCACCGCAAACTGCTGCTGCCAAGATCGTAGCTCGCATCGGTAGCAGGATCAATGTTCGAATTCACACGGGCTGTAAATGTCACGTTGTCGCTCGTGGCATCGCCAAGTTGGGTATTGCCAAGCACACTCAAATTTCCATCCACGCGGGTATTCCCAGCAACGTGGAGCATCTCTGAGGGTGCTGTCAAACCAATGCCAACATTCCCCCCAACAGGATTGAGCGCCAGAGGACGTGTTGCGACGCTTTGTTCAACTGCTTGAATTTGACCGTAGTCACCAGTCGTATTGAACCCAACAATGATTTGTTTGTTCTGGTTAGTCTTCCCAGAAACGGTGAGCTGACCACCTCCTGGTGTTGCATTGTCTTGGGCAACATGGAGCGCGGTAGATGGGGTGGTCGTACCGATGCCGACGTTATTGCCGAGTGGATTGATTGCCAGTGGCTGGTTATCATAGCTTTGGATCCAACGATAACTGCCATTGATGCTTCCAAGCTGGAGTCCTGGACCTGGGCCTGGTGGAGCGCTGCTCCCCGTTACAGCAATCTGCCCGCCGTCTACGTGCAATCGCTGGCTTGGTGCTGTTGTACCGATGCCGACGTGGCCGGTAGTACCCTCGATGACCATTCTGTACAAGCTACCTGTTTCATCAAAAAAACCGAGTTTACCAGCACCTGCGCCAGCACCTGTTCCTGTTGATAAGACGGTAAATGTCTGCCCCCCACTACTACCGCTGGCATCGAAACGAATACCAGCACCTGTGTTATCGGCACTAGTAACATTGATTGCGTTGTAGCTCGGAGCATGCACATGCAACCGATGGCTCGGCGCGTTCGTCCCAATCCCAAGCCGCGTGTTGGTGTTGTCCCAGAAAAAGTTTGCATTGTTCTGGCTCAATGCTCCTCCAGTACCAGCAAACACCACTGAGCCAGGCGTCAAACTCGTCACCGTCGCATTCTGCCCTGTCACCGTCCCGCTGAACCAACCATTCCTCCACCGCAAAGTGCTGCTGCCAAGATCGTAGCTCGCATCAGCAGAAGGATGAATGTTCGAATTCACACGGGCTGTAAATGTCACGTTGTCGCTTGAGGCATCGCCAAGTGTAGTGTTACCTTGCACGGTCAAATTTCCTCCGACACCGACATCACTGCTGACACCCAGTGTCCCCGTCACCGTGCTATTGCCCGTGATTGCTGCCCCTCCCGTAGTTACTGTCAGTTGCCCGTCGAATCGGCCGGTACCTGCAACGTGTAACCTTGCCGTCGGTGCGTTCGTCCCAATCCCAAGCCGCATGTTGACATCATCCCAGAAAAAGGTCGCATTGTTTTCGCTCAGGGCACCACCACTGCCAACGAACAGGACAGATCCCGAGGTAAAGCCGTCGAGTGTCAATCCGCCGGCTGTTACCGTACCTGCGAACCACCCATTCCGCCAACGAAGGCTTGTAATGCCAAGATCGTAGGTATTTGTTGTAGTGGGAATCAGGTCCGACGCAACTTGTGCATTGACTGTAAGCTGATTGCTCGACGATGTCCCAAGCGTTGCATCGCCGTTGACGCTGAGGTTTCCGGTCATCCGTGCACTGCCATTGACATCAAGGGTAGCACTTGGCGAGGATGTTCCAATCCCGACAAACCCACTGCTGGAAACGCGAAGCCGTTCTGTGTTGTTGGTGCGAACGACTAGGTCGACTGCATCGGTTGTGCCAAGGAAATTAGTTGCTGGATTTGTGCTTCCATTCCCGGTCAAGCTCCAGCCGAGCGAGCCAGACAAACTGGTTGCGGTGCGGATTTTCATCACACCATTGGCATCCACAACCAGGATATTATCGATCGTGTTATCGGTACTCAATCCCTGAACTCGAACAGGATCACTCGAGCCCACGATGTGCAGAAGATTCGATGGGCTGGTGGTGCCAATCCCAACGTTCCCACTGCTGGTAATCCGCAGCCGTTCGGTGTTGCTGGTCCGTATCACCAGTGGCTGCGCATTCGTGGTGCCCAAAAAATGCGTACCGCTAATAGTATTCCCCGTCAACGCCCATGCATCGGTTGATACCGGCGAAGGGTCCCACTGCGATCCATTCCACCGAAGATATTCGCCAGTAGCTGCTCCCATCTGGTTGAGTTTCGGCGCGGTCACGGCCCCAGGCGCTAACTTGTCGGTCGTCACCGCAGAACTGGCAATCTTGAGTGTAGTCACCTTGCTGTTGCCAATGTAGGGGTTCGGATAGGTCCCCATCAAGTCACCGCCGGCTGGACCGCTTGGAGTGGCCTGCACAGTGACCCCTTTGAGGGCATCAGGCGTCAAGCCCTTCGCCACATCTGCCACCGCCGCGCTCTCCGAGCGCAACGCATACGGCACTGCTGTCAGCATCGTCCGCGGGCGAAGCTCCTCACCACCGTTGATGCTCAGACCCACGTAGTACACCCGATCGAAGGAAAGCTTCCACGGAAGTGGCTCCACCGTCCCGATCAACAGATTGACGACTCCTCGAACCGCAACGGCTCGATGCTCCTCCACGTAGATCGGCTCGGTAGCATCCACTCGATCGTAGAGTCGAACCGTTAGGGTGTACTCCCCGTCCGGCAGAATGCGCCCATCGGGATCAGTCAATATCCCTTGGTACGACAACACGCGCGGAATCTGCGCAAACACGCTGGTCACACTCAAGACCAGCAAACAAACCAGGACCAACCGCTTCATGAGACTACTCCGTGCTTTTGTGAAACATGTCAACGTAGGTTACTTTGCAATCATCAACGGAAGGAATAGCTGCTGCTCCCCACACCGCAGGCGGACCAAGTACAGCCCGCTGGCAAGGGTGCTGCAATCAAGCTGTCCACGCTGCATGGCAGCATCGGACGAAAAGCGAACCGCGCCCACCTGTTGCCCCTGCAGTGTCAGCACCTCTGCACTAACTGCATGCGTGCAACCAACCTCAATGGTGGCAACCGTGACCGCTGGCTGCGGCGTGATCCGCACCTGAAATGGATCGGTGCGCTCCACACTGCTCACACTGGAAACAAGGGTGTGCCAAAATCCGTGACCAGCGCGATGCTCGGTATTGACCCCACTACCGATGATAGGTTGCCCGATGGTCCCCTGCATCACGACCGAACCGCTCGATGCACGCACTGCACCGCTGGAAACCACGCTCCGCTGAACGGTCTGGGCAATGGCGATGCCAGAGGCGATCAGCCAAACCAGAAGTAGCACACGTTTCATTCGTACCTCCAGGATTAGTTGTTGCTATCACCGCAACGTGGAAGAGCGGCGGTATTCCTGGGAATAACGTCACCATCCCACTACCATGTTCACGCCGGTGCAAAAATAATGCCACCGCCTGCCCCATCCAAGCCCGAGGATAGATTTTTTGAGAGAATGTTCTCGGAGCAGCAGAAACAGTGCTGGCAGAGCTTATGCTTTCAGCTTCCGCTGGAGCTGCTCGACTGCTTGTGCCACCGTTGGATCGGTTGCCAGGTAACCTTCAACCATTTGAATGGAGTGGAGCACGGTCGTATGGTCCCGTCCGCCAAAATGAAGGCCGATGGACTTGAGCGAAAGAGTCGTCAGTTGCTTTGCCAAATACATCGCCACTTGTCGCGGGAGGACGACTTCGTGCTTTCGTGTCTTGCTTTCCAGCAGCTCGGTGCTGATGTTGAAGTATGCAGCAACAGCGCTCTTGATGTCGTCCATCGTTACGGCCAGCGAATCGAGTGGACCGAGAATGCTCCGTAGAACTTCTTTTGCAAGCTCGACGCTTGGCAGCCTTCCATCGAGCGAGACTTTGGCAATCAAGCTAATGAGGCATCCTTCGAGTTCGCGGACACTGGTCGTAACATGCCGCGCGATGTACTCGAGTACCTCGCGGGGAACATCAACGCCTTCGTCTTGGCTTTTGCGCTGCAGAATGGCAAGCCGCATTTCGTAGTCTGGCGGTTGGATGTCGGCGGTCAGCCCCCACTGAAAGCGCGAGATGAGCCGCTCGTCAACGTCGCGTAGCTCTTTGGGTGGGCGGTCGCTGGTCAAGATGATCTGCTTGCCCAGTTGATGGAGCGCGTTGAAGGTGTGAAAAAAGTTGTCTTGTGTTTTCTCCTTCCCCTCGAAAAATTGTATGTCGTCAACAATCAGCACATCAACACTGCGGTAGAAAGCAGTGAACTCGTTAGTCTTGTTGTTCTGAATTGCGTTGACGTACTCAATCGTGAAGCGTTCGCTGGTAGTATAGAGCACGCGCAGAGTGCGGTTTCGTTCAAGGATACGATTGCCGATAGCTTGAACAAGGTGCGTTTTCCCCAGCCCCGTCGCACCGTAGATGACCAACGGATTGAAGCGTGTTCGACCGGGCTGTTCGGCGACGGCTTGCGCAGCCGAATGCGCAAGCTGATTGCTTTCGCCAGCGATGAAGTTTGCGAACGTGTAGCGCCGGTTGAGGAAGCCGGTAAAATCAGCCACATCGGGCGCAGTCGGTGTAAATGGTAACGCCGCTTGGACAGGTGCAGACCCCGATTGCCGAAATGCCGGCAAGCGAATGGTGCGCTGCTCGAGCGTTTCACTACTGTTTTCGACGACTACTTCGTACCGGAGTCGTGCGCCACTGCCGAGCACCTGGTAGAGCGTCTTCTGCAGCAAACCGTAGTAGTGCTCCTCGAGCCACTCGTAGAAAAACTGACTGGGAACTTGGAGGACCAATTCACGGCCCTCACACCGGAGCGGCTTGATTGGCTCGAACCACGTCCGATAGTGCTGGGGCGAAACGTTGTCGCCAATGATGGCAAGACACCGCTGCCAGACCGTTGTAGCATCACCGGACGACTCCGTCGCTGGAGCAGGAGGCTGGTCGAGTTTGACGCGCTCCAACTCCGCACTTCCGAACAAGCTGAGCATGGATTGTTTCTTCGGCACAGGACCTTTCGCACGACGATGGAACGACTCACCACCCGGCTCGCTTGTGGTGTAGCGTCGCAGACCCTCGAAAGATGTTCAGCTTGCCAGGACATGCCTGCCATGCTGAACGTATTTCGGAGAGGACACAACCCGCCCTGGGTACACCTGCACTGCGCATGCAGCAACGGTGCCTGCTGATCTTACCACCAAACACCAACAAGGGAGCGGGCGCAAAATTCGGTTGTCAACCCCTGTGATTGCAAGGAAAATGTTCGGACATCCGAAAAAAAAATTGCGCACCCGAGACAAACGCCCAGACAGCGTGATGTGATGCGGGTTTCAAAGATGGCGATGCTCTTCCCTGACATCAGGGAAGAGCATCAATCCGACGCAACGGTTGCTTATTTCAAATCCTGTGCCACAAATGGCATCAGCGCAAGATGCCGCGCATACTTGATCGCTCGGGCAACTTGTCGCTGTTGGTAGGCCGTTAGGCCGGTTACGCGACGGGGAAGGATTCGCCCTTGGTCGTTGACAAATTGCTGGAGAAATTTTGGATCCAGGTAGTCAATGACCTTCGAATCTCCAATGGGCGATTTCCGCTTGCGGAAGGTTTGGTTCCGCCCACGAAACGGCGATACAATCGCCGACATCCCGTCGCTGTCGGGGTCGCTCAGTTGTTCTCGACGACGACGCATAGCTGCTTATGCTCCGTGATGGTGTTTCCGTAACTGCTCAGACTTTTGCAACCGCTTGTTGAAGCGATCAACCCGACCGGTCGTATCCACCAGCGTCTGTTTGCCGGTGAAAAATGGGTGGGACTTGGAGTCAATTTCCAGCACCATCCGATCGGATTTTGCATAGCACGACCGCGTCTGGAAGGTCGTGCCGTCGGTCATGACAACCGTAATGGGGCGATATGCCGGGTGAATACCTTTTTTCATCGTTACGACCGTGATATGTCCACTTTATCCAACTGCGATTGATCGTCCACCTTGACAAAGCGCTCGAAAAATTTGACGCTGCCGCTCGGTGAACGGTAGGCTTTGATCACGCGGACGTTGAGCTTACCCTCGTCGCGGTGAAGCTTTTTGACCTTATCGGCAAACGATTGCTGTTTCTTTGCCATTGCATGCGTACACAGGTAATGGAACAAGCGTGTGGGTGGTGAGAGAGTCGAACTCCCGACCTTCTGCTTGTAAGGCAGACGCTCTAAACCACCTGAGCTAACCACCCGCCGACGCGGGCTGCAAAAATACGGTGCGGCGCACTTGTCGCTCCAATCACACTCATTTGACCAGCTCGATACGTCGCACCGCAGGGACGCGCAATTGAACTAACCGCTCGATACCGGCACGCAAGGTCATCTGCACAAGCGGGCATTGCACACACGCCCCCACGAAGCGCACCTCCACCGTTGCGGTCTCCACTTCAAATCGCACCAGCTCGACATCGCCGCCGTCACGCTGCAAGTAGGGACGGCATTCATCCAGCGCTGCACGAATGGCGCCTTCAATCGCGGGCTCCTGTCCCGACAATTGTTCCGGATGCATGCGCGACTGCGTCATAGCCGAATCTCCACGTGCGGCGACGTGCGACGTTCGGCATTGAGCTGCCGCAACCGGACCAGGATAGCCTGTGCGATATGCCGATATGCATCGGCGACTGTGGATGCAAGCTCCGGATTGAGCATTGCCGGTAACCCGGTCTCACAAGCGGTTCGGATGTGGTCGTGCAACGGAATCTCGCCCAAGAATGGAACGCCAACCTCCCGCGCAAGCTCGGCACCACCTCCCTGACCGAACACGTAGTAGCACCGGTCTGGAGCATCGGGGGGAACAAAGTAGCTCATGTTCTCGATGATACCGATGATTTCGACGTTGACCCGCCGGAACATCGCAATACTGCGGCGCACGTCGGCCAGCGATAGTTGCTGGGGCGTCGTCACAATCACTGCGCCGCTGAGCGGGACTTGCTGTGCAAGCGTGAGTTGAACGTCGCCTGTTCCCGGTGGCAGGTCGAACACCAATGCATCGAGCTGCCCCCACTGGATCTGCTCAACCAGTGTGCGGAAGTATCCAGCCAGCATCGGACCGCGGAAGATCGCTGCCTGATCCCGTTGCATGATGAAACCCATTGAAGCAACCTTGATGCCATATTGCTCAATCGGGTAGCCGACCACGCGCCCATCCTCGTGCTTTTCCGCCGGCAGCGTTGCGCCCTCGAGACCAAACAGTGTCGGCGCGCTGGGACCGTAGATATCAGCATCGAGCAACCCAACGTGCAAGCCTTCCAGCAAAAATGTTGCCGCAAGATTTGCAGCGACGGTGGACTTGCCAACTCCACCCTTACCCGAGGCTACAGCAATCGTGTCTTGCACCTGCGGTAGCACCGCACTTGGTACGGCTCGCTCAACCACTAACGGACGCACATGCACTGTGACCGACATCGAGGCATCCACGCCCTGCACTGCGGATGCGATTGCTTGGTCAAGGTGCTGTGCCAACGTCCGGTAGATTGGTGGTATCAGTTCCACATACACCTGAACATGCCCATCATCACTTGGTTCGATGCGATGAAGTGCACCAAGTTCCTGCAGGGATTTACCCACGTCGGGGTCAATCACAGCACCGATCTGAGTACGAAGCAGGTCAAGGTTTTCCACCGCACACTCAATCCTTGATTGAACACCACACTAAAAACAGCACGGGGCAGGAAGCGATTCCCTTGCCTGCCCCGCAACGCTAATGGCACCAACGTCTCAGCGCACCACAACAACCGGTGTTGTTGCGACCACACCTTGGCTGGTGCGAAGCTGGAGCGAATATGTTCCCACCGGGAGCATGCGAACATCGAGCATTGCACCCTGTACTCCATCGCTGGCAGCAACGGTTTTGCTGAGTACCGTCTGCCCGAGCATATTCACGATGACCAATTCACCACCGCGCAGCAAACCGCTCCAGGCAACCTCGAGCGCATCACTGGCAGGAACCGGCGATGCAACCAACGTCGTTTGATTTATCCGTGGCGTTGCCTCGGCGCTCACCGTTGCACTGACCATCGCGAAACTCACATCGTGTGGGATGTCGTAGATGCGATTGACGTAGTCTTGCGGTGACTGTGCCAGAAGCCGGCCTGCGTCGCTCTGCTGGTTCCAATCGGTCGAAGCAAGGGAACGAATCGTTAGCAAGGGGATTTGCGTGCGCGAGGGAACAACAAGCGGAATGTGCGTGCCCTTGTTGAAGTAGCTATCACCGGTGAGGTTGATCGGATCGCTCCAGGTTTCACTGCTGAGGGAACGATATGCGATGAAGATGTTGAACACTGGCAACGTATCCACTTGCGTTTCACCGATCAAGTCGCCGGTTTGCTGATCGTATCGCAAGGCAACTTGCGGCGGATTGAGCACGATGGGTATGGCACTGGGAACATGATCAATCCACTTGACGATGATGTCGCTCCCATCGGCAGTCCGCGCAACTTCCACTTCGTTCCCCAGCGAAGAAATCACTTCGTCGCAAACGAGCTGCTGGTAATTCCGCGCCTGGGATGCAGAGTCGTTGTAGCTATAGACAACCGGAATATCATTGATGGGCGCAATGAGCCGCATCGTCCAATTGCCGTTGTTGTATTCGGTTTCGACAAGATCAAGTCCAACGAACGTGTTTTGGTCGGCAAAGAGCCCGATGCGGCCAATGTAGGAGAAGCGGTTCTCGCCTGTAACGACGAGTGTGCTCTGGTCGTAGACGCGATAGGGCACTGCAATTGCTGCGCCGCGGTTGCTGGCGTACGCTTGCAGAACGCTGGTTGGCATCCGGTCGAATGTTGACCACGACTGCCCCATGTCGGTTGATTTCGAGACCGCAAGGACGCGATTATCTTGGTCATCAGCAAACAGTGCATTGATGACAGCATAGAGTGTGCTGTTTCCATCGGCATCAACGTACATCGGCGAGTTGTAGGTCGAGGTTGGCTGGGGTGCAGTGCGGAACTGGCTATTGTCCCAACTGCTGGGGATCGTGCCAACAAAATCCTCCAGGTCCGCCAATCGTGCATTGATGACCAACGAACCGTACTGTCCGTAGGGCACCGTCTCGGTGGGAGGGGATAAAATGCCACAGTATGCAAACCCGGACCGATCAGCGCCACCATTGAATCCAACAAGACGACCGGCACCAAACGCGTAGTTCTGCGAATTATTCGTCACCGGACCTTGTTCGCTGTACTCGAAGATTTGCCCTTCCGTGCGGACGAACACCGCCGTGCCGGTGCGACGATAGCCCGTTTCACTTGGATAGCGGTAGCCCGTCATGCACACTTTCAAGTCCGTCACCGACGAACTGCTACTGGGATTTGCCAGCGCAATCTGCGGCACACCGAAGAATGTGGAAGGATTGTTGACCAATGTTTGACGCAGCCACGTCGTACCACGATTGGTCGAGTATCGAAAGACAAGTTGGGTTCCAAGATTGCCACCGGTTGCCCGATTGTCTTGGTAGATGTGCTCGACGACGCCGAGTGTCCCCGAGATTGGCTCGTAGACCATCGGCAACTGCGAGGGGAAGAAATAGGTGAGGTTCGTAAACCCAGCACGGAACAGTCGTGTAAACGACACTGCTTGGGTTCGGTCACTGCGGGACTGATCCAGCGGTAGCGCAACCGATGGTTCCACGCTCGAGGGCTGCACCCGAGCAGGCAAAAGCGGTGGGCGGTCCCAGACGCTACGCTCAATGGCACGCTGCGCTATCGCGCTGCCAAGTGCCAGGACCATCATCATGGGAAGAATGCGGATCATGAAACGTACTCCGAAATAGTTGAACATTTGGTAAGTGTACCGTTCGTTTGCCTTCGCAAGGGGATGCAAAATACAAATCACCGTGCAACGATGATTGGCATGATGACGACGCTTGATCCGTTGCGGACGACGAGCATATAGGAGCCGCTTGGCAGATCGGCAACGTCGCAGCCAAGAGTAATGCGCTGTCCCATGCGTTCCATCGTTCGACATTCCCGAACACGATCGCCATTGAGAGCGAGCACTTCAGCAGCAGGCTCTGCTCCATGCACAACCAGGGCAACGTTGTCGCTGGCTGGATTGGGATACGGCGATACCACAACAAGCCCTGCATGCGCAAAGGTGGCGGTTTCTCCGCGCACGCCAACGTTGCAGCTCGAGGAAGCTGCATACGCGTTGGCAGCACATACACCCACTAACACAAGTTGCCGCTTGCAATAGTTGGCTGCATCGCTGAGCCGGAGCGTATCTCGCTGTTCTCCAAGCACAGTCGGCAAAAAACACACCCGAACCCATCGCTCTTCCCCAGGCGGTACAATCACTGGTAGTTGCGACAGTGGCACCGAAAATTCGATGTTCCTTGCCAAGACAGCACTGCCAATCTGAATCGGCACCGCTGAACTATTTCGCACCAACAGACTATCACACCGCATCGCCATCGCCGCAGTCGTATCGAACCACCACAGACTCCCCGCACGACCAACGATTTCGATCGGGTTCGGATCAACGACTACCCCGACGACCGCAGAGCGACCCGTACAGTTGAACTCATCGGTGACTTCCACCCAATAGTCCCCACTGCTCGAGACGGTAATGCTGGGAGTTTGTTCGCCGGTCGACCAACGGTATTGGCGGTATGGACGCTCCGTGCTGAGCGTAATCACATCACCCTCACAAAAGCGAAATCCACTGGCAGAACGAATTTCCGGCTTGACCGTATCCCCAAGAGCAATCACAATGGGAGCAGAGCGACCTTCGCACTCTTGACCTGGCGCACGAACGGTGACTGTGTAGGTTCCCGCCGCATCCACAACGATCGTCTGCGTTGTTGCACCCGTGTTCCACTGGTATGCAGCGAACCCGTCCGATGCTCGAAGTTCGACGCGATCACCTGGGCAGAGTACATAGCTCCCATCGGCACGGCGGATAAGCTCCTTGCCGAGCGTGACCACTGGTACTGGCCGCTGTCCGACGCTCAAGAGCACTTCGTTCGAGAGCGCTTCGCATCCATTGACCCCGCGGACGCTAGCACGAAATCCCATCGTCCCAGCCCTGGCAATAACAGTGCGGACAGTTGAGCGCGTGGTATCACCTATCCACTGGTACTCGGCGACCTGCACCCTCGAACTATCGAGAATCATCTCGAGGCGAATCGTGTCGCCCTCACAGAGCGGTGTTGGTGCAAGTGCACGTACCATCACCCCCGGCGATGCTGCTCCCTCGACCACCACGGGCACTGCTTTCCCATAGCATGCATCGGGATCGCGCACCTCGACCCAGTACGTCCCCGCCCGCGAGACGGTGATTGTCGGTGTCTGCTCACCGGTTGACCAGCGATACTCGGTGTAGGGCTGGCGAATGCGATCACCTTTGACGACGCTCAGCGTGATCGGCTGACCATCACAGACGACAAGCTGACCGGTGTTCGAGACAATAAGCGGCTCCAACAAGTCACGCAGCGTGGTGCGGTAGATACCATCACCCACAAGGTATCCGAGCGTGTCGTTGACAAACCAGATGTCGTCGAAGTTACTGCCCGGTTCCAACCCACAGCGGTACGGTGTCAGGGTCTCATGGCCGGTTATCCGATCGCGGGCAATGCGATAGACGGCGCGATTCCATCCGGCTGCCCACCCACTGGTATCATCAACCAAGAAGGTGCCAAATATCGAGGCGCCCGTTTGATAGCGCGACCACGTCGCCCCCCCATCCCACGACCAGCGAATATCCCCTATCGTGCCAGTACCGCCCGTGCACGTATTGCCTGCGGTTCCAAGCAGAAATGTGCTGCCTTTGTTAGCAAGGTTTTCTTGCCAATACGCTGGGCCAGTGATCGCAAACACTTGCCAACTGCGCCCCCCATCGAAAGAACGCCAAAGCCTGCCGCTACTGGAAGCATAACACAAACCATTTGCGTCGTACATGAGCACATGCGACATGCCTGTTTGCGGCTCGTAGGCAACGAATAGCTCCCACGAGTTGCCTCCATCGGTCGTGCGGAAAAACAATTGAGGAAGACCCTCACAACCGCCACCGACAACCATGCCGATATTCTCGTCGAGGAAGTAGCAACCCCACAGCGGTGCACGCTGGAGAACACCATTGAGCGGGATGATGGGCGTGATTTCGCGCCAGGAACGACCGCCATCGGTGCTCTTGAAGATTCCCCCCAAATTGGGATTGCCGTTGTTTGTCCCCGAACAGTATCCCACGCGCTCGTTGACGAAGATGATGGATTCAAGCTGATCAGCATTGGGAATAGTTGTTCCTTCCCAGCTTGTCCCTCCATTGGTTGTGCGCACAACATATCCACCGAAGCCGCATGCCCAACCATACTGCGGGTTCGACGGCAGAAACATAATGTCCAGGTAGAATCCGCGATCGTAGGGCGGCGGGAGCGTGAGCTTTTCCCAATTCCACTGGCGTGGCTGCGCGCCAAGCACCATGGCACTGAGCAGCCAGCATCCCGCAATGAGCAGACCGATCCGAGCAGTTGCCATCACAGCTTCGAGGAAATCATGGATCAGACGCAGCGGCACGGGCAGCAGCAATGCCACTTGCAGCAGCACCTTCCATCGTTGCAGGCAAGCCTGTTGCCGTCCAATCGCCTGCCAGGTAAAGTCCTGCAATGCCGCTGTGGGCCGAAAGACGTAACCGCTCGGTTTTGGGTGTAAGCAGCACCGTCGCTGCTCGCTCTTTGATGACACGCCAACGGAGAAGCTCTGCCTCGGCAATGCATGGGAACACCACACGCAATTCCCCATCAACGATCGCGGCGATATCTGCTGCTGACTGTGCTGCGATGGCTCGTGCTCCGCTGATGGTCACCTCCAGATGACCAGGAAACCGCTGGCGGCTTTCGTCGGTGCGCCTCAACAGATGATCACGATCGAACAACCATTGCGACGTTGTGCCCCACAACCCAACCACCGGCGGCACCTCGAGGCGACGGTTGTACCACAGGTACACCGACACAATGGGCATCGTCTCGAACTCGTGCACGGGAACAGAAAGGCGGCAGCTCGTCGGGAGGAGACGGTCGAGCGCCTTGGGGGGCACAGCCGCAATCACGGCATGGCCGCGGATTTCCTCGCCGTCATCGGTTGCAACACCAATGATGCGCCCGCCGGACTCGATGAGTTCGGCTGCATGCACACGGAGACGAAGTTGACCGCCCCGGCTGGCAAGCCAATCCAGTAAAGGCTCCCACAGCTCCGATAACCCTGCGCGCGGAACGAGCAGGTGGTGACTGTTGCCGCCCCCAAAAAAACCACGCCGGACAACCTCGCGCAGCAGTCCCGCATCAGCAGACTCGATCGGTGCATTCAATGTGGCCAGGACAAGCGGTTCCCAAAATCGCTCCACAACCCGCGGTGGTTGCCGATACCGCTGGAGCACCTCAGCTACAGTTGCATCGCGTGCTCGATACATCGCTGCTATGCGGACGCCACCCCGAAGCAGGTGAAGGCGTTCACCAAGCGAATAACTTCGCAATCGGAGTAATCCAGCGATCACGCCAATCAACCCCGGCAAGCGGTACGGATCGAAACAATCACGGGTACCATCCGGCGCAGCGAACACAATCGGCAACGGATCGCCAAGACCGAGCATGTGCTCCGTCCCAAGCTGCTGCAGTACCGAGCGCAATGCGTGATAGCACCCCATCGCAACGTGTTGGCCATTGTCGAGCACGTCGCCGGTTATCTCATCGAGGAACGATCGCGCACGTCCACCAAGGAAGCGACGTCCTTCCAGCAGCACCACCTCCATACCGCGGAGCGTCGCCTCGACTGCCGCTGCAATGCCAGCGACGCCGCCACCAATAATGATGCACCGTTTCGTTTGCGCTCGAACCATGCACAAAAATCGGAGCAGCACTGCAACCGGCCGCTTTTGGGCTCGTATTTTTGCACCGGTTTTTCACCACTGTTTCCATCACTGATGGCATTCCTGGAGCTGGAGCACGTCTCGAAATGGTACGGCACTTACCGCGCCAACGACGACATCACGTTCGGCGTCGAACCTGGCAGGCTCTTCGGTGTGCTTGGTCCCAACGGAGCGGGAAAGACAACGCTGCTGCGCATGATCACGCGGATTTTGTTGCCCGACCAGGGGCGCATTCTCTTCAATGGGGAACCGCTTCGCATCGAGCATCAGCAGCGCATCGGGTACGTGCCCGAAGAACGCGGGCTCTACAAGAACCTGACCGTGCTCGATAACCTCCAATACTTTGCACAACTGAAAGGGTTGTCAGCGCCAACGGCACGCGAGCGAGCACACTGGTGGCTCCAGCGAATGGATGCCCGCGGTTGGGAGAAAAAGAAAGTACGCGAGCTTTCCAAAGGCATGAGTCAAAAAGTGCAATTCATTGCATCAGTGCTCCATCAGCCGCCCTTGCTTGTGCTCGACGAACCGTTCAGCGGACTCGATCCGCTCAACGTCGAGGTATTCCTCGACGTCATCGCTGAACTGCGCTCGAGCGGCACAACGATTCTGTTTTCTACCCACGTGATGGAGCAGGTTGAGCAACTCTGCGACGACATTGTCCTGATCAATCGTGGGCGGATCGTCGAGTACGGTAGTCTCCGCCAGGTCAAGGCGCGCTATGGCATTCGTCGGCTCGAACTGGAATTCGACGGCGACGATAGTTTCCTCGACCGCCTTGGCGCAGTCACGATCCTCGAGCGCCGTGACCATAGCGCAGCAATCGAGTTGAGTGGCGGTCTCCCACAGGCGCAGCACATTATCGCCGAGGCTCTGCAACACACCATGCTTCGACGCGCAGAATGCGTCGAGCCTACCTTGCGCGAAATTTTCATCGAGACGGTACGCCGGACACAACCTCAGGAGATAGCCGCATGAACGCTGCATGGATCATCGCCCGCCACGAATTCGTCTCGCGCGTTCGGACCAAGGGCTTTATCATTGCGACTGTGCTCGCTCCCTTGGGTATTTTGCTGCTGGTGGCACTGCCAATTGTGCTCTCCCAGTTGGAAGTTTCTGCCCCCCATCGCATCGCAATATGGGACGAAAGTGGCCGCAATCTGGCTGCAAAACTGATCGCAGCCGATACCGCTGTATTTGTACAGGCACAGGAGCCACCCTCGAAACTTCGCGCGAAGGTACTGGCCGAGGAATTGACCGGATACCTGTTGATTCCTCGCAATGCCCTCGAGCGCGATAGTGTCGTACTCTTCACGCGCGGCGGAGGTGGGCTCGGCTTGCACGAAGCAATCACCTCTGCCGTTCGCGATGTGTTCCGCCGGGAGCGGCTCTTGCTGCATGGCGCCGACACTGCCCTCATCAGTGTGATCGAGCATCGTACCAAGATCGAGCGCGTCAAGGTCACTGCCGAACGCACCGAACGCGATCAAACTGCGCTCCTGACAGGCATCGGTTACCTGCTCAGCTTTGTTGTGTACACGCTGCTGTTCGTCTATGGCGGCATCGTCATGCGCTCGGTCCTCGAAGAGAAAACCAATCGTATCGTCGAGATTCTTGCATCGTCGGCACGACCGTTCGACATCATGCTGGGCAAGATTACAGGTGTCGGTGCGGTGGGGCTATTTCAACTGGTTCTCTGGATGGTCCTCACTGCTGGCGTTTTCGCCCTTGTTGGCACTGCGCTCATTTCGATGAGCGGTGCTGCAACCCACATGGAAGCCCTCACCTACTACCGCACACAGAACAACGACATTGCGACCGTCCTGCTCCAGCCACCGAGCATATCACTGGGACAGATCGCTGCATTTGTGTTCTTCTTCCTGGCTGGCTACGTGTTCTTCTCGACACTGTTTGCAGGCATAGCTGCTGCTGCCGACACCGAGCAAGATATTCAAACGCTGCAAGCGCCCGTGAGCATCTTCATCGTGCTGCCCATTCTGACGGTGCCCCTCATCATGAATGCTCCCGATAGCACGCTTGCGGTGGTGCTATCGCTGGTGCCGATGTTCAGCCCGATTTTGATGGTGATGCGCCTGTTTGCCACCGAAGTACCATGGTGGCAGGTTGCAGCGTCCGTTGTGCTGATGGTCATCGCAACGTTTGGAGCAATTTGGCTTGCCGGTCGAATCTACCGTATCGGCATTCTGCGCTACGGGCAGCGCCCCTCATTCCGCCAAATTCTGCGGTGGATCGTAAGCGGCTAATGAAAAGCAAGCAGCCGCTCCTCCTGGTGCGGGAGAGCGGCTGCAGCACAATGTTGGATGCGAATCAACCAGGGTAGCAAAAACCTTCCGGCTTAGCTGAGCGGTGCGACATACTGGGCATCGGGCTTCATTAGCGCTCGGCGTACCCATGCGCCACTTTCCTCAACCCACCGGCGAACGGCTAAGCGCTCTTTGTTGCAAGGCCCATTCCCATTGATGACACGCCAGAACTCGTCCCAATCGGGGTCGCTATACTCCCATTGACCGGTATCGGGATTCTTGCGCAGATTCGGATCAGGAACGGTCAAGCCTAACTCCCAAATTTTGGGCACATAGCTTTCGAGAAACTGTTGTCGCATTTGGTCGTTGGAGGCAATCTTGACCTTCCACCGCATCAAAATCGCCGTGTGTTGCGAGATGGTGTCGGGCGGACCGAAAAAGTGCATAATAGGCTTCCACCAACGGTTGAGCGCCTCTTGCACCATTTGCTTTTGCTTTTTGGTCCCGGTTGCCAGCGTGACAACGTTATCGTAGCCGTACTTGAGGTGGAATGATTCCTCCATGCAGATGCGCTCAAGCGCACGGCTGTAGGGACCGTACGAGCCTTTGGCGTTGGTGACTTGGTTGATGATCGCCGCCGCATCAATAAGCCAGGCAATGACGGCAGTATCTGCCCACGTCTGGGCGGGATAGTTGAACACGTTCGAGTATTTAGCCTTGCCACTGAGCAAGTCGCTGAGCATCTGCTCGCGCGATTTACCGAGCGTCTCGGCAGCACTGTAGAGCAGTTGTCCGTGTCCGATTTCGTCCTGGACCTTAGCCATCAGCGCCATTTTCCGCTTGAACCCCGGTGCACGGGTGATCCATGTTCCTTCGGGAAGGGCACCGATGATCTCCGAATGCGCATGCTGCTCGATCATACGCAATAGCTGCCGCCGATACTCCCGCGGCATCCAATCGGTGGGCTCGATCTTTTCGCCCCGCTCGATCTTGGCCTCGAACTCGGCAAGCTTTTCCGGATCCTCGGCATAGCGATCGTCCTTGATCGGCTCGGTAATACTCAGGTTACCGTACATGGCGCATCACCTGGAAGGTGGTCACTGTTTGCTGCAAAGATAACATCTGCTATCGCAGTCGCGTTCCATCTCCCTTGACGTATCGAATCGTGTAGTAGTTTGTCTCCGATGAGTAGCTTGGCGCTGATGGTGCATCCTTGTAGATGCTCAAGAGCTGGAATTTCACGTAACGGTTGCTCTTGGTGCGCACCAAGAATGTCATATCCGGGTTGATCGTCACTGCATGGCGTGGTGGTCCTGTGTAACCAAACAAGTTTCCTCCACCGAGCACCGGAACGATGCGCTCAGACCGACTGGTGTCGTCGTTGCGGAGCTGTTGCACGTAGGGCGTTGCATCTGCCAGCGAATCAAACGGTACATTCAGCAAAGCCGCTTGGGTCTTTCCATTAGGATTGACCGTGCCAGAGTTGAAAAACATCGGACCAAGCTGGGTGTACACAGCTACAAAATAGCCAATACCTGTTTGGGAAGTGTCGTAGGGCACGTAGCGGAACTTGACGTCCCAATCTGCGCCATCACGCGAAGCGGGGTTGATCACTGTGTCTTGATCGAACGAGTAGTAGAGCCAACCATCCTGGGCGGATGGCGAAAGGTTGGATTTGACAACGACGTTCAGCGTCGTCGGCGTCGGCTCGTTGGTGGAGTTGTCCTTACAGCCGACCCAAACAAGCAATGCTGCCAGTGCTGCAGCCCGAATGATGCGGTGCATAGGGGAGCTGAAAAAGTGGTGAGACATATTACTCGACCCAGTCACAAATGAAGATGTTGGTTTCGCCGGGTCGGGAACCATTTCGATTGGAACAGAAGATGAGCTTTTTACCATCGCGGGAGAACATGGGGAAGCCATCGAAGCCTTCGTAGTAGGTGATACGCTCCAAGCCAGTCCCGTCAGTGTTGATGATGTAGAGGTCGAAATTCCGTGAGCGCGGATCGGCCATGTTCGAGCTGAAGATGATCCGCTTGCCATCGGGATGGAAAAAGGGCGCGAAGTTGGCTGCCCCGTTGTTGGTCACTTGTCGAACATTGGAGCCATCGGCATCCATGACGTAGATTTCCAGTGCGCGAGGACGGACCAAATGCTGCTCGAGCAACTGCGCGTATTCGATCGAATCTTTGCCGCTCGGACGCGAAGCGCGAAAGACAATTTTGGTGCCGTCGAAGCTATAGAATGCACCACCATCATAGCCGAATGCATGGGTGAGCCGGCGGACGTTGCTACCATCGAGGTCGCAGGAGTACAGCTCAATATCCCCATCCCGAGTGGACGTAAAAACGATCTTATCTCCCGTCGGCGAGACCGTTGCCTCGGCGTCGTAGCCACTGCTGCGGATGATACACCGAAGGTTT
This sequence comes from Candidatus Kapaibacterium sp., assembly GCA_026003475.1. Lineage (GTDB taxonomy): Bacteria > Bacteroidota > Ignavibacteria > Kapaibacteriales > NICIL-2 > NICIL-2. Next base: position 250,156 of record BPHJ01000001.1, on the reverse strand, counting down.
GATCCATCGGCTGCGGCGCGGTAGATTTCGTACTCCGGATAGAGTGGCCAGACGTACCCACGCGAACGATCCGGCAGTGGTGGGCAGTTCGGATCGTGTTCGTGCGTGCTGGCATAGATGATCTCACCGTTGGGCAAAAAGTAGGAGCAGGTTGTTCGTCCCTTTCCGGTGCTCACCAAGCGTTTGCCCGAACCATCGGTGTTCATCACATAGATTTGGTCACAGCCGCTATCGGCATGAGCTTGGTAGATGATCTGCCGCTCGTCGAACGAAAAGTATGCCTCGGCATTCTCGCCGCCGAAGGTCAGTTGGACAATGTTCCGCAAGTGCTGCTCGCGCGGATCCAAACGCTCCGGCGGAAGGGGCTTGCCATGGTCAGTACTCCCAGCGCCAGCCGGTACCACAAGGAGCAACAACAAACACAGTATCGAAGAAGCCACTATTGTCATTTGCGATATTTGAGTGTGAAGCGTAGGTGCGAAATTAGGAAATCCAATATTTGTTTTTACATGCTTTATGCCGACGTCCCATTCCTCTCCGAAGCAGAAGGCTGCATTGGAAGCGATCCTGAGCGTGCGGCGAGCTGCGCGCGCAATTGACGACGTCGTAGAAGCTGCGTGTTCCCGGCTCGGCATCACCGGTGTGCAGTACAACATCCTCCGCATCCTCGGTCGTGCACCGGCAGAGGGGATATCACGTTCGCAGATCGTCTCTCAGCTCATCGAGCAGCATGCCGACGTTACACGCGCCATTGATGGACTGGTTGCTGCTGGCTACGTCGAGCGTGAGCATGCAACCCACGATCGGCGAGTAGTACTTCACCGCATCACTCAACAGGGGCGCAGCGCTATTGAGCAACTCGATCCGTTCTTGCGTTCTGCCCTTGAGCAGATGACACAGCATTTCACCACCGACGAGCTGCAGACGCTGGCACAGCTTAGCAGCCGCTTTCCCGAGGCTGCCAGTACCGCCCAGCAAGAGACGTCCCCCCAGCGCGGCACCCACGAGCGTTCCTGATGACCGCAGCCTACTGCGTGATGACGTCGTAGGTGATGAACTCCGACGACATTGGCGGTTCCTCACCCCGCTCACGGGCTTGGCGGAGATCATCGAAGCCACGTTGATGCCCCTCCAAAAACTCAGGCGAGCCAACCCACGCGCGAAATGCTGCTTCGCTCTCCCAGAAACTGACAACCAAGTAGGGTTCGTCGGGTTTCTGCGGACGAAGCACCCGCATTCCACCAAATCCGGGCATGCGATCTATCGCATGGGCGCGGCTACGGAACAGTTCCTCGAAGCGCGCTCGATAATCAGGCCGGCACCGGATGTAATTGATCGCCACAAACTGCACATCCATTCGAAACCTCAGCAATGGTTAGAACAAGATTCGGACACCGCCAGCAGCAATCCGTCCGTCAGCAGGGATGATACCCGGACCCGGATAACCGCCAGCACGACGAGTGAAATAGCGACGGTCGAAGAGGTTGTTGACGCTGAGTTCACCAAGGAGCCAGTTGGTAATCCGAACCTGCGCGCTGGCATCCCAAACCGTATAGGCGGGAATAGTGCCGTTGACCCCATTGCTGCTGCTGGGGGTATTGTTTGCATCCGAGAAACACGAAGAGACAAAGCTGCCCTGCAGCGAGAGCGTCAGGACATCCCCCCACTGGTAGCGTATGCCACTGCGCACAATCCACTCGGGTGCATACTCAACCCGCTTGCCGGCTGTTGGTCCACTGGTGTAGCGCGCATCGGTGAATACACCTGCAACGAATACCGACGCACGATGTACCCCCAGCGCCACGAGGCGATCGGCAAACAGCTCAGCGTAAAACTCCACACCGCGATGTTCGCTGGTGCCGAGATTTCGCCGAAGCTGCGTGGCACCATCGGTCAGCAACACTGTATCAGCGCCGAGCACCGAACGTGCAAGGGTCCCAATCCGGCTGCCGTAGTACAGGTAGAACCCCGAGACATCAAAACTGGCCACACCACCACCGATTGTACCGCGAATCCCCACATCCGTCGAAACTCCACGAGAAGAGTGCAAGGCGGGATCCACTGCGACACTGGGATCGCTGGGAAAGAGCTCGCTGAATTGCGCCGGACGCCAGCTCTGATAGGCATTGGCATAAACTTCGAGGCGTTCCATCGCTTGCCACTGCACTCCCAGCCCGAGCAGGGGAAGTGTCTCCGTGGCAACTTTGTCGAACTCTAGCATCGGCCCAAGCGTATCGAACGGCTGAGCAGATACCGCTGATTTCTCCCGAGAGTACCGACCACTTCCGTTCATGCGAAGCCATTCAAGTCGCACACCAGGTGTGAGGCTGATCCCTTGCCCCAAGCGAAGATTCCACTCAGCAAATGCAGCAACGTTCTGCGATGTAAACTCCAAATCACGTGTAAGCGCCCCAACATACTCTGCACTAAAACCATCGCCGTCAGGTCCACGTCCCTGCTTGCGATGGGTGAAACCGCGGTACAACCGAAGCCCAGCTGCCAGCGGATGCTCACGGTCGAACAGCCGAACATCGTACCGCGTGCGGAACTCCAGCCCGGCATTACGATAAGCGTCAGTGTTGACGCGGCGCGGATTGGTGCCTGTATCGGCGATGCTCGGGCTGGTCGTCAACCCAATGCTTTGCCGATCCCCAAGAACCCCAAAGAGCTTGGCTTCTACCTGCATGTAGTCGTTGACTCTGTGCTGTAGCGTCAGCGTCGGGACGATCCACTGCACACCGAACCAATCACGATAGCGCATCGCTTGCTGTGGGTTGGTGGCAAACTGTGCCGAATCGAGTCCGCCCGGTTGCTGAAGCCGATACTGCATCAGGGTTGCTTCGGCGGTGATCTGCGTGTGCTCAGCGGGACGGTAGGTAACCTTTGGCATCACGGAATACTGCCAGAAACCATCGCTCTCACGTTGCTCCCCTGAGCGGAGTTGCACCGGCAGCCGCCACCCATTGGAGCGACGATAGTTCGCAAACGCATAGTACGACCACTGCCCCGACGATCCACCAACAGCGGTATAGGTCGAGTAGTAGCCATTCTGCCCACCAATCTGCGACGACTCAACCCCAAGTGTTTTGTCTGCCGGTGCTGATTTTGTCACATAGTTGAGCAAACCACCAAACTGCGGACCATACTGCAGGGATGCCGCACCGCGAATAATTTCAATCCGATCGAGCGATTCGAACGCCGGCGTAAAGTACGCTTCCGGATACCCCGCAATGTCAGCGGCAATATCGGCGCCGTCCAATCGCGTGTTGAATTCCCACGAACGGTTTGGACTCAACCCTCGCACTGCAACACCAGCCTGAACACCACTGCCATCGTTTTCCCATACCATCACACCGGCAACGCGACCAAACGTCTGCCGTGTGTTGTTGAATGCTACGTTCGCATCGGCAGAACTAACGCGTAGCACCTCGCCTTTTTTACTTGCCAGAATTCGCACCCCATCAATTGATGGCAGCACCTGCCGCACCAGCACCGGCTGCCCTTCCACAACTACTGGCGATTTGACCACCTCGAGTGTATCGTTCCGCCGAGAACGACCAGTCGCATTCCCAGCGACACAGAGCGACACCACATACACACACTGCAAAGCCAAGAGAACAAAGCGCATAGACAAGCATGTGAGAAATGATACAAACTTAGACCAAGTCTAAATTACGAAACCAGACAAAGATTGTCTGACTTTTCTATGGCAGAAGAGTACTGTCCCTGACAAGCACTACCAGTCCGATTGTTCGTTAGGGTGCATGGTGGATGAAAACAGGCGGTCGAGTGCCATACCGCGCGGCGGCACTGCTATTGCAGACAGCAATCTCGATGAAGCCACTGCTGCCAATGTAGGCAAGGGATTCCCCAGGTTCTACATTCCCGAACGTGCTCACAAGTGGAAGCACATCCTGCCCAACACGACAGACCCAATCTGCACCAGGGACGATTCCCCACGGTGCTGCTTCAACGTTTGTTATCAGGTTCCCGAACCGGTCCACATGGAGAATGGAGGCAACGATTCCCTGGGGACGTGCTTCTGGTCTGGTGTCCAGGCGTACAAGCGATGCTGGATCAATCGGGTTTCCTACGTGGGCAAGTGTCCGTTTCTTGGTAGCCAGGAGTGCTGCACATGGTGCGAAGATGTCCCGCCCGTGGAATGTTGCACATGGTGGCGATGAACGAAGGCGCTCCCACGCAATCTCCCAGGCGCTACGGCACTGGTAACGCTCCAAGACCAGCGAGACAAGACCGTTATCGGGTACAAGCAGCGTCCATCCCTCAAAGACAATCCCGACGATTCGACGCCGCGTTCCAACACCAGGATCAACCACCGCCACAACGATACTGCCATCGGGTAGGTACGGAACTGCTGTCAGCAAGACGTAGCCAGCCGAGAGCACATTCTGCGGCTCGATAGCATGGCAGAGGTCAACAATCGGCAAGGAGGGCGCTGCCGACAGCATGACCGCTTTCATCACACCAACGTAGGCATCACGATCGCCGAAATCTGTAAGCAAAAAGCATGGCGAATGCTCTGCTACTGTCGTCGAGGAACCAGACATCTTGCGGCTGTGATGGTGTTGACCGTATGGCTATCAAATTTGCACAATGCCAACCGTCAAAGGTTCCCTCGGACGTCAGGTTCAACACAATGAGCGCTCAGCAAACCAGACGTGGCATTGCCGCTGGCGGTATTTCGGAAATGCTACACCTACGGGCGAATGCGGGCAACTGCTTTGAGGGCGCGATCGGCAAGTACTTTCGGCAAGGGCGCGTAGTGCAGCGGCGCACAGTAGGTTTGTCCCTCGGTCAATGCCCAGCGGAGGAAATCTGCCAGTGCTTTGCCTTTAGCGCGGTCGGGTTGACGTTCGAGTACCAGCAACCACGTCAGTCCTGCGATAGGATAGCCACGTCCGGGCTGGGTAATCGAGCCGCGCAAGTCATCGGCAATCGAACCGATTGCACTCTCGGCGGCACGGGTTACCTCTGCCAGCGTGGGAAGGACGTACTCGCCAGCATAGTTCTGCACCGCGGCATAGGGAAGCTTATTCTGCTCAGCGTAGGCAAGCTCGATGTAGCCAATGCTGCCCGGAAGCTGCTTGATTTGTCCAGCGACCCCTTCGTTGCCCTTAGCACCCAGTGTGCCTTTCGGCCAGTTGACCGACGTCCCCTGACCGTACTTGCGTTTCCAGTAGCCGCTGATTTTGCAAAGGTAGTCAGTGAAAATCGCCGTTGTCCCGCTACCGTCGCTGCGATGGACAACCACGATCGGTTTATCCGGCAGAGTAACCCCTGGATTGATCTCAGCGATGCGTGGGTCATTCCAACGTTTGATGACACCCAGAAAAATATCCGCCAGCACAGCAGGATTCAATTTGAGTGGCTGCGGAAGAGAAAGGTTGTAGGCAATCGCAACGGCACCAATGGTGGTGGGAATATGCAGCACACGGCTACCGCGCTTGGCGCTTGCTTCTGCCAATTGCTGGTCGGTCATCGGACCATCGCTGGCACCAAAGTCCACTGTCCCTTCGATAACCTGTTTGATTCCTCCCCCCGAACCGATGGATTGGTAGTTGAAGTGGATTCCGGATTTTTTGCTATAGACGTCGAACCACTTCGAGTAGAGCACATACGGGAACGTCGCGCCAGCGCCGTTGAGCTGTAGTTGTGCCGACGCTGCAAAGGGAAGGCTCACCAAGTAAACTGCGAGGACGAATGCGTGTTTGATCATCTCCAAAGAACCGAAAACAGTAGAACCACACAACTTGCAAAGCTACCCTCTCTTGAGGGTAGAAGCATGTTACGTTTTGCTAACACACAGGTAGGATGCCAGCAAGGCGCGATCGGAATAGGACACCCGCTCGGTGCCGATGATTTGGTAGTCTTCGTGTCCTTTCCCAGCAACCAAGACCCAATCGCCTGGCTGGGCAGCCGTGATTGCTGCGGTGATGGCAGCGGCACGGTCGGGGATTTCTTCAACAACAGCGCGGCGCTTGGCAGGGTGAACCAGGTCAATGCCTGCACGAATATCAGCGATAATGCGGGCGGGGTCTTCGCTCCGCGGGTTGTCGGAGGTAAGAATTACCTGATCGGCAAGGCTCACTGCGAGCGCACCCATCAGGGGACGTTTTGCTTGATCCCGATCGCCACCGCAGCCGAAGACACAGATAAGCCGCGCTTGAGGAGACATCATTTTGCGACAGCCCCGGAGAACACGTTCGAGAGCATCGGGTGTATGAGCATAATCCACGAGCGCTGTTACACCGTTTGGTAGGTGGTAACGTTCCATGCGCCCTGGTGGTGAATACGCTGTGCGGAGGCGCTCGGCAAGTTGGTCAAGTTCATATCCACGCGCTGCCAGGAGCACTACTGCTAACGACGCATTTTCGACGTTGAACGAACCAACCAGCGGCATGGCAAGCTCGAGAGTGTGACCATCATCCCAGACCAAACGCCAGCGCGAGCCATCCGCGCCGAGCTGCTCATCGCAGATACGGACGTTTGCGTTCCAGTCCCTCCCAACTTTGCAGACGGTAGATGCTTTGGTGTCGGCCGTCATCAGGTCGCTCCATTCGCTATCGGACCAAACAACGGCCACTGCATCGGGTGGGAGCATGTCGAAGAGTCGTTTTTTGGCGCGAGCGTAGTTATCCATCGTGCGGTGGAAGTCCAAGTGGTCGGCAGTCAAGTTGGTAAATACTGCGCCGGCAAAGCGGATTCCCTCGACACGACGCCACCAAAGTGCATGTGAGCTTACCTCCATAGCAACAGCCTGGCAGCCGCTCTGGCGCAGCCAATCGAGCATATCGGCAAGCTCTGGTGCTTCTGGCGTGGTATGGCGAGTGGGGCGCTGGTGTCCGTTCCATTCTGCACCAAGCGTCCCAATGATGCCCGCAGGCACCTGGCAGCCACCAAGCAGGTGCGCCAGCAAAAATGTTGTTGTCGTTTTACCGTTCGTTCCGGTCACTCCGTAGACATCCAGCGCCATGCTTGGGAAGCCGTACAGCGCATGGCTCCACTGCGCCAACGCACCAAGCAGATCGTCGGCAAGGATGAACGTGCAACCCTCCGGCAGCATCGGTGGCATTCGATCACTGGCAATTATGCGGCAGCCGCGGTCGTAGGCATCGCGCACGTAGGCCAAGCCGTCGTGTTTGGTGCCGCGACGGGCAACAAAGAGTGTGTGTGGTCCTGCTGCCCGTGAATCGAGCATAATTTGCGCAACCATCTGGGCACGGTCACCCACCACTTGGCGCGCTGGATAGACCGCCAACAATTCCTCCAAGCGGCGCATACACGTGTGCACCCAAGTAAGTTTGCGGCGCAAAACTACACGACCTCACCACTGGATGGAAACGCCGACTGAACGCGAAATGGGTTTTCTCGATCACCTCGATGAGCTTCGGCGCCGTATCCTGAGCGGCGTTGTCGGGGTGCTCGTTGCTTCAATCGCTGTGAGCTTTTTTATCGGCGACATCGTCGAGTACATCCTGCTGCGACCGGCTCTGGAAGCGGGACTACGCTTGCAGAACCTCCGACCATTCGGGCAGGCATTCCTTTACTTCAAGCTGATTTTCATCTGTGGATTCATCCTGGGTTTTCCGTGGGTTCTCTGGAATCTGTGGCGCTTTGTCGTACCGGGTTTGTACGAGCACGAACGCCGCTGGGCTCGCCAAATCACAGCGTGGACGAGTGTGTGCTTTCTCGTCGGTATTGCCTTTGCATACTTCGGCATGATCCCCTCGATGATGGCGTTTGCCAAAAGCTTTGGATCCTCGCACATCGAGAATATCATTGACGTCAACGAATACTTAGGTTTTTTCGCAACCGTGATTCTGGCTTCAGGTCTCATCTTCGAACTGCCGATGGTTATGTACGTGCTCTCGCGTGTGGGGATCGTGACGCCGACGTTGTTGAGCACTTACCGCCGGCATGCAATTGTGCTGATCTTGATTATTGCTGCCGTGTTGACGCCGACACCCGATCCAATCAACCAACTATTCTTTGCTGCGCCGCTCTACGTGCTCTACGAGCTGAGCATTGTCATTTCTAAATTCGCGGTCAAACGACGCGCTGCAGCCAGCGACCAACCATGACTGACGCAACCTTTGCCCAGCCAATCCGCGAGCACCTGGACCGTTTCAACCGCACGTTTGCGCGGCAGATGAGGTCTGCTGTGCCGCTCCTGAACTTAGTGGTGCGGTATCTGCTCCGTAGCCGGGGCAAGCAGTTACGTCCAACGCTGGTGTTCCTGAGCGCTGGCGCAGCCGGTGGTATCACCGATCGTACCTCCATTGGCGCAGCGATGGTGGAATTGCTTCACACAGCAACCCTCGTCCACGACGACGTCGTGGACCAAGCTCCCGTTCGGCGCGGGCTTGCCAGCATCAATGCGCTCTGGAAAAACAAGGTCGCCGTCTTGATGGGTGATTACTTGCTGGCGCGAGGGTTGCTATTGGCGGTCGAACACGAGGAGTTCGAATTCTTGCGCATCACCGCCGACGCTGTCCGCCGCATGAGCGAAGGTGAGTTGCTGCAGGTCCAGAACTTTCGCAAGCGCCGTACTGACGAGGGGACTTACCTGCGCATCATCGCCGACAAAACAGCATCGTTGATAGCCACCTGCTGCCAAATTGGTGCGGTTAGTGCAGGTGCTGATCCCGCGGTTTGTCAGCTGCTCGGTGCGTTCGGCGAACGCGTCGGCATGGCATTCCAAATCCGTGACGATGTGCTCGACTACACCAGCTGCAGTGCGATCTTGGGGAAGCCAGCTGCGCACGATATTCGCGAAGGTAAAATCACCCTACCGCTGCTGCGAGCACTTGCCAATGCCCCAGCAGGCCAAGCAACACAGATTCGGCAGCTCTTGCGCTCCACGCATCGCAATGGCAGCGTCGAGCGCATCGTGGCATTCGTCGTCGACTATGGCGGTATCGAGAGCGCAATGGCAACAGCCGATACACTGGTGCGGGAAGCAATTGCCTTGCTCGAGCAGCTCCCCGACTCAGAGTACCGCGCTATGCTCGCTGCCTTTGCTCAGTACACTATCGAACGTTCCAAGTAGTCTTGCATCCACGTCTGTTTCACCTTTCGATGGTCTGCTATGCGAACCGATGCCCCAACGAGTTTTTTTGCGACATACCCCGATGAGATCGCCCAACAGCGACTGTTCATCCAAACGGTCTACGCCTGGATGGCCGGCGGTCTATTGGCAACGACGCTGGCAGCATGGACTACCCTTTCGATTCCTGCCATCTTCGAGCTGAGCATTCAGCTCCGGTGGGTGTTGGCAATCGCAATGATCGGGCTGGTCATCTACCTGTCGGCTCGCATTGAGAGTATGCGTCCGAGCACCGCAAAGGTACTCTTCCTCCTCTACTCGGTACTGACCGGGAAAACACTTGCAGTGCTGTTCTACGCATATACCACCGAATCGCTGGCGACAGTGTTCCTGATCACGTGCGGCACCTTCGGCGCTACGGCGCTCTATGGCGCAACAACCAAGCGCGACCTAAGCAGCGTTGGGAGCTTCATGTTCATGGGGCTTATTGGGCTGATTCTGGCATCGGTGGTCAACATTTTCTTGCAAAGCTCTGCGCTGGCGTTTGCTGCATCGGTTGTCGGCGTGATTGTGTTCGTCGGGCTTACTGCCTACGACATGCAGCGCATCAAGGAACTCTATGCCACGGCTGCTGCAAATGAAGCACGAGCGACCAACTACGCGATCATCGGAGCGCTGGCATTATACCTTGATTTTATCAACCTGTTCTTGAATCTTCTGCGACTGCTGGGACGGCGGCGCTGATACGCATGGCAACGGTGCATTTTACACTCCACGCGCAACGGCTGCTCGGGGCAGGCAAAACCAACGAGGCTGTGGCGCTACTGGAAGAAGGAATCCGGGAATTCCCCGACTATGCCACTGCCTACGCACTGCTGGCGCGTGCCTATCTGCAATTGCACGACGTCCCGACGGCATACGACGTTGTCGCTAGCGCTATTGCTCGGTTCCCGGCACATCGCGGCTTGCGCTTACTCCATGAGCAGTTAGAAGAGCTGATTTCCCATACATCCTCAGCGCAGGTGCCCGCAGATACTGGGGCAGAATCTTTCTCCTCACCATCACCGACACAAGAAGTTCCTTCGACTGCAGAAGCCGACTCCGTAGCAGACGATGTTCTGCAGAGTACCCCCATGGAGCCACCGTTATCGCCACAGGAGGAGACTCTCGCCGAGGAACAACCGGAAGGACTGCAGCAGACAAGCCTCGAGGAAACGGTCTCTGCTTCCGTGCCCGAAGCTCCCTTGAGCAATCCCGTTGTTGAGGCAGTGGAATCTTCCGAAACCACTCTCCAGGAGCACATATCCACCGAAGCGGAAAGCACTGATACGTCCCCGTCTTCGGCTGCGGCTCCGGAAACGGCAACTACTTCCCCACCCGCCGACTACTCCGGGCCGAGCACTGACGCGCCACCAGCAGCAGCTCTGCGCGAAACACCGACATACACGATGCGCCTTGTTGAAACCGCCACGCTCGATCGCCGGGCATCACGGATGGTGCGAAGCAGCAACATTCGGCTCATACCGGGCTTGGAATTTGCGCCCCTGCGTATCGAGACCAACCGTCAGATGGAAACTGCAACGGTGGAGTATCCTGCCTTTCGGCCTATTCGCGGTTCGCAGCGTCAACTCCACCGCGGACGCACAGGAGGAGCAGCGGTGCCACTCAGCCCAGCCGATCTGGAACACGAGCTGCGATCGCGAGCACCAGCTCCCGAGCCACCACCCCACAAAACGTCGCTTGAGCTGTTGGCAGAACGATTGGAGCAAGTGCGCATCAAATCCCCCGACACCAGCACACCAACTCCTCCACCGCCGCCGAGCGCGGTCGAAAGTGATGAACCCAGCGTCGTCAGCGAAACGATGGCGATCATCTACGAGCAACAAGGTGCCCTCGAAGAGGCAATCAAAGCCTACACGATCCTGGCGCGGCAACATCCGGAGCGCCGGGCGGTCTTTGAAGAAAAGATCGCCCAACTTCGTCAACGCCGAAGCTAATCATGCGGCTGCTTTCTCGTTACATCGTCGCTGCCCATTTGCCACCCTTCGTGTTCGGGGCAAGCGTGGTGCTGTTTTTGTTCTTGATGCAGTTTCTACTCCGCGTGCTCGACCAACTGGTGGGTAAGGGGCTTGGCGCGCTCGTCATTGCTCAATTGATCGCGGTCAACATTGCGTGGATGGTGGTGCTGGCAGTACCGATTGGAGTACTGTTTTCGTCGCTGATGACCTTCGGTCGTTTGGCACAGTCCCACGAAGTGACGGCGATGAAAGCCAGTGGTATGAGCCTTTTCCAGATGATGCTGCCAGTCATCATTAGTGGTGCGGCACTGACAGGTGCAGTGTTTTGGTTCAACGACGCTGTGCTCCCCGACGCCAATCACCGCGCAAAAACGATGCTGATGGACATCCAACGGAAAAAACCCACCTTTGCACTCGAAGCAGGACAATTCAGCACGCAACTGGAGGGCTACACGCTTCTGGCACGTTGGATTGATACCTCGCAGACGCACCTTCGCGGCATCACAATCTTCGATCGGCGCGACATCAACCGAATGACCATTGTCAACGCCGATAGCGGGTACCTACGTTTTTCGCCGAGCTACCGCTACGTGCTCTTGGAGTTGTACCAGGGCGACGTCCACCAGTACGCACGTCAGCGGCGTGGAGACTATCGCTACATCCGTTTCGCGCGCCAGCTTGTGATCATTCCAGCCTACGGTTTCCTCTTAGAGCGTAGCGGGGAAGGTGCGATTTCCCGCGGCGATCGTGAGATGCGGATCGCCGACATGGAAATGATTGTCCGCTCAGCGCGACAGCAACAGCAGGTCCATTGGCAGAACATCGAGCAGGCAGTGAGCCAGCACCTGGATCGATTGCTCGGAGCGGGACACGTACTGGCGCCATCGGCATGGCCAGAGCAGGCTGCACTGCTGGCCAGTCACTTGAGCACAATTGGCTATCAATACAACGATGCTGACCGTATGGCGCGGCAGTACGAAGTGGAAATCCAGAAAAAGTATGTGATTCCGGTTGCCTGTTTGGTCTTTGTGTTGGTGGGGTGTCCGTTGGGAATTCGCACGCGTGGAGGGTCGTTCGGAATGAGCGCACTCATCAGCTTGGGATTCTACATCCTCTACTGGGCATGCTTGATTGGCGGCGAAAAGCTCGCCGACCGGCAGTACGCCTCGCCCGTGATTCTGTGGAGCGCAAACGTACTGCTGGCCGCCATTGGTGTCGCTCTGATGGTCACTACCGCCAATGAATCGCTGAGCTTGCGTGCGGTGGTCCGGCGCTGGCTGCGCAGCAGCGCTTAGCGGATCTCACGATGGATCGTATGGCGCCGCAAGAAGGGATTGTACTTGCGGAGCTCCAGCCGTTCGGTAGTGTTTTGCCGGTTTTTGGTGGTTGTGTAGCGTGATGCTGGCTTGCCTTCTTTGGCAGCTTCGGTGCATTCGAGCGTGATGATCACACGGGCGCCTTTTTTCTTTGCCATTGAACGTCGAGAATACAGTCGGACAACGAGTGGAGCTAAGGAGATTCGAACTCCTGACCTCTGCAGTGCGATTGCAGCGCTCTACCAACTGAGCTATAGCCCCACGGGGACCTGGGTCGCAAAAATACGACGGTTGCACGCAGGGAGACCAAACAGCATCCCGCAGGAGCGAGTGCTGCTTGGTCCGCTGCGAACAGTTGTGTTGGTGTCGCGTGCAGTTGTTAGAAGCGACGGTAGCCGCCGCGGCCACCGCCACCGTAGCCACCGCGCGATCCTTGGCGCTGTGGGCGCTCGCCTTGCGGGCGTGCTTGGTTGACGGTAATCGTGCGCCCCATGAACTGCATTTGATTGCATGCCGCGATCGCGGACTCTGCTTCGTCGTCGTTGGGCATGTCCACAAACCCGAAGCCGCGGCTGCGCCCCGAATCGCGGTCAATGATCACGTGCGCCTCGGCAACCTCGCCGTGTGCGGAAAAGAGCGACTCCAAGTCGCTGTCGGTGGTGTGGTAACTCAAGTTACCAACGTAGAGCTTCATCGGACCAAACCAGAAAAAAAGTAGAACAAGAAACCAGTCTTCCGCACCGGGCTTTATGCCAATGCTTGCTGGACCACCGCTGCGAACGCAGCCGGATGGTTCATGGCAAGATCAGCGAGCACTTTGCGGTTGACACGAATGTGCTTTTTATGCAGCGCAGCGATCAGTTGGGAATAGGTTGTTCCATTGAGCCGCGCGGCGGCGTTGATGCGCACGATCCAGAGTCGGCGGAAGGTCCGCTTCTTGGCGCGGCGATCGCGGTAGGCGTACTGCAAGCCCTTTTCAATGTGGTGCTTGGCAATCGTCCACAACTTCGACCGCGCGCCCCAGTATCCACGGGCACGCTTGAGTATCCGACGACGCTTTCGGTGCGCTGCTGCTTTATTGACACTGCGTGGCATTGCTGCCTCCGGTCAATTGGTGAAACATACAGGAGGCGTAAGGAGAGCAGAAGCCCTTACAGCCATTTTCTGTGCGTACTGTTGGCGCTGCCATCATCGGAGCAACTGCGCTCGGACCAGCGCCAGATTGGCGCTATCAACCACGGTTGCTTTCCGCAAGGCTCGTTTTCGCTTGCGTGTCTTGCTGGTCAAGATGTGGCTGCGGTATGCTTTCTCGCGAACAATCAGTCCGCTTCCGGTGACTTTGTAGCGCTTCTTGGCGCCACTATGCGTTTTCGACTTTGGCATTGCTACTGAGATTGATCGTTCGACTGGGATTGCTTCTGGTACTTTTTGATTTTGTCTTTATCCGGCGCAACAATCATGGTCATCGTCCGCCCTTCACTGCGGATGGGCTGATCGAGCCGGGCGATGTCCTCGAGCCGCTGCCAAAATTGCTGCAGGATGTTTTCGCCAAATTCCTTGTGCGTGATCTCACGACCGCGAAAGAAAACAGTCACCTTGACCTTATTGCCTTCGAGCAAGAACTCCCGCGCATGGCGCGCTTTGAAGTCTAAGTCGTGGGTATCGGTGACGATTTTGAGGCGAATTTCTTTGAGCTGCGTTTGATGTTGCTGCTTGCGCTGCTGCTTTTCGCGCTTGTGTTGTTCGTACTGGAACTTGCCGAAATCAATGATGCGGCACACTGGTGGATTAGCGCCCGGTGCAATCTCGACCAAGTCCAGCCCTCGATCGTAGGCTGCTTTGAGTGCTTCCGAGACTGGCATGATACCAAGCATCGTTCCGCTGGAGTCAACGACGCGAACAACCAGTGCAGTGATTTCATTGTTGATCCGAACTTTCCGCACAGAACGATCCGAAGTCGAACTACCTTTCAATCAGATGCCCCACAAATGAACGATCTTCTCCCCACCTCTGTGCGGTAGAGTAATGCCTCTCGGTACTGTACATGGTCAACGATTTCAATCGCGATCAGTGATAGCCTGTGGAACACGTTCGTCGCAAAGATACGAAGTGCAGGAAGCAAAACAAAACTGGTTGTGGGTACCTGTGCACCGGCGCTCTTCATCGCGGCTGGGCACACACTTTCCATCGCTGCTGCCGACGGGCAACGTACTTCCGCTCGAAGGTGCTCAGGACGTCGGCATCGGTTGGCGGCAGGAGCTGGCAGGAGCATTCCCACCGACACTGCTCGATGGCAAGACAAAAATCGTTGGCATACCACTCCTCGGTTGTTCGGAGTTCGAGGGCACAGGTTGTTGCCAGGAGCACAGGAAAGATCGGATGGCAGTACCAGCGACGCTTGATCTGGCGGTGCTTGGGATATGGGTTCGGGTAGAGCAGGAACGTTTTGTCGAACACAATACCGGCACGCTGCACCAGGAGCCAAAATTCCTCCAGCCGTGCACGCACAAGTAGTGCGTTCGGCGGCATGGCGGGTGCTCGACGCAATCGAGCCTGCGACCGATCCACACCAATCACGAATGCATCCGGATGCTGTGTGGCTATGGCAGCAGTACTGGCACCAGTTCCGCACCCAGCATCCAGCACAAGACGCCGCTCTGGTTGGCGCAACACCTGTTCCAACGCCGGTAGGATCGCTGCCTCCATCGTCGCACTGATCGGCAGCCGATACTGGCTTTGGCAATGTTTCGCAACCAGTGCTCGAATGCGCTCGGCATCTGCTCCAGCCGATGGAGCAACGCTATTTTCGCTCTCGATGACCATAACCTTCACCATGCTCAATGCACGACGAGCGCGAACTCATTGAACGGGCAAAAAGTGGCGACGAACGCGCCTTCACCGAACTCTACCACCGCTACCGGCAGACAGTGTACAACTTCTCCTACAACGTCTGCCACAACAAGGACTACGCCGACGAAGTTGTGCAGGACACCTTCATCAACGTCTATCGCAAACTTCACCAATACGACGGCAGAGCAAAATTCAGCACGTGGCTTTATTCGATCGTGGTCAACAATTGCCAAATGCACAATCGCCGCACCCAACTCGAGCAGGCAACCATCTCGATCGAAGAACTCGGTACACCCACCGATGAGACCGAACCTACTACCACGGAGCTACCCGCAAGCGACGACCTTCGCCCCGACGCCATTGTGATGAACCGTGAGCTCGAGGAAGCCCTCCACCGCGCCTTGCAGAAACTTCCGCTCGACTATCGGTTGCCCTACATCCTGCGTGAGCTGGAGGGGCTCACCAGCGAAGAAGCAGCAGCGGTGATGGGGTTGAGTCTGCCAGCATTCAAGTCGCGATTGCATCGTGCGCGAATGTTCATCCGCACCCAATTGCGTGATTTTGCATCCTAATTGTTGCAATGCCGAAAACACTCTCACACAGAGCACAGTGAGCTTCGACCATCTTCTGACCATTGCGTTGCTTGCGTTTTCGACCTCGATTCTTGGTGGCATGATAGGCATCGGGGGTGCAGTAATCCTCATCCCGGCCTTTTTGATCGTTCCACCGCTACTGGGACAACCGCCAATGGACATGCACGCGGTCAGTGGCATTACCAGTGTGCAAGTGTTCGCATCCTCACTGCTTGGTGCTGTCCTCCACCGCCAGCGGGGCGCGTTCGATATGCGGGTAGTACTTGCCATTGGCATTCCGTTGATGCTTGCTTCATTTGTAGGAGCACAGCTATCAGGCGCTGTCAGCGCGCCGTTTCTCGAGGGCTTGTTCGCTATCGTTGCTCTGGCAGGTGCTGTGTTGATACTTGCCAGCGGTCACACCGCAGAATCAACCACCTACAAGCTCCGCTATGCTCGGGCAATTGGGATTGCTGCACCCGTGGGATTCTTCGGTGGAATGGTTGGTATGGCTGGTGGCTTTCTGCTTTCCCCGTTGATGGTGACTGTCCTGCTCATTCCTATCCGCGTTACTATTGGCTCAACGCTGGGCATCGTCATTATCGGCGCATTTGCTACAGCGCTTGGCAAAGCCATCGCCGGTATGATTGAACCCACCACAACAGCAGCCGCAATTATCGGCGCATTGCCCGGTATGTGGTTGGGGGTGCACATGAGCCATCGCCTCCACACCGGACAACTACGTGCTATCATCGCGCTGGTCATCGGTGGCATTGGGCTCGGGATGCTCGTCAGAGTGCTGCATTGAATCGTCTGGACAATCGGTGCATCGTATCGAACAGTTCTGTTTCACCATTTGTGACAATGCCATGTTCTTTCGCCAGGTGTACGAAAAAGGCTTAGCACACGCCAGCTACGTGATCGGTTGCCAAGCCAGCCAAACAGCTGCGGTCATTGACCCCCAACGCGATATTGACGTGTACCTGCAGATCGCCGAACAGGAAAAGATCCGTATTACCCATGTGCTCGAAACACACATCCACGCAGACTTCCTCTCTGGCTCGCGCGAATTGCAGCAGGCCACAGGTGCAGAGCTGTATCTCTCGGACGAAGGTGGACCATCGTGGCAGTATCATTTCCCCCACGTCGGACTCCACGACGGCGACACCTTCATGGTCGGCAACATCAAGTTCGAGGTCTGGCACACTCCGGGTCATACTCCCGAACACATTTCGTTTCTCGTCACCGATACACCAGCATCATCGAAGCCAATCATGTTCTTCAGTGGCGACTTTGTGTTCGTTGGCGACGTTGGACGTCCGGACTTGCTGGAAAAAGCGGCAGGCCAGGTGGGAACGATGGAAATCGGTGCCCGGCAGTTGTTCCAATCGCTCCAGCGATTCAAACACCTTCCCGACTATGTGCAGGTCCACCCTGCGCATGGGGCTGGTTCGGCCTGCGGAAAGGCACTCGGCGCAATTCCCCACTCAACAGTTGGCTATGAAAAGCTCACCAACTGGGCATTGCAATTCGACGACGAAGATGCTTTCGTCAAGGCATTGCTCGAGGGACAACCCGAACCACCGCGATACTTCGCGATGATGAAAAAGCTCAACAAAGAACCTCGGCCTGTTCTCCCCAACGGTGCGGTACCACTGCCTGCGCGACTGAGTGGCGATCAGCTAGAGCAGCTTCGTGCGGCGGGCACTCTTATTGTGGATACACGCGATAAAGTTGCTTTTGCTGGCGGTCATATTCCGGGAAGCGTCAACATCCAGAACAACAACGCATTCTCAACCTGGGCAGGATGGATCATCCCCTACGACAAGCCGTTTGTCCTTGTGACTCCTCCTGAGCAGATCGAACAGGTTATGCGGAAACTTCTCCGCATTGGTCTCGACCATATCGCCGGGTACCTACCTGATTGCAACATGTGGGCATCGAATGGACGCGAGCTGGTCACACTTCCACAAATGAGCGTGCACGAACTTGCCGAGCGCATCGGCAGCCCCGATCTTGTGGTGCTTGACGTTCGCAACAAGAGCGAATACGATGCCGGGCATATCGAGGGCGCGCTCCATGTATTTGCCGGTTACCTCGAAGACAACCTCGATCGCATTCCGCGGGATCGCACTCTGGCAGTGCACTGTGCTGGCGGCGACCGCTCCTCGATTGCAACGAGTCTGCTGCATCGCTACAATTTCACCTACGCAGTCAACGTCCCTGGCGGCATCAACGCGTGGATTGCCGCAGGGTATCCGATCACCGAGCATACTGCTGCTCCCGCGAAAATTTAATCCCTGACCACCACAATCACCAACGTTGTATGGAACAGATCACGCATCCGCATCCAGTCAAACCCGAGCCTCTGACTGCTGAAACTTTTCGGGAAAAAGTTTTCGATTACCAAACCGAACGTGAGTGGCGCTACAAAGGAACCCTGCCCTGCGTCATTGACTTTTGGGCTGAGTGGTGTGGACCCTGTCGCATGCTCGCACCGATTTTCGAAGAGCTTGCTCAAGAATATGCCGGCAAGGTTCTCTTCTACAAAGTGGACACCGACGCCGAACAAGAGCTGGCAATGGTTTTCGGCATCCGCAGCATTCCATCGTTGCTGTTTGTTCCTATTGGCGGTAAACCCCAAATGGCAGTCGGTGCACTTCCCAAACCAACGCTGACCGAGATCATCGAAAAGGAACTCATCCCAACGCTTCAAACAACCGACCAACCACCTGCACCCGAATCCACACCAGAGGAAGAACCCACTGCCGACGATGAGATTTCTCCTGCCCAACTCAAGGAATTGCTCGATAGCCAGGCCAATGGGTTGCTCCTGCTGGATGTGCGTTTTCCCGATGAGCACGCTCAGCGACGCATTGAATACGAACCACAGATACTGATCCCCCTTCCCGAACTTGAGGAGCGCCTTGCAGAGCTTGAGCCCTACCGCAATCATCAGATCATCGCCTATTGCCGCAGCGGTAATCGCAGTGCTCGTGCAACAGAACTGCTGCGTGCCCAGGGCTTCAAGGTCCGCAACCTCCGCGGCGGCATCCTCGCCTGGTAAGAGAACGCACCGCTGGTACCAAATCATGCTGCGCCTTCTCCTAAAAGGAGAGCGCAGCTTATTTATCTGATGTGAAACAAACAGCATCGCCGCCGTATTACTGCAACGTACTTCAAACCGTGCAGCCTATGACAGCGATCCGAACTGTGTGTTCTGTTCTGCTTGGTCTAACGCTCGTCGTCAGCAGAGCATCCGCCCAACTGGCAGGCGAACAACCGGCGGGCGAACGGCTTATCGTCCGTGTGTTGTCGGCTCCACAAGAGCTCGACATTGACCGACGAACGGCATACTATCCGTTTCCGTTTGCGCCGACCGATTCGATTGCTCGCGTCTATCGCCAGCAGTTGGCGCGGCAGAGCCTTCGGCTCGACAGCATCAGTGAACTGGATGCGTTTCGCCGCGCCCTGACTTGGGTGGGAACTCGGTGGATCCATCACTCGGAAAACACCGTTCCACCAACAGTGAGTACACTGGAACTGCTCGAGCGTGCACTCAACGGTGAGCGCTTCACGTGCGTTGAATACGCCCGACTGTTGGTTGATGTGCTCACCGCCTACGGATTCCCCGCTCGTATGGTTGGGCTGAGCAAGCAAGACATCGAAACCCGTCCACTCGGTGCACGGCATGTCGCTGTCGAAGCCTGGTCGGTAACCTATCACAAGTGGGTGTTCCTTGACCCACAGTGGGGAATGTATCCATGTCTGGAGGGGCAATGGCTCAGCGCCTACGAGTTAGTGAGCGCAATCGCTGCTGGTAAGCTGCTAACAGTTGAGTTCATGCCCAGCACAGAAGTGTGCACCTACTACCGCACAACACCCGATGAGCATGTCGAGCAGTACCGTTCGTTCCTTGCATCCTACACAGGCTATCTCGATTATCCCTACGTGTTCGAGGGTAGGATTACGTTGCTCATGTACATTTGCCGCGACTCCCTACCGCTGCCGCTGGCATTTCAGGGAATGCCGATTAGTGGTTTGTTCTACACGCGGAGCTGGCAGAAAGCATACGGAGCACTCGACCAGACGTACATCACGTTCCGCTATACCGGTCACTACCAACCGCAGCGCGGGTTTACTCAACCCGAATACACGCTCGACTTGACAACAACGATGCCATGGATCACCGGCTACCAGGTTCGGCAGGATGATTCGCCCTGGCGACCGATCGCCGGTGCCAATTTTCGATGGCAGCTCCACCGCGGCATCAACACGCTCGAGGTTCGCGCCATCGGGTGGAACGGTCTGCCAAGCCGGACGACCAAAGTCAAGGTTTTCTGGGGACTGCCAACCGAGCTTTCGAAACTGACCAGTACGCAGTAGGCTAAAGTTTTTCCCTGCAACCGCCGACAATCCCGGTGGACGTACGACAAAAGGGGCACGGACGCCGGCGTTATGTTCCACTTCCGTTCAGGGAGGTTCTATGCCATCCTCAATTTCGAATGGTGCGCGTATTCGCACCAACACGCCCGCTGAGAACGCCTACAATGCACTTGATGCGGCGAACCGGGCAATCGCACTCCACCAGCTTCGCCTTTCGACCGGCAAGCGCATCAACTCTGCGCAAGACGACGTCGCCGGCTACATCACCTCGCGCGCACTCAAAGCACGCAACGGCGCGCTGCAATCGGCGCTCAATGCCGTCGGTGATGCAGCCAGTGTGACCAACATCGCCCAAGACGGCCTCGACAACATCAGCGGTCTGCTCCAGCAGATCAAAGATGCTGCCTCGACTGCCTCCAGCGGCGCGCTCGGCACCGACGAAAAAGTCGCCCTCGCAAAAAGCGCCTACCGCCTTGCCCAGCAAATCCAAACCATCGTGGATTCAACCGTCTTCGGCGGACGGCAACTGTTGAGCGGCACCTTCTCAGCCGAGTTCGTCATCGGCACCGGCGCCACCAACAACCTGCTGACGCTGGCCGTGGACCTGACCACCGGCAACACAGACTTCGACATCAGCGGCTCCAACGGGTTCAACATCAACATCACCAACGCCAACTTCGCGGGGGTGACGGGATTGAACCTGAGCTCGCTCAACAGCGTCTCGTCGAGCAATCTGGGCATTTTCGACAATGCCAACATCCAGACAACGCTGACAAGCCTTTCGACGGCGCTCAACAACATCAGCAAGGTTGCCTCGTACTTGGGTGGTTTGACCAACCGGCTGGCTTCGCAAGAAGACGCGCTCAAGTCGCAGATCACCAACTACAACGCTGCCATCTCGCGGATCGAAGATGCCGACGTGGCGCAAGAGCAGCTCAAGCTCATCCGTGCGCAGTTCTTGCAACAAGCTTCGATCGTCTCGCTGGCCCAAGCAAACCAAGCACCCTCGACGTTCCTGTCACTGTTCCGATAGTGGCAGCCGGTGATGCAGAGCCGTTGATGCCTATCCCAGCGTAGCTTCACCATAAGCCCCACGACGCAGCGGCTGTATCACCACCATTCGAAGCCGCTTGCCATGATGGCAAGCGGCTTCACGATTTAGGGACACTGGGCAATTGCACAATCACGGTTGTCCCCTGGCCTGGTTCCGACTCGATGCGGAATTGGCCGCCGTGAAGCTCAACCAGGCGCCGAGCGATCACTAATCCCAAGCCGATCCCCTGTTGTTCCTGCACGAAACGATTGAATTGGGTGTAGGCACCAATGCTGCTGATTTGCGCTGGCGTCATACCATTGCCGTTGTCCCGAATGCACAGCTCCCACTGGGTGCCACGCTCGACGATGTCCAGCCGAACCGGTGTGCCCGCTGTGGAAAACTTGAACGCATTATCGAGCAACTCGTCGAGGACCTTGTGGAGGTGTTCGCTCGAAATAGCAAGACGGACTCCCTCGGGCACCGGACCGAGCACCAGATCAGCAGGGCGATCGTATTGGCTCGCTTTTGTGAAGGCAATGTCAGCAGCAACGGCTGCTGCTTCGTCGGTGTGGTATTGGCGTAGTTGTTCCTGCGCATTCCGATCAGCGCTGAGCGCTTCGAGCTGCGCATAGACGAGAAAATTTTCCGTGATGCGGAGCAGCCGCTTGGCACTGGTAAGAATATCATCGGCAAGTTCAGCAACCATTGCCCGATCGTCACCGGCTGTCTTGAGCACGTTGGCGGCAGAGAGTATTTGGTTGAGTGGCGTCCGGAATTCATGCGGAAGCGCATAGGTAACGTTGAGCTTGATTTCCTCGACGTTCCGCTGCTGCAGATCCGACTTTTTCCACTGGGCATCAATGGCCGAGAGCAATTCTTCGATCGAAAATGGCTTGATCAGGTAGTCGTCGGCGCCAATATCCATACCCGTCCGCATATCGCTTTTCTCCGCGCGTGCGGTCAGAAACATGAAGCGGAGCGATGCCGTTGCTGGATCGTCGCGCAAGTGGCGCAGCACCGTGTAGCCGTCCATTTCCGGCATCGAGACGTCGCAGATGATCAAATCCGGGTGATGCTGCTTTGCCAGCGCCAAGCCATCTCGACCGTTACTGGCGGTGAGCACGGTATATCCCTCGAAGCGCAGCAGCGAGGCTGTACCCTCGATGATGTAGTCAGAATCGTCAATGAGGAGGATGGTGCGCTGCTTGTTCACTGCTGGTCGGATAGGATTGTTCGACGTTGATCGGTGCACCGCTGCACGGCAGATCCAACCGAGCAATCATTCCACCGTCGGGGTGATTATCGAGCCGAAGGCAGCCACCGATGGATTCAATCAGCGGCTTCAACGTTGCAAGGCTCAGACCACTGCCCGGGATGTTCCCACTACGCGAGCTGCGGAAGTATGGCGTAAAGAGCTGTTCCATCTCGTCGTCGGGGATACCGATACCGCTGTCCTGAATTGTAACGCAGAGCCGATCGTCGCTTCTTGTGGCGATGTGCACACCAATAGTTCCTTCCTCGGGACCGTACCGAGCTGCATTGTCGAGCAACGCTTCGATAGCCACGCGAAACAGCTCTGCATCGAGCAGGACCCTCTGCGGCGCATCGCTCTGCAGTGCAAGGCGTGCTCGCTTTCGTCCGATGATCTCGATATCGGCAGCGATGCGCTCGATAGTCACAACCGGTTCAACCTCGGACCACGGCGCGTCGGTGCGTCCCAGGAGTGCAGTCCGTCGCGTAAAGGAATGCACGATGTATTCCAAGTCCCGGACCCGGGCAGTAATAGAACGGATCGTTTCTTTGCGTTGCTCATCGGTCATGACTGCGCCATAGCGGTCCAGGAGCTGTGCGGCGGTAAGTATGCCCGCCAGCGGTGTCCGGAATTCATGCGAAAGCGTCGAAACAAACTGCGAACGGAGCATGTTCATCGTTTGCTCGTGTTCGAGTGCGCGGCGAAGTGTGCGCTCTGCCTCAACCAGTGCAGTAACGTCGTGGCAGAACATTCGCCATCCCTTGCCGGTTTGTGCTACCAGGCGCATGTAGGTTTTCGATTGAACCTGCACCATTGCCGGTTGATGTTCATCGCTCCACTGGTGTTCGCACTGATCCAGCCCCTGCCCGAGCGGATGGTCCAGAAGGTACGAGCCGAGCTTGAGCTCCGGGAATGCCGCATGCGCAGCACGGTTGAGGAATGTTAGGCGATAATCCTTATCCCATTCGATAATCGGCTCGATGCTCTGCTCCAGGTACGAAGCAGCATGACGCAAGCGCTGTTCAGCGGTCGCACGCTCGGTAATATCGAGCACAACTTGGAGGATCCCCTCACATCCATCATCGTGCACAATGCGGGCAATGTAGTTATCGAGCCAACGGACAATGCCATGCCGATCAATGAAACGGTACTGCAGATGCAAAGGCGCCGTGCTATCGCTCCGAAGCCATTCAAGATACCGCGCCTCGACGGTGGGACGGTCTTCGGGATAGAGACGCTTGTTCCGCTCTTCGATCTCTGTCTGGCGATAGGACTCAAGCGTATAGCCTGTTACTTGGGTGAATTCGGAGTTGATCACAACGCGGGTGGTTGTTCCATCGGGCGCAAATTCCTCGTAGAGGATACCGCATGGCATGTTCTCGATCAGCGTGCGGAACAGCCGTTCGCTATGCTCGAGTTCTTGCGCATACCGTCGTTCAGTCGTCACGTCCACCATCGAGCCGAGTACATCGGTCACACGCCCGGCATTGTCGCGGCGAAATGGATGAAGCAGCGTCAGGAACGTCCGCCCACCGAGCGAGTACGTGAACTCAACATCTTCCCCATCGAAAGCACGAGCGACCATCGGCATCGTGATGGCATTGACCTCGGGAGGGAAGATGTCACGCGGACTTTTCCCGCGCACAGCATCAGTACGCAGATCACCTGCTAAGCGCCCTTCGCGGAGAACATAGACCGGTTTACCTGTGGGTGAGCGGCGGAGAAGAATAGTCACCGTTTGAAGATTGCTGATGATGTCCCGCACTTCGACGGGGAGCTCAGTACCAGTTATGAGCGGCTCGAGTTGGCGCAGGAATAACTCCACCCGCGAGCGCGATACACCTCGCGTGCCGAAGTATAGGTGCACTAAATCGGCAATCCGTTTGCGCCAATCGTCCATGCCGTCGAACGACTCGATGCGTTGTTGTTGTCAAAATTATCGGCAAATCCAGTGCCAACTGCACTGCTCCAGGTGCAGCTTAGTCTTCGGTGGCGAATTTGCTCATATCGAGCTCGACTTCGACGGGATACTCTCCGGTAAAACACGCCGTGCAGTAGCCGATTCCCTCCTGCTGGGGCACAGCATCGAGAAGTCCCTCGACAGAAAGGTATCCAAGGGAGTCCACACCCAGCGCACGCCCGATGCTTTCGGTATCGCTGTGATGGTTGGCGATGAGTTCTTCGCGACTGGGGAAATCCATCCCGTACTTGCACGGATGGGTGATCGGCGGCGATGTGATCCGCAAATGCACCTCTGCTGGAGCAGCACTGCGAAGGAGCTGCACCAGTTGCTTGGAGGTCGTACCACGCACGATGGAATCATCAACGACAACAACCTTGCGCCCTTCGAGGACACCACGCACCGGATTGAACTTTGCCTTCACTTTCAAGGAGCGCTCGTCTTGCTCCGGCGCGATAAAGGTTCGCCCCACGTAGTGGCTTCGAATCAAGCCGATTTCGAATCGGGTGGGGATGCCGTTTTCTTCGGCGTTGACCTTGGCATAGCCCAACGCCGCAGTATTGCCGCTATCGGGGACGGCAATGACCGTCACTTTGTCGAATCCTTCCGCCGAAACGGGTTGTTCCAGCGCCAAGTTCTTGCCGAGTTTTCGGCGGACTTTATCCACGCTGTGCCCGAAGACAATACTGTCGGGGCGAGCAAAGTACACGTACTCGAAAATGCACTGTCGCGCCGGAGGGGTTTGGTCCTCGATGTGGTAGGATTCAATGGTGCCGTCGGCAATGGTACGCTGGTTGATGACCACAAGTTCGTTGTGGCAGACGTCGCGAACGTATTCGGCACCGACGATGTCGAATGCACACGTTTCGCTGGCGATGATATAGGCGATCGTGCCATCGCTATTGCGAATGCGTCCGATTGCCAGGGGACGGAAGCCGTGCGGATCGCGCGCAGCGTACAGCGCTGTATCGGTCAGCAGCACCAGCGAGTATGCACCGCGCGTTGTCCGGAGTGCTGTGCGGATGCGTTCGAGTTCCGTTGGTGCCTTGCTCCGAGCAATTAAGTGGAGGAAGAGCTCGCTATCGGAGGTGGACTGAAAGATTGCTCCGTCGGCTTGGAGCTGGCGACGCAGAGCAATCGTATTGGTCAGATTCCCATTGTGTGCCAGTGCCAGATTTCCCCCGTGGTACCGAATTGCAAACGGCTGAATGTTAGCATCGGAATTACTGCCCGTAGTTGAGTAGCGGTTGTGCCCGATCGCTGCAGATCCACGCAGGTGGTCGGTCAGCAGACGACTGTCGCTAAACACATCGAGCACCAGGCCGCGGGCTTTATGCCACCGGAAACGATGGCGCCCGTTTCCATCAGTAGCTCCAGCGGCAACAATACCACAGGCTTCTTGTCCGCGATGCTGCAACGCATGGAGTGCATAGTAGCAAATGACCGCTGCCGATGGATGATTGAACACTCCAACGACGCCACAGTTGGGACGGGCGCCGTCAGCCGAGGAATGGTGTGAGGGCATACACGGACGGGAATGCGAATGTGGAGTTTCTCTGGGCGGTTCAAAATTACGGTTTCGCTTGGCCGTGCGGTTGGTCTGGATTGGTGTACGTTGCCAGCAGTTCGACTAAGTGCCGATCCCGCTCATAGGCACTTGGCCGAAGGCGAATCGGAAAGCGCCGACCGTGCAGGTAAATCCGCACGCTCCGCAGACGCCGCCAGCCTGCACGTTCCCGCCGGATCACAATCCGCCGTATTGCCGACCGCTCCAGACGACGCTGGCGGAATCGTGTGGCATAGATAATTGCCTCCGGCGTAATGGTCAACTGCCGGCCCAAAATCAGATTCACAACGAGTGCTGTACTGCTGACCACGACAAACAGCGCCAATAACCAAAAGATCGGATCGCCAACGACAACTTCGATTTTTCCATCGTTCCAGATGGTCCCCGCTATCATGCTGCGTCCAAGACCATAGAGGAGCAAAGCAACGGCATAGATAGCAACGGACCGCCAGTAGGTGTCGAGCCGATAGTGAAATGTGTGCATCTGCTGTTCCATCTACTCTTCCTCCACTGGTGACGACAGAAACGGCAGCACGACACGTTGCTGGCCGCGCACCAATCGCTCCAGATGCGCGGCAAGTTCACCGGTTGTCCACGTCTGCTCCACCATCAGGGCGCGACAATGACCGCGGTTGTGGTACATCCAGCTTGTTGCTATTCGGAGCGCGGTGACCTCCATCGGCGACAACTCCTGCTGTGAATGCTGCTGCGCCTGGGTTATCGTCTCGGCAAGCTGCCCAAGTTTCTGCCGTCGTCCGACAACGCATTGCGCAATAAGTTTGCCTCGCACGAATGCGAAGAGTTCGACTGTTGCATCTTCGTAGGCAGTCGGTATCGCCAGCGCAAGGTTGAACTGTGTCAGTGATGCCGACGGTGTTGGCATTCGGTGGGTGAGTTTTTCCAGCTCGCGAATCCTACGAAGAAGTCGCTCGGCTCGCTCAAAGTCGAGCTGGTCAGCGGCAAGCTGCATTTGCTCCCGAAGGTGCTCAATCAGCCAATCAGCGTTACCATGGAGGAGCGCTCGGACGCGATCAACTTCCCGGCGATAGTCGGCGGCACTCTGCTCAAGACTGCAGGGCGCTCCACATCGCCGTAGATGGAAGTAAAAACATGGTTGCGCCGTTGGTGAGGGTTCGATTGTTCCACTACACCGCCGCAATGCAAACATGTCCTCGATCAAGGCGCGGAGTTCCTCGGCCATGCCCCGATGCGGAAATGGACCGAAGTACTCGCCATTGCCATCGTGGTGCATGGTGAGTTCCAATCGGGGAAATTGCTCATCGGTCAGGCGCAAAAAGGGATAGTGTCGCGGCTGGCGATGTAGGATATTGAACGGCGGTTGGAAAGTGGCAATGTGCTGCGCCTCCAGCAACAGGGCGCTCAATTCCGTGGGAGTCTCTTCCCACTCGATACGGCGGACCTGACGCACCATGTGCTCGATATGCGGGGAGAGCACAGCACTTGGTTGGAAGTAGCTGCGGACGCGTTCGGCAAGGTTCTTGGCTTTGCCGATGTAGAGCAACTCATCATCGGCTGCATACATCGCGTACACCCCTGGCAGCGACGGAAGCGAAGCGATGTAGGGCTCGACTGCTTTCAGAACACGCTTGGGGATTCCATGGCTGGAAAGGCGCTGATGTTGGAACGAAAGCGCTTCTTCTACCGTTGTAATGCCTCGCCGCTCGAGTTCCTCCAAGAGACAGAGCAGCACATGCGCAGTCGCCTCCGCATCCCCACGAGCGCGATGACGGCCGTTGATCACGATTCCGAAGTACTCTGCAAGTGCACCGAGATTTTTCTTCCGCTCAGTCGGCAACAGTCGCCGTGCCAGTCGAAGCGTACACAATCGCGGAACATCCCTCACCCGGCAGCGGCAACGACCAAGCGCCTGCTCGACAAATCGCCAATCGAACACCTCCTGATGAGCGACAAACACCGCACCCTGCTGCTGAAGCAACTGCCCCACCAAGGGCATGACCTCGTCCTCTTCCGGTGCGCCGGCAACGTCCGCATTGCTGATGCCCGTCAACTGCTCGATGAACGGCGGCACAAACCGGTGCGGATTGATCAGCGAGTGCACCTGCTCGGCTATCTCACCCCCACGCACAACAACGCAGGCAATCTCGATGATCCGGTCGGAGTACGGATCCGAGCCGGTCGTCTCAACATCGGTGACAACGTACGTAGCGTCCCACAGTGACGGCATCAATTCTCCTGCGTTTTCGTGGAAGCTTCGATCCATGCAGCGTAGGCTTCGGCAACGTCGGACGCTTCGAGCACAATGAACTCCGGAATGTCGTAGGGGTGCAGTTCCAGGATTCGTGCTTTCAAGCGCTCGACCAGCGAGCTGGTCGTTTTAATCATCAGTACAGCTTCGGTTTCACTGGTAACTTTGCCACCCCACCGATAGTGGGATGCTGCCGCGGGTATGACCGTCGAGCAAGCGATCAAGTGCTCGTTGATCAACTGATGCGCAAGTGCCGTGGCTTGTTCTTCCGTGCTGATCGTCGTGAGCACAACTACAACCGATGGTTGTTTTGCCATAACTTCGTGTCCAGTTACCGACCGTGTCAAAATTACACGATGCTCGATATCGTTGCGCTCTATGCCGAGTTGTACATCTGCATCTACACTGCGGTGGCGCAGTGGCAGCAGAACCGATCCCTGCGTGAGAGTGTGTTGGCAATTGCGCTCATCGGCTTTGCCTTCATCATTCTGTGGGCGCTCATCAGTCCACTGGCTCGCTTGCTCTACCGACCTTCTGAACAAGGACTCTTGATCGGAACCGATTCCCTTGGCGTCCTCCTCACGACCGCTGCTCACTTGACCTTTGTTCGCTTCCTCTTTTTTTCGAAGCGTCGCAGACTATCACCACTCATGGCAAAACGCGTATGAGAAACATTGTTGCCCTCGTGCTCGCCATCATCCTTGCCTATGCCATCGTGAGCTTTTTCGGATGGCTCATCTGGAATTTATGGTGGCTTGCTCTCTCGCTTGCGAAGTTGGTCGTCATCGTGATCGTGGCACTGCCGCTGTACGTTATCGTACGGAAGCGGCTACTGCGCCAATAGCGTTCGTACCAAGAACCAAACGCCGAAGAGCCCCAGAACAACGCCATAGAGCACTTCGAGTGTGCGACTTGTGATGCGGAGAGCAATCGCTGCGCCCAGGCGCGATGCGGGGAGCGCTGCAACCGCGACCAGTGCTGCTGCAACCCAGTCAATATGCCCCAGCAGTGCATGGACGAGCGTTCCGGGTATTGCCATTGCTGCAACACACACCAACGAGGTTGCCAGGGCACGATGGATCGGAACGCCAAGCCAACGCACAAACACGGGCACGAGCACAATACCGCCACCAATCGCAAGGAAGCCGGCAGCAAACCCCGCAACAGCACTGGCAATCGTCAGCCGCTGCGATGGAAGTGATGTCTGTGCTGTCGTTGCCTGAGCCGACGAACGCACCACCATCGAAGCTGCCACATAGAGCAAAACCAGCGCCGTTGCGACCATCAACACCGCGCCACTGATCCAGTGCGTTATTGCCGAACCAAGCACGGTCATCGGGACAGCAACGCGCAGTGTTCGCACGGTAAGCGTTTTATCAACCAAGCCACGGCGCCAATACGCAGCTGCGCCGCTGAGTGCAGAAGGAATAGCAACTGGCAAGGGCGTCGCCAATGCCAGGATCGGCGGCAGTTCCGCAAGCACCCGCAGGAGCGGTGTCCCAATCAACGCACCCCCGATACCAAAAAGACCGGAGCTGACGCCCGTCAGCAACCCTACAGCAAGCAGTGCGAAGACCCGTCCCATCACCCTGCCACCCGGCACAAGAGTCGAAGCATGCGATAGAGCAACTCAACCGGTAGCCCTACGACGGTATAGTAACACCCCTCGATGGCAGACACGAACGTTGCGCCACAGTCATCTTGGATGCCGTAAGCTCCTGCTTTGTCCAGTGGTGATCGGCTTGCAATGTAGGCAGCGATCTCGTCATCGGCGAGTGGGCGGAATGTCACGGTCGTAACGCGACTATCCACCAGACGCTCAGACCGCCAGAGGACCGCCACACCGGTCATGACACGGTGCTGGCGTCCGCTCAGTGTGCGCAACATGCGCTCAGCATCAGAAGCATCGGCGGGTTTGTTGAGCACCAGCCCGCTATCGAGCACCACCGTCGTATCGGCACCAACGACAATTGCGTCGGGATACTCTCGCTGAACGTGCTCTGCCTTGCGTAGCGCAAGCAGTTCAACCGTTTGCCGTGGATTCTGCACCGCAATTGCATCCTCGTCCAGATGCGCAGGCACGACGATAGCTTCGATGCCCAACATTTCGAGCAACGCGCGCCGCCGTGGGGATGCCGAGGCAAGCACAACCGGCGCTCCAAGCTGCAGCACTGTCGCTGAACACGCGCTCATAGCCTCACCGGCGTTGCTGGATACAGAACAATATGCGATGGCGACGCATCGCTTTCGAGCGGAAGCACCCCAAGCTGCATCCAGTACGTGCCATCAGGAATCGAGTCGGGAATGTAACACAGCTCGGTAATGGTAGCCTCCAAGCGCGGAGCATCGGGATAGTTCCAAAACGCACGATGGGCGGCAAGCACACCACCATCGGATTCAGGGTCAATCGAGGGCAGGTCCACGACCAAATGTTCTATCCCTTGACGGCGTAGCAGTGCGGCAGCCTCTGGTTCCAGGTACGGTGGATTCGTTCCTGACCAATTGCGCTGACACTTGGAGGGATCATTCGGCAAGGTGCGAATCACCAGCGCTCGTGCATCGGATACGGTCAATGCTATTGCCAGTTGGTCAGCAGTGATCAAGCAGTCAGCGCCGCGCTGCCGCGGTTCGATGCTCACTACCACGGCTATTGCCGTCCAGGAGCGCAGGCAATCGGCAATCCAGTACCGCTCCCGGCTGATGTGTCCGAGGCATTCGGTGTGGGTGCTGTTTCCATGCGGATAGAGCACCAAGCGATCGCAGTTGACGCTGCCGCCAGCGGCAATGGAACCGATAAAGTTTCCGCTCGTGGCGGGCACAATTTCCGCAGGTGGCAAAAAATAGGCACGCAAGTTGCTTGTCGTACGGTTGAGGCGGATCGAAATGGGAAGCGGTTGTCCCAATTCGACCGACCATTGTTGACCAGTTGATACCGTGATGAGTGCTCGCACCGCAGACGAAGATGTTCGTTGACAGTGGCAAAATTAGCGGCAAGATTGGAAGGGCTAAAGTTTTTTTCTGCTCCTGCCGATACATGCCACCGAGCATCGGGCTCAGTACGGATTGAGGTGCAGGTAGCACCGAGAATACGTACAGTCACGGATGAACGCAAACCACCGTACATGGAGGTACGACGATGCCTTCTGCAATTACTAATGGTGCGCGGATTCGCACCAACACTGCGGCGGAAAACGCCTACAATGCTCTCGATGCAGCCAATCGCAATGTTGCGCTCCGGCAACTGCGCCTTTCGACGGGGAAGCGGATCAACTCCGCAGCCGACGATGTTGCCGGCTACATCACCGTCCGCTCCTTAGGTGAGCGCAACAGCTCCCTCAAAGCAGCGCTCAATGCTGTCGGTGATGCAACCAACGTCACCAACATCGCGCAGGACGGGTTGGACAACATTACCAACCTGATCATGCAGATCAAGGAATCAGTCGCATCGGCTGCCTCCGGCGCGATGGGAACCGATGAAAAGGTTGCGCTCGCCAAAGCTGCCTACCGCTTCGCCCAGCAAATCCAAACCATTGTGGATTCGACGGTGTTTGCCGGACGGCAACTGCTCGATGGCACGTTCACGGCAAGTTTTGTCATTGGCTCGAGAGCCGATAACACCCTCATCACGCTCGGCATTGACCTTTCGACGAACAATCCCGAACTGAACATTCCCTCGAACACCTTCGATCTGCGCCTGGTCTCGCTCAACTTTGCTGGCGTAACGGGGCTGAGCTTGGCATCGCTCAACGCCGTCTCGGCAAGTAATCTGGGCATTTTCGATTTCTCGGTCATCCAGACGACGCTCACGAGCATCTCGATTGCCCTTGCCAATACGAGCAAGGTTGCTTCGTACCTCGGCGGGATCGCCAATCGGCTCACCTCGCAGGAAGACGCACTCAAATCGCAGATCACCAACTACAACGCAGCAATTTCCCGCATCGAGGATGCCGACGTTGCCAAAGAACAGCTCGAGCTAATCCGATCGCAATTCCTCCAACAAGCTTCGATCATTTCACTGTCGCAAGCCAATCAGACACCGCAGACCTACCTGCAGCTCTTGCGCGGATAACGCCCAGGCGTATTCTCTACGGGTACGCACACAGCGGAACGCTCGCAGCACCTGCGAGCGTTCTGCACATTGGTAGTTTCGCCAGTCGAAATCCATTCACTCGATGACCCAATGAAGTCGCCACTGGCAATCCTGTTTTTTACCGTCTTGCTCGACCTTGTTGGCTTCGGCATCATTCTGCCTGTGCTTCCGCTCTACGCGAAGAGTCTCGGGGCCAGCGAACTTGAAATCGGTGCGATTGCTGCAAGCTTTTCGCTGATGACCCTGCTCTGGTCGCCACTGCTGGGACGCTGGAGCGACCGGATTGGACGGCGTCCCGTCTTGATTGCCGGGATCCTCATCAACGCCATTGGCTATGCCGTTTTTGCCCATGCTTCAACGCTTGCCCTGCTCATCGTCTCGCGAATGCTCAATGGGATCGGCGCTTCGAACATCAGCGTAGCGCAAGCCTACATCGCCGACACAACTGCCGATAGCGATCGGGCACGATCGCTTGGGTTGATCGGTGCTGCATTCGGTCTTGGCTTCATCATCGGACCTGTCCTCGGTGGTTTTCTCAAGGCGCATGGTGGCATAGTTGCCGTCGGTTACGTCCCGGCAGCGCTGAGCCTGCTCAATGCACTCATTGCATTCGCGCGCCTGCGCGAACCGGTCCGTCACCATGCCGATCATGGGCAGCGCAGATCGCTGCTCCAATCCCTCCACGCAGCCGTCGGGCATCCCGTTCGCGGACGACTGGTCCTGTTCAGCTTTGCCTACTGGTTCGCATTCGTGATGATGCAAATCACATTCGTACTCTTTGCCAACGAGCGCTTTGGGTGGCGCGAGGATGCCATCGGCGGACTCTTTGCCTTCATCGGCATTATTGGTGCTGCGATCCAGGGTGGTGCAATTGGTCCGTTGGTGCGTCGTTTTGGAGAAAAGACGCTGCTTGCTCTTGGTAGCAGTGCCTTTGCCGTGGGAATGTTGTTGCTCCCGCTGGCGCCGTCTGCTGCCGTCCTGGTTGTGATTATCGGCGTCATGGCAGTTGGGTCTGCACTCGTCAACCCGACGATGAATGCACTCCTTTCGCGATCGGCCGATGCAGCATCCCAAGGCTCGGTGTTGGGGCTTTCCCAATCGGCGGCATCACTGGCACGCATCACCGGACCCATCATCGGCATGAGCCTCTATGGCCTACGGCATGAGGCTCCCTACGTTGCTGCTGGCATCATCGGCATTGCATGTTTGGTGGGATTAGTGCTCCCCTTACCAGTTGCAGGATCGGTGCAGAGCAACTAAGAGGCACTATTTTTGTTTCACACGTATCACTCTGCGCATTCCGCGATGGGACGATGTCTGGCGCTTGCACTTTTGATGATTGCATTGCTCGTCTGGGAAGGATGCTCCGTGGCAGGTCTTCGTGGCATCGTCACACGCACAGAAAAAGACACCTACACCCATACACGCCAGGATACCACCTTCACTGTTGAATACCAGAATGCCCCCGGAGAGCGCGGTGTGGTCTATCCATCCAATCGTACTATCACCAGCCAACGGGCACTGGAGCAGTACGACTCCACAGCCGAACGCTTCTACCCCAACTTCATCCGCTTTGCGGTGTTCGAATCGGCGGGCCTGCTCGCCACAGGACCATCCGATCAAGCTGTTGGTGGGGGCATCTTCGGCGTGTATGTTGATCCCAGCGAAGCTTTCAGCGACAACATTCGTCCCAAGTCGGCAGTGTTTACGGGTTTTCTGTCGCGATTTGCGACGATCGAATTTCCGCTGTACTGGTTCGACGAGCTGCCGACGTGGACCATTGGTACCAGCGTTGGCGAGCTCTTTCAATTCGAAGCAACCAATGCGCGGGCAGTTGTTGGCACCTTTCCGATTTACCTGCGCAAACGGTATTTCCTGCGGGACCAAATTCCGTACGTAACCCTCACAGGGGCGGTTGGCCTTGGCTTTTTACCGTCGCAGTACTTGAACCTGGCCGCATCGCTCGATGTTGGCTCGCTGGGCGGTCTCAACGTCCGTGCACTGACGGGCATCGTGCTTGGGCGGAGTCTCGAGCAAGAGACTATCGTGCAACCGTATGTGGGAATCGGTGTGTCCGTGCTGGACTTCCACAATCACCCACGCGAACTACGCCGCCAGTGGAAAGATCATGAGCATTCGAGTTGGAGCATTGGATTAGCCCGGATCGAGCCGTTTCTGCTCCTCAGCGGTGGCGATACGGCAGCAACCAGTCCCAGCATCGGGTTGCAACTCCAGCTTGCACCAACAACAGTCGCATTCCCCGTCGGGGACCATCGCATTTGTGCTGGCGTGGATTTGTTCAATTTCGTTTTTGCCTACCGCCAGCAATCGGGCAATCGCAATAGTCCTGTTGGTTTCGGCTATGGAGTCTTGCCGTTGCATGCTGGTTACTGGATTCCGATCGGCAATGGTGCCGCTGCCATCGAACCGTTCGTCATGTACTCGTACTTTCCCCACACCATGTGGCAAGTTGCTGCCCGCCTGCATCTGGATGCAATCGAGTGGCTACCCCTGGGCATTACGCTTGGCTACATCAGCAGCGATGGTTTTCGAGTAACCGGTGGCACGATCGCCGATGTCGTTGGGCGGAACATTCTCGCCTTCAATGTGGCTTATCTTGGCATCTCCATGGGCATCGGTGGAGAACTATTCCGTCCGGCTGACCTTCGCTACTATCGCACAGCGTCGCCATGAGTATCCTGCTGCTAACATTGCTCACGTTAGCGACGCCATTTGTGGTCAGCTCGATTGGAACCAGTGACCCCTACCGCTTTTGGATCAACGCCACCACCACTGCACCCATTCGCGTGTGGAATCGTGGCACTCTGGCATCGGTGGAAAAGTTCGATGAGCGCAGTGTCCGCATGGTCGGAAAAACGCGAGCAGTACTGACAACACCCAAGCAAACCGAAGTTCGGCTGGCAATGACTGCTATCGGCAACGAACAGCTCGAAGGCTTCAGACTTCACCTGCGCACAACCGACACCGACTTACTGCAGCACCAGCGACAGGGCATCACACTCGTACTCGACCGCCAGGGACTTCGCATTCTCGACGAGCACCAGTCCGTCCTGGCTTCGACTGACACGCTGCGCTATCATGCAGGCATTCCCACCCGCATCGCATTCGAACACGATGGACAGTGGACTCGCATCGCCGTTGGCTGCACACTTTTTGGACCTTTCCGTACCCACCTTCCTGCCACGGAAGCCACCATTGTTGTCCCCATTGGGGAAGATGAGTCTTCCCTCTTGCTCAAGGATATCGCCTTCGAGGCAGTGCGTCCCTAAAGCTTCATGACCATTCCCAGCCGCCGGGAAAATTCCCGCTCGAGCATATCGTCGCGCTCTGCTACTGTGAAGGCGCGCCGGGCGGGTGGAAGTGTTGCAAGAGCAGCCGCAAGAGCTGATACTGAGTTCGATGCGACCGTCTGCATACGTTCGGCATTACTGTGGGCAACAAGTGCTGCCGCATACTCTCCGATTGCGATGATTGGAACGTCCATGCTGGCGGCACGGTGCACAATTGCACGTGGAATAGCCTGCATCGGCGTCGCATACGCAAGCAGCGCAGCGCTTTCTGCAAGCCACCGGTCGAGTACAGCAGGCATCACCGCGCGTTCGACAACGACGCGATCCGACAGTCGCCACTTCTGGAGCAGCCTCTCAAGTCCGGGCGATACATCGGCAGCAATCCGCAGATGATAGCGCGACTCCGATCGCACAATCTTGAGCAAGGGGCGCAAGATCGAGACATCGAGCTCCTCGGCAACAACAGTGAGGTTGCACACTCCTTCGGCTGATGATGGCATCGGTTGCCCATCCTCGAACGGGAGGATGCCGATTTCTTCGTGGGTGAGGAATCCATGGCGGCGCAATAACAACTCTTTTTCCTGCCGCGACGGAACGGTAACAAAGAGCGCGCTTCGGAGCAGCAGTTCCAGACTCTCGTCCTGGTTGCGGCCACCATACGAGGGAGCGCGGTGCGGTATCAGTTCGACACTCTCGCCAATATCCAGCGCCAGCGGGATGTTCCACTTCCGCGCGATGGCATTGGCAGCAAGCCCAGCGCTGATCGGGGGCACAACGCCAAGCACGAGATTGATGGTATACCTGCAGATTATGTGTTCGGCGGCCACCGATGCGCTCTCGATCCAGTCGTCGAAGTAATCGGGCGCGGTGTGGAATGGTTGCCGGATCATGCGGGCAATGCTGACCGCCGCCAGCGATCGTCGTCCCAGCGATGGCAACCGCTTCCGACTCGGTGGCACAGGTAAGCGTTCAACCCCGAGCTGCTCAAGTTCCTCTGACCATGCTCGGTCCTGCATGCTCTCGCTGCTGGAATCTGCATGGAGAACGCAGACGCGCCAATCGCGTGCCGACAACACACGGGCAATCTGGGCGGCACGGAAACTGCTGACCCCCGCATGGGGAGGAAACCAGTATGCCACCACAAGGACAGTGCGCTCGAGCTGGTGTTCGCTCATCGGTGCAAAAGGGGAACTGAGTACTGAGACAGAATTGCAAATTACTGTAGCGTTGCTTCTGGCAGTGCGCCGGTGAGCCTCGCCGTAATTTTGCAACGAAACGATTGTTCCACCTCCTGGAGCCAACCGCCATGATCGAGCTGGAAAAACCCACCACCGCAGTCGAAGCGGATTTCCTTCCGATTCTGGGTACCGACCACATCGAATTCTACGTAGGCAATGCCAAGCAAGCGGCATACTTCTATCGCACTGCGTTTGGCTTTCAGCTTACTGCCTACGCTGGCTTAGAAACGGGCGTGCGCGACCGCGCTTCCTACGTGCTCCAGCAAGGGAAAATTCGTTTTGTTCTGACGACGCCCTATCACCCAGACAATCCGATTGCCGAGCATATCACACGCCACGGCGATGGTGTCAAGGTGCTGGCTCTCTGGGTGGACGACGCCCGTGCAGCATGGGAAGAGACAACAAAGCGCGGCGCCGTGAGCGTCCAAGAGCCAACCGTTCTCCGCGATGAGCACGGCGAAGTTGTCGTCGCGACGATCAAGACCTACGGCGATACGGTTCACACGTTCGTCGAGCGGAAAAACTATCGTGGCGTCTTCATGCCAGGCTACGTGCCGGTGGAAACAACCTATGCCCCGCCGCCGATTGGCCTCAAGTACGTTGATCACTGCGTTGGGAACGTCGAGCTTGGCAAGATGAACCAGTGGGTCAAGTTCTACCAGGACGTCCTTGGCTTCAAGCTGCTGATTACCTTCGACGACAAGGACATCTCGACCGAGTATTCGGCCTTGATGAGCAAAGTTGTTTCCAACGGAAGCGGCTACGTCAAGTTCCCCATCAACGAACCAGCCGAAGGACGGCGCAAATCCCAGATTGATGAGTTCCTCGAATATTACCACGGGCCAGGCGTCCAGCACGTCGCTCTTGCAACCGACGACATCATCTTTACCGTCAGTGAGCTGCGCAAACGTGGTGTTGAGTTCTTGCGTGTGCCCGCAACTTACTACGACGACTTGCTCGAACGCGTCGGCACAATTGACGAGGACGTTGCCGTGCTCCGCGAGCTCAACATCTTGGTTGACCGCGACGAAGAAGGATACTTGTTGCAAATTTTCACCAAGCCTGTCCAGGATCGCCCGACGCTCTTTTTCGAAATCATCCAGCGGAAAGGAGCGCGCTCGTTTGGGAAAGGCAATTTCAAGGCACTCTTCGAAGCAATCGAGCGCGAGCAAGCGCTCCGCGGCAACCTGTAATCCTTACCAACCACCGTTGAGATGGCGGGCTGTGCTGGCACCAGTACAGCCCGCTGTTGCGTTTCCCAGAAGAGCACACTATTTTTGCGCACCGTGCTCCAAGCGCCGGTCATCACAAGTAGTTCCACACCGTTTTTCCAACCATGCCATCTGCAACCAAAAAGACAGCAACCAAGAAAGCTACCAACCGTTCCAACAGCCGTTCGACTTCTCCGCCCCCACCGACGAAAGAAACGATGGGGGCGCGCTTTTATGAATCAGTCAATGCCTACTTCGACCGCGCTGCTGCCCTCACCAAACACGACAAGGGTATCCTCGATCAAATCCGTGCCTGCAACACCATCCTGGAAGTGAAATTCCCTGCCCGCATTGGTGGTGAAATCAAGGTCATCACTGCCTGGCGCGCCGAACACTCGCACCACAAACTTCCCTGCAAAGGTGGTATCCGATACAGCGAAGATGCCGACGTGTACGAAGTGATGGCGCTTGCGGCACTGATGACGTACAAGTGTGCGGTGGTCAACGTCCCGTTTGGTGGCGGCAAAGGTGCTATCAAAGTGGACCCGCGCAAACTCACCGTTGATGAGCTCGAACGCATCACGCGCCGCTACACCGTCGAGCTGATTCACAAAAACTGCATCGGCGCTTCGATTGATGTGCCTGCGCCCGACTACGGCTCCGGCCAACGCGAGATGGCATGGATTGCCGACACCTACATGTCCTACCGTCCCGACGATATCAACGCGCTTGGGTGCGTCACCGGCAAGCCTGTCGGTCAAGGTGGTGTGCGTGGCCGAACCGAAGCGACCGGACGCGGGCTCTACTTCGGCGTGCGGGAAGCAGTCAACGATCCCGAACTCGTCAAGCGTCTCGGCATCACTCCGGGCTTAGGTGACAAGCGCGTCATCGTCCAAGGTTTCGGCAACGTCGGCTACCACGCAGCGTTGTTCTTGCAAGAAGGTGGCGCAACCATCACCGGCGTTATCGAATGGGATGGCGCTGTCTGGAATCCCAAAGGCATTGATGTACGGGAACTCGACCGCTATCGCCGCCAGACAGGGACAATCACCGGCTTCCCCAATGCCAAGACCATCAAGAATGGCAACAGCGTTCTCGAATACCCCTGCGACATTCTCGTACCGGCTGCACTCGAATCGCAAATCCACATCGGCAACGCTGAACATATCCAAGCAAAGATCATCGCCGAAGGCGCTAACGGACCAACGACCTCGTACGCCGAAGAGATTCTCACCAAGCGGGGCATCTTTGTCATTCCCGACATGTACCTCAACGCTGGCGGCGTGATTGTCAGCTATTTCGAATGGCTCAAAAATCTCTCGCACGTCCGCTTCGGCTTGATGGACAAGCGCTTCGAGGAACAGATGAATTCACGCATCATCGCAACCATCGAACAACTCACCGGCCGTGCTCTCGGCGATAGCGAACGCAGGCTCATCATTCGCGGCCCGGAGGAAGAAGACCTCGTGAACTCCGGCCTGGAAGAAACCATGGTCAGCGCCTACCACGAAATCATGGAGGTCTGGCGCCAGAACCCGAAAGTCAAAGAGATGCGGACGGCGGCTTTCATTTCTGCAATCAACAAAATCGCACAGGCATACTCATCGCTGGGCATTTTCCCGTAACAGCAGCCCAGTTGGCACAGTCGTTGCGAATTGACCAAGTGTCGTTTACCACCTGGAGGTCACCCCATGCAAGACGTGCAGCGATGGAGTTGTGGTTTGTTGTTCCTCTGTTCGGTCCTGGCAGCGCAGGTGCCACCGGCGCAGAAGGTTGCTATTCCCATCGAGGTGCAACTCGATCGGTCTGCTTCCGGCACACGCGCCATCCTGCGGTGGCAGCACGATTCGGAGTACACCGATTCGTACACGGTCATCTTCCGCAACCGAGCAACTGATCCGCAGTTTTTTGTCGCTGGCACAGTTCCTCCAGGCAGCGGTGGCATGTTCTCGTTCGAACTTCCGCTCGTGGACGGAACGCTCACGGAAGTGGGTGTCGTTAACCGCTTCGTTCGCACCATCAATAACCAGCAAGTCCAATTTGCTGCCGCAGGCTATTCCTGTATTGCAACCGATCCGCCGGCAATGCCGTTTCGAGGGCGCGTGCTGCTTGTCCTCGATTCGAGCATCGTCGAGCCGCTTGCTGCCGAGCTTGCCCAACTGGAAGACGATCTCGACCGCGAAGGCTGGCGCATCAGTCGCACGATCGTGCCGCGTGCGGAAACATTCAACGCAACTGCCGTTGGCCGAACTAAAGACAGTATCGTCGCATGGTACCGCCGCGGCTCCCTCGACGAACCAGCAACGGTTTTCCTCATCGGACGTGTGGCAGTCCCCTACTCGGGACTTTACTACCAGGGACAATACATCACCCCACCGGATGGGCACAACCCCGACCATCGCGGTGCGTGGCCCTGCGATGGGTACTACGGCACAATCTCGGAAAGCGGCTGGAGCGATGCAATCGCTGATACCGCCGGTGTGGTGCGGCAAGAAAACCGCAATCTTCCAGGTGATGGGAAATTCGATAACGTGTTCTTCCCGTCGCCGCTCCAACTGCGTATCGGACGGGTTGATTTCTACAACCTGCCCCGCCTGACACCGCAAGGTTCAACCGATCGGCAAACAGAGATTGCCCTGCTGCGTGACTACTTTGCCCGCGACCATGCCTACCGCCGCGGCACCGCACTCTACAACTGGTCAGCACTGATTGACGACAACTTCAAAACGTACCCTGAACTCTTTGCGCGCTCGGGTTGGATTAGTTTCCCGCCGATCGTTGGCCGCGGCAACGTGCGGGAGGAAAAATGGTTCCCAACGCTGGATACCAGCTCACGGCTGTTTGCCTATGGGTGTGGCGCAGGTTCCTACACAAGCGCTGCTGGCATTGGCAACATCAACGACTTCGCCACTCGATCGGTCCGCGCTGCATTTACCATGCTGTTCGGCTCGTACTTCGGGGATTGGGATTCGCAAAATAACCTCATGCGCATCAATCTTGCGCGCGGTGCTCTGACGTGTGCGTGGTCGGGACGGCCCGTTTGGTATCTACACCCAATGGCAGCGGGCGAAACAATCGGCGACATTGCCATGATGGTGCAGAACTTCTCCCCGTTCGCTGGACAAAGCGTGTACGTCAGCTCAGCAGCACAAGGATGGATCCACGTCGCACTGCTCGGCGATCCGACGCTTCGGGTGCGGTTCGATCAGGACGTAGCGCCACCGCGATCGCTCGCAGTACGACAAGACGGCCGCCGCATCGAACTCTCCTGGGAGCCTCCCTTCACCCCCGCTGATAGCATCGTCGGCTACTACGTCTATCGCACACTGCCCGGCGGTCGCGAAGTTGCACTGACCCCGGAGCCTATCGCAGAGACACGATTTACCGATTCTTACCGGGTCGAAGGCGCTGTCCGCTATCGCGTCCGAACGGTAGGGCGAGTGCGGCGACCGAGCGGGGTGAGCTGGGAACTCAGCCCTGCAGCGGAGAGCCAAATCGTAACCACCAATGTGGAAGAAGGTCCGGAAAATCCCCGCATCGCACTCGAGGTCGTACCGAATCCAGCGAGCGATGACGTCAAAGTCGCCCTTGAAGTCTCGCTGCCCACGATGGTTCGTGTAGACATCGTCGCATTCGACGGTCGGCAGATGGGCTGCGCGTTCGATGGCTATGTTGTTGACCGCATCACCACATCCTGGGATGCCCGCCTCCTCCCAGCAGGAACGTATTTCATCCGGATGCAGAGCGCTGGGCAGGTCATCACTCGGCCGCTGGTGATTGTCCGATAGCCATTGCCGCAGCCTATTAGTGGAGCGGCACTGCTCGGCCTATTGCGAGCGCCGCAGCCAGTGCGAGAGTGAACAGCATGTGCAACTGTGCCGTCAGCAGATCGAGAAAGCTAAACGCAACCCGCGCGTGGTTGAACGCAACGCGAATATTGCGCCACGCCAGTGGAAGGGTTAGCAGCACACCAAGCGCCCACAGCGGCAGCCAGCCC
The DNA here is from genome assembly GCA_026003475.1 of Candidatus Kapaibacterium sp. Taxonomy (GTDB): domain Bacteria; phylum Bacteroidota; class Ignavibacteria; order Kapaibacteriales; family NICIL-2; genus NICIL-2. Next base: position 208,058 of record BPHJ01000001.1, on the reverse strand, counting down.
AGCCAGATGAACAGGAGCACGCTCAAATACGCCCCTACCAGAAGCGCAACGTAGTAGTACGCCGAACCACGCGGTCCGAGTAGGCTCGCTACTGTGTGGTAACCAGCGGCACGGTCCTCGGCAATGTCGCGGTAGTTGTTGCCATGCAGAATGGCAATCGTCAACAAGCCAATCGGGATTGAGAGCCACACTGGAAGCCAATCGAGCGTAGCGGTCTGCACGTAGTATGCGCCGAGAGCCATCAGGGGACCGAAGGCGAGAAAGACCGCAAGGTCACCCAGCGCGCGGTACTTGAGACCAATCGGTGGAACGGTGTAGAAAATCCCAATTGCAGCCCCCAGCGCCATCAAGAGCCAAACAGCTGGACCACTAACGGTCACAAGGAGTGCGCCAATGATCGCGGCAATGACAAGCAGCACGATGCCGAGCGCTCGGTGCGACTGCGGCGACATGATGCCATCAACCAAGACACGGCTCGAGCCCAGCACACGCCAGGTATCTGCTCCGCGCTTCCAGTCCATATAATCGCTGATCACGTTGACACCCGCATGTGCAATCATCGTACCGAAGAGAACAAGCAAAAACTTCCACCACACAAGCGTTGGTGCAACAAGCGATCCAACAAGAACAGGCGCCAACGTTGCTGGAAATGCAAAGGGGCGAATGGCTTTCCAGAACAACTGCCACCACGAGTAGCGATCGCGGTGCTCGCGGAAGAATGCCATCACCGCATCGTTGACGGTGAGGGTCGTCCGGGGCTTCCATTCTCGGCTGAAGTCGGAGATGTAGAGCTCCGTTGGTCGAATTCGGAAGAGCATCACCCCGGGAATCATTTTGGCGTAGAGCACCAGTTCGAGCGCTTTGCGAAAGATGATGTGGGCCTCCGGGCGCTCTTCGATCGGCCCTAAGCACTCGGCAATTCCTCGACCCTGGACGAAGCGATCCGGAACGCCGCGTTCGATCACGAAGAAGACCTCAGGGTTTTCCATCACATTTCGATAGTTTCGCCCTTGTTCGAGTGCGACGTAGAGGTAGCCATCTTCTTCGCCGAAATATGCCTTCCCTGCCCACTGGCCGGATGACCCCGACGTCACGAGAGTAAATGCTTTGTTCGTACGGAACACATACTTTGCTACATGCAGCGCATCAGCGTTCATTGCATCACCATGATATTGACCGACTATTCGGTCGGCAAATTTACACAAGAAAAGCATTTTCAGCTGCTGCGGTGTGGAACTACTACCGTGCCGGCTCGCGACGAAGTCCGGACCGTCGGCCGTGTCCGCACCCCAAGCGGTGTGATTAGTGATCTGAGCCCTGCCATCCGCGCGGAGGTGACGACAACCGGCGTCGCACCGACTCCAGATCAGAACCCAGCCGTGCGTTTGGACGTGTGGCCGAATCCAGCAGAACGCGATGTCCGAATCACTGCCCACACCACCCTAACCACTTCCCTGCGGATCGAGATTTGCTCCCTCGATGGACGGACACTCGCGACTCTTTACGACGGCACTGTTGTTGGTACCGCCAGCGCATACTGGAACGCAGCCGCTCCAGGTGTGTACTTGGTTGTTGCGCGCGGAAATGGTATGTGTGTCGTCGAACCGTTGGTGGTGGTGCGGTAGCTCGGCGCAGTAGCCACGCGGTAGGATTCTCTTCGGAACGCTACCGTGCTCCAGGCTTGAATGCAAGCCTGACATTTGTAAGTGGAAGAGTGAAGGGAACCACTGCGCCCAGACGCGGAAACATCAGGAGCGCGCGTGCGGGGAGGTGCTGCACGCGGTACAAGCCGTGAGACAGCTAGCCATACCAGATGCATATCGCCGTACACCAACCAGCCAGAGCCTCTTTCCAATCCCCCTCGCTTGCATCCCGGCACCCTTCCTCTCATTGTTGGAAATGTCCGCAAGGCGACAATCGTATGTCCCACTCTACACTAACTGTTGGTCCCGATCGTATCTATAACAGGTTTGTTATTTACACGATTCGTTATACAATGAACAAGTGCCAAGAACTAACCGACCGCACCTGTGTTCGCATCACCGTTGACCCGAAGAAGCTCTCCCGCCTGCATAGGGAGGCAATGCGCAATGACCACCTTGTAGCGCTGGCAGCGTTCATGCAAGCAGTCGGCAACGAAACCCGGCTGCGGATGCTCTACGTACTCCACCGAGCCGGCGAGCTGTGCGTTTGCGATCTGGCCGACATCTTCCAGATTTCACAGCCGGCCGTCTCACGCCACCTGAAAATTCTGCGTGAAAAAGCGCTCGTCGAGGCACGCCGGGAAGCACAGACAATCTACTACCGCGTTTGCACGGACAATCCATTTGCCCGACTGCTCACGAAGCTCTTTGATGAGGAAGACCTGGAACGCATCCAGTTGACCATTTCTGTGGAGGAATACCCATGAACTCGCGTAGTGTGAAGAGATCAGACAGGCGACTAGCCCTTTCGAGCGTACTGGCAGCTATCGGAGCAGGGCTTCTGGCATCGGCGTGCTGCCTGGGACCGCTTGCGGCAGTGCTCCTTGGTATTGGCGGTGCGTGGGCGAGCAGTTTTTCCGCACTGGAACCCTACCGACCATTGTTCGCTGTCGTTGCGCTGGGCGCGTTGGGACTGGCTTGGTACCGAGAGGTGCAGCGCTCCCGGAAGCCACGGTGTAATTGCCAGACTGAACCCCGTCCGAAGACTCGCCGCTTGATGCTGGGATTGGGCACGGTGCTCGTGCTTGGATTTCTGCTGGCACCCTCGTTGATCGAGCGGACGCATCCGGCGGCGATAGCACAGCAATCGCAGGGACAGACAGTGCGTCAGGTCGTGCTAACGATCAAAGGCATGACGTGCACTGCCTGTAGCCGAACTATCTCCCTTGCGCTGCGGCGGCTCGACGGTGTCAAGAGTGCGGACGTAACATTCAGACCGCCCCGGGCACGCGTGCGCTACGATACCACAAAGATTTCTGTGGCGGCAATCGTGGACGCAGTTCGTGCTATTGGTTACGATGCTAGTCCTCAAACTGGAGTGTTACCATGACGACGATTCTGGAGCTGCGCATCAGCGGTATGACCTGTCCCCACTGTGCTCGCACAATTGAGCAGGCACTTGAGCGCCTGCCTGGCGTCCTGCACGCTGAGATTCCCGACTGGCAAACCCAACGAGCAGTCGTGACCGTGGAGGGGAACTCCCCGAACATCGAGGAGATCAGGGCAGCGATTGCCCACGCTGGACACGGTTACCGACTGGAAGGGTGGTCGGTGCTGCACCACACCGAAAAACAGGAACCGCCAGCCAGCAGCACAGCGGCGGCAGACCCTGACCTGGTAATCATCGGTGGTGGTTCGGCGGCGTTTGCAGCAGCGTTGCGTGCACGCGAGCTGGGCTTCCGCTGCCTCATCGTCAACGATGGCTTGCCGCCGGGCGGCACCTGCGTCAACGTCGGCTGCGTGCCCTCCAAAGCGCTCATCCGCGCAGCCGAAGCGCACCACCGCACGGCACACCATCCGTTTGCAGGTATTCGTTCGTCGAGCACGGTGGAAGACTTCCCCGCCCTGATCGGTCAGGTGCAGGCGCTTACCGACGAGCTCCGCCAGCACAAGTACCTGGACCTTCTCGACGGGCAACACATTGTGTTTCGCACCGGAAGGGCACAGCTATCAGGCCCCACCAGCATCCAGCTTGGAGACGAGATAATCACTGCTCGGGCTGTGCTGATTGCCACCGGTTCACGTACGGCTGTGTCTCCTATTCCTGGCCTGGCCGACGGTCCCTATCTGACCAACGAGACGCTGTATCACCTGACCAAGCTGCCCGAACACCTGCTCGTCCTCGGCGGCGGCTATATCGGACTGGAAAACGCACAGGCATTTGTCCGACTGGGTAGCCGGGTGACAGTGCTGGAACTCCAGCCACAGATTCTGCCACAGGAAGACCCCGACATTGTCGAAGCGCTCTCGCAGTATCTCCGCGACGAGGGCATTGACATCCGGACCAATACGCGCCTTGTGCAGGTAGCCTGGAACGAAGGTAGCGTGGTGCTGACTTGCGAACACCGGGGCAGGACGTATCAGCTGGAAGGTTCGCACCTGCTCGTGGCAACTGGTCGCCGAGGCAACACCGATGACCTGGGTATGGAGGTGCTGGGCATTACCACGGACCGGCAGGGATTTCTGCAGGTGGATGAAACGCTCCGCACAGCAGTGCCAACAGTGTTCGGGGCAGGCGACGTGATCGGCTATCCGCCATTTGTGTACACGGCAGCCTACGAAGGGCAATTGGCCGCCGAGAATGCGCTGCTGGGTCGCCACCAGGTGCGGGACTACCAGGCGCTTCCCTGGGTGGTGTTCACCGATCCGCAGCTGGCAGCAGTAGGGCTCAACGAGCGCCAGGCGCAGGCCGCTGGTCTGGCCTACGAAACGTCGGTGCTGCCGCTGTCGGAGGTGCCGCGGGCGGTCGTGAGCCGGGACACCCGCGGCTTTGTCAAGCTGCTGCGTGATCCGGGCACCGATCGGCTGCTCGGTGCGCGGATTCTTGCGCCCGATGGCGGTGAGCTAGTCACCGAGTTGACGCTGGCACTACGCTACGAGATCCCGGTTTCCGAGTTGGCCCGCCTGTTCCATCCCTACCTGACGTGGTCAGAAGCCGTCAAACTGGCTGCATTGAGCTTTACCAAAGACGTGCACCAGCTGAGCTGCTGCGCGGGATGAGGAAATCAGCGTGTTCGCCGCTTTCACAAGCCATTGCATGGATGCCCCTGAAAAAACACCACGCGGCTCCCCGAAGCCCGAGGAGCCGCGTGTGCTTTTGCGATACCGCCGCGTTACCGGGTCACGACCAGTTTCTTTGCTGCCACGCCAGCAGAGCTGCGCAGAACGAGCATGTACGCGCCGCTCGGAAGTTGGCTGACATCAACAGGCACCGCAGTGGTGCCTGCCGGGAGCGTGGCACCTGCCAGGACATGCGCCACCGGTCGCCCGAGCGCATCAACCAACTCGAGCGTCACGTTCCCGGTTGGATGTGCAGCCTGGACTGCCACAGTCACCACCTCGCTTGCCGGATTGGGGATGATCGAGCCAATCTCGACCCCACGCAGTAGCGATGTTTCCTCCTCCTCACCAGGCTTGATGCCGGAGACGGCACCTTCGAGGATCACCCGCCCTTTGCCGATCGTGGTACCCGTTTCCCCATCGCGGAGGACGTACTCCAGCTCAACGGCATCGAGTCCGTCACGTTTGGAGCCGGCAACCGTCATGAAGAGCGGGCGGATCATTTCACCCGGTGCCAGCGGACCCTCCATGTGGTACCCACACCGAATCGGCGAGGTGCTCGTGCACCGGATGGTGACCTGCGGTGCATCCACCGGACCGATGGCGAGAATCTGCGGCACTGTTCCATCCGGTTGCGGAAGAGCGGTAAGCTCGACTTCGATCTGATTGGCAGCTACCGGACCATTGACGAACGCCAGTGCGAAGGTGCGCACGTGCGGTGGCATGCTCTCGCGGTCTTGGACCAGCGTGCCTGTCGGGTTCGGACGCTCGCCTACGTATGCAGGGATACGGATCTCACGTGTTTCACTGACGTTCTCCGTGGTGCCAGCTGCATCCGTTTCCTCCCAGGTCCAAATAGCGATGAGCGATTTGCCGGAATCGGGGAGAGCTTCTCTCGTGCTGACATGAAGCTCATACGGGGTATTCCCACGCCCACCGAAGATGATCACGCATCCGCCTTCGGTGATTTTTGTCTGAACATCGCTGGCTTCACCGCGGTCGTCATAAATCCGAACATCACTGATTGCGATGCCGCGGAGCTCAAGCAACTGGAGTCTTGCAAGTTCACCAGACGCTTCGCTCTCGATAACAATTCCGTCGGTTCTGAGCGTAAACCCATTGCGCGCTGTTCGATTGACTGCGAGTGCAAACCAGGGGAAGTCCGGGAATTTCTTTGTGCGTGCCACGCAGTACGTGATGAGCGTATCACACGTGCGGCATTCACAATCGGTGAATGTGTAGCGCACCGTGAAGCAGAGCGAGTCGCCGCACTTGTACCCTGAGACCGGTGGGAAGAGAGCGTTGAGCTGGAAGGTCGCTGGAGTTGCCGTTGGGAACCAGCGCTTGCAACTATCCGGCACGGGTCCTTCCCAGCTGATCTGCCGCGAGAATGGCGAGAGCGTAACTCCCGCACCTGGTGCTGGCGAGAGCCATCCACCGGTGATGTCGCCATAGATCCGTTGCCAACTGCTCGGCGGCGGTGGAATGATGGGACACCAGCGCTTGAGCTGGGCACTCACGATCGCCGCTTTGAAGGCGGAGATTGGCGCTGTTGCGGTTGCCGTTCCGGTGATGACCACAGTGCCGTTCGAGAACCACTTGACCTGCGTTTGAAGCGTGCGCTGCCAGAGGTCGCAGCAGTTGCGAGGCGCCGGCGGGCACTGCGGGAGCTGGAGACGTGCTGAATCGCGACAGAGCACAACTCCCTGACCGACCACAGCGTAGTGCACCGTTATTACACCCGATGCCGCTGGCGGCAGATCGGTGAAGTCCGTGCAGAGCGTGAAGGCGCCTGGACCTGCTGAGAACGCCGCGGGGGTGAAGCTCCCATCCGGGCTTGTCAAGACGATAGATGCTTTGCACGGCAACGTCCCGCTGGCACAGAGTTGATAGACTTGGTTGCCCGAGCTATCGCGCCCCTTGCACTTGATCTCCACTCGCTCAAAGCGCGGACAGCAGGTGTCTTTCGGGCACGGCGGCAGGTCAACGCAGAGCGTGTCGCATGGCGTGCAGGTGCCTGCAGCATCAAGTGTACCGAAGATGAAGCACGCCACTTGATCCTGCGGTGGGATGTCCACGAAGGTCAGCGTCAGGGAAGACGTTCCCGTCGGGACCGCGAAACTGCTCGGAGTGACTTGCCCTTGCGGTGAGCTGACGCAGCCCTGGGTAGCCGGACCGGGGTTCACAATTGACACAGTCCACTGGTACTTGCAGGCATCGCCCTTCGGGGTCGAGACAACGCCGACCGGTGTTGGAATTGAGCCAGCAGGCTGCACGCGATAACACCGTGCAGAAGAGTCCACGGTCACGCAGACCGGCGCCGATTCAAGAGCACCGATCGGCACGTCCTGGATGGTGCTGCTATTGAGTAGGTGCCGCACGGCTCCTCCCGCAGCAAAAGTGTTGCAGGCAATCTGCCCGGGCTGTGCCTGTGGGTCGAGTTTCGCTGCGACGACCACTGAGAGTGGCGACGCAGAAGCCCCAACCGTTCCGAAGACGAAACCGAGATTCTTCGCACCGGCAGCAATGCCACTACTCCAACTTCCCGCAGTGCCACAGCTCGTCGGAAAGAGTGCCGGTGCACCAATCGCCGAGCTGATTGCATTGGCGTTGGCGAGCGTCGTGGCAGCATTCGCGTAGCCGGTGCTGGCGGGTGTGCTCGCCACGGTGCTTTGGTACGTGAGGCTATACTGGCTGCCGCGCGGGGCACAGGTCTGGAGGATTTTGCCATCGCTCGAACCGTTATCCATCGGGAGCAAATCAACGAAGGTGGCGTAGCGCAGCGGTGCCGTGCCCGTGAGGTTCATCCGCAGGCGGTAGTTGACCGTCGCACCGGCGCTCGCCATCAGCGAAGATTGCCAGTTGGTGGTATCGCTGGCAACGCGTTTTTCGAGTGTAAAGCCTGTCGTTCCGGTGACCAAGAGGTACACGGTGTTCGAGGTCACCGGCTGCGACAATCCACCACCGGAGAGGGTGTAATTGTTCGGAATGTTGCCGAGTGCGGCAGTATCAGTGATCTTGGCGTCGAATTCGATCCAGTAGAACGGCACACCAGCATTGCCGTAGTAGCCACAACCGTTCCAGAAGAGGTTTTGGCAAGTTGCCGGGATAGTGATGTTGCTCACCGTGATGGTTTGCCCGCTTACGGTCAACGTTGGTGCAGGTGTCCAGGGACTGGTGCCGGAGGTGGGATTGCACGGCGTGTTCCAGGCGTTGCTGGTGTAGAAGCTCGGGTTGCCGACATACTGCAAACTCGGGTGGAGGTTATCTACCAGCGTTGCTCCGTTGATGGATTGCCCGCCGATGTTCTGCAGACGGAAGCGCACCCGCACGATTTGCCCTGGCGTGTACGATCCCTGCGGTGAGCAAATCTCCTTGCCGATGCAGGCGCTCGGGGCTGGGGCTTGGACAACAAAGGAAGCGCAGGACTGCAAGGGCTGCAGACCTGGAATTTGCGCCCAGGCGCAATTGGTGATCGTACTATTCGGTGTTGCCGTCGGCGAGACGGTGAAGTTGACGGAGAACCAGCGGCACTGCCCAGGTTGAAGAGCTCCGTTGAGCGTTGCGGTAATGATACCTCCACTCTGGTTTACTGTCAAGCCCGGATGCGTATAGCCAAAACTCGTAAAGCTCACCCCGCTAGGCAGGGTATCGCTGATTGTCGCCGAAGAGATTGCTACCTGCCCAGTGTTGCACAACTGAATTGTGTAGGTGCCCCCACACCCTGGCTGTCCGTTGGTGGAGACCCACTTCCAGAGTTGTGCCGTTGTGGTAGGCGGTGGTGGCGTCGCTTTCTGCCAACAGAGCGTGTTCGATTGCTGGAGAGGACCGCACGGCGCCTGCGGGCTTCCTGTTTGCCCGGTTAGCGTGACGGTGTTCGTGATTTGGGAATTTGCGGGGAATGTACTCGGCGGATAGTACACTTTCAGCGTGCAGCACTGCGTGTTGTATGGCTGCGTGCCGGAGAGATTCCCCACGTTCCAGGAAATCGTCTGCCCGCTCACACTCACGGGACACGAGGCGCTGACAAACTGTGCTCCGCTCGGTAGCACGTCCGTCACTGTGCCATTGACCAGATTGAGCTGCCCATTCCAACCCCATTGCCCGGGATTATTGGTCAAGCAGATGAGGTACGTCGCCGTGTCGCCGGCGAACGCACGCGGGCAATTTCCCCCGACATAGGTCGAGCCGAGCAGGTGCTTTTGGATGCTCCAGGTACTGGCTGCTTGCGCGGTAGTGGATACGAACTGCGTGCAGAATTCACGGAAAATCACTTGCCCGTTGATGAGTACCGAACCAGCAAGGCATACGCGGTTACGTGCGGTTGCACCGTTGCACGTCGTGCCATTGGGGAACGACACCACAATCGTCATCGAGCCGGAGCAGCCGTTGGGAAGCGCCCCCCAGCTGACGGAAACTGTCCCATTCGAGCCAGGCGGAGGTGCGTTGGTACTTGTTGGAGGGCACGCACTGGTCACCGAAAGACTTTGGAAGACCACAGCCGGTGGCAACACATCAGTAATCGTGACGTTCTGCGTCCCGGCGGGAAAGGAAAAGTAGATCGTGTACGAGAACGTCACCCCGGAGGGAATCTGCGTGTTGCTGACAACCTTCTTGATCCAGAAGCCCGTCAGCGAATCGGAGGCTTCGACGATGTTCGTACTCTGCGCAGATAGCCGTGGGGCAAGTGCGCTCAGAAGGAGCAAGCCGAGCAGCAGCACAGCCCTGGAGAAATGCCGCTGAAGGGAACGCTGCGCATAAAGCGCGGAAGCGGAACTTTTCTGTGACCACATCATGGGGACACCAACTGAGAAAGTGAAACAAAACCCTCATCACATTGCACTCAAGGTGAACACGCGAAGTGGTGTCCCCCTCGGGTGCACAGGGCGCGTATACACACGTTCGGCACCTGGTGTTCCCGACGCCCGGTCAAAAATAGGCATTCGACAAAAAAACGGGCAGCCCTCTGGTGAGAGCCGCCCGTTGAGGTGTATGATGCAGTGCTACCGCACAACGCGAAGCGGTGCGGTGAGCACGCCGTCGCTGGTGCGGAGCCGTAGGATGTAGCTGCCTGTGGGCAAATCTGCCGTGCTCATGCCGAAGGAGTTCGGTCCTGCCGGCATCCAGCCCAGTTCGGCTTTCAGCTGGCACTTGCCAAGTAGGTCGCAGAGCTCGACCGTAACCTCGCTCGGACGTGCCAAGACGTACTCGACCCGCACTTCCTCAGCTGCCGGGTTCGGCACGACCTGCAGGATACCGCTCGAGCCACCTGCGGGCTTGACGATCTCGACTGGTACCGAGGTCACCTGCATTGCCGCCTTCGCCGTGTCGCTTGCGATGGGGTTCCCCTCGGCATCGTAGAAGGTCACGGCAACGCGCGGGGTATCAGATCGTGGCTCGTTCGACGCCAGCGTTGCTCGCAGAATCCACGGATTCTTGATGGGCGTGGTATCCTGCTTGCACGGTTGTAATTCGACAAGTGCCCACCGAGCAGCATCCGCTTTCGTGAGTTTGGCACCGCCAACCCAGCCGAGGTAGCGACCCGACTCGCGTTCATCTTGCGTCAGTTCGTCTTCGATGCTAACTCCGATCACGTCCCACCCCCGGCTGACCGGCACCACCGTAGCATTACAAGCGTGGAGTTCTGGCTTCCCAGGCACCAAATCACGGCTAATCTCTACCTCCATCAGCCTGGCAGTGCGTAGCAACAATGCGGGTTGCCCGATGACAACGCCGGGTGGAGAAATGATCAAACATTGCATCGGATTCGGCTTGGCGCACCAGTTTGGATAGGTGAGCACGCAGGTATCCCCATCGCAGTGGATGACGGTGAGCGTGACGTTCCCGACCCAATTGCACGTGTAGTCCACCCCGAGGTTGAATTGAACGGTGTTATTTGCTGCTGCGCCTTGAGGAGCAGTTGTACCAGGAGCACAAGCCATCGAGATCTGGCTATAGGGAGGAGTGCCGCTGGTTGTGTACCCCCAGCTGCGGTTCCCAGCATCTACCATCAATCCGCCACCCGTCCACACGTAGGTCGGCGAACACGGAGGAGGACTCAACGAAATGTTGACCTGCTTTATCGGGGAGGCAGGTTGCTTTTGATTGAAAATCTTGAATGTACGCCAGGACTGCTGGAGGTTGTTGAAGATGAAGGGGGTCGCCGCCAGGCTATCGCACTTGGTGATGGGAGCGCGCGCACAGCGGAGAGTGAGCGTATCGTAGCAAACCTTGTTGGGACCGTGCTGGATCGCCAAGTAGAGCGTCACTACACCGCTTGCAGTCGTTGGTGTGACCTCCAGTGCAAGATTCATCGGACTATTGGTACAGGCAGGCGTGAACGTAATGGTTCCACTTGTCAGCCCGTATGGGTTGGGATATGAGGCAGTGCAACCGGTGAAGTTCGTGATGCTCTCCATTGTCCCACCCGAGAGCGACCAGTTGATCTGGGTGACCCCGATGGGGCTTGTCACTGGGAAAATTGGAATCGTGAACTGGCAGCAGGCACTATCAAGCCGGGGCTTCCCAATCGTATCGCACGGTGGCGGTGCGGTGCAGTTGAGGAAGTCGTACTGCAAGACCTGACCTTGGGCAATCGTCACGATGTAAGGGCCACCCGAGGGCGTTGATGGCGTAAAGCCTGGCTTGACTTGCTCGGTAAGTGTGTACGTGCCAGGAGGCACTTGGATGCTATACCACCCATCGCTTCCTGTGGTTGCAGAGAAAGTGTTGTTCCCTGCGGTTGCTGTTATCGTCCATCCGCTGAGTGCAGGCTCGCCTTGGTCTATCTTGCCGTTGCAGTTGAGGTCGTGGATCTTTTGCCCCACAATCCAACACTTCGACTGGCTACAGCAGGTATCTGCAAGCAGCGTAGCCGCTGGACCAAGCGACATGATACTACCCGCAATGTCAAGCCCAAAGGCGACGTTATTGGTGTTTCTTACGTAAACCCGGATACAGCACGTACCACTTTGCAGGCTCACTGTATCCCGATAAATCCGAGGCGGTGTCTTGAACCAATTGTGCGTGTAATTGGGCGTGCGGTTGGTCATCTTCTGTCCGCAGACAAGGATCGAATCCACGATGTCATCGGCAAGCACCTGCAATTCAACAACGGCACGTGTCTGCCCTTCGATGCAGAAGCATCGCTCGAAGACATAGACACCATTGGTGCTGTTGGTAGGACTATTGTAAACAGCTATCCATTGTGATCCTGGTAAAGGTCCCTGCCAGCAACACCCTCCAGGAACATTAGCGTAGCTCGTAATCACGCTGGCCGGTCGTGGTTCGTTTGTAGTCGGGAGTGGGTCGGAGATGACAATCCAGTTCGGGTCGTAGGACGTTGGGGTAATCGGAATCACTGAACCTGTCGCTGGGTTATAGCCTGTGCTGATGTTGATGGATGGGACAAGGCAGCCACCCTGGAACCCTACATCGCTCGTTCCACACTGACCTACGATAACGATCCAGCAAAGCGTTTGTTCGTTCGCATTTCGGAACGTCACACGAAACTGTTGTGGAGCTGGACCACTGACGTACAACCTTCCGATTGGGTATGCTGAAGTCGAGGTCGGATAGCTCCCTGGCCCAGTCAAAAACCACCATGCACCGCTGCTGTTACCAACAGCGACGGATGGTGAGATCGGTGCTGCGTTCCAGATTTGCGTTGACGAAGCGATGGGATCAAAGCGAACGGAATAGACATCGTTCCGACTGTTAATGAGTTCGACGCGATAGATACATCGCTCGACAGGACCCATCTGTGCCATGATAGTATCCTTGCCGATTGGGATGATGTTGACGCTGACGCCGCACGGCTGCTGTGCGTGCAACGGCATCGTAAGTAGTACTGCTGCAATGGTGATTCCCCAGCGGAAGCCACGACGAAGCACGTCAAACAGAGCATTCATGGTTGAACTCCAGATTGTTGAACATTGGTTGAACAAACAAAGAGATGTTGCATGCTCTACCTCCCACACGCTCCATTGGTCCCAACAGAGTCTGAGACGCTCCCCTACTTCTGGAGGAGGATGTTGGCTACTCCAAAAGCAGAATAATCCTGTGCATCGCAGGGCAGCAATGCGCCTTTTCACACGGGTGGCAGGAATCGCTGCGCTGCGCAAGAACCACCACCGCTGTTCATCGGTACGCCTTCTTATCGGTTGCAGTATGCGTGCGTCAAAGACCGCTAACACTGCAAGTTTGATCCTTCAACCCTTCGTGCGCGAAAATATTCAGAACCAATTCACAAATCGCTTCAGTGATTTTGCACTTCGCTGGTGCGTGTGAACGTTATTCCTCTCGATAAAGCTGCACCAGATGCTGCACAACGCTTGGATCGGCGAGTGTGGTTGTGTCGCCAAGCACGCGTCCTTCGGCAATATCTCGCAACAATCGGCGCATTATTTTCCCAGAGCGGGTCTTGGGAAGCTCCGCTGTAAAATGCACTTCCGCTGGCCGAGCGAGCGCCCCTATCCGTTCGACGACGTAGTCCTTGAGCTCATCGGCAAGTCCTGTATGTATCGGGAAGGATTCCCGCACCGTGACAAATGCAACCGGTACCTGTCCCTTGACTGCATCGGTTCGACCGATCACCGCTGCTTCGGCAACTGCCGGATGCTCGACGAGGACGCTTTCGAGTTCCATGGTACTGAGACGATGCCCAGCGACATTGAGCACATCGTCGGTGCGCCCAAGCAGCCAGAAGAACCCATCGCCATCGCAGACTGCTGCATCCCCTGTTGCATACATGCCCGGGAAACGTGACCAATACGTTTGGATGTAGCGTTCCGGATCACCCCAGATTGTGCGCGACATCGAAGGCCACGGCGCAGTGAGCACCAAATACCCACGCACCCCAGCAGGACACGGTGTGCCACGCTCGTCAACAACTGCGGCAGCAAAGCCCGGTAACGGGAACGTCGCCGACCCAGGTTTGAGCGGCGTTCGTCCCGCCAGCGGTGCAATGACGATACACCCAGTTTCCGTCTGCCACCACGTATCCACAACCGGACAGCGCTTGCCACCGATGTTCTCCCAATACCATAGCCACGCTTCTGGGTTGATCGGCTCTCCCACGCTGCCGAGCAGCCGAAGGCTTTCGAGATTGTGCCGCTGGACGTACTCTTCGCCCCAGCGCATCATCGTTCGAATCGCCGTCGGTGCAGTGTAGAGGATCGTCACACCGTACTTTTCAACGAGCGCCCACCAGCGATCGCGATCGGGATAATCTGGTGCACCTTCGTACATGAGCACTGTCGCACCATTGGCAAGCGGCCCATAAACAACGTAGCTGTGGCCGGTAATCCAGCCGATGTCAGCAGTGCACCAATAGACATCCTCATCGGCAATGTCGAAGACCCAGCGGGTCGTTGCGGTAACACCTGTCAGATATCCAGCAGTTGTATGGAGCTGCCCTTTGGGTTTCCCTGTTGTCCCGCTCGTATAGAGGATGAACAGTGGGTCTTCGCTCTCCATTGCCTCTGGAGGGCAACTCGGCGGGACTTCCTCCATCAGACGATGCCACCACTGATCTCGCCCACTCTGCATCGGAACATGCGTGGCGTCTTCCACTCCACGATGGACGACAACCACATGCCGAATGCTTGGACACTGCTCGAGCGCTTGATCAGCGTTGCGCTTGAGTGGAACGATGCTCCCCCGTCGCCAGCCACCGTCGGCGGTAATGAGTACACTGCTCTGTGAGTCATTGATTCGTTCGCGGAGAGCCTCAGCGGAAAATCCACCGAACACGACGCTATGGATCGCGCCAATTCGGGCACACGCAAGCATCGCAATGACAGCTTCGGGAATCATCGGCAGATAGATCGTCACTCGATCCCCTTTGCGTACACCGAGCGAGAGCAAGACGTTCGCAAAGCGCTGTATTTGGCGATAGAGGTCGTAGTAGGTCAACACGCGTACATCCCCTGGCTCGCCTTCCCAGATGATTGCTGCTTTGTTTCGGCGCCATGTGCGAATGTGCCGATCCACACAGTTGACCGCAACGTTGAGTATGCCGCCATCAAACCACCGCGCAACCGGTGCCACGCTCTCAGCAGTCAGTGGCTCCCACCGAAGTGTCTGCTGAGGCGGCACAATCCATTCGAGCATATCCCGAGCTATGCGATCCCAGAATTGGGGAATGTCACGCTCGGCAAGAGCCAGGAGCTCTTCGGGAATGGTCGTGCGGCGGTGCCACTGGTCCAGCTCAATGACAACGTCGCTGGAAAAATCCAACGCTGATGCAGCCTCATGGTTCATAGCGTCGCAAGCTCACCGATGGTTGACCGTTTCAAATTTAGCCTTGGATGGTATTTTCGTCTTGAGTAGCCATTTCTGTTCATTCCGTCATGCGATATGTTGTCGTTGCTGCACTTGCGTTGCTGTTTGCCAGTGCAGATGCTCAAGAACCCATCAGTGCGCGCTTATTCATGGAGCTATCGGCATTGAAAGCTGCCCGCGTGCAGACAGCGACGTACTGGGTCAACAAGCCAATGCTCTCGGCAGTGGCGACAATGCCAGCGCAAGAGATGGAAATCACAGACTTCCCCGTCGGAATGGGGGAAACCCGTACTGTTCACCTTCAACGCACGCGATCGGTTGTGGATGGGCAAACTCAATGGTGGCTTGGTGTCCGTGCTCCCCACGATGGTCAGCCTGCCGAGTTACGTCCGCTTGCCGGACCAACGCAGTATTCCTTCAGTGGCACAATTAGCACCGAAGACAATTCTCACCTGTGGGTAAGCATCATTGATGGTCAGCTCTATGCCCTCATTCGCCGCAGCGACGGCACCATGTACAGTATCGAACCAACCGGCACAACCAATGCAAACCAGGAAGAGCATATCCTGACCACTTCCACCAACGAAGAGAGTCTTTGGCACTGGGTATGTTCAGCCGCGGAACTTCCGGAGTATGCCCAACAGCTTGCCCATCTGCAGAAACCAACACCGGAGGTGCTCGGGTTTTCCCCGCTGCTCCAGGCAAACGTAGCGGTGGAAACCACGACATCGCTCTACCAACGGCTCGGTCGAAGCACCGAGCGGGTTGCCTCCTATGTAGCTGCCGTGTTCTCGATGGCAAGCCGCATCTACGAAGACGAGGTCAATATTACGCTCTACGTTTCGTGGGTGCTGATTTGGACCGAACCACCCAATGGTGAAGAAGACCCGTACCAAAACGACTCCGATATTGCCGCACTCCTTGGTGAAGTGTCGCAGTATTGGAACCGCAACTGGGCAAGTGTGCCGCGCGATTTGGTGCACGTCATGACCTCCCCCAGCTCAACGGACGTTGGAGGAATTGCTCGCTTGGGAACATTGTGCAATCGTGGCTCGGCGTATAGCGTCAGCGGTATCCGCGGAACGTACACCTACCCGACGCTCAACTACACATGGGACGTGATGG
This sequence comes from Candidatus Kapaibacterium sp., assembly GCA_026003475.1. Taxonomy (GTDB): domain Bacteria; phylum Bacteroidota; class Ignavibacteria; order Kapaibacteriales; family NICIL-2; genus NICIL-2. Next base: position 191,886 of record BPHJ01000001.1, on the reverse strand, counting down.
TCGTTGCCCACGAGATCGGCCATATCTTCGGCGCTCCGCACACACACGATTGCTATTGGGCACCGCCATTGGATACGTGCGTGACACAGACGGGCAATCCTCCGATTGCCGACGCATGTTACCGTTCACCAATCACACCCCGACCGTCATGGAATGGCGGCAGCATCATGAGCTACTGCCACTTGATTCAGTCGAGCGTCGAACTCACCTTTCGCTCTAAAGTTGCCAACGTCATTCGCAATAGCCGCGCCAGCAATTGCCTTCGTCAGCCATCTTCGCCGCTGGTGTTGCTCCAGCATCCTGTTGGAAATCAGCAGTTCACTGGTGGATCTGATCTCGAGATTCGTTGGACGTCGGCTCAGGTCCAGTCCGTAGCAATTGAATACTCGACCGATAGTCTCCGTACATGGACGCGCCTGGCAAGCAACGTTCCCGCTGCAAATCAGCAGTACACCTGGATGCTACCGGCACAGAATATGCCGACAGTGTGGCTCCGTGTTTTCGATGAAACAAGGCCTACCGTAGGAGACACCACAGCCGCCAGCTTTGCAATCTTAGTGCCGGACATCCAGGTCCAAACACCCGCCGGCGGTGATCGATACGGCTTTGGCGAGGCACTCACGATCCGTTGGGTTGGCACCCTGGTAACAGCCTTCCGCGTCCTGGTCTCCCTCGACGGCGGAATGCAGTGGGACACCCTAACCCAGCGCACGCAGTCCCAACAGTACCAATGGACGATCCCATCGCGTCCGACATCGAACGCCATTGTCCGCGTCCTCAACGCCGACGACGCAAGCGTCTATGGTCAGAGCGGGCCCTTCGCAATTGGTCAGCCAGTGTTAGAACTTCTTGCTCCCAACGGCGGCGAGCGATGGGCTGCTGGCTCACAACAGACGATTCGGTGGCACTCAGACTTCATCAATCGCATTCGCATTGACTACTCCACCAACGCTGGTCTCAACTGGCGGGTGATTCAATTCACCTACGATGCAACCCAACAACAACTGACCTGGCAAGTCCCGAACACTCCCACTGATAGTGCAGTGGTTCGGCTCCGATACTCGGCGGACCCATCGCTGAGTGTGCAGAGCGCATCAGTCTTCACGATCACCGAGCCAAGCAACGTCCAATCAGCACCTGAGCCGCGTGCAACCATAGTGGAGCTGCTGAGTGCAGTCGTCGAAGGCGAGATGATTTGGCTCCATGTCACCAACGAGAAGCCGCTCGTCCAGCTCTCGATCGCTGTGGTCAACACGCTGGGCCAACCAGTGGCGACCGTTACGGAACGGTGGCTACCCTCTGGCGAGACGGTTCTTCCCATTCCCCTACCGAGCACCGTATCCAATGGCGCGTACATACTGCGTGTCCAGAGCGATACCCATCGGTGGGCACTGCCGTTTTTGCGACTGGAACGATAGGACTACCTGCTCCACTGCACTTCGACAGCAACCGTACGCGGTTGTGGTGGTCCCCATACATAGTTGCTATCGCGGTAGCGCCCGCGGTCGAAGTCCCGTTGATAGGCATCGAACAGGTTGCTCACCTTTGCACCGAGCGAGAGCGCACCGATCCCAGAAGATCTCTCGGTCAGTTGCCAGCGAATCGTCAGACTGCAATCGAACATCAGCGGGGTGTGCACCAGCTCATCGGCCACAACGCCAAGATGTGGAACAAGCATCGAACCAGTCATGATACCGGTTGCCAGCGCTTCCCACCGATCGGAAAGTTGTGCGCGGAGTGTAACGGACCCATAGACATTCGGTGTTCGCAGAAAGCGACTCTCAGGAGCCATACGCAGGGACCATCGCACTGGCTCATCAAACCAGCTTTGCTGAATCGTTGCCGAGGCTGTCATCTCGAATCCTTGCCAGAGAGCATAGACCTCCGCAGTGATACCAGTCACCTGTGCATTGCTACCGTTGGTACGGAGCAGAGTACGGTTACCATTCGTGTCCATACCTGCATCGGCAAGCACGAAGGTACCTCGAAGCCAGGTTGCAAATCCATCCACGCTTGCCTCACAGGCCAGGTCATCGTTGCTGATCCTGCCGCTGATCGAGAGGGTGATGCTGCGTGCGCTTTCCTGCTGCAATGCAGGATCAATACGAATCAACGACACTCCTCCGCTTGCGAAGGCAATGTGCATATCGGTTTCGAAGGCTTGCGGAGCACGGAACCCTTCTCCGTAGTTGAAGCGCACATCCCACCACGACGATGGCTTCCAGAGCATCCCCAACCGCGTTAGGACAACGGGACGATCGAGCGCGCTATGCCAAGTTGTTCGGAGACCAACAAGCGCAGTCCACTCAGGGACCCATCCGACTATTGCTTGTGCGAAGAGACTCTTTTGTCTGATGCGTTGGTCAATGGCATAGCCATAGGATTCGATTGCATCGGTGGTACGCTCGAATTGGTACTCAGCGCCAATTTGTATCTGTTCAAGGAACTGCGAATCGAATGCAATGGCATCTTGGATACCAACAATTCCGCTTGTGCTCTGCGTCCGCCCCCACCCATCGGCATGATCCACACCAGTGTAGTGAATACGAGTGGTCGTGGTAAGTGCTGCATATCCATCCAGGCGATGCTTCCCCAAACGGTACGCGTAGTCGGTTGTGAAGAAGGTAATGTCGTGGTTTCGATATTCAGCTTGGTCAGCACGATCCGGGGGCAGGTCTAGGCGATTGCCACCGCGTCGCTCTTCGCCAAGCAATACGATACTCGCATGGAAGGCACCCACGGTATCGGTGCCCATACGTGTTTCGACACCTATGCCTGTGGTTCGGAGCTGGGCAAGTTCGGTGAAGCCGTCGCTGTTAGCATCGTACCCATCACGAGTGCGTCGGTGAGCAATCACCGCCAGCGATGGAATGCGCTCGTCGTCATCGCCCAGCAGCAGTGTTGCCGAGGACATATTCTCGAGAGCAGTCCCCCCAATGAGGGACAGCGTCGAGTTCACTGATGCGCTGCTGTGCCACTGCTCCCGTGTGATAAGATTGACCACTCCAGCAATCGCAGATGAGCCGTAGAGCACCGACGCCGACCCACGAAGAACTTCGATCCGATCAAGCATTGCTGTCGGGAATTGGTCCAAACCGTAGAGCGCCACCAGCGGCGAGATAATTGGTCTGCCATTGATGAGGAGCTGGGTGTACGATCCCGCCAAGCCATTGAGACGCACTTGGGAATAGTTGCACGTCTGACAGTTGACTTCCACTCGTGCCGCCGGTGCATAGCAGAGCACAGTCCCCAGTGATGGCTCTCCCAACTGCCGGAGCAATGTGCTCGACAGTGTCGTAACGAGCGTGGGCGTTGCCGATCGCTCTATCGGCGAGCGCGTTGCTGTCACAACAAGCTCTTTGCTGTGGTACATTCGTGCAGTACTATCGTGCACGGTGCTCGCACACAGCATGATGCCAGAGGACACTATCACTAGTATCCAAAGAATGAGCGCAATACCATTCATTGTATTAGTCATGCAATAAATTACTTTTTAGTTGCAGCTAAAATACACAATTTGCATTTTGTCCTATTTTTGCTCGTGGTGAATGCGTCTTCCCTCTACATTCAATGCCAACTCTATCGCAGGAAAACTATCTGAAGGCGCTCTGGCATCTTGCTGGTGACGGGAAGGTGACGCTCCAACGCTTGGCAAAACAGTTGGGGATCAGTCCCGCCTCGGCGCTGGCGATGGTGCGGAAGTTAGCTGCTGCAAAGCTTGTGACCTACAGCCGCAATGCAGGCATTCGTCTAACGGCTGCCGGTCGGCGTGCAGCTATCGAGGTTGTTCGTCGGCATCGTCTTTGGGAGGTGTTTCTCCACGATAAACTTGGCTACCGCTGGGACGAAGTTCACCGCATCGCAGAGGAGCTCGAGCACATTGCCATTCCAGACTTAGCCGATCGTTTGGATGTGTTCTTGGGTAAGCCCGCCTACGACCCGCATGGAGATCCGATTCCGCAAAAAGACGGCAGCGTGCCACCGCGCCCAGAGCAGGTGTTATCCCAGCAGGAACCAGGGCGTTACCGTATTGCTGGTCTCAAGTCAACAGCCGATGAGTTGCTGCGCCAGTTGGAGTATCTGGACTTAGCCTTGGGACAGATCATCGAGCTCCGCGAGCGCCTTCCCTTCGATGGAACCTTGGTTCTTCGGATTGGCCGTCGCACGCAACATATCGGCATGCAAATCGGCGATCAACTGCTCGTGCTGCCAGCATAAGCAGACCACTTGTCTGACAGTACCCGTAGGTGCTATCTTTGCACCCAGCCAGCCGGCGCATTCTTTGCAGCAGGAATGTGCCCGATAACCGCAAACCTTTCGCAAGTGCGTGCATGCAAGCACCGGCATCCGAGCGCGACATCGCCAGCGATGCAGCGTTGGAGTCTTTGTTGGAGCAAGCGCCCGACGATTATGCACGCGTCGAGCTGCTCGTTTCTCGCGCACGGCAACTGCAGCGCCAGCAGCCGCAGCAGGCAGCGGTCTATGCGCAGCGAGCACTCGAACTTTCGCAACGCAGCGCCTACCCCAAAGGCATTGCCGACGCAGCACTCATCCTCGGTTATGCCGACTACGCCGACGAAAACTATGATCGTGCCATCGAGAATATCGAGCATGCGCTAACGACCTACCAAAAACTCGGCGACCGCAACGAAGCTGCTCGCGCCGCAACAGCTCTGGCAGGCTCCTACTTCAAGCTCGGTCGGTACGACAAAGCATTGCTGCACCTAAACACTGCCCTAACCCTACGCCAAGAAGCGGGCGACAAGAAACTCACCGCATCCGTCCACACCAACATTGCCTCGACCTACCAAGCAATCGGGCAACTCGACTTAGCACTCGACCACTACCTCAAAGCACTCGAGCTGCAAGAAGCCGTCGGCGATCACTATGGCGTTGCTATCACAGCAAACAACATCGGCAGTGTGTACTACCAACTCGGACACTATGAAACTGCTCTCCACTACACCGAGCAGGCCCTCTCCTGGCTCACTCACCAAGGCAGGCAGGATGAAGTTCTGGTAACACTGGGAAACCTCGGACGGATTTACCTCAAGCTTGGGCGCCCCGATGATGCACTGACCCATCTTTCGCATGCATTGCATCAAGCACATCAGCTCGGCAGTGACTACCACGTAGCTACCACGATTTACTTGATCGGGCAAGCCCATCACCACCGCGGGGACTACCCAACGGCTCTGTCGCATATGGCAATGGCATTAGCGCTGTTTCGCCGCATCAATGCCGATAGCGACGTACTCGATGTCCTCAGTAGCATTGCCCGCTGCTATCGCGATAGCACCACTCCCAAACGATCGCTCCGCTACTATAAGCAAGCGATCGAAATTGCACGCCAAATCCAATCGAATTTGGTCGAAGCCGAACTCTGCGAGGAAGTCTCTTGCATCCTCGAACAGATGGGACACTTCCAAACGGCACTGGCATTTTACCGACGTGGCACAGAACTCCGCCGCAAAGTGCTTGCCGAGGATACAGAAAAACTGGTCTCGGTCATGGAGATCCGCCATCGCATCGAGCGGGATGCTCGCGAAAAGGAGATCTATCGCCTCCGAAACGTCGAGTTAGCTAATGCACTGGCGGAACTCCAGGATAAAACTGCTGCCCTCCAAGAAGCATACGCTGAATTAGAGCAACAGCAACAATACACAGCAGCAATCAATGCCCAGCTCCAACAAGCCAATGAGCGCCTTCATACCCTCGACCGCGAGCGTTCCGAACTGCTCAGCATTGTCACCCACGACCTCAAAAACCTGGTTGCAAGCATCAAGCTTTCAGCAGAAGTCCTGCGTCATCCCAAGACAGTAGCCAAGCCCGACGTTCTCCACAAAACAGTCAGTCGTATCCTCGAAGTCGCCGACAGCATGCAACACCTCATCAGCTCGTTACTGGATGTCAGCGCTCTCGAGGCAGGTCGGCTCGCAGTTGAACTCGTACCACTTGCAGTGCACCCCATCGCACAGGCGATCATCGAACGGTACCAACCGCATGCCGAAAGCAAACGCATTAGCTTGCTTTCCAGCATTGAACCTGCCTGGGTAATCGGCGACAAGGTACGCATCCAAGAAATCATCGACAACTTGGTTTCGAATGCCGTCAAATACACACCGCAGGGAGGTGAGGTTCGCATGCTCCTGGCGCGTCGCGGCACAGTCGTGCGGCTGGTTGTTTCCGATACCGGACCTGGTTTCACCGACGAAGACAAACAGCATCTGTTCACCAAGTTTCGGCGATTATCGGCACGGCCCACCGGCGGGGAAAGCTCCACCGGTCTGGGCTTAGCGATCGTCAAAAAACTTGTTGAGCTGATGCATGGGACCATCTGGCTCGAAAGCACCAAAGGCGAAGGAGCAATCTTCTACGTTGAGCTACCGGCAACCGACCCACCCCCCCAAGCCCCTTAGCAGGCAATACTGCCACAACACACCCACCGTAATTTGCGTTCATCGCAATTGTTCAACGCTTTCATGCTTGTATGCGTGCTGTCATCCCAGTGGCAGGGTTTGGAACGCGGCTGCGTCCGCATACCTACACTGTCCCGAAGGTTCTGCTCAACGTTGCGGGCAAACCGATTCTTGCCCATATCCTCGATAGCTTGGTCGCAAGTGGAATCGAACAGGTAACAATTGTCGTCGGGCATATGGGCGATCAAATCGAGCAGTACGTCCGCGCTCGGTATGCATCGCTGCAATTGGATTTCGTCGAACAGAGCGAACCACTGGGCTTAGGGCATGCCATTTGGTGCGCTCGTGAGACAGTTGGAAGCGGGCCAATCTTCATCATCCTTGGCGATACAATCTTCGATGCCGACATCAGCACCATGCTCCAACTTCCGACCAGTGCTATTGGCGTCAAGTGGGTCGAGGACCCTCGCCGTTTTGGCGTTGTCGAGGTCCGCGACGGCATTGTCACGACACTGGTGGAAAAACCCCAGCATCCGACCTCGAACCTTGCTATCGTCGGGATGTACCTTATTCGGAACACCCCCCTGCTCATCGAATGCCTCGATCATCTTATCGCTCACAATAGCCGCACCCGCGGAGAATTTCAGCTTACCGATGCACTCCAGTGCATGGTGGAACGGGGCGAGACCATTGCGGCATTCCCCATCGAAGGATGGTACGACTGCGGCAAGCCCGAAACACTTCTCCAAACCAATCGCTTTTTGCTCGATCGGCACATGCGCTCGATCGCTCCTCCGAACAACTCCATTGTCATTCCTCCCTCTTACGTTGCACCAACGGCAGTACTCGAGCGCTCGATTGTGGGTCCGTATGCTACGATCGCCGATGGCGCTACGATCCGAGATTCCCACGTCCAGAACTCGATTGTGGGAGCCGGCGCCAGCGTTACCGCTGCCCTGCTGAACAACTCGATCGTTGGGAACAATGCGGTCGTCTGCGGTTCATTCCACCAACTCAATGTCGGCGATTCCAGCCAAATCAACTACGCCTGACACCAACGTAGATATACGATGCCCCGCCCAGGAGTGGCTGTGCTGTCAGGGTATCAAACGCTCCTGTTGCCTCCATCAGTTGGAGGAACTGCTCACCGTAGGGGAATACTGCTGCTGTACGCGGTAAGTACTCGTAGGCGTCGCGGTTGCCAACGACCACCTGCCCAATCAACGGCACCACGACACGCATATGCACTGCGTAGAGCCAGCGGAGCAGCCTCGGTGATGGTACGCCCGTTTCAACGACGACGACGCGTCCGCCCGCTTTGGTCACTCGCGCCATTTCTGCAAGTGCTCTCTGGGGATCGTCAGCATTACGTATGCCATAGCCGCAGCAGGTCACATCGAAACCGCCGTCCGGATACGGCAATGCTAACATGTCGGCATACTCGATGCGAAGATTGGGGTAGCGGTGCTGCACTTTGCGGCGGAACACCGCCAGCATCGGTTCGCAGATGTCAGTTGCAGTAACCGTACCTGTTGAACCAACAGCGCGAACCATTGCCAGGGCAAAATCTCCTGTACCGGTTGCGCAGTCGAGCACGTTCATCCCTTGGCGGACCATACCTGCGCGGACGGCACGCTCTCGCCACCGACGATGAAGCCCCGCAGTGATCAACGTGTTGGCTATGTCGTATCGTTCGGCAACTTGTGCGAACATCCGCACCACGCGCTGGCTCATCGTCATCCCAAGCGAAAATGCCGAATGCCGATTGCGCCAAGGACGATCATCTTGGTTGCTTCCAATGCTGTCGCCCATGCATGCACCGACGACGGCTCCAGGTGTGCACCCTGCACCAGCAAATGCGCTCGAACCGTGAGCACAGGAACAACCAAGGTATGCTCAATGGCAACGACAAATCCCAGGACTGCGACCAGTCCCACAATCCACCGATCACGGATGAAAATTGCAGCACCCATCACAACGACCAACATAACCAGCTCGATGTATGCTAAGGCATGAAAGATTGCCACACCCAGCATTGCTGCACCATCGCGGGTAATCGGTGGTGTTCGGAATCGAATCGGTGTTTCAATTCCCGAAATACCGATGGCAATGCCAAGCCAGAGCCACGGAAGGATGCGCAGCACAGCATGAGCAATTGACCGAAGATTCGTGTGAGTATTCTGTTCTGCCTCTGCCATTGCAGTACACACAGATGATCATTCCGTTCCGAATGCGCGGTCGCCGGCATCGCCTAAGCCAGGCAGGATAAAGCCACAGTCATTGAGCTGCCGATCCAGCGCCGTTGCAACGATGCGAACATTAGGAAATGCCTGCATAATCCGCTCGACGCCCTCTGGCGCAGCAAGAGCACATGCAAGCGTGATGTCGCGAACACCAGCACAGGTGAGCTGCTCGATCGCAGCAGCCGCACTTCCACCAGTGGCAAGCATCGGATCGAGTACCACAACACTGGTCTGGGCATCGAGCGCTGGCATGCGCCAGTAGTACTGCTCCGGTTGGAGAGTCTGTTCATTACGGCGAAGACCAATGTAGCCAACCGCTGCAGTGGGAAGCACGGTAAGGAAGGCATCGAGGAACATCAGCCCAGCCCGAAGAATGGGCACCGCAACAACACGACTCAGCAGCACAGCACCAGTGGTTCTCTCCAGGGGTGTTTCCACCGCAACTTCCTGCACTGGTAGATGCTGCACTGCGGCAAGACAGACGTGCAGACCAATCCGATGCATCGCCTGCCGGAACGTCGCGCTATCGGTAGAGCGATCCCGAACCGTGCGAAGATCGCAAGCACAGAGTGGGTGCTCGACGACAATAACCATAACCTACCAGCGCGGGAAATATAACAGCGTGAAGCGGGGTATGGAGAAAAACGTGGAAATCTGCGCCTTGTACCGTTCCCCATTGCCCATCGTCACAAACCGCTCATCTTCGGCCAGGAGAAAGTTTAGCCGCCATTCACCGCCCGGCACGAACATCCCAACCGAGGTGGGAATGTTGATGAACAGCCCTATCCCTGGCGTTGCACACAACCGCGGAGCTGAATACGGCTTCCCATCCCAACTGACCCACGAGCTGGCACCACCCAAATAGCCGTAGAACACAACCCGACTATACGGATTGAACAAGTAGCGCATGCCAAGCTCGACGAACTGGTAGCGATCGGGATTCTGCTGCCCAAATGGGTTGTTGACCGGATCGTAGACAACTTTTCGATTTTCCGAAAAAATGTACGCTCCCTCCAGCATCCACCGATCGGTGATTTCCCAGACTGCCATCGCGCCGAATGCTGGAATTCCCTCGTAGGATAACGGCTGCGTGCGATTGAGCGAAAGCAACGTTTGCGTTTCCACAATTGTATTGGGGCCGACCAGTCCCCCCACGCCAATAAAGCGGGGATAGGGATGCTCATAGTCGGCGGTATCATGTTCTGCTTCTGATGATTGTGCCCACGCAAGGGTTGCCGTTGTTACAGCAAGCAACAACGCCAATGTCAATCGAAAGAGCATCTGTGCAGTCTCCGTCGTTTTCGCCACGATATGGTCAACGGTGGTGGAACGAACTTTAGCGATGCGTTCAGCGATGAGCCTTACAAATGCGGGCTCGTTCCGCTGTCCGCGGTGGGGTTCTGGGGTCATGTACGGTGAATCGGTTTCCAGCATGAAGCGACCCTCGGGCACGCTACGGAGGACATCATCATATGCCCACCGACGAAAGGTAACATTGCCAGTAAACGAAACATGCATGCCGAGCGCAAGTGCACGCTCGAGCACCGCGATCGAAGAGGAAAAGCAGTGCAGCACACCGCGGAGGGTTCCATCCTGCTCATCAGCAATGATTGCAAGCACATCCTCATCGGCCTCCCGATTGTGGACGATCACCGGCAGACCCACGCGCTTGGCAATTCGCAATTGTTCACGGAATACGCGTTTTTGGTTCTCGGGCGTGGCAAAATCGTAGTAGTAGTCCAACCCGATTTCACCGATAGCGACAACTCGCTCAGCGGTGCTGCTTTCCTCAACGCGAGCGAGCGCGGCCGTGCTCACTTCCTGTGCATGGTGTGGATGAATCCCAACGGCACGGTACACCCACGGATATTGCCCAACCAGCGCTGCAGCAACATCGGTGTTCTCGATAGTGATGGCAGGGATGATGACTGCCTGGACTCCTGCACCACGAGCACGCTCGAGCACCTGCGAGCGATCGGGGGTAAAGTGATCGGTATCAATGTGGGCGTGTGTGTCAATCATGGCAGGGCACACAACGGAAAATTCTCCGATTCATTGTAACCATCCACCCCAGACCAACGCAATGATGACCCCTGCAAGCACCAGGCGATAGTATGCAAATCCATGGAGGCGGTGAGAACGCAGGTAGCTCAGCAGAAATGCAATTGAAGCATATCCGCTCAGAGCAGCAACCAGGGTTGCAATCGCAAGCATCCAGAGTTGTTGCTGGGTGAGTATCCGAAGCGCGCTGATGAGTTCGAGCACACCACTGGCAAGCAGGGCTGGAATGCTCAGCAGGAAGGAAAATCGCGCCGCAGCTGATCGCTCGACGCCAAGGAGCAAGCCGGCACTGATGGTCGTGCCAGATCGAGATGCTCCCGGGAGTAGCGCCAGAGCCTGTGCAAACCCAATCACGAGCGCATCAACCACCATCAGAGACTCCAGCGACCGCACAGCACGACGACGCTCAGCTACGAGCATGACCACCGCCACCACCGCCAGCAGCGTAGCAATCAGCAGCGGATCCTTTGTTGCGCTTCCTTCGATCACCCGGCGCAGCAGGAGTCCAAGAACCCCAATTGGCAAACTGCCAAGAGCAACAAGCCATCCCATGCGCGCCACTGCCGACTGGCGATGCGGCAGTTTACGTTCGACAATGGTTTCTCGCACGACCGCTCCAGTGATGCTGCCAATATCACGAGCAAAGTAGGCAAGCACAGCAAGCAACGTCCCCAGTTGCACAACGGCGATCGTTGCGGTCCACTGCTCTGGGTGCATCGGATCGAGCAGACCACTCAGATGCCCATAAAGCGTCATGTGCGCCGTGCTACTGATGGGAATAAACTCGGTGAGTCCTTGAACCAGACCCAAAAGGACAGCAAGCAGAAGAGGCATTGTTTCGTTGGTGTGGGATCGGTTATGGTAGCAAAGTTACGAGCCCGTTCCTTGGCAGGTCACGGCCGGCGCTCCGAGGGTGGATATTCGAACCGAATCACGATTTGTTCGCTGCTGAGGGCAGCAGCAGTAATGCCGACGATCATACCACCAATACCGAACGCCAACGGTGCCGATGGTGCAATGAGCAGACCAAGTGCAGTTCCGACCAAGCCACCGCCAACCCCTCCAATCAGGAGCCGACTGGCACTGCGGCGATGAGTACCGCGTAATTCTGCAACGTACTCAAGTGGCAGCACCACTGTGTCCTGCTTCCCGATCCCAATCAACGTATCCTGACCGAGCAGGTACCGCCGCTGGACCTGCAATGCTGGTGGCAACGCCGCTCCTCCACGTAAATGCAGCTCAACTTCCGATGACGCCAGCAGATTGTTGAGGGAATCCAGCGCTGCACGATCGAGCGCACGACCGCGAACCAGTACACGCTCAGTCGCACAAGCACTAAGGAGCATGCCCAGCACGCTCATCACAACGACCTGCTTGCTGTGAGAAAACCACATGCGCACCTTCATACCGACAAAGATACCAGCACTGCGCTCAAGAAATCACCCCAGCCGGACGATACTTCGAATAGACTACCCCTGCTCGGCACAATGAATCCAACACACGTACAGGCTCCGAGCACAGAGCACATGCAGCCACAGCCGTGGACAGAGGTCTGTCTGGCACAGCAGGTATTCCCTGTCCATCTTCTCGGCTCTCCTCTCGGGACTGCTGAGCAGGCTATCATTGCGCTTCCGAATCGGTGGAGCGACCCAGCACGGTTTTTCCATCTTGCTGCCTCGATTGCGTCATCCCCGAATACTCCGGCCACTGCTGTCATCGGTCTTCAGCCGCCACAGTGGAAGCACTTTTGGTATCCCTGCCAAGAATTCGATGCAGCGCTCGATCGGCAGCGTCCCTGCTTGGATATCAGTTTGGGGGTGATTGAGCATGTACTCCAACGACTGGTAGAGCACATTCCCATTGAAGCAATCACTCTTTTCGGTTTTGCTGAGGGTGCATGCCTGGCACTCGAGTATGCAGCACGGAATGCGTACCCACTCAACGCCATCGTTGCCTTCTCGGGTGTTCTGCTTGGCAGCAGTCTCGACACCAGTGACCGATTCAACCTGGCTTCCCCAACAACGAAGATGCTCATCACTGCATCGAATGCGCAACCGGCTGGTGCACGCGTCCGCTTTACACAAACGGTCCAGCTCCTCAAGCAGTCCGGCTACAAGGTTGTCGCACTGACCTACGAGCGGCGCACCAATACCATTTTGCCCGAGGAACTGACCATGAGCCGCAACATTATCTACGGTAGCATCAACGAATCCTAAAAGGTCTGCCTTCGCCTGACGGGACGCTCAAAGTGGAATGCCAGAAAGAGCGCGGCAAGCTCCTGACAAGCGACGACGGCTTCTGACGATAGCTCCAGCATTGGAATCGCACTAAACGGTACTGTTGCCAGCGCAAGAAGGGTCTGTGCTGTTTCCGCATCAAGTGCCACACCGTGTGTTTGGTTTGCAGATGCGGGCAGTAAGTGTCCTGTATCAACCGCAAACACCGAGTCCGATAGAAGATCAGCCCTGGGAGCACTCAAGCGAAATCCATGCGCTGCTGCAAAGCGGAAGGCAAAGGCAACGGGAAACGCAGCCACGTTTGCTTCGGCAGCGTCAAGCGCAGCCAGCGCATCGGCAAGAAGAGCAAACACTGCATCGGCTGGATGACCCGGCAACTCCAAGCGCAGCACCGTCTCGAGCATAGCCAATCCTGCAAGAGTGTGGTCGTAGCTGGAATGCAAACGTTGGCGGAGAACCATGCGTTCGGCGCTGCCGAGCAGGTGTAACTGACGCCCTGGTTTGGCATAGTACTGCAATTCGGTGTGCTCGAGTGGCTGCAAAATCCCAGCAACGCGACTTTTTGCTGTTCGTGCACCTTTGGCAAGGATACTTTCGACCCCATATTCCGGAGTCAGGACAGTGGCAATGATGCTCGAATCACTGTAGCGTATCCGGCGGAGGACGATTGCCTGCGTGCGCACCAGCATTGTTATGCTTGATTGAGGGTGGAGACAAGATGTTCGGCAATAGCCCAATCGAGCGGCGTGGTGATTTTGATGTTGGTTTCTTCTCCCTCGATTGCCGTCACGGGATGCCCAGCGTACTCGACAATGCTGGCATCGTCGGTACCTTCGAAATGGTCACGATATGCTTCGTGGTGCGCTTCGATCAGGAGTTCGCGGTAGAAGGCTTGCGGTGTCTGTGCAAGCCCGACGCGGGTGCGTGGTACGGTGGATTCGACGGTACGACCATCGCCACCGAGGAGCTTGACCGTGTCTTTGGGCTGGAAAACGGGTATTGCTGCCCCACTGCGTTGCGCTGCTTCGGTCACGCGCTGCGCAAGGGACGGCGTTGCAAGCGGTCGCGCTGCATCGTGGATGACAACAAGCTCTGCCGATGCCAGTGACGGGTGAGCAAGTGCGTAGCGAACCGATTCCTGACGGGTGGAACCTCCATCAACGATAGCAACTGCTTGGTTTGCGCGATACTCAGTAAGCACCTGCTCCAGATGCGACGCCCACCGACCATCGCAGGCAATGACGACCGATGCTGCCGGGAACGCCGTGCGCACCGCCGACAGTGCCCGGATAATAACCGGTACGCCGCAGAGGACACGATACTGCTTGGGCAACTGCCCACCGAACCGCTGACCATTTCCTGCCGCCGGAATCACAATGCCAACATTCATGCCTCATGCTATCGAAACGTGCCGCTTCAAAAATACCAGCGTTCCATCGCTGAACGGTATGTTTGCGGCCTGTACATCCACGAATACTGTCGCAGCACTTCATGCGAATGATTTTCCTTTGCTCCCTGATGGCAGTGAGCGTGGCGCTGCTCAGCTGCGCCACATCCCACCAGCCACCACCGACGGTCAGCATTGGCACTTTCAATATCGAGTGGCTTGGCGACGGCATCGAACCGGAACAGAAGCCGCGCACGGATGCCGACTATGCAGCTATCGCACAATTGATCAGCGAAAGCGGCGCTGAGGTCGTAGCCGTACAGGAAATCGAAAACGACAGCGCTTTACACCGATTGCTGCGCTACATGCCTGGCTGGCATGGCGCGCTCAGTCGGGGCGGGCATCGCCAAAACGTTGGCGTTCTCTACCGAGACGGACTCGACTGTACTCCCATCGGGGACTACTACCCCTTGGCGGTTGATCCCGAACGGAATCGCGCGGGCTTCATCGTCAGTTGCCGCAAGGGTGCCTTCGACTGGCTGATGATGGTCGTGCACCTCAAGTCGTCCTCGCGCTACGACTCGACCGAGGAGCTTCGCCGGCGTGCAATCGAGCAGCGACGCGAGCAAGCGGCAATCCTGGCGTGCTGGGCAGATTCGGTACTGACAACGACCAGCGAACGCGACGTGCTCATCATCGGGGACTTCAACGACTTCCCCAAGCGATCCCGGCAATCTACGCTCACCGCACTCGAACGCGATTCAGCATTGGTGTTTCTGACCGAGGGATTGACTTCGTGCCTGGATCACCGCCGCAAGGCAATTGACCACATTCTTGCATCCACCAGTGCTGCCCGACATTGGCATCCGGAGCGGCTCCGGATGATTGACCATCGAGCAATGCTGCCCGACCACAGCGCCAGCCGCATCAGCGACCATTGTCTGGTGGTCGGAGAGTTCGAAATCTCTCCTCTGGACAATGATTGAACAGGCATTTGGATATTACCCAATTTTGTTGTAAGTTTGAGCCGGATACAAGGAGTATTTCAGCCGCTGCGCTAAGCAACGGTAATTCTCCCTGGATGCGGCAGCACTTTCTGACGTGATGTCGTTTTTCCTTATTCATGTTTCACAACCGTTGGAGCACCCACAATGAAGCGCTTTGGTTCCCTGTTGCTGATGATGGCGCTGATCGCCGTCGTTGCATCTGCACAACATCCGCGCACGCCACTGTTCGAAGAATTCACTTCGAGCACATGCCCGCCATGCTTGGCCGTCAAGCCGTACGTCAAGCAATTTGCCGAGCAGTCGCCGGATGTAGTAGTTGTTACCTACCACATGGATTGGCCGGCGCCCGGTGACCCGTACAACGTCTATAATTCCTCCGACAACATGGCCCGTCGCAGTTACTACGGCGTCACTGGAATTCCGGATGGCTACATGAGTGGGACCAAAATTTACCCTAACAGTGTCGCCGCGCTGCGTCAAGCCGCCGATCAGGTCAAAGCCCAATCGACACCCCTGGCATTGACCATCAGTGAGGATCAAACAAAGACCCCGATCGAAGTAACCGTCACACTCAAGAACGACGGGACAACTGCAATCAGTGGTGCAAAACTCCAAGTAATGGTGCTCAACCACTACGCCGACTTGACCGCACAACTGCAAGGGCAATCCCAGCATGTGTACACCGAATTCGATTACGCCTTACTGAAAGCCCTTCCGAACGCCAGCGGAACAGCGCTTACCTTAGCAGCAGGAGAACAAAGGACGTTCACGTTCACCTATTCCCGCGGCACCAATAGTGTTTGGGCACCCAACAGTCAGTACGTCATTGCCTTCGTCCAGCTTGATGCAACCAAAGAGGTTCTTCAGGCAGCTTCCACGCTCAACCGCGTTGAAATAACCGCTGCTGCTCCCCGCTTCGGCTTTATTACTCGGAATGGAAGCATCTCACATCAACTGACAATCACGAACCCAACAGAACGCCCACAAACGGTCAGACTTCAAGTCAACACGACGCAAACACTCCAGCCGACAGGATGGATGATTTCGGTGAGTCCCTCGACCTTGACACTCCAACCCGGTGAAGAAAAAACAGCAACAATCCAACTTTCCGCACCTAACAGCGGCAGCTTTGCACTTGCAGTCGTTGATGCTATTCCACAAGGAACCGGCCCCAACCAAACAACGACGTACCCCTGCGGCTATATGACCGAACAAACTAAGTATGCAATAGTGTATGGCTACATGGGAGCAGGTATTACGCCATTCATTCAAGCCATCACCAGCGGGAGCAAGTATGCAAGCGAAACCGCACTCATTCCACCGCTTGCCGCGATCGAGTATGGCAATGCACTCCCCTGTGAAGCGATCGTCCTTCCGATTGACTACGCCAACCGTGGCGCGCTCCACATACAACAAATCATTGACCAAGTTACAAGCTGGGTGAATCAGAACAAACGCATCTTCCTCTCCGCTCCATTGGAAGCATTCCTTGCCTACAAGGCCAGTGGTGCGAATATGACCACTCGGAATTTCCTCCGCAACACGCTTGGCATCTCGAACGTGAAAACCTTCCCAATCACGATAAGTGCAGGTACTCAACAAACATCGTACTATCACTTTACGTACGACTCCCAGGGTAACATTACCGGCTTGCAGACGTTCACCGTGCAAGGCGTGAGCGGCGATCCCATCAGCAATGGCGTCAACATAACGCTCAATGAGTCAACCCAATACTACAACCTCTTCACGGATGTTCTCGAGCTTGTTAGCGGAGGTCCGGCCGTACCCATTTTCACCTACGACAACAACACGCAGTACATCGGTGGAATCCGGGTTGAATCGAACAATACACGGATTATCTATACCACTTTTGGTTTAGAAGCCATTTCGAATGTAACGGCGCGGAATCAACTGGCGCAGAAGATGATGGATTGGGTGACCGCGACTATCGCTCCCCAACCAAAGCTCGAGCTTATCCAGACCACGAGCGAGAACTTCATCCAGTTTGATGCTGTTCCTGTTGGCAGCAAAAAAGCACACACCTTCAAGATTCGCAATAGCGGCAGCGCTGATCTGGTTGTTAGCGAAATTTCGATGGATCCAGCTGATCAGGCCGAGTATGCAGATGTGTTTGTTGTCACCGATGGTGGCACCACACCAATCACTGTTGCTCCGGGCCAAGAACATGCCGTCACGATCGAATTCCGACCGAAAAAGGTCGAGGACATTCAAGCAGCGGTCTTCCATATCCGCTCCAATGGTGGCGACGCGGACCTTACTGTCATCGGCGATGGTGTACAGGCATCAAGCGTGGAGTCTACCGAAGCAGTCAGTGCGAATCTTTCGCTCAAGCTTGCTCCCAATCCGGTTGTCAGCGATGCAATCGTGACAGCAAGTGCCAATGCTGCAACCCCTGCAACCGCCATATTGCTCGATGCTCGCGGTGCCGAAGTTGCCACCCTTGCAACGAGCATCACCGGACAACAGAGCTTCCACCTCGACGCCGCATCATTGCCAAGTGGTGTTTACCGTTTGGTTCTGCGGAGTGGCGCCGAGCATATCAGTGTTCCAGTGGTTGTCGTCAAGTAAGGCACCACCTCCACGCCGTACACGGAGCCTTCCACTGGCAACGGTGGAAGGCTCCG
This sequence comes from Candidatus Kapaibacterium sp., assembly GCA_026003475.1. Taxonomy (GTDB): domain Bacteria; phylum Bacteroidota; class Ignavibacteria; order Kapaibacteriales; family NICIL-2; genus NICIL-2. The sequence continues at coordinate 173,887 of BPHJ01000001.1, read as the reverse complement.
CTTTTTTGTTCGCACTGTTGTAACGCTACGCAAATGCTCGATCGTGTTCTCGAATACTGCCAACGGCTCCCAGGAGCACAGATGCGCTTCCCTTTTGGCCCGACGACCCTGGTATATTCAGTCGAACAACGCATCTTTGCTTTGGTTGGGCTCGACCATGTTCCTCCATGGCTGAACCTCAAATGCGAGCCATCCCGGGCGCAGGAATTGCGTGAGCAGTACGCAGCCATTCAACCTGGTTACCACATGAACAAACGCCACTGGAATACTCTCGTACTCGATGGCAGCCTACCTCAAGTTCTGGTCAACGACCTCATCGTGCATTCCTACCGGTTGGTCATCGCACAACTGCCGCGCCGGAACCGTCACCAATACGAAGCAGCACTGTCGCGTGTGCTGGCCAAGGGGCAGTAATTTTGTTCGAAATGAAACTTCTCCATCTTACAGCCTTCTTCTGCATCGCTGTTGTATGCTCGCCGGCTGCCGACACACTCTGGACCAGCGAACGCCTTCCACCACTTGTGCGCATGGTCCGCATTTACGGCACAGGTGATGAGCAACAGCCACCAGTTCTGTTGATACAGTCCTCTTCTGCACCAGCCGGAGCGTCGCTCGGCTCGCTATCGCTCACGATCGAGCTTGATGTCGCCGCCAGTGTTCCACCAGATTTGGTTGCTGTCCTCCAACATTGCACGGCAACATGGGAACCCGACAACAACCCGTTTACCCTCGATCCAACAGCAGCGCGCGCGGTCGTCCTGGATTGGCGCATGGCTCCACCGCAGTCACGCTACTACACGCATCGCGCTGTCGTACAGATACCATCCCCAACGTTACGCGTGCCAGTCGGTGGAAACTGGAAGGTACTCTTCTATGAACTTGGACGCGAGCAGCGCCCCCTTGCTGAAGCACGCTTTTTTGCTATCGAACCAGCAGCCGAATGCATGCTCACCGTGCTAACGGACTTCTATCAGCCACGCCACCGAGCGGCACCTTCGGCGCGAATCCTCGAAGCAAGCGTGGGCAACGTCCGCGGCTACACCGATGCACAAATCACCACGGCGGTTTTTTACCGTATGCACCGCTGGTACGAACCCCTGATCGTTCGCGGCACGCAAGGAACTGGCCGATCGTCCCTCTCGCTCCGCTCTACGCCAACAACGATCACCGGTTTGGTTGGGGGGATCAAACGCTTTCGAATCGAAGGTATCCCATGCGAAAATGATTACCGCCGCCTCGATGCCCAAAACCCCGGTCTCTTTCCTCGGTCAACGACTCCCATTCGCTTGCCTATGGCAGACCTTCGTCGCCGGGGACAATTCGGCTTGTGGTCAACAAGCCAAGCTGCGATGTTGACCAGTAGTGTTGCGCCTTCTGATGATGAGTACGTGCCGATTGAATTCATCCTTGATCCAGAAAATCTCCCCGTACCGAACGAAGACGTATTCGTCGTTGGCTCAATGAACAGTTGGCATCCCAGCCCGGAGTGGATGATGATCTACGACTCAACCCAACGCTACTACCGACTGCGCCAATGGGTGCGGCGCGGACAGCATGCCTACATGTACGCCACTGGACACCTCGACGCCGATACTGGCTCGGTGCGGTCGCTGAGCTTCGAAGAGTTCGAGGGCAACAACAGCGCCTCTGGCCATACATTCGTCGCTTTTATCTACGCACGGTCGCTCCAAGCAGGCGGCTACGACACTATCATCGCTGCTTGCAGCGGCACAGCATTGTAGCAACCATGCACAACAACTCCGATGGGCATTGACTTGCTCGGTTACATTGCAGCATTGTTTTCGACCTTTGCCATGCTCCCCCAAGCGCTACGCGTTTGGCGCACCGGAGACGTCGAGCAGCTTTCGCTGCATGCGTTTAGCATGGCAACCATCGGCGCGGTGCTCTGGCTGCTCTACGGGTTGGCGATCGGGAATAGCGTCATTATCGCTGCCAATGTTGTCGGACTTGTGATCGTTGGCTATATCGCCTTCCGCACGATGCAGTGGCATTATCTGCAGCGGCACAGGATTCCCTCCGACCAAAATGCGACATCTCCGCTGCTGCACAATGACTAATGCAACCCCGGGTGTTATTATCGTCGGTGCTGGTTTTGGTGGCCTGGAAGTTGCCCGGCGATTGGGAGATACTCCCTTACCGGTCGTGCTTATTGACAAAACCAACCACCACCTCTTCCAACCACTCTTGTACCAGGTTGCCACTGCCGCACTCTCCCCTGCAGACATTGCCGCCCCAATACGCAGCATTGTTCGGCGCTACCGGAACGTTACAGTTCTCCTCGACGAGGTCACTGCGGTCAACCTTGAACAACAAGCCATCACCTGCCGTCAGAGTGGCACGCTACCGTACACGCACCTTGTTCTTGCACCCGGATCCCATCATCACTACTTCGGCAACGACCAGTGGGAAGTCTGTGCACCGGGCTTGAAAACGCTCGCAGACGCGCTGGAGATTCGTCGCCGCATCCTTGCTGCCTACGAGCAGGCAGATGCGTCCACTGATCCGGCGATCAAACAGCAGTGGACCACCTTTGTGGTTGTCGGTGGTGGGCCGACAGGCGTTGAAGTCGCCGGCGCACTCGCCGAGATTGGCCGCTATACGATGGCCAAAGATTTCCCGGCGCTTGATCCGACGGCAATTCGGATTGTTCTTATCGAAGCTGGCAAGAGGATTCTCCCTGCATTTCCGCACCAACTTTCCGAAAAAGCCCATCGCGCACTTTCCGATCTTGGTGTAGAGGTGCAAACAAACGCTCGTGTCGTGGAGGTCTGCTGCGATCAGGTGCAACTCGATTCTGGAGAGAGCATCCCGGCACGGACGACAATTTGGGCAGCAGGAAACCGTGCACCAGCATTTCTGCGCACGCTTGGGGTGCCACTTGACCCTTCTGGCCGCGTCATCGTCGAGTTGGATTGCTCGGTGCCGGGCTATCCCAACGTGTTTGTCATTGGCGATGCAGCATGCTACCGAGACCCACGGCGCGGAGAACTACCAGCCTTAGCACCTGTTGCGCTCCAGCAAGGTCGCTACGTCGCTCGCATTATCGCAGCAGGCACACCTCCGCCAAAACGGCAATGGTTTCGCTACCGTGATAAAGGAATGCTGGCAACAATCGGACGTGCAAAAGCGGTCGCCACTTTTCCATTCGGACTCCGCCTCAACGGACTTGTGGCATGGCTTCTCTGGGCAGCAGTCCACATCGCGTTCTTGATCCGTTTCCGCAATCGGCTTGCGGTGCTCACCGAGTGGCTGTGGTATTACTTGACCTTCCAGCCGGGCGCTCGGCTCTTGATCGAACCTCGTCGCGATCGAGTCAGCACCGACAGAACTGGCTAAATGTACACCTCGTCGCGCCCACGTCCACTGATGGTGATCTCTTCCTGTTCTTCGAGCCGCTTGACAACCTCGACGATGCGTTGTTGCGCCGCTTCCACATCCTTGAGCTTGACCGGACCCATAAGCTCGAGTTCTTCCTTGACCACTTTTGCTGCACGCTCAGACATATTCTTGAAAATTTTCGCGCGAAGCCGTTCGTCGGCGCCACGGAGAGCCAGTACAAGATCGCGCCGATCCACGTCACGGAGAATTCGCTGAATACCCCGATCGTCAATGAGGAGAATATCCTCGAACAGGAACATCAAGCGTTTGATGTCTTGTGCAAGCTGCGGGTTGGTTCGCTCGATCTGCTCCATGATGGATTTTGCCAGTGCCGGGGGCGATAGATTCAGGATCGAGGCAACAATCTGTGCACCGCCAGCACTCGACAGGTTCTGCGAAAGCGTTTGCTCGGCGATTTGATCAACAACCTGCTCTATCTGTTGAACAATTGCTGGTGATACCTTTCCCAGCGTTGCAATGCGCATGATAACATCGGTGCGGAGATCGTCGGGGAATAGTTCGAGTACTTCTGCACTCCGATCCGTCGGCAGATGCGATAGCAACAGCGCAATCGTCTGGGGATGTTCCTTCGAAAGGAAGCTGGCCAATTGTTGGGCATCGGCTTTTTTGAGAATGTCGAATCCCCGCACCGTCGAAAGCATTTTGATCTTCTGCATCAGCTCCCGTGTTTTTTCTGGCCCATAGGTGCGCTCCATCAACATCCGTGCATACTCAAAGCCACCGGCAAGCATGTACTGGTGACCCTGGATCAATTGGTAGAATTCCTCGACGACTTTATCGGTGAGATCTTTGGGGACAGCTTCCAGACTTGCAAGTTCAACGCTGAGTTGCTCCACCTCGGATTGATCGAGCCCTTGGAAGACCATAGCAGCGGTTTCCATATCAAGCGCCATCAGCAAGAGCGCCGCCTTTTGGCGACCGCTGAGCTTGTCGTAGCTGGGCGTTGTCTGTCGAGTAAGTGCTGTCACCATTGCGTTCTACTCCTGCGTGAGCATTGATTTGATGAGCTTGATCGCCTCGGGGTTGTTCTCGCGAATGAAGGTTGCAATACGCTCCTTCATTTCCTCGATGAGCAGTTGTTCCTCGGTCAACTGGGCACCGCCGGCAGCATCGAGCCGTTGGCGAACTCGCTGCCGGAGTTCATCGTAGGGCGATGGCTCGCGGTGCCCTTCCAACTGTGCTGCTGGTTGCGCGCTCGGGGCGAGTTGCTGGGTAACATCTACTGCTGACTCAGGAGTAGGCGCTAACTGGAGTTGCGCCGTCGGAACAAGAATTTCTTCGATCCGACGGCGGAGCGGCGGCACCATCACCAACCGACGCAGTGCCCATAGCGCCAATAAGAGGGCAATCAGTGCCGTAATGCCGATTGCAATATTGCCCTTCGGAAGGACAAACGTTGGCTCTTGTTCGGGCTCTTCCATCATGGTGGTGTCGAAGGGGAGATTGACCACACTGACCTGGTCGTTGCGCTCTGGGTCGTAGCCGATGGCGTTGCGCACAATCTGCGTGAGCTTCTGCAATTCCTCTTGGCTTCGTGGTGTGTACTGGACAACCTTCTTCCCGTCCTGTTCGACAACCTTGGTGATGCCATTGACCAGAACGGAAGCAGAAATCCGTTTGATGGTGCCCACACCACCGACAATGCGCTCGACGGTGCGGGATATTTCGTAGTTAGTGCGCACTTTGGTCGCATTACTCTCGCTATTGACCGCAGGGTAGTCAAGGGAGTCTTGCGAGCGGCGGGCTTCAGCGATGCGCTCTTCGCTGCGGATCACTTGGCCATCGGGGTCGTAGTTCTCCCGCGTCTGTTCGCGCTGGGTAAAGTCGAGTTCCGCACTGACACGAACAACGCTATTGCCTGGACCTAACACACCATCGAGGAGGGATTGCACGCGCGAAGTCAGGTAGCTTTCCACTTTCTGCTGCTGCTCATACTGCGTTGCGGTCAAGCCTGCCAGCGTCGAGGTTTCGCGCGGCGCTTGGCTCAGGATTTGACCATGCTGATCAACAACAGTAACATCGGCAGGACTGAGCCCTTCGACGCTACTGGCAACAAGATTTTGGATGCCCTCGATATTGAGCTTGCTCAAACTCCGGCCACTTTTGAGATGCAGAAGGACCGAGGCGGTAGGCTTTTTCTGATCCTTTTCGAACAGTGCCTTCTCCGGCAGTACGATCATGACACGGACTTTTTGCACTTCGTCGAAACTGGCGATGGTCTTTTGGAGCTCCCCTTCCAGCGCACGCTTGTGGTTGAGTTTTTGTACAAAGTCGCTCATGCCGAGATTGGTGCGATCGAAAATTTCGTAGCCAACGGTACTGCCAGCCGGTAGCCCCTCCCGTGCCAGCGCCAGACGGAGCTCGTACACCTGCGACTGCGGCACACGGACCGTTGTCCCCCCATCGCCAAGTTCGTAGGGAATGTTTTGTTCCTTGAGCTTTTCGACAATCGCCGCTGCATCTTTGGGATCCAGGTCGCTAAAGAGCACCTGCATTGGTTGCGACGACGACGAGATGATCACCGCAACGACAATCCCAATCGCGGCAAGGACTGCACCAATGATGGCAAGCTTTTGCATCTGGTGCAGGCGCTGCCAGAGTTGCTTTGCTTGGTCGAGTATGTTGCTCATCGGCATGGATACTTACCGGAAAACTGTGCGGTTAGACTTGGATGCGCATGGCTTCACGATAGAGGTCGAGCGCTTTATTGCGCATTTCCATCAAGAGCTGGAAGCTTGTTTTTGCTTTTTCGGCAGCTATCATGACGTCGTGCAGGTCCACTGCTTCGCCTTTGATGAAGCGTTCGCTCATCGCGCCACTCTCCTGCTGGAGCTGATTGACGCTTTCGACGAACTGACGGAGTGTATCGTCGAAGGTTGGGCCTTGCGGCGTCGTCCGCGCTTGTTGTGCAGTCTGCTGCAGGGCTGGCAGCTGCGATGGGAGCGTATCGAGAGGAGCAATCGGTGCCATACTCCAATTGGCGGATGGTTAGACACGCTTATCCAGGTGAATACCGGTGGCAATTCGCTGCGCTTGACCGCTACGGGTGAAGTACTCGACAACCAGCGGTGCAGGCATCCTTTGTCGCTGCTCGTCGGGTTCGGGCTGCGGCTGGCGTCGCGGCCGCTCTGCTGAGGTATGCTGGGCTGCCTGCTGATAGGCAGCAATGGCACGAAGCTGCATGGCTTAGATCTCGAGCGAATCCCGTGCGATATTCTTTGCGGCGCTGATGACGCCTGTGTTCGCTTCGAAAGCTCGCTGCGCAGAAATCATCTCCACCATTTCGGTGACGATGTTGACGTTGGGCATTTGGACGTATCCATCGGCGTTTGCCTCCGGGTGCGTCGGATCGTACACCAACCGTGGCGGTGAATTATCCCGTGCAACCTGTGCCTTGAGAATTTGGTCGTCGGGAGCACGCAGACCGGGCGTTTCAGGATCAACATGGGAGGGCGCGCTCCGCGCCAGCGGCAGTGATTGCTGCAACACCTCATCGAACTGGTTGCGCTGGAGAGCCCGCACCACAACCACCTCCCGACGGTACACCTGCCCGCGCTCGTCGCGAGTAGTATCGGCATTGGCGATGTTCTTGGCAACGCTCGACAGCCGCATCCGTTGTACGCTCAAGCCCTGAGCGCTAAACGCAAACGACGAGAAGATGTTCTCCATGGCCTATCCTCCGTGATTATTGTGGAGTACCTTTGATTGCTTGCTGCAAGCCACTGAAGTAGCGCTGCGTCAAGCGCGAGACAAGGCGGAAGCGAATTTGGTTTTTTGCCAACTCGCCCATCTCCTTGTCCACGTTGACATGGGATTCACCGGCGAAATAGATTTCGGGTTTGGGTACTGGTGCATCCTCCCGCTCAGGACGCGCCTCGCTGTCGAGTGGTGGGCCGATCCGAACATGCTGCTCGTCGGTTCGAGTGCCTCGGAGCATGAGTTCGCTCTGCAGAAACTCCTCCTCGAAGCGGACGCGCTCCGGACGGTAGCCCGGCGTTGTCGCATTGGCGATGTTCTTGGCAATGGTGCGCTGCCGCAGTGCGTACGCTTCCAATGCAGTGCTCATCAGCGGCAGTTTCTCGCGGAACAAGTAATCGCGCACATCCATGGCGCAGCGGAGAAAATGAAACCATCTGCCTTTCATCCCCTCAAGTTCTGTGCCAGGTCGCCGATACTTAGCGCCCGTTGTCGCCCTCGGTGGTGTTCACGCCGACCGCCTGCACGACCGGAAGCGTAATGGTCACCACCGTTCCTTCCCCTTTTGTGCTCCGCACCGAAATTGTTCCGCCATGGCGTTCGAGGATACGCCGTGCAATCCACAATCCTAAACCACTGCTTGGCTCTCCTGCCGTCGGTATGCTGCTCAGCGTTGCACCCCGTTCAAAAAGCCGCTGGAGGTCCTCATTGGTCATGCCGACGCCGTGATCTTCAATTTCGATCGTGTGGTGTTCGTCGCCGACACTGACGCGAACAATCACTGCGGAATTGGGATGCGAGTATTTGATTGCATTGCTCAGGATGTTGTCGAACACTTCTTCGATGCGCTGCGGATCGCAGTCAGCAAGGATTGGACTGGGAATGTCCGCGATAATTTGGATATCTTTCCGTCGCGCTAAATAGCTGTTACGGTGAATCACCGAGTGGAGGATTTCCGATAGGTTGGCAGTTTGCAGTTGCAAGTGGATCCCATCACTCCGTTCCAACGCAAGAAGGCGCGTAACCTGCTGCGAGAGTGCAACGACTCGACTGGTGGTCTCGGCCAGGTCATGGAGAATCTGCTGCATGTCGGTTGAGTTGGTGTCGTAGTTGCGGAGCAGTTGCACCAACTGTTCGATCACCAGCAGCGGATTTTTGATGTCGTGGATGATCATGCTGAGCAACGCATTTTTTTCTTCCTGAAGCTGTTCGAGTTGTTGCTTGGCTGCGCGAAGACGCTCCACCTGGTGGCGGAGATGTTCATTTTGCTTGCTCAGCTCTCGATTGTGTTCTTCCAACCGCTCGGTTGTCTGGGTCAATGTTGCGCGAAGCCGTTCCACTTCAGCCGTTGCGTCGGCCGATCGTTGTTCGAGCTGCGCAATCGTGGCATGAGCTGACTCCACCTGCTGTCGAAGGCGATCGTAGTCCTGGGCAGTGAGCCGAGTGCGTCGGCGATTCTTGAGCAGCAGCACCGCAAGCACGAAACTAATGACACTTGTTGCCAGCGCAAGTGCAATCCACAACCGAAGCGGGAACTCGCGCGCCGACGTCTGTTCTCGAAGTGTATCAACGCCGGCTACGGGTGGATCGGAGACGCCAATGTTGAGCACCGATCCCACCCGAAAACGCAGCAGCAGTGGTGCTGCTGTAACGCCAGGAGAAATCTGTGCTTGAATACGCAAGGCGTAGTCGCCATGGGGCAAGCCTTTGTATTCAATGCGTGGCTCAGCCTGCGTTCGTTGCTGCCCCTGCTTGCTTTCCTGGTCGTAGAGCTTGATATCGTAGCTGGCGGCCTCGATCGTATCACCTGCCGCGGTCCGGACTGCCGCATGAAATCCGATGAAATCCTCCGAACGAATCGCAATTCCTTCCTTCCAAAAGCGCTCCCCAACTTGATGACCATTGACCCAGACAGCACGAACAATCGTGACATACTCTTGACTGCGTGTGACGGTGGGGAAAAAACCAAGAGCACCAAAAACAGCAAATACCAGAACCACAACAACGCGTTGCTGCTTCATTCGACCTCTGCCAGGTAGTTACGGTAAAGCTGTGCGCGATGACGGGATCCAACTGTATCACTGCTAACCAGCTTGGTAAAGAGCGGCAGCAGGTATTCGGTCCTTGCTACAGTACGGATGGGGATGCTCTCTGCTCGACACCACGCTGCAAGCGTTGTGGGTGCGACAACGACATCAGAGCAGTACGCCAAGCATTGTAACGCGGGACGAATCAGCACTGCGACAACAATTGCCCGTTCGGGAAGCCATGCAACGACGGCATCACGGATACAGCCTTCATGCGCACAGGGACACGATTGGCTTTTTGTGCGGGGGATGATGAGCGTACCCTCACTGCTTGTCCACTCACCGGGCGACAGCGCCACCACCGCCCAGTACCAGGGCGGTGGCACTGCTGCTGCCAGCGGCGGTATCGCCGAACCAAGTGCTGCATCGAAGAGTGCAACGCGTGGTCGCTTCACGGTCAGTTCGAAGGAGTGTACTCAAAAAAGCCGCGCCCTGATTGGCGACCGAGCATGCCAGCACGCACATACTGCCGCAACAAGACACAGGCGCGATACCGTGGCTCGCAGTATTCCTGGTAGAGGGCATCGAGGATGCTCACCACGCAGTCGAGCCCCAGCATGTCCGCCCACTCAAGCAAGCCGTGCGGATAGTTGACGCCAAGCTTGACGGCAAGATCAACATCGCGTGGTGTCGCGACATGTTCCATCACTGCATACGCTGCTTCGTTGATGAGCATTGCCAAAATGCGTGGCACAACCAAACCGACGCGATCCTCAACCAACTCTGTTTCGATATTCAGGCGTGCAAACACCTGTTGAGCACGTTCGAGTGCGCGTTCAGGGGTGCGAAGTGATCGAGCAATCTCGATTCGCTCGAGCGATGTCCAGCCGGGCATGCCATTGAATCCAACCACATGCGTGGTGATCGGCAGAGCACTGGATAACTCTGTCGCCGTACACGTCAGTGCCGAAGAGAGGACCAACAGATTCGGTACCTGCTCGGCGACTTCTTCCAACAATACCAACCGCAGCGATGCGGACGCATACGAAACATCGAACACAGCCGTTGGCATCTGCGTAGTAGGAATATCCTGCAACGAACTGATCAAGCGATCTTTGAATGGGTCAAGTTGTGCATCATGGCTGGGGACGTCGTCAGTACTGTGCAGAGGATTGACAAGCGAGGAAACCAGCTCTGCATGGTATTCTTCGGGAGTTCGATCGAGGATGAAGAACTCTTGGCCATGACGATCGAGCAGGGTGGCCGTTTCGGCGACAATTCGCGGGTGACCGAAAAGGAGGAACCGTTCACCGTTCCACGCAGGAGCCATACCGAACGTCGAGTGGTTGCACGTGCGAAAATAGTGCACCCACCAGCCTTAGCCAGCCTCTGCACTGTGACGCCACTGGGAACGGAGGATGCTGTAGAGGAAGGCATCGTAACGCACCCCACCAACGGCGATTCGACTCCGCAAGACTGCTTCGCGAACGGCGCCAAGTTTTTCTGCAACGCGCTGACTTGCCTTGTTTGGCGTTGCCATGTAGATCTCGATGCGTTCGATCCCGAGCTGATCGAAAGCAAACTCGATTGCTTGATGGGCTGCACGTGGTGCGATGCCGCACCCTGCAAGCGATGAGCGTGTCCAGTAACCGAGCATTGCGACGCCGCTGGAGCTATCCGGCATTGGTGTTAGGCCACAACCACCAGCGAAGTGCCATTGTCCACCACTACATGCTTCAACGGCAAAGTGAAAGCTTTTGCCACTTCGGTATTGCTCTGCAGCATGAGTGCACCAGGAGCGCGCATCATCGAGGGTATAGCCAGGACGGCACCACGAAAGCCAACGGCTCAGGTCATCGAACGACTCTGCAACAGCCTCCAGCAACGCAGTTGCGTCGGTGGTATCAAAGGGGCGGATGCGTACCTGTTCGATAGAATGGTGTTCCATGTACCACGTTCGCCAGACATGCTTTTGTGCAATGCGATCCACCAGAAGTGCGGCAAGTTCCGATGCAATCCGATCGAGCGGTGCAGTGCGAAAGACCTCTGCAACACGGTCTTCTCCGACGTCCACTTGGTAGAGAATCTGAATCAATCGGTGTGGGTCCGTTGCAAGCAATTGGGTGATGCGCTCAACAAGGTGCTCCCACGAGGGCGATGAACTGCTCAACAACGCTTGTGCTTTTTCGAGTGCGGTGGGTTGGTTCATCGCATAGCGATCGGTAGGTACCCTTGGACGCAGAAGGCTCTCGCACGCGCGAGAGCCTTCCGGCAAGCGGCATGTGCGAAGCGCAACTACTTTGCTGCTTTCTTCGCTGGCGCTGCCTTCTTGGCTGCTGCCTTCTTCGCTGGCGCCTTCTTCGCAGCCGCTTTCTTGGCTGGCGCTTTCTTCGCCGGCGCTTTCTTGGCTGCCGCCTTCTTTGCTGGCGCCTTCTTCGCAGCCGCTTTCTTGGCTGTTGCCATAGCGACCTCTTTGCACTAAAGTGATACAAACAAAATGCAACGCAATACTACAAAATCGAAAGCGATTTTACAAGAGAAATTTTCATCAGCACAAAAAAATTTTTCGCTCCTCTCCATCAGGAGCTGTAGCTTGCGATCGAATGATCACCCTGGAAGCCGCATGAATCCTTGCATTGCAGGTTACACGCTCTGCAGTACCACTCTGTAATCACACGCAAACATCACAACGGAATATTGCCATGCTTTTTCAGTGGATTCGCATCGCGCTTCGACGAGAGTCTCTTGAGTGCACGCACCAAGCGCCTGCGCGTATGACTTGGAATGATCACATCATCAACATAACCACGCTCGGCAGCACGGTAGGGATGCGCAAATTGGTTGTTGTATTCTTCCTCCAATTGACGAGCGCGCTCCTCTTTGTTCTCTGCCCGTTCGAGCTCTTTGCGGAAGAGAATCTCGACGGCTCCCTTTGCACCCATGACCGCGATCTCTGCCGTTACCCATGCCAGATTGTAATCACCGCGAATGTGTTTTGAATTCATCACGTCGTAGGCGCCACCATAGGCTTTCCGTGTGATGACCGTAAGCTTCGGAACGGTCGCTTCACAGAAGGCATAGAGCAGCTTCGCGCCATGACGAATGATGCCGTTCCATTCTTGATCTGTGCCGGGCAAGAAACCGGGAACATCAACGAGTACCACCAGCGGAATGTTGAAGCAATCGCAGAAGCGAACAAAGCGTGCAGCCTTGACGGAGCTGTTGATATCGAGCACTCCTGCCAGTGCATTCGGCTGGTTGGCAACAATACCAACAGGCATTCCACCCAGCGTCGCAAAACCCACGATAATGTTTGGCGCGTAGTCGGCATGCACCTCGAAAAAGTCACCTTCGTCGGCAATCTCAGTGATAACCTCGTGCATGTCGTACGGCTGGCTTGGATCGGCTGGAATGATGCGGTCCAGGCGCGGGCAAAGGCGCTCCGGATCATCCCGCGTTGGAACCGATGGCAGTGGCGATGCATTCGACGACGGCAAAAAACCAACCAGCTTCCGAACCGACAGCAACGTGTCCACTTCATTGTCGAACACAAAGTGGGCAACTCCCGATTTGGTGGCATGCGTTTCCGCGCCACCGAGTTCATCGAAAGTGACGTCCTCGTGCGTGACTGTCTTGACCACATTCGGACCGGTCACAAACATGTACGACGATCCACGAACCATGAACACAAAGTCGGTGATGGCTGGCGAATACACTGCACCTCCCGCACAGGGACCCATGATGACCGAGATTTGGGGGATAACGCCACTGGCAAGCGTATTGCGCAAAAAGATGTCCGCATAGCCGCCGAGCGATACGACCCCCTCTTGAATTCGTGCGCCGCCGGAATCGTTGATGCCGATCAACGGTGCACCAATCTTGAGCGCAAGGTCCATCACCTTGCAGATTTTTTCAGCATGTGCTTCGCTGAGAGACCCACCGAAGACGGTGAAGTCTTGCGAAAAAACACAGACCGTTCGCCCACCGATAGTGCCAACACCAGTGACGACACCATCGCCAAATGGTCGCTGCCGCTCAAGCCCAAAACCGCTGGAGCGATGGCGAACGAACATGTCGAATTCCTCGAACGATCCAGGATCCAACAGCACATCCAACCGTTCGCGGGCTGTCAGTTTGCCCTTTCGGTGTTGTTCCGCGATCCGCTCGGCGCCACCACCGAGCAACGCTTGCTGACGATATTCTTCCAACTGCGCGAAACGATCCATACTACGCTGCATGTAATTATCGAACCTTGAATGTTGCCATTGTCACGATCGCAAGGATAATGGCCACGATGTAGAAGCGAACAACAACCTTCGCTTCGTGCCAGCCACAGCGCTCAAAATGATGGTGGAGTGGTGCCATACGGAACAATCGCTTTCCCTCCCCATAGCGACGCTTGGTGTATTTGAAGTACGCCACTTGCGCGATGACCGATAATGTTTCCGCAAAGAACACCCCACCGAGAATGGGCAGCAGAAATTCTTTCTTGATGAGCACACACAATCCCCCGATTGCCCCACCGAGCGCAAGCGAGCCGGTATCGCCCATAAACACTTGCGCTGGATATGCATTGAACCACAGAAATCCCAAGGCCGCTCCAACCATTGCTGCGGCAAAGATGGTCAGCTCGTCGGCGCCTCGAAGATGCATGATCGTCAGGTACTGCGCGAATACGGCATTGCCGCTCACGTAGGCAATCAATGCCAGCGCCAACGCTGCAATGCCAATTGTCCCAATTGCCAGACCGTCGAGTCCATCGGTAAGGTTTACGGCATTCGACGTCGCCGTCACGACAAACACTACCATCGGAATGTAGAACACGCCCCAGTCGAAGTTGACATGCTTGGCAAAGGGGACGGTCGTGAGTGTCTTGACCTGTGCATAGGTCGTGCTGAACAATTCTGGAGCAAAGTAAATCGCGCAGCCGAGCGCCAAGCCGATAGCAATCTGTCCCACGAGCTTGTAACGTGCGATCAGCCCCTTCGGCAGTTTGCGTACTACCTTGAGATAGTCATCGAGAAAACCAACACCACCAAGCCAGAGCGTGACGATCGCAACAGACCAGACAAATGCATTGTGGACATTCGCCCACAGAACAGTTGGCACAATCACCGCCAGGAGCACAATAATTCCCCCCATGGTTGGTGTTCCTGCCTTCGCGGCATGGTTGCCCGTCGTTGCCAGCTCTGCTTTCGCTTGCTCACCAATTTGGCGGCGGCGGAGCAGACCGATCAATCGCGGACCAACCAGGAAGCTGATCGCTAATGCCGTGATAGCTGCCGCTGCAGAGCGAAAGGTAACGTAGCGGAACACACCAAAGCCCGGCGGTCCCATCGTGCGGTCAATCCAAAGTAATAATTCGAACAGCATCGTTGCACCAACGCAAGGTCCAGAAGTTCTACCGCGCCATCGGCAGAGCACGTGAGCGCGAAAATACACCCACTCTCCGACGCAGGCACTGCTACCAGCAGCACTTGACCATTGCTACTGCTATTGTCCTGACCCAATCGGCCGATATGTTTGCATGTGGAGTTGTTCATTCAACGGAGGTTTTGCAATGCAAAAGCTCACGTTAGAACTGTTCACGTGTCCCTACGACGATCTTGAACAGCGGCAGTACCAGATCAAAGCAGCCATTGCCGCAACGGTCGGACAATTTCGCCGCAACCAGCTTTATCCGGCACTCCGGGACGCAATTGAACTCTACCGCACGCTCACCCACTTGGTGCAGCAGCACGAGCAACTGCATCCGAACGATCTGCATCGCTTTCTCCCTCCTGCCCAAACACCACCTCCCGAGGATACCGAGTCAGCGGCAACAACCACCATCGAGCAGATGTTCGAGCTCATCCGCTGGGCACTGCCACTGATCGAAGATGCGATCGAGGAAGGAACTGCACTGTTCGATTTCGTCGAGGAGAACATCACACTGACCAACGTTGGCTTGCTGCCGATGTACACCAGCGAAGGGTATGTCCTCATCCCCGAGCATCGAACCTACACCGTGCACGTGTTGCGATATACCGCCTCACAGCTTGTCGAGCATGGCGACCGGTATCGCGCACTCCGCACCAGCGAAGTGCTCAGACTCCAGTGCCGCGGTATTTGGAGCGCACCGGAAACGATCAAGCGGCAGCTCATCGCGCAGTATCCCGATCTGCCCAACCCTGCCACATTCACATGCGAAACCGAACTGGACTTTCCCTACACGGAGACCATCTTACCGGTTGCCAAGCGCAAGCTCATGCAACTGCTCACCTAAGAGCAGTGCTCGTTCGATAGCCAAAGCAGTCAGGATTGCGTGCCTGTTGGCGCCTACTGCAGCATCGGAAGGTTTACCGCTTCAGAGGAGATCAACCGACACGGTCATCCGGTAGCGTGGCTCTGATGGCGCGGCACGCTCGTTCCAGGTGTAGAGTCCCAACTGTACAAACTCAAACCGATGCGGGAGCTGCTGCTGGAGTGCCGTTGCCCACTCCTGGCGGGACGCGCCGAGCATTTGATTAGGCTTCATGCGAACAACGGTCAGATGAGGAAGGACGCTCCTGCTCTCCGGCTCCAACCCGAGCTGCTGCCGAAGCTGATCTCGCCAGGTGGCAATGAAGGAACAAAGCTCTGCATTCCCCTCACCAAAACACAGAGCGACCACACTGGCCCAGGCTGGACGTGGGAGCAACACTGCGCGCACCGCTGTTGCCGACAACCGCGGGCGACGCATCCGGTGCAGCATCTCCGCCAGCAGCGGTGTCGGATCATCGGCAAGTTTTCCGAAAAAAGCAACGGTCACGTGGTAATCCTCCAGATGCAGCAACCGCATTCCCTCTGCCAGAGGTGGACACCGTAGCGGCGCCGGGCTAACTGCCTTGAGTCCAACAAACCAATTCGGTTGCATAGGTCTGGGTTTGATGGTCCATGGTGCTTTGGGCACCGGTGTAATTTCGTGCGGTCATCATTTCGTAATTCGATGGACAAATTCATTATCGAAGGCGGGCAGCCTCTGCGTGGCACGCTTCGGGTTGCCGGCTCGAAAAACGCTGTTCTTGCTCTGATGCCCGCGACGCTGTTGGCACCAGGCGTTTATCGCATTCGCCGCACGCCGAATTTACGCGATGTCTGGACAATGTCACGGCTCCTGGCCACGCTCGGCGCACATGTCGAGCTCGATAATGCTGGCGATCTGTTTCTCGACACACGCACCATCACCACGTTCGAAGCGCCCTACGAACATGTCAAAAAAATGCGCGCCTCGATTTACGTTCTCGGACCACTACTGGCGCGATATGGACGTGCACGCGTATCGTTACCTGGCGGCTGTGCATTTGGTCCGCGACCAGTGGACCTACATCTGAAAGGCATGGAGCGGCTCGGTGCCGAGATTAGCATTGAGCACGGCTACATCAATGCACGTGCTGAGCGGCTCCGCGGAGCAGCTATTCACCTGGATATTCCATCGGTAGGAGCAACCGTCAACATCCTCTACGCTGCATCCCTGGCAGAGGGAGAAACAGTACTCACGAACGCCGCGATTGAACCAGAAGTCACCGCATTGGCACAGATGCTCTCTGCCATGGGTGCGCACATCGAAGGCATCGGCACCTCGACGCTGCGTATCGAGGGAGTACCAGCTCTCCATCCAATCCCCACCTTCGACAATATCCCCGATCGGATCGAAACCGCAACGTATCTCATCGCTGCAGCAATGACTCGTGGTTCGATACGCGTCGTTGATGCCAATCCGTACCATTTGGGCACCGTACTCGATAAGCTGGAGGAAGTCGGCTGCTCGCTCGACATTAGCGGAACGGTGATCGAATTGCGGAGCAATGCTCCTCTGCATGCATCAAGCGTGACAACGGCGCCCTATCCGGGTTTTCCAACCGACGTCCAGGCACTTTGGACAACGCTGATGCTCACCGCCGATGGGAGCTCGCGGATAACCGACATGATCTATCCCACTCGTTTTGGGTACGTGCCCGAACTGCACCGCCTGGGTGCTGAAATCGAGGTGGTCGAGAATACCGCAATTGTAACGGGCAACGCGCGCTTGCAAGGAGCGACCGTGATGTCGAGCGACTTGCGTGCAAGTGCATCGCTCATCTTGGCTGGGCTTGTCGCCGAGGGGCAAACAGAAGTGCTGCGGGTGTACCACCTCGATCGCGGATACGAACGCATGGAGGAGCGTTTGCGGCAGCTCGGCGCACGGATCGAACGTGTTCAGACCGACGAGTATTAGCCAATGCTGCTCCGACTTCTGCTGCTGCTTGTCGTGCTTATCGGTGCTGGACCGCTCCAGGCACAGAAAGCAAAGCGGCATGCACATACCCAACAATCCGAACCGATGAGCGCTCGGCAGAGCCAATTGCGTGAACTCCAACGGACAATCCAGCAACGTGAACGGAAAATTCGCGACTTAGCCGACAAGGAGCGAAACACTGCCCGCGCGGTCAAGGAACTCGAGCAGCTCCTGGAACGGCAGCGTCGGTACGTTCGACTTCTCGATGATGAACTCCGTGCATTGGCGTCGCGCCAGCGCGCATTAGAGGGACAACGCAACGGTTATCGCACTGCGCTGAGCAACGACGTCGAGCGCATGCGCCGTTTTGTGCTCTTGCTTGCGCAGGCTGATTTGCACCAGGCGCAGGGAGACGACGACAGCGCACTCGACACAGCCATTGTTGGTGCTGCTCTCCGACGACTGGAACAGCGGCTGCAGACGACCCACCGCCAGCACGACAGCACTCGCGCTGTTCTCGATCAACTGCAGCAATACCGCGCTGCCCGAGAACTGCTCATGGCACAGCAGCAGCGCGAACAGCAGCGGTTGGAACGCATGCTCTGGCTGCGAACTCAACTTTTGAGCAAGCTGCGACGTGACCGCCAGTCGGTCGAACAGGAACTCAAAAAACTGCGTACTAGCATGGCAGCTATCGAGCGGACAATTGAACGGCTCTCGCGATCAGGTCGGAAAGCTTCCTCAGCACCGCTTTCCAAAGGGGCACCATTACCGGCACTGCAGCCTCCCGTCCGCGGTACGATCATTTGTGGCTATGGCGAATACCGTCATCCACTGACCGGTGCGCGGGCATTCAATGCGGGAGTGGATCTTGCCGTGCCGGTTGGTACGGCAGTCCGCGCTGCCGCAGACGGCACCGTAGCATCTGTGCAGTGGCTCCCCGCGATGAATACGGTGGTGATCATTGATCATGGCAACGGCCTCCGCACAGTGTACGGCAATCTTGATCGAGCCAGCGTTCAGAAAGGCAAAAAGGTTCGCACCGGACAAACAATCGGCACAAGCGGCGAATCACTCAGCGGCGCATGCGTTCACTTCGAACTCTGGCGAGGCTCGGAGCGATTAGACCCAACCTTTGTCGTGCGCTAATGCTCTTGTTCGTGGTTGGGACGTTCCCTACGCAGACGGTTCCACCGCTCCATGCGTTCAGCTAATTCTGCCTCGAATCCGCGGTTGGTCGGCAGGTAGTAACGTCTGCCCGCCAGCGAGGGAGGCAAGTGTTCTTGTTCGACGATCGCATCACTGTACTCGTGCGCGTATTTGTAGCCTGCACCATAACCGAGTTGCTTCATCAGGGCGGTCGGTGCATTGCGCAGATGGAGGGGAACTGGTTCATTACGCGTGTGTGCGATGTCCTCCTGGACGGCGCCGTAGGCTCGGTAGAGCGCATTGCTTTTCGGTGCTAAGGCTACATACACCGCAGCTTGAGCAAGGGCAAGATTGCCCTCTGGCATACCCACAAAATGGACTGCCTGCTGAGCAGCAACGCAGAGTTGCAGTGCAAAGGGGTCTGCAAGTCCGATATCCTCGCTTGCAATGCGAATCAGCCGTCGTGCGATGTAGAGTGGGTCCTCGCCTGCTTCGAGCATGCGCCCAAGCCAATAGAGCGCACCGTCAGGATCAGAGTCGCGAATAGATTTGTGGAGGGCCGAGATGATGGTATAGTGTTCTTCGCCAGCACGGTCGTAGCGGAGCCACCGTTGCTGCGCTGCCTGCTCGATTGTCTCCAGATCGAGCAATCGCTTGCCGCTTGCATCAGGCGTCGTTGCCTGCGCTGCCAGTTCGAGCGTATTGAGCATCCGTCGGGCATCCCCATCGGCAAGCGCAATCAACCGGTCACGTGCTTGTGCACTGAGCTCGACATTCATCGTGGACAAACCCTCGGCGCTCGCCAGCGCGCGATCGAGGATTTGCTCTAAGTGCTGCGGCTCGAGCGGATGCAACGTAACGACCCGCGTTCGCGACAGCAAGGCAGCATTGACCTCAAACGAAGGGTTCTCGGTCGTTGCACCGATGAGCGTAATGCTGCCATCCTCGACGTAAGGCAGCACGGCATCTTGTTGGCTTTTGCTCCACCGATGGATCTCATCAACGAAGATGATCGTGCGCTGACCAGTACGCCGCAAGCGACTGACTGCATCAGCAACGACGCTCCGCAACTCGGCAACACCAGCACTGACCGCACTCAGGGGGATAAACTGCGCACTGGTCGTTTGTGCGATGACGTGTGCCAGTGTCGTCTTGCCGCTGCCGGGCGGTCCCCACAGGATCAGCGATGGGACCTGGTCACGCTCGATTGCATGCCGAAGCGGTGTGCCTAGTCCCAGGATGTGATCCTGCCCAACGATGTGCTCAAGCTTGGAAGGGCGCAGGCGTGCTGCCAGCGGCTGGAGGACGCTCGCCGAGTCCGGCGGTGCGGTGGGCTGTAAGGGTAACTGTTCCTGCATGATTTCGATTTCCCGAGTAGCCGGCTGAGAGGGTAAGAAAGCTCGGCACTTACATATTTCGCCGATACTGGCCGCCCACTTGGTAGAGAGCATGCGTCATCTGACCAAGCGAGCACGTTTTGCATACCTCCATCAGCGTTGCGAAAATGTTCTCGCCACGGCGGGCAGTATCCTTGAGACGACGAAGCGCAGCCTCCGAGCGCTCGGCATTGCGGCGCCAGAAAGCCTCCAGATTGGCAATCTGCTGCTCTTTCTCTTCCCGCGTCGAGCGAATAACTTCGTGCGGAACTACTGTCGGGGAGCCACCTTTTGCCAAGAATGTGTTGACACCGATGATCGGAAGCTTGCCGCTGTGTTTGAGCGACTCGTAGTAGAGCGATTCTTCCTGAATCTTGTTGCGCTGGTACATCAGCTCCATCGCACCGAGCACCCCACCGCGTTCATTGAGTCGCTGGAATTCTGCGTAGACAGCCTCTTCGACCAAATCGGTCAGCTCCTCGATGATGAACGAACCTTGCAATGGATTTTCATTCTTGGCAAGACCAAGCTCTTTGTTGATGATAAGCTGAATAGCAACGGCGCGGCGAACTGATTCTTCCGTCGGCGTTGTGATGGCCTCGTCGTAGGCATTCGTATGGAGCGAGTTGCAGTTGTCGTAGATCGCATAGAGTGCTTGGAGTGTCGTGCGAATGTCATTGAAAGCGATCTCCTGCGCATGGAGCGAGCGCCCCGATGTCTGGATGTGGTACTTGAGCATTTGCGAGCGTTCATTGCCGCCGTATTTGTACTTGATCGCCTTTGCCCAGATACGCCGCGCAACACGACCGATGACCGAGTATTCCGGATCGAGACCGTTCGAGAAGAAAAACGATAGGTTCGGTGCGAACTTGTCAATGTGCATCCCCCGCGAGAGGTAGTACTCCACGTAGGTAAAGCCATTGGCGAGCGTGAATGCAAGCTGGGTGATAGGATTGGCACCAGCTTCGGCAATGTGATAGCCCGAAATCGAAACGGAGTAGAAATTGCGGACACGGTTGGCGATGAAGTATTCCTGCACATCGCCCATCATGCGGAGGGCAAACTCGGTTGAGAATATGCAGGTGTTCTGTGCCTGGTCTTCCTTGAGGATGTCGGCTTGGACGGTGCCGCGTACCTGCTCGAGTGCACGCCGCATGCACGCTGCATACATGTCTGGTGGCAACACTTCATCACCGCTGACACCGAGCAACAGCAGGCCCAATCCATTGTGCCCATCGGGCAGCACTCCCGCCGGCGCATTGGTGGCGATGTTGCGATAGACCGGCCGAGGTAGTCCGCGCTGACGATAGAGTTCCTCGATGTACTGCTCAACCTGTTCGGTGAGTCCCTGCTCGCGAATGTACTTTTCGCATTCTTGGTCAATCGCTGCGTTGAGAAAGAACGCCAGGATCATTGGCGCCGGTCCGTTGATTGTCATCGAAACCGATGTGCTCGGCGCGCAAAGATCAAATCCGGAGTACAGCTTTTTTGCATCGTCAATGGTGGCAACGCTCACGCCAGAGTTCCCAATCTTGCCGTAGATGTCCGGTCGTCGGTCGGGGTCCTCGCCGTAGAGCGTCACCGAGTCGAATGCTGTCGAAAGCCGCGCCGCTGGCATGCCGTGCGAGAGGTAGTGGAAACGCTTATTGGTGCGCTCTGGTCCTCCTTCTCCCGCGAACATGCGCGTGGGGTCTTCACTTTGTCGCTTGAATGGATAGACGCCCGCCGTGTAGGGAAACTTGCCCGGGAAATTCTCCTGCATCGCCCACCGCACGATGTCGCCCCAATCCGAAAATCGCGGTGTGGCAATCTTGGGAATCTTCAGATGCGAGAGCGACTCGACGTGATTCTGTACGCGAATCTCTCGCCCGCGCACACTGTAAACGTATTCATCGCCTTGGTAGGCAGCCAGCTCATCCCTCCAGCGTTCAAGCAGTGAGCGAACGTCGGTATCCAGCTCGGCAAGCAGACGCTCGTATTCAACACGGAGCGCCTCGTACGCTGCGGCCCGGGCACCGCTGATCTGATGACCGTTGACGTGTGGAGGCTGCAACGTTAGTGATTGTACCTCTGCCATCTCCTGGTGCGGAAGAATGGTTTGTCGTATGCGCGAACTTACAACCTGCTCCCCTAAGACGTGCAACACCGGTGCTGATTTCCCACAATGCTGGAGTGGCGTGCATGCACTTAGAGCACGCGCGCATCAGATCGTGACAAGATTTGGCACCGGCGCCCTTAGCCTTGCACTGGCGAAGGTGGGTGCTTTTCGATGTACTCTTGTGCAGCGCGCATTGCCTCTATCACGCGAGGAAGGTCTTCCTCGAAGACGAGCACCTGATGCCGTTCCTTTCCTTCCCCGTGCGACTCGTTCAGAAACACGATACGCTCTCCCGATGGCTCTGTGTCAACGTCAACAAAGTAGGTGCGTTTGCCTGCATGGACCATCTGAGAAATACCGTTTTCCGACGCTTTTCCATGGCACCACCTCCTGGTGAACACAACTGTTGGTATTAGCCGCCAATAAGCACTGTTGGGCAGCCGAGCACGATCGTCCCGCCGTGGGCGGTCAATTCGCCCATCCGTGCGGCAGGCTTACCGCCGATGAGAACTGTTGTTGATCCCTTAGCAATCGTGTCGGGTGTGCCTGCACAGACGCAGAGATCACCTGCAGTGGCCGCAGGCAATCCACCAATGAGCACTGTTGGTGTACCGGGGCCAGTGATCGGACCCCCAACGTGCGGATTAGGACCTGGATCCACCATCGGACATACATGCATATCCGTCAATCGAGCTGCTGGTGGCATAGAGCATCCTCAGAACAATGAACACACACTACCACACATGGCGCTGCACGCTTGAACACTACCCTTCGACCCAGATACCGCTCTGCGGAGGCGCTTTCGACTGGACCGTTGTTTGTTCCACGAGTGTGCCATTCGCATAGCGGGATTGTTCGACCGGATTGCCGAAGCGATCGTAGCGAATACAGACGCCGTCGAGTTTATCGTTTTTGAAAGACAGTCGCTGGATAAGAGCGCCCTGTTCGTCGTAGAGGAGCGTCTCGCCATCGAGGACGCCCTGGGCATAGTGTTCGATGCGTTGGAGCCGGCCAGAGTCGGAGTAGAGCCGCCGCTCACCGTGGAGAACACCTGCTTGGTAATCGGCAGTCATGATCACTTTGCCATTTGGAGCGTAGCACTCCAGCATGCCGTGCAATTTACCGTCGCGATAGTGTGCACGCTGTGCGAGCCGTCCCGCTGCATACGTTTCCACCATTCCGTTGAGCGTTCCGTTAGCATACTGCATCCGTTGCACCAACTGACCATCTTCGCCGAAGACCTCGGCAAGACCGTCAGGGATGCCGTTGGCGTACTGGAGACGCAGCCGTACTCGACCGTTGGGATGGTAGTAGGTCGCTTCGCCGTGCGGGACATCACCGCTATAGAGAACCTCCGCTTGAAGGCTGCCGTCGGGGTAAGTTGTACGTTGTACCTGTACCATCACACCATCGAGAAATCTGCCTCAATTGATCATGACGATACTACCACGGACCGCTGTCTGGCCAGCAGAACTCAGCTCTGCTTGCGCCATGCCGGACTGTTTGAGCGCTGCTTGGGCGTTGACGTTGATGTTGATCCCTTTCAGATCCATCGCTGCGTTCGATTCGACGCCGACGCCCGTTGCTCCTCGGAGTTGGAGATTTTGTAACGATTCCACAGATGCGTTTTGAACCGCGTTGACCTTCAGGCTTTTGTTTGTCTCGATAACGATGTCACCCATGACCGAGATTTTGAGATTGCCGTGAATAGTCAAGGTGTAATCCTTCTGGACCTCAACGGTCATGTTCGCTTTGTAGGTTTCGGAGTTGTCGTTTTCGATAGTCTCGGTCCGCTTGTTTTTGACGGTAAGTGTTTCGTCGTGATTAATGGTCGTCGTCCGATCGTTTTCGACAAGTGTGTTCCAATCTTTTTGTGCGTGGAGATAGACCTCTTCGCTATCCTTGGTATCGGTAAAGCGAAGCTCATTGCCTGCAGAGCCGTTCGGCGTTGAGCGTGTCAGGATTGTGCTGACATCCTTTTTTGCTGGTTGTTTGTAGGGTATCGGTTCGGCAGGATTGAAGACAGTACCAATCACCACCGGACGATCGGGATCCCCATCGAGGAATGCAACCACAGCTTCCATCCCGACACGCGGAATGAACATCGTTCCATAGCCACTGCCGGCCCAGAGCTGCGCTACAGGGACAAAGATGGAATGGGTGTCGTCTTTGTTACCCTGGTGCGCCCAGGGGAACATGACCTTGACCCAGCCATGCTCGTTGGTATGAATTTCTTCCTGGCTACTACCGGGCGGTCCGACTACACGACCGATCAAGTAACCATGAATCTGTGGTTTTGGTGTCCGGCGCAGTGGACGGTATGGCTGCGTGCTGGGGATTGCAGTGAACGCATTCCAGTATTCGAACTGTGTGCAGTGGTGGTGCACTTCGGTCAGAAAATAGGTGCGGTTGAATGCTGGTGTATCGTGCTGGTCAATGTCCACGAGATAACCTGCTGTCAAGGGACGCACAAAGCTTTCACCGTGGACAGTGCTTGCTTGGGCTTCCCATTCTTCAGCGCGAATATTGGCAGTGCGCTCGGCAACCTGGCGGGTTTCGACATTGACAGGTGCTTCGTAGTAGGCTGCCTGGCCGATGTGGACTCCCTTGGTGAGCGGTGCGGTATTCTCCAGCGGCGTTGCGGTTTCGTGGTTGTAGTTCCCGACGGCAGCCGAGGCCGGCAAATGGCGTTCGCTCCAGGCCAGATGGTAGCATTCCTGCTCGAGCACCGGTAATTGCCACACCAAGCGGCGCGAGTCTTGGTTGCGAGCAATTTGGAAGTGCATCGTTTGCAGGGTGGGATAGTATTTGCAATTTTGGACAGCATCGCACAAATGCAAAACGCAGTGCTGATCGGTGTGTTCGAAGTAGTAGAAAATGCCTTCGTCTTCGAGCAAGCGACTGATGAAGTCCAGATCAGTTTCGTTGTACTGCACACAGTAGGCGCGGCTGCGATAGCTCCCACTCAGGTGAAATTGGAAATCGCTTCCACTGCTGAATCCCGCTCGCGTCAGAATTTTCTCGACGATTTCCTGCACCGTGGCATTCTCAAAAATCCGAGAATTTCGACGGTAGGCTAACCGCGCCAGTGCTGGCACAATACGGAGCCGCATCTCCAGCATGCCATCACTTGCCGTTGCAAGCTCACACGAGGAAACAATCCCCACGATTGTCCGCCACTGGCGCGACGGTGACGGTAATGCTTGCTGCGCAAGGCGAACCATAATATCCTTCTCGACCAGCGAAGAGGGATCAAGATCGTACCGCCCGCTGCGGATGACCAGCTCGTACTCGAATAAGCGCGATACATACTCAACGCCATTGAACGACACAAACGAATAGGGAACGTTCGCCAGCGGTGAACAGACAACCTCAAGAAATGTTGGAATCGTGGTTGCCATTGCATGTGTGGGTTGATGGTGGAACCAAACTTTCTGTCTGCGGCGCGGCCGAGTCCGCCGCCGAAGCACGGTTCGTCCAGCAGCGAGAAGCTGTCAAGAGAATCCTACCGATCACGACGGCACTGGGTAATGGTCGGTCTCGGCAACAGGTCGGTATGCAAAGTTGCCATCACTGCCGACGTCAATGGCCATGTCACGGATCACTTCGCCAGCAGCCAACCGTTCGAGGATGAACTGCGACAACTCGGGCAGAACCGTGTGAGTAAGGATGTTGTCAATATTTCGTGCGCCGGAGCCTGGATCGGTGCAGCGGCGAGCAATTTCTTCGATGACACTTTCGGTAGCGTGGAGCTGCGCACTGTAGCGTTCGTGGTAGAGTCGCTGAATACGCGCCATCTTGAGCCGAACGATCTCGGCAAGTTCTGCTTGTCCGAGTGGATAGTAGGGCACTACCACCATCCGACCTAACAGAGCGGGTTTGAAGTAGGCTTGCAGTTCTGGGCGAATCGCATCGCTGATTTCCTCCATCGTGGGTCGCTCACCAGCACGAGCACACATCTCCACAATGGTATCAGTGGTCATATTCGAGGTCAACAAAATCACGGTGTTCTTGAAGTTGACCT
Source organism: Candidatus Kapaibacterium sp. (assembly GCA_026003475.1). Lineage (GTDB taxonomy): Bacteria > Bacteroidota > Ignavibacteria > Kapaibacteriales > NICIL-2 > NICIL-2. The sequence goes on along the minus strand of BPHJ01000001.1, from coordinate 147,861 downwards.
CGACTCCTTCACTATCCTCGAGGACGCCTTTGTCGAAGACTTGGTAGAAGATCTCCAGCACGTCGGGATGAGCTTTTTCGACTTCGTCGAGCAGAACCACGGAGTACGGATTGCGGCGAACAGCTTCGGTGAGGACTCCCCCTTTACCATAGCCAACGTATCCCGGGGGTGCACCTTTGAGCAGCGAGACCGTGTGTGCTTCTTGGTACTCGCTCATGGCAATGACGGTGAGATTTTTCTCACCACCAAAGAAAGCATCTGCAAGTGCGATCGCAGTTTCGGTCTTGCCAACGCCACTGGGGCCGACCAAGAGGAAAACCGCTGTTGGTTTATTGGGATCACTCAAGCCAGCCATGGCAGTTCGCATTCGCTTGCTTATGGCACTGATGGCGTGGGGCTGACCTTTGACGCGCTGACTGAGCGCTTCCTCGAGCATGTGAATCGAGGCAACATTATCGGCAAGCATTTTGGCAATTGGAATGCCCGTCCAGTCGGAGATCACGCGCGCAATGGTGTACCGATCAACGGCCGGCTGTACCAAAGCACCGTCGTGCTGGAGTGCACGGAGCTCGGCAGAGAGCTGGTTGTACTGCTCCAGCAAGGATGCGCGAGCAGCATCATCGTCGTTTGTAATGGCCTGGTCAATGTCGGCAAGTACAGCATTGATTTGGCTGACCAGCTCCTGTTCGCGTTGCCATTGCTCCGAGAGCGCTGCTGCCTGCTGGCGGTTTGTTTCCAGGCGCGCATGTAACTCCGCTAATCGCTGCCCGTGGCGCTGAATTAAGCGATGTTCGCGATTGAGCGATGCGATCTCTTTCTCGAGGAATTCTTTCTCGGCATCGAGTGCTTCGAGTTGTGCAGGAACAGCCGTTTGGGTAATCGCCACCCGTGCGCAGGCGGTATCAAGCACCGATAGCGCCTTGTCGGGCAACTTCCGTTCGGGCAAATAGCGATCCGAAAGCTTGACAGCCTGAACAACTGCTTCATCGAGGATGCGCACCTTGTGGTGGTACTCGAACTTTTCGATCATGCCGCGCAACATGTTGATGGCGCTTTCGACTGTGGGCTCGTCAATCTTGACAACCTGGAATCGGCGAGTGAGTGCAGGGTCTTTTTCGAAGTAGGCTTTGTACTCTGCCCAGGTTGTCGCAGCGATCGTTCGCAATTCACCGCGTGCCAATGCGGGCTTGAGCAGGTTTGCTGCATCGTTCTGCCCGGCTGCACCGCCAGCACCAATGAGCGTATGTGCCTCGTCAATGAACAAAATGATCGGTTGGGGCGAGTTTTTGACGTCGTGAATCACTTGCTTGAGCCGGTTTTCGAACTCACCCTTCATGCTTGCTCCTGCTTGGAGCAAGCCCATATCCAGCGACAACAGCCGCACATCGCGAAGCATTGGCGGCACATCCCCGCGCACGATCTTTTGCGCCAGTCCCTCGACGACAGCAGTTTTGCCGACTCCTGGTTCGCCGGTCAAGATGGGGTTATTCTGACGGCGTCGCGTGAGAATGTCAATGGCTTGGCGAATCTCCGCATCACGGCCGACGATTGGATCGAGTGCGCCGGATCGCGCTTGTGCAGTCAGGTCGGTAGTGTAGGCATCGAGCGCTTTCGACGATCGCGGCGGCAACTGTTCTGCTGGTGCAAAGCCAGCATCGGTGGATGACTGTGCTGCTGGTGCGGGGGCATCGGGACGATCTTCGTAGGATCGCTCCAACAGGTCACGAAGCTGTTGCCAGAGTGCATCGCGTTGGATAAATGCAAGCGAGGGACTGATTTCGACCATCACCGGCCGGAGCGTGTCGCTCCGATACAGCGCCATCAACACTGCACCCGAGCGAATGTGCTCCATCCCCAAGCTCAGGACAACCTTCCGTGCCTGGTCGAGCAACTCCACCAAATGATTCGAAATGCTCGGCGTGCGTGTGTTGCCACCTTTGAGCTTCCCCATTGCCAGTAAGACTTGCGACTTGACCTCTGCTGCGGGAATCCGAAAAGCATCAAGAATAACGGCAAGGTCGGTGTTGGGCATATCCAGCAGCGCCAGCATGTAGTGCTCAATGTCCACGGCATAGTGGCTCTGTTTGACGCAGAGCTGTGCTGCTTGTTCGAGCGCGCGACGGCAGGTGTTGTTGAGTTGTTCGACTAAGAGCCGAATGTTAGAATCCATCGAATACTCCGCAGATAGTGTGAACTGATTATGTGTTCTTCCAGCGATACACCAAAACCGTTGTTAGGAAGCACCTCGCAGGTGCTTGTCGAACGCGTTGCGGTGCCAACCATGCCGATAGTCCCAACTCTGCACCCGAAGCTTGGACGTTGGCAGCCGAGCCCATAGCTGTCGCTGTCGTTGCCGAGCGATGGTGAGTAGTGGAAGGCGGATTGGTTGGCTGCTGGCGTTTTCTCTGTCCCAGCCGCGCTGGCACCACGGCGGCAGGTTCAAGCTCCAGGGAGAGTTCCACCGTACTGGCATCATGAAATAGAAGTCGCACCATATCCTGCAGGACAGCATGCTCGGTGCCACCGGGTTTGAGAGCGGTGAAGCGTTCCGCCGTACATGGACCGATGCGGACACGACATCCATCGAGTGGGTTGAATGCCCGCCTGCCACAGATTGCCGTCTTTCCAAGGATTGCATTGCGGTCATGCCGTCCTATGCAGGTTGTTGTGCCGTCATCAAGGCGCAGCCACGCCGCTCGAAATGGTGCAATCGAAACCGGACATCCAGTACACTCCGCGAGCACCGCTTCAATGGCAGCCTTCGGCGGTCGGCTGCCGGCGAGAAGCCCTGCAAAGGGAATCAGCCGCTGGTCGGGAACATGCAACGCATTCTTCAGCGCTGGCAATCCAAAACCCATGAGCGCGAAAAACACGCGCGCCAGCGGCGAACGTTCTGGCGGGACGTTGCTATACGTCGGACGATAGGTGCGCCGCACCCGAGCATGCAACGCAATCAAGCGGTGGTTGAAAATGTCCAAAAAATCCTGCAGTGGTGACTCTCCTCGCTTGAGCTGGCGAAGAATTTCATCGGTAACAAACTCTGGCAACACACCGTGTGCACCGGCAAGCCCAAGATGATTGACAACAAGGGTTGGCGGCTCGGGCGTCGCCGGGGGTGGAGGTTGCAGCTCTGCAATAGTAGCAGGAGGAAAGCTTTTGCTCACGTTCGCTGAGAACCGTACCGCTTCACGATCGAAGAGCGTGGTCTCTCCTGGCATGAGGGTACCCGCTCGCATGCGTTCGAGAATACGAAGCGCTTGGTGGAACTCGAATGCATACGGTTCCTGCCAGAAATCATCTTCGATGGTGCGAACACGAAAACGGAGTGGTTTCATCACCAATGCTGAGGAAGGTCGGGGTGCCACTGTTTCCAAATGCCGCGGTGACGTGTTCCACTCACGGTGACGGTGGTGAAGGAATTGACTTGCTCATGGAGACGGAAGAATTCGCGCAGAATACGCCCCAACAGCAGGGCACTACTGCCCGCAAAGAGTTCCTCGTTGAAGGTTAGGGCAATCTCAGTGCCGCGCAGGTAACCGAAGGCTCGTGCATCCCCAACACGGCGCACAATAGGGCGAACATCCATGCCGACAATTCCTTCGATTTGCCGGTTGAGGTACGCTGCATTGCCGACATTGTAGAGCCGAAGCATTTCCCGTACCGCCTCCAGGGCTGTTGCCGGATTGGTCAGCGATAGGAAGTTGAGCGACAGGTGCGAGACCACCCGCCACCGAATCGAACCGCCGAGCGGAGGATCAAGTTGTCTCGTTGGTTGGTGCAGCAGGTGTACCCCCCGCAGTGGAATGCCAGCGATGTCCAGCCGAAGTGCCGATCGCTCGGGAAGATTGCTTGCCAAATGACGGTTGGTGCACAAAACGTGCGCAAACACAACGCCACTGGCTGGTGCTGTTGGACGGAATTCACGATCCACAAACGAAAGGTACATGTCCGTACCGGGCTTATCTTTCCGAAGCGTCGGCAGGCGGCGCGCATACCAGTACACACTCTCCGATGCGTGAACGAACATCCCTTGATGGAGCGAAAAGTACGGACGCAGAATTTCTGTCTCACTGGTGGGGTCCATCGAACCGGAGACCATTCGAATCGAGTGGACTTCGCTGAGCAAGTCGCGCCGAGCATCAGCAACTAACCGATATTGGACGTGGCGGTGATCAATGGCAATCGGCTCGCTAATCTTGGGAAAGAGGTTGACAATTGGCGTGCAATGAAGCATGAACGAATCAGCCGACACGATCCGATGCTCGTGGGGCACCGCACGGAGCGGCAGGAGAATATCCACTGCCATGGTATCCAAGTGAACAGTATCCAGTCGCAGAATGTCTACGAACAAGAATTTTTCCGGTAGCGCAGCATACTCCTGGAGCAGGCGATACTGGGGCTGTGCTGTCGGATGCGAGGGCAGGAGAGCATCATGCGCATCAAACCCCACTTCGCGTGCACTATCGCGCCCAAGCCATGCGATCGCTTGCGCTGTTGGTGCCATAACCCCAACATTGAGGAGTTGAGTTTGCAGCAACTCGTAGAGTTCGTAGGCGAACGACTTATTTGCGCCGATGTAGAAGCGAAGGTAGCTTGGCGCAAAGTGTGCGATGGGTAGTGTTGCTGATCGGACCCGAATGCGAATCACGGACGCAGCGTTATCGAGCGTCGGATCAGGTGGGAACAATCCCGGCTCACAGACTTCCACACGATCAACCTCGAAGGGGTAAAGCGTCAGTGGATAGGCGGTACGGAATGTCAGGGAATACCCTTCGCTCAGCTCAGCATGGAGTGTTGCATCGCGGGGAATCGTGATGGGTGCGCTCACATTTGCCGTTGGGTCCATTACCAACCGTGCAACGCTCATCGAAGGTATTGGCTCCAGGAAATGGGGATACAGATTATCCAGCAACGCGTAGGAAATTTCCGGGAACTCCGCATCAATGTTGAGCTGAATCCGTGCCGCAATGAATGCGAATGCTTCGATGAGGCGTTCGACATGGGGGTCGCCCGACTGGGATGCCGACAGTTCCAGCCGTGAGGCAATCTTCGGGTACTTCTTGGCAAACGCTGCTCCTGCCGAATGGAGATAATCCAGCTCGGTTTCGTAATAGCGGAGCAGGTCGTCACGAGGGTTCTCGTTCATAGACGCTCACAGTACCGTATTTACCACTCAGGACAAGGTAAAGCTTGAGGCTATCGGTCAACGGCTCAACGTGCAGTTGAGCACTCAAGCGGATGTGCAGGGCTTGCTCCAGAGAGGACGGGTTGGTGTCCACCAGCTCAGCACGGACAGCACGCAGACGTGGTTCGAAGGCAGTGATAGCCTGCTCAATACTGCGAACGAGCATGCGCATTTTGCTCATATCCCCAACCGACCATGCACTGAAGTCGGGAACGCCGTAGTCAAGCACCGTCAGTGGCTGCGCGGTTCCCGAACCAGTAAGCTGATCGGGCGGAGGCGGAGCAGTGCGTGTGTTGAACAAGTAGCCGAGCTGTTCAATTATGGAACGCTTGACCTCCTCGAGTCCGATGTAGCCAGACTGGGTTGCTGGGTTTTCGTCCAGTGTGGGACTAAGGCGTTCGAACAGTAATGCCTTGGTCCGCAGGAACGGAGATTGGTCGGTGCTCATGATACCATGTGCCGTCTATAGTGACCAGTGTGCGATGGTTGTGTTATCGGCACTGGGTGCCCTGAACTGATGGTGTAACCAAAGCCCGCAGCAATTGAAATACTCAATGCTGCGGGCCTTGCGTGTGGGTGCGAGAAACACTCAGAGAAAGCACACTGGCGCTTGCCCAGCCTGCTTCTGTCACCGTTGGAACGCTCATCACCGCAGAGTTACTGCAGCATCAAAGTGATGGAGACTACCTCCAACCTACCAGCGCTGTCGTGAGCCACGCGTGGTTCTTTCACCGATAGCAATGGCACGCTTTACTGTCGGACATATCTGCCTATGGCTACGGTGCCGTGGTCGTTAGCTTACCTTGTTTGTCACTCGGTCATAGCTAACGACCTTCTGTGCCTTTTGCGAACCTTTGAGTTTTTCGGTATCAGCATAGGTGTAGGTAATCTTGCCGTAGTCCAGACTGTAGGTTTCGCCGGGAAGACCACCATTTGAGGCAGACCAAGCCGCGTCGGTAATCACGCATCCTTCCATCTTGATCTCAAGGTAACAGATGCGTTGCCCATCACCTGTGGTGCGATAGCATTTGACGAGTACTTCGGCAAAGTGAGTACCTTGCCAACAATGTTTCATCAGTGGAACAGATGCAGAATCAACAAGCTTGCTGAATTGGAAAGTCCTGAAATCTGCAATACCGCTTGTTCCGGACCCGGCGAAGCTCCGTCCGTCCGTTGTGGGCATTGAACTGCCGTCACTAAACGAAAGAATCTCGATGGCGCCTTTGTTCTCCTTGTCTTCGCTATCGCCCGCAATATCGGGACTCTTGAAGAAAAGATAGATATCTGTTGCCATTGCAGTGCTCCAAGAATTGTTCAACCAATGGTATTTTCAATGCGGTTCAGTTTTGCACGAAGTGGCTTTGGCTGCGCACCCCCTTTGGCTTTGTCGGTGGGGGTATATTCGATGAGGATCGATCCATAGTTGAGCGTATAGCTTTCGCCTGGCAAACCTGAGCCGTCCATTCCACTCAGGCCGACGCCGGAGATCACCACATCAGCGAGCTCAATCCTGGTGTAGCACACTCGACCAGATTCGGCGGCACGATATAACTTGATCTCAACTTTCGGGATGTGCGCGCCAGTCCATATTCTTTTCACTAGATCCAAGGAAGCAGTGTCCATGGATTTTGCGATGGACACCGACGATGCATCAACCTTTCCGGTGGTTGCTGCACCCCGGGCACTCCGTTCACCTGTTGTGGGCATGGCGAAACCGAAATTGACATGGTCAATTTCAATCCAGCCTTGGTTGAGTTCATCCTGGGAGTCGCCCTCGATCCCATCGAACTTGATGTACATGTCAGATGGCATGGCTGTACTGTTTTGGATAGTGGAACATATAGGAACAAGAAATGTGGAACATTGACTGCACTACGATGCACCTTTGGGAAGCTTGGCGACTAAGCGAAGCGATGCCGTCAAGCCCTCCAGTTGGAAGTGCGGACGCAAATAGGCAACGGCTTGGTACTCACCTGGCTTGCCCGGCAGCTCCATCACATCTACCCGCGCATCGAAGAGCGGATAACGTGCCTTTGTTTCCGGGCCAGCATCCTCCATGTTGTTGACGTATTGCCCAATCCAGCGGTTGAGGAAACTTTCCACATTTCCGCGGGATTGAAACGAACCAATTTTGTCGCGCATGATTGCCTTCATGTAGTGCGCAAAGCGCGAGGCAACCAAGATGAACGGCAGCTGCGTCGAAAGCTTCGCATTCGACGTCGCATCGGGGTCGTCATACTTCTTGGGTTTCTGGACGGTCTGCCCTCCAAAGAACGCGGCATAGTCGCTGTTTTTCGAATAGCAGAGCGCCATAAAGCCAAGTTCGCTGAGCTCTTTCTCGCGGCGGTCGCCAATGGCGATTTCCGTGGGGCACTTGACGGCAACGTCGCCGTCGTCGGTAGGGAACGTGTGCACGGGCAATCCTTCCACAAGCCCACCACCTTCGACACCACGAATTGCGGCTGGCCAGCCATACTCAGCAAATGCTTTCGTGATGCAGCGGCCGAGGGCATAGGCAGCATTGCCCCAACAGTACTTGTCGTGATCAGCACCAGTGACATTTTCGACGTAGTTGAACTCTTCCACTGGCATGGTGTCCGGACCATACGGCAAACGCATCAGAATGCGTGGTAGCGCCATCACCAGATACCGTGAATCATCGCTCTCCCGCAGCGAACGCCATTTGATCAGCTCGTTGCTTTCGAAAATTTTCGACAGATCCCGTGGATCGCTCAACTGCTGCCACGAATCCATATCGAACAGCTCCGGTGACGGCGATGTGACAAAGGGTGCATGTGCTGCGGCAGCAACACTGGCGATCTTTTCCAACAAGGCAACGTCCTGCGGGTGCCGTCCGAACTGATAATCTCCAATCAACAGCGAATACGGATTGCCACCGAGGGTACCGAATTCCTCCTCATAGATTTTCTTGAACATTGTACTCTGATCGAACTCTGCCGCGCGGTCGAGATCATTGAACAGCTCCTTCTTCGAAATCGGGAACACCTTGATCTTCAGCGTTGAGCTTGTTTCGGTGTTCATGACCAGGTAGTGCAGACCGCGCCACGCACTTTCCAAGCGCTGCACGTCCGGATGGTGGAGGATTGCATCGAGCTGAGCACTGAGCAAACGATCAATTTCTGCGATCCGCCGATTGACCATTGCGATCAGGTCACGCTCGACCTTCATACTCCCGTCAACGATCTGGTTGACAAAGGCGGCTATGATGTCGCGTGCTGCATCGCGCTGGTATTCGTTGCGCGCCATGCGACCATTCTCAATGATCGCATCGAGCAGGGAACCCTCGCCAAATGATGCTACCTGTTGCTGTTGCTGTTGTTGTTCCATGGCTGTTAGCCCTCCTCAGTTGTGGATTCCTCTTGCGACTGGGCACTTTGCGTTCCGGCTTCTTGCGCCAGTTTTTGGAGCATCTCCGTATTCGAAAGGATGCTTTCGAGCTGCTCGTAGAGTGCGTTATTGCCGTCGAGCTTTGCGACCATCTCGACGAGTTTCTGCCGCAGCTCCAGGAGCTGGCGAAGCGGTTCGACCTTCTGGGCAATCGCTGCTGGGTTGAAGTCGTCCATGCTCCGGAATTCCAGGTCAACAGCAAACTCGGAACCGTCGTCCTGGAGCTTATTTTCGACCCGTGCGACCACGCGAGGGCGAATGCGGTTCATGACGCGATTGAAGTTGTCTCGGTCAATCTCGATAAACTTTCGTTTCTTGACCTCGGGGAGCGGCTCCTTTGGTGTTCCGGCAAGATCGCTAAAGACACCCACGACAAACGGAAGCTCCTTTTTTTGGATGGCACCGTTGGTTTCCACGTCGTAGGTAATCTGCACACGTGGCGGTCGAACGCGCGAGAGTTTCCGCTGGGTATTGTCCGCCATGGCTGTACCTCCACAATAGTTGAACAAATTATTCCGTCACACCTACCGTGCAGCAGCGTAAGTTTGTAATGCTGTCAGCAGGCGATACGAACTTAGGCAAAAAAATGCAGAATAGTTCGAAAAAAAAATCCCCATTTTTTCCCTATGCCCGCTGACAGCCAATAGCCCGACAGGACTGGCACGGTGCGCGCAATGAGTCATTCCCAACAGAACCGCCCATCGCAATCGGTGCCGCTATCGCCGATGCTGATCGAGCTGCAGCTGGAGCAAATTCAGCTGGTGCGCGAGCGGAATCCTCAATCGGCGTTGGTATTGTGCCAGCACATCCTCAAGCAGTTAGAACCTGGCACGCCCCACTGGCTTCATGCTCAGTTGACCTACGCCCATATCCTGATTACTGTCGGACAGCCACAGCAAGCACTCCAGCTCTGCCAGCGCTTCAGTGCCACGTGCGAACGCAGAGGCTACGACGACCGCGCGCGCAGTCTCTACCTGAACGCCTGTGGGATTGCCAATACGTACATGGGGAATTTCATCGCTGCCCAGCAGTATTTTCAGCAGCTTCTCGAACATGCGCAGCACATCGGTAATTTGCGCGATGAATGCCGCGCCTATATCAATCTTGGATGGGTCTACACTTCGTTGGAAGACTTTCCGACAGCCCTGGCATTTTTCAGCCGTTCCCTGGCACTCTCGCAGCAGCTCCAGCTCGACTCAGCACAAGCGGTCACGCTCGAAAACATGGGGATCATCTACTCCTCGCTGGGCAATCAAGAACTGGCACTGGAGAATTTCCGCCATGCGTACCAGATCCGGCAGCAAGGCGGATATACTACCGCTGTAGCGCAGAGCATCTTGAATGTTGCTGCTGTGGAGCATTGTAAGGGGCACCATCGCAAGGCACTCTCCATGGCTCGGCAAGCATGCAAAATCGCTCGCCACTGCAGAGAACATCGCCTGGAGTCCTACTGTCTGGCGCTCATGAGTCGTGCCTACTGCGAATTGGGCTATCCACGCCGAGCACTGCAAACGGCGCGTTCTGCGCTCCGCATCCGACAAGATGCCAGCTACCTACCAGAACTGTGTTCGAGCTACGCCGATCTGGGCAAGATTTACCTTCATCTCAACTCCCCCGACCAGGCGCGTGAGCACTTTGAGCGCGCCTACGAGCTTGCCACAGAGCTCAACGATCCAGGAATGCTGGCGACGATCTGCCAAGAGCTTTACCTACTGGCAAAGCAGCATTGTGCATACGAGCGCGCTCTCCACTGGTTAGAACTCTGCCACCACTGGAACGCTGCTGCTATCCAACGACGCAAAGAGGACGAATCCTCCCGTCAGATGATGCTTGAAACCATCGCCAAGATGAGTCGCAGCCACGAAGATTTTCGTCGGCAGATTCACGAGCTCGAAGCAATCATCGAAGACCAGCGCCGTGAAATCCGCCGTCTTGTGTTAGAATTAGCAGCGAAAGCACCTCTTCCAGAGCCAAGCGTCCCTGCAACACCGATCGTTGCCACCCGAGAGTTGATTCAAACAGCTGGTAATCGTTTGGACAACGCCGCATGGTTCGACCATGTATTGCAGCGCATGGATCTGATCCTACCGGGATTTGTTGAAGCTCTCGCCAGCCGCTTTCCTGCATTGAGCTCGATGGAGCTACTCATCTGTGCTTTACTGCGCCTCCAGATGCGAAGCAAAGAAATTGCCGAATTGCTCGGAGTAACGCCCAAAACCGTCAATCGTCACCGGGAGCACATCCGTGCCAAATGTAGTATCGGTCGGGGCGTGAACCTGGTGACCTACCTGAACTCGATTGCGTAGCTGCGACGATTGTCCGCCACCTCCCGTTCCAGCCGACAAGCATTCGTTCTTGTAAATAGCTGCAGCACAACAACCCGTGCAGAGATAATGACCGTTCCCGTCATGCTTGCTGCCTGCTTGACGCATTAATCATACTCGGTGTCCCTACCGAAAGCGTAAATTTGACTTGGGCGTCGTCTCTGCTCATGATTCGTTCGCAGCGTTCCTTCCACCACACAAAAGGATGCCGCACGAAAGCAAAGACCGAACAACAGAGTGAGTGTTCTATGGCAACACACCTGGATGCCCGGCACTATGGTACTTCCACGAGCCATCAGGCTTGGCCACAAATACTCATTGCCCGGCAGATCGAGCAAATTGGACGGCTTCGAGAACGGAATCCGAGGGTAGCTCGAACCCTCTGCGAGCAGCTACTCAACCAACTGAAACCAACAACTGACCATTTGCTGTGGGCAATGGCACAGATGGCATATGCCCACATTCTTCTGTATTCGTCCCAAATGAAAAATGTTGTGAAGGTCTGCAAGCAGGCAGAGCCGATCATCGAGCAGCTCGATAACCGCGGCAATCACCTGCGCTGCATGCTCTACGCAGCCATGGGGGCAGCCTATGCCTTCCTTGGGCAATTTGAACCATCCCTCAACTACTCCCAAAAACTGGTAGACTTCGCCAGGCGAATTCAGGACAGGAGAGAACTCTGTCGAGCATACCTGAATATGGGCACCGTTCACTCGCTGGCGGAATTGTACTCGGATGCACTGACGTTTTTCTCCTTAGCACTCCATCTTGCAGAAGAGCTTGGCGAAAAGATTGTCGAGGCAACAACCCTCGACAACATGGGTATCATCTACCGCAATCTTGAACACACCGAGCTGGCACTACTCTACTTTACGCGTGCCTATCATATTCGCACCGAGCTTGGCTCAATGCCTGGAATCGCACAGTCCTTGCTAAACATCGCAAGCATCCACTACCTGCACCGAGATTTCGAACAAGTGCTTGTCAACGTTCGAAAAGCATATCGTCTGGCACAAGAATGCGGGATACACTCGATCGAGGCACAAAGTCTGTCGCTGCTTGGCTGGGTATATCTGTTCCACGGCAAACCGAAGCGGGCACTATCGTTATTCCAGCGCGCACGAAAGACTTGGCTGAAAGTGGATCCAGCATCCATCGGCTATCCGGCAATCCTTGAAGGTATAACGCGAACGCTCCTTGTGTTGGGGAGGAGCCGGGCAGCGGAAAAACTCCTTCGGCAAATTATCGAGTATGCTCGCACGCACGATACTCCCAGTCATGCTGCATGGTGCACCGAAACTCTCTACGAATTAGCAAAAGCTCGCGGAAATACCAAGGAAGCTCTGTATTGGTACGAACAACACCATCAATGGTACACCCGCTCGATTGAACGCTTTCAGATCCAGAAGCTATCGCACCAACTGCTTCTTGAGACGATGGCCCGCCTTCGCCGAGAGCACGAACAGTATCGGGCGATGCTCATTGAGCTGGGAACAACCATCGAGACACAACGCCAGGAAATCGCTCGACTCAGCATAGAGCTTGCATCCCGATCGATACATCCGTTCTGGCAGCAAACGATGGCAGCACTCTGTACCAACAGCAGCCCCGAGCAAGAACCCAACGATAAGAGTGCTACCAAGATGCAGCGCATACTGGAAAAAATGGAGCACGTTCTTCCCGGCTACATTGGTACCTTGCGCGGAAAGGCGCCACACTTGACCCCAACCGAACTATTGATTTGCATTCTCCTCCGCCTACTTTTTCGGACAAAGGAAATCGCACAGATGCTCGACATTGCCCCCTCGACGGTGTATCGTCACCGCGAGAATATCCGCCACAAATGTGGACTCGATCCCACGGCGAATTTGATTACCTTTCTCTGCAACATCGCTTAGCAATGCCCAACAGAGCCAATCAATACACAACATCGGCTTTCAGATCATGGACTTCTGAGCCGATATCCATCCCCAGACCTCTTGCTGTCTCGACCCAATCATAGACGTACTTAGCTATCTCCTCGGCCTTCGCAGTTAGTTCAGGAACCTCTGTTGTCAAACTCCCGACACTCAATCCTGCTGATGCTACGGTCAATGTCAGATTGGTAACCGTTGGCGTTACATTCTCGAATCGTTTCAAATGAACTGATTCGGTGCTTTTGACCGCTTTCAACCAATTTTCTGCTGCTTCACGTCGCTTTTGTCCTACATTGACTCGCTCAACGAGAGCTGGGATTCTACTGAGGATTTCATCAACCCTTGCCCGGATTTTGAGCACATTCCACTTCCGGAAACTTTGGTGCTGCTTCTGGAGGTCACCAAGAGCCTGCCGCACCGTTATATTGTTGTGTACTTTTTGGGCGAGATTCTTCACTATGCTCCGGTATTGGGTGTTGTTTTCTAATTCTTTCTCAACGTGATCTATTTTCTCGAGAAGGCGGTTAAGTTGGATTGCCAATTCGTGGGCTTTGACCTTGAGACCGCTGAGTTTGTGTTTCCACAAGTCACAATCTTCAGAAATTTGTTTGATGTTTGTAAGCGCTCGATGGTATCCAACATTACCCTTGGCCGATGTCTTCTTCCCAGCAAATAATGTGCTCCCAACTCCGGTGGCAACATCTCCGACCGTTGATGTCAGAAGCGTTGACCCCACCTCCCCTGCAATCCTTTTCCCTTTACTCAGATCTGGAGTTACTGCTGGAAGCGTACCGACTTTACTTTGGTCGTACACCGGTGACGATCGATCGTAGCTCCAGATTGCGCTATACACACGCTTCTCGATAGCTTCTGCATCGGCTGCTAGATCGCCGATAGTTTTCAGAAGTGCGCCAATGGCCTTGATCAGTCCAATGAAGGATAGAGCCACCCCCGCAATGGTAGCACCACCCGTCAGGGGCGTGGTTGCTAATGTCACGACCAGCCCTACGGTGCTTGCAGCCGTTCCTACCCCACTAAGCACAACTTTTCTCGTCATCTTTTTCCTGTACTGCCTGTATCCCTTCTTCGATTTCTGATAGTCCTTTGTCAAAGAGTCTGTAATCTGCTCGAACTCTTGCTTCTCGCATTCGCTTATGAACATTTTTTGCAACGTTTCGCTAAATGCCTTCTTATTATCTCCACCACGCCGAGAATAATCATCGACTAAGGCTGAAATTTGGGGAAGTAAATTCCTCGCGATAGTCTTCGCTTTCTTCTGTGCTTCATCAACAATTTGCTGGAGTATCAATGGATCCTTCTCCAGCAAGTTCAAGCTCGAATCATTTGTAGGGACAGTGATAAAAATCGGATTCAGATTGAAAAATTTCAGGACTTCCAATGAAAGCCTCTCTTTTTCGCCTTGCGTATTGTTCTGCTGGAGGCCCTGAGTTGGTACAGTGATGTTGAAAAATCGTACTGGATACGATGCTATTCCTCCTGACGTCGGTGTAGCCTTATTGCTCACCGATGCTTGATTTTTCTCGAGTTGAAACTGCACCTCACGATACGCTGCGAGAGCTCCGTCCGGTATACCACTTGCCTTCCATTCCATAAGAAAAATCTTTGCCATGTTTACCACGTGCACAATAACTGCACTCTTCTCCACCTCCTCGTGGGCCTTCTGGTAAACTTGTTTATCGTTTGCAGTGTGGAGGCGTCTCTGGGCTGGCGGCGGTGGAACTGGACGATTCGGTGGTGTCGGCGGCAGCGGACGATTGCGATCCTTTGGCATAGCAATCAACACAAGTGTTTATCCGTTGCAAAAATGACTTCGAAGCATCCTCCGATGCAAGAACAAAAATTCCCCATTTTTTCCCTATTTCAGACTCAAGAGTCTACCATCCGCTCGACTCCTGTTGCTGTGGGGGCTCCAGTCCCAGCAGTCGGTAGAGTTGCTCCAAATCGGGTGCATTCTGGTAGAGCTCTTGCAGCATTTCCTCTGCCGACATCCGCCCCCATTTGACTGCTCGCCGCAATAAGTACGGTACCGGACTATGGGGTTCAATCCGTGCTAAAAAGTCTGCAATGCGCTCGATGGAACGGTATGCATCCTCGCGCGACTGCAGAGCACCAGCAACAGCTCCCGCACCGCCGTCGCTTTTACTACTGCTGCTGGATTCTTCTGATTCGGTTTCTGTTGGTGCTGCTAGACCAATACCACGTTCTCCGCAAATCCGACGCACAAACTGTTGGAGCACACCCAGCGCCTCCCGACCTGCGCCGAACGAAACATCGGCATCCGATGGATCATCAAGCGCCGGTCGCAGTGGCTCGCAGCTATTCTGAACAACCTGTTCGAGCTCAGCTAAACAGGCGATCGCCTGGTCAAGATCGGATGCCAACTGTTCGATGAAGGTATCTGGTGTAGCGCGCAGAGACGCCGTAAACATCTCACTTGTCGGGCGCCCTTCACTCAACGCGCGTCGTTTGTCCGACTCCTCCATCCGGTCAATATGCGTAGCATCCAGGTAATCACCCCAACGGTATGGCTGCAACTCGGGATCATCGGGACTGGTCACCTGAATATGCCGTAGCTGTTCCTCGAGGCGATTGAAGAACTTCGTCAAGATGTTCGTGCGACGATAGAGCAAACTGGGTTCTTCCAGCTGAGGATGCAACCACTCCCAATAGTGCTGGCAAAGCCCGGTAACCAGCATCGTACCCTCGTTGAATCCTGCAATTCCATGATTGCGGAGCAGCGCCTGACAGAGCCAGACAGCAACCTGCAGATCCTTGGCTTTCGTCTCGAGTATCTCTTCGCAGAGCTGCTGAACTCTGTTCCAGTCTGCCACCCGAACCTCTTCCCACGATTCGCGCTGAATGGTGGGATCGTCTTCGCGCATGGCGTCTATAATCTGCAGATACTGGGGTGTAGCGCTTTGGTCAGTACCGGCAGGTTCTTCATCACTAATTGGGGATAGCAACAACTCAAGGTCCACGATTGCCATTGCCTACATCAGTTACCGTTGAACTTTCGTTTCAGCGCGGCGGT
The DNA here is from genome assembly GCA_026003475.1 of Candidatus Kapaibacterium sp. Classification (GTDB taxonomy): domain Bacteria; phylum Bacteroidota; class Ignavibacteria; order Kapaibacteriales; family NICIL-2; genus NICIL-2. The sequence goes on along the minus strand of BPHJ01000001.1, from coordinate 131,976 downwards.
GGCAGTGTGTTCAAAAAGGGGATCCGCATTTTGCTGTCACCGCTCGATGGATTGATACCAACGTCAAAATACAGCACCATCAATGGATCGGTTGTTACCGCTGGATTGACCGGTGCGGATGTCAACACGCGGAATACCATCCGATCAGTAGCACCGTCGGCCACCTGATGATCGGCAAGTAAGCGCAGCAACGACCATGTTCCACTGGCTCGGAAAGACGCCGTGCGCGTATCCACAATGCGATAGCTTCCCTCCAACCACTGCACCGGAATAATGCCAGCATCTTTGGCCCAACGGATCTCGATACCAATTTGATCGCCTGGACGCCACTGCACCGTTATCTGTTCACCAGGGGTAAAGAGTAGCTTTCCGTTCTCCTGCCCATTGGGAGACTGCACCAGTACCTTCGCGTACACAACGCTGGCGTTTTGCTCGGCCGTTCTATTAGTGCGGTAGGTCAATGTGATGGTATAGGTACCGCCGGAAGGATCTGCCGCATACAGCACCGGCCGGAAGAACTCCTGCGCGGTTGCAAGCTGGGTGAGCACCTGCGCTTGGGCATCGGGGATCGTCCCACCAAGCGCCGTCAGCAGTCGCGCGAAGGTCAGTTCGTTCCCGATTGTTGTAAAGTAATTCCGCACCATTGCGGGGTCAGCGTCTTGGTTCGACTGCCCAAAGGGAAAATATCGCTGGATCGCCGTCGTTGCACGATAGATTTTCCGGTAGTCCTCCTGGAAGCGACTGTCGGCATTGAGCACAATTCCACGACGAATGTCGGTAGCAATGTCGCGAATCTTCCGCGCGAAGTAGTCCTCCGCGGAACCGCCTGATCGCTGGATAACAGCCTTCTGCAGCTCCGTCGGCGTTAGCATCGTCAGCGAACCAAGGCCGATGATATATTCTTCCAACTTCGCAAGAGAATTGTTCGGCGCTTTTGCGGCATACCCTTCCAACGCACGAACAATAAGCGACCACTGCCGAATCTCGGCAGCCTCACGTGCTGTGAGAGCCGCCTGTGCACCGATCCCAGCATTGTTATAGAACGTCAACAACGGAACAGCATACTGCTTGCTCCATTGCTCAATTGGTTCCCGCTGGCGTGCAAGATACTCCTGGGCATCCTCGGCGGTCTCGAGCTCGAAGGCCAAGGCACGCACGGATTGATTGGGCTTCCACTGGAGCAATTTAGCATCGGTAATGGAGGCGGTGTAGAGCGACCGATCGGCCAACCATCGCGACAGTGTGCTCATGTGCTGAGCAATGCCCTTGCCCAGAACGGTTGCCAACTGCCGCCCACTGCCATCGCTACTGGTGCTCAACTGCCGCAATGCAACGATTAGGGCTGGCGCTGATTCTTGCAGCGATTGCACGGCTAGACTCATCTCGTCCTCTCCGATACGGGACGAAACTGTTTGCACCGATGCAGCACGGACGACAATGTCCTCGATCGTCCGCTGAAGGCCGCGTTGGAACACGCGCTCAGCTGGGACTTGCAATTCAGCCGGAAAGAGTGCCATCTGTTCGCTGAGAAATTTCAAATACGCCTCGATCGTGGGCGGAATTGTTTTCAGCAACGTTGTATTCCAAATGACTTGTTGCATGGGGCCGAGCTGATCGAGAAGCGTACCAACCCGCTGACGGACTTCACCATCAATAACCGCAAATGGTTGCTTGCGCCACTCCGCGAATGCAGCCAGCGTTTTCTGCATCGGCGGCGAGAGTTGGAAGCGCTTGCTTTCGGCGTTGATTGTTACGATTGCTGTTGAATCGCTGCCCTCGGCGCGCATGGGAACGCTACTGCTCAGCAGCTGCAGCCGCATAGCAGTAAACAGGGAGTCCATGCGTCGCTCGAATTCTGCACGAATTGTTCCCCCCAACAGCCGGGACGTTGCAACACGCTCGAGCAGCTTCTTTGTGGCAGCATCAGGAATAAATGCCTCGCGCGAAAGCCATTCAGTCTCTGGCGACAGGAGGGACTGCTGCAGCCGATTGAGCGAGCTGTAGAGCTGAGCGAACGCAGCAGCAACTTCATCATCGCTGCTGGCACTGCGGACTGTTGCAAATGCCCGCGTAAAGGTGGCCATTGATGCTGTGATGGCATTACCCAACGTTGCTTTCTCGGTACAGCGTTTCACCATTACCAGCGCCTTCTCTGCAAAGCGCATGCGCAGTTGGTCGAGCTGAAGGGGATCAACCCGCACCCGTTGCATCAAGCGATAGTCCGACTCAATAAGCTGGGCAACATCACCTTCGATTCCAGCTTGGTAGAGGTAGTCAATGATCTTTGCCAACCGCTGGTCACGGTGTGGTGCCGCTAAGCTGTTATAGAGTCCGGCGTGGTACTCAAATTCCGCAACTGCCTGCACATACCGAGCAAAGGAGACATACTCCGGTGTCGTTGCCAGGTTTAGCCGCCGCAGACTCAGGGTATCGGGCGGCAAATAGAGTGCATTCGGATCGGTCAGCAATTGAGCCAACCGCAGAAACTCCTCCTTCATCCCCACCATCACGACATCGCGCAAGCTTCGCGCTATTGCTTCCCGTAAACGATTGTGCAAAGCGCCAAACCACGAAGGCGGCAATCCATACGAGAACAAGCGATGATTCTCCAACGTCGCAAAGTAAGTCAGATACTGCCGCGTCTTGTCAGCATAGTAGTAGGGATTTTGCAGCTTTTCGCGTTCATAGCGATAGCTCTGACGATCATCTCGCACCTGTTCGAGTATGCTGGCAAGTACGCTGGCTCGTTGGTGGAGGTCCTTCCATTGCACGGCGACGGCGACAATCATTCCAAGAATCACGAGAGCCGTTGCTCCATGCGCTGCAACGGATGCATAACTCCGCCTGACTAAATGCTGGCGCTTAGGCTGGGCCAGCGATGGCTCGCGGAAAATCTTGGCGCGGAACAAATCCGCAACAAACACCTGCTGTGGTGCTACCGACATTCCCTCGGGTTGTCCAGGCAACTGATCAGTGATACCCTCGTTTGCCACCGCACCGCTAAAGTAGAGACCGCGCAGGATCAGCCATGGAGAACGCTCGGTATGACCGAACAGCGAATCGAGCCATTCTTGAGCTGGCTCGACCAACTGTCGGAACGAATCATACACACCAAACAGTTCGATTGGGCGCTGGCTTCGTGCAAGCAGATCGTACTGCACAGCACTTATCCGCTCGAGAACCGCAGCCATAGCATCCTGCCCCCATGAGCGCTTGAAGAGTGCCTCTGGGGCATAGGGTGAATTCCAACCAAACACATGCTGGCGCTCCTTGGCGGGCAATGCCTCGACAAATGCAGAGAACCCTGGCAGATGGTCAGCATGCGTGACGACCACGTAAACTGGTAGTGTCATGCCCAGCCGCCGCGCTATCCCGCGAAGCTGCTCGGCAAGACGCTCTGCATACACACGACGTTCATCATCGAACTGGGCAAACAGGCTGACCGGCAGCACAAGCACAATACCATCGAGCGGCCTACGCTCGCGATGGTAGATCAGCAGCCGCTTGAGCGTTCGCCACACGCGACGAGGATAAGCATACCATGCAACTCTCTCCATTGGTGCGCTGTACTGCCCAGCCACATCGAGAAGAACACCATTGCGAAAGATTCCCCAATTGAGCAGCCCACTATCGTTGATGCTATGCGGTTCTGCAAGCGTACGCAACAAGGACGTCTTTCCCGATCCTGCCGGACCGATCATCAAAAACCATGGGCGCTCATACCGGAATGTGCGCATGCGGATTGCCCCCCGGAGGGCAGCAATACCCTGCCGCATCGAACGGCGGAGGTCCAGCACAAACAGCCTCCGGAGCCACTGCCGAAATTCGTTCCACAAGCCGATGCTGGTTTCGCTCACCTGCCGAGCCAGCGCCACCCGCATCCGCAACAGCATCACCAGTCCAACCAGCACGGCAATGGCAGCAACCGAACCAACAAGTATCCAAAGGAGTGGCGACATATCTACCTCCGCGTTAGTACAAGTTCAACACGTCGGTTGAGCGCTCGTCCCTCAGGAGTGGTATTCGGCGCGCGAGGCTGCTGGGCACCTTTGCCGATAGCTTTCATCCGTTCGTAAGCAATGCCCCGCTGGAGCAAATAGGTCACAACCTGTTCGGCGCGCTGACGCGATAGCCGCATGTTTTGCTGCGGATTGCCAACTGCATCTGTATGCCCATAGATGGTGACATGAAGAGATGTATCCGATACCAGTGCCCGCGCGAGGGCATCCAGCCATGGCACCGAACGAATCGCCAACTCCGCGCTGCCAGCATCGAAGGAAACATGCTCAAGCACAATCGGTTGCTCCAGGAGGGTAGCAAGCTGCTTGAGTGCGTAGTTGCGACTCAGCAGAGTTGTGTCTTCGGTGGTCAGTGTATCCAGCACCGGATAGCATCCCGGCGCTTCGCACAGAAGCGTCAGTTGGCGGTATTGCGGCAGTTGTATCCTTCCTTCACGATGAAGTGGAATCGTCGTATCAGCGACTAGATCACCGCTGAGGCGATCGTAGAGACGCACCGTGACGGGACCAGATGCATTGACAATCAGCGCAAGTTCTGGAGACGTGCGGTGCGGCTGAGTACTCTCCAAGGGAGCCAGTATCGGCGTCGGGGTAGATTCAATCTCGCTTGCGATACGGCGCAGGGGAGCCGTTAGCACTAACCATACCACCACCGATGCCAGAACCGCAATACCCATTATCCCCAGCAGCATCAGGTACCGCCGATACCACGGAGCAAAATAGGTCATCTCGGTTGCAGGATACACGTGCAGTTCGTCGGTGCTCGACAGCGGCACGGCAAGCATCCCTTCGATTGGGGGACGATCGAAAATGTACTGGTACAACTGCACGGCAAGCTGTTGTCGCTCAGCACCGGAGCTTGCGCCACGATATTTCCCCTGGAATCCAAGCAGCAGGCACAGGAGGTACACTTTCGCCGCCTCGATGTACTCACTGCTGCGACGAGTGCTCACAATGCGTTCGGCACGGCGGAAAAATTCCTCCCCAGCAACGTAGGTTCCGTGCACGGCTTCCTCCAACAAGTTTTGCTGCCACCACTGACTATGACGCCACACGCTGGTAATGAGCAGCTCGTCGGCAATGGCAACCATTGCATAGCGAACATCGCCGTATGCCTCCAGAAAGCTGCCGCCAAGACGCGACGCTTGGCGATCGCACTGCTCAATGTGCATAACCAGCCGACGCTGGAGATGATCAGGTGGCAGAGCAGCCGATGCCTCCTCTCGAACCAATGCATTCGCCGCTGTAAAGAGTTCGCGGAACCATTGCACCAGCAACGACTGACCAAACTGCGCCAGCACGGCCTCAGACCTTCACCTTGATGTACAAACTCAGCTCGGCGGGAGCACTCTCAGCCCGTTCACGAAGATGATTTTCGACGCAGAGTGGCTCACCAAAAATGACACTATCGTCATCGAATGTCAGTTCGTAGAGCACTGTGCCGCGGGAGACGACAACATCCGGAATCCGCTCGATCTCGGTTCGCCGTGCCCCCAGCACCCGCCGCAATTTGAGACTTGCGTGCAGACTCTCACTGCCGATGACAGCGCTTTCAACCCATGCACGCATCTCAGCCGGCGATACCCCAGGCTTCGGATGCGCCGCCAAAATGAATGTGCTCCCCTGCCACTGGAGTCGGAGCTCAACCTTGTAGGCGGTACCCTCCAGTTGGAAGGGAACGCGGATGTAGGTCTCGAGCGCACTTTCAGCAACCATGCGGAGAATGTACCGCCGCAATTGGTCGAAGCTGGCGTAGAGTTGGTCGTGCTGGTAGGGAGAAAATATCGGTGGGATACGCTCGCTGCCGAGAGCAGCAACACGACCGGCAATCTGCGCCAACACTGCGAACAGCGTCCACGGATGCGCCCTATTCGATGCCAGCAAGGTCTCCAAAAGAGGCAGCTCTCCGGTCAGAGATGCAACGTAGAACTTAAACTCATCAATGACGAGTTCGCTAATGCCTGGCTGCGGATTGTTGATGCGGTTGACCAATTGCTGGGCTTTTTCCCGGAGCCGCTCGACAATCTGCTGGACCATTTGCCCCACTGGCGAAGCAACCTCGACGTGGAGCAATGGCGGAACATACGGCGTCAGAGTGGGTGCTTCGTGTTCCCAGGCAACTTCTGCCAGTGGAATGCCCACAAGACGGGCCGGCAACACATCATCAAGCACAAGTTGGAGGTGCGGCTCCAGCACCAGAACTTGACTGCGCTCTTGCTGCTGCTCACCATAGGTTAGCACTTCCGCCTCACCCAGCCGGTAGCGCCGATACCCAGCTTGGAGTTCTTCTTCACCACTGGCGGCAAGGGTAATCCAAATGCGGCGCGGACGCTCGCGAAGCTGTTCTGCTGCAGCACGAAGGTCAATGCGCAACGGTTCGCTTGACTGAACTGCATCGTAGGAAACCACCGCTCCGTCAGGAAAAACCGCTTCCAACTGGACAAGTTCAGCAACCCCTGTACTGAGCGCAGCGGGATTGAATCGGTACTGCCGAACACCCCAGCAATATGGATGAACCGCCATCAGACGGTAATGCAACAACGCTTCACCCCGTGCAAAGCCATAGCGAAAATGCTCCGGCAACAACAACATGCCATCATACCAGTGCAACGGCGACTGTAGGGCAGACAATTGGTCCATGGGATCTCCTATCGGACAATTCAAACAGGTTGCTGCCGATCGTGAGTGCAGTATCCATGCATGGCATTGGTAGCGCAAGTACTGTGCCAAGTGCCGTACACAGCATGCAACCTACCCACACGAATGGCGCTCTTACCGACACGACCGCAGTAGCAAACTTAGAGTGGCATTGCTACGGGTGCAATACGTAGTTTTTCTGATATCCCAATCCCCGGTCGGGCGCTAAATTTGCTTGTACTCCTTCGATGATGCCATCATGCGACTGGTCCTGGTGAGCGTTCTTGTGTGGGTAGGCTGTTCATCGAGCATCTATCTGCAAGTTGATGCCGACGACAATGCCAACTTCGGTGCACCCGTCCCCGTGGATATCGTCTTTGCTGATTCTCCAGAGCTGGAACAGCAGCTTATTGCCCTATCGGCTCAAGAATGGTTTGCTAAACGGGAGCAAGTTCTGCGCGACAATCCAGATGAAGACGTGCTCAAGGTTGTCTCCTTCGAGTTCGTGCCCGGACAAAAAATTGCTGAGCAGACGGTGCGCGGGAATGGAGTAAAAATGGCGATCGTCTTTGTCAACATGGGAGGATCAGCAGCAACCAACCGAGCGCGTGTCCCCGTCGGATCAACGGTGCATCTCCGCTTGGGAGATACAACCTATCAACTCGACATCAAGAAGTAGGTCCGCTGCCTGACGAGAACAGCATCCATACGATCGCCGGCATCGTTCTTGCTCGAAGCAGTTCAGCATTTTTGCAGCGACTTTCTCCACCTTCCCATCGCGTACCCAGTGGACGCTGCTACCATTCTCGATTGGTTCGAACGGTCGTTGGAACGAGATAAGCCTGTCTCGATTCCCCCTGATATCTTCGATGCACTCACGCCCGAACTTGCCCAGAACATTGCCGAACGTTTCCGCTCGTACGGTTTGATCCGACTGCCAGCGTATGAACAGGAGTTTTTCGAGTGGCTTCGTTCTGCCGATGCAGCGGTCTGGGATGATCTTTGGGGCGGCAACGATGAACCGTACGTGGTATCGGTTGCATTCCTGCCGACGCTCCTGGACCGACAACGGGGCTTTCCTATCTGCGACTTGATGAGCACGGACAACTACTACTTTTTCCCCGCAATGCTCGAGTGGACAGCAGAAGCACGCGACTACACCGAAGCGGTGCGCAATCGCTTTGCGGCTGGAGAGACGCTCTCGCCCGAACAATTGCTGGTGTTGGACATCTCCACCGGCGGTGCCATTGACATTTGGCATTTCGCCTACTACCACCAGATTCCGCTATCGGAGGCAAAAGCTGCCGTCGCAACGCTTGTTGAGGACAAAGTACTGGCCCACCTGCGCACTGCTGAATTGCTTGCGCCGTTTGTGCGGATGTTGCCGTGATCTACCACTTGCCCTCTGCTTCTGCCAACAACTCGACGATCGTGCGCACCAACTGTCGTTCTGCCTTGACGGGCAAGCGCTGGTAGGAATCGAGTCCCCCGGTAACGTTGTAGGGTGGCTGCTGAATCCATCCGTACCCCAAACGCTGTTCGCACTCGATGCCCTCGCCGGGGGGATGGAGTCCCTCAAAGAGTAAATCGTAATCAACCATAATGCGCACTAAGTCGCGGTAGGTAACCTGTGGCTCCCAACCGAGCTTCTGCCGTGCTTTGGTAATGTCAGCACGCAGCGCATCTACCTCCGTCGGTCGGAAGTATTTCGGCAGTACCTGGACAACCACATCCCCAGAGCGTACAACATGGTTCCACCGCGTGTCCACGCTCCGGACAACACCTTGCTCGTGTTGCCGCTGCCCCCGCCACTCCAGCTCAATACCAACGTATGCAAACGCATCTTCGACAAACTGGCGGACGCTGTGCATTTCGCCTGTACCAACGACGTAGTCATCGGGCTGGTCCTGCTGGAGCATCAACCACATCATCTGGACATACTCGGGTGCATATCCCCAATCGCGGTAAGCATCGAGATTGCCCAAGTACACCGTTTTCTGTTTTCCACTCAGCATGAATGCCAGTGCGCGCGTCACCTTTCGGGTAAGGAACGTTTCGCCTCGCCGGGGGGATTCGTGGTTGAACAAAATGCCATTGCAAGCAAACAGTCCGTAGGCATCCCGATAGTTACACGCCATCCAGTAGGCATAGAGCTTGGCGACAGCATACGGACTCTGGGGAGCAAACGGTGTCTGTTCATTCTGTGGTGGTGGTGCAGCACCAAACATTTCGCTCGAGGACGCTTGGTAGAAACGCGGTCGAATACCGCTGCGACGAATCGCTTCCAATAGCCGCGTTGTCCCCATTGCGGTGATGTTGCCAGTGTATTCGGGCATGTCGAACGAAACCCGCACGTGACTCTGCGCGCCGAGATGATAGACCTCGTCGGGTCGGATGTTGTAGATCAACTCGGTGAGCAAGCCCGGATCGCTCAAGTCGCCGTAGTGGAGAAATAGCTGCGCCTCTCCATTGACAGCATTGGGATCTTTGTACACATGGTCAATGCGGTTGGTGTTGAAGACGCTTGACCGGCGAATGATCCCATGGACGGTGTAGCCTTTCGAGAGCAGAAGTTCTGCCAGGTACGAGCCATCCTGACCCGTGATGCCTGTAATAAGCGCGACCTTCATTGCCAGTGCCTCCAAGCAAGGTGTTCGAGAAGTGTCCGCCGAAAGCGCATGCTTTCTGCTATGCAGATGCTGCCGTCGGATCCGGGCATTGCAGGCAAAACGTCTCGATCGCAACGGCGCGGCCGCTGTCGCATTCGGCCTCGATAAGAGCACCACTGATGCGCCAATCGCCCTCGGCCAATTCGTATTTGTGGGCAGTCTGGTAGAGAAACCGCCGCAGCGCAACCTCGGTTGCCATGCCAATGACCGAATTGAATGCACCTGTCATGCCAACATCTGTTACAAACGCCGTGCCATTGGGCAGAATGCGGGCATCGTTGGTCTGCACGTGGGTGTGCGTCCCGATTACAGCAGAGACCTGCCCGTCGAGATACCAACCGAGCGCAATTTTTTCTGCCGTTGCTTCGGCATGGACATCAACAACAACGACGGCTGCTTCTCGACGAAGCTGTTCAGCAGCACGCGCAGCCGCACGAAACGGACAATCAATCGGCGGCAGGTACACTCGCCCCTGGACCTGCAGCACACCCAGCATCCCACGCGGCGTTGGCACAAGAACCATCCCGCTACCCGGATTCCCGGGCGGGTAGTTGAGCGGACGGAGCACACGCTCGTTCTGCACCAAGAGCGGACGAGACTTCCAGTTGTCCCAGACATGGTTGCCCGTGGTGATGACGTCAACACCGGCGGCGAAGAGTTGGTCGGCTTCGCGCTTGCTGGGGCCTTTGCCTTGCCAGGCATTTTCCGCGTTGGCGATGACAGCATCGGCACGGTAGCGATCGCGAAGGTCGCCGAGCATGGCACACACACACTCGACCGCCTGCGCACCGACAATATCGCCGATGAAGAGCACGCGAAGGGTGGAACGCATCGTATCAGGTAAGCCAGTAGTCATGCTGCAGCGCTAAGATAGGGAACTGCCCCGAATGCAACAACTAGCTCCATACGTGCTGCACTGCCGACACTCTCCAAACCCTCTTAGGAAATTCCAGCAATCTGCGCACGGAGTCGGAATGCTTTTTGCGGGGATGTTACCATCACGTCCGCTGCGTTATTATTGCGACGCAGACGCGTAGTTTTGTTCGGAGAGTACGGTCTCCGCTCTCTGCCGAAGTCGTTCACGATGCGTGAGGCAAGCGATGAATCGTCGAGCACTGTTAGGACTGGAGCGTCGTGCGCCCGCCAGGCGGGCAGTACCGACTGCTTCGATAGCGCCATACCAACAGCCCTTGAGCCGGGATGATGCGCTGCATCTGTTGCGGCGATTTACGCTCGGGCCAACGACGGCGTTAGTCGAGCAACTCATTGGGAAGCGTGCCGAGGAAGCAGTCGAATTGCTCCTGGGCACTCCCGCCACGGAGCCACCGGTTCCTTCTCCCGGTACATGGGTTGACCAAGCACAGGAAGACCCGCGTGGTGTGGACATTGTCACGCGGGGACAAATTGAAGCAACGTGGAAATCGAACTTCGCAAAGTTGCAGCAGTGGTGGATCGAGCTCATGCGTACTGAGCAGCTCCCCGCTCGAGAAAAACTGACCCTCTTCTGGAGCGGACACTTCACGACCGAATTCACCTACGACCTCGGCTATATTCCGCCGCAAGTGCTCTACCGACAGAACTTAATGCTTCGCCAGATGCGGCTGAGCAATTTCCGCGCATTCCTGGAAGAAGTCACGCTCGACTGCGCCATGCTCGAATACTTAGGCGGTACGCTCAACGTCGTCGGGAAGCCAAACGAAAACTATGCCCGCGAGATGATGGAGCTATACTCGACAGGCATCGGATGGTACACGGAAGGGGATGTCAAGGAAGCTGCACGCGTGCTCACGGGATGGAAATCCTCGCTCTACAGCGATGCCCCCGCACCCAATGGCATCTTCAACACCTGGTTCAAGCCAAGCGACCACGACACCGGCGCCAAGCAATACCTGGGCTTTACCATTCCCGCACGTGACCAAGACACCAACACCGAGTATCTTGTGCGCACCCAGGAAGTCCGCCGCATGATCGAGATCCTCTTCGAGCAGCGCGCCGAGGCAATTGCTCGGTTCATGGTTGGCAAACTCTACCGCTTTTTTGTGTACAGCAATCCTGAGGCAACCGATGCCGATGTTTTGGCAGCGTTGATGCAGGTGTTTATCGCCAACGATTTTGAACTCCGCCCCTTGCTCCATACGCTGCTGGCAAGTGAGCACTTTTTCGACCCGGCCAATCGCGGCGTCCAGATCAAAACCCCGGCAGATTACACCGTTGGGTTAGCTCGCCAACTAGGGTTGGGACTTCCCGGTGCAGCGGATGCATTAGCGCGGATGGAACAAGACCTCATCGATCCACCAGACGTTTCTGGCTGGCGTGGATACCGGACGTGGATCAGTACTAAAACCATCCCGCAGCGCGTGCAATATGCGCACCAACTCATCGCTGCCATGACCGACCAACAGGCACAGCAGTTTGTGCGCTCGTTCGATGGCTGGCAAGCTGTTGACACCTTCGTTGCGGAGCTGAGCCGCTTTCTGCTGCCGCGGCCGATCGGAAGCGAGCGCTCGGCCTACTACATGAACCTGCTGTTGGCTGGTGCACCCAACTACGAATGGCCTTCGATTGTCAACGATACCCCCGCAGTGGGAACGCGACTGCGCGCGCTGCTGCGAGCAATCGTCAAAGCCCCCGACTACCATTTGTGCTAACAAACTCTGCCATGAGGTGGCCCTATGCAACGTCGTGATTTTCTTCGTGCTGCTGCTGCCCTGACGACGACTGCTGCAGCAACCCACATTGCCGGCATCCCGATTCGGGCAAGCTCGCCGCTGCTGTCGCTGCCGCCGCGCGTCATGGAAAGCGATAACGTGCTGATTATCATCCAGCTCTTCGGCGGCAACGATGCGCTCAACACGGTCATCCCCGCCGAAAACGACGAGTACTACCGCATTCGCCCCACCTTAGCAATACCCAAAGCACAAGCCTGGCGATGGCTTTCGACGGACCTTTATTTGCACCCATCGCTTGCCGGTGATGGACTCTACGGAGGCGGCTTCGGTGGATTGATGGATCAAGGACGCTTGGCAATCGTGCAGGACGTCGGCTACGACAATCCCAACCTTTCGCATTTCCGCTCGACGGATATTTGGCTGTCGGGGATCAACTCATCCGACCCCTTCGTGCGCCTCAACGAAGGATGGATCGGACGATTTTTCGCGCGCGTGTTGCCGGACTTCCCCGCTGTGTTGCCGGAACATCCTCTCTGCGTGCAAATTGGCGGAACGCTATCGCTGCTGTTCCAATCAGCGAAAGGCGACGTCGGCATTGCCCTGGCTGATCCGCAGAAGTTTTTCGAGCTGGGACGAGGCTCCACACCCGATGAGGAACCGCTACCGGAGCTGGACGCATTCGCGCGCGAGTTCAACTACATTCGGTCCGTTGCTGCGCAGGCCGATCAGTATTCCCAAGCGGTGCTCGATGCCTACACCCGCGGACGCACAACCGTGGACTATGGCTCCCGTGGGTTACCAGCACAACTGGGTATGATCGCACGCTTGATTTCCGGAGGGCTCAAAACGAAAGTGTACCACTGCTACTTGGGTGGTTTCGATACGCACGTCCAGCAACAAGAAGCTGACGACGTCACCGCTGGCGTCCACCCATCCCTGCTGGAGCAACTGGCAAACGGCGTTGCATTGTTCATGCAGGATGCGCTCCAGCAAGGCTTTGCCAAGCGTGTGGTTGGCATTACGATTTCGGAATTCGGGCGCCGTCCGTACGAAAACGGCTCCCGCGGTACTGACCATGGTGCTGCCGGCGTGCAGTTCGTCTTCGGCGACGGCGATAGCATTCGCTCCTCACGGTTTGGAACCGCTCCGAACCTCCAAGAGCTTGATTCCAACGGCGACCTGATCTACCAACATGACTATCGCCGACTCTATGCCGACATTTTGCTCAATTGGTTCGATGCAACGCCGGAAGATACCGCAGCGATCCTCGGTGAACGAATCGCCCCGCTCAACGTCATCAAGCGGCGCAGCGTCGCAAGTACACCACCGATTGATGATACCACCGGTGCACTGACTGTTGCTCCCAATCCCGTTGCCGGATACGGCGAATTGATCGTGCGACTGCGCCAGCTTTCGCAAGCCACCATCGAGGTGTACAACATGCGGGGACAATTTGTCGCTGAGCTTTTCAGCGGGCTCTTGCCCGAAGGCACAAGTCGGTTGCCATTGCCACCCCTTCGAGCGGGAAGCTATCTGATTCAGTTCCGCAGCGGCAGGCACCTGCTCCAGACCACTGTTACCGTGGGACAGTAACACCCTGTCCACTTTCACCCCAGACCAATCCGAGGTAGCTGCCGACAACAATACCCGATTCGCTACGGCATCCGTACTGCGAGAATATCGGCAATTTGGAGCGAGTCGCTTTCCTCTTCGCGGGAGTGTACCGCGACCACGTCCCACCTTGCTTGCCGTACCGTTTGGAGTGCAGCTTCCACCGTCAGCTCTTTGCCACCAGCTTCGCTGATTGCGCACGCCAGGTTCGCCAGTCGTACTTGCTGGCACTGGAGAATATCGGCCAGCAACTGCCCATCAGCGGGACGACTCAACCACACCGCTATCACTTCATCTTCTTGGCAGAACACTTCGATCGCCGAACCAAGGCGCGTGCCAACAATGGGTGCGGCTCCTTCTGAGTGCAGGATCACTTCGTCACGAACGGAAATTGCCGAGCGCGAGAGCAACCATTCTTCGTCGGTCATACTGCAGTAGCGGAGCTGTTCCCACACATGCTCGTTCGGCTCGAACGAAATAATCCGCCCGCGATACCCACACTGACGGAGCATGACGCCAACGGCACAACTACCCGGATGAATATCGAAGACAGTTTCGATCGCTGCACTGTGGAGAAGATCGCAAACCAGCGTTTGGCTGTTCTGCACATCCGATGGTGTCTGCGGACGCGAACGGCGCATCCGGAATCGCCGCCCAACGGGAGATAAGCGGTACTGCGTTAGAATGCGTGACATGGAATCGAGTATTGCTTCAACGTTGTTTTCCGTGCTACCGTTCTCTGTGCAATACACGTGCCAAGCGTTGCGGATTCAATTTCAGAAGGTATCTATCGTCCTAACTGCTGCCGTTCCATTGTAGCACGTGCCCATGATTCGAGCACTCATCGCCGACGACCACCCCATCATGCGGGAAGGACTCAAGCTGTTTTTGATATGCAACCTGGACATCGAGGTCGAGGAGGTTTCCAGCGGCCAAGAGGCAATTGACTACGTGCGCATGCATGACGACTTGGATATCTTGATTCTCGACATTTCGATGCCGGGCATGGATGGTTTGGAGACGCTTCGCATTGTCCGTGACATCAAGCCTGAGCTTCCTGTTCTGATCTTGAGCGCATACTCGGAGGATCAATACGCGCTCCGAGCGCTCCGCGGTGGTGCGCGGGGGTACCTGATGAAAACGTCGGCAACCGAGGAACTCGTCGAAGCCGTCCAACGCATCATCGAGGGCGGAACCTACCTAAGCCCCAGCATTGCCCAGCGCGTAATGGCGCAACTCCGCGGTGAAGAGACGCTTCCCCATCATCTGTTGTCCGAGCGGGAATTCGAAGTAATGCGGAAAATTGCCTCAGGAAAAACGCTCACCCAAATCAGCCACGAGCTCCAACTCAGCGTCAAAACCGTGAGCACCTACCGAAGCCGTATCCTCGAGAAGATGAAGTTCCGCGATAATGCCGACATCACCCAGTACGTGCTCCGTCATGGGCTGCTCGGCGACGCTGTGTGAAGCAAGCCATCGGGCATCAGACCCGCTGCCCTTGGCGTTGCTACCTCACGGTAGATGCTGAACAATTCCGCACACACGCTGTGCCATTGATAGCGCTCGGCATCCAGTCGAGCACGCCAGCGCCAGAGCAAGCGGCGGTCCGGAGATAACCCCGCAAGTGCTTCAATCGCACCGGCAAATCCAGCCCCATCGTGAGGTGCTATTCGGAACCCCGTCGCAGCATGGCGAACAAGCTCTGACGAACCCGGACTATCAGCAACGACGCATGGCAGTCCTGATGCCAACGCTTCGAGTGTGACATTGCCGAATGTTTCGGTATCGGAGGGGAACACGAATACATCGCTGGAAGCATACGACTGGGCAAGCTCAACTCCAGCTTGATAGCCCAGGAACTGTGCGCCGGGCATCAACCGACGCAGCGTTGATTCGATTGGACCAACTCCAACAATTACCATCGCAAACTGCCGCCGATCGAGACGGTTCCACACATCCACCAGTATGCGGAGATTTTTCTCCCACACAAGCCGTCCAACGTAGAGCAAAACGCACTGCTGTTCCCCAATCCCCAAACGCTGCCGCCACCGATGCGATGCCCATCGCGGATGGAACAACGCCGTATCGGTGCCATGGGGTAGATACCGTGCCGGAATGCCCCACTGCTGCAGTTCATCTCGGAGTATTTGCGATGGCACCAGCACGCAGTCACAACGACGGTAGAATTCGACTAACGACTTTTCGATCAACGGCCGCAGTACTCCCAATCGGTGATGCCGCAGGTAGCTGGGAAAGTGTGTGTGGTAAGTCGCGATAGCTGGAATGCCATGCTCCCGAGCCCAACGCAAGGCTACTCGACCCAGTGGACAGGGCGTGTGTAAATGGAACAGGTTCGGTGTGTACCCGAGGTGTGCAATGGCTCGTTCAATCTGGACTGTGCCACCGACAAAGAGTTTGTAGTCTCGGTAGATAGGAAGTCGAATGCTTGGCATTTCGACCATTGGGAAGCGCTGCGATTCGCGCTCGTCGGTAACGGCAGCCAGCACCACGGCATCCAACTGCGCGGTGCGGTGTCGTTCCAGATATTCGTAGAGGACGCGCGTGACACCATCTTGCCCGCGCTGGGCTGTTCCTGCAACATGACAAACCACCATCGTTCGGTATGCCTCGGGTGTTGATACGGCAGGTACAAAACTCTTCGATACGCATTAGCCAACGATGGTGAAACTGTTATCGGTGCATGGTGGCATATTAGCGAACAGCAAGATGGTGTAAATTCGGCGGAGCAACTTTTACCACTCACATGCTGAAATGGTAACGATGAAACTCATCCTTGTATTGTTCGTGTGCGCTGCTGCCCTATGGTGTCAATCGGTTGATGCGATGGTCGAGCGCCACCTCGGCGACCTTATCAAGCTCTACCAGCACGTGCACGCAAACCCAGAGCTCTCGTATGGGGAAGCGCAGACATCGGCGCTGATTGCCGAGCAGCTCCGGCGTGCAGGCTACACGGTGAGCGAGCGTGTTGGCCGCTACAGCGACTCCACCCTCCAGTCGTATGGTGTCGTTGCTGTGCTTCGCAATGGCGATGGACCACGCGTGTTGGTTCGTGCCGACATAGATGCACTACCGGTGGAGGAAAAAACAGGTCTCCCCTACGCAAGCACACGGCAGCAACGCTCCGCACGCGGTGAGATGCTTCCGGTTATGCACGCTTGCGGCCATGATGTGCATGTGACAATGCTTATCGGCGTCGGCACCATCCTGGCGCAGCTTCGGGACCGCTGGCGGGGAACGCTCATCCTGGTTGGACAACCAGCAGAAGAGCGTGGAGCCGGTGCACGTGCTCTCCTTGCCGACAGTCTCTACGAACGTTTCGGTCGTCCCGACTACATTCTCGGTCTGCACACCGATGCAGAGCATCCTGCCGGCACCGTGGGCGTTAGCGCCGGACCAATCACCGCAAGCGTGGACATGATTGACGTAACCATTCGCGGGGTCGGAGGACACGGTGCATATCCACACACGACCAAGGACCCTATTGTTATGGCTGCTGAGTTCGTGATGGCGGTTCAGACCATTGTTTCCCGCGAAATTCCCCCTCGAGAGCCGGCTGTTGTGACCGTCGGTTCGATCTGCGGCGGAACAAAGCACAACATCATTCCCGACGAAGTGACCCTGCAGCTGACAGTCCGCACCTACGACGAGCGCATCCGCCAGCAGATCATCTCCGCCATTGGAGCGAAAGCGTATGGCATTGCCCGTGCTGCAGCAGTTCCGCTCGATCGGATGCCAGTCGTGTACGTCCGCCCCGAAGAACATACTCCACCGCAGCACAATGACACAGCATTAGCACAGCGTTTGGAGTCGGTGTTCGTCCGTGTCTTTGGCAGGCAGAACGTCTATCATCCCGAACCGACCATGGGTGGAGAAGATTTTGCTTACTATCGGCTTGGCGGTGCGATACCGTCGTGTTTCTTTCGGATCGGCGCGGTCAATCCTGCACTCTACGAAAAAGCTCGAAACACCGGAGAGCAGCTTCCCTCCTTGCATTCGTCCCGCTTTGCTCCGGACCCTGAGCCTACGCTCCGGACTGCATTGCGTGCGATGTGTGTTGCTGTGCTGGATTTACTCGGTGGCCGCAAATAAAAACAACTGCGTCCCCGCCCATAGCAGACGGGGACGCAGCAAGCGACGGACTCCGTGCAGGGATGGTACTTTTACTTTTAGTAGTCCATTCCGCCGCCGTGCATGTGCGGAGCATTCTGCTTTTCTGGCTCCGGCTTTTCGACGATTGTCGCTTCGGTTGTCAGCAGCAGCGAGGCAACCGAGGCTGCGTTCTCCAGTGCAACACGGGCAACCTTGGTCGGATCAATGACGCCCGCTTCGAGCAGGTCCTCGTACTGCTCGGTGTAGGCATTGAAGCCGAAGGCGCCAGTGCCTTCCTTGACCTTATTGGCAACAACCGATGCATCCAGGCCAGCGTTCGAGACAATTTGACGAATTGGCTCCTCGATGGCACGGCGCACGATGGCAATACCCATGTCTTGGTCGGCATTTTCGCCTTTGAGCTTTTCAAGCGCACCTAAGCACCGCAGGTATGCCACGCCACCACCGGGAACAATCCCTTCCTCGACCGCTGCACGGGTTGCGTGGAGAGCATCCTCGACGCGAGCTTTCTTTTCTTTCATCTCGACTTCAGTGGCAGCACCAATCTTGAGCACCGCAACACCACCGCTGAGCTTGGCCAAGCGTTCTTGGAGCTTTTCGCGGTCGTAGTCGCTGGTGGTTTTCTCGATCTGCACCTTGATTTCGTTGATGCGCTTTTTGATTTCTTCGCTCTTGCCAGCACCTTCGACGATGGTGGTGTTGTCTTTATCCACGGTGACTTTCTTGGCCATACCGAGCATATCCAAGCCGGCTTGATCCAGCTTGAAGCCCTTTTCTTCGCTGATAACGATGCCGCCGGTCAAGATGGCGATGTCCTCGAGCATCGCTTTCCGGCGATCGCCAAAGCCTGGTGCCTTGACCGCACACACGCGGAGCGTACCGCGGAGCTTGTTGACCACCAACGTCGCCAACGCTTCGCCCTCGACGTCTTCGGCGATGATCAGGAGTGGACGACCGCTCTGTGCAACTTTCTCCAGAACCGGCAGAATATCCTTGATTGCCGAAATCTTCTTGTCATGGATCAGGATGTAGGGATTTTCAAGCACTGCCTCCATGGTGTCGGCATCGGTGACAAAGTAGGGCGACAGGTACCCACGGTCGAACTGCATCCCTTCGACCACTTCCATAGTGGTTTCAGTGCCCTTGTTTTCCTCAACCGTGATGACACCGTCTTTGCCAACTTTCTCCATCGCTTCGGCAATCAGATCGCCGATTGCTTTGTCATTGTTTGCGCTGATAGCCCCAACTTGTGCGATTTCTTTTCGTCCCGAGACTGGACGCGAGATTTTCTTGAGCTCCTCGGTGACAGCACTGACGGCCAGATCAATGCCGCGCTTGACGTCCATTGGGTTAGCACCACTGGTGACGATCTTCATGCCCTCGGTGATGATCGCCTGTGCAAGCACCGTTGCGGTGGTAGTGCCGTCTCCGGCAATATCGCTGGTTTTCGATGCAACTTCGCGCACCATCTGCGCGCCAAGATTTTCGATTGGGTCTTCCAGCTCGATTTCTTTGGCAACGGTGACGCCATCCTTGGTCACTGTTGGCGGACCAAACTTTTTGTCAATGATGACATTGCGTCCTTTGGGACCGAGCGTCACCTTGACGGCATTGGCAAGCTGATCGACGCCGCGCTTGAGTGCGGCACGAGCATCAACATCAAAGGTGATGATTTTGGGTGCCATAGCTCTGCTCCGATAATTGGTGAAACATTACTTGTTGATGATTGCGAAGATGTCGCTTTCGCGCATGATGAGGTAGTCCTCACCATCAATTTTGATTTCGGTGCCGGCATACTTGCCGTAGAGAACTTTATCGCCGACCTTGACACTGAGCGGCAGGACTTTGCCGTCTTCGGTTACCTTCCCGTTGCCAATGGCGACCACTTCGCCCTGCATTGGCTTTTCCTTGGCAGTGTCGGGAATGATGATGCCGCCCCTGGTAACTTCTTCTGGCTCGGAGGGACGGACAATAACACGATCGTAGAGCGGGGTCAGGTTCATAGCACAACCCTTCAACAATGGTGGAACATAGAGACCTGGAAGCGTTAGCAGTCGCCATTGACGAGTGCTAACGCCGAATATTGTGTCGGTTGCTGCTGCATTGGCAAGAGCTCCGATTAAAGCCTGCCCGTATTTTCGCGCCACTGTATGCAGGAAACCAACGTGATGCACACATTCTGGCAGCGTTTCAGTTGTGCGGCGGTTGCGCTGAGTTGTATGGTTTGGTTTGCGGCAACGCTGGCGCGAGCGATCATTACCTACGACCTCTACCAACCAGCGACAGCCATGCTCCGGGCACTCCCACACGACTACCAACTGGAGCAACTCCGCCTGGCAGAAAATTTGGCAACGATCGCGTGGATCAGTTATGCACTGGTCCTCTGCGCGACGGTGAGCATGCTGCTCCTCTGGCGCACCCGCTTGCACCAGCACGGCTACATTGCAATCGCAGGACTGCTCATCCTGGTCAGCCTCCTCTGGCAAGGATGGATTGCTCCGACGGAGCTTTCCCTCTACCGGGAATTTCCCAGCCGCTGGCAACCACCGCCAGTGTCACGCTACCAGCCGATCATGGACCTTGTCGGAAAACGTTTTTTCCGTCAATCCCCAGCAGATCTGTTGAACCTTCTCACCGCTGCCGCTGCAATTGTGGTGCTGATTATCCAGCCTCGTCGTCGAACGGATGCCTAAAGTCTCCACCCAAAAACTCATCGCGGAAGCGACGGAAATCCTCACCGCTGCTGGTATCACCATCCGTCGGGATCGAAGCGTACGCTACGGCGGTTGCTGCATCCTTGACAACAAGAGCTACGTCGTCGTCGGCACGCTTCTCCCCGCTGAAACAGTCCTCGACATCTTGCTGGAGGCAATCCGGACCTATCAATGCCCAATCGGAAAGTGCTCCCCTTCTCTGGTTGCTCGTCTCAATGGACATGCGCCGGCGCCATTACCGAAGGGTAGCTCTCCTCCCGGCCAAGCAAGCGATCAGCAATTGCAACACCAGCATAAAGCATTCCCAGAAAGAGGCACCCACTCCGAATGAAAAATGCGTTCGTTGTCCAATCCATTACCGTTGTCCCAAGGAGCGTAAGCGTGAACGGCAGCACGTAGGGCTCCAGCCATGTACGGCGGCTGCGGAAGTAGCAACGAATACTTTTGACAAGCATGAGGAGGTGAAACAGATAGAAGGTTAGCCCAACAGGAACACCAAACTTGAACATCAACCCCACCATGCCGTTGTGGAGAAAGTGCGTCCGTTTTGGTTTGCCCAAGTAGGTATCGTAGTACACGAACTTTCCTCCCGGAGCGACGCCAGCAATGGCAATATCCGGCCGCCGCGATAGCAGCTGCACGATACGGTGCATTTCGTCTCGCCGCTCGATAACCGAGGCCTGTTTGGTTGCTGTTTTCAACGTCAGTGCCCGACTCAGGAGTACCCGACCGACGGCGGTAACGACATTGCCGAACACAAGCTGAGCAATCCCACCCAGCACCACCGCAGCAATACCCATCACCACCAACAGACGAATACGCTGCACAGCCGGCAACACCAGGAGCATCACAGCAATCGAAACGATCGAGCCAACCCAGATTGTTCGAGTGTACGAAATCACAATTCCACCCGTAATGAGGCTGCCTGTCGTAAACCAGAGCAGCCGCTCCCACCACCGCTCACGGAAGAGCAGCAGCGAAATACTCAGAAAAAAGCCAATCAGGTACACCGCACTGACCCCCTTGACACCACGAATTTGGAAGGCATAAATCGCTTCGATAACCTGTTGGCGGAAATTGAGCGCACCGATCACCGATAAGCTCACCGAGAGCAGCACCAGTAACATGGCATAAAACCGGAACTGCTCCTGGCTTGCGAACGCCGAACGGAACACAAAGTAGTAGGCAACCATTGCAATCAGCGCCCATTCCCGCGCCCAATTGAGGACTGACGTACCCCGCACAACGGCAACAGCAACACTCCCCACCGATGCAATCAGTGCCAGCCAGAGTATGGCATCAGCGGGCCGCCATATCAACTCGGACCGCCGAAGCGTGATAGCCCATACCAACCACCCCAACAGCAGCGTTGCAAGGTACACAGCCATCGCCAGATCAAATGCCGTGACCTCCACGTCGCTCTGAAAGAAGTACACCGGCATGATCGCAAAGAACAGTACCCACTGGAGGCGCCAATACCGCACCAGAACATACAGCGTCCCTATCCCCGCACCGATTGCAGCAACCGCATACCATTCCCCCGTCGAAGCAAGCAGAGCAAGAAGCGCCGCGGCAACGATACCTGCCCCAATGCTGGCAACCAAGCCAATGCTCTGCTGTTGCATACCCTTTGCGGTCAAGATTCAACCATACCGAACCTACGCACACTCCGCCAGAGGTCTATGCCCATTGCCAACAGTATCCCCACGATAGCGCTCGCTACCAACGCACCACCAACAATCAAGGATCGGCGCGGACGCTCTTTCTTGAGTGCCGGTTGCGCCGCATCAACGATGTACAATGCTGGCGTGGCACGGATCAAGTTGGAGCGGAGATCGTCGAGCGTTGGCTGGATGGCTGCCCGGAGTCTCATCATCGTTTCGAGTTCGGTGTAGTAGCGCATATAGTCGTAGGTGGCTTTCGATGCGTTGGGCAGCGCAAAATTGCCGACAAAGCCAGGACGCAACTCCATGTCACTCAGTTTTTGACGCAGCGATTCGACCACACGCCGCTGCTGCTCGGTAGCTGGATCGCTGCTCCCATACCGCTCCTGGAGTATCCCCAGCACGATTTCTTGGCTCATCAACTGCGCTTTGGCTTCTGCAATGGCGGAGGCAGCAGCACGTGCCTGCTCCAATGGGGCATAGACGAGAGTCTTCTTGCTGACCGCTGCCAGAGAATCTGCAATCGAGTTCATGCGTGCCAGCGTAAGGTTGAGGCGCTGCTCGATGCTATTGAGGACGTTCTGGTTTTCCTGCTGCTCCAGTTCGCGGGCGATAGTGTTCGCGATTTCTACGACGGCATTGGCCATCGCAGCAGCACGGTAGCGGTCGCGATCAACAATGGTTATCCGGTAGTTGCCCGCGCCGTCGAGCTCCACTTCGTACCGATCGAGCAATTCCTCGCGTGCCATTTGTCGGGCTGAGTCCAGCGACTGAGCGCCGGTGATCTGGTAGGCTTCAATCAAATTGAATCGTGCAATGAGCGAATCCAGAAGAGAACGACTCTGGAGAACTACCATAAAGTCGTAGCCCGCCGCAGTGGCTCGTGCACCAGCGATGCGCGTAAGTCCGATATCACGGAGCGCACTCGACAAGCCACCAATCATGGATTCAACACCCGATTGCGGCCGTTTCGGTGGAACGGCGTTGACCGTGCTGGCATACTCATTCGGCAGGAGCAGAGCGACAACCGCTGCGCTGATTGTTCCAATTGCTACCACCAGCGTAATCAAGCGTCGGTACTGGCGCAGGAGCGAGAAAAACCTCACCAGCTCCTTTACACCGCTGCCAGCAGTAGGCGTGCTGTAGTCGGTCATAGTTTCACGCAGTGCTGACTGCTCTCGATTCATGCTTCATACCTCGATCGTGGTGCAGTAAGCTCGGGTACCAACAGTCTTTGCAACGTCACTCGGCGGTTTGATCAGTTTTGAGTGGATTCTTTGCCCGTGAAAGTGCAGCAAGTTCTTCTTTGTAGGCAAGCAGCCGATTGCGCACCTGTTGGTCGAACGTTGCGACGATCTCTGCAGCGAGAATGCCTGCATTGGTGCCACCGCCAATTGCAACCGTTGCCACCGGCACACCCGCAGGCATTTGCACGATCGAGTAGAGCGAATCGAGCCCGCCTAAGTGGCGCGTTGGAATGGGAACGCCAATCACCGGCAGAATGGTGTGTGCCGCAACCATCCCTGGCAAATGGGCAGCACCACCAGCACCAGCGATAATAACCTTCAATCCACGATCGAGCGCTGTTCGGCCATAGTCTGCCATATCCAGTGGGGTGCGGTGCGCGGAGACAACGTGCATTTCATAGCCGATGCCGAAACGATCGAGCATTGCAGCTGCTTCGCGCATGGTCGGGTAGTCCGAATCACTACCCATGACAATTCCTACAAGCGGAGGATGGTTGCTCATCAGGTTGAAGTGCGGCGATGGTGATACTGCGCCAAGGTCCGTCGGATACATCCCCACAACTGTGTGCGTCCCAATCCTGTGCGTGCCGATGTCACCAGCACGTCCACGCAACCGGTGCAGTGCTGAACAAGGTGGCGGAGTTGGTGGTGGCGTTCGTCCACAGCAGCGGGAGAGAGTGCATCTGCTTTTGTCAAAATTACCGCATAGGTGCGGTGATGCAACTCAAGTTCTTCGATCAGTGCACAATCGTCGGCAGTCGGATCATGGCGACTATCCACGAGCAAACATGCCAAGGCAAGCTGCGGACGCTCGAGAAGGTACCCCATGAGAAGCTGTCGGAATTGGGTGCGTTGCTGCTTCGACACCTTAGCATATCCATAGCCTGGCAAATCTACCAGCATCCATTCCCCGTTGACCGGATAGATGTTGATCGTGCGCGTCCGTCCTGGCGTGGAGCTCACCTGCGCAAGCGCTCGCTGGAACACAAGCGCATTGATGAGCGAGGATTTTCCAACGTTCGATCGCCCTGCAAATGCCACCTCGGGGAAGGAATAGCTGGGCAATTGGTCGAGTCGGGCATAACTGGCAAGGAACCCAACCGTCGGAATCTGCATGGCAGTGATTGCAGAGCGAACAACAGGCGCAGGGGCAACAGGTTACGCTGTGGTATTACTTTGGGACCAATCCGCAACTTCGGCAGCGGCGCTCTCTGCTGGAGAAGGTTGGGCCTGTTCTGTGCTCTGTTGCGGGGCAGCCGTCGTCGGTGCTGCAGCAGGGGCTGGTGTTTGCCGTTTGGTGCGGCGTTTGCGTTGCTGCGATGTGGCGCCATCTTGGGGAGCAGCCCAATCAACCAGTTGGATGATTGCCTCCTGAGCACCATCACCACGACGGTAGCCGAGCTTGACAATGCGCGTATAGCCGCCATTCCGCTCGGCAACAACGGGAGCAATCACCTCGAACAGCTCCTGCAAGACCGCTTCGTCGGTGATACTGCGGGCGACCAAACGCCGGTAGTGCAAATCCACATTACCGTATGCCAGTTGCCCCGACCGCTCGCGCTGATAGGCCCGCCGCGCTTTCGTGATCAAACGCTCGACAAAGGGACGGAGCTCTTTTGCCTTTGCAACAGTGGTCCGAATGGCTTTCTGCTCGCTCCGAATCAACGATGCCGCCATGTTCCGGAGCAGAGCATGACGGTGACTTTCGGTTCGCTTGAGTTTCCGACCGCGTTTGACGTGTCGCATAGCCTATGTTCCGAAGTGGTACGACGGGAATTGAGTCACATTTATGCTCCAACCGAGCGCGGAGCCGATTCCTGAAGATACTTGTCAACGTCCATGCCGAATTCGAGGTTGAAGCTCTGAACGATTTCGGCAACTTCTGCCAGTGTTTTCCGACCGAAATTGCGGAAGCGAAGCAACTCCTGCTCACGGTACCGAACCAGGTCGCCAATTGTTTTGATGTTGGCCGCACGCAGGCAATTGTGTGCGCGCACCGATAGTTCAAGTTCGTCAACTGACTTGAGCAGCAGATCGCGGATTTCTCGGAAGCGCGGGTCTCGGGTGCCGTCCTGACCGGATGCAGTCGGCGCGGCAATGTCTGCGCTGGCAACTTCCCGCGATGGGACTGCAAGGCCAGTAAACAATCGGAGGTGCGAACCGAGAATCATGGCGGCCTGCTCGACAGCTTCGACGGGTGCAATCGTTCCATCGGTTGTTACCTCGAGCACCAGCCGTTCGTAGTCGGTCTTTTGCCCGACCCGATAGGGCTCGACCTTGTACACAACGTTTTTGATCGGTGTGTAGATCGCATCAATGGCAATCATTCCGATGGGGAAATCGCCCTGAGGCTGCTCTTCAGCAGGGACGTAGCCGCGTCCAATACCGAGGCGCAATTCGACGTCGAGCTCGGCATCGTCTGCCAGCGTTGCAATTACGTGATCCGGATTGAGCACACGCACCAATGTACCGTGATCCTCGATGGTTTTAGCCGTCCAGTACCCTGGGCCGGTGATCTTGAATGCGACGCGGGTCGTTTTGGGGTCTTCAATGCGGAGACGAACTTCTTTGAGGTTGAGAATGATCTGGCTCACATCCTCGACCACACCGCGAATGGTCTGGAATTCGTGCTGCACACCACCAATTTTGACGCCAATGATGGCAGCACCGGGAACGGAGGAAAGCAACACGCGCCGCAGCGAGTTGCCGACGGTCACGCCGTATCCTTCCTGGAGAGGTTGAACAATAAAGCGCCCCAGGGTTGGTGATGGAGTTTCGACCTGAACGCCTTCGGGCATCGGAAACGTAGTGGTCATGGGTGCTTCTGCCAAGTGATGAGAAACTGTCGTTGTCGAGCGTGATTAGACCCGCCGCCGCTTGGGGGGACGGCAGCCGTTATGGGGGATTGGGGTTCGATCAACGATCGAGAGCACTTCCAATCCCACTTGCGCGATGGCACGAATGGCAGCCTCACGTCCAGAACCAGGACCTTTGACGATGATGTCCACTTTGCGCAGTCCCATATCGTAGGCTTCTTTGGCTGCTCGCTCAGCAGCCACTTGCGCAGCATAGGGCGTGTTCTTCTTGGAACCGCGGAAGCCGTTCCGTCCTGCCGACGACCAGCAGAGCGTGTTGCCGTAGGAATCGGTAATGGTGACGATGACGTTGTTGAACGTTGCTTGGATATACGCCTTGCCGTGGATATCGGCAACGGATTTGCGTTTGACTTTGCGTTTCTGAGAAGCCATCGAAGGGTCCAGACAGTGGTATTACTTTTTGGCGACTGCTTTCTTTTTGCCGGCGACGGTCTTGCGACGGCCTTTGCGCGTGCGCGCATTGGTTCGAGTCCGCTGCCCACGCACCGGTAGTCCACGTCGGTGGCGGAGCCCTCGGTAGCAGCCGATGTCCATCAATCGCTTGATGTTGAGCTGCACTTCGCTGCGGAGTTCGCCTTCGACCTTGTACTCGCTGACAACCTGGCGAATGCGCGCAATTTCCTCGTCTGTCCATTGAGCAACGCGTTTGTTGCCATCAACCCCCGCTTTGGCGAGGACTTCGGCTGCCAGCGTCGGACCAATGCCATAGAGGTACCGCAAACTAATGACGCCGCGCTTATTCCGCGGCAGGTCCACACCTGCGATCCGTGCCATAGACTAACCTTGCCGTTGTTTCATTCGTGGATTTTTCTTGTTGATGACGTACACGCGCCCTTTGCGACGAACAATTTTGTCGTCGGGACTGCGCTTTTTGACCGAGGCCTGTACTTTCATTGCACCTGTCACCTGATAGTTTACGTCCAGCATTTGTTGCCTACTTGTAGCGATAGGTGATGCGTCCGCGCGAGAGGTCGTATGGCGACAACTCGACGGTTACCTTATCGCCCACCAAGATTTTGATGAAGTTCATTCGCATCTTGCCACTAATGTGCGCAAGCACCTTATGGCCATTGTCCAGACGAACAATGAACTGGGTATTCGGCAGCACCTCTTCGATGACGCCGTCAACTTTGATCATGTCTTGCTTCGGCATCCTGCGGATGTGGCAGTGAATGAACCGTCAAAATTGTTGCGCCGTTGGCACCAACAACAACAGTGTGTTCAAAATGCGCCGACGGCTTACCGTCGGTAGTTCGCACCGTCCATCCATCGCGTGCGGTATAGACGGTGAACACGCCAGCATTGACCATCGGTTCGATTGCCAGTGTCATGCCTTCTTCGAGCACTGCTTGGCGAAAGCGATTCCGATGGAGCAACCCCGGCACAAAGTTGGGCACCGCTGGTTCCTCGTGGAGTTCGGTCCCCACACCATGCCCGACCAATTCACG
This sequence comes from Candidatus Kapaibacterium sp., assembly GCA_026003475.1. Classification (GTDB taxonomy): domain Bacteria; phylum Bacteroidota; class Ignavibacteria; order Kapaibacteriales; family NICIL-2; genus NICIL-2. Next base: position 104,291 of record BPHJ01000001.1, on the reverse strand, counting down.
CACGCAGGAGAATCCGTGCGATTCGACGTGCTGCTGAATTGCACGGGCAATATCATAGGTGGTGTTTCCAGCGCGTGCCTGCTCAATGCCGCGGTAGAGCGCTTGGCAGGTCACTGCTAACAAGCGCTGCTTATCGGCGGAAACCTGCCCGACAGGAAAGCTCCAGGCGCCATCGCCATAGCATCCATCAAAGCGCACGCCGCAGTCAATCGAGACGATCTGTCCTTCCTCCAGCCGACGCTGCGATGGAATGCCATGGACAACTTCATCATCAATCGAGATGCACAGTGTTGCTGGGAACGGCGGCACACGTGGCGATCCACCGTATCCCTTGAACGCTGGCACACCACCATGGGCGCGGATAAACTCTTCCGCCAGCGCATCTATGCGACGCGTTTCCACCCCCGGCTGGATATGCTCTGCAAGCATCTGCAGTGTCGCACCAACCAATCGGGCTGCTTCGGCAATCGCTGCACGCTCGGCTGGGCTATGCAGCAACGGGCGTGCAGGTGGATTCATGGTCGCTACCTCGCTGGACATGGCATCAATACCGCGAACCAGACATCGCCATCCCACGCCCGCGCAAGCGACCACTCTTCATGAAGCCGTCGTAATGCCGCATCAGCAAGTACGACTCGATCTGCTGCAAGGTGTCGAGCGCGACACCGACGATGATTAGCAAACTTGTTCCGCCAAAAAATTGCGCAAATGAATACGGCACGTTCAACACATTCGTCACGAATACCGGCAGCAGTGCGACTATCGCTAAAAACACCGCTCCGGGCAGCGTGATCCGTGTCAGAATCGCATCCAGATACTCCGCCGTTGGCGCACCGGGGCGCACACCAGGAATGAACCCTTGTGCACGCTTGAGGTCGTCGGCAACTTGCCGCGGATTGAACGCAATCGCGGTGTAGAAGTACGTAAAGAAGATGATCAATGCTGCATACAACACTGCATGGAGCACCGACCGATCACTAAACAGTTGCGCAATATTGATGAGCGTCTGATTCTCCGGGAAAAAGCTCAGCACGGTATTGGGAATGAACAAAATCGCTGAAGCAAAAATGATCGGCATCACACCGGCGGTGTTGACCCGTAGCGGAATGTACGTCGTATGCCCGCCGTATTGCTTGCGTCCTTCGATTCGCTTGGCGTATTGGATGGGGATACGGCGCGCACCTTGGGTTACCAGCACCACCAACGCAACGATCACACCTAAAAATGCCACCAGGATCAGGTCCACCACCCAATTGCGCGCTCCGGCACTGATGAGCTGGAATTCGTTTTGAATAGCAACAGGCAAACGCGAGATGATCCCGATGAAAATGATGAGCGAGATTCCATTGCCAATCCCACGCTCGGTGATTTGCTCGCCGATCCACATCAGGAAGATTGTTCCTGCGGTCATTGTTGCCACGGCAGTCAGCGTAAACAGCAGCCCCGGTTCGACGACGATGGACGTGCCGCCAACACCAGAAGTGGTCGCTGTCAGCTTGATACTCAAGCCGATCGCTTGCATTGCGGCAACAAACACCGTCAAATATCGCGTCCACTGATTGATTTTGCGGCGTCCTTCTTCTCCTTCGCGTTGGAGTTTCATCAGCTCCGGCACAAAGACGCCCGCCAACTGCAAAATGATGGATGCGGAAATGTATGGCATAATCCCCATCGCAAAGATGGCAGCGTTGCTGAACGCTCCTCCGACAAACAGATCGTACAGCCCGAACAGATTATTCGGATCGCTTGTCGCTGTCGAGGCTTTCAGCGCTTCAATGTCAATGCCAGGGATGGTGATGTGCGCACCAATCCGAACCACGACGAGCATCAGTGCGGTGAACACGATGCGCTGACGGAGCTCCTCGATCCGAAAAATGTTGCGAATTGTTTCAACAACTGTTGCCATAAACGAAGCCTAAATGTGTATCGAGCTGGGCTGCTCCACCAGGTGGGAAGAGCGCTGCTGCTGGTGGGGTCAGTCTTCAATGAGCGTGCATTGACCGCCCGCAGCGGTGATTTTGTCGCGTGCCGTCGTCGAGAACCGATGCGCAGCAATCGTCAGTGCAACCGACAGATCGCCATCGCCAAGAATTTTGACTGGAGCATTCCGTTTTGCAATAGCACCAACACGGTAGAGCACTTCCGGAGTGACCGGCTCGCTACCGATTCGTCCTGCACGGGCAAGTTCTTCGAGACGCCCGATATTGACCACTTGGTACTCGATGTGGAACGGATTGACAAAGCCGAACTTCGGAATACGGCGCGACAGCGGCATCTGCCCGCCTTCGAAGTTGCGCTTGAAACGGTAGTTTCCGCGCGATTGATGCCCTTTATGCCCGCGGGTTGCCGTGCCACCATGTCCGGAGCCCTCGCCCCGACCAATCCGTTTGGGCGATTTCCGCGAACCGGGTGCGTACCGAAGATTACCGATGTGTTTCATGCGTTATTGTCGGAAAGTTGCTCGACGCGAACCAGGTGCGACACTTTCGCAATCATGCCGAGAATCTGCGGCGTTGCTGTCTGCACCACCGAGTAGTTTGGGCGCCCTAACCCAAGCGCCTTGATGATACGCTTGTGGTGCTTTGTGGCGTCAATGATGCTACGAATCTGTGTGATGCGAATTTTCGCCATACCAGCTTTAGCCATTGATGACTTTCTCAATCGTCACGCCTCGACGGGCTGCTACCGATGCTGCATCCTCCAACTGCGCCAGCGCTCGAATTGTTGCTTTGACCACGTTGTGTGGATTCGATGACCCCAGCGATTTGGTAAGCACATCGTGCACGCCAACCATTTCGAGCACGGCACGGACGCCACCGGCAGCGATAATCCCTGTCCCTGGGGCAGCCGGCCGGAGCAGCACCGTTGCCGCTCCGTAGGTTGCAACGACTTCGTGGGGAATGGTCGAGCCGTGCAGCTGAACATGGATGACGTTCTTTTTCGCTGCCTCGGTTGCTTTCTGGACAGCATCAACGACTTCACCGGCTTTGCCCAGGCCGTAGCCGACGTGCCCTTGGCCATCACCGACGACGACCAGCGCCGAAAAACTAAAGCGCCGACCGCCCTTGACAACTTTCGCGGTGCGCGAGACGTTGACGAGTTTATCGTTTAGATTCAGTTGCGAAACTTTTGCTCGTGCCATACTGCTTTTGAGTGCTTACCGTAATCGTTCTGGGAACACCAACGACTAAAACTGCAATCCAGCATCGCGTGCACCATCGGCCAGCGCTCGAACACGCCCGTGGTAGAGGAACCCATTGCGGTCGAACGCCACTGCACTAATACCCGCGGCGACGGCGCGCTGTGCTAACAGCTGCCCAACAGCTCGGCTGACGTCCACCTTGCGCCCGGCAGCCGACACCTCTTTGTCGAGCGTCGAGGCACTGACCAACGTCCGCCCCGTTGTATCGTCGATGATCTGAGCATAGATATGCTTGAGCGATCGGTACACGCTCAGCCGTGGGCGCTGTGGGGTGCCGCGAATCTTTTTCCGAATGCCGCGCTTGCGGCGTGCGCGACGGTCGAGTTTGTGGTTCGTTATCATCGGTGTTCTCGTATGCCTGGTTACTTACCTGCTGCTTTACCGGCTTTCCGACGCACGTACTCACCGACATAGCGAATACCCTTGCCCTTGTATGGTTCGGGCGGGCGAATCTTGCGAATGACGGCAGCTACTTCACCAACAAGCTGCCGGTCGGTACCTTTGACGCTGAACTGGGTCGGGCTTGCAACCGAGATCTGAATTCCCTCGGGCGGAATGAACACGATCGGATGAGAAAACCCAAGGGAGAGGACAAGGTTCTTACCGCGCAACTCCACCCGGTACCCGACACCCTGCAGCTCGAGTTGTTTTTCGAATCCTTTCGACACACCCGTGATGATGTTCGCTGCCAGCGCTCGCGTCGTGCCATGAAGTGCACGGACATGTTTATCGTCGCTGGCACGGGTGAACACAAGCTGATTGCCTTCTTGCGTACAAGCAATGCCATCGGGAATGCGGATCTGCATCTCGCCAAGGGGACCTTTGGCGGTCAGCGTTGAGTCCTGGAGCGTTACCGTCACGCCCGCAGGAATTTCGATAGGTTTACGGCCGACTCGTGACACAGCAGATTGAGGGAGTTGTTACCACACAGTACAAATGATTTCACCACCGACCCGTTGGCGGCGTGCCTCTTTATCAGTCATCACGCCGTTCGAGGTCGAAACGATCGCAATGCCGAGCCCGTTGTACACGCGCGGCAATTCATTGACGCGTGCATAGCGGCGAATACCGGGTTTGCTGACGCGTTTGATCTCGCGGATGACCGGTTTGCCTTGGTAGTACTTCAGATGCAGTCGCACAGTTGGCTGGACTGCACCTTCCGGGTGGATGAGCTCGTAGTCGGCAATGTAGCCTTGGTCCTTGAGAATCTCTGCGATGGCGATTTTGAGTTTCGACGCTGGCGCTTCAACGGTGCGGTGGTGGGCGCGCTGCGCATTCCGAATGCGCGTCAGGAAATCGCCGATTGCATCTGTCACTGGCATGGAGTGCTCACGGTGCGCTATGGTCAAACATCGTGGACTGTGCAACAGGATTGGGCAGAGGAAACTGCCTCGGAACCAGCCATTTCAAGGCGCCACGATTACCTTGATGCACTGATTCCGCCCCACTACCAGCAGGGGTAGCCGGGAAAGGGAATGCAAAAATACGGCGCTGCAGAGTGTTTCCTACCAGCTCGACTTCCGCAGCCCCGGAATTTTGCCCTCGAGCGCAAGTTGACGAAGCATGTTGCGGCACAGCATGAAGTGCCGGTAAACACCGCGTCCCCGCCCGGTCATCGAGCAGCGATTACGCACACGGACGGGATTGCTGTTGCGCGGAAGCTTCTGGAGCGATTCGTAGTCGCCTGCTTTCTTGAGCGCCTCGCGCTTGGCAGCATACTTGGCGACCAAGCGTTGCCGCTTCCGATTTCGGGCAATGACTGCATCAGTTGCCATGGATTATCACCAGCGATGAATTACTCTTTCTTGCGGAACGGAAAACCGAACTCTTCCAACAGCGCGTAGGCTTCCTCGTCGGTCTTCGCACTGGTAACGAAGGTAATGTCGAGGCCGCGAATGCGATCAACTTTGTCTACGTCAATTTCGGGAAAAATGATCTGTTCCTTGACACCAACGGTGTAATTGCCACGGCCATCGAAGGACTTATCGGGGAAACCACGGAAATCCCGAATACGTGGCGCTGCAATGTTGATGAAGCGATCGAGAAACTCGTACATTCGGGCGCGGCGGAGCGTTACGTGGACGCCAATCGGTTGGCCCTGTCGGAGCTTGAAGTTCGCGATGGAACGCTTTGCCCGCGCCACCGCCGGACGCTGCCCCGCAATCAGCTCCAGTTCGTTGAGGGCATTCTGGATTTGCTTGAGGTCCTGCGCGCCGTCGCCCACGCCCATGTTGAGCGAAATTTTCACCAGTTTGGGCACCTGCATGACCGAGGTGTATCCAAAGCGTTTCATCAAGTTGGGCACTACGGTCTCGCGGTAGTACACCTGCAGCCGTGGTACCGGAATCTCGGCAAGCTGGACATCCTCCAGCCGCGGACCTTCGTACTTGAAGTCGAGTTTTTTCAGTTGCTGTTTCGCCATGACCGGTTATCAAAATGTTCAACGCTGGTGTGTACGTCGTTGTGCACACACGGAACCATCAGGAAGCAGTCGGGCGCTTCCGGGTTGGCTTGCCATCGGGTCCGATGAGCATCACGTTTGAGTAGTGGATGGGCATTTCCTTCGAGATGATGCCCCCTTGCGGATAGGCAGGTGACGGTCGCATGTGCTTTTTCCGCACATTGACGCCCTCGACAAGCACCCGCAGCTTTTTGGGATAGACGGCGATGACACGCCCGGTCTTGCCTTTATCGTTACCGGCGATGACAATGACCGTATCGCCTTTTTTGATTTTGAGCTTCATTGCTACGTTCGGTAGTGACCAATACTGCACGCTCTTAGACGACCTCTGGCGCAAGCGAGATAATCTTCATGAAGTTCTTCTCCCGCAACTCACGGGCAACCGGACCAAAAATCCGCGTGCCGCGTGGTTCGAGCTGATTGTTGAGCAACACGGCGGCATTTTCGTCGAAGCGCACAAAGGAGCCATCGCGACGGCGAATTTCTTTCTTGGTGCGAACGACGACCGCTTTGACGACATCGCCTTTTTTGACCGCGCCGTTGGGAAGTGCTGCCTTGACCGAGACGACGATAAGGTCGCCCACGGTTGCATAGCGTTTATCGTGACCACCAAGCACGCGGATACAGCGAACGCGTTTGGCGCCGGAATTATCGGCTACGACGAGGTTGGTTTCTTCTTGAATCATCGGTCACCTTTGCGTTGAGTATTCAACAAATCACCGTGCCCGTTGGACAATCTCGAGCAGCGTCCACCGCTTCCGGCGACTGAGCGGGCGTGACTCGACAATACGGACAATATCGCCGAGGCCACACTGGTTGTGCTCATCGTGCGCCATGTATTTCTTGGTGCGCCGGTAGTAGCGTTTGTAGAGCGGATGCATCACCTGCCGCTCGACAGCGACGACGATGGTCTTGTTCATCTTGTTCGAGACAACCACGCCTTGGCGAATTTTTTTGCCACCAGTGGGTTGCTCACTCGGAGGAGAGGTGGTTGTGACCTCACCCTGCGCGGTGTCTGCGGTGGTAGTCTGCTGGGTATCCATTGCCATTACACACGGATATTGCGTTCGTGGAGAATCGTCTTCATACGTGCAATGTCTTTGCGCAGAATGCGCAAGTATGCGGTATCGTGGAGCTGCTTGAGTGCATGCTGGAAGCGCTGCTTTGCAAGGGTCTCTTCTGCTTCGCGCAGCGCAGCCAACAGATCGTGGTCGTTGAGCTCACGAAGATCACGTGCTTTTCTGGGTTTCATACCTCGACCAAGTCCAGTCGTGCAACAACTTTCGTTTTGATTGGCAGCTTATGCGATGCCAATCGCAGTGCTTCCATGGCTGCTTCTTTGGGTACACCATCAACTTCGAAAAGAATTCGCCCGGGTTTGACGACAGCCACCCATCCTTCGGGGTTACCTTTCCCGGAGCCCATGCGGACTTCGAGCGGTTTTTTGGTGTAGGGTTTGTCGGGGAAGATGCGAATCCACACTTTCCCATCCCGTTTGAGGTGGCGGTTGATGGCAATCCGCGCTGCCTCGATTTGGCGATTGGTGATCCAAGCCGCTTCGAGTGCTTTGAGTCCATAAGCGCCGAAGGCAACCTGCGAGCCGCGGTAGGCCTTGCCCTTGCGGCGACCGCGCTGGACTTTTCGATGTTTGACCCGTTTCGGTAGCAGCATAGCCGATGCTCAAAAAAGTTACGATTGTTTGCCGATGATTTCGCCTTTGCAAATCCATACCTTGACGCCGATGGCGCCATAGACCGTTTGCGCTGTTGCCGTCGCATAGTCAATGTCCGCTCGGAGAGTGTGGAGCGGAACGCGTCCTTCTTTGTACTGCTCCGTTCGGGACATTTCTGCGCCACCGAGCCGTCCGGAGCACATCACGCGCACTCCTTCAGCACCCATGCGCATCGCAGAGGCAACGGCTTGTTTCATTGCACGGCGGAAGGCAATGCGCCCTTCCAGTTGTTGCGCGATCGTGTCGGCAACAATTTGCGCATCGAGTTCAGGGCGTTTGATCTCGTTGATGCGGATGGACACCTCGCTGCCGGTCAGCTTGCTGAGTTCGCCTTCGAGCTGCTCGACGTCCTTCCCGGAGCGACCAATCACCACCCCTGGTCGGGAGGTATGGATAGTCACCATGATCCGCTTGCGCGTGCGGTCAATGACAATGCGCGAGACATTAGCTTTCTTGAGGCGATTGCGCAGGTAGTTGCGGAGCATGATGTCCTCGCTGAGCTTCTGCGCATAGCCTCCTCGCTCGAACCAATTAGAGTCCCATCCGCGAATGATGCCGACTCGTAAACCGATTGGATTTGTTTTCTGACCCACGTTTAGTCCTTGGTTGCTACAACAATTGTCAAATGGTGCGAGCGTTTCCGAATGCGATAGGCACGACCCATTGGTGCCGGCTGGATCCGTTTGAGCATCGGACCGTTGTCCACGTAGGCGCGTTCGACGACGATGCTCTCAGGATTCAGGTACGGGTTCTCCGCTTTGGCCTGGAGGTTTGCAATCGCCGAGCGGAGCGTCTGCTCGGCAACTGTCGAGGCGCGCTTGTTGGTAAAGCGCAGCAACGCCAGTGCTTCTGCGGCGCTTTTACCGCGAATGAGGTCAATCACCAGCCGCATCTTCCGCGGCGAGGAACGAACATACCGTGCAACAGCGCGTGCTTCCATCACTTCTTGCATGCAGTGTTACTTTTTGGCTTTGTCTTCTTTGCGGTGCCCGGCATGACCGCGGAACGTACGCGTCGGAGCAAATTCGCCAAGTTTGTGCCCGACCATATTTTCGGTCACGTACACCGGAATAAACTTGTTGCCGTTGTGCACGGCAAACGTATGCCCGACAAAGTCCGGGATAATTGTCGAGGCGCGGCTCCAGGTCTTGATGACCTGTTTTTTGCCACTGGCGTTGAGTTGCTCAACTTTCTTGCGGAGCTTGTAGTACACAAAGACGCCTTTCTTGAGCGAGCGTGCCATGGGTAGAGCTTACTTGGTTCGACGTCGAATGATGAGCCGATCGGAGGCTTTGTGCTTTTTGCGCGTTTTCAATCCTTTGGCAAGTTGGCCCCACGGGGAGCGTGGATGCTGACGACCGCCGCCGGATTTAGAGCGCCCTTCGCCACCGCCGTTGGGGTGATCAATTGGGTTCATTGCCATGCCCCGTGTTTGCGGGCGAATGCCCAACCACCGTGCCCGCCCTGCCTTGCCGAGCTGGATGTTCTCGTGATCGGAATTGCTGAGCACGCCAATGGTTGCTCGGCACTGTGCCAGGACCATTCGAATCTCACCCGATGGGAGCTTCAATTGCGCATACTTGCCATCGAATCCCAGCACCTGCGCGCCTAATCCTGCACTGCGGACAAGTTGCCCGCCCTTGCCTGGTTTGATTTCGATATTGTGTACAAAAAGTCCCGGCGGAATCTTTGCCAGAGGGAGTGTATTGCCAACGTTGTATTCGGCATTCTCGCTGGAGATAATTCGATCGCCGACGGACAATCCTTGTGGCGCTAGAATGTAGCGCCGCTCACCATCGTCGTAGCGCACCAATGCAATCCGACAGGAGCGATTCGGGTCGTACTCGATCGTCTCGACTGTTGCGAACACGTCGGTCTTGTCGCGCTTGAAATCAATGACGCGGTAGAGCCGCTTGTGACGTCCCCCGCGATGGCGCGAGGTGATCCGACCGGTGTTATTCCGCCCACCGGTTGAGGGGAGCGGCTCGCACAGCGGCTTATACGGGCGATCAGTTGTCAGGTCGCTAAAGTCGCTGACCGAATAGAACCGCGTACCAGGTGTAATGGGTTTGAGCTGACGCAGTGGCATTGCTGATTAGTCGTTAGTTTCACCTTCGCCGCTGACGACGTCAATGGCATAGCCAGGCTTGAGCCGCACGTAGGCTTTCTTCCACGAGCGCGTACGTCCTTGCTGCACACCGCGCCGTGTGTAGCGCGTGCGGCGCTTACCGCGCACCGTTACGGTACGGACTTTTTCGACCTTGACGCCAAACATTGCTTCGATTGCTTGTCGGATTTCGATTTTATTCGCGGTGCGCTCGACTTCGAACACGTAGTGACTGTAAATGCCTTTGACCTTCTCGGATTTCTCCGTCAGAATCGGGCGCTTGATGAGCTGGATCATGCCGTCACTGTTGCAGTTGTGGTACCAGGTGCAAGGATGCGCACAAGGACATCAATGGCTCCAGGGAGCAGGAGCAGTTTCTTGTGACTCAGGATATGGTAGGTCGAAACCTTCTCAGCGAGCATCATGTCCAGATACGGCAAGTTCCGCGCTGCCCGTAACACCACAGGATCGAAGCGATCCACCAGCAGCAACGTTGTGGTGCCTTCCAGACCCAATGCCCGCATGACCGTCGCCATCGCTTTTGTCTTCGGCTGCTCCAGTGCGATGGAGTCCACTACGAGCACGTTGCCTTCGCGTGCACGGCACGTGAGTGCCGACCGACGAGCAAGCTGGTTGAGCTTGCGCGGAATCTCGATCGTGTACGTGTGCGGTTGCGGACCGAACACCGTTCCACCTCCTGCCCACAGAGGCGATCGAATCGAACCAGCCCGGGCAGTGCCGCGTCCTTTCTGCCGCCATGGCTTGCGTCCACCGCCGGAGACTTCCTGCCGTGTTTTGGTTTTATGCGTACCTTGCCGCTGGTGTGCCAGGTACACTCGAACTGCTAAGTACATGGCATGTTCGTTCGGCTCGATATTGAAGACCGCCTCTGGCAACTCGATGGTGCCATTGGGTTGGCCTGTCTGGGTCAGCAAAGGAACGTTCATTGCTCACTTATTTGATTGCGTGTAACTGAATTTCATCGCCATGGTGCTACCAACTCGCTTCTGGAGCAATCGTGTAGACGGTACCATGTTGCGCGCACCTACTTGACGATTTCAACGAGCGCATTAGGTGCACCGGGGATACTGCCTTTGATCAGCAGTAGATTGTCCTCGGGGATCACCTTGAGAACCTCCAGATTCCGAATGGAGCAGCGGCGTCCGCCCATACGTCCGGCCATGCGCATACCGGGGAATACCCGCGATGGGAACGACGATGCACCGATCGAACCTGGCGCCCGGGTGCGGTCGCTTTGTCCATGCGTTGCCATCCCGACCCCGCCGAAATGGTGCCTCTTGACAACGCCTTGGAAACCACGGCCAATGCTGGTTGCCGAAACCTTGACACGGTCGCCGGGGGCGAACTGTTCAACGGTCAGCACCTGCCCGACATCGGCTATAACGCCACGGAACTCGCGCAGGAAGCGATGCGGCGCCACACCAGCTTTGGCAAAGTGCCCCTGCAAGGGACGGTTAACTTTCCGTTCGGGAATTGGCTCGAACCCAAGCTGAACAGCTTCGTAGCCATCCCGCTCGAACGTCCGGCGTAACACCACCGGACAGGGACCAGCCTCGATGACCGTACACGGTACATACTCGCCACTGTCGGTGATGAAAGCCGTCATGCCAAGTTTTCGGCCGAGCAATGCTGCTGTCATTGTTGTGTTCTTCGGTAAAGCTACAACTTGATCTCGACGTCCACGCCCGCAGGAATATCCAGCTTGGTCAGTTCATCAATGGTTTTTTGCGTCGAGCTGAAAATGTCAATGAGCCGCTTATGGACGCGTGTTTCGAATTGCTCACGCGATTTTTTATCCACATGCGGCGAACGGTTGACCGTTACCACCGTCCGCTCCGTCGGCAGCGGGATAGGACCGGAGACAGTCGCTCCCGTCTGCTTGACGGTTTGAACAATCCGCTCGGCAGATTTGTCAATCAAGTTGTGATCGTACGAGCGGAGCTTGATGCGAATGCGCTGATGGGTAGCCACGACGCTTCAAACCACAGAAGTGAACACTACTCAAGGATCTTGGTGACGACGCCAGCGCCGACGGTCTTGCCGCCTTCGCGAATGGCAAAGCGCAAACCTTCTTCCATCGCAACTGGCGTAATCAGCTCAATGGTCAGGTTGTCCACGTTGTCTCCCGGCATAACCATTTCGACGCCCGGAGGCAGTTGCACCGTACCAGTGACGTCAGTCGTTCGGAAGTAGAACTGCGGACGGTAACCACTGTAGAACGGGGTTTTGCGTCCGCCTTCGTTGGCCGTCAACACGTACACCTGTGCGGTGAACTTTTGGTGCGGGGTAATCGAGCCTGGCTTGGCGATGACCATGCCGCGTTCGAGCTCGTCTTTTTCGACCCCACGCAACAGCAGACCAACGTTATCGCCTGCTTGCGCTTCGTCGAGCAACTTGCGGAACATCTCGATCCCGGTAACCGTTGTTTTCTTGTGCAAGCCGAAGCCGACGATTTCTACTTCATCGTTGAGCCGCACAATCCCACGCTCGACACGACCAGTGCCGACAGTTCCGCGTCCGGTGATCGAGAAGACGTCTTCGACTGGCATCAGGAAGGGCTTGTCCACATCGCGCTGCGGCGTGGGGATGTAGTTGTCCACTGCATCCATCAAGTCCCAAATGCACTGCAGCCGTGGGTCATCGAGCGGTGCACCGCTCATGCCGGCATCGAGCGCTTGGAGTGCCGATCCACGAATGACAGGAATTTCATCGCCGGGGAATTCGTACTGCTTGAGAAGGTCACGCACTTCTTCTTCGACCAGGTCAATCAACTCGGGATCGGCAATATCCACTTTGTTCAAGAAGACCACAATCCGTGGCACACCCACTTGACGCGCCAACAGAATGTGCTCGCGTGTTTGCGGCATCGGTCCATCGGTTGCTGCAACAACCAAGATCGCACCATCCATTTGCGCTGCACCGGTGATCATGTTCTTGATGTAGTCGGCATGTCCCGGGCAGTCTACGTGCGCGTAATGGCGCTTTTCGGTTTCGTATTCGACGTGCGCAGTGTTGATCGTAATACCGCGCTGCTTTTCTTCTGGCGCGTTGTCAATTTGGTCGTAGGCACGCGCTTGAACAGACGGATACTTCCGCGCAAGGGCGAACGTAATTGCCGCCGTCAGCGTTGTCTTGCCATGGTCAACGTGACCGATGGTCCCCACATTGACATGGGGCTTGGTTCGAACAAATTTTTCCTTTGCCATAAAGCCTCCGAATAAATGAAACGAACAGTGAACAAATCGAAAAACGGTTATGCGTATGCATGGTGCATGGTTGCCGGCTCGTAGTGCGAGAACACCATCGTGTACACAGCGCGCCCTTGCGTAAGGGAGCGAAGCTGGGTAACATACCCGAACATCGCTGCCAAGGGAACCGCTGCTCGAATCACACTAACGATGCCGCGGTGTTCGATATGCTCGACCCGACCACGTCGGCTGTTGATATCGGCGATAACGTCGCCGACGAACTCATCGGGTGTTGTTACCTCCAGCGCCATCACCGGCTCCATGAGCACAGGCGCTGCGCGTCGGTATGCATCGCGGAGCGCGGTGGCGGCTGCCACGCGAAACGCGATCGCATTCGGTTCCGTCGGGCCGCTATCGGCATGCAGCAGCCGGACGGCAATGTCAATGAGCGGATACCCCATGATCGGTCCGGCGATGAGTGTTTCGCGTGCGCCATCCTCGATAGCACGCACACACTCGACCGGTAGCAACGCACGTTTGTCGGCAGGACGGTCATCGGTAAAGACAAAGCCGCTCCCGTTGGGAGCAGGACCAACCTCCAGCTCGACCTCCGCGGCGATCGCGCTTGCGCCCTGTGCGCGCTCGAAGTGTCCGCGCTGCACAACGGTTTCGGTGATCGTCTCGCGGTAGGCAACTTGTGGTTTGCCAACCCGAGCTGGCACATTGAATTCCCGCGCCAACCGATCAACGACAATTTCCAGATGCAACTCGCCGACGCCGCTGATAATCAACTGCCCCGATTCGGGATCGGTCGAAAAGCGGAACGTCGGGTCTTCATCAGCAATTGCTGTGAGTGCCGCAACGAGCTTTTCTTGGTCGGCAGTGGTTTTTGCCTCGATTGCTTGGTTGATTACCGGTTCGGCAAACTCAATCCGTTCGAACAGGATCGGGTGCTTCTGGTCGGCAATCGTTTCGCCAGTTCGTGCCCGCAAGCCCGGGATCGCGACGATGTCACCGGCGAAGGCTGCCGGAATTTCCTCTCGCCGATCGGCTTGCATGTGCAGGATTTTTTGCACGCGCTCGCGTTTACCGGTTGAGACGTTGAGCACGGTCTGCCCTGGCCGGAGGGTTCCTGCATAGAGACGCACAAACACCAAGCGCCCCGCATGTCGATCGGCAACCACCTTGAACGCCAGCGCGGCAAGAGGCTCATCGTCGAGCGGCTTTCGCTCGAGCATCCGATCGGGGTTCGATGGATCGTATCCGCGGACAGCGCCGATATCGAGCGGCGAGGGCAGATATGCGACAATCGCATCGAGCAACGGCTGCACGCCTTTGTTTCGGTATGACGACCCGCACAGAACCGGCACTGCTCGAAGCTCGAGTGTTGCTCGGCGCAGCACAGCCCGGAGCTGATCGGCACTTGGTTCGAGACTGCCGTCGAGGTACTGCTCCATGAGATGGTCATCGAGCTCGACGACGGCTTCGATCATGCGGGCGCGCGCTGCTTCGGCAGCTTGGCGATACGGCTCAGGGATCGGTCCGGCGTGGTACCGCGCACCGAGCGATGCCTCGTCGAACGTGATGGCTTCCATCGTGAGCAGGTCCACCACACCGGCGAACTCCTCCTCGGAACCGAGCGGCAGTTGCACCGGAATCGGATGGGCACCGAGCTTTTGGCGAAGCGATTCCACCGCAGCCTCGAAATCAGCACCGATACGATCCATCTTGTTGATGTAGGCAATGCGCGGTACACGGTACTGATCGGCTTGGTACCAGACGGTTTCCGACTGCGGCTCAACGCCTTCGACAGCCGAAAACAGCGCCACGGCGCCATCGAGAACTCGGAGCGAACGTTGCACTTCGGCAGTAAAGTCCACGTGCCCGGGCGTATCAATGATCGTGATGCGGTGATCACGCCAGAGGCAGGACACGGCAGCCGAGGTGATCGTAATGCCGCGTTCGCGTTCTTGTGCCATGTAGTCGGTGATGGTGGTGCCTTCGTGCACCTCACCGATACGGTGGGCAACGCCCGTGTAGAACAAGATGCGCTCGGTTGTCGTGGTCTTTCCCGCATCAATGTGCGCCATGATGCCGATGTTGCGCAGCCGCTGAATGTCAATCTGCCGAGCCATTACCACTGCAACCACTAAACGTCAAAGAGCTGAGTGCCCACACCTGGTGATGGATTACCACTTGAAGTGGGCGAATGCTTTGTTGGCTTCTGCCATTGCGTGCATGGTATCGCGCCGTTTGATAGCGCCACCTTCGCCATTGGCAGCAGCCATGATTTCGTTTGCGAGCCGACTTGCCATCGTTTTATCGCGCCGTTCCCGTGCGTAGTCGCGCAACCAGCGGAGCGCCAACGACAGGCGGCGTTCTTCCCGCACCTCCATCGGCACTTGGTAGGTCGCACCGCCGACACGGCGCGGACGCACTTCCAAGACCGGCGCGACATTAGCAACCGCTTTCCGAAACACTTCCAGCGGGTCCTGCTTGGTTTTCTGCCCGATCAGCGTGAATGCTTCATAGACAATCTTGCGGGCAATGGTTTTTTTGCCATCGCGCATGATGCAGTTGATGAGCTTGGCGACCATGACGTCGTTGTAGAGCGGATCGGGCTCGATGAAGCGTTTCGGGGCTCGTTTCTTTCTCATAGCGACGACGGGCAATGATTACTTTTTCGCAGCAGCTTGTTTGGGACGCTTGGCACCGTACTTGGAGCGCCCCTGCATCCGACCATTGACGCCTTGCGTGTCGAGTGTCCCACGGACAATATGGTAGCGCACACCGGGCAAGTCCTTGACCCGCCCGCCACGAACGAGCACGATGCTGTGCTCCTGGAGATTATGCCCTTCGCCGGGAATGTAGGCAGTCACTTCGATGCCATTGGTCAATCGTACCCGGGCCACTTTCCGCAAGGCAGAGTTCGGCTTCTTCGGCGTAGTGGTATAGACCCGCGTGCAGACCCCACGTCGCTGCGGACAGCTCATCAACGCTGGCGACTTGGATTTTCTGACGGGCTTCTGCCGACCCTTGCGAATCAGTTGGGCAATTGTTGGCATGTGCGCTCCGAAAAATTCAGTAGTGACACTCAACAAGAACGCAAATGGCGTCCAGAATTAGCCCGCGAAAATACGGCACGCAGAGTCGTTTTTGCAAACAGGTCGCTACCGACCGTCTCCCAGAAGCACAATGTTGCTCCGCTGGCGGATATTTCGCAGCGCGTTTCGGGTGTCCACAACAACGCGGCTGGCAGCAGCAACTAACGGGTAGTCAACACACGAATGGTCGGTCGTGATGCAGACGACGTGGTAGCGCGACAGGACCGCACGACGCAGCCCGCGGAGTGAGTGGAGCGTTTCTGCCTGCGGCGTCCCTTCAAACAGCACCACCGAGGGGATGTAGGGGTCGTAGTAATCCACCCGGCTGACACCTTCCCGGCGGAGGAGCTCGGCAACCTTGAGCGCCGGCGAGTGGCGCAAATCATCAACGTCCCGCTTGAATGCCATGCCGAGCAAGAGAACGCGTGCTGTGCGCAACGACACCGGCTGCCGTGCAATCTGCCCGATGATCATGTCGCGCACATAGTAGGGCATAGCTTCGTTGACTTCTGCGGCAAGCTCGATGAAGTTGGTGGTAAAGTCGTACTCCCGCGCCATCCACGACAGGTAGTAGGGATCAATCAGAATGCAGTGACCGCCAATGCCCGGACCCGGATAGAACGGCATAAAACCGAACGGTTTCGTCGCGGCTGCTTCGACAACTTCCCAAATGTTGATTCCAATGCGGTCGCACAGTTGCGCCAGCTCGTTGACCAGTGCGATGTTGACGCTGCGGAAGATGTTCTCCAGTAGCTTTTCCATCTCGGCAACTTCGGGCGACGAGACCGGCACCACATGTTCGATTGCCAGCCCGGTTGCCGCGCAAGCAAGCTCAGTACACTGCGGCGTTATCCCCCCAACGACGATCGGGGTGTTGCCCGTATGCCAGACCTTGTTGCCCGGATCAACACGCTCGGGAGAAAACGCCAGAAAGTACTCCTTGCCACATCGGAAGCGCGGCTCTTCCAGGAGTGGTTGAACGTGTTTGCGTGTTGTGCCTGGGAACGTCGTACTCTTGAGCACGTAGAGCTGACCGGCGCGCTTATGCTCGGCAAGGTCCCGCGCTGCTGCAAGAATGAACGATATGTCAGGGTCCTTGTTGGTAGTAAAGGGTGTCGGCACACAGAAAAACACCACGTCGCAGTCCGAAAGACGGCTGGTATCAGTTGTCGGTACCAATGTTCCGGATGCGACGCAGTCGGCAACGACGCTATCGTCGAGATCACGAATGTAGTTCATGCCCCGCACCAACAGAGAAATCTTTTCCGTGTTGGTATCGAAGCCGATTGTACGGATTCCCTTGCGTGCATACTCGACTGCCAGGGGAAGACCCACGTAGCCGAGTCCCACGACACCAACGGTGAGGCGGCGCGAGCGAATCCGCTCGGCGAGCTGCTGTGCCCAGCGAGAACGACGTGCACTCATAGTCACTCTTTGTGCTCACGGTAGTTGGGTAAGCGTTGCTGCAGTGTCTGCTGGAGCGTCGCAACGAGTTCTTCGACCCGTCGCCGGGCATCTGGCTGCAGGGGCGCAAGGATCCAGTAGTACTCCCGCGCCGCAATCGGACCAAGGGGCATCAATCCTTGGGAGCGATGGACGGTAGCCACCCACCGCACCACAGCGCTCCAGTTCAATCGCCCGCTAAAACCAAAGCTTGCCATGCGATCAAACACCAGCACTGGCTTGCGGTCGGCTGCTTGCGCGAACGGTTCACGATCAGCTTCCACCAACGAATCTGCGGCCGCCACACCCAGTACCGGTAGCGATGGCGCAACAGCTCGTGCAGCCTGGAGCAGCAGGTACGTTGCGGCTTTATGCCCGCCATGCGTTGAACGCGTCGGCATCAATCCAATGGCAAGGTCGTAACGGCCCTCCCGAAGCAGCCGCTCCAGCCGTGCGCGAACCAGTGCAGTATCCCAAACGCCGAGCGTTTCCTCCAAGCTCTGGTTGTAGGCGTGGTCCCGTTCGTCGAGAAAAAAAACCGTCCGCACACCAAGCAGTGCTGCCGACTCGAGCATTTCTTGCTTGCGAATGCGCGGCAAGTGTGCTCGTCCGATCGAATCCACCGTCAACGGAATGCCGTAGAGCTGTTCGGCAAGCGTCGAGTAACGGTAGCCCGCTTCGCCATTGGTGATAACGCAAATGTCCACGCTTGCCTGCTGGTATCGCGCTAACGCAAACAGCAGAGCCGCACATCCTGTTTCATCGTCTGGATGCGCCTGCACGACAAGAACGCGTGGCTGCGCTACTGCAACCACGCCAAGCAAAACCAATAGGCCAAGCTGTGCGAAAACTCGTTGCATGCGGTGATTCATCGGCGGCAAAATTAGCAGCACATCGACGACCGTTCTGCTTTCCTCCCCGCCATCCGGTGCTTGAATTGCGCAATGAGGACGCCGATTACCGAAAAGCTTATCCACCGTTGGAGCGCATTCTCAACTTGCTCATCCTGCATGGACAAGAGCGTTGCTACGTCGCCTTCGCGCGCGTGACCTATAGCGAACACACACAGCATGACCGCGTGGGATGCGCGCTCTACCACCAATGCCATCCTTAGAACTTTTGCTTTTCCAGAAACACGCCTTTGTCCACTTTGACAAAGAACTGCTGGTAAACATTCGGATCAACGACCGGATACGACTCGATAACAGCACCCTCGTTATCGAGCGTCCGTGCGACAAAGCTGACGCGCACGCGTGTCTGGCGCTGGCCAAAGGGCGAGACGTTGATCGTGGCTTCGATCTGCTGGATGTTTCGATAGCGGGTTGGTTCCTGGGGCGAAGTCGGTTGCGAGCGTCCTCGCGAGATTGCAGCAATGAACACCTCTGCCCATGTTTGCGCCGGTGATCTGGCTTGACCGACAGCAGAGCGATCAGTCAGCATGATTTCTTTGACGGCGCTGATGAGCCCCAAGTCCACAACCGCATTCCGAACCGTGAACCCATCATCTTGCAGGGTATTGAGAACCGCCTTCATGACCAGCTTGACGTCGTTAGTATCGAAGTCGCGCTGCTGGTATTGGCGGCGTTCCAATTGGGTCTGCTCCTGCTGCGGCGGCGTGCGATTGACAATCGTGCAGCCGGCCAGCACTCCTATCGCCACCAGCGTGGCAATGCCTGTCGTCACTTTCATTGCAAGCATCGGCTAAAATTTCGATGCATGGTACGAGAACGAATCTACCTTGCCATTGGCATCGAAGGTGATGACTACCGTCAGCGTTTTCTGTGTGCGGAGCATTGCGCCGGATTGGTTGGCTGTACCCGCCAAAATTAGAAACAATGCACTTTGGCTGTCGGAATAGGTCACCTCGGTTGCAATGCGGTCATAGACCCATGTTTCGCGCCCATCGGCATCTTTGGTAACGATGTTCGGCGAGCCGAGCGCTCGGGCGACATCAGCACCAGACATACCCCGCCGGATTTCACGCTGCACCTTGCCCACGGTGAGATCCTCCTGCCGCGATGCGCCGACATCGGCGCGATGGTCAGCCGCACTTTTGCAGCCACTACCAACAATGGACAGCACTACCGCTGCCACAGCAATCATCGCTTTCATTGTACAGTCTCTAAAAAAGGTGAAACATACCAACCTACAGAGCCTAAAACGCTGCGCTGACGCCAAGCGTAATGACGTACAAGTCCGTGCGCGATGCACCACGCACGACCTCGATACTCCGGCTGCTTCCATCGGCAAATCGCCAGAAGGTGTAATCGGAATAGTCACCGTAGAGGTAGCGCAGCCCCAGATGCACATAGTACGCTTGGCGCGAAACAGGAACGTTGAACACATCGGCAACTTTGACGTTGAGACCAGCACCAATCGAGTACTGGAACGGTGCGTGAGATTCGCTCTGCTCTTGGGAGCCGCCCAGGTTAGATTTGAGCGAGAACGACGAACTAATGAGATTCAGTCCGGCACCTGCTTCCACGTATGGCTGGAACCACTCCAGTTCCGGGGCGATGCGCACAAACACCGTAATGGGCACGAACGTCATTGTGGTGTTCACCGTATCGTACACCGTTCGCGGTATGCCGCCGATGACCAGGGGTGTTTGGAAGGTTCGCTCTTGCATGCCATAGAAGAGCACATCCACTGCTACACCAACCGACACGGGGACCTGGCCAAAGGTGTATCCGCCGTTGATGCTAAAGCCTGCCCCCCATCCGTTGTTGATGCTGTCGAGGAAACGTTTGAAGTCGCCCCGCGGTTGGGAGTAGGCAAACGAGACACCACCGAACCAATTGAGCGGTTGCTGGCGGAGGCGCTCGATTTCACGCCGATCATCGAACGTATCCCGCCCTGCCCCAGCAATCGGGGGCTCTTGCGTTTGGGCTACCACGACAACCCCACTGACGAGACTCATCAGCAGAAAACGGGTAATGGTTGCAATCATCTTGTCAGGACC
The DNA here is from genome assembly GCA_026003475.1 of Candidatus Kapaibacterium sp. Classification (GTDB taxonomy): domain Bacteria; phylum Bacteroidota; class Ignavibacteria; order Kapaibacteriales; family NICIL-2; genus NICIL-2. The sequence goes on along the minus strand of BPHJ01000001.1, from coordinate 84,071 downwards.
AGAATCATGAAACATTGCCGGATACGATTTTTGCTGTTGCATGTTTCGACGCACGCGGACCGATGACCTCGCTATTTCATTTGATGCCGCAGCCAAGCAAGCTCATCACCGTCGAGCAACTGCTCGGCGCCTACCGCACGGGCTTTTTCCCGATGGCGGAAACCGAGCATGTTGTGCTCTGGCATTCGCCCGATCCGCGAGCGATCATTCCACTCGACAGGGCGCATATCGCGCGCTCTGTCCGTGTGCTCGTCAAACGGAACGTCTTCGCTGTGCGCATAAACGGCGATTTTGAAAAAGTGATTCACTGCTGCGCCAACCGGCCACATACGTGGATATCGCGCGATCTTATTCGGCTCTACCTGGCGTTGCATCAACTCGGCTATGCCCACTCAGTGGAAGCATGGCAGGGGGACACACTCGTCGGCGGACTCTACGGCGTCACCATTGGTGGTGCGTTTTTTGGTGAGTCCATGTTCTCGCATGTCAGTAATGCATCGAAGGTGTGTTTTGCTCACCTGGTCGAACGACTGCGCCAGCGAAACTTCTGCCTACTCGATTCACAGTATGCCAATCCATTTACGCTCTCACTGGGCGCGATCGAGATTCCGCGCTCGCAATACCTTGCCAAACTTACGGAGGCACTGGCTGCAGCATGCGTGTTTTATCCATAGTGCTCGTGCTCGGTGAATTCATCTTCGTCGGTGGATTCATCCTCGGCTGCCGGAACGTTCGTCCGGACCCTTCGCCATCGGTGCGGTTGGTGGAGTGTCCGCCACCACCAGAGCCCCAATGCCAGCCAGCGACGTGGCGGGGCGAAGCTCTCGACACAGCAACGGTTCCGCCCTTTCGCGATGAACGCTTTTACTGGCGCATTCGTCCCGTGCGAGGCGCGCAGACCGAGCAGCACGAATATGCCGTTTGCTTCCTCGACGGCAATCAAAGCCGGCGTGCGGCTGTCACCCGTGGAAGCACCAGCTCGCAAGCACTGATTCGCGCCCGCGTCGTTGCCACGGACTCGCTCGACTGTACCCAAGAACCGATTTTGCTCCCCGGCAACCGAAGCATTGGCGTCATTGCGCGCAGCGGCACGACAATGCTTGCTGGTGTGCTTCCGAACACCAGTCGCCTGGCGCAGGTGGTTCAGCTCAGCGGCGACTTTGAACGCCCCAGTACTCTGCACACTCAGGTGCTACCAATCGAACAACAGCACTGGACCTCGCATCCAGCTCTGTCGCGCGATGGAACCCTGCTTATAGTTGCCTCCGATCGCCCTGGAGGATTTGGTGGTTTGGACCTCTGGTATACTCGCCGCCGCAGCGATGGCCTGTGGGATTCGCTACGCAACCTTGGGTCAACCATCAACACACCCTGCGACGAGCTCTGCCCTTTCCTGACCCATGATGGCGTGCTTCTGTTTTCCTCGAATGGATTGGAAAGCGTCGGCGGATACGACCTCTTTGCTGCACCGCTCCGACTCGGTGTCGACGGTGTGAGTGCGGGCAGGCCTGTCAATCTTGGTCCTCCTATCAACACTGCCAGCGACGAGCTGTTCCCCTCGACTCCAAGCGACTATCGCCGCCTGCTGTACTGGAGCTCCGATCGCAGAGAGCACAACTTCCACCTTTACGTTGCCGAGCACCTGGAGCGACCGAAAGCACCGCCACCAGCCATCACCAGCACCGACGAATCCAGCGATGAAGTGCCAACCCCAACTGCACGGGTACGCGGACGCGTGCGCACACCCCGCAATCAGCCCGTCCCCGATGCCGATATCAGTGTGCGCGATCGCCGTCGGCAGCGCACCGTTGCGCAAACGCAAACCGATTCCTCCGGTGCATTCGAAGTAACAGTCCCCACCGAGCGGGACTTGGAACTGACAGCGCAGACGGGCAGCGGATTCTACGACGTTCGTTCGCTACGCATCCCCGCTGGGGATACTGCGCTGACGCTTACCGAGGACCTGGTCGTTCCAGAGGTACTCACGCTGCGCATCAACTTCCCGCACGATCAGGCGCGCATTCCGTACGACTTCGTTCTCGATTCGAACGGCATCCAAACCGACCACCGATGGACCGATGAACTCGACCGCGTTGCAGCAAATATCCTCCGCTACCGCGATCGGATCAAGCGCATAGTTCTGGTCGGGCATACCGATCCCAATGGCAGCGATGCCTACAATCTCGATTTGGGTAGGCGTCGGGTCGAGTTCGTTATGGAGGAACTTCAAAAGCGCGGTGTGCCCCGGCAGTTGCTCGAAGGCATTTCGGCCGGTGAGCGGAAGCTCCTGCCGCGGCGCCCGGGTGAACCGACTGACCAATACTACCGCCGAAACCGCAGAGTGGAACTATCGAAAGTGCTCCAGTAGATGCGTTGTCCGTGGATTGTGCTGCTCCTGATGCTCAGTGTCGGTAGCTGGGCACAGCAGCCCCGACTATCCGAGGATAGTCTCGTCGGTAACGATTTCCTTCACTTCCTTTCGGTAGGATGGTTCCCGACGCCCTACAGTGCAGTCGGCTACTCCGCCGGTAGCACGCTGAACCTCTACCAGCACAGTAGCGCCGATGGAATAACGACCGCCGGCACACGACCCATTACCGGCACGTGGAGCACCACCTCACCATTCCGCAGTGGCGAAGACGACATCAAAAAGCCTTGGTCAGACGACGATGCCGACGACGATTTCCCCAGCCTTGGCTACAGTGCACCGATTACCGCACGGGTGCAGTGGAACGTGCCGTTGTTTCCCTGCATCCTTCGCGCTGATCTGTTGTACGAAATTTCGCGGGAGCGGCTGTTCAGTCTGGACACCTCGCGGCGGTATCTATCCCTGAGCGGCACACCGATGCCATTCCGCGAAGTGAGTGTCCTCTTCAACAACGAGCATTTCCTGGCTGCCCGCTTGGGGCTCACCATCCCGATTTACGGTGTCTTCCTGGCCAGTGAGCAGCTTCGGCTCGATACAACAGGACGTTTCTCGATTGACCACCTGAGCTCGTTCTACTACGTCGGGGGGAGCATCCAAAGCTCACTGCTTATCCTGAGTGAGGCGACCCAATACGTCCAGATCGCCGACGCCAAATCATCCCTCCGTTACGCCAACGGACAAGATACCGTCACGCTTCTGAACAAAGCACGCCTTTCGACGGCAGCGCCCGTGCGGTGGTATGCGGAGGTGTGTGGCGGCTGGCAGGCAACGCTGAGCGTCTTTTCGTTTTGCATCGAGGCATATGCATCCTTTCCGCTTGGCAGCGTACTGACCGATGCCCAGTGGCGGCTCTACCGCTACGGGGTGCGTATCCTCTTCGGATGGGAACAATGATTTTTGTAGCCGTGCACAATTTCGATACCAGTTGTGATGGAAACCCAACCACCCTATGCTGCAACGGGCATCAGTGCCGTTGTTCCTCTGCTCGACGAGCGCGAATCGCTGGCCGAACTGGCGCAGCGCTTGACGGCTGTGCTCGAATCCCTTGCCGGCGATGCCTACGAAGTGATCTTCGTTGACGATGGCTCCCGCGACGGGTCCTTCGACGTCATCCGCTCCTTGCACGCGCAGAATCGGCGCATTCATGGCATTCGCTTCCGCCGCAACTACGGCAAGTCAGCAGCACTGGCGGTCGGCTTCGAGCGCGCACGGTATGGGCTGGTTGTTACCCTTGATGCGGATTTGCAGGACGACCCCAACGAGATACCAAAACTGCTCGCGATGATCGAGGAAGGATACGATGTCGTCTCGGGCTGGAAACATGTTCGCCACGATCCACTCGAAAAGCGGTTGCCCTCGAAACTGTTCAATGCAGTCACCTCGCTGGTAAGCGGCATTCGGTTGCACGACTTCAACTGCGGACTGAAAGCTTACCGCGCCGAAGTAACGCGCACCTTGACCATCTACGGCGAAATGCACCGCTATATTCCAGCCCTGGCGCACTGGGAAGGATTTCGCGTCACTGAACTGCCGGTCCAGCATCATCGTCGCAAGTATGGTCGCTCCAAGTTCGGTGCCAGCCGATACGTCAAAGGATTTTTGGATTTGCTGACCGTGGTTCTGACGACGCGGTACCTGAAGCGTCCGCTGCACCTGTTTGGCTCGATCGGGACGTTGCTGCTGGTGGCAGGATTTGCCATTGCGCTGGTGCTAACCATTGAGTGGGCACTGGGCGGAACATACCTGACCAACCGTCCGCTGCTCCTCATGGCGGTTGCCTTCATGATCGTCGGCATGCAACTGATCTCGATTGGCTTGATTGGCGAGCTGGTGGTACGGCAATCGCAGAGTACGCGCGAGTACCACATCCGCGAACAGCTCTAATAGCACTGCTAGCACTGCCCATTGTTCGCACCGAATCGGCTCGTATATTCGCCCACTGTCGTTTCACGATTTGCCGCTTCGGCATGGTTCGCGTCGTTCTGATAGCCCTCACCAGCGCGCTGCTCGGTATCGGCGCAAGTGCGCAAGTGTACCGCAGTTCCGCTTCGGTCGGCTATACTGCAACGTTTCTGCTCAACAGCCCCGCAACCAACCTGATCTTCTCACCGTCGTCGAATGATTCCGGCATCGTGTATGTGAACGGTTCGCGCTTTGTGGGAGCACAATCGGGACTGACGCTGCGCTATGTCCATGCGCTCGACCAGCAGCAACGGTGGTTTATTCCGATGAGCATCGAAGCAATTTTTTTTCGGGGAAAGCAGCGGCTCGAAAGCTTGCTCTTCATCGGTCGGGGAGAAGTTGCCACGGATGTGTACACCCTCAGTACGGGAGTGCAGTATCGTTTTGCAGACCTGCCGCTGGCACAAGCCTTTCTCTACGCCGGCATTGAACCACGCGTGTCGGTTGTCGGTGGTGCCAGTTTCAGTTACCAAGTCACCGACAAATCCACCGGTGCCCCCGTCTCGGAGTACGGAATTGACACAACGCTCAAACCCACGGTTATCCGCGCCGGTGGCATTGTTCGATTGGGTGCGCAAGGTGTGCTCGACGATCGCATCATGCTCAACCTCAGTATTGCCTGGGGCGCTTTCAACCTGATCGGGCGCGATGGTCGCACCACCGATCCCCAGCGGCGGGGACAGCTTCTGACACCAACGCGCATTTTTGAGACCAGCGAAGCAATCGAACAATTCCTGCAGTTCTCGCTCTGGATTCAATACCCACTCTGAGCAACCTGCAGGCGGGACTGCAGCAGAGAGTAGATGTGGATTCAAGAGAGCAGCTATGCGCATCCTCATTGTTGGTGGTGGTTTAGTCGGTGCCTTGCTGGCATTGATGCTTGGGCGGCGCGGCTACGCCGTGCATGTTGTGGAGCGGCGACCGGACATGCGCCGGCATGGTTTTGCTGGCGGGCGCTCGATCAATCTTGCCTTGAGCGACCGTGGCATTCGAGCGCTCGAGCGGGCGGGCATTGCCGAGAGTGTCCTCCCCTTGACGATCCCTATGCGGGGACGAATGATTCACCACGAGGATTCAACGCTCGAATTCCAACCCTACGGCATAGCAGGGCAAGCAATCCGCTCACTATCGCGTGGGCACCTCAACCTGGCATTGGTAGAAGCAGCCGACCGCTTGCCCAATGTTACCCTGGAATTTGAATGGCGCTGCGTTGGAGTAGATCCCGATGTACCAGCCGCAACGTTTGTGCACACCACCACTGGCGAGCAGCGCCGGATCGAATGCGATGTGCTCGTCGGTGCCGATGGTGCGTTCTCTTCGGTCCGCGATGCACTCCACTACCGCGACCGATACAACTACTGCCAAGAATACCTCGAGTACGGCTACAAAGAACTGACCATCCCAGCAGCCGAGGGCGGGGGATTCCGGATGGAACCAAATGCGCTCCACATTTGGCCGCGCCACAGTTTCATGATGATTGCACTGCCCAACCCGGAAGGCACCTTCACGTGCACGCTGTTTCTGCCGTTCGAGGGAGAAGTTTCGTTCGAACAGCTTCGCACCCGTGCCGACGTATCGGCATTCTTCGAGCGCTTCTTCCCCGATGCTGTCCCACTCATGCCGACATTGCTCGAAGACTTCGAGCGCAACCCGCTTTCTTCGTTGGTGACAATTCGGTGCTATCCGTGGGTTGTAGGACGAACGGTGCTCATCGGCGATGCAGCACATGCGATCGTGCCGTTCTATGGACAAGGTATGAACGCTGGCTTCGAGGATTGTCGAATCCTCGATGAGCTGCTCGATCGCTTCTCGGACGATTGGGAGGCTGCGCTCGCCGAATACCAACGCATGCGCAAACCCGCTGGTGATGCTGTCGCGCAGCTTGCGCTCGATAACTTCGTCGAAATGCGCGATAAGGTTGCCGACCACCATTTCGTGCTGCGCAAAAAGATCGAAGTGCTGCTGTTGGAGCACTTCCCCGAGCTCTACACCCCGCTCTACACCCTGGTGACGTTCACGCCGGAGGTTTCCTACGACGAAGCATACCGTCGCGGCCAGGTGAACGAACGTGTCATCAGCGAGATCATGGCGCTGCCGGACATTGATCAGCGCTGGGATGATCCAGCAATGCTCGACACGTACCGTCAGATTCTCGAGCGATATGGTACGGCACGTTCAGCATAAGGCGCTCTACGATGCCTCGGTGCTGCGGCTTGTGCAGATCGCCCTGGCCGAAGACATCGGCAGTGGAGATATCACCAGCGAAGCGACCATCCCCGCTGATTGTCGCGCACGAGCAACGCTGGTGGCAAAATCGCCGGGGGTCATTTGCGGTTTGCCCGTCGCTGCGTTGGTGTTCCGCACCGTTGACCCCAGCACCGTATGGGAAGAACTCGCCGGCGAAGGCGACAGCGTTGCTGCGGGCACGCCACTGGCCCACATTTACGGTTCGGCACGCTCGCTGCTGGCAGCAGAACGCACAGCGCTAAATTTTCTCCAACGAATGAGCGGTGTAGCGACCTTGACACGCCAGTACGTCGAGGCAGTTGCTGGGACCGGCACTCGCATTCTCGATACGCGGAAAACGATTCCCGGCTGGCGATTGCTCGATAAATACTCCTGCCGCATCGGTGGCGCAGACAACCACCGTCAGGGGCTCTACGACATGGTGCTCATCAAGGACAACCACATCGCAGCAGCAGGCGGCATCGAAGCCGCGCTGGCAGCAGTTCGGCAGGTGTGGGAAGAAGGACACATCCGCATCGAGATCGAGGTGCAATCGCTCAGCGAGCTGGAGCGTGCACTCGCCTGTGGGGGATTCCATCGCATCATGTTCGACAACTTCTCGCTCGATGACCTGCGCCGTGCAGTTGCGTTGGTCAACCAGCGCTATGAAACCGAAGCTTCCGGCGGTGTCCGACTCGACACTGTCCGCGCGATCGCAGAAACGGGGGTGGATTATATCTCCGTCGGTGCCCTGACGCATTCGGCACCTGCGCTCGATATTTCGATGGACATTACGCTTGAGTAGGAGCAAAAGAGAGTCGGCATCCGTTGCTTGTTACCATTTGAAATGGTGTTAGTTATTGCATGTGCTTTACCGAAAGGTGAGGTAGTGGTAAAGCACACGCCGTCCATTGTTCCACTAATGTGAGGTGTTTTGCCATGCTTAGGCTCATTGTCCCACTGCTGGTGGCTGGAACTATTGCATTGTCGCAAACCCTCTGCCCACCAGACGAGCCGGGCTGCTCGCCATGGCAAAGTGAGACGATCAATCTAACGCTTGGCCCTCCCGACTGCGTCGCTCAAGTAACGTACCTCTGGCGCGTCTGCAACGGACGCTTAGAGATCGCGCTCGAGGAGTCCGGTATCCAACCACTTGCAGGTTGTGGCGGATGGGATCGGCTTGTGCTGTACCACCACAGCTATTCTGGCCTGCTCGATTACATCACCCAAGCCACCCTGACGCACCTTCTCGAAAACCAGACGTATAGCAATTGGGGCGTACAGTATCCTATTCCCGATTGTCAGCAAGGTTCGCTCCGCACAGCGAGCGTCTATACCGCTGCATGTGGGATTTGGCTTTCGTGCACCTACAATGTCAACTCGCGTGAGAGCTGCGAGCAAGGGTATCAATTCCCCGACCCCAATTTTGACCCGCAAACGAACACTGTCAAGACATGGAAATGGCAACCCTGCGGACAGACGTGCTGCAAACGCGAGTATGAAATCTGCACGCAGCCGAATCCACTGCAACCCTTGAGTACCGTCTATTCACTGCGCTTGATCGGCAAGTATGCACTGCTCCCCTGCAGCCAACAGGATCAGTACGCAAAACCGTGCGAAGATGGTTGTTGAACAATTGGTGGAGTAGTCATGGTTGCCCTCATTTTTCTTTGGACTCTGCTGCTTGCTCTCCCTGGAGTAGCACAGCACCGCTCAATCCCCACCAGCGTCATCAATGCTGCCTTCGGCATCACCACACCACGACCGGCGTACTTTCTCGAAGCTATGGCTGCGGATTCTTCCAGTGTGTACGTGTGGGCGATTGGCGACTATACTAACACACGAAACAATTACGACAGCCTCGGTTTTTACTCCGCACTTTGGCAGCTTCACTTCGCCTCTGACCAATGGATTGCGCTAGACCGGCTCTCAGGCTTCCCTGGTGCTGCCCGGTGGATACAAAGTTCGCTCGATGTTAGTAGCACGGCACCGCTACTTTTCCCATCGAAGAGCCCTACGACCCCACACTCGTGGTGGGGATGGTTAAACCATGATACCAGCAAGGTCTCGGAGCAATCACTCCCCAGCCATTTGCTGCGCTATACACCACAAGCACCAACGTATGGGCAGCCGATATGGAGCTTCGTGGGTTTGCCACCCCTGCCCGAATGGCGACGCGAGTCTTACCATGCCCTCGGAGGAGTACTGCTTCCCCACCGGAATGATACGACCTTTGTTGCCCTCTCGACAAGCATGCGTCTTTGGGTCCCGTACTATCAAGCATGGAATTATCCACCCCGCCTTGACATCTACAGCGGCAGGCCAGATGATGATTCGTTGCTTCTTCGCAGCAGCGTGCTGCTGGATAAAAACTATCTCGACACTGTTGGAGCAATTCCAGTACCATCCAATTTGGTGCTTGCTCCTGATAATGCCATCTATACACTCTTAGTCGTCCCCTATCCGGTCAGCAGATTTGATCCCAAACCAATCCCATTTCTGAGGATTGATCCAACAACTGGTGAGCAAGAAATCATCCGACCGATCTCGGGACTAACGCACGTCAACGGACTCGATCATACATACATTTGGTCGCACGACAGCAGTCTCTACGTTGTGTGCCCTTTTCCCACTCGTATTGCACCCGGAACCGATACATCAAGCTTTGTGGGCATCTTTCGCTTCAATGTTTTTACTCGTCATGCCGAGCGGCTCTATGGGCAGATGGGCTTCAACATTGGGCAAGCAGCTTATACCCCCTACCGCAATGGCATTGCTGCGCTTGGTGTCGGAATGATTGGCGATAGTTCCTATCCAATGATTTACTTTTTGCAGCACGCAGCCGATGGTACCCTTCAGCTAACGCGCGTTCCGCTCAAAGAGTATTTCCCGACGTCAGGCTCTGGGCTTAGGCAAGACGTTCCTGGCGCGATCGCATTCAATGGCAGATACCTGATTGTTACCACAAGTGGTGGCTTATACATCATCGACTCAACGACAAGCTCGGTTCGACCATCACAACCAACTGATCGCCAAACTATCGCATACCCGCAGCCGGCACCTCGGGGACAAATTGTGCGTTGCTCTCTGCCGTCCACTGTCAATTCTGCAACTATCACCGCCCGACTATTCGACGCTATGGGCAAGGAATACCAGCTACCGTTTACCATTGAATCGGACGCCATTGCATTCCCAACCAATCGACTCACTGCGGGTACCTATTGGCTCGTAGTCCACACCGGTAGTACCAACACGCGGTGGTTTCAGTCCATCGTGATTGAATAGACTTCTCCAACGCCAAGCATTGAGCACCATTCTACGGCGGCAGTATCTTTGCCGCCGTGTTTTTTCCTCGAGCACTCCCATGCTTCGATACGCAGTTGCCGGACTTTTACTGCTCCTCTGCACAGGGGTATCTGCCACTGCCCAGCGCGACACCACCGACAGCAGCGACTCACTCGACACCGGTATTCGCATTGGCCGGGGCGGAGTTGGTCTGCAACTTGGTTTTCGTCTTCCCAACCAGCTCCGGTTGCTTCGCCTCACAGCTGGGTATTCAATGCCGTCGGTGGATGCTGCGCCATCCCTTTCCCCTGCACTGGCGCTGGAGATGGACTTTGGCAATCTGACATCACGGCGATTGCGTCATGCGACCAGTGTTGCCGAACTCGATGCAACCACCATACGTGTAGCTGCGCTTTCGCCAGCCGTTGCCTTTGGCGATTCCTCGCGGGTTGCACTCGAGGGCTGGCGCTTCGGTTTTCAGCTCAGCAGCGGACACCACCTCGGCGAAGGTTCCAGTGGCGTGTATCTCCTCCACAGCGGCGGGTGGACGTGGTCCTACGTTCGACCCAGCACCGCACCCCGCAACGCTGATAGCATGACCACTGCTGTTGCTCTGGCAACTGCCGACAGCTACCGCACCTCACACTTTGGTGCAAACACCAGCGCGACGATTGGCTACAGTATCGGCGGCACCGTTACCATCGAAGCAAGCTACCAACGCGTGCTGCTCTACAAAAACCACGTCTTTTTCCCGTGGCTGGGGAGCCTGCTGCTCGAAGGTCTTGGCCAGACGCTGCTCGGTGCGGCGCTCTCAGCAGCAGAAGCGCGCAATCCAAGTGCTGCTGCCATTGCCACGCTGGTATTGCGTACCGCACTCTCGTGGGGAATCTACCAGCTGCGAAGCACCTCAGGACAGCACTTCCCCTTCCGCGGGAGCACGCCGGTTCTCTGGGATGAATTCCGGATCGGGCTCGGACTCCAGTTTTAGCGGTGTTGCCACCGGAGCGGTATCGTAAAGGGTTGGGATTTGACAATCATCGTTTGGTCGGTGCCTTCGTATTGCCAGATGCACTGCAGAAACAGGATGCCTTTGCTCTCAATTTTTCCAGCCACTTCCTCGGCTGATGGCTGCCAGAGCAGCTCATAGATGCCGTCGTCCCAGATGCGCCAGAGTGTGTGTGCACTGACGCCGATCTCAGCAGATCGCGCTCGGCGGTCCCCGGCAAGTCCGATCGGGAGCAACACCACGCCACTGGGAGGGATGTTCTGCGCTCGTATCCGCAATCGCACGTAGTCGTCGCCCACGCGAGGCGAGAGCATCTCGATCTGCGGTCGCAGGAGTTCCTCGTGCCGCAAGCGCGCATCGGTATGCAGCCGTGTGCTACTCAGAGGCGTGTACAGCGCAAGCTCGCCATTCCACCGGAGCGCGCAGAGGCCATCGGCAAGAGCGGCAACCGTCACAGTGCCCTGTTGCTTATCGTCGGTAAGCACCCGAAGCTGCGAAGGACCAACCCAGCGCCACCTGGCCGGAATGAGCGCATCTCCTGCCTGCACCAGCGCCGCACCACTATGGTGCAGGACAAGATGCAAAGGCGCAGCGACCGACGGGCGCCACCAGGCTTTCCACACGCGGACACCGTCACCGGTGAGCAAATAGACGCGCGCAGCACTATCGAGCCGTTCGGGCCCGTACCAGCGAGCAATTACAGCAGCCGCATCCCCAAAGCGCCGAGTGACCATCGGCAGCGTATCGCAGAGCGCTACCGCTAAATCAACGACAGCGCTCCGATCATTGCGCGAGGACTCCGCCAGCGCACGCAACAGCCACACCAGCGCACCAACAGTGTCGGACGGCATACCGATTCCGTGGAGCGTGCGGTACCACAGCTCGACCATCGCAGCGACACTGCCGCGATCGGCAGCAATGGCGATGAACTGCAAGGCTCGCACCGGATTGCGGACAACGCCCGTGCCACTGTCGTAACACCCACCGAGCAGGAGCGCAGCATCGGGTGAACCCAGTTGATCGGCGCGCTCGAGTAGCCTTAGAGCACGGCCGGCTGTGGCTGTATCGGCAAGCAAGTGACGTGCACGCAGAACCATCGCAGCAACAACCTCCCCTGCCGATGCTTGCTCGAGCATCGCTTGCGCAGTCGAATCGGTCCGTCCGAGGGCAAGCAGAAATGCTGCACGCGGGCTGCCCCGAGCCGCGGCACGCTCCAGGAGTGCTGTTGCAGTATCCTCGCTTGGCACAACACCACCAAGACCGCGACGGTAGTACTCAGCAAGAGCAACGGTAGCATCGAGGTCGCCATCACCTTCGAGCGCCCGTCGCTGCAAGGGAAGCAATGCGGCAGCAGCTAAGGAATCTGCTCGCCGTGGCTGGGGTGGCAACATGCGCCAGTCGGCCAAACATTCCGCGCGGATGAATTGCGCCAGGGGGTCTGATGAGCGTTCCGCCCAGAACAGCGCACGCTCTCGATTGGGAGCACGCGCAATGCCCCACCAGTACTGCACCGCCAAGCGCCCGCACGCTGCTGTATCACCAGCGGCAGCTGCACGCTCGAGTGCATCGCTCTGCGATGGCACCGGCGCGACCTCTTGCGCCGACACCCACACCAAGCAAAGGCAACAAACAATCACACAGTTGATCACGGGGCATCAGAACGACGGTGTGCGTGAGGATGCGAATATCGGGCAGGTATATTTGCGCCGCAACGCTCCCAGCGTCTGTGCCGACCGCTGCAGGCATTGGCGTTGCTGTTGGCGATCGTCTCCTTACCAACACACAAACTGCATGCAACATCGTATTGCCACTTTCACCGCATGCGCACTGGCATACGGGGTATTTACCCTCGGCTGTTTCGTTGGCAAGCTCGTTGCCCAGCCAGCAGCACCAGCCCAGTGGCAATTCCCCAATGGCAGCAGCAGTGCGCTCCCTGTGCAGCTATACCCATCATCGCCCCAGACCCTGGCCACGATGGTTCTCAAGTGGCGACGTAGCCTCATTGCCGGTGATGTCCGCCCAGTCATCGCCGATATTGTGCCCAATGCTTCGATGGGGAATCAATTTCCGTACGCACCGTTGGAAATTGCTGCTGTCGTCGGTGGGAAAATTGTCACCATCACCGGCACTGGCGCTGCGCTGCATGCGAGCGCACTTCCGCCCTTCGCCCAAGCCATCAGTTTTGTTGCCGACTCGGCGTTACTCCCCGCACCGCTGCGTTCGCGGACTTCCTGTTTACTGTTTCTGGAGACCGCCGAAAGTACCGCCCGTCGCGATTCATTTGCTGTGGCCTACATTGCTGCCTACGATCGTGCGGCTGATTCGATCGCTCTGCTGGCACGGCTGACCTATGATCTGCGTCCCTATGCACCGAATCTTTTTGCATCGGTTCGCCCAATCTTTGCGACAAGCACCGGTAACAATCTTGCCGTGTACGCTGCGCTTGGCATGACCACACCAGAGCAGACCAGTTCCAGTACGTCGCTGCCGTATCTGCGTGGGGTAACTGTTAGCCGGGTGCTTCCTTCCTTGCTGGGGGGCACGTTTCCGCTGCCGGACATTGGCGACAATGTGGGCGAACGCATGACGGTTGCGCCCCATGTGGGAATCGGGCAACCAAGTATTGCTGCCACATCACCTACGACATGGCTCTGCATGCTGCCCTGCACTCCCAGTGACGACACCACCACGATTGCCAGCCCCTACGGTTCACAAACGCAGGGACAGCGCACCTACCTTCTTGCGCCCCTATTGAGCGTAGGACTCCTTGCCGAGCGTTTCCCAGCACTTGCACTCGATACGTTCCTATCGGCTCCGACGGCAAAACCGCTGGTGATGCCCTACGTGGTAGAACTCCGCGATGGCGGACGCGCGCAGCAGTACCTTCTGTTGGCTGAATCCTATCGCGGACGGGATGGATCGTTCGGACAAGCACAGCTTCACCTTTTCACCACCGATGGCCAATCCCTAACGCAACCGACCAATCCACTCAACCCGCCTTTTCGGGGAAAGTTCAACGCCGGTTGGTCACTCGGCGTTGGTGATCTCGATGGAAATGCCAGCAACGAACTATTGCCGTACTTTCCCAACAACCCTGGGAATGAAATCGTGCTCACCGAAAGCAGCCGCGAACTTGCTGTGCCCCAGTCGCGATTGATCGTTCTGCGCTATCGAAGCGGTGCTCCGGTGCCGAAGCCATCTCCGGCAGGAAGTGTGCTGGCGCCGCTGGATACGATTGTCACATTTCCGATCACCGGCTGGCTGGCTGCTGTCGCCGATCTCGATAGTGCCCAGGATGGCAAGGCAGAAGTACTCCTTGCCGATGGCAGCGACCTTCTTGTGCTTCGCTTGCGTGATTATGCCGATCCACTCTTCCGGAGTGGCTTGCCGTTCGATACAGCATACGTATGGCGCGCTCCGGGCGAAGAGATCACCAACGTCGCCATTGCCGACCTGGAAGGGGATGGACGGCTCGACATTGTGGTAACGACCACGCAAGCAACCTACGCCCTTGGCAGCATGCCGCCATCGCCCCTGCGCATTATCGCACCGCCCGATAGCAGCACGATCACCGTCTGCACGCGCGATACGATCGAGCTTCGGTGGCGGTACCTGTATTCCGGCGGGCATCGCGTTCGTGTGGCCTTCGACGCAGCCAGTGGCACACGGCGCATGCTGATGAGCGATACGTTGATCACCAGCGATACTGCACGCATCGGTATTCCTGCGCGTACCCTGCGAGGCATGACCGGACGCCTGGTGGTCTGGCTCTCGTCGGATTCCACAGTGCGCGATAGCAGTGGCATCATTACTGTCACGGGTGGGCGCATGCAACTTGACACCCCTGCATCGTCGGCAACGATCGTCGCGGGCAGTCGCACGATGATCAGCGGTTCGGCAGATTGCCTCGACTCGGTGCAGGTAGTTGGCTCGTTCGACGGAGGACGCTCGTGGCAACTCTTGTCAGCACCAAGCCCTACCACCGGCGGACGCTTTGCCACCATGGTTGATATTCCCTGCATCCCATTCTCACCGCTGGGCAGTTCGGACACACTTCTGCTGCTTTCGGCAGTTGGCACCAGCACAACCGATACGACGCAGTCGGATACGGTGTCGCTCCGCGTTGCACCAGCACCGGTACCGCTCGACATTCGAACCGTAAGCCCCAGCTTCTGTTGCCAGTACCAAGTCAGCATGCAAGCAGGGCAGGCGCTTTGCCCACAAGCAGCCGTGTATGTGCAGTATGCACCCTCGGAACCGTGGATGCTCCTCGATAGTGCGGCTCCCGATACCGTCACCATTCGCGGCCGTCAGGGAAGCAGCGATACACTCCGCATTCGGTGGGCATGCCGGTCGAGTTGCTTGCGGACCGATACGGTGGTCGTTCAAGGTTTGCTCCGTCTGATCACTGCCATTGCACCGAATCCGGTTCAGCGTGGGCAGGAACTGTGCCGCATTCTGACGACGCCCCGCAGTGATGCAGCGGTTACCATTCGCATTTTCGATGCCAGCGATCGCCTTGTGCGGACGCTAACCCAAAACGAACAACGCCGTGCACAGCAGATGTACTGCGACGTCTGGGACTGCCGCAGCAATAGCGGCGAGCTTGTTCCGCCGGGGGTGTACTACGTTCTTGCGACTGCATCCGATGGGTGGGAATCCTTCGAAGCGATCTATGTGCGCTAAGTGCCGCGTAGTCGCTGCCGCTGCGTTGCTGATGCTGGCAGCCTGTGTCGAGCTCGACTGGTCCCTGCTCGAAGGGCGCTGGATACTCGACCAGATTACGCTGATTGATTCCAGTCCGGGAGCAGGTCTTGCCAGCACTGTGATTTCGGGGGTGGTGCGTGGCCATGGAATCGAATTTCGCCAGGGACGAATGTTTATCCCTGCCAACGATACGCTGCGCTTCGACTATCAGCTCCGGCGCGACTCGTTGCACATACGGTCCGGTCCTGCAGTGATTGTGCAGTTTCGCATTCGCACCCTAACCCAAGAGCACCTCGAACTGGAAACAGTTGGAGTCCGCTTGCTCTTTCGTCGCAACGACTAATCGGAGAACACCATGCGCATCTTGGTCATCGAGGACGAAGAAAAAGTCGCGCGCTTCATTCAGCGTGGTTTGGAAGAAGAGCAATACATCGTGGACGTGGCGCACGATGGGAAAACGGGCCTTGATATGGCATGCAGCGACGACTACGACGTAATCATTTTGGACATCATGTTACCCGGCAAAAGCGGCTTCGACGTGCTGCAAGAGTTACGGGCAATGGACATCACCACACCAATTATCATTCTGACTGCCCGTGGCAGCACCGAGGATCGAGTCCGGGGGTTGGACTTAGGCGCCGATGACTACCTTCCCAAACCATTTCACCTGGAGGAACTGGCAGCACGGGTGCGCTCCATTCTGCGGCGCAGCTCGACGCAGAAATCCACCAAGATCACCGTCGGCGATTTGGTGCTGGACACAGCCGCGCACCTTGTCTGGCGCGGCAACAAGGAAATCGAACTGACCGCCAAGGAGTATGCCCTGTTGGAATTCCTGATGCGGAACAAGCATCGCATCGTCAGCCGCACGATGATTATGCAGCATGTGTGGAAGGACCCCTTGAGCCCAATGTCGAACATCATCGAGGTGTACATCAAACGGCTTCGGAGCAAGATTGAATTCGACGGCAAGCGTTTCATCCACAACGTTCGGGGAATCGGCTACCGCATCAAAGAACCCAACGGCGATGAGTAAACCGCTTCGCATTGCCATCATTGGTCCAGCATACCCGTACCGTGGCGGGCCGGCAGCAGTGGTCGGGCATCTCTACCATGCCCTATCGGAGCATCATTGGGTGCAAGTGTTCAGCTTTTCGCGGCTGTACCCACGCATTCTGTTTCCGGGAACGCGGCAGGAGGACATCAGCCGCCAGCCCATCAAACCGCACCCAGCCGAACGCATCATAGATTCCATCGGACCACGGACGTGGTACCGCACCGCCCGTGCAATTGCCGCTGCACGGCCGGATGTGGTGCTGCTCGATTGGTACCAGCCGTTTTTCGGTTTGTGCTACAGCGAGATTCTGCGCACACTCGAGCGCCTCTACCCGGTGCCGGTTGTTATTCTTGCCGAAAACGTCATTTCCCACGAAGCGCGATGGCTTGATTGGTGGCTTCTGCGACGGACGTTTCGCTACGCATCGGGCTTTATCGCATTCTCCGATGCTGTCGCCCAGCGCTTGCGGCAACTCTCTGCTCATCGGCCGGTCGTGCGTGCTCATCTGCCGCTATTTGTCACGCCCGACAGCGCACCAGTAGCGTGGACACCGCAGGCTGCAAAAGAGAAGCTTGGACTGAGCGGTAAACGGGTGGTGTTGTTTTTCGGCTACATTCGCCCCTACAAAGGGCTGGCCACCCTCATCGAGGCATTCGCGCGTGTGGAACAGCCGCACGCAGTTCTCCTCATCGTTGGCGAATGCTACGAAGACCCCGAACGGTACCAACGCCTCATCGCTGCCAGCGGGGCTGCCGATCGCATTCGCTGGATTGCCGAGTATGTGCCCAACGAGGATGTTCCGCTCTACTACACTGCGGCGGATCTGGTTGTCCTGCCCTACCACTCGGGGACGCAATCAGGAGTGCAGCGCATCGCCTTTGCATTCGGCAAACCAGTACTGGTGACCGATGTTGGCGGCCTTGCCGAGGACGTACGCCAGTTTGGTGCCGGAGAGGTTGTCCCGCCACGCGATAGCGATGCACTTGCTTCGACACTGACGCGCATGCTTGCTGAACCCTCGCTGGATCGCTACATCGCTGGGGCACGCACAGCGGCTGAACACACGCGATTTGAGCGCATTGTCGAAACCATCGAACGCCTTACCGCTCAACTGCGAGCACCATCGCCCGGCTAATCTCCACCACTGGCGCATCCTATTGCGCAAGCGCGTCCTATCCGGGCTGAGCAGGCAGTGCGGTAATTTCGCAGCCGTTTTGTATCCGACATTTGCACCGTTCCATGCTCGATCTTCGTTTCATCCGGGAGAATCCCGACCGCGTTGCCCGTACTGCCGCTTCCAAGAACCAGCCGATTGACCTCGACCGCATCGTGCAACTCGACGAGCGGCGCCGCGCCCTCATCACCGAAACCGATGCACTCAAACACGAGCGCAACCGTGCCAGCGACCACATCGCCCAGCTCAAAAAGACTGGTCAGGATGCCAGCGATGCCATCGCGCGAACACGCATGATTGGGGATCAAATCAAAGCCAACGACGAAGAACTCCGCCGCATCGAAGCCGAGCTGAGCGAACTGCTGCTGTGGGTGCCGAACATCGCACACGACAGCGTCCCCATCGGCAGCGATGCCAGCGCGAACATCGTGGTGCGGTCCTCGGCTGAGGAGATTCCTGCCGAATGGCGAAAGAGCCACATCGAGATTGGCAAACAGCTTGGCATCCTCGACTTCGAGCGTGGCGCAAAGGTCACCGGCAGTGGCTTTGCGTTCTACGTCGGCAAAGGTGCGCTGCTGGAACGCGCCTTGATCAACCTGTTCCTCGATGTGCACACCCAACAGCATGGCTACAGCGAAATGATGCCTCCCTTCCTTGCCAACCGCGCTTCGATGACCGGCACCGGCCAACTGCCCAAACTCGCCGACGATATGTACCATTGCCCCACCGACGACCTGTTCCTGATTCCAACGGCAGAAGTACCGCTGACAAATTTCCACCGCGATGAAATTCTCCGCGAGCACGACCTCCCGATCAAGCTCTGCGGCTATTCACCCTGCTTCCGCCGCGAAGCAGGCAGCTACGGACGGGACACACGCGGATTCTTGCGCGTGCACCAATTCAACAAGGTCGAACTGGTCAAGCTCACCACGCCCGAAACATCCTACGACGAACTCGAATCGCTCGTTGCCGATGTTGAAGCCGTGTTGCGCTTGCTGGAGCTACCCTACCGCGTCGTCTTGCTCTGCACTGGCGATATGAGCTTTGCCAGTGCCAAGACCTACGACCTGGAAGTGTGGTCACCGGTCGAGCAGCGGTACCTGGAGGTGTCGTCCTGCTCGAACTTCGAATCGTTCCAGGCACGTCGGGCGCAGATTCGCTACCGTCGCAGCGATGGCTCGCTCGACTACGTCCACACGCTCAACGGCAGCGGACTGGCAACCTCCCGCATCATGGTAGCCTTGCTGGAGCATCACCAAACGCCCGATGGACGCATTCGTATTCCTGAAGCACTTCGTCCCTACACCCGCTGCGACATGATCGGATAGCAGCAGCTCCGAACGATACGGTGCTGCTTGCGCTGGCGCCCGCCGCTTTGGCTTACAATTCTAGCTCGATGCCTGTTAGCCACAGTCGCTCGGCAGCAGGAAAGAACTCGGCGCCATTGCCACTCCATGCGAACAGGTTGTTGAACATGTTGTTGACCTGGAGCCGCAGTCGCAGAGCACGCACGCCGACCACATCCTCGAGTGTGTAGCTCAGCGAGAGGTTTGCGACAAAGTATGGATCGACTCGATTGTCGCGATAGCGCACCAGGTCGGGTACCTGTTGGAGGTATTGGTTGAGCCGAGGGCCAAAATTGTCGGTGAACTGCTCACCCACGTAGCGCCCTGTCCACCGAAGCTGGAATTGCCGCCACTGGAGATCCAGCGCGACATTTGCAATCAACTCGGGGAAGCCAGCAATAGGATTGTCTCGAAGATCGAGCTGCCCACCACTGCTGGTGAAGAAGGAGTATTCAACAAAGCGATTGCGGCTCAACGTGGCATTGCCGCTGAGTGATACTGCCACTTGGTTCCACTGCACCAGTCTCCATGAACCCGATAGTTCAATCCCAATGTGCCGGGCACGCGGAGCATTACCTTCGATTGGTGCCCCCCAGATGTCGCGCTGTCCATTGCGAACCAGCTCGTCGAAGAACTCCATCCAGTAGAGCGTCACCGCCGCTGTTGCAGTGCTACTGCGCCAGCTCCATCCGGCTTCGATGTCAAGCAGTCGCTCCGGCTTGACCAGCGGCTGGGAAAAATCGTAGCGGATACTACCACCGCTGGTATCTAACCGAAATGCTGGTGTATAGCCCACGTAGGACTCCGATGCACGGTAGAGGCTGTTTCGGCGCGGCTCTCGCGATGTGTAGGCAACCGTTGCATACATGCTGTGCTGCTCGCTGGGGGTCCAGCGCACCCCAACACGCGGATTGAAGAACGTGTACCACACATCGAAGATCATTCCACCTTCGCCACCGACGGTATCGCCCGCGATGGTCGGATAGCGTACCGGTAGGTTCCCCGCTTTTTCATTGCCAAGACCGTAGCGACTGCGCACGAGCTGGGCTTCGAGATTGACCAAGAGGGTTGGCGATAGTTGGTACTGTTCGCGGGCAAAGATCGAGTAGATGTCACGCACGCCGTTGTAGGAGTAGAACTTGTAATCTGGATCGAAGTCGGCAGGAAGATTTTCTGCGTAGCGGATTTTGCCCCAATGCTCGGAGCGATGCCACCGCAACTCTGCGCCGATGAGCAGTTCGCCACCCTCGTGGTTCCACACCAGACGCGGGATCCATCCCCCGTGCCGATTGCCGACAAAGGCGCGGATGATGGCATTGCGTGGATTCGGCGCAGAGTCGCGCGGTGCATAGGGCTGGGTCAAGCGCAGCATCGCTGCATCCGCCCACGAGCCGTCGAAGTCGAAAAAGCCGTCGCCGGTGTAGTAGAACAGCGAGCTTTTGAGCATCCAATGCTCCGAAAGTTGAATGTCGCTGAGCAGCTCATAGTGCGGTTGTGAAAAATTTTCGAGCTCCTGCGGACGGCGCACGGTGGCGTAGGAAAGCTCCTGGCCCGTGCGCGTGTACGACCAATCGCTGTAGTTGATGCGCCGCAGCTTGGGATCGGTGACGTAGCTTTTCGGCAGCCCCGTGTACATCAAGCCATCGGCAAGGGGTGCACCGAAGATGTTGATCTGATGCGATGAATGCTCGTCGAAGCGAACAGCACTGACAAAGTAGCTCGGCAAGTCCGTCCAGGTGTAGTCACGATAGCCGCGCGATCGAATGCGGGACAGCCGTGCATAGATGCCATAATGCTCGCCGACCAGTCCGCTGGAACATTCCACACTGTAGCGCTCCACATCATTGGCAGGTGCGGATTGATCGGGTGGCACTGGGCTTCGCCCGCCAGCGCGAAATTCCTGCACACCGAGCAAAACTCCTGCGCGAATAAAGCGCTCCCGAGCAGGATTGATGGTGACAAGATTGACCGATCCACCAATGGCAGGCGAACCATAGTTGGCAAGTCCGGCGCCGCGTTGGATCTGGATTCCGTCGAGACTGGAGGCAAGGTCGGGCACGTCAATCCAGTACACGTTGTGATCTTCTGGATCGTTCTGCGGAATGCCGTTGATGAGGACCGCAACGCGGCGTTGATCGAAGCCACGAATGTTGAGCGCGGTGTAGCCGATGCCGTTGCCGCTTTCGCTGGAGAACATCGTGGACGGAAGCTCCGACAGCAGCGCCGGAAGATCGAATGCAGTATGCCGACGGCGGATCTCGTCGCGGTCGAGTTCGCTCCAGGTTACCGGGGAGCGTCCTTCGATCGCACGGGTTGTCGTCACCGTAACGGCGGGAGCATCGTAGGTCCGTGCTGAATCACCAGCTCCCGTGGTGGGGAATGGCGCTGCGCTCGCGGCAGCACACAACAGAAAAACAAGGGGGCGCATAGAGCATCACGATAACAGTGGAACATGATTCGCGATGCTCCGCTCGAGGTAAGACGTTGGGACGGCACACGTGCCGCATACCAAGGAGGCTATCTCCGTTTCCCTTCGCCGGCATTACCCGGATCAGGTACTGAGAGTGTATTCTCAGCCGCGCGCCGCTTACTCCCGTTTAGAGCAAGCAGCGCACAGCACCTCTAACGGAGCGCTGCGAAAATACACACGCCCCCATCAAACGTACCGGTGGTGGGTTTTACCCCTGCTGCTCAATCAGGCGCAAGCAGTAATCACGGTAGGAACATTTCGGCAAGCGCTCGACATGCTCGACAAATTGCTGGTGCGAGATGAATCCTTCCGTGAGGGCAATCTCCTCCAGACAGGCGATCTTGAGTCCTTGACGCTTTTCGATTGCATGGATGAACATACTCGCTTCGAGCAGTGCTTCGGGGGTACCGGTGTCGAGCCAGGCTACCCCACGCCCGATGACCTCGACCCGCAACCGTCCGCACGCCAAGTAGAGTCGCTGCAAATCGGTAATCTCCAGCTCACCGCGCGCGCTCGGCTGAAGGCGTTGAGCAAAGGCAACAACATCGGCAGGAAAAATGTACAGGCCCGGAATAGCATAGTGCGAACGAGGATGGGCAGGTTTTTCCTCAATGCTGAGCACTTGCCCATTGGGGGCAAACTCCACCACACCATACCGCTCCGGATCGTGGACGCGGTAGGCAAAGATCGTTGCGCCCGTGCTCTCGGCAAGAGCGCGGCGAAGGAAATCGAGCTTGCCGTAGAAAAGATTGTCGCCCAAAATCAAGCACACCTGCTCGGTGGTACCGATGAAATCGGCACCGATGAGAAACGCTTCCGCAATACCGCGCGGAGCAGGCTGGACTGCATAGCGAAGACTGACGCCCCACTGCTGGCCCGTGCCGAGCAAGCGTTCGATTGCTGGCGTGTCGTGCGGCGTCGAGATGATGAGAATATCGCGAATACCTGCCAGCATGAGCGTTGCCAGCGGATAGTAAATCATCGGCTTATCGTAGACCGGTTGAAGCTGTTTGCTCTGCACGGCAGTCATGGGGTACAGGCGCGTACCACTGCCACCGGCTAAGATGATTCCTTTGGTCATGATTCTGTCGGTGTTGGTGAGGAACTGCCCCAGCGTTGTTCGTTCTGGAGCTGTTTGAGGTAGCTAAAGTCGTGGGCAAAATCAAGCACATTCCGGATCGCACCGGTGCTGAGTTCCAGGTACACCGCCTGGAACCGTTCCAAGATTGGCTCTTGGTCGGTTGCATCAAGCGCAGTTGCAAGCCCCACGCGGAATTCGTTCGCCTGGAGCGTGAACTCTTCTTCTAACTGGCGATAGCCCTCGTCGCCGCGGCGGAGGCGTCGCAGTGCTCGATAGACTCGCCAGAGCGCTGCCCCACTGGTGATGATCTGCTGTGCTAAGTGGGCATCCTGCCGCTGCGCGCATAGCTCTAACACAACGGCTAAATCGTCCGGCTTGCGGAGATTGTTACCGCTGTACTCCTGCAAGTACGCAACAACCGCAAGCGTGTCCTCGGAAAGTTCCATCCTACGACCGGAAAATAAAGTACACCGCGCCGATGAGCAACAGAAATCCCACCAGATGATTCCAGGCCAGGCGCATCGAACCGAACACATACACGGCCATCAGCGTAAACACCGTCAAACTCACCGCTTCTTGGATAACCTTCAGCTCAACCAGGGTAAACGGTCCCCCTGTCCCCACAAAACCGATCCGATTGGCAGGGATCATGAACACGTACTCAAACAGCGCAATCAACCAACTAACCAGAACAACTCCTATCGTACCAAAGCGCTCGACACCCAGCGTGGAGCTATAGCGGAGGTGTCCATACCAGGCCATCGTCATGAATGCATTCGAAATGACAAGCAGCAGAATTGCCGTCACAGCGCGCCACATCGTCGTCGTTGCGTGCATCAATTCGTGATGCAACAAAAATACTGTCGGCTTGCTTGGTCGGTGTAAATTTGCGCCCTCGTCACATCCGGCAATCCACTCGATGCAGTCACGCTACAAAGATTACGTTTACGTTGAGCACTTATCCCACTTTATCGGCAAGGAGGTTGTCCTTCGTGGATGGGTCTACGATCGCACTGAGAAGGGCAAGATTCAATTTGTCAAGCTGCGTGATGGGACCGGCATCGTCCAGTGCGTAGTGTTCAAACCCAATGTTGCCGAGGAGGTCTTTGCGCGCGCGTGTCAGCTTGTTCAAGAGGCATCGTTCGGTGTTCGGGGAACCGTCCGCGCTGATGCTCGTGCACCGGGCGGCGTGGAACTCGACGTGCAGGATTTGTGGATCTACCACCTTCCGTCCGAGCAGTATCCGATCACACCGAAAGAGCACGGCATCGAGTTCTTAATGGAGCATCGGCATTTGTGGCTCCGTTCGCAGCGCCAATGGGCAATTCTCCGTGTGCGAGCGGCGGTGGTGCATGCAATCCGTGAATTTTTCGATAGCAGCGGTTTTGTGCTGGCTGATTCGCCGATCCTGACGCCCAACGCCTGCGAAGGCACCAGCACGTTGTTCGAAACCGAGTACTTCGATCTGGGGAAAGCGTACCTATCGCAATCGGGGCAGCTCTACGCCGAAGCCAGTGCCATGGCGTTGGGACGCGTTTATACCTTCGGTCCGACCTTCCGCGCCGAGCGTTCCAAAACCCGCCGCCACCTGACCGAGTTCTGGATGGTTGAACCCGAGATGGCATTTTTCGACCTTGACGACACGATGGACCTTGCCGAAGACCTTGTCGAACACATTGTGCAGTTTGTTCTGCGAACTTGCCAGCGGGAGTTGGGTGTCTTGGGCCGAGACACCAGCAAACTCGAAAAGGTCAAGCGTCCGTTCTATCGTCTCAGCTACACCGATGCCGTCGAGTGGCTGCGCAAGCGTGGCGTCAAGCTCATCAAAAAAAATCCCGACGGCACCGAGTCATACCACGATTTTCCTTGGGGCGAGGATTTCGGTGCGCCTCAAGAGGAAGCCATTATGGAGCAATTCGACAAACCCTGCATCATCCACCGCTATCCGGCGGAGGTCAAAGCGTTCTACATGAAGCGCGACCCCAACGACCCTCGTGTTGTGCTTGCAATGGACATGCTTGCTCCTGAAGGTGGGGGCGAGATCATCG
Source organism: Candidatus Kapaibacterium sp. (assembly GCA_026003475.1). Lineage (GTDB taxonomy): Bacteria > Bacteroidota > Ignavibacteria > Kapaibacteriales > NICIL-2 > NICIL-2. Next base: position 59,281 of record BPHJ01000001.1, on the reverse strand, counting down.
GTGGTTCCCAGCGCGAAGACGACTACGACCGTTTACTCGACCGTATCCGCAGCGAACACCTGCCCGAAGATGCCTTCCAGTGGTACCTGGACCTGCGCAAGTACGGAAGCGTCCCGCATAGTGGCTTTGGTCTGGGGCTGGAACGCACCGTCAAGTGGATCACCGGTGCAGAGCATATTCGCGAGGTCATCCCCTTCCCTCGCATGATCTATCGGATCATGCCGTAGCATCGCCGTCCATCACAAGGGAACGCTCGCTGGTTGCCAGCCCATTCGGTGGTCGAAAAAGCATGCGGGCACAGAGAGACGTTTGGCGCCTTCTCCGTGCCCGCAGCGTATCCCGGAGTTCCCCCCGTACCGTCTCGCATTACGAGATCGGCACTTCGGTCACTTTCGGTTGTGCTGGTTCTTGCTTCGGCAGCGTCAGGTGCAGAACGCCGTTTTCGTAGCGTGCGTTGATCGCATCCCGCTTGACGTTCTCCGGTAGTGTGAACGACCGCGTGAACATGCCATAGCGGCGTTCGATGCGGTAGAAGTTCTTGCCTTCCTGCTTTTCTTCCTGCTTCTTTTCGCCGCTAATGGTCAGCACTCCCTCGTCGCTGATGTTGACCTTGATGTGCTCCTTGGGAATGCCCGGAAGTTCCGCCGTGATGTAGAAGTTGGCGTTATCTTCCGAGATGTCCACGCGTGGCACTAAGGTCACCGTGCTTTCGCCGTTGGACGCAAGCGAGAGCGAGCGCTCCATTTCGCTCATCCAGTCGTTCATCCGGCGCACCAGGCTGTCGAAGCCCTCGAACGGATTGAATTTGACCAGCGTCATAGGAACCTCCATTGAATGGTGAAACATACTGTTTGAACGTTCACCCTGGAGACAAAGGAAAAGCGTGCCACTGCTGCTCTGCCGAGCCAATTGGTGCACTCTGGCAGAAACGCTTGCCATCGGGTGGCAGAACTCCTGTAAAGTGTGCAGAGGGAACGAAGCCTCGTTGCTGCACTGCCCTCATGAGCGCCGAAACACCTGCACCAACCGAAGGAACTGCTGCGGCGATAATCCCGCCAACGCTGCAGCCGCTGCCCAACTGAGCACGACTGCTCCGGCCTTCCACTCCAGCATGCCACGCTGCGGAAACAACTGGCCAACCCATCCAATGGCTCCGCACAGCAGTGCTGCCATGGCGAGGCTGCGCCACGAATACCGAACCGGCAGTATCCTCCGTGCAACAACTGCCGTCACAATCGCACCAGCTCCATAGGCACCAAAGGTTGCCCACGCTGCTCCGATGTACCCCATCGGCGGTATGAGTACCAGGTTGAGGATGATGTTGACGGCTGCGGCAAGCCCATGAATCAATGGCAACAGTCCGGTACGTTTCCCAATCTGAATGCTGGCAGCCATTGTTGTTGTCAGTCCGAGAGCGATGTACCCAGCCATCACAATGGGCACAACCGAAAGCCCTTCCCAATACTCCGAACCGATGAGATGACCGCGTCCGACCGGAATTGCTACAATATCCCCAACGAACACAGTAACCACTGCAAAGATTGCGACCGCCACACCGAGGAAATACCGCAAGGCACGCGCCAGCAGCTCCGCAATCCGGGGATCGCCAGCATGGTGCAAGTAGAGCGGGCGCCATGCTGTTTCGTACACCGACACCGCGAGCATCATCGGAATGGCAAGCCGATAGTTGGCGTTGTAAATCCCCACCGCCGTTGCACCGCTCATCCAACCGAGCAGAGGACGGTCGGCGACCTGTACCACCATCGCTGCCAGTGCGGCGGGTACCGTCGGCAATCCAAAGCGCAGCATCGTTGCGACCAGCACCCGATCCCACTGCCAACGAATCTGGCTTGCCGCAACGGGCAGCACGATCAGCATCCCAACCAGCGACGAAGCCAACCCCGCACGCATCACACCACTAACGCCCCACTGCCACCACGCAACGAGCACCACATTGAGCGCAACATTGAGCACAACAATCCCCAAGCGAACCAAGGCGAAGAGAACCGACCGGCGCTCCATCCGAAGGAAGGCAAACGGAACAGTCCCCAGTGCATCGAAAAGCACAATCCCCATTGCCATTACCACCAGCGCTGCACCGCCGCTGCTGCTCAGGGCCATGGTTTGCGCAATTGCTGGCGCTGCAAGCACCCCAAGTCCACACACTGCCGCTGCGCTAACACCAGCACCGGCAATTGCCGTTACCAGTACCGACTGGCGGGGATGGTATTCAACCCAATACCGCATGAACGCTTGGTCGAAGCCAGCGGTGGCCAGCACCGTTGCCAGTGCCATCAGTGAATACAGCTGCGCAACATCGCCAAAGGCGGCAGGAGCAAGAACGTTCGTGTACAGCGGTGTCAATAGGAAGGTCAGTAGGCGCTGGACGACCGTGCTTGCGCCGTAGATGACCGAGTCGCGTGCAAGCTGCCTAAACGGACTCGACATCAGCACACTGCTGGAACGAATGAATGCCCTGCAGGAACTGTTCCACTTCGGTAACGTCTTCGGCGCTCCCCATGAAAACCGGCGTGCGCTGGTGGATGTCCACTGGGGTGATGTCCAGTATGTTGCCCGTGCCATCGGATGCACGCCCGCCGGCTTCGGTGATAATTTTTGCCAGTGGATTGACTTCGTAGATCAAGCGAAGCTTTCCCCGTGGCGCGCTCCGACTGGCAGGATACATGAAAATGCCGCCGTAAAAAAGCGTCCGATGCACATCGGCAACGGCGGTGCCAACGTAGCGCAACGAGTACGGACGCCTTCCATCTGGCGAGGGCGTTTTCAAGTAGGTGACATACTGCTGCAGACGCTCATCCCAGAGTGCGAAGCTACCTTCGTTGACGCTATAGATCGAGCCGCGCGGTGGAATGCGAACCTTCGGGTGGGAAAGCAAGAATTCTCCAATGGTTGGATCGAAGGTGAATACATCCACGCCCAATCCCGTCGTGTACACCAATTGCGTACTGCTTCCATAGACAGCATAGCCGGCGCAGACTTGGCGATACCCTGGCTGGAGAATATCCTCCACCGTACCGGGTGTATCGAGCGATTCATCCAAGCGGCGGTAAATCGAAAAGATGGTGCCGATGGTGATGTTGGCATCAATGTTGGAGGAGCCATCGAGCGGATCGAAAACCATCACGTATTTCCCTCGCCGGTAGTTGGCGGGAATGTGCACAAGCCCTTCGGCTTCTTCGGATGCCATCACACAGAGGTGGCCGCCATGGTCCATAGCGCGGAAGATGACATCGTGTGCCAGTTCATCGAGTTTGCGCACTTCTTCGCCGTGGATGTTGACCACGCGGGTTGAGCCCAGCAGATCCGTCAATCCAGCACGCCGCACGTCGCGTGCGATGATGCGGAGCGCCAGTGTCAAGTCGCGGAGCAAACGGGAAAATTCGCCCGTAGCTTCGGGGAATTGCTGTTGCTGCTCTGCGATGTGCCGTTCGATCGTTACCAAGCGTCTGTCCATGCTGCGTTCCTCGATGTAGCAGAATCCCAAGGCGCCAAGCCCGTGCTCGACGCAAAGTTAGCGCCCCGGAGCACTTACCACACCTACGGCACACTCTGCGCGGCACAATACACCCACTACCTGTTCGTTACTATACGGCGGTCATCTGCCCGAACACGGGCTGCACTGCAGAATCGCATGTTCAACATCGAGGCACACAAGCCATGGTTATCCGATTGTGGGGCATCTCCATGCCAGGCCAACAGACAGGAGTGCGCATCAGCGCTGCGATAGTGGCTCTGCTGCTTGCGGTGAACACCCTGAGTGCCCAGCAGCAGCAACCTTCCACCGAACGCTCGATGGTCACCAGCACATTCACCGTCTATGGCAATTGCGGCAAGTGCAAAAAGAATATCGAGCGACCCTTCAAAGAGATGCAGGGCGTCGAAAGTGCAAGCTGGGACAAAAAGACCAAGCAGTTCACCATCACCTACGATCCATCGCTTCTGACCGAAAAGCGCATCAAAGAAATCATCGCCGAGCAGGGCTACGATAGCGACGACGTCAAAGCAAGCGACCAGGCCTACGGGAAACTGCCCAAGTGCTGCCGCTACCGCGACGGCGATCCCCACCAAAATCATTAGTTCGCTCAATGGCGCTGCTCCGCTCGATCCTGAGTCCGATTCTGCTGACCGCTCTCTTGTTGGCGACAGAAGGGGTGGCGCTCAGCATTCACATCTGCTGCGGCAGTGTTGAAGCAATCGGCCTTTACCAGAACGTCGAATGCTGTTGCGGTCACGAAACCGACGCCGACTCTGCCTGTACCATCACCGAGCACAGCGACTGCTGCAGCACCAGTGACGCGTATTTGCTCTTGCCCGTCGGTGCTGCGCGAAATCACGATACGCCCGTGCTCCTCCCGATGGTGGCAGCACTGGTACCAAGTGTTCCCCAAGTGCAGAGCAATCCAACGTCTCTGCATTCCCCTTCAAGCGACCAGCAGCAACTCTGGCGCTGTTCCCCACCCATGCTCCAAACCTTCCGCCTATAGGTTCCACTGCAGTGGTTCTTTTTCACTACTGCTGCCCTTGCATGTAAGGGCAGCGGCGTTCCCGCATTTGACATTTCGTGTACCACCATTGCAGTGAACCAATTCCATGAAACTTCTCTTGCTGATCTTTACCCTTGCGACCGTCGGCGTTGCCACACAGCCCTTGGTTGGCACTATTCGCGGGCGCGGCGCTGATGGCACTGTTGCACCCATTGCTGGTGCTCGACTGATCTGGAAAGGCACCCAGCGCGGCGCCCTCACCCGCAGCGACGGAAGCTTCCAGATCGAACGCACAGCATCGGGTAACGATACCGATACGCTCATCGTGAGCGCAGTCGGGTACCGCAGCGATACGCTCGCAATCGCTCGAACACTCCACCATCTCGATCACATCCTTGCTGCCGAATACGTCGCTCGTGCGGTTCGGGTGGAAGGCCAAGCAACCTCGATCGCAGCAGCCGAACCTATCCGCACCGAATTAGTCACCCGGCGGCAACTGGAACAATCAGCCTGCTGCACCCTTGCCGAATCCTTCGAGCGAAGCGCCTCGGTCGAAGTGCAATTTTCCGATGCCATCTTGGGTGCTAAAACGATCCGTCTGCTCGGACTCCGCGGGATCTACACGGTGGGGCTGACCGAAGCTGTTCCCTTGCTGCGCGGTGTGACGGGCGCATTTGCGCTCGACGATGTGCCCGGACCATTCCTCGATGGCATCAGCATCTCGAAAGGTGCTGCATCTGTCCTCAACGGTTACGAGGGCATAACCGGTCAGCTCAACGTAGAATTCAAAAAGCCTCATCGGGACGTTCCATTTTTCGCGAATGCCTTTGCAAACCACCTCGGGCGTGCCGAACTCAACCTTACCAGTGCACAAGCACCCAGCGATAATCTCCACACCATGGTCATGCTCCATGGGCGCATGTTCCAACGCGAGCTGGATGCCAACGGGGATGGATTCATGGACATGCCGCTCTTTGGCAATCTCAATGGGATTGCTCGGCTGCTCTGGCAGGACGACAACCGCGAGCTGCAAGTCGTCGTGCGTCCAACCTGGGGTAACTACCGCAGCGGAACCATGGGAGCATGGAGCAATGGCATCAATGCCTACCGTATCGAAACGACGACAGAGCGACTCGACAGCTACCTCAAAGTTGCCTTCAATGAGCTCGACCACCCGCTCGCCGATCGGATCGGTGTTCAGGTGGCGTTCAGCTCGCAGCGACTTTCCACACAAGCAGGGCTTCGCACGATTGCAGCCCGCGAACACTACCTTTTCGCAAAAGCAATCGCAGCAACAACCTTGGGTGAGCACGTGTCGTTGCTTTGGGGAGCATCGCTACTCTACGATGCACCGTACGAACGCCTTGATGCAACCACTCGCGAACGCACCGAGCGCGTTCCAGGAGTGTTCGGCGAGGTAACCTGGTCGCCCGATCCATCGCTATCGGCAACGCTTGGCATTCGACATGACTGGCACAACCTCTTTGGCGCTCAACTAACACCACGCATGCACATCAAGTACGCACCGAGCGAACTGATCACGCTGCGCATGTCAGCAGGAACGGGTGTTCGCGTTCCGTTCATGATCGCAGATAATACCGCCGCCTTCCTCAACAATCGCCGTGTCGTGCTCGATTCAGCCGTCTTGCCTGAACGGGCATTCAATATCGGCGGAGGTGTTACCGCAACAATGCTCATTGGCGACCACGCCGTCACATTCGATGGCGAGATTTACCACACCCGCTTTTCGCGGCAGCTCGTCACCGACTTCGACCGATCGGCACGCGAGGTTGCCATCGTGTATGCCGGGAGCGGCTACGCCAATAGCGCGCTGCTGCAAATAACGACGACGCTGCTGGAGCGGCTCGATCTGACGGTTGCCTACCGCCTGATGGACACACGAGCAGAAACCGGTGGGCAACTGCAGCTCCTGCCGCTGATATCGCCGCATCGAGTGTTGCTGACGCTCAGCTACCTGACTCCAGACCGCACCTGGGAAATCAATCCGACGGTGGTATGGTACAGCAGTGGGCGCATTCCCACGACAGCGGACAACCCAGAAGCATACCGCTTCGAGGAACGCTTCCCATCCTATGTCCGTGCATCGGTGCAGGTCAACTGGCGTCCCAGCGATAGCCCGTGGGAATTCTATCTGGGAGCGGAAAACCTGCTCAACATCCTGCAGTCACGGGCTGTCCTGGCAGCAGACTTCCCCCGTTCGCCGTACTTCGATGCCTCGTTGGTGTGGGGTCCGCTCGATCAGCGAACCATCTACGCGGGTGTGCGGTTGCGGCTGGGCGAAGCTTTTGAAGAATAGACGCTGCCGGTTCCGCTCGGTCCCGTGCGCGGCACCAGCATGCTGAACCTTTTTCGGCATCTTTGTGTTCTGCAGACGTCGAGTACCACAACTGTTGTCGCTTACCGTATGCATCTTGCCCTCATTACTGGCGCCAACCGCGGCATTGGGTATGCTCTGGCCGACACGCTGTGTTCCCGCGGTTTTCACGTTCTCGTTGGAGCACGTTCCCTCGAGCGCGGCGAGCAGGCAGCCGCCCAGCTTCGCAGCCGTGGTGGAAACGCCGATGCTCTCCTGCTCGACCTGGAGCAACCGGAAACCTTCACTGCTGCAGCAGAACACATCGCAGCGCGGTTTGGCGTTCTCGACGTGCTCGTCAATAACGCCGGCATCATGATCGAAGCCGAAGAGTGGAATACTAACACCACGCTGACCATTCCCCCTGCGGTGCTGCACCGAACCTTTCAGGTGAACTTTTTCGGACCGGTGGAGCTCACCCAACAATTGCTGCCCTTGCTGCGCAAGAGCACCGATGGACGCATCGTGAACATTTCGACGATCCTGGCCTCGCTGCAGCTCCACGCAACACCCGGCTCGAACACCTACCCGACGAAGACATTCGGCTACAACAGTTCCAAAACAGCGCTCAATGCTTTCACGGTGCATCTTGCGCATGCACTCCAAGGAACGCCCATCAAGGTGATCAGCGTGCATCCTGGCTGGGTGCAAACCAAACTTGGTGGCAAGGGCGCTCTCATCTCGCCTCAGAAAGCTGCCGAAGATATCGCCGAACTGATTGTTGCTGCGGAGCCACCGACAGGAGTGGTCCTTTTTCGCGGTTCGCCCCTGCCGTGGTAGAGTGCTGGGTTGAGTGGAGCTGCCGTAATTTGCGTTCCGATTCACCCGGAAAACCATCGAATAGCATGCCGTGAACGTTGTTGCAGACCTTGTCGAAAAGCACCGCCCAACGATGGAGCAGGCAATCGCTGCCTGGCGCGACCGAACCTTTTTCGCTCACTGGGCCGAGGTGCCCAGCGGAAAAATCTACGGCGAAGCTGCTGCTGCCGACGGAAAGACCCGCTTCGATGCTCAATTGGGCAAGCCGTTCGATCGCTTGCTTCAGCGCCAGGCGTACTCGTGGCATGGTGAAGAGGAATCCCCCTATGGCTTCCCCCTTGGGATCACGTATCCGGTGCTCAGTCCGGACGTGCTGGTTGCCAACGCCCAGCGCGCCCAACGCCCGTGGGCACGCCTGGAACCTGCAGCACGCGCAGCCGTGCTGGTCGAGGCACTCCAACGTGCTGCAAGCATTTTTTTCGAGCTTGCCCATGCAACCCAGCACACCACAGGGCAAGGGTTTGTCATGGCGTTTCAGGCATCGGGTCCGCACGCGTTCGACCGCGCACTCGAAGCCATCGCCGCCGGCGCCTGGGCGCAAGGATCCTTTGCTCCTGCGGCAACGTGGACCAAGCCTGTTGGCAAAGCAACCGTTACACTCTCCAAACAGTTTCGCATACGCCCACGCGGGGTCAACGTGACAATCGGTTGCTCGACCTTTCCTGTGTGGAATAGTTTGCCCGGCATGTTCGCAAGCTTGGTCACCGGAGCAGCAAGCGTTGCCAAAGCGCATCCGAAGGTGGTCTATCCCATCGCGCTCGTGGTCGCAGCCCTGCAACAAGCCCTCGACACATTGGGATTCGATCCGCACTTGGTGCAGCTGGCTGTGCCAACGCCCTATGAGCCGATGACCCAAGCGCTCATCGGCAGCGAAGGGATCGGCACCGTGGATTATACCGGCTCGAGCGCGTTCGGCCAGCAGGTCGAACGCTTTTGCGCGGAACATGGCATTGTCTGCTTCACCGAAAAATCGGGCGTCAATCCCGTGCTCATCGAAAGTGTTGCAGCGCTGGATCCCGTGCTGGAAAATCTGGCATTTAGTCTGTGCCTGTACTCAAGCCAAATGTGCACAGCACCGCAGAACATCTTCATTCCCGCGCGGGGAGTTACCGAGCAATCCAGTGGACGGACCATCCCGTTTGAGGAAGTTGCTCAGCGTCTGGTTGCCGCCATTGATGCACTGGCAACAAACGACAAAGTCGGACCAGGCACGCTCGGCGCAATTCAGAACCCCGCCACGCTCGACCGCATCGAACGCGCACGGAAACTGGAGTTGCCCATCTTTCGCGAAAGCAGACCCATCGAGCAACCCGAGTACCCGAACGCACGCACGGCAACACCCCTTTTGCTCCAGGGGGATACGCGCCAGCGAATGCAGTACGAACACGAATGGTTCGGTCCGATTGCCTTTCTCATTCCGGTTGCCTCGTTCGACCACGGCATCCAAGAGATCACCGGCTCGGTCCAGCGCTGCGGCGCGCTGAGCACGCTCGTGTACACAACCGATCCATCGCTCCAGCGCAGCGCCGAGGAAGCGCTCTTCGACGTTGGCGCACCGATTGCATTCAACTTCACTGGTCCGATCTGGATCAACCAGTCGGCTGCATTCAGCGATTTCCACGGTACGGCAGCAACACGAGCCGGCAATGCATCGTTTACCGACGTCGCGTTCGTGGCTGCGCGCTATTCGGTCATCGGCACCCGTTCGGGTAACTAATGCACACCGATCTTGCAGGAGATGGAATGACGTGGTTCCAGCGCAAATCAAAGAACATCCAAGAAACAACACCGCGGGAAATGCCCGATGGTCTGTGGACCAAGTGCGATCGCTGCGGCGAACTCATCTACAAAAAGCAGCTCGAGGAGCATGCCTATACGTGCCCGAAGTGTTCCCACCACTTCCGCATCGGCAGTCCGCAGTACATCAAGCTGCTGTTCGACGAGGGAACCTTTGTCGAAACGGACACGCACCTTCGCTCGGCCGACCCGCTGGAGTTTACCGACACCAAGCCCTACCGCGAACGCCTGCGCGAGGCATACCGCCGGTTTGGCAATAGTGACGCCCTCACCATCGGCTATGGCACCATTAGTGGACGGCAGGTCTCGTTCGGCTGCATGAATTTTAGCTTTATCGGTGGCTCGATGGGTTCGGTTGTGGGTGAAAAATTTGTTCGGGCTGTTCGGCGTGCGCTCTCAGAGCACATCCCGCTGGTGGTTATCTCCGCATCGGGCGGCGCACGGATGCAGGAGGCAGCGTTTTCGCTCATGCAGATGGCAAAAACCAGTGCAGCATTGACCGAACTTGCCCAAGCGCAACTGCCCTACATTTCCGTGCTGACCGATCCGACGACGGGCGGCGTTAGCGCCTCGTACGCAATGCTGGGCGACGTTATCATTGCCGAGCCGGGCGCACTGATTGGTTTTGCCGGTCCGCGCGTTATCGAGCAAACGATCCGCAAAAAACTCCCCGAAGGCTTCCAAAGCGCCGAATTCCAGCTTGAGCATGGTTTTGTGGATATGATCGTCCATCGCAAACAACTACGCTCGACGATCGCTCACGTGCTCGAGTTGCTCCTATAGCATGTGCCACCTACCTTCCCTGCCGAGGATGTATCGTGTCGTTATTCTTGTCGTAGGGGTAGCTGCAATAGTCAGCAGGAGTGCGGCACAAGACACAACGTTCCTCCTGCCAGCGGTTGGCATCCGAGCCAGCGTTCCCGTGCCAACGATCGCGACCATCGGTACGTGGTCATTGGCGCACTACTCCTCGGCAGAGATCTACAGCACACAACTGACCGTTCCCGTACCCGTTGCCAGTAGCGAACCTCCGACGGCGTTTAGTGCAACCTATGGCGATTCGCTCCATGTGATGGTGGCAGTGGTGCCCGAATTTTTAGGCAGCGTGGATCTGCTCGGTCGCCTGCTCGACCTCCAGCAATTGCGGCGCTCCGCCCGCGGTGAAGCACCCGTGATGGTGACCTACACTGCCCAGAAAATGATCGGTGCCGTCCCTGCCGAAGAAATTGCCATCGAACTGCGCGATACAACCAATCGGGATTCGATGTTTACCCTCATCACAGCCGGACAGCGCGGCAGGGATATTGTGGTGCTCTTTCTCCGCAGCCGTACCAATCCCCGCGATGGGTCCACCTGGAGCGCGCTTGCCTACCAGCAACTACTTGCGTCGGTGGCCATGCCCGAGCTTTTCCGACAGGACACGCTGCACATAGTTCACCCGGCTGGTTGGAGCATTGCGATTCCGCACGCCTGGACAAATAAAGTCTCCACCCGTAGCGGACAGATGCCGCTGCTACCGCCACAAACGGAGGAGGACACCACCTGGAACAGTGTTGTTGTTCAACTACCCGCGGTGCAAATCGAGTTTTTTGCCAACCGCGTCACGCTTGGCGATACGGCAGTGCTCGACTATGCGGCCCACGTAGCGCAACGACAGCGTTTGGAACCACTCAGCAGCTGGACGCACATCCCCGGCTGGCAGTGGTACCGCTTCCTTGCTCCACACCGCGGCAATACCGTCCAGACAACCTATGGGATCTGCGTGCAGCAGGGGCATATCCGAGCGCTTCGCCTCACCGGATGGGAACGCGACATGCCGCACGTCGAAGGCTTCCTCCCCCTGGTTATCGAGGCTTTCGCATTCCCGCTCTCCAGCGCAAGGTAGATCGGGACTGTTGATCTCTGCACGGGATGATCTGGCCAGCAGGGGCGATCACTCTGGCGCCAGCTCAGCGCCAATACCTACTGTATCGGTGTAATCTTGAGGTACGAGCCGGACTCGACGGTTGTCCCCGTTGCATTCGAGCTGTTCTGCGCCCACTGCACCTGCACATTCCCGCCTGACGAACCCATCGTGATGATGCCGCGAATCCGTGCGTAGCCATAGGTGTTGTCTATGTCAGTCCATGATATTTCATCGCTGCTCGAGGTGAGCTTGCGATAGACCCAATGGTGTTGATCATCTTTCTTGAGCTCGGCGTAGAGTTTCATCGAAGCTCCAGAGGGGATACTTACCCGAATTTTGATCCCACCATTGCCACCGGATATGAACATGTACGCCTCGAACTCGAAGATTTGATTGGCGCTGGCAGTGTACACCAGAGCATTGTCGTTTTGGTAGGTGGTGCTGCTGGTGATTGTTTGGTTGCTGGTTTTGCGTACAAAACTTGTCGCACCCGTGATGCTGCTGAGGCTACGCTGTTTGACGACTCCGCTTGTATCAATGACGAGCACTGTTGTCAGCGACGTATCGTTTTGCACACCCTGCAAGCGGAGCGGATTGCTCGTGGCAGCTACGTGGAGTGCTGTCGTCGGCGAGGTAGTGCCAACACCAAGCCTACCCGCCGAAGTGAACACCATCACACTGTCTTTCGTGCTATTGAGATCGTTCGAAATGCGGAAGAGCTCCGTGGAGGTGCCGTTGCCCTCGAGGTTGAAAAGCCCCGATGGTGAGGTGGTGCCAATGCCAAGAGCACCAGCACTGGTAATCCGCAGCCGCTCTTGGTTATTGGTCCGCACCACCAGTGGCTGCGCATCGGTGGTGCCCAAAAAGTTCGTCGCTGGATTGGTGCCACTATTGCCCGTCAAGCTCCAGCCGACGCTACTGACAAGCCCCGCGACAGCACGCCGCTCAAGATTGTTGTTGTTCCATACCACAACCTCCGTCGCTGAAGAGTTACTCGGAATATTGGGGAAGGCAATTGCCGTTCCGTTTGCTGAGAGATTCCCACCGATGGTTGTGTTACTGGCAATATTTGCTGTGCCATTGACATCGAGTGTTGCACTCGGAGATGCAGTTGCGATCCCAACATTTCCTGCACTGGTAATGACCATGCGCTGTGAGTTATTGGTGCGGAAGCGCAGATCGTTATTGTCGGTGGTGCCGAGGAATCCACTGGTTACGCCAGCGTTTCCACTGGGTGACCAGAACGTTGTCCATTGAAGCGATGGCGAAGTGCTATTGCCGTTGTCGGTCGCTAATGCGAAGCGATTGGTACCGTTACCACTGTTAGTCGGTCCACTGGTAGGGAGGGTGTAATCGAGATTAACCGACTGCGAACCGGCACGGAAGGCAGTCCAATTACTCCCCAAATTCGGCTCACCAAAGTAGAGTCGTGCACCAGTTCCCCCATCTTTTTGGATGAACAGATCGCCGGAACCTGCAGCACTACTACCGCGAAGGTGGAGCATGTATTGCGGCTGCACTGTGCTTGTAAAGTTGCCAAGACCAAGGCGCTTATTGGTCGCATCCCAATATGCATAGTCTGCTGGTCCGATGGTGCTATCGTTGACCCAGTAGGTTATGTAAGGAGCATAACCAGTACCTACTGCACGATTGACTGGGCTCAGTGCTGTTCCTTGCGTTGTATCCCAAGCAAGTGCAACATTGATATCACTGCCACTTGTTGAAACCGAAATGACTTTCAGAACGTCGCCGACTTGCGGGGTGTCGATTGGCAAGGTATAGATGTAGTTTCGACCGCTATGATTGCCAGCCTGAAATGCGGTGTAGCTTCCAAGGCCGGTTGAATTGTCAGGCACTTCCAACCGAAGTTGTGATGCAACGCCATTATTGTTTTCGATGGCAAGGTATTTGCCACCGCTAGTACCCGCTAAACCAAAGAGTCGGATTTCACCGGTACTGAGCATTCGCATGTACTCTCTGTTACTCGTAAAGAGCGACAACGAGTTGTTCTCGTACTGGCGCAGCTCTGCGGCACCACTTGAAGAGACGCCGATATTGAATCCATCACCGCTGCCCGTTCCCGTAGTGGAGCCGTTAGTAACTTTGAGATACGTTGCTGCACTGGTACCTCCATTGAGATGCAAGCGAGACTGGGGAGTTGCCACACCAATGCCAGTATTGCCGCTGACAATCAATCCATTAGTTGGTGCAGCAGTTGACCCAGCATATGCACCAACCGCTACACCACCGTTGACGTCAAGACTGGATAGTGGTGAGGAAGTGCCAATCCCCACATTACCACTGACAATCGCACCATTACTTGGTGCCGGTGTTGAACCGGCATAGGTTCCAATAGCCACACCCCCGGCTACGTCGAGGAGCGACTGGGGTGCCGTCGTCCCGATACCGACGTTACCGCTGCTGGTAATCCGCAACCGCTCGCTGTTGTTGGTGCGGAGAGCAAGCGGCTGCCCGTCGGTGGTGCCGAGAAAATTCGTGCTCGGGTTCGTAGCGGCATTCCCAGTCAATGACCATGCATAGGTCGTAACTGCTGCAGACGGACTCACCCACGAGAGATTCCCACTGGCATCGGTCTGCAGCAGCCCTGCTGCAACCGTCGTCACTGGCGTCAGGCTCGCCGGCAACGTGTACGTGATGTCTGCAGCCTGTGCCTGCGCACGGAACGCCGTATAGTTCGTCCCTGCCCCCGACGGCTCGTAGAGCCGCAGTTGAGATGCCTGATTGCGCACGTTGTAGAGCCACATGTCAACATCTACAAAAGCAGCAATGTTGCTGAAACTACTCAAATCCGTCTGCGTTGCTGTCATTTGACCACTGAAGCCAAAACTGCGGTCACCAACACGGAGGTTGTATCCGCCTGGTATCGCACTATATCCACCACTAGTGTTATTAAAAATCCCCCCACCAATGGTGCTGTAACTACCACTAGCGGTGTTCCGGTCACCTCCACTAATAGTGGTGTAGCCGCCGCTGGCATTGTTCTGCTGACCACCACCAACAGTGCTGTGCGGGCCGCTGGCACTGTTGTTACTACCCCCACCAATGGTACTGTGTGGACCACTGACGGCGTTCTCTTGCCCCCCTCCAACGGTACTCCATGGACCGCTAGCGGTGTTCTGCTGCCCCCCACCAACTGCGCTAGATAGCCCATTTGCTGTGTTCTTATAACCTCCACTAATGACACTATAATCAGCTGAGGCAACTTCTGATACTGCACCACGTGCACTTTGTAGATCCACAGCATGGAGCCCACGCACATTCCCCCCACCCCGCTGGATGCTCCAGCCCGGTGCTGTCGTCCCCGGCGCATTGAACCGGAACGTCTCCTGGTTGTCCACCCGAACCACCAGCGGCTGCCCGTCGGTCGTGCCTAAAAAGTTCGTCGCAGGATTCGTCCCGCTGTTGCCCGACAAGACTCCAAGCATTTTGCGCAACAAGCGGCGATAGATCCACCCAGCTCAATCCTCCCGCCCCAAGCTGGAGGATTTGCCCAACGCTTCCTGGCGGAAGGAGGGAGATTTGACCCGTAGCGCCATTGACCCACATCAATTGATTTGATGCTGTCCCCAGCGTTGGGGGCAAGAGCAACCGGTACTGCGAGGTTGCAGTCTGCGGCAGCAACAGCCAAGCAGCTCCTCCAGCAGTACTCCGCAATCGGAGCGAATCTGCACCTACACCCTGTGCATAAACGGATGTTACTGCGACAAGTACAGGAAGAAAAATGCATAGTTTTCTCATCGTGTCATCCAGTGATGTGGAACTTGGCTCATCCATGCTGCACTACGGGTTGATGATGATATAATGGATCGCGTAGGTATTGTCAATAGCCATGGTCGTCGCAATAGTGAAGGTGTCGGTCGCAGCATTGATGTTGGTCACCATTGCACCAACGACACCTGTGCTACTCGAGCCATAGACAGTCACCACAACGACAGCACCTGGCTGGATATCTTGTCCTGGGCTTATCGTAAACTGGGATGCTGTGGTAGTCGGTGTGAATATTCCTTTGAGAATTCCACCCCCGACGATACTTGCCACACTTGCTTTCTTGACAACTCCTGTTGCCGTCAGTGTCAAGACTTCAGCAGGGGAAGCATCTGTCTGGACTCCCTCGAGACGGAGAGGATCACTCGGTGCGTTGACGTGGAGTCGGTGGGTCGGACTTGGAGTACCGATACCAACATTACCACCAGACTCAACCCGTAGCCGCTCACTTCCATTTGTCCGCAGAACGAGTGGCTGCGCATCTGTCGTTCCTAAAAAGTTGGTCGCAGGGTTGGTTCCGCCATTGCCATTGAGCTGCCAAGCAAATGGGGTAGCTACCACCACCGAATCGAACCGCCCAACCCGTGCACGCACCGAATCGGCCGTCAGCGTGTCGGTCCAAACGTGATCAACCGTCAAACGCCCAACATCGAGCGAATCCAAGCGCCACGTCCACTCCGGCGTCTGACCAGCGCCCTTGCTCTTCAAGAGCTGACCGCTGGTGCCCGCATTCCCATTGGTCTCCAGCGGCGCATTCGTGCCCGTCAGGTTCACACGGTTGGCCCGCACAATACCCGTGCCGCTTGCTTCCACCGTCGAGCCGTTGCCGACGGTCAGCGTCTGGTTCTGGTTCACACCGCTCTTGACCGAATCAAACGGAATCGCTGCACGCAAGCTCCCAACCATCACCGAATCGAACCGCCCAACCCGCGCACGCACCGAATCGGCCGTCAGCGTGTCGCTCCAAACGTGATCAACCGTCAAACGCCCAACATCGAGCGAATCCAAGCGCCACGTCCACTCCGGCGTCTGACCTGCGCCCTTGCTCTTCAAGAGCTGACCGCTGGTGCCCGCATTCCCATTGGTCTCCAGCGGCGCATTCGTGCCGGTCAGGTTCACACGGTTGGCCCGCACAATACCCGTGCCGCTTGCTTCCACCGTCGAGCCGTTGCCGACGGTCAGCGTCTGGTTCTGGTTCACACCGCTCTTGACTGAATCAAACGGAATCGCTGCACGCAAGCTCCCAACCATCACCGAATCGAACCGCCCTACCCGCGCACGCACCGAATCGGCCGTCAGCGTGTCGCTCCAAACGTGATCAACCGTCAAACGCCCAACATCGAGCGAATCCAAGCGCCACGTCCACTCCGGCGTCTGACCAGCGCCCTTGCTCTTCAAGAGCTGGCCGCTGGTGCCCGCATTCCCATTCGTCTCCAGCGGTGCGTTTGTGCCCGTCAGGTTCACACGGTTGGCCCGCACAATACCCGTGCCGCTTGCTTCTACCGTCGAGCCATCGCCGACCGTCAGCGTCTGGTTCTGGTTCACACCGCTCTTGACTGAATCAAACGGAATCGCTGCACGCAAGCTCCCAACCACCACCGAATCAAACCGTCCAACCCGCGAACGCACCGAATCGGCCGTCAGCGTGTCGGTCCAGATGTGATCAACCGTCAAACGCCCAACATCGACCGAATCCAAGCGCCACGTCCACTCCGGCGTCTGACCTGCTCCCTTGCTCTTCAAGAGCTGACCGCTGGTGCCCGCATTCCCATTCGTCTCCAGCGGTGCATTCGAGCCGGTCAGGTTCACGCGGTTGGCTCGCACAATACCCGTACCGCTTGCTTCTACCGTCGAGCCATCGCCGACGGTCAGCGTCTGGTTCTGGTTGACACCACTCTTGACCGAATCAAACGGTACCGCCGCTCGCAACACCCCGGTGCTGAAAATCGAATCCACCCGCAGGCTCGAAATGTACGCCGTATCGCCACGCACAAAGTCAACCACCACCGAATCAAACCGTCCAACACGACCACGCACGCTATCGGCTGTGACTGTATCTGACCACACATGACCCGTCGTCAATCGCCGAACGTCGAGTGAATCCAAGCTCCACGTCCACTCCGGCGTCTGACCAGCTCCCTTGCTCTTCAAAAGCTGACCGCTGGTGCCCGCATTCCCATTGGTCTCCAGCGGCGCATTCGTGCCCGTCAGGTTCACACGGTTGGCCCGCACAATACCCGTGCCGCTTGCTTCCACCGTCGAGCCGTTGCCAACCGTCAGCGTCTGGTTCTGGTTCACACCGCTCTTGACCGAATCAAACGGCACCGCCGCTCGAAGCACTCCCGTGCTGAAAATCGAATCCACCCGCAGGCTCGAAATGTACGCCGTGTCGCCACGCAGAAAGTCAACCACCAGCGAATCAAACCGTCCAACCCGCGCACGCACCGAATCGGCCGTCAGCGTGTCGGTCCAGATGTGATCAACCGTTAAACGCCCAACATCGAGCGAATCCAAGCGCCACGTCCACTCCGGCGTCTGACCAGCTCCCTTGCTCTTCAAAAGCTGACCGCTGGTGCCCGCATTCCCATTGGTCTCCAGCGGTGCGTTTGTGCCGGTCAGGTTCACACGGTTGGCCCGCACAATACCCGTACCGCTTGCTTCCACCGTCGAGCCGTTGCCGACGGTCAGCGTCTGGTTCTGGTTCACACCGCTCTTGACCGAATCAAACGGCACCGCCGCTCGAAGCACTCCCGTGCTGAAAATCGAATCCACCCGCAGGCTCGAAATGTAGGCCGTATCGCCACGCACAAAGTCAACCACCACCGAATCAAACCGTCCAACACGTGCACGCACCGAATCGGCCGTCAGCGTGTCGGTCCAGATGTGATCAACCGTCAAACGCCCAACATCGAGCGAATCCAACCGCCACGTCCACTCCGGCGTCTGACCAGCGCCACGGCTCTTGAGCAACTGCCCGCTGGTGCCCGCATTCCCATTGGTCTCCAGCGGCGCATTCGTGCCCGTCAGGTTCACACGGTTTGCCCGCACAATACCCGTGCCGCTTGCTTCCACCGTCGAGCCGTTGCCAACCGTCAGCGTCTGGTTCTGGTTGACACCGCTCTTGACCGAATCAAACGGCACCGCCGCTCGAAGCACTCCCGTGCTGAAAATCGAATCCACCCGCAGGCTCGAAATGTACGCCGTGTCGCCACGCAGAAAGTCAACCACCACCGAATCAAACCGTCCAACACGTGCACGCACCGAATCGGCCGTCAGCGTGTCGGTCCAGATGTGATCAACCGTCAAACGCCCAACATCGAGCGAATCCAACCGCCACGTCCACTCCGGCGTCTGACCAGCTCCCTTGCTCTTCAAAAGCTGGCCGCTCGTGCCCGCATTCCCATTGGTCTCCAGCGGCGCATTCGTGCCCGTCAGGTTCACACGGTTGGCCCGCACAATACCCGTGCCGCTTGCTTCCACCGTCGAGCCGTTGCCAACCGTCAGCGTCTGGTTCTGGTTGACACCGCTCTTGACCGAATCAAACGGAATCGCTGCACGCAAGCTCCCAATCACCACCGAATCAAACCGCCCTACCCGCGCACGCACCGAATCGGCCGTCAGCGTATCGGTCCAGATGTGATCAACCGTCAAACGCCCAACATCGACCGAATCCAAGCGCCACGTCCACTCCGGCGTCTGACCTGCCCCCTTGCTCTTCAAAAGCTGACCGCTCGTGCCCGCATTCCCATTGGTCTCCAGCGGCGCATTCGTGCCGGTCAGGTTCACGCGGTTTGCCCGCACAATACCCGTGCCGCTTGCTTCCACCGTCGAGCCATTGCCGACGGTCAGCGTCTGGTTCTGGTTGACACCGCTCTTGACTGAATCAAACGGCACCGCCGCTCGCAACACCCCGGTGCTGAAAATCGAATCCACGCGCAGGCTCGAAATGTACGCCGTATCCCCACGCACAAAGTCCACCACCACCGAATCAAAACGTCCAACCCGTGCACGCACCGAATCGGCCGTCAGCGTGTCGCTCCAGATGTGATCAACCGTCAAACGCCCAACATCGACCGAATCCAAGCGCCACGTCCACTCCGGCGTCTGACCTGCGCCCTTGCTCTTCAAGAGCTGACCGCTCGTGCCCGCGCTGCCGTTCGTCTCCAGTGGCGCGTTGGCACCGGTCAGGTTCACACGGTTTGCCCGCACAATACCTGTGCCGCTTGCTTCCACCGTCGAACCGTTGCCGACCGTCAGCGTCTGGTTCTGGTTCACACCGCTCTTGACCGAATCAAACGGCACCGCCGCTCGCAACACCCCGGTGCTGAAAATCGAATCCACGCGCAGGCTCGAAATGTACGCCGTATCCCCACGCACAAAGTCCACCACCACCGAATCAAAACGTCCAACCCGTGCACGCACCGAATCGGCCGTCAGCGTGTCGCTCCAGATGTGATCAACCGTCAAACGCCCAACATCGACCGAATCCAAGCGCCACGTCCACTCCGGCGTCTGACCTGCGCCCTTGCTCTTCAAGAGCTGACCGCTCGTGCCCGCGCTGCCGTTCGTCTCCAGTGGCGCGTTGGCACCGGTCAGGTTCACACGGTTTGCCCGCACAATACCCGTGCCGCTTGCTTCCACCGTCGAACCGTTGCCGACCGTCAGCGTCTGGTTCTGGTTCACACCGCTCTTGACCGAATCAAACGGCACCGCCGCTCGCAACACCCCGGTGCTGAAAATCGAATCCACGCGCAGGCTCGAAATGTACGCCGTATCCCCACGCACAAAGTCCACCACCACCGAATCAAAACGTCCAACCCGTGCACGCACCGAATCGGCCGTCAGCGTGTCGGTCCAGATGTGATCAACCGTCAAACGCCCAACATCGACCGAATCCAAGCGCCACGTCCACTCCGGCGTCTGACCTGCGCCCTTGCTCTTCAAGAGCTGACCGCTGGTGCCCGCATTCCCATTGGTCTCCAGTGGCGCATTCGTGCCCGTCAGGTTTACACGGTTGGCTCGCACAATACCCGTGCCGCTTGCTTCTACCGTCGAGCCGTTGCCGACCGTCAGCGTCTGGTTCTGGTTCACACCGCTCTTGACTGAATCAAATGGCACCGCCGCTCGCAACACCCCGGTGCTGAAAATCGAATCCACGCGCAGGCTCGAAATGTACGCCGTATCCCCACGCACAAAGTCCACCACCACCGAATCAAAACGTCCAACCCGTGCACGCACCGAATCGGCCGTCAGCGTGTCGCTCCAAACGTGATCAACCGTCAATCGCCCAACATCGACCGAATCCAAGCGCCACGTCCACTCCGGCGTCTGACCAGCGCCCTTGCTCTTCAAGAGCTGACCGCTCGTGCCCGCATTCCCATTGGTCTCCAGTGGCGCATTCGTGCCGGTCAAGTTCACACGGTTGGCTCGCACAATACCCGTGCCGCTTGCTTCCACCGTCGAGCCGTTACCGACCGTCAGCGTCTGGTTCTGGTTCACACCGCTCTTGACCGAATCAAACGGGATCGCTGCACGCAAGCTCCCAACCATCACCGAATCAAACCGCCCTACCCGTGCACGCACCGAATCGGCCGTCAGCGTGTCGGTCCAAACGTGATCAACCGTCAATCGCCCAACATCGACCGAATCCAAGCGCCACGTCCACTCCGGCGTCTGACCAGCGCCCTTGCTCTTCAAGAGCTGACCGCTCGTGCCCGCATTCCCATTGGTCTCCAGCGGCGCATTCGTGCCCGTCAGGTTCACACGGTTGGCCCGCACAATACCCGTGCCGCTTGCTTCCACCGTCGAACCGTTGCCGACGGTCAGCGTCTGGTTCTGGTTCACACCGCTCTTGACCGAATCAAACGGAATCGCTGCACGCAACACCCCACCGCTGCTGTAGAGCGTGTCTATCCGAAGGCTACTGATGTAGGCCGTGTCGCCACGCACAAAGTCAACCACCACCGAATCGAACCGTCCAACCCGCGCACGCACCGAATCGGCCGTCAGCGTGTCGCTCCAGATGTGATCAACCGTCAAACGCCCAACATCGACCGAATCCAAGCGCCACGTCCACTCCGGCGTCTGACCTGCGCCCTTGCTCTTCAAGAGCTGACCGCTGGTGCCCGCATTCCCATTGGTCTCCAGCGGCGCATTCGTACCGGTCAGGTTCACGCGGTTTGCCCGCACAATACCCGTGCCGCTTGCTTCTACCGTCGAACCGTTGCCGACCGTCAGCGTCTGGTTCTGGTTCACACCGCTCTTGACTGAATCAAACGGAATCGCTGCACGCAACACCCCACCGCTGCTGTAGAGCGAGTCTATCCGAAGGCTACTGATGTAGGCCGTGTCGCCACGCACAAAGTCAACCACCACCGAATCAAACCGTCCAACCCGTGCACGCACCGAATCGGCCGTCAGCGTGTCGGTCCAGACGTGATCAACCGTCAAACGCCCAACATCGACCGAATCCAAGCGCCACGTCCACTCCGGCGTCTGACCTGCGCCCTTGCTCTTCAAGAGCTGACCGCTGGTGCCCGCATTCCCATTGGTCTCCAGCGGCGCATTCGTACCCGTCAGGTTTACACGGTTTGCCCGCACAATACCCGTGCCGCTTGCTTCCACCGTCGAACCGTTGCCGACCGTCAGCGTCTGGTTCTGGTTCACACCGCTCTTGACCGAATCAAACGGAATCGCTGCACGCAAGCTCCCAACCACCACCGAATCGAACCGTCCCAACCCGTGCACGCACCGAATCGGCCGTCAGCGTGTCGGTCCAGATGTGATCAACCGTCAATCGCCCAACATCGACCGAATCCAAGCGCCACGTCCACTCCGGCGTCTGACCTGCGCCCTTGCTCTTCAAAAGCTGACCGCTGGTGCCCGCATTCCCATTGGTCTCCAGCGGCGCATTCGTGCCGGTCAGGTTCACACGGTTGGCTCGCACAATACCCGTGCCGCTTGCTTCCACCGTCGAACCGTTGCCGACCGTCAGCGTCTGGTTCTGGTTCACACCGCTCTTGACCGAATCAAACGGAATCGCTGCACGCAACACCCCACCGCTGCTGTAGAGCGAGTCTATCCGAAGGCTACTGATGTAGGCCGTGTCGCCACGCACAAAGTCAACCACCACCGAATCAAACCGTCCAACCCGTGCACGCACCGAATCGGCCGTCAGCGTGTCGCTCCAGATGTGATCAACCGTCAATCGCCCAACATCGACCGAATCCAAGCGCCACGTCCACTCCGGCGTCTGACCAGCGCCCTTGCTCTTCAAAAGCTGACCGCTGGTGCCCGCATTCCCATTCGTCTCCAGCGGTGCATTCGTGCCCGTCAGGTTCACGCGGTTGGCCCGCACAATACCCGTACCGCTTGCTTCCACCGTCGAACCGTTGCCGACGGTCAGCGTCTGGTTCTGGTTCACACCGCTCTTGACCGAATCAAACGGAATCGCTGCACGCAACACCCCACCGCTGCTGTAGAGCGAGTCTATCCGAAGGCTACTGATGTAGGCCGTGTCGCCGCGCACAAAGTCAACCACCACCGAATCGAACCGCCCTACCCGTGCACGCACCGAATCGGCCGTCAGCGTGTCGCTCCAAACGTGATCAACCGTCAAACGCCCAACATCGACCGAATCCAAGCGCCACGTCCACTCCGGCGTCTGACCTGCGCCCTTGCTCTTCAAGAGCTGACCGCTCGTGCCCGCGCTGCCGTTCGTCTCCAGTGGCGCGTTGGCACCGGTCAGGTTTACACGGTTGGCCCGCACAATACCCGTGCCGCTTGCTTCCACCGTCGAGCCGTTGCCAACCGTCAGCGTCTGGTTCTGGTTGACACCACTCTTGACCGAATCAAACGGAATCGCCGCTCGCAAGCTCCCAACCATCACCGAATCAAACCGTCCAACCCGTGCACGCACCGAATCGGCCGTCAGCGTATCGCTCCAGATGTGATCAACCGTCAAACGCCCAACATCGACCGAATCCAAGCGCCACGTCCACTCCGGCGTCTGACCTGCGCCCTTGCTCTTCAAGAAGCTGGCCGCTGGTGCCCGCATTCCCATTGGTCTCCAGCGGCGCATTCGTGCCCGTCAGGTTCACGCGGTTGGCACGCACAATACCCGTACCGCTTGCTTCCACCGTCGAACCGTTGCCGACCGTCAGCGTCTGGTTCTGGTTCACACCACTCTTGACCGAATCAAACGGAATCGCCGCTCGCAAGCTCCCAACCATCACCGAATCAAACCGTCCAACCCGTGCACGCACCGAATCGGCCGTCAGCGTGTCGCTCCAGATGTGATCAACCGTCAAACGCCCAACATCGACCGAATCCAAGCGCCACGTCCACTCCGGCGTCTGACCTGCGCCCTTGCTCTTCAAGAGCTGACCGCTCGTGCCCGCGCTGCCGTTCGTCTCCAGTGGCGCATTGGCACCGGTCAGGTTCACGCGGTTGGCACGCACAATACCCGTGCCGCTTGCTTCTACCGTCGAGCCGTTGCCGACCGTCAGCGTCTGGTTCTGGTTCACACCGCTCTTGACCGAATCAAACGGAATCGCTGCACGCAACACCCCACCGCTGCTGTAGAGCGAGTCTATCCGAAGGCTGCTGATGTAGGCCGTGTCGCCACGCACAAAGTCAACCACCACCGAATCAAACCGTCCAACCCGCGCACGCACCGAATCGGCCGTCAGCGTATCGCTCCAGATGTGATCAACCGTCAATCGCCCAACATCGACCGAATCCAAGCGCCACGTCCACTCCGGCGTCTGACCAGCGCCCTTGCTCTTCAAAAGCTGACCGCTGGTGCCCGCATTCCCATTCGTCTCCAGTGGCGCATTCGTGCCGGTCAGGTTTACACGGTTGGCCCGCACAATACCCGTGCCGCTTGCTTCCACCGTCGAGCCGTTGCCAACCGTCAGCGTCTGGTTCTGGTTCACACCGCTCTTGACCGAATCAAACGGGATTCCTCCGACAATGTACTGCGCACGCAGGGTGTCAGTAACGACCGTCTGGGCGGCCAATCTACTGGAGCGTAGTTGATCAATGGAAAGCGTATCGAGTTGTTTGGTCCAGCGTTGGGGAGCACCGCTGCCACTGCTCACGAGCACTTCTCCCGGTAAGCCAGCATTGCCATCGAGGATCAGTTGTGCCGATGGCCCTTGCAGGTACAATCGCACCCCGAAGATGTTGCCACTGCTATCGACGAAAAACTCCGAGTTTGGACCAACAGCGAGCCATCCACGCGGCGATACTGTCCCGATACCGAGCCATCCGCGCTCGGTGAGACGCATTCGTTCGCGTGCGTCGGTTTTGAAAATGAGCGGTTGTGCATCGGTTGTGCCGAGGAAGTGCCGAGTCGGATCAGTGCCTCCATTACCAACTAATGCCCAGTCCCCACCGGATGGATCGCCATACGTCACAAACTGTGCCCATACAGGCACTGCCCTATCTCCGACATTCATTTCGACCCTGTTCGTGGTCGTATTGAACACCATCAATCCCCGTGCGGGAAAAACAATGGCATCGCGCTGCTGCTGGGTAAGGCGAGGGATCAGCATCCCGCGCGGTCGCGACAGTGCTTCGATGCTGACGTCGAGAACCGCAGACGAATCGGGACGAGTAGTACCAATGCCGACATTCTCATCGGGAGCCGCCTGCAGCAATCCCGAAGCAAGCAGAAGCACGCCCAGGATTATGTGTCGAGGCGCCAATGCTGGAAGCAAGGACATACACCATCCATGTGGTATTGCAACACTTGCCGCAAAAAGAGTACGTATGCGACACTCGAAGTATCGTCCCGGATACCCGTAACTTGAACAGCACACATTATGCCAAGTCATACTGCGGGAGAATCGCGTATCCCTCCCCACCACATCTGAGCAACACCACTATCTACTGGCACTTATGCGACTCATGCCTGGCGTGGACACTACATCCTCTGGCGTATCAAGCACCACTGACCCATTCCTGGGAAGCATCAACACACCGCAGCGCTCATCGCCTTCTGCCAGCATGAGCCTTCTTGCTGCCGGTCTCGCCCTACCGTTGCAAAGTCGTAGTGCTCCTACCGTACAACAACAAGCCGATCGGTCCCAGTTACGCTGCCACCCAAGCGGAGAACGATTGTGTACACTCCTGGCGAAAGCTGCCCACACGGGATCACCACGGTTTGATCCCGCTCGCGGATGGATTCGGTTACAGAGAGAGCGGTTCGTCCGAGCGCATCGAGCACATCAATCGTTGCATTGCCACCACCTTGCAGAGTGCGTTCATCGCTGAAGATGCGGATTGCTGCTCGCTCCCGCGCTGGATTCGGCATCACCAGCAGCACGTTCCCCCGCTGCTTAGTCCCCGACCCGACACCACTGAGCGGATTCGATGGTGTATCGAAGTTTGCGATTTTGTAGATATTGCCTGCAAGATCGGTAATCCAGTAATTCCCGTCGCGTGGATCCATTTCGACCCCTCGTGCGTTGATCGTTCCGCCACTGGCATTGATGATTTCCATGCGGTCTGTTTCTCGGCTCAAATCCTCCGGTCGCATGCGGAGCAGATAGGCTGCCTGCAGTCCACCACTGGAGCTAAACTGTGTACCCACTTGGTAGAGGTATTGGCTCCCATCGTAGGCAATGCAGCGGGGACCATAAAACTCGCGGAAGGGATTGTTCAGCGTTTGCTCCACCTGGAACGTCTCCGGATCGCAGATGAGAATACGTTGCGCGCCATCCCGTTCGTTGAGCACTAACTTTCCATTGACCAGCTCAATGCCGATGC
The DNA here is from genome assembly GCA_026003475.1 of Candidatus Kapaibacterium sp. Classification (GTDB taxonomy): domain Bacteria; phylum Bacteroidota; class Ignavibacteria; order Kapaibacteriales; family NICIL-2; genus NICIL-2. The sequence goes on along the minus strand of BPHJ01000001.1, from coordinate 33,321 downwards.
CATAGGAACTTGCAGGGCTGGTTCCCCGTCGCAGGAGAGCACCGTTTGTATCGAGCACCAGGATACGCGCAGCAGCATTGTTTGCTGTTCCCAGCAAGCGGTGCACGTAAAGAATACCCCGCTGACGATCAATGGTCAAGTCGGTGCAGTTGACCGTATCCCCGGCAGGAAGTTTGATCGCCTTTTCAACTTGCAGCGTGCTCGCATTCAGTTTGTACAGGTACGGCGTGTAGAAGCTGGTTGTCCACAGCCCACCGTTCCCATCATAGGCAAGTCCATAGGCAACGTGCGCAATGGAAAACGTCTTCTGCACCGAGCCGCGTTGGAATTCGAGAATGGTAAACGGATTGGACACAACCGAGACCAGCGGATTCCCCACTTCGGTGACACGAATCCGCACACGTTCCGAAGGACGATTCTCGACAATCCAGCGGAGCGATCCACCGACAGCATTGGTTGCCAGCGTTGTCCAGTATGCCCCATCGGTGTACGTGATTTCGACCGTGACCGGCTCTTGGAATCCATGCCAGGAAAACACCATCGCACTGGTTGCAACGACAACTTCCCCGCCCAACGGTGACGTAATCTCTGGTTCGGTGATACTCTCAGCAGGAATGGAACATTCCCACATCGAGCGCCCATGCGTTGCTATCCGCACGGTGTTCCGCTCGGGGAAGATCTGCAAATCCAACACTGGTGCCCGGGGTAAGCCACGCCCCAGCGGCGTCCAGGACTGTCCACCATTGAACGTAATGAACACTCCTGCATCGGTGCCAGCAACAAGGACGTCCTCGTTGTAGGGGTGGACGTCAATGGCATTGACGGGCACATCAGGTAGGGTGGTGCTAATATCCTGCCAGCTTGCGCCACGATCGGTGGTTTTGAAAATATGTCCGGTTCCATACCCGGAATAGCAAATCCACGCGATGGTAGCATTGCTGGGCGAACAGATGATGTCGCGGACAAACCGGAGCGGCAGACCATTGAGCGACACATCCGTCCAATCGCTTCCGCCGTTATCGGTTCGGTACACACGCCCATTTTCCAGCCCTACGTACACGAGCAATTCATCCACAGGCGACGGACCGATGGCACTGATTTTCGCCGAGGGATCGAACGCATCCGGTGATCCTAACTCCCATCGCGACCCATTGAGGTAGTTGCGGTAGAGCTTGCTCCGGCCATGGTAGAGCGTGCCCGTGCTGCGATCGAGCACCAACGGCGACGACCACGCACCCTGATCATTGGGATCAATGCCAGTAGTAAACGATCCTGCTTGCCCCGTAACCACGTTTCGCCACCACAGATTCCCGTAGTAGGTCTCGCCGTAGATGACCGATGGATTCAGCAGATTGACCACGGTGTAGAACCCATCACCACCCCAAATCGATTGCCAGGAGGTGCGCTGCTGTACGCTCCCGAGCGTGCCATTGTCCTGAGTACCGCCGTACGTTTTGCTTTCTGCGCTGCGGTCAATGTCCATTGCATAGAACTGGGTGACGGCATACCCGTTGTTGATAGCTTGCCATTGGCCATAGCCACCACCGCTGGTTGTCCGATACATGCCGCCATCATTGGCAAGGTAGATTTCGTTTGGATCAAGTGGATTGAAAACACCGGCATGCTGGTCGGGGTGAACGCCACCACTGCCATAGCTGTCGCTAACGTTGACCCACGAATTGCCCCCATCAGTTGTTCGCCACAGGTCAATGCCTCCAGCGAACGCGATGTTCGGATTGGTCGGATGAACCATGACGAAGTTATCGTACGAACCCTGCCCGTTGAAGAAATTCGAGGTGCCCTGGTACACCTTCTGCCAAGAATTACCGCCATCGGTGCTTTTGTAAATCGCGCCAATGTTGTTGGCAGTGCTTTGGCCGGTGGGATCGGGTCCTTCGATGAGTGCATACAGCACTGCAGTATTCGAGGGCGCACACTGCACCGACACGCGCCCGATTTGATCAGCAGGTGGCATACCAGTGGACGTTCGTTCGAAGGTAGCGCCTCCATCGGTTGAGCGCCAGACGCCATTTCCCCATACGCCGATCCAGAGCACGTTCTGATCGCCAGGATCAATGGTAATGTCACTAATCGCCATGCGGTTCATCCGCTGCCAGCTTGAGCCGGCATCGGTGGATTTGTAGAGCCCTGGCGCTGATCGCACCCCACCAGCAAAGATTACATTCGAGTTGAGCGGATGGACGTACACTTTCGAAAAAGCGCCCACGGTTGATAGCCCAATGCGGCGCCACGTTTGCCCTCCATCGGTTGACTTGTACATGCCTGTCCCCCACGCATCTTGCATGTTCGAGGCAGGCGTCATCTCCCCTGTGCCGGCATAGAGAACGTCGGGATTGTTCGGATCAATGGCAAGAGCACCCATACTGAGCGACACGCCCGTATCGTAGAGCGGCTCCCAGGTTGCGCCGTGATCGGTCGTCTGCCAGATACCACCCCCAGCGGCACCGACGTAGACCACGCCCGACCGCGTCGGATGGTGCACAACGGTTCGTGTGCGTCCACCGATGTTATCCGGACCGATTAACTTCCATTGCGGTTGCGCGGCAAGAACCGTTGCGGCACCTTTCCGCCGAGCGAGGCGTTCTGCCTGCTCGAAGGCTCGCTCGAGCGCACCTTCGGGGATATGCCCGATGGGATACGTTCGCTGTTTCCAATACTCAAGCTCGCGGACAAAAGGATATTCCTTGTCCATATCCATGACTGTGTGCGACTGACCAAGAGCAATCGCACTTGCGACAACCAAAGCCCACACCACCACTGGTATCATGACTGCGCGCTCCAAAGTGTAATCCAACCGACGGGAAATTACAACACTTCCCGGTACCAACCACCGCGTCCGCCTCTGCCAAATATGCTTTAGCATCGGACGCCAACAGTGCAGTACTTTTGCCGGCAGCAAATAATCGCACCGCATCATTCGTTTTCACCGCCCGACATCAGGCAGCCTATTTCGTTCAACCATTTGGTACCAATCCATGCAAGAACCACAACCCAAGCAACCCGACATCGCACCCGAGTTGGAGCGCAGCTTCGTCAGCAGCACCATTGCCCGCACCTTGCTCGAGCAGCGGAAGGTGTTTCTCTGGGGTCAAGTTGACGACGACAGCGCGCGGGAAGTCATTGACCGCTTGTTCTACCTCGATGCCACCGATCCGGGCAAGGAAATCACGCTCTACATCAACTCTCCTGGCGGATACGTGACCGCTGGCATGGCAATCTACGATGCCATCAAAGCGGTTCGTTCTCCTGTCTCGACGGTCTGCATGGGGCTTGCTGCCTCGATGGGTTCCATTCTGCTGTCGGCAGGTGAAAAAGGCAAGCGTTTCATTTTTCCCCACGGGCGAGTGATGATTCACCAGCCCAGCGGTGGCGCAGCCGGAACCAGCAGCGACATCGAAATTCAGATGAAAGAAATCCTCAAAATCAAGGACATGAGCGCCCGCATTCTTGCCGAGAACACAGGCCAGCCTATCGAGCGTATTCTGCAGGACTTCGACCGCGACTACTGGATGGATGCACGCGAGTCGGTTGACTATGGCATCGTGGATGCAATTATCGAGCGCATCTGAGAAGGCAGCCATTGTCATCCGAGCTCCGGAAACGCCCGCAGAGTGGGAAGCCTACTGGGCACTTCGGTATCGTGTCCTTCGCCAACCATGGGGCGCACCGCCTGGGTCCGAACGGGATGAGTTGGAGGCAGTCGCAACACACCGCATCGCACTGGATACGGCAACGGGAACCGTCGTCGGTTGCGGTCGGATCCATCGCCGCAGTGAGAACACCGCGCAAATTCGCTTCATGGCTGTCGAGGAAGCATACCGCGGCTGTGGCATTGGTTCACGCCTCTTGGAAGAGCTCGAGCAGTGGGCACGCCAGCAGGGAATCACAACCATTGTGCTCTATGCGCGCTCGACTGCCATTGAATTCTACCGAGTGCATGGCTACCACATCCTCGACAAGGCCCATACCCTCTACGGTGCTATCGAGCATGTTCTGATGGAGAAGCATGTAGCGTAAGCTCGTCGTGACCCTCGGGGTGCTCAGCACTCTCCAAGTGGCTGGTCACATCGCTGGGTCGCTCGAGGGCAGAAGCGACGCGTTGTTCTGCTTCGGAAGCCAGACGGTGGGCTTCTTCGATGGGTGTCCCATCGGGGAATTGCACATGGAAGTCAACGTAGATACGCTGACCCGATTCACGCAGCCGTAGCCGATGGATGCTCAGCACGGGGTGTTGCCTGCGGAACTCCTCCAGTGCGCGCTGCGCACGTGCAACCGTCGCTGGATCGGCCGTATCCATCAACCCCAACACTGCACGGCGCACAAGCCGGTACCCTTCCAACAAAATATGCCCACCGAACACTAAGGCTGCCAGCGGATCGAGCAGCAGCCAACCGGTGCTCATTGCCGCGATCAACCCACCAACGGCGCCAGCGCTCGTCCAAGCATCGGTGAGGATATGCCGACCATTTGCTTCGACCACCAACGAGCGTTCACTCTTACCCACCCGGACCAAATACCATCCCAACAGGGCATTGACCGCACCAGCGCCGGCTGTCAGTGCAGTACCCAGCCCCAGTTCTTCCACCTCCACACCACCGATGATGTGTTCGATCGCCGTATAGACTATCAACACCGCCGCAAGCCCAATCAAGCCACCCTCGAACCCGGCGCTGAAATAGGCGATCTTGTCGTGACCGTAGGTGTGATTCTCGTCGGCCGGACGGTAGCTCCACCGCAACGAAAACCACGCGAACACCACCGCCAGTTGATGCACGACTGATTCGAGTGCATCGGAGAGAATCACCGTCGAGCTCGTCCGCAGGTAGGCGTACCACTTGACGCACAGCATGCAAATTCCCACCGCAAGAGAAAGGTTCATCGCGCACCGTTCGCGGTGGCTCAAGACGAGTGCGGTGGAGCTCTGCGGGGATACTATCATCGAAAACGTGGGCTATCTTTGTGGCGTCACACTTTCGAAATTAGCAATGAGCAATTTGGCAACCCGCATCCTGGTTGCGCTCGTCGGCATACCGATCGTGGTTGCAATCATCCTTGCTGGTGGCTGGTGGCTGGCTGGGCTCTGTGCAGCGATCGCTGCGCTCGGTGCTGGCGAGCTCTACCGCATGGCTCACGCAAAAGGCATTCGAGCCATCCCCGTCGTGGGGATACCCGCAGCAGGACTTGTGCCGCTTGCACTGCACGGCGGCTGCATTGCGTGCCTGCCTGCTCTGCTTGCTGCTGCCTGTGGGATTGCACTGCTGGTGCACCTTCGCCGCGGTATCGAGGGTGCCCTTTCGGCGTTGAGCGTCACAGTGTTGGGAACAGTGTATCCGGGACTCTTCGTGCTGTGGCTCATTCCGCTGCGGCAGTGGAACGTTTCCTCCCCGCTCGATGGGGCGTGGGTTGTTCTGGCAATGATCACCGGCATTTGGATCTGCGACACGGCTGCCTACTTTGCCGGCAGGAGCATCGGGCGCCGACCACTTGCGCCAACGGTTAGCCCCAAGAAAACTTGGGAAGGTGCCTTCGCAGGCGGTATCACCACCATCCTCTGGTGCAGCGTTGTTGTCCCGGCTGTGTTGCCGTGGGGCACAGCCTGGCTTGGCGCTGCCATAGGTGCAACCATTGGAACAGTCGGACAGCTCGGCGACCTGGCGGAATCTCTTCTCAAACGGGATGCTGCCATCAAGGATAGCTCGGCGATCATCCCGGGCCATGGTGGCGTCCTCGATCGCTTCGACAGCGTAATCGCAACAGCACCGGCAGTGTACGGGCTGCTGCTGCTGCTGCGATGGTTTGCTTTCGTTCCATAATCGGTACACGTGCCCATGAGGTCGGTTGCTCTCATCATGGCTGGCGGAACAGGTGCTCGGCTCTATCCGCGCAGCCGCCAAGCACACCCCAAGCAGTTTCTGCACTTGTTTGGAGAAGGGACGTTGCTCCAGAATACCTTTGCTCGGTTGGCGCCCCTGTTCGATCCATCGCAGATCTACGCTATCACCACCGAAGAATTGGCGCCCGTGGTTCTGGAACAATTGCCCGCGCTCTCGCCCACAAACATTATCGCAGAACCGTTCCGCCGCAATACCGCGCCTGCGTTAGCGCTGGCGACGGTGCTACTCGAACGCCGCTATGGGGCAGACGTCGTGATCGCCGCATTGCCCGCCGACCACTTGATCTGGAATGTCCGCGAGTTCCACGACGCAGTGGAAGCAGCAATCGCCGTCGCCGCACGGGAAGATGCCATCGTCACGATTGGGTTAGTCCCGTCGCATCCAGAAACTGCATTTGGATACATTCAAGTCAGCGACGAACCGCTTGCCCAGGAAGGATCGGCCACCGTGTACCGTGTGCGTGGTTTTGCCGAAAAACCCGACGCTGCAACAGCAGAACGCTTTGTGAACGCAGGCGATTTCCTCTGGAATAGCGGCATGTTCGTATTCCGCGCCTCCACGTTCTGGCATGAGTTTGCCACGCATCTGCCTGACGATGCACCACTTTTTGCTGAACTCCGCCAAGCACGCGACCCGGCTGCATTTGCTCTGCTGGTTGAGCAGATCTACGGACGCATCCGCGCCCTTTCGTTCGACTACGGCGTGCTTGAGAAAACACGAAACTCTCTCTGCGTGCTGGGAACGTTCGAGTGGAGCGACCTCAGCTCGTGGGATGAACTGTGGCGATTGCAGAAAAAAGACCCGCGGCAAAATGTGCTCGAAGGCACCATCTATGCGCTCGACACCAAACGCTGCTTGGTCAGCTCATTTGGGAAGGTGATCGCGCTGGTTGACGTCGAAGATTTGATCGTTGTTGATTCCGACGATGTTCTCCTGATCTGCCGGCGTGGGTCCAGCCAACGTGTGGCCGAGTTGGTCAACATGTTCCGCCGCCGGGGTAATACCTCGCTGCTCTGATCGCGGAAGAACAGGAGGGCTAAGGATGCTGGTTGCTCGTCTGCAGGGCTCCGCCAGACCTGCAATGGCACAGAACTATCTCTGGCAAGCAATTTGCGGAACCGGTACAATGATGCGTGCATGGATGCAATACAGTTCCCTTCTGCTATCAGGGCTCTTGGTGCTGGCTGGCTGCGTGCCGGCAGTGCGCTTTCGTGCAGCAACCACACCGCCACCAGCAGCGAGTAGTTCCTTGGCGCTCTCGACTGGTCAGACGATGCGCGGTGTTGCTTCGTACTACCACGACGCATTCGATGGACAGCTCACGGCCAGCGGTGAACCATTCAACCAAAATCGGCTGACGGCAGCGCATCCATCGCTTCCCTTCGGAACAATTGTCAAGGTGACCAATCTGCAAAACCAGCGAAGCGTTGTTGTACGCATCAACGACCGTGGGCCATTTGTCAGCGGTCGGATCCTCGACCTGTCCCGTGCCGCAGCCGAACAGCTCGGTATGATCGGCACCGGACTGGCTCAGGTTGAAATCACCATCGTCACGTTACCGCAATGAGCCATACCCGCCCAGCAGCCGTTGTCGTAGTTTTCACCAACCAGAGCGGTATCACACATATCGAGGCGGCCCCCAGCTATGCCGAGTGTGTAGCGCTGTTAGCAGCCGACGATTCCTTCGTCTGCCGGTACGGTTTCGACCGCATCATTTACTGCGAACAGTACGACCGCTACTCGCTTGCCTGTGCCCGTGCTGACCAGCTCCGACGCTTTCCGCAGCAGGAATTAGAGCGCTTGCTCGATGCGCACAATCCAGAGCGTACCCCTCTGACCGCTGAGCATGTCCTCGGCTTGCTCCCAATTCGGAGCAGCCTCCCGAACCTCCGACGCCGGCGCGTACGCCGCACAAGGCCGATCCTCCCGTTTACGCCGCCACCATTGCGGGAACGTGGCGATGGCTAAATGGCTTCTTCCGACACTCATCGGTGCATGGTTGGCGTGCGCTTCCTCCCAACAATCTGACCGCTACAGCATCATCTACGAACAGAGCGGCGGGCTTGGTGGCATTCGCGAATTTCGGCTGGCCATTGATTCCAACGGGTACGCACTGCTGGAACGATGGAGCGGCTGGCACGACACCAGCTCTGTTCAATGGCAGCTTTCCCCCGCCGATCGCGCTGCGCTCACAGCCGCCATCGAACGTGCAGTGGTGTTCGCGCTCGATTCCACCGCGACGGCACCCGACCTCCGCCCAGATGCTCCCCTCCGCGTGCTCATCATCGGCAGCGGCCAGCTCTCCCGGCGCATCGCTATCGGCACCCCAGCACCCGATCAGCTACGGCACTTGGCCAACTACCTCGATTCACTGGCAACGCACATCGGTACAGGCACACATCGCTGACGCAGACTCACCCCAATACCACCGCCTCCTGCCACACCGGCTGCAATAGAGCAGAGCAGTCGAACGTTGTAGCGCCTACTTTCCATGTTCGAACGATCCGATGTGATGAAGCTCCGAGTTGGTGTATTCCTGCTCTCAGCAGCGACGATTGCTGCCCTTGCCACCCCACGCGACAGTGCCTACCGCGTGACCATTGACCTTGCCGGTTGCCAGCACGACCGCGTCCCAGTTCGCGTCGAGCTTCCGAGGAACCTTTCCTGCAGCCCCTGCCGATACGTGCTTCCACGATCGGTGCCGGGGACTTACTCGCTGGACTACTACGGGCGTTTCATCGTCAACGCACGCGCTTTCGATGCGGCAGGCAAGGAGCTTCCCATCAGTCGCGACGACAGTGATATTGTTGTTCGGGGTCTTCCGGCACGCATCGAGTACGCCGTCAACGACACCTGGGATGAACCCCAGTCGGGAGTGTTCAATCCCACGGGCAGCAACATTCAATGCGATTCGAACTACGTGCTCAACTTCCACGCGTTTGTCGGTTACATCGAAGGCACCAAGCACTACCCCTATACGGTCGCCATTACCAAGCCGCGCGGATTTTTCGGCGCCACTTCACTGCGCCGCATTGCCAGCGGTACCGTTGCGGATACCTTCGCTGCCCGCTCCTACATGGAGCTGGTGGATAATCCCGCCATGTATTGCGCGCCGGATACCACCAGCTTCGACCAGAGCGGCACACGCGTCACGGTCGCAGTGTACTCACCCAATGGCGTCATGCGTGCCGAGCGCGTTGCCACCGTCCTCAAACCGACGCTTGCTGCTGTTGCTCGGCTGCTGGGAACCATGCCCGTGGATCGCTACACTTTTTTGTTTTACTTTGCTGGATGGCAGCAACGCGACCTGGTAGGGAACCTCTCGTTTGGCGCGCTGGAACATTCGACCTCGTCGTTGTACTTTTTGCCCGAAGGGCGCGGTTCGGACCAAAGCGCCGATGAGATGATTGAGTCTACTGCTGCGCACGAGTTCCTCCACATTCTGGTGCCGCTTCACCTCCACAGTTACGAGATCGCTGACTTCGACTTCCGCGCACCACGGATGTCGCGGCATCTCTGGCTCTACGAAGGTTGCACAGAGTACTTCCAACTCCTGGCGCGAGCACGCGACACATTGCTGCCACCCGAAAATTTTCTGCGGGAACTGCTGTCGAATCTGCGGATGATGCGACTGTTCTACCGCGAGCGAAGCATCTCCTTGGTCGAACTTAGCCAACGGGTGTTAGAGCCAGAATACCAGAAGATGTACCCGGTCATCTACATGCATGGACCTGTGGTGGCATTCTGCCTGGACGTCACCATTCGCCAGCTCACCCATGGACAGAAGACGCTGCTGAGCACCATCCAATCCCTGATGAAAACGTACGGACCGGATCGTCCCTTCCGCGATGAGGAACTCTTCGATGCATTCGCTGCGGAAGTGCATCCATCTCTCCGGGAGTTCTTTCGTCGCTATGTCGAGGGAAGCGAGCTTCCGCCGATCGCCGACTGCTTGGCAGCGCTTGGCTATCGGTACCAGGACAGCGCCACCGTTCCCGCATACCAATTCGAGAACACCTCCATCACGCTCAGCCGAACCAGTGTGGTGCCGCTGATCGTGAGCCGTCGGCCGGAGAACGACTTTGGCTTTCGCAATGGCGACACGTTGGTACGCATCAACGGCACGTTAGTTACTCCCGAGAACAAGTACGAACTGCTCAGCCGATTTATCTGGGCTCCCACGTCGGGCGACACGGTGCGTGTCCTGGTTCGTCGTAGCGAAGGAGAAGCCGAGTTGCGAGCAGTGCCTCGTCGGACCGAGCGGATTGTCCGCCACACCTTTAGTGCCGACCCGGACCCCTCACCACAGGCACAGGCATTTCGCCGCGAATTTTTCGGCAAGTAGGTTAGCGTTTTGCGGTCGCTTTCTTGGCAGCTTGGGAGGATGAACGGCCGGCTTTGCGGTCTGTCGAAGGTGTGGGTTCGAGCTGGTAGTCTTTGCTCAACTGCGCAAGACGCTTTTCTGAAATTCCCAGCAAGCGTGCGGCAGCGGCCCGAGAACCACCAGCAAGTGCATAGGCCTGGGCGATCACTTCCCGGATGATTGCATCCAGCGGTGCTCCACCAGAGGAAATCACAAGTTGGTATTCTCCAGCACCCAGCGTCGGGCGGACGTGCACTCCTTTGCTCGGCGGTGGAGTATCGGTGCGCAGAAAGCTCAACTGCTCCCGTGTGATCACTGGGCCATTGCCGAGCAAGACGGCACGCTCGATAACGTTGCGGAGCTCGCGGACGTTTCCCTTCCAGTGATACTGCTGCAACAACTCTGCCGCCTGCGGCTCGAATCCTTCGATGGATTTGCCGAACTTACTGTTGAACTCCTTGATGAACGCAGTTGCCAGCAGCAGAATATCCTCTTTTCGCTCCCGCAGTGGCGGCAGATAGATCGTCGCCACGTTGAGCCGATAGTAGAGGTCTTCACGGAATTTGCCTTCCTCGACGAGTTTTTCCAGATCGCGGTTGGTAGCAGCGATGACGCGGACATCCACGCTGATTTCCTTTGCGCCACCGAGGCGATAGAACTTGCGCTCTTGGAGAACGCGCAACAGCTTGACTTGCATCTCGGGGCTGAGCTCACCGACTTCATCGAGCAGGATCGTGCCGCGGTGGGCTTGTTCGAAGCGCCCTTGGCGTACTTTGTCGGTCGCGCCAGTGAATGCACCGCGCTCGTAGCCAAACAGCTCGCTTTCGGCGAGCTCCCGCGGAATCGCACCGCAGTTGACAGTGATAAAGGGTCCCTTCGCCCGTGCCGATTGCTGGTGGATAAAGCGGGCAATGACCTCTTTCCCCGTTCCCGACTCACCCAGAATGAGTGCCGTCGTGTCGGGAGATTTGGCAACAATACTGGCGATCTCAAGCGCTTTGCGGAGCGATTCGCTTGCACCGATAATGTTGCTGGTGGTGTAGCGCGAGAGCTCTTCTTCCAGCAGCAGCACCTGGCGCCGCATCGCGTCGGTTTGGAGAACACGCTCGACGACCACTTCCAATTGTTCCAGGTCCACTGGCTTGGCAATGAACTCATCAGCGCCGGCTTTCATCGCACGAACCGCAGTCTTGATGTCGCCAAACCCCGTCATCACAATCACCGGCACCCGTATCCCTTCTCGTCGGAGGTGCTCGAGCAAGTCAATGCCGTTGAGCTTTCCCAAGTAAATGTCCAGCAGCACTGCATCGGGCGCAATCGTTTCGAACTCTTCGAGTGCACGCTGGGGGTCGCTCATGTGAACGACGCGTTCGTAGCGTTCCGAAAGCGCATGCAGAATAGCTTCACCGACCAAGCGGTCGTCGTCAATGACAAGAATCGTTTGCCGAGAGCGCTCCATCTCGAGGACGTGGGAAGGTTGTAGCACTGGAGGCGATGCATCCGAAGACGTGCTGCAAGCGTCGAAGGTCGCATCGCCGGATGCAAAGATACTCCGCCTGGAACCAACGCACTATAATTTTGTGCCGACCAGAGCGCTCCAGCGCATGCCCGCGCTGCGCCAGCATTCGGACAGTGGCAGAGGCTAAAGGCACACTCCTCCCGCTGACCTTTTCTGGAGCGCTCTGGGTCGAAAGATCGTCGGGATAGGACGGCGCCAGCTTAGCTGGGTACTACTCCCCGCGATCGAATCGTTCTCGCCCAAGGTCTGGGTGTTGTTGCCACTATCGCGCGCGACGTCTGCATGCAGCCAGGTTCGGTTGTGTTGATTCTACACACGCATTTACCGTACGTCCTCCACCATGGCACCTGGCCGCACGGCTCCGACTGGCTCTGCGAGGCAGTCGCTGAATGCTACATCCCATTGCTCAACGTCATCGAACAGCTTGCTGCCGAGGGACTGTCGGCACCCGTGACCGTGGACATATCGCCAGTGCTCTGTGAGCAGTTGGAGCATCCCGATTTTCCTCCGCTGTTCGAGCAGTACTGCACCGCTCATGCCGAGCTTGCCCGTAACGATGAGCGCTACTTTCGTCGCACGGAATCCAATCCCCACTACCAACGCTTAGCGCGACTGTGGCAGAGTTGGTACCAAGCACGACTGCAGGACTTCCGCGAGCGTTACAGTAGTTCCATCATCGGAGCACTGCGACGCTTGCAGGAAGCTGGTGCCATCGAGGTAATGACCTGTGCCGCAACGCACGGCTATCTGCCCCTATTGGGAAGCGATGCATCGGTAGCCCTGCAAGTGCTCCTTGCACGCGATAACTACCGTAAGCATTTCGGTACTGACCCGCAGGGAATATGGCTCCCCGAGTGTGCGTACCGTCCTGCCTATCCATGGCGGACGTACCTGAACGTTGAGTACTTTTCAGTTCCGCATGCGCGCGTTGGCGTTGAGCAAGTGCTTGCGCGCGCAGGGCTGGAGTACTTCGTCACCGACGAGCCATTGCTCCGCCGCGCTGTGCCGCTGGCAATTCAGCAGGAGGACGGAACGCTGGCACCGCCGATTCCCAGTGCCGACCATCCCTTCGCCCTCACGCCGCTGGAACTGTACCGGGTGGCATCCTGCATCGAAACTGCCACCGAGAACGTTGCTGTTTTCACCCGCGATCAGCGCATCGCGCTCCAGGTCTGGAGCGCCGACATGGGTTATCCTGGTGATCCGAACTACCTGGATTTCCACAAGAAGCATTTCAGCTCGGCGCTGCGTTATTGGCGGGTGACCGATAACAAAGCCGACATGCGCTACAAGCTGCTCTACGTACCGCAATGGGCTGAGCAGCGCGCTCAACTCCATGCGTTCCACTTTACCCAACTCATCGAGCGTTCGCTTGCCGAATACCACCGTACCACTGGCAGACGTGGCGTGCTCTGCTTGCCCTTCGACACAGAACTGTTCGGGCATTGGTGGTTCGAAGGTCCCCAGTTCCTCTACCACCTGCTGCGCGGTCTGGCGCACTCACCCCTGGCACGAGCGCAGACGGCCAGCGCCGCCTACGCCCAGTTTCGCCCCCAGGAAGTGATTCAGCTCCCCGAAGGATCGTGGGGTCGAGGCAATCATCACGACGTGTGGATCGAGCCCAGCGTGCATTGGATGTGGGAGGCCATCTACCGTGCCGAGCATCAGTGGATGCTCCTTGCCGAGCGGGTATCCCAACAGCGCCGCACGCCAACACTGGAGCGCATCCTGGCACAAACGCTGCGCGAGCTGCTCCTACTTCAAGCAAGCGACTGGGAATTTTTGGTCACCACTCACTCGGCAGGCGACTATGCGCACATGCGTTTTTTCTTCCATCACTCCGATTTCGAGCGGCTCTGCCAGATTGCCGAACGCTACCTCGCTGCGCGCCGACTCAGCGCAGCCGATCGTGCGTTCCTGCACGAAACCGAACAGCGGAACGCAATCTTCCCAGAGCTACGATTCGACCATTGGCTCGTCGCATCGCACCACTGCTCGCCTGCACATGCACATCCTGCGTAGATACGGACTGCTGGCTACGGTGGCCTTCCTTGCGCTCTGCTGCAATAGCGGCTTAGACCCGACAGCTCTTCCGCCCGAGGCCAGCATCAGCGGTCGCTTGATCGTGCGTGGTGGCAGCGCAAGCTACCCTCCACGCGATAGCCTTGTTGATCTCCGCGTGGTTGCCTTCCGCACCATACCCAGAGATTCGAGTATCATTGCCGCAGTCCTAAGCGGCCAAGCCTACTTTACTCAAACCTCCGTCCTCGATTCGAGCAATTACCACATCACGATCGCCTTCACCGACGGCACACCAGAACCGCTCACATTGGAATACATCGCCGTGGCCCAGCAGTACGGGTCGAACGTGTTCCGTGATTGGCGTGTGGTGGGTGTCTATAGCCACGATTCGCTCTGGACGCCCAAAGCTGTTACGCTCACTCGGGGCGTGCATCGAACCGATATTGACATCACGATTGACTTTCGGAATCCGCCACCACAACCGTTCAAGTGAACAATGATCTGTCGCACTGTGTTCGCCTTGATATGGGCAACGGTAACGCTATGGGCACAGTTTGGGAGCATCGTCGGCACAATCACCGACCGTCAGAGCGGCGACCCCATTCTTGGAGCCACCATTCGGCTCGGTGGCCTACCGCAGGGTGCCACCTCCCAACGCGATGGTACGTTCGTGCTACGGCGTGTGCCTGCTGGAAACGTGCGTTTGCTGGTAAGCGCCGTTGGCTATCACACCCGTGAGCACCGTGTGCAACTGCGCGCAGGCGATACAGTCCGGATACGCATCGAGCTGGAACCGGAAGGCATTACATCAGCAGCGGTCGTGGTGTCGGCTGCACGCCGCGTCCAATCGGTGCAGGAGGTCTCGACCAGTGTCAGCTTGGTGGACGCCCAGCAAATCGCCGAGCGTGCTCTAACCCGGCTCGACGAAGTACTTCGCTACGTGCCTGGGGTTGTCGTCACTGGCTCGCAAGTGAGCATTCGGGGTTCATCGGGTTTTTCCTACGGACTGGGGTCCCGCGTTCTCTTGCTGATCGACAACTTCCCCGCTTTGTCTGCCGACAATGGTGACATGAGCTTCGATGCACTGCCAATAGCCGACATCGAGCGCATCGAGGTCATCAAGGGTGCTGGCTCAGCACTCTACGGCACCAGTGCTCTCGGCGGGGTGGTCAACGTGCTCACGCGCGATGCCTCGCCAGCACCAGAGCTGCGTGTTCGCGCGCTGGGAGGACTCTGGACGCTTCCGCGCTACACCACCTGGCAGTATCGGAGCGATCCCCCGCGGCTGGGTGCAGTCGACCTCAGTGGTTCGGCAACAATGGGGACGATCCACGTGCTGGCAGCAGGCGGTTACCGCAACGATGAATCGTACCGCGACTACAACGACTCACGGCGCTGGTACACGTTTGGCAAACTCACCTACGATCTGAGCGCTGCCTCTGAGCTGAGTGCGATTGTCCAGTATGCCGCCGACGACCGCGCCAATTGGCTGAACTGGCGGAGCCTGACCTATGCGACACTTCCCCCAGCAGCAACCGATACCACCGATCGCGTGGACTCGCGCAAGTTTCTGGTGGGGCTGCAGCAGCGCACGATCTGGAATCCCGCGCTGTTTACCATACTCCGCGGCAGCCTCTACCGCACCTGGTACACGAACACTATCCCCACCGATTCGAGCGGACACGTAAGCGCCGATGCGCTCCAGTACAATGCCGAGCTGCAAGCCAGTTACCAAGCTCTCGATCGGTTCAACATCACCGCTGGCCTGCAGGTGGTCGCTAACCGTGTCGAATCGCCCTACACCCAGGGTCGGCGCACCCAAACCATCGTAAGCGCCTATGCACAAGCCGAGCATCGCTTCAATGACCGCATCACTGCAACCATTGGCGCCCGTGCGGACAACGTCAGTACTGAGCGGGATGCCGGTGGCATCCAAATAAGCCCCAAAGTGGGAATTACCTGGCAATTGAGCGACCGAACCACCCTCCGCTCCTCGGTTGGACGCGCCTTCCGAGCCGCTACACTCACGGAACGGTATGCTGCTCTGCGGTTTGCTGGTTTCACCGTTGGCATCAATCCCGGACTTCGTTCCGAAATCGGATGGTCAGCCGAAATCGGTGCGCTCCACACGACAACCATTGCTGGTTCGGAGTGGACATTCGACCTGGCAGCATTCATCGCGCGCATGGACAACCTCATCGAGCCACAGTTTGTCGTTGATACAGTCGCCGAAATTCGCTTTGTCAACATTACGCGGGCATTGCTTCCGGGCATGGAATTTACCCTGCGGGGATGGCTCTGGAAGGATGTTCTTGGTGTCGAATCAGGCGCAACGCTGATGGCGCCACGTGATCTGGTCGAGAATGCACCGCTGCGCTTTCGGCATGCAGTTCAGTGGAACAGTCGCATCCTGATCAACCTTGCAGAGCGATGGCGCCTCCACGCCGATTACCGCTTTCTGTCTCGGGTTGAGCGGATTGACGACCGCATCGTCCAGCTTGGCTTGGTACCCAATGGTGATGCGCGCGTGCCAATTCACGTGCTCGATGTGCGGCTCTTGTGGGACGTCCCAGTAGCATTGCCCCTGCGACTATCGCTCAATGTCCGCAACGCGCTCGACTACTACTACGCCGAGTACATCGGCAACTTGGGCCCGACGCGCCAAGTTTCGCTCCAGGCAGAATGGACGCTCCGCTAAAACTGCTCCAGCAGCCGAATGTCATTTTCGTAGAGCAGTCGAATGTCGTCAATGCCCGCCAGCAGCATCGTGACGCGCTCAATCCCGAAACCGAAAGCATAGCCCTGCCACCGCTCGGGGTCAAGACCACACGCACGGAGGACGTTGGGATGCACCATGCCACAGCCAACGATTTCCAGCCAACCTGAGTGCTTGCAGACACGGCACCCCTTGCCCCTGCAGAGGAAACACTCAATATCCATTTCGGCGCTCGGCTCGGTAAACGGAAAGAAGGAGGGGCGAAAGCGATAGGCAATCCCGCTGCCATACATCTGCTCAGCAAATGCAACCATCGTCCCCTTCAAGTCAGCAAAACTGGTGTGTTCATCAATGCAGAGACCCTCGAGCTGATGGAATTCCGCCAGCGACCGGGCACTGATCGCTTCGTTGCGGTACACCCTGCCTGGGATAATGGCACGGATTGGGGGTGGCATGGATTCCATTAGTCGAACCTGCACTGGCGAGGTGTGCGTGCGCAGTAGCAGTGGTTTACCGCTCGGATCGGTGCAGCGCAGAAAGAATGTGTCCTGCATATCGCGGGCAGGATGGTCAGGCGGGAAGTTGAGCGCCTCGAAATTGTGGTAGTCATCCTCGACGTCCGGACCGGTAGCGACGGCAAATCCCATCCGCACGAAAATGTCAACCATGCGATCGAGAGTTTGAAGCACCGGATGCAGTGAACCCCGCGCAAGCGGACGTCCCGGCAGTGTCGGGTCAATCGTTGGCTGTTGGCTGGTCGCATGCTCCAGTTGAGCCCGAAGCGCAGCGAATTCCTCCTCGACCGTGCGGCGCAGGTCGTTGAGAAGCCGACCAATGATAGGCTTTTCCTCCGTTGGCACCGTGCGCAACTGATCGAGCATCTGCCGAATGCGCCCCTTCTGGACCAGATACGTGAGCCGGAATTGCTCCAACTGCTCGGGCGTGGTAATCCCACGAAGTGCTGCCAGTGTTTCCTGGCAGAAGGTTTCAACCTCGTGTCGCGTCATGGACGATCCTGCAGGTACCGTTCGACGTCGGTGCGAAGATTACGAAGCTCTTGGGTTGTCGCAGTGATGGTTCCCCGGGCGTCAGTCAGAATCAGCGTTGGGAAGCCCTCGACTTCAAATGGGA
The DNA here is from genome assembly GCA_026003475.1 of Candidatus Kapaibacterium sp. Lineage (GTDB taxonomy): Bacteria > Bacteroidota > Ignavibacteria > Kapaibacteriales > NICIL-2 > NICIL-2. The sequence continues at coordinate 15,655 of BPHJ01000001.1, read as the reverse complement.
GCAGGCTGGGTGCATCGGCACCGGGAACAGTCGCAAGGGTGTGGGGTACGGTGCTGAGCACCTCGGCGAGCTGATTGCGCGGCTGGCCAACGCTGACGATCACCAGCCGCGGTGGATGCGGCACATTTGCGCGCCACTGGGCAAATTCTGCTAACCGTTCGGCGCAGGGTTGGCAGTCGCCAAGTACAATGGCAATTAGGGTTGGCTCACCGACGATGTTCTCGCGCGTCACGTATTCGCCTTTGCGTTTGCCCGGAATGCGGAAGGCTGGGAGCTCGGCGCCTATTTGAATTCCCCGGTCGGGATTGTACCGTTCGGCGGTGCGAGCCAACGGATGTGTCGGGCAGCGCTTGGTCAGCGCCGCATAGAGTGCACGGGCACGCTGGCGATCGTGTGCGGCAGTGGCGCTGACCAGCTCGGTAAAGGCGGCAACCGCCCGAGCAGTTGTGTCGGGGTTCGTCTCGATAAGCTCGTCGAGAAACTGCCGCCGCTCGGCTTCCGGGCGAGCTGAGAGGGCAACAAAGAGCAATTGAGGATCGAGCGCCCACAGTGGCGAACTTGGGGGGATGCGCTGGAGCGCGCGCTTTTGGTACTCATCCCCCTGGCGGTGCGCTGTCACGGCAAGACCAACAAGCAACCAAAGCTGCTCAGCCAGCGGTGATTGAACCATTGCCAGCCGTGCACCGACCGTATCGCGCCACCGGTCAGCTCCGATCGCTGCATGGACTTGCCCTGGCTCAAACCCAATCCCACCGCTCCGCATCGCACGGTCCATTGCTGCAGTACTCGAATCAGCAAATGCCTGCTGGTAGGTCATCAGCGCGCGGTAGGCATCGGCGACTTCTTGCCATCGCGGGGATTCGCACCGAATGCGCTCTCGATTGTTGCGGCGGGGAAGCTCGGCAGGGTCAAAGGCAATCGTCCTCCCCGTCCGAATCCCAGTGTAGTAGGAGTCCGGCGCAAGCTCGAGACTATCCCGCACCGATGCTGTCACGACGCCACGCTCCCCACCACGAATCACCAGCCGATACCGCAACGGTGGCTCTACTGAATCGGGCAGGATATAGACGCCATCGCGCTGGCGAAACTCCAGCAGATGTCCGGTCGTTGACTGGGGCAAAGCCCGCTCGGTTGCTACCAGAATGCTGTCCCGATGTTCGGGGAATGGCAATGTGGGAAGCTCAACGGTGATACGCTCACGCACAGGATCCTTGCCAACCAGCACCGGCACCTCGATAGCGCGGTGGTGAATCCCGGCAAGCCGAAGCAGGAAGAGTCCTTCGCCACTGGCACGGATGGCAAAGCTACCATCGGGCTGTGCTCGCACCTGAACCAGCGGTTCAAGCCGTCCAGCGTGGCGAAGCTCTGCATGTGCCACAGGCAGTGGATTACCTCGTGCATCGAGGATGCGTCCACTGATTTCAATCGGCTGTGCCCAGTTGTCGGCACAACACACAGCAACGCACAGCAAAACCACCAGGGGAAGGACTCGGAACCGCATAGGCGCGATAATCAGCGTGGTTGGTAATTATCGAGCGGCAAAGATACTGCCCGTGTGCGTGCTCTGGCGCAACGATGCAATGATCTCCGCAAGAGCATCAGCAGCGGTGCGAATATCGTCGTCGGTGGTATCCTTCGACAGCGAAAAGCGCACTGCTGCGCGAGCTTCTGCGTCGGGGCGTCCCATTGCTTTGAGCACGTGCGATGGCTGCATCGAACCGCTGGTGCAGGCCGAACCATTCGAACAGGCGATTCCTTCCATGTCGAGCAGCTGCAGAATTGCTTCGCCGTCGAGCCGCTCGGCATCGAGGAACGAGACATTGAGAATATTCGGAAGTGCTGCTGTGGGCGTATTGAACCGAATAGCCTCGATCCGCTCGCGCAGGAGCGCCGCGAGCATATCGCGCAGCCGGCGCATATGCTCACTGCGTTCGGTCATTGCTGCATGTGCACGCCGAGCCGCCTCGGCAAACCCAACGATGAGGGCAACCGCTTCGGTTCCTCCTCGCCTGCCCCGTTCTTGCCCACCACCATGCACAAATGGTTCCAGCCGCGTACCACGCCGGACGTAGAGCGCCCCAATGCCTTTCGGTCCATGGATTTTATGTGCTGAGATAGTGGCAAAATCCACGCCGAGCTGCTGCACATCGAACGGAACTTTCCCGAAACTTTGGACCGCGTCGGTATGGATCATTGCGTTGGGAAGGCGCTCGCGGAGCTGGTCAATTGGCTGGAGGGCACCGGTTTCGTTGTTGCTGTGCATCACGCTGACCAGCACATCAGGACGGTTAAGGCGATACGGTAGAGCATCAAGATCGAGCACACCCTCGCTGGTGACCGGAAGCAACACCAACTCGATGCCTGTTTCGGCAAGTGCCTCGGCCGGATGCAGCACGGCATGGTGCTCGACCATCGAACAGGCGATTGTATGAGCTGTGCGGGTTTGCCATGCCAGGCTTTTGAGGACAGTGTTATTAGCTTCGGTACCGCCGCTGGTGAAGACAATTTCAGCCGGTTCGGCACCGATCAGTTCCGCCAGTGTTGCGCGCGCCTCTTCGATGGCAACACGTGCTCGTCGCCCAAGCTGGTAGAGTGCCGAGGCATTGCCATAGTCATCCTCGAGCCAGGGCCGCATCACATCGAGTACCGCCGGATCAAGTCGGGTAGTAGCAGCGTTGTCGAGATAAATCATCGTTTGCAGGTCAGAACCAGTAGTGGTACTAACGTCGCACAGCGGACTTCATTGCTCAATCAATCCGGATGTACGGTCGCAGTTGTTCGAGCCGCTTTTTGCCAATTCCTGGCACACGCATCAAATCTTCTGGACGGGAGAACGGACGCTCGTTCCGTGTGGCGATAATTCGTGATGCCATCACCTGGCCCACACCAGGAAGGCGCATCAATTCCCGCATGGATGCAGTGTTGATGTTGATGGGCGCAGTAGGGAGCTTCTTGGGTTGATAACGATGCCCTCGTGGCGCCGGCGATGTGCCCTCGCTTTGCTGCTCATTTGCTTCTGGCAGCAGGTCCTCGGCAAGCGTATCAGCCGGGCTTGACTGGCGTGCTATGCTGTCGAGCATTCGAAGCCAAGTGGATGTCGAATCTTCCGTCGTCGTGGCGTTGTAGTAGCTTATAATCGTGGCTGCTGTTGTCAATCCAAGCAGCGTTGCAACAGCGGCAACTTCCTGCTTCGAAGCATGCGTCCAGGTTTGGAGTTTGGTTAGCCACTTGCTCATTGTATGCTTCGATGGTCATGTTCCACCGGACGTGGAGGTAAGGCAGCCAGCATTGCTATCAGGGCTTGGGTTGCGCGCTCGAGGTCCACTAGCGAACCATCGTTGACAAGGACAAAATCTGCTCGTGCAGCCAGTTCGTCATCCGACAGTTGCACTTGCTGCCGATGCAGAAAGTCTGCATCGCTGATGCCGCGCTGGCGAACGCGCTCTCGTCGGAGCGACTCCGGTGCAACAACCGCGACGATGTAATCGAACAGCTCTTCGATTCCTGCTTGGTAAATCAGCGCCGATTCCACGACTACAAGCGGCGTTTGCTGCGCCGCAAGCCCGTCGAGCATTGCAGCAATACGATCCAGAACCCGAGGATGCACACAGCGCTCGACAAACTGGCGATGTTCAATGGTCTCGGGATCGGTACCAAAAATCCGCGCCGCCAGCAGTTGCCGGTTGACCGGAGCACCATCAGGTACAACCGCCGAGCCAAAGCGCTGCTGTAAGAGCATACGCACTTCCTCATCAGTGTCCATGATCTGGCGGGCGATCTGGTCGCTAACAATCACCGGAATACCATTCCGCTCGAGAATCCGAGCGACCTCGCTTTTACCACTGCCAATGTTGCCGGTCAGTCCGATGACGAGCATGTTTGCTTCTGTGCTGGATGTTCCGTATTTTTGCATCCCAAATTTAGTGCAGTCTGGCTTGCACATGTCTGCCACATGCACAGGCATCATGATTGCAACGGTCCCATCGACTAATGGTTAGGTCACCACCCTTTCAAGGTGGCGGTACGGGTTCGAATCCCGTTGGGACTACGGAAGCGCAGAGCAAGACCTCAACTGCGGAGTGTGGGAATATGCGGGGGGAAGACATAAGCCCAACCAGTCCTTTCGATCGGAACCCTTGTTAGCAGTTAGCGGGAACCTTCTTACTGTTGGCAGCAGCAAGATCGAGCGCCTATTTTTGTTCGATGAGCAGTAAATCGGCGACGTTCTTGCCTATGGCTGATGCTGTTGCACGCGTTCAGTTGAGAACGGATGGCCAGCCTTTGTGGCAAGCGCTTTCTGAACATCTCGAGGCAGTTGCTACGATGGCTGCCGCTTTTGCCGAGCCGTTCGGAGCAAGTGATTGGGCACGCTATGTTGGGATGCTGCACGACCTGGGGAAATACCACCCCGAATGGCAGAGCTACCTCCGACGTCAAGTGTTGCCCGAGGCGCACTTGGAAAGTAGCAAACGGCCTCGGCATAGCGGAGTCGGCGCCATTGCTGCGCTCGAACGTTTCAAGCATCATCGGCCCGCGAGGATTCTTGCCTACTGTATCGCAGGGCACCATAGCGGCCTAACCGATTGGCATCCCGATCTCGAACACCGCCTCACAATCGAGGAACGCGAGCAAGTGCTCTACCGCACAGTTTGCGGCCTTCCACAGGCTCAGCAGTTCCTTTCCTGTCCAGCGCCGCAGTCAAAACCCTCGCCGTGGCAGAAATCACCTGAGCAGCTGCACCTATGGGTCCGCATGCTCTTTTCCTGTTTAGTTGATTCTGACGCCCTTGATTCCGAGCGTTTCGTGCAGCCGGACGTTGCTGCTCAGCGCGGGAGCTATCCATCGCTCGATGTGCTACGATCACGCTACAACACGTTTATCGAGCAGCTCGAACGGTCGGTTCAACCAACGCCTCTCAACGAGCTTCGACGGCAGGTTCGGTTGCAGTGCATCGAGAACGCAGCGCATCCTCCGGGGTTTTTCTCGCTTGTGGTGCCAACCGGCGGCGGCAAAACGCTTGCTTCGATCGGATTTGCGCTCGAACATGCCGTCCGCCATGGACTTCGGCGCGTCATTGTTGCTATTCCCTACACCAGCATCATCGAACAGACGGCAGCGGTCCTCCGCTACGGTACCGATACGCCGAGTCCCAGCATGGAGCTATTCGGGAGCGAGGCGATCGTCGAGCACCACAGTAATCTCGACCCCGAAGAAGAAACACTTCGCTCGCGGCTTGCGGCAGAAAATTGGGACGCTCCGATTATTGTCACCACGACCGTCCAGCTTTTTGAATCCCTCTTCGGGTGTCGCCCTTCGCAGCTTCGAAAACTCCACAACATCGCCCAGAGTGTGATTATCCTCGACGAAGCACAGCTATTGCCGCCAGAACATCTCCGTCCGCTGCTGTCTGTGCTGCAAGGCTTAGTGGACTATTTCGGGTGTACGGTTCTGCTGATGACAGCCACGCTGCCAGTGCTGGAAGGAACAATCGGTTCACCGCCCGCGGTGCTGCAGGGGATCAGTGGTGTTCGAGCGATTATCGAAAATCCAAGTGAGCTTGCTCAAAAGCTCGATCGCGTCGAACTTGTTGTAGATCGAGCGCGCGGGGATCGTCTCACGTGGGAAGAGCTCGCCCGCGAGTTAGGAGGCTATGAGCAAGTGCTCTGCATTGTCAACTCCCGCAAGGACTGCCGCGATCTCCACCGACTCATGCCGGAGGGGACATTTCACCTTTCCTCGCTCCAGTGCGGCCAAGAGCGGAGTTGGATTATCCAACAGGTCAAGGAACGGCTTCGCCGTGGAGAACCCGTCCGCCTTGTTAGCACGCAGCTTATCGAAGCAGGCGTAGATATTGACTTCCCCGTTGTCTATCGTGCAATTGCAGGCTTGGATTCGATTGCACAAGCAGCTGGGCGCTGCAACCGTGAGCAACGATTGCAGGGGAAAGGAAAAGTCGTGGTTTTCAATCCACCCACACACGTACCTGCCGGTGTGCTCCGTAAAGCAGCTGACGCTACAGCAGAGCTCCTCCGAACCCGCAGTGAACTCAGACTCGACCCGGAATTCTATGTTGACTACTTCAATGCCTACTATCGCCGGATCAACACATTTGATGCTGCAAATTTCCAGGAACGATTGGTAAACGGCGCAGAAGATTTCAGCTTTGCATTTCGCTCCTTTGCCGATGAGTTTCGGATAGTTGACGAGCGCGTCCGCGAGAGCGTCGTTGTCTGGTACACTGATCCTGTGACAGGGTTCGACAGTCGCACGCTCATTGAGGAAATCCATCGTGGTCGCGATACGTACAAAACCTGGCGCATGCTCCAACGCTACGTTGTCACACTCTATCGCAATGAAGTCGAGCAGCTGGCCCGCAGTGGCTACATCGAACGTTGCGGCAGTCTCTGGGTGCAAGCAGTCAAGCAGCTCTATATTCCTGGTGTTGGCGTCCAGTTCGATGGGCAAGGATCGTGGTTCGGTGATTTTGTAGTTTAGGTTAGGTTCCAATTCTGCACGGAGGTTCCAATGCACGGTGCGTTTCGTCCTTTCTGTTTGGAAGTATGGGGTGACTATGCGTGCTTTACCCGCCCCGAACTCAAGGTCGAGCGCGTGAGCTATGATGTCCCAACGCCATCAGCGGTGCGAGCGATCTTCGAGGCGATCTTCTGGAAGCCTGCGATCCGTTGGCATGTGCAGAGAATCGAAGTTCTCCATCCTATTCGATGGGCAACTGTTCGCCGTAACGAAGTTGCCTCCCGCGCCAGTCATCGCTCACGCAACGGCATCTTCATCGAGGACGATCGGCAGCAGCGCGCAGCAGTTGTGCTCAAGGATGTCCGCTACCGCTTCTTCGCGATGCTCGAGTATCTTCCGCCTTCCCAACGCCCTGTTCGGTATCATCGGCCTCTGCCACAGTCGTTATGGGATCGAGAGGAAGCACAGCTCCATCCTGCACCGTCGCTCGAAGCGACTGACAAGGTCACGAACGAAACTGCTGGGAAATACCTTGCCATCTTCGAACGGCGCGCCCGGAAGGGACAGTGCTTTCTCCAGCCGTACTTGGGATGCCGCGAGTTCAGTTGCTTCTTCCGCTTAGTGGACGATCCCGAACGCGAACGCCAGCTGCACCCCCCAATCGAAGAGACGCGCGATCTCGGCATTATGCTCTACGACTTAGACTATACCAACCCCGAAAGCCCCGAGCCGCTTTTTTTTCGTGCACAGATGAATCAGGGCACAATCACAATTCCGCAGTTCAACAGTTCAGAGATTCTGCGATGATTCTCAGCGCGCTCTACAACTACTACTACCGAAAGGCAGCCCATCAGCGCAGCGAACGTTCTGCGGATGCCGACGCTCCCGACGTTGCCCCACCTGGCTGGGAGTTCAAAGAGCTGCCGTATCTCATCGTTCTCCGTCCAGACGGTTCGTTTGCTGCGATCGAATCTACGCGCGAGGGCAAACGCGCGCGGAAATTCCGTGTGCCGAAAGCAGTCAAGCGTACAGTGCAGATAGTGCCGAACCTCCTTTGGGACAACCTCGAATACGCGCTCGGCAAGCCGTGCAAGTCCGAACCAGAGCGTGTGCAGCAGATGCACGCAGCGTTCATCGAGCGTATCGAGCGGGAACTCGGCGCCGTGCAGCTTCCCTCTGTGGAAGCAGTTCTTGCGTTCCTCCGCAACAATCCAATTGCACAAATCGAGCAATCGAACGATGCCGAGCTATGGCAGCAGATGTGTCAGGAAAACCCGTTTATCACCTTCCGCATTGATGGCGCTGAGCACGCGTGCGTCACCGATGACATCTTCGGCAAGTGGAGTCCGCCGGTCGAGGATGGCACTCCAGAAGGCATCTGTTTAGTGACAGGAACTCGCAACTACATCGAGCGACTCCACCCTGCGATCAAAGGGGTACGCGGTGCAAACCCGACCGGTGCATCGCTTGTTTCCTTCAATGCAGGAGCGTTCGAATCCTATGGCAAAACGCAAAGCTTCAATTCCCCAGTCAGCATTGAAGCAGCGTTTGCATACACGACGGCGCTCAACATGCTGCTCGATCGGGATTCGCGCAACAAAGTCGTCCTCGGTGATACGACAATTGTCTTCTGGGCGGAAGAGCCATCGAGCGAGCGCTCATTCGATCTGGAAAGCCAGTTCGGTTGGTACATCGAGCAACAGAGCGATAATCCCGATCGGAGTATCGAGGCAGTGCGCGCACTCTTTGAGGCACATAAGACAGGAAAACTTGCCGAAAGCACCGGCCGATTCTACGTCCTGGGCTTGGCACCGAATGCAGGACGAGTAGCAGTGCGATTTTTCCGTGTGGGCACGATTCGCCAGTTTGGGGAGCACATTCTCCAGCATTTCGAGGATCTTCGTATCGTGCGAGGTCCTAACGACCCAGAGTTCCTCCCTTTGCGCCGATTGCTGCAGGCAATTGTCCTTCAGGGTAAGCTCGAAAATCTTGCGCCGAATCTCGAAGGACAATTAGTGGAATCCATCCTCGACGGTGTGCCGTACCCTGCAACGCTGCTGCAGCAGTGCATTCGGCGGATACGCGCCGAGCAGTCGGTCACCTACCCGCGTGCTGCAATTCTGAAAGCAAGTCTTGTTCGCCTTCGCCGTATGTCTCATCACTTTTCTTCGGAGGTTACGATGACACTCGATCCTGCCAACACGCGCCCAGCCTACTTGCTGGGGCGGCTCTTTGCTGTGCTCGAGCGAATCCAAGAAGCTGCACAGCCAGGTATCAACGCTACCATCCGCGATCGTTTCTACGGCGCGGCTTCAGCAACACCGGTGGCGGTCTTCCCGCAGTTGCTCAAACTCAAGAACCACCACATCGGCAAGCTCGACAGCCCACAGCTTGTGACGTACTTCGAAAAGCTCGTTGGGCAAATCATCGAGCCGCTGAGCACATTCCCCGCTCAGCTGAGCATGCAAGAGCAGGCAGAGTTTGCGCTCGGTTACTACCACCAGCGCCAGGACTTTTTCAAACCGAAAGAATCCGCCCCAGCGGCTTCGTAATGTTTGTTTCACCAATCGTGTCGTGAGTCCAATGGAACCCATCACCCGTCGCTACGACTTTGTGCTCTACTTCGACGTGCAAGATGGCAATCCCAACGGCGATCCGGATGCGGGCAACCTTCCGCGCGTTGATGCCGAAACAGGCATCGGCCTTGTCACCGATGTCTGCCTGAAACGGAAGGTGCGCAATTACGTTCTGCTGACCAAAGAGAATCGGTCGCCGTATGAGATCTACGTCAAGGAAAAAGCCATTCTCAACGAACAGCACAAACGCGCCTACCAAGCAATTGGCGCTGGAGAGATGGTCGAGAAAAAAGAGGCGAAAAAACGAACAGGCGGGGATGTTGTCGAGGAAGCCCGCCAGTGGATGTGCCAGACGTTCTACGACATCCGTGCCTTCGGGGCTGTCATGACCACAGGGATCAATTGTGGCCAAGTGCGAGGACCGATCCAGATGACCTTTGCACGTTCGGTCGAGCCGATCGTTGCACTGGAGCACTCGATTACACGCATGGCGGTGACGACCGAAGAAGAAGCAGCCAAGCAGCAAGGCGATAACCGCACGATGGGGCGCAAATACACCGTGCCATATGGCCTCTATCGCGCCTACGGCTTTGTCTCGCCGTTTCTGGCACAGCAGACGGGCTTTTCAGCCGATGATCTGGAGCTATTCTGGCAAGCGCTCGAACAAATGTTCGAACATGATCGCTCAGCTGCACGGGGACTGATGAGCACACGCGCACTGGTCATCTTCGAGCACAAGTCTCCGCTGGGCAGCAGGCCCGCACACGAATTGTTCCAGCGTGTGGCCCATCGCCGCCGCTCCGATGGTCCGACGCGCTCGTTTGACGATTACGAGCTCTTGCTCGATGGAAACCCGATCCAAGCATCACCTCGGTTGGTTGTTCCAGTGGACTAAGCCGCAGCGCCGACGAATCATCCTGCGGTGGTGCTCTACGCAGTGCCCTCTATAGGTGCCGATCGAGCCTATGTACACCGAAGACGAGCTGTTGCCAATCAATCTGCTCCAGCACTGGCGTTTCTGCCAGCGCCAATGCAGCTTGTTGGCGCTCGATAACATCTGGCAGGATAACGTGCTGACCACCAGTGGTTCGCTCTTCCACGAGGTCGTTCATCTGCCCGATGAAGAGAGCGACGACGGTCTCCACATTGTGCGTGGGATGCGGATTGCCTCGTTTCGCTACGGCATTACGGGAATGTGCGATGTCGTCGAGATCAGCGACGACAGTGGAAATCGAAGCATCCTGCCGATTGAGTACAAGGTCGGGGCACCAAAGCGCGATCGGAGCGATGATGTCCAGCTCTGCGCGCAAGCGCTCTGTCTGGAGGAAATGATGGACTGCACGATCCGGTACGGGGCGTTCTTTTACGGCAAGACGCGGCGGCGGCTGCTCATCGAGCTTGACGATGCACTCCGAACGGAGACGCTCGAAACGATTGCTGCGGTACGGGCGATGCTCGAATCGGGGCAGCTGCCGCCTGCGCGGTACGAGCCAAAATGCCTCAGTTGCTCATTGCTCGATCTATGTCAGCCAAAAGCACATAACCACCACCGACTCGAAAGGTACATGCGCGAGCTGTATAACCCACCGTCGGAGACCAAATGAAAAAGCATCTCAACACGCTCTACATCACCTCGGAGGATGCGTACCTTCGGAAGGATCACGAAACCTTCGTTGTTGAAATCGAAGGGAAAAAAGTCTTTCAAGCACCGGTTCGTTCCATCGGGAGTATCGTCTGTTTTGGTTTCAAGCCAATAACACCAGCGCTGATGGCGTTCTGCACTGAGCGTGACGTTAGCATCAGTTTTCTTTCGACTACGGGGACATTCTTAGCACGAGTAGCGGGCAATACCCATGGGAACGTGCTCCTGCGCATGGCGCACTATGCGATCGCCACTGATGAACAGCGTAGCCTTGCTACCTCGCGTCCTATTGTGGCAGCAAAAATTGCTAACTATCGGACGATGCTTCTCCGCCACATGCGAAATCACCCCGATGCAGCAGTGGAGCGTTTGCTGCGTCCGATTACGGAGACGTTCGCTCATCGGATACGCATGCTCCAGCGCGTTGATTCGCTGGAACAATTGCGTGGCTACGAAGGAGAATGTGCCCAGCTTTACTTCTGTGTCGCAGCGCATCTTTTTACTGCTCAACAGGAGGACTTTGCCTTTACCCAGCGCTCACGCCGCCCACCACGCGATCGAGCCAACGCTCTGTTGTCGTTTCTTTATGCGCTCATCACCAACGACATTTGTTCGGCACTCGAATCGGTCGGTCTCGATCCGTACGTTGGATTCTTCCACCGCGTGCGGCCAGGCAGACCAAGCCTGGCTCTCGATATACTGGAAGAATTCCGTGCGTACTTGGGCGACCGGATGATGTTCTCCTTGGTCAACCTTCGACAAGTCACCGCCGAGGATTTCGAGATACGGCCCTCCGGCGAGGTTCGGATGAGCGATGCTGCTCGTAAGCGTGTCATCGTTGCCTACCAGCAACGGAAGCAAGAAGAGATTACCCATCCTTTTCTCCAGGAGAAAATAACCGTCGGCTTGCTGCCGCATGTGCAAGCGCAGCTATTGGCACGGTACATCCGTGGCGACCTGCCAGAGTATCCACCATTTGTTATCAAGTAGCGATGATGGTGCTTGTCAGTTACGATGTTTCGACTGTTACACCCGAGGGCGCACGGCGTCTGCGGCAGATTGCACAGCATTGCCTCAACTATGGCATACGGGTGCAAAAGTCAGTTTTTGAGTGTAACATTTCGGAGGGGGACTGGTTAGTCTTGCGCAAGCGGCTTTTGGAGACGTACAATCCGAAAGAGGATAGTCTGCGATTCTACTTTTTGGGGAATAATTGGCAGCAGCGGGTAGAGCATCATGGTGCTGCGGTTGTCCAGAGCATTGACGACCCATTGATCTTTTGATGCAGCCGACTCAGGTCCTGCCTCACGTGGGTGCGTAGATAGAAAGCGCGTCGGTGTGCAGGATGAAATGTGTGGTCGAGGCCCACGTGGAGCGGGCACGATTTTGTGCACGATACTCTGAGCGCTAACCGAAGTTGCAGAGAAATTCCTGGGAGGTTAGCGGAGGTACGTAACATGCTGAGGATTGGAGACTTACAAGAACGCAAGATGCAAAAGATCGGGTGACGAGGGGAGTAGAGATGCAGGGTTAGCGGGGTGTTGTGTGTAAATTGCAATGTAACGGAAGCTTACGCTTCCGCAGTCGCGCCCCTCGCGGGCGCGTGGATTGAAACGCAGCTGCGAACGGCAAGCTGCCGACGTCGCGCCCCTCGCGGGCGCGTGGATTGAAACGCAGTGCGCAGATCGCACGATGTCGACGTCGCGCCCCTCGCGGGCGCGTGGATTGAAACGCACGGCTGCGAAGCGCTGCATGCGTCGAGACGCGTCGCGCCCCTCGCGGGCGCGTGGATTGAAACAGCGCGATGCACGTCGCGCATCAGTGCGACGTCGCGCCCCTCGCGGGCGCGTGGATTGAAACGCACGCGCATAGCCGATGCGACATCGTCGCGCCCCTCGCGGGCGCGTGGATTGAAACGCAGTACGCTACGCGCATGCGTGCAGTCGCGCCCCTCGCGGGCGCGTGGATTGAAACCTGCGTGCACGGCCTACGGCAGCGTCGCGCCCCTCGCGGGCGCGTGGATTGAAACGCACGTTGCAGCGCGACTGCCGATCAGGTCGCGCCCCTCGCGGGCGCGTGGATTGAAACGCTCGACTGCGCACAGTCGAGCGACGCGAGTCGCGCCCCTCGCGGGCGCGTGGATTGAAACGGCAGCGTGCACAGTCGTACGTCGCACGTCGCGCCCCTCGCGGGCGCGTGGATTGAAACCACGCGACGCATCGGCACGTCGGCACGTCGCGCCCCTCGCGGGCGCGTGGATTGAAACACCGATGAGCAACGCATCAGCACGACTGCGTCGCGCCCCTCGCGGGCGCGTGGATTGAAACGCGTAGCAGATACGCGACGTGACAATCAGCGTCGCGCCCCTCGCGGGCGCGTGGATTGAAACGCAGGCTATGCAAGCAGTCGATGCAGGTCGCGCCCCTCGCGGGCGCGTGGATTGAAACCGAGCTGCGAGATGCGCATCAGCAGTCGCGCCCCTCGCGGGCGCGTGGATTGAAACGCAGTGCGCGGACAGCCGTATGCAGCAGTCGCGCCCCTCGCGGGCGCGTGGATTGAAACACGCTGAACGATGACGTACACGATGCACGGTCGCGCCCCTCGCGGGCGCGTGGATTGAAACGTTCGCACGGATACCAGCTGCGTACACGGTCGCGCCCCTCGCGGGCGCGTGGATTGAAACGTCTGAGGCTCGACGAAGTCCAGTACGGTCGCGCCCCTCGCGGGCGCGTGGATTGAAACACCGCAGTAGCATCGTCCGAGCTGCAGCAGGTCGCGCCCCTCGCGGGCGCGTGGATTGAAACGCGTCGATGCGGTCAGACGATCGCGCACAGCGTCGCGCCCCTCGCGGGCGCGTGGATTGAAACGACGTCGCGATCGACTGCGTGCCGACACGGTCGCGCCCCTCGCGGGCGCGTGGATTGAAACGCGTGCATGCGAGACGTCGCGACTACGAGTCGCGCCCCTCGCGGGCGCGTGGATTGAAACGCGTAGCGAGTCGCGATGCACAGCGCAGCGTCGCGCCCCTCGCGGGCGCGTGGATTGAAACCGGTGATGCGGTAGCAGTCCTGACGCAGGTCGCGCCCCTCGCGGGCGCGTGGATTGAAACCGTACAGATGCGCGCGTGCACGATCAGCAGTGGTCGCGCCCCTCGCGGGCGCGTGGATTGAAACCTGAGCACGTCGCATCGACGCGCACATGGTCGCGCCCCTCGCGGGCGCGTGGATTGAAACCCAGGAGCGTCACCGATCAGCGTCACGCAGGTCGCGCCCCTCGCGGGCGCGTGGATTGAAACGCTGAGGCTGAGATATGCGCGCATACGCGTCGCGCCCCTCGCGGGCGCGTGGATTGAAACGCGCTGTCGGCGATGCATCCGCTAGCGGTCGCGCCCCTCGCGGGCGCGTGGATTGAAACGCGAATGCCAGACGATGCGCACCAGGTCGCGCCCCTCGCGGGCGCGTGGATTGAAACGCGACATCGGCAGCGCGCACACTCCAAGCGTCGCGCCCCTCGCGGGCGCGTGGATTGAAACTCCTCTAGAATCGGACTCGCATCAGCGGAGTCGCGCCCCTCGCGGGCGCGTGGATTGAAACTCCGTACGAGCACGTCGCAAGACTCGACGAGTCGCGCCCCTCGCGGGCGCGTGGATTGAAACGCGACATCGAACGCTCCGATAAGTCAATCGTCGCGCCCCTCGCGGGCGCGTGGATTGAAACTGCCAGTCGGTACAAACGTTCGAGCTGCGGTCGCGCCCCTCGCGGGCGCGTGGATTGAAACGACCAGGACCACCGACAAGTGCACAGCCAGGTCGCGCCCCTCGCGGGCGCGTGGATTGAAACGCTGCGAACTAGCAGCGCGCAGATGCCAGCTGCGGTCGCGCCCCTCGCGGGCGCGTGGATTGAAACGCCATAGCGTCGAGATCGGTCACGCTAGCACGTCGCGCCCCTCGCGGGCGCGTGGATTGAAACGGCACGTGGCTACGCTCAAGACTGCACGCACGTCGCGCCCCTCGCGGGCGCGTGGATTGAAACCGCGGACTCACACCGTCGTGGTCACGCTACAACGGTCGCGCCCCTCGCGGGCGCGTGGATTGAAACGCTGCGACCGGCACGCGCAGATCTGAGCGCGTCGCGCCCCTCGCGGGCGCGTGGATTGAAACCTCACTAGCTCACGACAGCTATCACGCAGGTCGCGCCCCTCGCGGGCGCGTGGATTGAAACGCATGAGTCTACGACGCTGGCTCGAGCAGCCAGTCGCGCCCCTCGCGGGCGCGTGGATTGAAACTGCCAGTACTGCGACGCGTCATGCTCAGCAGTCGTCGCGCCCCTCGCGGGCGCGTGGATTGAAACCGGCGTCATCGTGCGCGAGCGATGAGCCGTCGCGCCCCTCGCGGGCGCGTGGATTGAAACGCTCTGGACGATACCGATCTACAGCATGTTGTCGCGCCCCACGCGGGCGCGTGGATTGAAACGACGATCTCAAGGTCGGTCGTTGCGCGATCGAAAACGTCGCGCCCCACGCGGGCGCGTGGATTGAAACAGAATGTGCGCAAGCGACTGCGCGACCGATTGCACGTCGCGCCCCACGCGGGCGCGTGGATTGAAACATTAAACAACCTCGCAAGTAAGTGGGACATAATGGTCGCGCCCCACGCGGGCGCGTGGATTGAAACCCGGCGGCCCGAATTGTGACCGTTGCGGATCGCGGTCGCGCCCCACGCGGGCGCGTGGATTGAAACACCTCCTAGTGATTGTTTTTCTTCGATTAAATCCAGTCGCGCCCCACGCGGGCGCGTGGATTGAAACGCAGGACATCCAAGGGCTACAGCAGACGGTGCAGGTCGCGCCCCACGCGGGCGCGTGGATTGAAACCAGCCAGCGACCGCGGATGACGTTGAGCGCGTAAGTCGCGCCCCACGCGGGCGCGTGGATTGAAACTACCTGCCTGCGGATGATCGAATCCA